>CAWIPN010000004.1:0-972500 GCA_963837985.1 uncultured Alphaproteobacteria bacterium | reverse complement strand
AGGATTCCGAGGACTTGCCCGTTATCGACGACGGGAAGAGCGCCGATTCGTTTTTCTCCGAGCAGCGAGACCGCCTGCGCCAGCGTGAGGTCCGGTCCGATTGTCGAGACGTGGCGGCCCTTTGCGGCCAAGATCGCCTGGATGTTCATTCACGACTCCGGCTTTGCCCAGCAATGCCTTGATAGTCTCACGAGCGGTCCCCAAAGGGAAGCGCATGCCGCGCCCCGACCCGCTTCCAAGCCCTCGAAAGTCGACTTTGCAGCGATTCGTTCGGGCGATGCGGTGGATGGCCCTGCTGTCGGCGACGATTGCGGCGATCGCCGTGATCCTTGTCGCGCGCGGAGACAGCAGCGTCCACATCCATATGCTCATCGCGACTGCGCTGGGGGTGGGCCTGACCGTTCTACTCGGCACCGGTCTGATGGTGTTGACGTTCCTGAGCGCGCAAAGCGGTCACGACGACGCAGTAGCCCAGTTCAAGGAGGAAGAATGACAGACCTGAATCGGGAGCCGATCCTTCGAGTCGTCCCGGGACCGACCGATATCAACGCCAACGGCCACATCTTCGGCGGCTGGGTCCTTTCGCAAATGGACATTGCCGCAGGAATCGTCGCATCGCAGCGCGCCAACGGCCACGTCGCCACCGTTGCCATCGAGGGTATGAAGTTCATCACCCCCATTCACGTGCGTGATCTCATCTCCGTCTACGCGACCGTCGAGCGCGTCGGACGAACGTCGATGGGCGTCAGGATCGAAGTCATCGCGACACGTGACCGCGGCAAGACCGACATCAAGGTAACGGAAGGACTGTTCACCTTCGTCGCCCTCGATTCACAGAACCGCCCGCGCGCCGTCGACATGATCGCCTGAAAAAGAAACGGCCCGCCATTTCTGGCGAGCCGCTGTAGTCCATAGGTCCGGGCGCCTCAGGCTGCCGGAGCGATTTCCGCTCCATCGCTGTCGTTGCGCGGCTTGCGGGTCCGGCGCTTCGGCTTCTCCGCAACCTCTGCGTCATCCGAATCGCGGCCGATCGATGGCGGCAGCGAATCAACGGAGATCCGCTCTGGCTCGCCGTCCGGGCCGGACTTCGATTCTGCTCCGTTGCGCTGCGACCGACCGCGGCTGCTCGAACGCTTCTTGCGGCCGTCGCTGCGGTCCTCGTCGGAAGCCTCGGCGCGATCGTTATCGCCGTCGCTGTTAGCGTCGTTGCTGTTGTCGTCCTCGTCGTCGGACGAATCGTCGCCGCGCTGCTTTCGCTGGTCCTCGAACCGAGACCGGCTTTCGCCCAGGACGCGGAAATAATGGTCGGCGAACTGCAGATAGTATTCGCTCTGGACGCGATCGCCGGCAAGCTGCGCATCGCGTGCCATGTTCTTGTATTTCTCGAGAAGCTGCGTGGCGTTGCCGCGCTGGCGGTTGTCCTGCCGGTTACCCCCGAGATTCTGGCCCCTCTGGCCCCCGCGACCGCGACGGCGGCCACCCTGTCGATTGTTGATCAAAAGCCGACTTCCCCAAAATGCTAGAAGTTCGCCCCCGTTTCCTTCGCAAGTGCGCTCGTGCGCAACTCCGTTTGTCCTTCCGGTCGGCGCCAAGCGCGTCGCGAACGGCCGATTGCATCGGGGGTAGGACGGGATGCGCCTAGGCGATTTCCACGAAAGCGGGCCCGGTCCTAACAACCGATGTAATGCCGATTGCCGGTAATTCCAAGCGAATTTACGATTTCCAGGTCAGTATTGCAGCGCGGTCACGCCCGCCGAGATCGGGGACAACGCGCGCCGCAAGTCCGTCACGTTCGAGAAGCCGTACCGCCGAAGCGCCCTGCCCCGCTCCGATTTCGACCGCGGCGACGCCGCGCGGCGCGAGCAGGTGCGGGATCTGGGATGCAACGACCTCGATCGAGTCGAGTCCCTCGGGCCCGGCAAAAAGAGCGTCGTGCGGTTCGTGCTCGGCTACTCCGGGACCAAGCGCCTCGTCGTTCTCGGCTATATAGGGCGGGTTGCACAGGACGAGGTCGAACCTCTCATGGATTCCCCCGCCCCAGTCTCCAAGCCGGAACCGGGCTCGAGGCTCAAGCCCGAGGCGCCGGGCATTCGCGGTCGCGTAGGATAGTGCCCGGCGCGAGCTGTCGATGCCGATGCCGCTGGCCGCCGGCCAGACGTCGAGCGCCGCAAGAAGCAGCGTACCGGGCCCGGTGCCGAGATCGAGGATTCGGCTCGGCTGCCGCGACTGCCGATCGAAATGCTCGATGGCCGTGGCAATCAGCACTTCGCTGTCGGGCCTGGGCACGAGAACGCCGGGACCGACATGGAGGTCGATGTTCCAGAACGCCCGGCGACCCGTGATGTACGCGACCGGCTCCCCCGACTTACGACGTTCGACCATCGTCCAGAAACGATCCGGCGGCTCCCGCCCAGGGGGGTCGAGGAGCAGCCTGTCACGCTCCACCCCGAATGCCTCCGCCATCAGCAGTTCGCAATCCAGCCGGGCGGTGTCGCTGACCTGCAACAGCTGGCGCGCTGCCTCGGCAAGCGCGCGATGAACGGGTTTCACGCCTCGTCCAGGCCGGCGAGCCTTTCGGCTTCGTCCTCGGCGGCCAGCGCGTCGATGAGTTCCCCGAGCCCCGGCCCCTCCAGGATCGCGTCGAGCTTGTGAAGCGTGAGATTGATCCTGTGGTCAGTCACTCGGCCCTGGGGGAAATTGTACGTCCGAATTCGCTCCGAGCGGTCGCCTGAACCCACCATCGACTTGCGCGCTCCGGCCCGCTCGTTGGCAAGCCGCTCGCGTTCCAGCTCGAACAGGCGCGTCCGCAACACCTTGAGCGCCTTGGCCTTGTTCTTGTGCTGCGACTTCTCGTCCTGCTGGATGACGACCAGCCCCGTGGGAAGGTGGGTGATTCGCACGGCGCTGTCGGTCGTGTTGACCGACTGGCCGCCGGGACCGGACGATCGATAGACGTCAATTCGCAGGTCCTTGTCGTCGATCTGCACGTCGACCTCCTCGGCTTCCGGGAGAACGGCAACCGTCGCTGCCGACGTGTGAATTCGCCCGCCCGCTTCCGTGACCGGAACGCGCTGCACCCGGTGTACGCCGCTTTCGAACTTCAGCTTCGCGAACACTCCGGCGCCATTGATCGACGCAACAGCCTCCTTGTAGCCGCCGACCTCGGCGGGGCTGGCGGAGATGAGCTCGAATCGCCACCCCTGCTCGTCGGCGAAGCGCTGATACATCCGGAGCAGGTCACCCGCGAACAGGGCCGCTTCATCGCCGCCCGTGCCGGCCCGGACCTCCAGCATCGCCGCTCGTTCGTCGGCGGAGTCGCGCGGCAGGAGCTTGACCGCGAGATCGCGCTCCGCCTTCGGCAGGCGTTTGCGAATCTCGTCGGCCTCGACCTCGGCCATTTCCTTGAGCTCCGCCTCCGAAGACGGATCGTGCACCATGCCGTTCAGGACCTCGAGTTCGGCACGTAGCCTGCGGACTTCGCGGGCAACCTCGGCGATGGGCTCTATCGCCGCATAGTCCTTCGAAAGCTTCACGAACTCCTCGGGAGAGAGGTCGCCTCGCGCCATCTCGGTAGCGAGCTCGTGCTTTCGCGCTTCGATCGACGCGATCCGCTGAGACGAAATCTTCGTCATCGACCGATCGCTTCCAGCAGCAGATCCAGCGAAACAGCGCGCTGTTCACCGCTCGCAAGCTCCTTGAGCTGCGCCTCGCCGCGATCGAGCTCGTCGTCGCCGATGATCAACGCATATTTGGCGCCCGACGCATTGGCCCGCCCGAGCCGCTTTTTCATGTTGCCGCGATAGGCCATTTCGCTGACGACGCCCTCGCGGCGAAGCCCGGCCAGGATTCCTTCCGATGCAGTCTCCGCACGCTCGCCGAGCGGAACGACGACGACGACGGGAGCTTCCGTCGCCGGCGCATCGATGAGCATCGCAAGGCGCTCGATCCCGGCTGCCCACCCGACCGCGGGCGTATGCGGTCCGCCGAGCGCCTCGACCAAGCCGTCATAGCGGCCGCCCGCGATGACCGCGCCCTGCGCGCCGAGCCGATCGGTGACGAATTCGAACGCCGTGTGGCGATAATAATCGAGACCGCGGACCAGCCGCGGGTTGCGGGTCCACCGAACTCCGGCTGCTTCGAGCCCGGCGCTGACCTTCGCGAAGAAGTCGCGCGCTTCCGGAGTCAGGAAATCGTCAATTGCCGGGGCGGCGTCGGCGATCGGGCGATCGCGCGGGTCCTTGCTGTCGAGGATTCGCAGCGGATTGCGTTCCAGACGGTCGCGGCTTTCCTCCGACAACTGGTCGCTGGCCGCGCTGAAGTGATCGACCAGCGCCTCGCGCCACGCTTCGCGAGTCGCGGAATCCCCCAGCGTGTTCAGCTGCAGGGTCACGCCCTCGATCCCGAGTTCGCGCAACAGCTGGTCGCCAAAGGCGAGAAGCTCAACGTCGGCCGCGGCTTCGGCGGCGCCGATAACTTCGGCGTCGAGCTGGTGGAACTGGCGAAAACGCCCCTTCTGCGGCCGCTCGTAGCGGAAGGCGGGGCCGTGAGTCGCCACCTTGAGGGGTGCATGTTGCTGCCATCCTTCCGAAAGGTAGGCGCGGGCGATTCCCGCCGTGAATTCCGGACGCATGGTCACCGAATTGCCGCTGCGGTCTTCGAAGCTGTACATCTCCTTTGAGACCACGTCGGTCGTTTCACCCATTGTCCGGGCGAATACGGCGGTGTCCTCGAGAACCGGAACTTCGACTCGCTTGAACCCGTAGAGCCGCCGCACGCGATCGAACGCGGCGACGACCGTTGCCATTCGGTCAGCGTCCTCGCCCAGGAGGCTCTGCATTCCACGGATCGGTTGCGGGGCGGTCATTGCAAGCGCGCCTTGGCAAAAACATTCGACAAAGGGAAGGAATGCCTCTGCCTGCGTTTCGTCGGGCGGTGGACAAGCCGTTCTCAGTTGGGAATGCTGGCCTCCTGTCAACGAGGAGAATTCAATGCGCTTTGCCGCGCTTGCGTGCCTGCTGTTTGCGTCCGCCGCTTCCGCCCAGATCAACCCGCCACAGAACAGTCTTCCAAAAGCGCCCACGCCGAAAGCCGCGGCGATTCCCGCCGCCCGCGACGTGCGCTATCCCGGGACGGTAAAGCTGACGGTGGACACGACCGACAACACGCGCGGAATATTCAAGGTCCACGAGGAAATCCCGGTGACCGGCGGCGGGGATCTTGTTCTCCTCTACCCGAAATGGCTACCCGGGCACCACGACGCCGACGGTGACATCCGCAAGGTGGATGGACTTCGCTTCACCGCCAACGGGCAGCCGCTGAAGTGGGTGCGCGATACGCTCGACGTCTACGCCTTCCACGTTGCCGTTCCCGAGGGCGTGAGCGCCGTCGATGCCGATTTCCAGTTCCTCTCGCCGACCGATGAAAATCAGGGGCGAGTCGTCGCAACGCCGGACATGGAAAGCATCCAGTGGATCGCCACGTCGCTCTATCCGGCCGGATACTATGTCCGCGACATCCCGGTCCAGGCGTCGGTCGTGGTTCCCAACGGCTGGACTGTCGCCGGCGCACTTCGTCCTGCCCGGCAGACAGGCAACCGGACGGACTATCCCGTCACCAGCTACCAGACCCTCGCGGATTCGCCGCTTATCGCGGGCGCCCATTACCGGCGAATTCCGCTGACGGACCAGGTCAGCATGGACGTGATTGCGGACAATGCCGCCGAGCTTGCAGCGACTCCGGACCAGATCGCGACTCACAAGCGCATGGTCGACCAGGCGCTGAAGGTCTTCGGCGCGCAGCATTACGATCACTACGATTTCCTGCTGACGATCTCGAAGAACCTCGGGGGCGAGGGGCTCGAGCACCATCGCAGCTCGGAGGACGGGGTGGACCTGGGCTACTTCACCGACTGGGACAATCACCTCAGCGACCGCGCATCGCTGATCCCGCACGAATTCACTCACAGCTGGAACGGCAAGTACCGGCGCGGTGCGGATCTTTGGACCCCCGACTACCGCACGCCGATGCAGGACAGCATGATGTGGGTCTACGAAGGGCAGACTCAGTTCTGGGGATATGTCCTTGCGGCGCGCTCGGGAATGCTCAGCAAGAATGACGCGCTGCAGGCGATCGCGTCCTATGCGGCGGTTTACAGTACCGGCACTCCGGGTCGCGTGTGGCGGCCGCTCGAAGACACGACGAACGATCCGATAATCGCCGAACGGCTGCCGCAGCCGTGGCGGAGCTGGCAGCGAAGCGAGGACTATTACGTCGAAGGCATGCTGATCTGGATGGATGTCGACCGGATTATCCGCGAGCAGTCTCACGGCAAGAAGTCCATCGACGACTTTGCCCGACGCTTCTTTGGAATGCGCGACGGCGACTATGGGGAGCTGACCTATACGTTCGACGACGTCGTCGACACGCTCAATGCGGTGCAACCGTACGATTGGGCCGCTTACCTCAAGCGGCGCGTCTACGATGTCGCACCCAATCCGCCGCTCGAGGGCATCACGAAAGGCGGCTACAATCTCGTTTTCACCGAGCAGCCGACCAACTGGACGAAGGTGTCGGAGAAGGCGCGGGAGAACACCGATCTCACCTACTCTGCCGGCCTCGTCATCGATGACGACGGCAACAAGGTCACGAGCGTACTGTGGGGCAGTCCGGCGTTCGACGCGGGTCTGACCGTGGGCACGAAGATCCTTGCCGTGAACGGCCGAGCCTATGACGCCAAGACCTTGAAGGCTGCGATCACGGCCGCGAAAGGCACGAACAAGCCGATCGACCTCGCGGTCCGCAGTGGCGACATCTATCGCACGGTCCAGCTTAACTGGCACGGCGGACTTCGCTATCCGAGGCTGGTCCCCTCAGCTACGGGGCCGCACACGCTCGACGCGCTGCTCGCTCCGAAGCCTTAGCCCTCCTCGCCGCCGGACCGGTCGCGCCGGAAGAAGCTTCGCGGCGGGAGGAACAGCTTGCGGAACGTGATGGTGACGGTTCGACCGAGCGGGTCGAGCAGGTCCGGCTGGTAGCCGATTGGAGCCGCGCCGAACGGATCGCGCACGCTCGGCTTGCTGTTGAAGATGTTATCAACCTCGAATCGCACCGAGCTTCCGCGAAGCCACGGGTGCTTCGCGACCAGGTCGTATTTCTGGCCGAGGTTCGCCCACAGGCGCAGATCGAACGTCGCGAGCGGCGAAAAACGGAGATCGTCGCCACCTGCGCTCGTCACGCGCGTTGCGCTGCGCCAGTTCGCCGACACGTGAGCGCCAAGTCCGTTGTTGAAATAGCTCGCTCGCGCTTCGACCTCGTGGCGCGGCCGGCCGCCGGACTGCCCGATGGCATCCCCGTGGAGATAGTCGAGCATCAGCCCGTCCCGAATGGTGACCTGGTCGACGAGCGTCACCGTGTCGGCGAGCGAGAAGCGAATCCGGCCGCGGTTGCGGTTCGCGCCAAAGCGTCCCCGTCCAACGCCGCGGGCCGCACCTTCCTGCGCTGCCGGGCCAGCCTGTTCTGCCTGGCCTGGAGTCTGGCCACCACGTTCCGCTCGGCCGGTTGCAGCGCTCGGGCCGTCAGGCGAGGTCGACTCGCTGGCCTGCTGACGGCGAGCGCGAAACGCCGCCCTCGCTTCCGCCGAAGGGGCGGCCGACTTGAGCGGCTTGGAGAAGTCGAAGCCTATCCGCACCGTTTCGCGCCGTGACTGGTCGTAGTTGACCGGGCGCAGGTCGATGGCGACGAGATTACCGTCCGAATCGCGAATGAATCGGTCCGGGAACGCGGCTTCGAGGCTCGGAGTCGGCCCCGGGAAATTCGAAATCGGGTGATCGATGACCGAGCGAACATACTCACCTCGAATCCGAAGATCGGGCTTGGCGAACGGCTTCCAGTTTGCGCCCAGCTTGACGACACTGCGGCGGTCTGAATCCAGAGCCGGATTGCCGCCGGTAATCGCGGTGGAGAGCACCGTCTCACCAGTCGTGAAATCGAAGATGCGCGTGTCGGGCGTCTCGAGGACGGGATCGCCGAGCTGGTGGATGGTGGGCGCGCCCTCCTCCCGAGTCCAGCTGCCGATGAGGTCCAGCCGCTCGATCGGCGACCAGTGGGCTCCCGCTCCAATGGTTGTCAAAGTGCCGAAATCCGACAGTTCCCTGACCTCGCCGTTGGCATTCAGGCTGAGGTTTCCGAGCGGCGCGAAGTCGCTGTTCCTGCGGGAAACGGGCAGATCGATGTTGAACCCCGCACTGGCGGTGCTTCGGCTCACCGAGTTGGTGCCGTCCACTCCGTTGCGGCGGCGGTCGGTTTGCTGGTGAGTTGTACTCGCGCCGGCCTTCAGCGTCGCGCTCGCCGCCCCTGCGGGAAGCGTGAGCAGGTTCCCATGCGCAGTGGCGAGCACGTCGGCGGACAGTGTGGTCGTCGACGCGCGATCCCGCGGCCCGGCACTGTCCACGTCGGTCCTCGTCAGCGCATGCGCCGCATCGGCATTGGCCGTCACCATCCACCGCCAGCTGCTAAGGCTTCCTTCCAGGACGCCTCCTGCGTGAGCAGTGTCGCTTTGCGTCTGGCGGCCAAGCGGTTGAAGCAGCGTTTCTCCTAGCCCGATCAGCGACCGGCCCTCGTTGTGCTCGAGTTCGATGTTGCCCGTCGCACCGATCGTCCCCAGCTGGCGATTGACAGTGACCGTGCCGCGCAGGTCGCGCTTCGTCCCGATCAGCGACCGCGCCGCCTGCGCCTGGCCCACGTCGACGCCTTCCGGCGGCGCTTCGACTACAATGTGGCGCTCGTTTTCCGTGAGCATGCCATTGCCCTCGGCGTGCAGGTTGACGGTTGTGCGGCCGGTCTTGCTGATCGCCAGGCGAGTCGTGTCGGCGGCCACGCCGAAATAGCCACCCTCAGTCGCGGCCTTGCCGCTGGCTAGGGCCGTCGTGGACCTGAATCGCGGCCGAAGGACGATGTTCACCACCTTCTGGTCGGCCGAATACCCGTATTTGAGAGCGACTTCCTCCGGCAGGATTTCGACCCGGCTTATGGCTTCGGTCGGGATGTCTCGAATTTCGCGGAAGCTGGAAATTCGCTCACCGTTGAGGAGCATCACGGGCCGCTCGCCTCCGCGCCCGCGAGCACTCCCGATCTGCGGAGACAGCGCGTCAAGAAGCTCGTTGATGTCGGTGGCGCCAGTCGCCTGCACGTCGCGGCTGGTCAGCGTGTCTTCGGGCGGGATGTCGCCGATTGCCGAGCCCCGCAGCTTCGTCCCGTTGACGACAACGCTTTGTCCCTCGAACTGGCCGTCGTCCGCTATGTCAGCGGAGTCGGTCGAGGCCTGCGGTTGCTGCTGGTCTGCAGGAGCCGGCGGCGCAGTTTCCTGCGCGTTTGCGGCAGAGGCGGCGAGCAAGAAAGCGGCGCTGGAAAGAAGGGACAGTCGAGTGGTCATTCGGGCGTATTCTGCCGATGATGGTGAATCGCCCCTGACCGTTGCGTTCATTTCGACGGACGTAGCCTGCTCGCCGACAAACGGAAGGGCCGACGGCGCTCCCGATTGCGCCGCCGACGACCGGGCTAGTAGCTAGCCATGAAGTGGCACATCGTGCCCGTTGCAGCCCGTTCCGGGGAAGTAGAAACTAGCCCGCTGATCGGGATCGCTGGGGTCGAACGCATCCTTCTGCGCCATGAAATAGCCGTACGACTGGACCTGCCCGCCCGGATCATCAGACGTGCCCTCTGGCGTGTCGTTGAGCCCAGAGTAGCTGCAGAACGAATTGCCGTTACTGATAGGCGGCGCGGGATCCTGGTTCTCGCTCGGCGGCGGGCCCTTGATCTCTCCGGCCAGTGCGGCGGAAGCCGGGAAGGCGAGTGCGGCTGCAGCCGCGATGCAAAACAATGTCTTCATGAGGTTCGCTCCTGAACTGGGTGGGAGCCGGACCATCCGTCCAAATCCGTTTCGGAAACACAGGCAAACCCTGACGGGATGCTGATGGGACGCTGATATCGACAGTGGTTATGGCCACCGCCCGATTTGGAGCATCGCACGGCGAGGTTTATCATGGGCCCGAGGACCCACACGATGTCGCAAAGCGCGTATGAGCATTTGGACCTCGCACACGTTGAGCCCTTTACGCTCGGCGCGCTTCAGGTTGAGCCCGCCTTGCGGCTAGTCCGCAATGACGAGACGAGCGAAATCATCGAGCCGCGTGTCATGCAGTTGCTGGTCGCCTTGACCTCGGCCCGTGGCAATGTCCTCAGCCGCGACGATTTGATGCAGCTATGCTGGGGAATGGTTGTTGGCGAGAATGCGATTCAGCGGACCGTCTCGCATCTGCGAAAGATCGCTTCCACGATCGCCGGCGGAAGCTTTGAGGTCGAAACCGTCAGGGGCGTCGGCTATCGACTTGTTGAAACGCGCCAGCGCGGTCCCCGCACTTCACGTCAGTCGATGCCGCAACTGGCGACGCTATTCACTCGCAGGAACACCTTGGCCGCAACTGCCGTTGCCGCCGCCGCCGTAGCAGCTCCCATTGTGCTTGCGCGACACGGTGAAGCGCGGGCCAGCGAAACGGCGCAACGCTTGTACGAGCGGGCCGAAATCACGTTGCGGGAAGAGGCGGCCGAATCCGGCAGGGACGCCGGCGCGCTCCTGCAGCAAGCGGTGACGGACTCGCCACTGTTCGCGAAGGCCTGGGGGGCGCTTGCAATCGCTTACTGGCAGAGCCTCATCGGAGTCGAAGGTTCGCAGGCCGATTATTTCGCTGCGCTTTCGAGATCCGCGGCGACACGCGCCTTGGCGATCGATTCCAATCTTCCCGAAGCCCGTGGAGCGCTGGCGATTCTCGAATCGGACTTCCGCCACTGGAATGACGCAAAGCGCTCTCTCCAGGCAGTGCCGGGAAGCAGAAGCAGTTGGGCTGTGCTTCGCTGGCTCGGGTTCGTTGGAAGCAACCTCGGTGACTTCAGTTTCGCGATCGACCATCTCCGCCGGGCGCTCGCCGTGGAGCCGCTCCTCCCACGCGTTAGCCGAGACCTGGCAGTCTCGTATTGGGGGGCAGGCCTGCCCGTCGAGGCGGAGCGGACACTCTCCGAAGCGATTCGACTGTGGCCGGCCAATTATGGCCTATGGGAGTTCCAGTTTCGGTACCTCGCGCTGACGGGGAACTATCAAGAGGCGGCGCAGTGCGTCACCGACGAAGCGAGCCTTCCGATAGGCCTCTCCTCTATCGCGGTGGAGAAACGGTTGGCGTTGATCGACGCGCTCCAGGGGAAGGGCAGGCGGGACGGTGTCATCCGGATATACCTGGACGAGACGCGGCAACATCCGCTGAATACCACCAGAGTTGCGGAGGTTCTTGCCGCCCTGGACGCGAGGGAGGAGCTTTACGAGATTCTGGAGGGCTTCTTCCTCACCCGCGGGCCGTTTGGCGTACCCATTGCCCGCTACGCCCTCCGGCCCACCTTTTTCCTGTTCCTGCCGCCGCTTCTCAAATTCCACGCGGAACCGCGGTTTGCACGCATCATGAGGGCGATCGGGCTGAACCCGCGGGCCTAGAGCGTGTCGAGTGCGTGGATCGCGACTCCCACCAGCCCGCCGACCAGCGTTCCGTTGATGCGAATGTACTGGAGGTCGCGGCCGACTGCCGCCTCCAGCCGCGCAGTCACCGTTCGAGCGTCCCAGCTGCGAATTGTTTCCGAAACCAGCTTCACGATCGAGCTTCCGTAGCTTTGCGCCATTCCCGCTGCGGCGCGGCGAACGAACTGGTTGATCGCCGAGCGAATGCGCGGGTCCTGCTCCAGCGACTCGCCCATCGAGCGAAGCACCTCCCCCAGACGCCCGGCCATCGCCGCATCGGGGTTGCGAGCGGCGCGGATGATCGCCTCCCTGCCCTTCTGCCACAGCGTGTCGATCCACAAAGCGATAGAGCGATTGGCAAGCAGCTGGTCTTTCATCTGCTCGACCTTGGCCCGCGTTTGCGGATTGGTCTGGAGGTCGTTTGCAAGCTGCGCCAGAGCCTCTTCAACCTTGATTCGCACGGGGTGGGCAGGGTCGGTCGACATCTCCGCCGTGAGCTTTCTCAGGCCATCGACGATCGCATCGGCCAGCTTGGCGTCGAGTCCGGCGAGCTTGAGCACCCAATTGGCCTTGGTGTGCACCATCTCCCGGATCAGCTCCTCGTTGGAGTCGAGCGCGCGCGCCATCCAGCGGATTGCCGCCTCGAGCATCGGCACGTGGCGATCCTCGTTGATTGCGGAGGCAAGCGCATGCCCGAGGAGCGGCGCTACCTGCATCTTTTCGATGCGGGCCGCGATCGCCCCCTTCACGATGCCGCCCAGCCGTTCATCGTCGAGCCCTTCGAAGATGTCGGCAATCAGCCGCGAGGCGCCTTGGCGAATGCGAGCGCCTTCGGCTGCGGGGGTGCGCAGGAACCGGCCTGCCGCCGCCGCGACATCGATGTTGCGCATTCGCCGCGCGATCACCGCGGGGACGAGGAAGTTCTCGTTGATGAAGGTGGCGAGAGCCTCGCCGATCCGGTCCTTGTTGCGCGGGATGATCGCGGTGTGCGGGATCGGCAGCCCGAGCGGGTGGCGGAACAGTGCCGTGACCGCAAACCAGTCGGCGAGCCCGCCCACCATCGCCGCTTCCGAAAAGGCCTTGACCAATCCGAGCCAGGGGTAGGTCGGCTGCAAAAGCCGGCTGACGACAAACAGCAGCGCCATCGCAAAGAGCAGGCCCGTTGCAGCCAGTTTCATGCCGGTGGCGCCCGGCTGGGCCGGGTTGAAACGGGCGAGGGCGACGGGACGCATCACCCCGACATAACGGCCCAAAGCCGGGAAATCACTCCGCCGGCAACGGCTCCGCGTGGCTGGTCGAGTGGGCGCTGGTGCCGACGAGGCGCGTGAAGTGCCTCGCGAACCAGCTCTCCATGTCGATAGCGAGCGAGAAATACGCCGGCACCAGAAGCAGCGTCAGCATGGTCGAGAAGATCAGTCCGCCGATGACGGTCACGCCCATGGGAGCGCGCCAGCTGGCGTCCCCAGCCAGCGACAGCGCGATCGGGAGCATGCCGGCCACCATTGCAACCGTGGTCATCACGATCGGCTGCGCCCTCTTGTGCCCCGCTTCCCAGATCGCCTCGTCCTTGGGCATTCCATGGTTGATCATCTCGACCGCGAAATCGACCAGCAGGATCGAGTTCTTGGCCACGATCCCGAACAGCATCAGCACGCCGATCAGCACCGGCAGCGACACCGGATTGCCCGTCACGTGAAGCGCGATGGCGGCTCCCAGCGGCGCCAGAAGCAGCGACCCCATGTTGACGAATGGCGCCAGGAATCGCCGATACAGCAGCACCAGGACCGCGAACACCAGAAGCACGCCCGAGATGAGTGCGATAATGAACGAGGTAACCAGCTCGCCCTGCCACTTTTGCTCCCCGAGGTTCAGCTTCTGAACGCCGTCGGGCAAGTTCTTGACGGTCGGCAGCTCGTTCACCTTCGGCCAGACGTCGCCTGAGACCAGGCCGGGCGCGAGATCGGCTCCGACGACGATGCGACGAATCTGGTTCGTCCGCTGGATGGTGGTCGGGCCGGCCCCGAAGCCGATTTCCGCCACCGACTTCAGCGGCACCGATCCGCCGCTCGCGGTGGGCACCGGCAGGTTTTCGAGCGTTGCCAGGTCGGTTCGCGAGCTTTCGGGCAGCGCGACGACGATCGGAACCTGCCGATCGGCAAGCGAGAACTTGGCGCTGTTCTGCTCGATATCGCCGAGCGTCGCGATGCGAATGGTCTGGCTGAGCGCGGCGGTTGTCACGCCAAGGTCGGCAGCAAGGTCGAAGCGCGGCTTGATGACGATTTCCGGCCGCTCGAGATCGCCGGCGACGCGCGCCGCCCGGAGCTGCGGCATCTTGTTCATCTCGTCGGCGATCTTGTTCGCGGTTGCCTCGAGGAGCTTGGGATTGTCGCTGCCCAGATAGAGCATGATGTCGCGAGGGGCCGCACCGGGACCGCCGCCGCCCTGGCTCATGAAGCTGACCTGTGCGTCCGGCATGGCGGCAAGTTGCGGAGTCCACTTGCGCTCGAACTCGGTACTCGTCTTCTTCCGGTCTTCCTTCAGGCCGATGTTCAGGAAACCGCTGCCGACGTGGACGCGCTCGTACACGCGGGCGACGTCCGGATCCTGCTTGACGATTGCGGCTGCCCGATCGACCACATTCTCCGTCTGGCTGAGCGTTGCTCCAGGCGGCATGCTGATGGACACCCGCGAGGTGTCGTTGTTCGTCGTTGGCTGGAACGTCATCGACAAAGTCGAGAAGAGCACCGCGGTGAGGGCGAATGCGCCAAAACCGACGCCGACCATCCAGATTCGATGGTCGCGCATCCATGCGCTCCAGTGCCCGACCATGACTTCGGTTCCGCCGCCGACGGCCCTTGAAATCAGCCCCGCCAGCTTGCCCGCACCGTAAGCGGCAAAGGCTCCAGCGGTTATCGCCAGCAGCAGCGTCAGCAGCTTGGGCAACACCGACCCGATCGAGAGCAGCTTGAAGACGACGATAACGCCGGCCGCGAGAGCCACGATGCACACGACCAGCAGCAGGAAACCGATCCCCAGGTAGAGAGGGAGGCTTCGCACCGTGGGAAGCGATTTGCGCAGCGCATCGGCCCGCCGGTGATCGAGACTCCAGCGAAGCGTTGACAGATAGCTGTCCATCGCGCGCCCGGCGGCGTGCGGCTGGACGCCGTGCGCGCGCAGGAAATAGGCCGCGATCAAGGGCGTGATCATTCGCGCAACCAGCAAGCTCATCAGCACGGCGATGACGACCGTGAAGCCGAACGCCTTGAAGAACTGGCCGGAAATTCCCGGCATCAGCGCGACCGGCAGGAACACGGCAACGATCGACATGGTCGTGGCAAGCACCGCCAGACCGATTTCGTCGGCGGCATCGATGGCTGCCTGGTAACCGGATTTGCCCATGCGCATGTGGCGAACGATGTTTTCGATCTCGACGATCGCATCGTCGACGAGCACGCCTGCAACGAGGCTCAACGCAAGCAGCGACAGGCCGTTCAGAGTGATTCCCATCAGGCTCATGAACCAGAATGCCGGGATGGCCGACAACGGGATCGCAAGGGCCGAAATCAACGTCGCGCGGATGTCGCGCAGGAACAGGAAGACGACGAACACGGCCAGGACGGCGCCCTCGAGAAGACCCTCCATCGCCGACTTGTACTGTTGCTTGGTGTAATCGACGTTGTTGATGATCTCGCGGAATTTCACCCGCGGATCCTGCTTCTCGATCTTGTGAAGCTCGTCCCACGCCTTGTCGTAAACGGTCACTTCGGACGCGCCCTTCGCCCTCTGGACGGAAAAGCTGACGACCTGCCGGCCGTTCATCTTGGCGATGCTTCGCTGCTCGGAATAGGCATCCTTCACCTGCCCGAGATCCGCCAGCTTGACGTAGCGCCCGCCCGGCAGCGCGATCTGCGTCTGCCCGAGGTTGTAGGCGCTGGTGGCATTGCCGAGAACGCGAACCGACTGTTCCGATCCGGCGATTTCCGCGCGTCCGCCCGGCGCGTTGAGATTGCTCTGGCGAAGCTGTGCGTTCACCTGCGCGGCGGTGATCCCCTGGGCCTGGAGAGCCGCGGGATCGAGAATGACCCGTATCTGGCGGTCCACGCCGCCAAGCCGTTCGACCGCGGCGACCCCTTCCACTCCCAGGAGCCGCTTTCCAAGCGTGTTGTCCACGTACCAGCTCAATTGCTCGAGGCTCATGTCGGTGGTTTCGGCAGCGGCATAGAAGATCGGGTCGCCGGCAATATCGACGCGGGTCACCTGCGGCTCGAGAATGCCTTCGGGCAGGTTGCTCCGGATCTGCGAGAGAGCGTTTCGGACGTCGTTGACGGCGCGGTCGGTCGGGGTGCCGATCTCGAACTGCACGAAGGTGCTGCTGTTGCCCTCGCTGACCGAGCTGTTGATCTCGTCGACGCCGTTGACTCCACGGATAGCGGCCTCGACGCGCTGCGTGACCTGCACCTCCATTTCAGAAGGCGCGGCCCCGGGCTGGGAGACGTTCACGTTGACGGCCGGGAAATCTATGTCCGGATTGTTGTTCACCTGCATCCGGGAAAAGGCGACGACCCCGGCAAGAAGCAGGAGAGCGAAAAATACGATCGGCGGAACGGGGTTCCGGATGCACCACGCCGAGATATTGCGAAAGTTCATTGCCGGTTATCCGTTGCTGTTCGGAAGCGCGCTCGCCGCTGCCTGACGCTTCGGTTTCACCTTCTGCCCCGGGTTGAGGAACGGTCCGGCGGAAAGCACCACGCGCTCCTGGCCGCTAAGGCCTTCGGCAATCGTCACGCCATTGTCGTCCACTGTTCCGATGGTGACGTCGCGACGTTCGACCTCGTTGCTGTCGTTGACGATATAGACGTAATTGCCCTTTGAATCGCTCAGCACGGCGCTTTGCGGAAGCAATGGCGCGGTCGTCATGCCCGCCCTGATCTTCGCTTCGGCAAAGCCGCCCGGGCGAATCTCCGGTGAGTAGGGAATCGCGATCCGCACTTCGCCCTGCCGCGACTGCGGATCGATTATGGGCGCCACCTGCCACACGCTCCCGGAAAACGTCTTGTCGACTCCGAGAGGACTGACGGTTGCGGGCATGCCGACGTGAATCGCCGAAATATCCTGCTGCGACAGCTGGGCCTGCATCTCCATTTCGCCGCCGAGCGCCAGCCGGAAGAGAGCGCCCGAGCCCGGGCCGACGACCTGGCCGACCTCAACGTTTCGATCGAGGATCAGCCCGCTAGTCGGAGCGCGAACGTCGAGACGCCCGACGCGAGCCCTCGCCGCGTTGAGCTGCGCCTGAGCCACTCGGACCTGCGCCGCCGCCTGGTCTCGCGCTGCCTTCTTGCGATCCACGTCGGCCTTGGAAATGAACCCGCGGTCGACCAGCGCCTGGGCGCGGTCGAGTTCGTTCTGGGCCAGATCGGCGCTCGCTTTGGCGGCCGATACAGCGGCGGCAAGCTGCGACACTTCCTGCGTCTGCACCGAGCGCTCGATTGTCGCGAGCACCTGGCCCTGGCGCACCCAGCTGCCAGCGTCCACAAGGACGCGCGTGACCTGACCGCCCTCGCCGGGCACTCCGATCGGCTGGTCGCGGCGGGCCCCCAGGGCGCCGCTTGCGGTGATCACGCGTGCAGCAGCCGTTTGCCCCGGAACGGCAACCGAAACCGTCGCCAGCTGGCCGGCTTCAGCGCCTGCGCCCGCGGCATTGGTGGCACTCTCGTCCTTCGAGCCGAACATCGTCAGCGCGAGCACGATCGCGAGGACTGCGATGAGACCGGCGCCGATGATGGCGATCCGCTTGCGCCGGCTGGTGCCGTCGTCGACGATCACGGTCTCCGAATCGGAGGTCCGAATTGGCGTTTCGAGGTTCATGTCGTTCATTCTTTCGCCCACTCCGCGGGTGAAGCGGATTGCCTTAGGCCGACTGTATTACGCGAATAAGTCACCAAGGGCAACACAAGCGCTGCTCAATCGGATTTGCCAGCATTTTTCTACCAACTGCGGCACTTGAACTCCTAAGGTGCGTTAGCGCATCGTTTGGGGCGGGCGTTCGGCCCGGCATCAACAGCAGGGGAACCGAAATGTTGGAATCGTACAGCTGGCTCTGGTGGATCATCATCGGCGGAATCGCCGGCGGAATCGCGAAACTGTTGATGCCCGGCCGCGACCCGGGCGGCTGCCTCGTCACCATCCTTCTTGGCATTGCCGGCGCGTTCGTCGCCGGCTGGCTGGGCCATGCAGTCGGCTGGTACGACACCGGCGAAGGCGCCGGATTCATTGCCGCAATCGTCGGCGCGTTCATCATCCTTGCGCTCTATCGCCTCGTCGCCGGCCGACGGACCTGACGTCGCCGCCAAGCCCATTCACGGCAGATGCATGTAGTCGCTGGAATGTCCGTGACCGAACAGCCGTGAACGAGGGATGACGACAATGAACAGGATTGCCGCCGCACTTGCGCTTGGCCTTGCTTTGCCCGCCACGGTCGCGGCGGCTCAATCCCCGCCCGCGACGCAGGCGATAAACGGCACAAGGCTGGACATCAGCGTCACCGGTCAGGTCGAGCGCGTGCCCGACCTGGCGATCATCACCGCCGGAGTCGTCAGTCGCGCCTCGACCGCAACCGCAGCGCTTCACGAGACGGCAGCGCGGCTCGACAAGGTAATAGCGGCACTGAAAAGGGCCGGCGTCGCGGCTCGGGACATCCAGACGAGTTCCGTCGGCCTGAACGCGGAGTACCGCTATCCGGATAATGAGGCACCGCAACTCGTCGGATATACGGCCTCGAACCAGGTAACGATCCGGTTCCGCGACATTCGCAACAGCGGCAAGATTCTCGATTCGCTGGTGGAGGAAGGCGCCAACCAGATCAGCGGTCCGACCATGTCGGTCGAGCACCCGGAAAACGCGCTGGACGAAGCCCGGGCCAAGGCAGTCGCCGAAGGCCGCGCCCGAGCGCAGCTTTACGCCCGCTCGCTGGGAATGCGTGTCGTCCGGGTGGTTTCGGTCACCGAAAACGGCGGCAACTACGCCCCGCCTCCGCCACGTCCGATGGCGATGGCCCGCGTCGCGGAATCGGCGCAAACGCCCATCGAGCCCGGCGAGCAGACACTCCAGGTCACGCTGTCGATGGTGTTCGAACTGCAATGAAAAAGGGCCGCGCGGCGAACCGCGCGGCCCCGGTCACGAAGGTAGCCGCGGCTAGCGGACCGTACCTCTGCGGATAAGATTGACGATCGCCAGAAGAACGATCGCGCCCAGAAGCGACCACAGAATACTGGTCAGGTCGAGCGGGCTGCCGTTGTTAATACCGCCGCCGAAGATCAGCCCGGCGATCACCGCACCGATGATTCCAACGACGATGTTGAGGATGATGCCCTGCTGCGCGTCGGTGCGCATGATCAGGCTTGCCAACCAGCCGATGATTCCGCCGACGATCAGCCAAACAATGAAACCCATGAGCGTTCCCCTCCTGTTCGGGCCACCACTGACACTCGGCGGCCGTGAGCACCCAAAGACGCGCGATGCTCGCCTGTTGTTCCGGATTTAAAGGAGGCTGTCCAGCTTTGCGCCGGACGGACAGCTACGTTCGCCCACAGAAATTCGCGGGTCGGTGAGCGAACGTAATGAACTGCTCAGTAACGCTGCTGGCGCTCGTAGACGTCCCGGTAATGCTTGATTCGCGTGACCCTGAGGCCCGGCATTCCGCTGCGCTCGACCGCGCGCTGCCAGCTCGTGAACTCTTCCAGGCTGAGCGAGTAGCGCTGGCACGCCTCGTCCACGCTCAGGAGCCCGCCGGCAACCGCAGCGACCACTTCCGCCTTGCGCCGCACCACCCACCGGCTGGTGTTGGGCGGAGGCAGGGAGTCGAGCGTAAGCGGCTCGCCCAGCGGGCCGATTACTTGTGCAGGACGGATCTTCTGATTCTCGAGCATTCGCGTCAAACCTGTTCAATCACTTTCGATGCGCCTGTCTTAAGCGCGCCGCGTTGAAGATATTCTCAAAACCGCTGGTTAATTTGTCACTCACTTTTCCTCGTCCAGGTCCGGCCCCGTGTCCCCCGGGGCGAAGGCGCCGCGAAGGATTGGCGAGGCTTCCCGCCAACCGTCGCTTGCAGAGAGGTAGCGGCTGACCGCGCGCTGCCGCTGGCGCGAGTCACCGCTTTGCTCCCTCGCCAGCGCCGCAAGCACGTCTGCCGCGTCGACGGGTTCGTCTCCTGAATCGCCAATCTTGTCGATACGCGACACGGACCCCCCGCGATTGCCTTTGCCGAGAGCGGACTAGCACCCAGGAGTGAACTTCGGGTAAAGAGCCGCACCACAACGGCAATGGTTACCAGCAGTTTCGGCCTGGACAGCCCACGAGGCTCGCGCATCGTCGTCGCCATGTCGGGCGGCGTCGACAGCTCGGTGACGGCTGCGCTCGCGGCACGCACGGGGGCCGAGGTCATCGGCGTCACTCTCCAGCTCTACGACCATGGCGAAGCGGTGAAGCGCTCCGGATCCTGTTGCGCCGGACAGGATATCTACGACGCGAAGACGGTCGCCGACCGGCTCGGAATCGCTCACTACGTCCTCGACTACGAAAGCCGCTTCCGCACCGGCGTCATCGACAAGTTCGCCGACGAATATGCCGCCGGCCGAACCCCAATTCCGTGCGCCCTGTGCAACCAGGGCGTGAAGTTCACCGACCTCATCGCTTTCGCGCAGGAGCTTGGCGCCGACTGCCTTGCCACCGGCCATTATGTCCGCCGCGCGATCAACGATGGGCGAGTGGAGCTTCACAAGGGCGCCGACCCACGGCGCGACCAGAGCTATTTCCTTTACGGAACGACGGCCGAACAGCTCGACTATCTGCGTTTTCCCCTCGGCGACATGCCCAAGGACCAGGTGCGCGCGATCGCTGTCGAAACGGGACTGAGCGTAGCGACGAAGCCGGACAGTCAGGACATTTGCTTCGTTCCGGACGGCGACTATGCGTCCCTCGTCAAGAAGCTTCGGCCCGAGACCGAGGCGCCCGGCGATATCGTTCACGTCGACGGACGCGTCCTCGGCCGCCATCGCGGAGTCGTTCACTTCACCATCGGCCAGAGGCGCGGCCTGGACATCGGCGGAAGCGCTGGAGCCCCTGTACGTCGTGCGTATCGACCCGCACTCGCGCCGACTGGTCGTGGGCCCGCGACGGGCGCTCGGGGTCGAACGGATGCGTGTCGAAGACCTGAGCTGGCTCGGCGAGAACCAACGCGACGTGGAGGTCAAGGTCCGATCGCTGGCACCTGCGGTCCCCGCGCGCATCGACGGCGAGTGGGTGGAGTTCGATCGCCCCGAGTATGGCGTGGCGCCGGGCCAGGCCGCGGTCTTCTATGACGGGACGCGCGTGCTGGGTGGCGGCTGGATTGCGCAAACGGAGACCGACGGCAGTCGAATCGCCTGTGCCGCCGCCGCTTAGCTCCGGCGTCCTTCTCTTCCGCCGAACCGGCGCTGAAACCGAAGTCCTGCTCATCCACCCCGGCGGCCCCTATTGGTCGTCAAGGGACGAGGGCGCGTGGATGGTACCCAAGGGCGGGGTCGACAAGGGCGAGCAGCCCCATGACGCCGCGATCCGCGAGTTCGAGGAAGAAGTAGGCGTGCCCCCTCCCGCCAATCCGGTTCACCTGTGCCGGATCCGGCAGTCGGGCGGCAAGATCGTGGAGGTGTTCACGGCGGAAGGCGACTTCGATCCGGACGATCTCGAGAGCATCCTTTTCGAGATGGAGTGGCCGCCGCGAAGCGGTGAGATTCGACGCTTTCCGGAAGCCGACAAGGCGCGCTGGATGACGTTAGCGAAAGCGCGGCAAATGATGTTACCAAGCCAGCTGCCGATGCTCGAAGCACTCGAGGCTATGTTGAAGGAAATGGAATGATTCTGCCGTTGCTTGCCCTCGCCCTTGCTGCCGCGGCGCCGGCGGCGCCTGCCGCGGATCCGCCACCGGCGGCGCAAACGCAGAAGTGGCCGACCCGCGAAGCCGACGTGGTCCTCAAGAACTTCCGATTCCAGGACGGCTCAGTCCTGCCCGAGCTGACGATGCACTACACGACGCTCGGCCAGCCGCATCGCAACAGCGCCGGGGTCATCGACAATGCGGTGATGGTCCTCCACGGCACCGGCGGCACGGGCAAGCAGTTTCTCAGGCCGCAGTTCGCCGACGAGCTCTACGGTCCCGGCCAGCCGCTCGATATCCGCAAATACTGGATCATCCTTCCCGACAACATCGGGCACGGCGGCTCGTCGAAGCCTTCGGACGGGCTCAGGATGCGCTTTCCCAAATACACTTACGACGACATGGTCGAAGCGCAGCGGCGAATGCTGACGGAAGGCCTTGGCGTGAAGCAGCTTCGGCTGATCATGGGCACGTCCATGGGCTGCATGCACGCCTTCGTCTGGGGCGAGAAGCACCCCGATTTCGCCAAGGCGCTGATGCCGCTCGCCTGCGAACCGATCGAGATCGCCGGGCTCAACCGCATGTGGCGAAAGATGCTGATCGACGGAATCGAAAAGGACCCGGCCTGGAACGGCGGCAACTATGCCAGCGAGCCTGAGCAGGGCCTCCGAGCGGCCGCCTCTTTACTCGTCATCGCCGGGTCCGCCCCGCTCAATTTCCAGAAGGAGTATCCGACCCGCGAGGCCGCCGAAGCCCATGTCGAAGAGGTCGTCCCGGCCTACATGGACGGGATGGATGCGAACGACACGATCTACCAGTTCGATTCATCGCGATTCTACAATCCGTGGCCGGCGCTGGAGAAGATCACGGCTCCGGTGATGTGGGTGAATTCGGCCGACGATTTCATCAACCCGCGCAATCTGGCGATCCCCGCGGAAGCGGTGAAGCGGATGCCCAATGCCCGCTTCCGCCTCATACCGGAGAGCGCCGAGACCCACGGTCACGGCACGCACACCTGGGCGAAGTTCTGGAAGACCGACCTTATCGATCTTCTGAAGCGGTCCCAGTGACATCGTAAGCGGACACGTGGTTCATTGTGATGAGCCACTGCCCGTCGAATTTGCGGAACAGGCGCGTGTTGACGCCCTCCGTGACGCGCTCGCCGCGTACCAGGCGATACTGCCCGACGAGCATGGCCGCGTCCGGAGCGAGCACGTCCACGTTCATGTTATAGAAGTGGAGCTTGCCGCGGCGCTCCGACGAGCCGCCGTAATCGCGGACATAATGGTCGAGCGTGCCTTGCCAGCCGGCCTGGAACTTGCCGCCGGAGATGAAGACGACGTCGGGTTTTTTGAACCCCGCCATGTAGCCGCGGAAGTCTCCGGCGTTCCACGCCGCTTCCATTCGGTCGATGACTTTCAGGATCGCTGCCCGTTCCTGCGCCGGAGTTGCCGCGGATGCCGGCGAACAAAGCGCCACAGCAGCGAAAGCAAGCGCCCGCTTCACAGCTGGAAGGTTCCGGTAATGACGGTCTGGCATCGCCCGCCGAGTACCACGCGGTCGCCCGCGTCGTGGCAGGCAAGACGGCCCCCGCGCCTGCTTGCCTGGAAGGCGGTGAAATCGTGCCTTCCGAGCCGCTTCGCCCAGAATGGTACCAGCGCCGCGTGCGCCGAGCCGGTCACCGGGTCCTCGTCAATGCCGTGATAGGCGGCAAACACGCGGCTCACCACGTCCGTCTCGTCTCCGGGAGCCGTGACCATCACCAGCCGGTCGAACTGCGAAAGCGCCGTAAAATCGGGACTGACTGCCCGCACCGCCGACTCGTCGGATAGCAGGACGATTGCGCTATCGTTGCCGCCTTCGCCTAGGAAGACCTCGCCGCTGGTCCGGAGCGCCTCGCAAAGGCCCGGCACCTCGCCCGGCTCGACCGGATACGCGGGCAAATCGAGATTCAGCAGGTCGCCATCGCGCGTGACGGTGAGCACCCCCGAGCGCGTCGAAAAGCGAACCGAGTCGCCAGCCATCAGGATGTGGCCGGACGCGATCGTCGCGTGGCCGCACAAATCGACTTCGGTCGTGGGCGTGAACCAGCGAAGCTCGAAATCGGCATCCGCGCTCGTCGAAGGGACGGCGAACGCGGTCTCGCTGAGATTGTTCTCGGCCGCGATGCGCTGCATCAGCTCGTCGTCGAGCCAGTGGTCGAGCGGCATCACAGCGGCGGGATTTCCGGTCAGAGGAGCGTCGGCGAACGCATCGACCTGGAAAAACGGAATCTCTGTCATTCCGGCTGCTCCGCAATGTGCGAGGGAAGGACACCTTCGCGGTCGGTGTTACCTTCAGGGTCAAGGTGGATCAGGATTTCCGTCGCCGGGAACTGTTTCTCCAGCTCCTGTTCGACGCGGTCCATCCGGTCGTGGGCGTGCCGCACGGTCCAGTTTCCTGGAACCCAGACATGAAACTGAACGAAATTGTGCGTACCGCTCGTGCGAGTCCTCAGGTCGTGAAGCCCGTCCAGCTCGGGATATTGGCGAGCCGCGAGCAAGAACTGCTCGCGCAACTCGTCGGGCCATTCGCGGTCCATGAGCTGCGCGAGAGCGTCCGCGGACGATTTCCACGCGCCCCAGGCAAGCCACAGAGCGATGAGCAGCCCGAAGACGGCATCGGAGCCGACGATCCCGGCGAACTGGTCGAGCACGAGTGCGACGATGACCGACGCGTTGAGCAGCAGGTCGGACGCATAGTGAAGCCTGTCGGTGGCGATTGCGACGGAGCCGGTGCGGCGCACGACGTGACGCTGGTAAGCGATGAGCGCGAACGTGAGCGCAATTGCGGCCGCGGACACCGCGATTCCGAGCTCCGCATCGGCCGTTTGCGCTCCGACGACCAGGCGCTGGACCGACCGAAAGCCGATGAAGAGCGCGGACATGCTGATGATGATGACCTGCACGAGCGCGGCGAGCGCCTCGGCCTTTCCGTGGCCGAACCGATGTTCGCGGTCTGCGGGCTGCGCCGCGACGCGGACGGCGAAGAGCACGACGAGGCTTGCAAGAAGGTCGAGGGTGCTGTCGGCCAGCGAGCCGAGCATCGCCATGGAGGACGTCCGATACGCTGCCCATCCCTTGAGAGCGATCAGCGACACGGCAAGGGCGATGCTCGCCAGTGCCGCACGCGAGGCCAGCGTCGATCGCTCGGACGGTTCGCCGCCGGCATGAAGATGCCCGCCGCTCACGGGTAGAGCAGCTCTTCGGCCCAGCCGGTGGGAGTGCGCGTGAACAGTCGGCGGTCGTGAAGCCGGTGCGGGCGAGCGCTCCAGAATTCCATCCGCTCAGGCACCACGCGAAATCCGGACCAGTCGCTCGGACGCGGAACGGCCATCCCGTCGAACTTCTGCTTCATCTCTTCGAACCGCGCTTCGAACGTCTCCCGGTTCGCAAGTGGCCGCGACTGGTCGGACGCCCAGGCGCCGATCTGGGATTCGCGAGCGCGGCTGGCGAAATATGCGTCCGCTTCATCGGCCGAAACCTGCTCGGCAGTGCCCTCGATTCGGACCTGCCGGCACAGTGACTTCCAGTGAAACAACAGCGCGACGTTCGGATTTGCGGCGATCTCCTCGCCCTTGCGGCTGCGATAGTGCGTGTAGAAGGTGAACCCTTGCGGCCCGTGGTCCTTCAACAGCACCATTCGTACCGAGGGCCGGCCGTCCGGCGTCGCCGTCGCGACCGCCATCGCATTCGGCTCGTTAGGCTCCTGCTCGCACGCTTGAGCGAACCAGCTGTCGAACAGCACCAGCGGGTCGTCGGCATCGGCCATGGGGGCGCCTTATCCGCGGCTGCTGCCGGCTCGCAAGTGCGGCGGCTCAACAGTCGGCGCAATCGGCGGCGGTCCCGTCCTCGATCTGGATCGTCGCGTGATGCAGGTGGAAGCGCTGCTCGAGAAGCGCACTGGCGTCGCGAAGCACCCGCTGTCTTTCGTCGGGATCGGGCACCACCAGGTGAACGGTGATCGCATTCTCGGTCGTGCTCATCGGCCAGACGTGGAGGTCGTGAAGTCCCTCGACGTTTCCGATTTGCGACAGCGCCTGCTCGACCTCTGGAAGCGCGATGTTTTCCGGCACGCCTGCAAGCGACATCCACGTCGATTTCTTGAGCAGGTCGAACGTCCCCCAGAGGATGATGAGGGCGACGACGATGCTGACCGCGGGGTCGATCCACAGCGTGCCCGCAACGACGATGATGGCGCCGGCGATCACCACGCCGAGGGATACGGCTGCGTCGGCGGCCATGTGAAGGAACGCGCCCCGGACGTTGATGTCGTCCTTGCTGCCCGATGCGAACAGCCAGGCCGTGACGCCGTTGATGACGATTCCGATGCCGGCGACCAGCATCACCGTCGATCCGTTGGCCGCCTGGGGGTGGATGAGCCTTTGGACGCCCTCGAGCAGGATCGCACCGACCGCGACCAGCAGCAGGATCGCATTGAAGAGCGCCGCGAGGATCGGCGCCTTCTTGAACCCGTAGGTGAATTGGTCCGACGCGGGCTTTTTCGCCATCGCCGCCCCGGCCCAGGCGAGCGCGAGGCCGAGCACGTCCGACAAGTTGTGCCCGGCATCGGCCAGAAGCGCCATCGAATCGGCCGCGAAACCGGCAACCGTCTCGGCAACGACGAAACCGACGTTGAGGACGATTCCGATCAGGAAGGCGCGCGAGAAATCTGCTGGAGCGTGGTCGTGAGCCATCACGCGCCCTTACAGAAGTGCGCGCGAAGTCACTACCTCGCTGCCGTTCGACGAAGCCCGTTGGCGCCTGGACGAAGGAGCAACAACCGTGCTTGTTATGTTGTAACATCATCTTTAGGGCCATTCGCGAAATCGAAATCTCGGGAAAGCTGCGTCCATGGTCCGTCTTCTTCTCGCCTCGACTGCATTGATCGCGCTCGCCCCGTCCGCTGCCGGCGCCGCCACCGCGCAAGTCACCGGGCCCGTAGATCAGGCGACTGGCGCCGATCGGCAGGATTCTTCGGCGACCGCGAACGCAGACGATGTTCCGGAGGCGGGCACGGCAGCAGCCGCTCATCCCGACACCGACCAGACAGTGGTCGTCACCGGCGTTCGCCGGACGTCAGGCGACGTTTTGGGCGGAATTTCCGTGCTTGATCAGCAGAAGCTCACTCACCAGGCCCGCACGAGCATCGGCGAAACGCTCGCCTCGCAACCGGGCGTGACTGCCTCCAGCTTCGGGCCAACCGCATCGCGCCCGATCCTTCGCGGGCTCTCCGGAGAGCGTGTTCGAATCCTGGTGGACGGGATCGGCACACTGGACCTGTCGTCGTCGGATCCGGACCACCAGGTCACCATCAACCCGCTTACGGCTGAGCGAATTGAAGTGCTCCGCGGGCCTTCAGCCTTGCTGTTCGGTTCCTCTGCGATCGGCGGAGTGGTCAACGTTGTCGACACGCGAATCCCGCGAAGCGTCCCCACCGGCCCGATCCGCCTCGATGCCCTGGCGCAATTGGGCTCTGCAGCCGACGAGCGATCCGCGAACGTTTCGGCCGATATTCCGCTCGGTGGCAACTTCGTTGCTCACGCGGACGGCGCCTACTCGGCCTTCGACGATCTGCACGTCGGCGGCTACGTGCTTTCGCCCGCTCTTCGCCAGCAGGCGCTTGCGTCGAGCGACCCTGCCGTTCGAGCGCTTGCCGCGCTTCGCGGGACGTTGCCGAACACGGCCGGCAACATCGGCGACATCGCAGGCGGCGTCGCTTACGCGGACGGATTGCTCAATGTCGGCGTATCGGTGAGCCACCACACGTTTCGCTACGGCGTTCCCATTCGCTATTCGCTCGATCCCGCCGTGGAGGCGGAAGCGCCGGTCCTCGACGGGCGACAGACCCGGGCAGACGCGCGTGCCAACGTTCCGATCGGCGGCTTCTTCAAGATCCTTGAGCTGCGCGGAGGTATTTCCAAATACCATCACGACGAGTTGGACCCCCAAGGCGACGTCGCTTCCAGTTTCCGGACGAACGGCGGAGAGTTGCGCGGCGATATTGTTCAGGCGGATCGCGGCGGCTGGAGCGGAACGTCCGGCGTTCAGTTCCTCAAGCAGGCGGTGAACCTCGCCGGGGATGAAAAATACCTGCCCGACAGCAGCACCCGGCAACTCGGGCTGTTCACCGTCCAGTCGCTGGTTCGCGGGTCGGTTCGGCTCGAGGGCGGCTTGCGCGTGGAATCCGCCAGGCTTCACGCCGATGCCGACACCCAGATTGCCGCCAACGGAGGCGTCATCGGAGCGACGCCGATCGTGCGCAGCTTCACTCCCGTTTCCGCGTCGATCGGCGGCAACTACGAATTCGGTCGCGGGTGGCACGCGGGCCTGTCGCTCTCCCACAGCGAACGCGCGCCCGCGATCGACGAACTGTTCGCGAACGGCCCCCACGGCGGAAGCGAAACTTTCGAAGTCGGCGATCCCGCACTGAACAAGGAACAGAGCAACTCCGCCGAATTCAGCATCCACCGCACGTCGGGTCCAGTCCACGTGCAGGGCAGCATCTATTACAGCCGCTTTTCGAATTTCATCTACCAGGCTCCGACCGGCGCATCGCGCGACGGGCTGCCGGTCTACGCCTATCGCGGCGGCAAGGCAGATTATTACGGTTTCGAGCTGCAGAGCGACGCGCGGCTCGGCAGTTTCGCGGGCGTGCGATGGGGAAGCGAGCTCGTAACCGACGCCGTTCGGGCCACGATCAAGGACTTCGGCCCGGCGCCGCTGATTCCGCCATTGCGAGCAATTGGCGCACTGACCGGATCGCGCGGGCAATTCGACGGCCGAGTCGAGGTCGAGCACGACTTTGCACATACGCGCACCGCACCGGTCGAGACCCCAACTTCCGGATTCACCCTGGTGAACGCCTCGCTCGACTGGCACCCCTATGCCGACCGCCCGAACCTGACCCTGTCCCTGCAAGGCAACAACCTGTTCGATGCGAACGCCCGCCGGAGCACGAGCATCCTGAAGGATTATGCGCCTCTTGCAGGCCGTGACATCCGGCTTTCCGCACGGCTCGGCTTCTAGCGCAAAAGCAAGAGCGGCCCGGGGTGTGGACCCGGGCCGCTCCATTGGCCGCGTTGGGGGCGCAACGCGGGCTGGGGATCAAAGGTCGATTCCGGCGGCGATCGCCTCGAGCTTGCGAACCCGTTCCTTCAGGTCGGCGAGTTCGATCCGGTTGCCGGCGGGCGGAACCGTTCGATCGGCGCCGCCGTGGCTCAGCTCCATCCGCTTCAGTTCGAGCCAGGAGTGCCAGCCTTTCAGGCCCGTCACCGCCGCCGTGCCGATTGCGGCCAGGACGGTCGCTGCAATCACTCCGATCGATACAGGGTCCATCACTTGCCCTCCCGCAGCGCTTCGATCTCCCGCGCCAGCTCGTCATTGGGTTTCGAGATTTCGTTTTCGATGGCCATCAGCCGCCGGTCGATCGGGTCGAGTTCGGTGCGCATCGCGTGGACCGACGGGCGAACCTTGGTCGCCATTTCCATTCGGTCGAAATCGCTCATCGCGCGACCCTTCAAAGTTCGCCGCTTCTGGACTGCGAACCAGATGCCAAGCCCTGCATAGGCAGCGAGGACGAACTTGAAGCTGATGAAGAGGGCAGCAACGACGAAGGCGACGCGAAGGAATGTGGGGTCGACGCCGAACTGTTCCCCAAGCTTGGAACAGACGCCGACGAGCTTCGAATCGCGGCGATCGAGTGAATAACGATATGTCTTGCGAGCCATCTGGCGTCCCCTTCTAATTCTGCTTCGCCGCAAGCGCGGCCTTCATTGCTTCGAGATCGCCATCGACCTTTTCGGCGGCCCTGAGCTCTGCAATCTCTTCTTCGAGGCTCTTCGGCCCGGTCAGCCCGAGCGCCTCGGCCCGCCCTTCGGCGAAGTCGGCGCGGCGCTCGAGGATCTCGAACTTGCTGAACGCCTCCTCGGTGCGGCTGCCGTGCACGAGCTCGCGAGCCTTGGCCCGGGCGACTGCGCTTTCCAGCCGATGCTGTATCGCGTTCTGGCGGGCGCGGGCCTCGCGAAGCTTGTTCTGGAGCTTGGCGATGTCCGCCTCGTAGCCACGCAGGACGGTCTCGATTTCGGCGATCTCCTGCTGCAGGCCGTCGGCCATTTCGGCCGCCTTCTGCCGCTCAAGCAGTGCCGCCTTGGCAAGGTCCTCGCGGTCCTTCGACAGCGCCAGCTCCGCCTTTTCCGTCCAGGTTGCCTGCAGCGCATCGAGGCGGGTCAGCGAACGCCGCATTTCCGTCATGTCGGCGATCGACCGTGCTGCGGTCGCTCTTACCTCGACAAGCGTCTCTTCCATTTCCAGGATAATCATCCGGATCATCCGCGCCGGGTCTTCGGCCCGGTCGAGAAGCTCGGTCATGTTGGCCGCGAAGATGTCGCGGGCCCGGCTGAACACGGGGCCGCTAAGCCAGCCCGCGACCGGCGCCGTTCGCGGCTGCGGGGCTCGCGGCTCGCTGGTCAGCGCCGGTGTACGCACGGGGGGCTTCGCCTCGAGGATTTCGAGTTCAGGCATTGGCCGAATACTGCGTTGAGGCGGCGGCGAGGTGCGCGGGGGCAACCGCCGAGCCGACAGCGACCGAGCTCATCAAGAGCGCGCCGACTGCGGCGATCAGGGTCCGGCTGAGGCTCGATTGAGCGGACATTTCAAATCTCCCTTTTGGCGGCCCATTCGTTCGCTTTCGGGCCGGTGCCCAATACTATTCAAGAGCCGTGCCAAACGCGCAAAACTGCAAAAAATTGCGCCAATCGACGCTTTGGAGATGTTGAAAGTGGGATGTCGTCCCAACCGGGTAGCGAAATTTCCCATGTCACCGCTCATGCACGGGAACCGCCGCGCTCGTCGGCGTTTACAGCTGCGAACGACGGGAAAGGACGGCACAATGATCGGCAAGTTGGTGGCTGGGCTGATCGGCGCCCGGATCGGGGGGAAGAAGCACGAAACCGGCGGCGCGCTGGCGGGAGTCGCGGTGGAGGTGGTGGCGAAGCGCGTGATTCCGCTGCTCGCGGCGGCCGGCCTTGCCGCTTATGCCTACAAGAAGGTGAAAAGCCGCTTCGAAAGCGAAGACGAGCCGCGCTAGCTTGCCTGTTCCTCCGGCGAATCCCGGCCGCCTTCGTCCGCCGGTGCTTCGACCGACGGCTCTACCTTGCCCTTGAGCGTGATCGTCATCGGGTTGCCGAAGCGGTCGCGGCTCCGGCCTGCGGCGACTTTGATCCACCCTTCCGACACGCAATATTCCTGGACGTTGGTCTTTTCCTGCCCGTTGAACTGGATTTTCACCGGGTTCTTCAGGATCTCGGCATCGAAATACGGGCTGCGCGGATCGAGCGAAAGCCGGTCGGGCAGAGCGGATTGCGTCTTGGGTGTCTCGTCGGCCATGCCGCCGCCTAGCGCCGGTGCCGAACCCTCGTCAACGCTGCCGCGCGCTCCGCGGTGTAAAGTATCCTTGTCCTCCGGAGTTGCCGCTTGCGCGACTCGCGATTAAGCGGCTCATCCCAATGCCAAACAAAGCGCCCCCGAAGACACCGAATTGCCCGACGCTGTCGCTCCACGTACCGGAGCCGCCGTTTCGCCCGGGCGACACGCCGGATTTTTCCTCGCTCCAGATTCCGCCTGCGGGATCGACGCCGAAGCCCGACATTTCCGTGGCTGCCGCCGAAACCGAATCTCTCGCGAAAGGCCTCGTGCGCGTGCTCGACGACGACGGCAGGCAGTCGGCCCGTGGGACCCGAAGCTCGACGCCGATACGCTCCGGAAAATCCTTCGCGACATGGTGCTGCAGAGGATCTTCGACGACCGCATGTACCGCGCCCAGAGACAGGGGAAGACCAGCTTCTACATGAAGGCGACAGGCGAGGAGGCGGTCGCAATCACCACAGCGGCCGCGCTCGACCGCGACGACATGAACTTCCCGACCTATCGCCAGCAGGGGCTGCTGATCGCGCGCGGCTATCCGCTCGTTGAGATGATGTGCCAGGTCTATTCGAACAAAGGCGACAAGCTGCACGGGCGCCAGCTGCCGATCATGTACTCCTCGCCCGATCACGGCTTTTTCACCATCTCGGGAAATCTCGCGACGCAGTTCCCGCAGGCCGTCGGCTGGGCGATGGCGTCAGCCATCAAGGGTGACAGCCGTATCGCCGTCGGCTGGATCGGCGACGGGGCAACGGCGGAAGGCGACTTCCACGCGGGAATGACCTTCGCGGCCGTGTACAACGCGCCGGCAATCCTCGCGGTCGTGAACAACCAATGGGCGATTTCCAGCTTCTCCGGCATCGCGGGCGCGGAGAAGGCGACCTTCGCCCAGCGCGCAATCGGCTACGGCGTGCCGGGCCTGCGAGTCGACGGCAATGACGTTCTTGCCGTCTATGCGGCGGTTCGCTGGGCTGCCGACCGTGCGCGCTCCAACCTGGGAGCGACGCTGATCGAATTCTTCACCTATCGCGCGGAGGGGCACTCCACGTCGGACGATCCGTCCGGCTACCGGCCCGCGGGCGAGGCCAAGGCGTGGCCGCTCGGCGACCCCATCGAACGCCTCAAGGCGCACCTGATCGCTCTTGGGGAGTGGGACGAGGAGCGGCACGAGGCGATCCGCTCCGAATGCGATGCGGAAGTCCGCAAGGCGCAGAAGGAAGCGGAGAAACAGGGAATTCTCCCCGAGCAGGGCAAGGACAATATCGAAAGCATGTTCGACGACGTCTACGCCGAGCTGACCCCGAGGCTGGCCGAGCAGCGGGCGCAAGCCGTTGCGGAAAGCCGCGACTGATGGCGACCATGAACATGATCCAGGCGCTCGGCAGCGCCCACAAGGTCGCGATGGAGCGCGACCCGGACGTCATCGTCTATGGCGAGGACGTCGGCTATTTCGGCGGCGTCTTTCGAGTAACCGAAGGGCTGCAGAAGCGGTTCGGAAAGGAGCGCTGCTTCGACGCGCCCATATCCGAGGGCGGAATCGTCGCCACCGCGGTCGGAATGGCCGCATATGGCCTCAGGCCCGTGATCGAGATCCAGTTCGCCGACTACATCTATCCCGGCTACGACCAGATCGTCAGCGAAGTCGCCAAGATCCGCTATCGAACGGCCGGCGAGTGGGGGATGCCGATGGTCATTCGCTCGCCCTATGGCGGCGGCATCTTCGGCGGGCAGACGCACAGCCAGTCGCCCGAAAGTCTCTTCACGCACATTGCTGGGCTAAAGACGGTCATTCCCTCGACCCCCTATGATGCCAAGGGGCTGCTGATCGCCGCGATAGAAGACCCCGATCCGGTGATCTTCTTCGAGCCGAAGAGAATCTACAACGGCCCGTTCGACGGCCATCACGACAAGCCGGTGAAACCGTGGTCGAAGCACCCGGCCAGCGAGGTGCCGGAGGGGCATTATACCGTTCCGATCGGAAAGGCGGCCGTGGTTCGCTCAGGCAACGACGTAACCGTCCTCGCCTACGGGACGATGGTCCATGTCGCCCTGGCCGCGGTCGAGGAGAACGGCATCGACGCCGACGTTATCGACCTCAGGAGCCTCGTCCCGCTCGATATCGATGCGATCGAGGAGTCGGTGAAAAAGACCGGCCGCTGCCTCGTCGTCCACGAGGCACCCAGCAACACCGGCTTCGGAGCCGAGCTGGTCAGCCAGGTGCAGGAGCGGTGCTTCTATCACCTAGAAGCGCCGATCGAGCGGGTGACGGGCTGGGATACGCCCTACCCGCACGCCTATGAATGGGCCTATTTTCCCGGTCCCAAGAGAATGAAGAAAGCCCTCGAGAAAGTGATGGCCGACTGATGCCCCGATACGAATTCAAGCTGCCCGACATTGGCGAAGGAATTGCCGAGGCCGAAATCGTCGCGTGGCACGTCAAGGTCGGCGATTCCGTCGAGGAGGACCAGCAGCTGGCCGACATGATGACCGACAAGGCCACCGTCGAGATGGAATCGCCGGTCGCCGGCAAGGTCATCGAGCTCGCCGGCGAAGTCGGCGACCAGGTACCGATCGGGTCGGTTCTCGCCGTGATCGAGACCGAGGACCGGGTGGAATCCACGCCTGCCCAAAGCAAGGACGAGCGCCCGCTCGGCGACGGAGCCGACCACCCCACGCCGAAGCTGGAAGAAGAGATTCCGGTGACGGCCGTCGAGGAAGAGGCGCCGGCGAAGCCCGCCGCCGAGCCCGAGCCCAAGCCGCGAGCGGAAAAAGCCGAAACCCCTCAGCCGCAGCGGTCGGCACAAGTTCTCGCTTCACCCGCGGTGCGCGCCCGGGCCCGCGACCTTGGAATCGACCTTGGGCAGGTCAAGGCGCGCGACGCCCGGATCCGCCATTCCGACCTCGATTCCTACATTCTTCACAAGGGCGGCAGCGTGTCCGCGCGGGGCAGCGGCCCCACCCGCCAGGACGAGACGATCAAGGTGGTCGGCCTTCGGCGCAAGATCGCCGAGAACATGGCCGAGGCGAACCGTCGGATTCCGCACTTCACGCTGGTCGAGGACTATGACGTGACCGCGCTCGAGGAAACGCGCGCGATGATGAACCGCGACCGGGGCGACAATCCCAAGCTGACGGTGTTGCCGTTCCTGATCACCGCAATGTGCCGGGCGCTGGCCGATTACCCGATGCTCAACGCAACGTTCGATGACGAGGCAATGACCGTCACTCGACATGGATCGGTCGACATGGGCGTCGCTGCCCAGACCGACAGCGGTCTCATGGTGCCGGTAATCCGCGGCGCCGAGAAACTGAGCGTGTGGCAACTCGCGGCGGAGATCGGCCGCCTGTCGGAGGCCGCTCGAACCAACAAGGCGAGCCGCGAGGAGCTGACCGGCCCGACGTTCACCATATCGAGCCTCGGGCCCATGGGCGGGATCACGTCGACTCCGGTCATCAACCCGCCGCAGGTTGCCATCATCGCCGTCAACAAGATCGAGGAGAAGCTGGTCCCGATCGATGGCGACATCGAGATTCGCAAGCGGATGAACCTGTCGCTGTCGTGCGATCACCGCGTCGTCGACGGCTGGGACGCGGCGTCCTTCATGCAGGACATGAAGCCGCTGATCGAAAACCCGCTGCGGCTGCTTTCGGCCTAAACGTCGGAAACCACGGCCGGGCTGCCGCAAAGGCCGCGCGATACGTCGGGCGGCACAGCGAGCATCAGTCGCACAATTCGTGCCAGCTCTTCTCGCTCAGCTCCACGTCATATTTCTTCGCGGCCTTCTGAATGCGGTCCCAGGCCTCGTCGCGCTCCTTGTCGGAAACGCCCTCGACCTGGTTGAAGCGAGCGACGGCGTTGCGAACATGATCGGCATCGCACAGCGGCTCCTTGCGCTCCTTCGGGAACGCATACTCGCTATCCTTCAGGTCTTCGCGGTCGTCGGCATCGAGTTCACTCATTTCGTTTCTCCTTTCGCGATGACAACGAGCGGGAGCGGCAACCGGTCCGACCGGCAGGCGTGACACTCGGCAGGGATTCGCGATAGCGTGCGCCTGTGCCCGCAAACTCGCCCCCGACAGTCCGGTCGCTCCTCGCTCGAGGCGACGCCAATGCGGCGCGCGGAGACGCCAGGGGCGCTGTCGCCTTTTACCAGTCGGCGCTGAAAGCGGTTCACGAGGCCGGCTCGGCCGATCCTGCGCTGATGCCGGACCTGCGTCGCGCCCAGGCGTTCGTGGCCGAACAGGCGAGGCAGTTCCAGGCCGCCCTCCAGCAGGCGCTTACGGACGCGGCTCCAGAAGATCCCGTCGCCGCAACGCGGCTCACTCACTCGTTGGACCTGCTGGAAGGCAAGAGGCAGATTTTCCAGCAGCAACCCGCGGTCTTCTATTACCCCTATCTCGCCCAACGGCAGTTTTTCGAGCGCGAGGAGTTCGACTGGGTGCCCGCGCTCGAGGCTGCTACGCCGGACATTCGCGAAGAACTCCTGGCCCTGGTCAGCGCGGGCGCGGACTTCCGGCCGTATGTGGAAAACGATCCCAATCGCCCGCATCGCGACTTCCACGGACTCAACGAAAACCCGAGCTGGACCGCACTTTACCTGTGGCGGGACGGCAAAGTGGTGGAGGCCAATGCAAAGCGCTGCCCGAAGACGATGGCGGCGCTGGAGAAGGTGCCCCTCAGTGACATTGGAGCACGCACTCCGGCGGTCCTGTTTTCACGGCTCGAGCCGGGAGCGCACATCCCGCCGCATTCGGGAATGCTCAATTGCCGCCTCATCTGCCATCTTCCTCTGGTCGTGCCCGAGGGATGCTGGCTTCGGGTCGGCAACGAAACTCGCAAGTGGCGGGAAGGCGAGCTTCTGATTTTCGACGACAGCATCGCGCACGAAGCAAAAAACCCCAGCGGCGAGCTTCGAATAATCCTTCTGTTCGATATCTGGCGCCCGGAACTGTCGGCTCAGGAGCGCGCCGGGATATCGGCAATATTCGACGCGATAGATCGATTTCAGGAACTTCCGGACGCATGACCGGCACCAAAACGCGTCGCGAACATTCAACCAGGCGCCCAGTGGGAGAGTGATGTGAAAAGATTTGCCCTTGTCGCCTTCGCGGCACTCGTTGGCGCGGCGCAATCGGGTCCCGCCCTGGCGGGCGAGATTTTCGGCGGCGTCTATGCGCACAACGTGGACACGCCCTTGACCTTGGACGGCGGCACGGAAAACGGCGTGGACGTGCAGCTCGGCTGGCGCGGGGGCGCGCTCGTTCCGCTGCTTGGGACGAGCCTCCGCCCGTACGCATTCGGCGCACTGAACACCGCCGGCAACACCAGCTATGCCGCAGTCGGCCTTTCGGCGAAGTTCGGAGGCCGGGTTTACATCCGCCCGGGGCTGGGCCTCGCAATTCACAACGGCTCGACCGCGCGATACGAGAATCCCTACAACGACAAGCTCGAATTCGGCTCGCGGGTGCTATTCGAGCCGGAGGTCGGCATCGGAGTCCAGCTTGCGCCCCGAATTAGCGCCGAGGCGAGTTGGGTCCACATGAGCCACGCGACCCTGTTCAGCGGTCAGAACCCCGGTATCGACAACATCGGCGTGCGGATGAACGTGGCGCTGCCCTAGAGCCTCAACGGCCGACCATCCGCTCCGGCTTCACCACCTCATCGAAGGTCTTTTCGTCGATGTGGCCGAGCTCAAGACCGGCCTCCCTCAAGGTCTTGCCGGTCTTGTGCGCGTGCTTGGCGATTTCGGCCGCCTTGTCGTAGCCGATTTCGGGCGCGAGCGCCGTCACCAGCATCAGCGAGCGATTGAGCAGTTCCGTGATCCGCTCCTCGTCGGGCTGGAGGCCTTCGAGGCAGCGCTTCGTGAAGCTCGACATTGCGACGGTGAGGAGGTTGATGGAACGCATCACGTTGGCGCCGATCAGCGGCTTGAAAACGTTGAGCTCCAGATGCCCCTGCAGCCCGCCGACGGTGACCGCGACATGATTGCCCATGACCTGAGCGGCGACCATCGTCAGCATTTCGCATTGCGTGGGATTGACCTTGCCCGGCATGATCGAGCTTCCCGGCTCGTTTTCCGGCAGGTTGAGCTCGCCGAGCCCGCAGCGCGGCCCTGAGCCCATCAGGCGGATGTCGTTGCCGATCTTGGTCAGCGAGGTGGCGAGCGTGTTCAACACGCCCGAAAGCTCGACCATGGTGTCATGGGCGGCCATTTCGGCGAACTTGTTCGGCGCGGACGTGAAGGGCAGCCGCGTCAGGTTTGCGATCTCCTTCGCGACTGCCGGGCCGAATCCTTCCGGAGCATTGAGGCCGGTGCCGACCGCGGTCCCGCCCTGCGCCAGCTCAAGCAGCCGCGGCATCACCTGCTCCAGCCTGTCGACGTTGGCCTTCATCTGGGCCGCGTAACCGGAAAATTCCTGCCCCAGCGTCAGCGGCGTCGCGTCCTGCAGGTGAGTGCGACCGATCTTGACGATTCGGTCCCACGATTCGGCCTGCCGGGCGAGCAGCGCCTGCATCGCGTTTGCCGCCGGGATAAGTCGACCCGTTGTCGCCCGTGCGGCCGCGATGTGCATCGCAGTCGGGAAGCTGTCGTTGGACGACTGGCTCTTGTTAACGTGATCGTTGGGGTGAACGGGCGACTTGCCGCCGCGCTTCCCGGTGAGCTGCTCATTGGCGCGCCCGGCGATCACCTCGTTGACGTTCATGTTCGACTGGGTCCCCGACCCAGTCTGCCAGATGACGAGCGGAAACTCGCGGTCAAGGTCGCCGCGCGCCACTTCCGCGGCGGCCTGCTGAATGGCTTCGGCAATCTCGGCGTCGAGCAGTCCCTTCCTCGCGTTCACCCGGGCCGCCGCCTGTTTTATGAATCCGAGCGCGTGAATGATCTCGATCGGCATCTGTTCGCGCGGTCCGAACGGGAAGTTTTCGATCGAGCGCTCGGTCTGGGCGCCCCAATAGGCATCGCTCCTGACCTGGATCGGCCCGAAGCTGTCGGTTTCGGTGCGAGTGCTATCCATGTCGTTCTCCGTCTTCCCGCGAAAGCGGGTATCCGCCGGTTCGCCGCCGGCGCTTTAAGTCAGGTAGAGCCCGAATCAAGTCCGGTGCAGCGAGGTGAAGCGCGTCACTTCTTGCGCGTAAAATCCACGCTGACGACGTTGGACCCGTCGTCGTCAGTCTGCGCGACCGGCGAATCGTTTTCCGCCTCCTCGTGCTCCTCATGGGCCGACTCGGCAGCATTGGCCTGGAACTTGAGGCTGAAATCCACGGCCGGGTCGACGAAATCGGTGACTGCGGCGAACGGCACCCGAAGGCTGGCCGGCACCCCACCGAAGGAGAGCCCGACGGAGAAGCAATCGTCTTCCACTTTCAAATCCCAGAAGCGGTTTTGCATGACGATCGTCATTTCCTGCGGGAAACGCTCCGCGAGGTGCTTTGGAATCGACACGCCGGGCATTCGCGTCTGGAAGGTGATGTAGAAATGATGCTCGCCGGGAAGTCCGCCCGACTTTTCGACTTCACGAAGCACCCGTCCAACCACGTCGCGCAGCGCCTCCTGCACGATCTCGTCGTAGGGAATCAGGCTCTCTGGAGTCTCGTCGCTCATCGCATCCGGTGGTAACGAGGCAGCGTTCGCGGTCAAGCGGACTCAAACGGAGTGACATGTGCCGATCGACGCCACGAAGCCCTATGACGACAGCAATATCTTCGCCAAGATCCTTCGTGGCGAGCTTCCCGCCAACGTCGTTTACGAGGACGAGTGGGCGCTGGCGTTCCACGACATCAACCCGTTGGCGCCCGTCCACATTCTCGTCATCCCCAAGGGCAAGTACGTGTCGTGGGACGATTTTTCCGCCAATGCTTCGGACGAGGAGCTTGCCGGATTCGTCCGCGCCGTGGGCAAGGTCGCGCGCGATCAGCAGCTCGTGGTGCAAGGCTATCGGCTGCTTGGCAACACCGGGAAGCGAGCCGGCCAGGAGGTGCCGCACCTCCATGTTCATATTTTCGGTGGGCAGCCGCTCGGGCCAATGCTTGCGCGCTAATCCGCCGCGGGGATTGCGCGAGCGGCAGCAGCCGCTACGTTCCCGGAAATTTCGACTTTGAGGGGATCATAATGGCGACAGCAGGAATCCGTGGCGGGATATTGGGGCGGGTCAAGCCGCTCGATGCGATCCTTGCAACGGCACAGAACAAGTCGCTCAAACGAACGCTCGGCTGGCTTCAGCTCACGCTTTTCGGCGTTGGCTGTGTCATCGGTACCGGAATTTTCGTGCTGACCTCGGTGGGTGCGCAGAAGGCCGGCCCCGGGCTGATCATCTCCTTCATCATCGCCGGCGCGGTCTGCATCGTCGCCGCGCTCTGCTACGCCGAGATTGCGGCAATGGCCCCGGTCGCCGGCTCAGCCTACACCTACAGTTATGCGGTCCAGGGCGAATTTCTCGCGTGGACGGTAGGATGGGCCCTGCTGCTCGAATATGCGGTGGGAGCCTCGGCAGTCTCGGTCGGGTGGTCGAACTATTTCTCCGACACGGTGCTGGCCCATTCGTTAGGCATACACTTGCCGCAATGGCTGACCGCTGGCCCGCTGATCCTCGGCGGCGCGCCGGGCGGCTTCATCAACCTTCCCGCGGCGGTGCTTGCTCTCGCAGTGACCGCATTGCTGGTGGTCGGAACGCATGAAAGCGCGATCGTCAACTCGATCCTGGTGGCCATCAAGATCACCGCGCTCACCGCTTTCGTCATTCTTACGCTTCCGAACATGCACGAATCCAACTTCAGCCCGTTCATGCCTGCGGGCGTGTTCGGCGGCTTCGGAAGCGGTGTCGGCGTAGTCGGCGCCGCCGCAACCATGTTCTTCGCCTACGTCGGCTTCGATGCTGTCTCGACTGCGGCGGAAGAGACCAAGAACCCGCAGCGCAACGTGCCGATCGGCCTCATCGGAAGCCTTCTCATCTGCACCGTATTCTACATGCTCGTCGCAGCAGGGGCGATCGGTGCGATGGGCGGAGACCCGGTCATGGGCGCCGCCGGCGTACCGCTGACCACCGGCTCTCCGGAGCTCGCCCGCCAGTGCGCGATGCCGCAGTACCACGACATGCTTGTCTGCTCGCGCGAGCCGCTTGCGCACGTTCTTCGAACGATCGGCTTCGGGACCATCGGCAACATGATCGGCTATGCGGCCTTCGTCGCGCTTCCGTCGGTCGTCCTGATCCTGCTGTTCGGGCAGACCCGCATCTTCTTCGTCATGGCCCGCGACGGCCTGCTCCCGGAGAAGCTTGCGACCGTGCACCCGAAATGGCGGACCCCGCACATCTGCACCATCATCACCGGTGTGGGCGTTGCGCTCGGCGCCGCATTCTTCCCGGTCGGGCAGCTTGCCGACATCGCCAATGCGGGAACGCTCTACGCCTTCCTGATGGTCGCAATCGCGGTGTGGCAGCTTCGGAGGAAGGATCCGAACCGCCCGCGGCCGTTCCGGGTGCCGGGAATCGCGTTCGTCGCTATCCTGACCATCCTTGGATGCCTGTTCCTGTTCTTCAACCTGCCGGCGCCTGCGATGCTGGTGCTCCCCGTCTGGGGGGCGATCGGAATCGTGATCTATTACGCCTACAGCTACAGCCACAGCCATCTCGGCCGCGGACTGATCGAGGTTCACGAGCCGGATATCGAAGACATCGAGCCGGGGATCCCGGGCATGGACGACGAGGACCTTCACCACCCGCGTCCCTGACGTCTGGGAAGCCTAGGACTCGTCCTCGCGGGCGGCGCTGAGAAGTGCCGCCCGGAGCTCCTCCACCTGGTCTTTCGACAGCTTCCTGCCTGTCGCCGTGCTGAGGTAGAAAACGTCCACCGCCCGCTCGCCGTAGGTGGCGACGTGTGCTGAATGCAGCTGCTGGCCCTGTTCGTGAATGGCTCGGGCAAGGCGCGCCAGGAGCCCGGGCCGGTCCAGCGCGTTGACTTCGACGACGGTCGTCCTGCTTGATGCCCGCTCTGGAATTGCGACCGACGGAGCAACGTGAAAGGCTTCCACGCGCGCGCCTTCGCGGCTCCCGGACGGGATTGACGGCGGCTCGCTTCCGGCAAGCGCCGACTCCACGGAACGAATGAGGCGCGCTCTCAGCCTCTTGTCGGAATAGGGGCGGCCCCGCGCGTCCTGGACGAGCAGATTGTCGAGAGCCATTCCGTCGAGGGTGGTGTGAATCCGCGCATCGATGATGCTCGCGCCGGCCGACGCCAGCCCGGCGCAAATCCGGAAGAAAAGCCCCTCCCGGTCCGGAGTGAAGACACTGATCCTGGTGGCGCCGCGCTCGATCTCCTGCTCGGCTACGACGGTGGTCGTCGCCTCCCCGATGCGCGCCTCTGCTTTCGCCACCTGGCGCGCGTTCGCCGCCTGCACGTCCGCCGGCTCTGCCAGCCAGTAACTGTCCGGGAGCCGCCTGGCGTAGGCGCGCGCCACCTTTGCACTCCAGCCCAGCGCCTCCCCGAGCTCGCCCTGCCGCTGGGCGACGATCTCGCTTCGTCCGCGCTGCTTGTGGCCGAGCCGGAGCTTTTCCTCGGCGGCGTCGAACAGGGTTCGCAAGAGCTGGCGCTTCCAGTCGTTCCACACGCCCGGGCCAACGGCACGGATATCGACCACCGTCAGCATCAGGAGAAGCCGCAGCCTTTCCGGGCTTTGCACCTGGGCGACGAAATTCTCGATCGTCTTCGGGTCGGCAAGATCGCGCTTGAAGGCGGTGGACGACAAAAGCAGGTGGTATCGAACCAGCCAGGCGACGGTCTCCGTCTCGGCTTCGTCGAGGCCCAGGCGCGGGCACAGCTTCATTGCGACTTCCGCGCCAAGAACGCTGTGATCGCCTCCGCGCCCCTTGGCGATGTCGTGGAGCAGGACGGCCACGTACAGGACCCGGCGCGACCCGATCTGGTCGAACAAGGCGGTCGACAGCGGGTGGTCGTTCTTGAGCTCGCCGCGCTCGATCGCGGCGAGAAGCCCGATGGCGCGGATCGCATGCTCGTCCACCGTGTAGTGGTGGTACATGTCGAACTGCATCTGGGCGACAACCCTGCCGAAGTCGGGAATGAAGCGGCCGAATACCCCCGTTTCGTTCATCCAGCGAAGCACCACGTCGGGCGAATTGCGGCACGTCAGGACGTCGAGGAACAAGGCATTGGCCCTCGGGTCCTTTCGAACGCGCGCCTTGATCAGCTTCGAATCGCGGGTTGCCGCGCGCATCGCCGTCGGATGGATTTCGAGCTGTTCGCGTGCTGCGAGAGCAAACAGCTCCAGCAGCCGCACCGGGTCGGCAGCGAAAAAGTCGTCGGACGGTATCGAAAGGCGGCCTCGGTCGAGTACGAATCCGGCGAGCGCCCGCGGCCGCCGGCGGATCGTGGGCAAGGCGAATCGAAGCCCGCTTCGCGCCATCTTCTCGTCCAGCTGGGCAAGAAACAGCCCGGTGAGGTCGCCGACGGTCTTGGCGTTGAGGAAGTAGAAATGCATGAACCGCTCGACGGCGGATTTCCCCGGCCGGTCGGCGTAGCGCATCCGCTTCGCGATCGCCTTCTGATACTCGAATCCGAGCCGCTCCTCGGGGCGGCCGGCTTCAAGGTGAAGGTGGCAGCGAACGGCCCAGAAAAAGCGTTCGGCGCGCTCGAAAAGCGCGAACTCCTCGCTGGTGAACAACCCGACCGACACCAGTTCCGAGGGCTCGCGGACGTCGTAGATGTACTTGCCGATCCAGTAGAGCGTCTGGAGGTCGCGCAGGCCGCCCTTGCCGTCCTTGACGTTCGGCTCCACCACATAGCGGCTGTCGCCCATCTTCACGTGCCGCTCGTCGCGTTCGGCGAGCTTGGCCGCGACGAAGTCAGCGCCGGACCCCGACACGATCTTCGAGCGGAAACGTTTCGACGCCTCTTCGAAGATCGCTTCGCTTCCCCACAGCAGCCGCGATTCCAGGAAGGCGGTGCGAACGGTCATGTCGCTGCGAGCAAGGGCGATCAGCTCGTCCACCGAGCGGAGCGAATGACCCACTTTGATCTGCATGTCCCACAACAGGTAAAGCAGCCGCTCCACCGCCCTCTGGACCTCGCGTGACGGCTTCCCGCGGGTAAGGAACATCAGGTCGAGATCGCTGTACGGCGCCATCTCCCCGCGGCCGGTTCCGCCAAGTCCGACGATGGCCAGTTCGGGCGCGCTGTCGCCGGTCACATGTTCGTAGGCGAGGCGGACGAGCTGAATGTGCAAATAGGCTGTCGAATGGGCGGCGGCGCGGCCGTGGTTCGGCTTTGCGCGGAGCCGCTTGGCGATTTCCTTGCGCCCGCTCTCCAGCGCCCTGGAGAGGAGCTCGCCTGCCTTGCCGGGGTCGCAATTGCTCAGCTTGTCGCCGAGCTTGCGCGGATCGATGATCGAGCGGCGATTGGCGATCGGCTCGAACGGCGCGTTCATTGCTCGTCCCGCAAGGCCTTGAGCCGGTAGAGAGCTTCGAGTGCCTGTCGCGGAGTCAGCGAATCCGGCTCGATCTGCGCCAGCGCCTCCGCGAGAGGATCGGCGGGAGGAGGCGGCTCCTCTGCGGCTGCGAACAGCGGAAGGTCGTCCAGCCCGGCAGCGATTCCTCCAGTCGCGTCCCGTCCCGCCTCTAGCTTGGCGAGCACGGATTTCGCTCTCGCAACGACTGCCGGCGGAAGTCCGGCGAGCTTCGCCACGGCTATTCCGTAGCTCCGGTCGGCGCCGCCGTCGGCGACTTCGTGGAGAAGGACGAGATCCCCCTTCCACTCGCGCGCACGGACATGGTGGAGCGAAAGAGAATCCAGCCGTCCCGCAAGCCGGGTGAGTTCGTGATAATGCGTGGCGAAAAGGGTCCGGCAGCGGACCGAATCGTGCATCGCCTCGACCACCGCCCAGGCAATCGCCAGCCCATCGTATGTCGACGTTCCGCGCCCGATTTCGTCGAGGATTACCAGGCTTTGCGCAGTCGCCTGGGCCAGGATCGCGGCTGTCTCGACCATTTCCACCATGAATGTGGAGCGCCCGCGGGAAAGGTTGTCCGACGCGCCGACGCGGCTGAAAAGGCGATCGACTATGCCGATTTTCGCTCGCTGCGCCGGAACGAAGCTGCCCGCCTGCGCAAGAACGGCGACCAGCGCCGCCTGTCGAAGGAAAGTCGATTTGCCGCCCATGTTGGGGCCGGTGATCAGCCACAGTCGGTCGTCGGGGCCCAGTGCCAGGTCGTTTGCGACGAAGCGATCGCCGCTGCTTCGGAGTGCACTTTCGACCACCGGATGTCGCCCGGCATCGATCTCCATGCACGAATCTTCGGTCACCTGCGGAAGAATCCAGCCACCCTCGGCCGCACGATGCGCGTTGGCGGCGGCGACATCGATCCGCGCCAGCGACTCCGCCGTTCTCAGGATTCTCGTCGAGGCGGCGACGGCAGCAGAACCGAGCGCTTCCAGGTGATCCGCCTCCAGCGCCAGTGCATGCGCACCAGCCTCGACGACGCGCGACGCCTGCTCGTGAAGCTCGGGCGAATTGAAGCGAACGGCCGAAGCGAGCGTCTGACGGTGCGTGAAGCCGCTGTCGGCCGCCATCAAGGCGTCGGCGTGCCGCGAGGCGACTTCCACGTGATAGCCGAGAACGTTGTTGTGACGAATCTTCAGCGAAGAAATACCGGTGGAGTCTCTGTAACCGCCCTCCAGCGCTGCGATCGCGCGCCGGCCGTTCGACGACGTTTCCCGAAGTTCGTCGAGCCTGGGGTCGTAGCCTTCAACGATATAGCCGCCTTTGGATGCATCCAGCGGCGGCGACTCGACCAGCGCTGCGGCGAGCTTTTCGATCAGGGCGTCGTTGCCGCCGAGATCGGGAAGGAGCGCGTCGAGGAGCGCGGGACGCTCGCGTTCGGCTTCGAGGTCGCGCTTCAGCGACGCCGCCCGGGACAGGCCGTCGCGAAGCTGGGCAAGATCGCGCGGACCGCCGCGGCCTGCGGTGACCCTTGCAAGAGCGCGGGCAATGTCGGGCAGCGCCTTGAGCGCCCCGCGGATCCGATCGCGCCGAAGCTGGTCGTCGTGGAACCAGCCGACGAGCGACAGCCGCCGCTTGATCGCGCTCCTGTCTGTAAGCGGGGCGGCAAGGTCGGACGCCAGCAACCTGCGCCCGCCAGGGGTCAAGCAGCGATCGATTTCGCCGAGAAGACTTCCGGCGGCCCCGCCCTGCACCGACCGGGTCAGCTCCAGGCTTTCGCGCGTAGCCGAATCGATCTGCATGTACGCGGACCGGGCAATTCGCCTCGGCACCTCCAGAAGCACTTGCGCGCCCTTCTGGGTCCCTTCGAGGTAGGCGAGCAATCCACCGGCAGCGGCGAGCTCCGCCCGCCCCGGTGCGCCGATTCCGTCCAGGGTAGCGAGCCCGAAGCGCCGCTTGAGCGCCCGCTCTCCGCCGCTGCTGTCGAACCCGCCTTGTGTCTCCCGCACTGCAAGCCCGGGGACCGGACCGCCGGCGACGACCTCGGCCGGGTTCAGCCGCGCGATTTCCGCCGCGAGTTCGCCCGGGCCGCAGGCAATCAGTTCGAACCGGCCGGTGGAGATGTCGGCCGCTGCAATCGCCCAGTCTTCGCCCGCGCGGCCGACCGCCGCGAGCCAGTTGGACGCGCCCGACTCGAGCAGTTCCTCCTCGATCAGCGTGCCGGGCGTGACCAGCCGGACGATCGCCCGTTCGACCAGCGCCTTGCTTCCGCGCGCCTTGCGCGCTTCGGCCGGACTTTCCGTCTGCTCGGCGATGGCGACCCGGTGTCCGGCCCTGATCAGCCGGGCAAGGTAGGATTCCGCCGAATGGACCGGCACGCCGCACATAGGGATCGGCTCCCCGGCGTCCTCGCCCCGCGTCGTGAGCGCAATGTCGAGACAGCCGGACGCGACTTTCGCGTCGTCGAAGAAGAGTTCGAAGAAGTCGCCCATCCGGTAGAAGAGCAGCGAGTCGCCCGCTTCGTCCTTCAGGCGCCTGTACTGCGCCATCATCGGCGTTGGTGCGTCCGCTCGGGCCATGCCGCTTTGGTAGCGGCTCGGCGTGACTCTTCCCACACCCTTTGGCTAAAGCCGCCGCCCGAAGGAGCCGCATTCAATGAGTGACAGCAATATCAAGTTTTCGGAAAGCGAAGCGCTCGAGTTTCACTCACGCGGCCGCCCCGGCAAAATCGAAATCGTCGCCACCAAGCCTATGGCGACTCAGCGCGACCTCAGCCTCGCTTATTCGCCGGGAGTCGCGGTTCCGGTCCGCGCAATTGCCGAGAACCCGACCTGCGCCTACGACTTCACGGCCAAGGGCAACCTCGTTGCGGTCATCTCCAACGGGACTGCGATCCTCGGGCTCGGCAACCTCGGAGCGCTCGCTTCCAAGCCGGTCATGGAAGGCAAGGCCGTGCTGTTCAAACGGTTCGCCGACGTCGATTCGATCGACATCGAGGTGGCGACGGAAGACTGCGCGAAGTTCATCGAAGCCGTCGCCCTTCTCGAGCCCAGCTTCGGCGGAATCAATCTCGAGGACATTGCCGCTCCCGACTGCTTCATCATCGAGCAAACCCTGCGCGAGCGGATGAACATCCCCGTCTTCCACGACGACCAGCACGGCACGGCGATCATCACCGCGGCAGGACTGGTCAACGCGTGCCTGCTTACGAACCGCAAGCTGGCCGACATCAAGATCGTCGTGAACGGCGCTGGCGCGGCGGCAATCGCCTGCACCGAACTCGTCAAGGCGATGGGGGTCAGGAACGACAACGTCATCATGTGCGACCGCAAGGGCGTCATCTACAAGGGCCGCACCGATCTCGACCAGTGGAAGTCCGCCCACGCGGTGGACACCGACGCGCGCACCCTTCCCGAGGCGCTCGTCGGCGCCGACGTCTTTCTCGGCCTTTCCGTTGGCGGAGCGCTCAAGCCGGAAATGGTCTGTGAAATGGCGGACGAGCCGATCATCTTCGCAATGGCTAATCCCGACCCGGAAATTTCGCCGCCGGAGGCGAAGAAAGCGCGCCCGGATGCGATCATCGCCACCGGCCGTTCGGATTATCCCAATCAGGTCAACAACGTCCTCGGCTTTCCCTTCATCTTCCGCGGCGCGCTGGACGTCCGCGCCACCGCGATCAACGAGCCGATGAAGATCGCAGCCGCCGAGGCGCTTGCCGAACTCGCACGCGAGCCCGTGCCCGAAGAAGTTGCCGCGGCCTACGGCGGAAAGAGCCAGAGCTTCGGCCGCGACTACATCATTCCCGCGCCCTTCGATCCGCGGCTGATGGAGGTCGTCGCGTCCGCCGTAGCCGAAGCGGCCATCGCCAGCGGCGTTGCCCAGAAGACGATTCCCGACTTCGACGATTACCGGCAGGAGCTTCGAGCGCGACTGAACCCGACCGTCTCGGTCCTCAGCCTTGCCTACGAAGCGGCCCGGTCCGCGCCAAAGCGGGTGCTGTTCGCGGAAGGCGAGGAGCCCAACGTGCTTCGCGCCGCAATCGCCTTTCGCGAGGGCGGTTACGGAACGCCGGTGCTGGTCGGCCGCGAGGACGTCTACGACCGCCTCCGCGAAATGGGCGTGGATGACGCGGACAGCTACGAGGTCCTGAACAGCCGCAACTCGCCGCTGGTCGGCCGTGCCGTCGACTACATCTATTCCAAGCACCAGCGGCACGGAATGCTTCGGCGCGAGGTCGAGCGGCTGGTGAATCAGGACCGCAACTATTTCGCGGCGGCGATGCTGGCGCTGGGCGAAGCGGACGCGATGATTACCGGAACCACTCGCCCCTTCAGCCAGTCGCTGCGCCAGGTGCGGCAGGTTATCGATGACGAAAAGGACGCGGTGCCATTCGGTATCAACATCGTCGTGGCCCGAAACCGTACGGTGCTCATGGCCGACACCGCCGTCACGGAGCGTCCGGACGCTCACCAGCTGGCGGCGATTGCGATGCGTTCGGCCGGATTCGCTCGCCGGATGGGACTTGAGCCGCGGATCGCGTTCATCAGCTACACAACCTTCGGCAACCCGCCGGGAACGCACATCGACGAGCTTCGCGGCGCGGTGAAGCTTCTCGACACGATTAGCGTCGATTTCGAATATGAAGGCGAAATGGGCGCGGACGTTGCGCTCAATTTCGACATGCAGCGGCGCTACTATCCATTCAGCCGCCTCAGCGGTCCGGCCAACATCCTCGTCATGCCGGGGCTGCAGTCGGCGAACCTGTCGTCGAAACTGTTGAAGAACCTCGGCGGCGAAAGCGTGCTTGGCCCCTTCATCCTGGGGCTCAACCTACCAGTGCAGATCGCGCCGATGACGGCCAGCGCATCCGACCTCGTCACGCTTGCCGTTCTCGCTGCCGGAAGCGCGCCTAAATCCGCTCGACGGAGCTGACCGTGTCCACTTCGCGCAAGGCCGCGATGATGGTGTGCAGGTGGGCAAGGTCGTGGACCTCGAGATCGAGGTTGAACGTCTGAAAGCTCCCGTCGCGATGGACGAGGTGGAGATTGACGATGTTGGCGTGCTTGTGGCCGAGAATCCCGGCCATCGTGCCCAGCGCTCCGGGGACGTCGCGAAGGATTACCGACAGGCGCGCGGCCCCGCCGGTGCCTTCGCCCCACGCGAGGTCGAGCCAGTCGGCATCGATTCCGCTTGCGAGCGTCTCGCAGCCGATGACGTGGACCTCGATTTCCTCGTCTTCGCGGCGAAGTCCGACGATCCGGTCGCCCGGAATGGGATGGCAGCACTGCGCGAGATGATAAGCGACACCCGGCGTCAGCCCCTTGATTGAAATCGCGGTCCGCTGCGCCGGCGGCCACGGCGCGAGGTCCGCTTCGGCGGAGCCCGGCACGAGCGCTTCCATGACCTCGCCGTCGGTGACGCGCTTGCGCGCGATTGCCACCATGAGCGAATCCTCGTCCTCGATGCCCAGCTTCTTCAGCGCCTTTGGGAGAGCGTCCTCGGGCACCTTTTCCGGCAGCCGCGCGATCATATCCTCGTAGATCTTGCGCCCGAGTTCGATCGTCTCGTCGCGTTCCTTGTGGCGGACGAAGCGGCGGACGCCCGCGCGCGCCTTTCCGGTGGCGACGAAGCGAAGCCACGAGGGCTGCGGATGCTGCGCCTCGGAGGCGAGGATTTCCACCTGGTCGCCGTTTTCGAGGATCGTCCGAAGCGGGACCACGCGCCCGTTCACCTTCGCCCCCACGGTTCGGTCGCCAAGGTCGGTGTGCACCGCATAAGCGAAATCGACCGGGGTCGCGCCTTTTGGAAGCTGGATCAGCTCGCCCTTGGGCGTGAAGGCGAAGATCCGGTCCTGGTACATCGCCATCCGGGTATGCTCGAGAAGCTCTTCCGGGCTCGCCGCATGCTCCAGAATCTCGACCAGCTCGTCGACCCACGGGATGTTGAGGTCGGCCGTCGGCTTTCGTTCCTTGTACGCCCAGTGCGCAGCGAGGCCCCGCTCTGCCTGCTCGTGCATGGCCCGCGTCCGGATCTGGATTTCGATCCGCATCTGCGAGTCGTGGATTACGGACGTGTGAAGGGACCGGTATCCGTTGCGCTTGGGGGTGGAGATGAAGTCCTTGTAGCGGCCCGGGACCATCGGCCACCGCTGATGAATGATGCCCAAGGCGCGATAGCAATCCTCGGCATCCTCGACGATCACCCGAAACGCCATGACGTCGGAAAGCTGCTCAAAGCTGATATGGCGCTCGGCCATCTTGCGCCAGATTGAGTAAGGATGCTTCTCGCGGCCCGTTACCTCTGCGTCCAGGCCGTTGTCGGCGAGGTGGAGCTGGAGCCCCAGCCCGATACGGCTGACGAGATCGCCGCCCTGCTCGTGCAGCTGCTGGAGCCGCTTGGTGATGGACGTATAGGCATCCGGCTCGACTTCGCGGAAAGCGAGCGTCTGCATCTCCGTCATCATCTCGTACATGCCGATCCGCTCTGCGAGCGGCGCGTAGATGTCCATCGTTTCGCGCGCGATCCGCCGCCGCTTGTCCTCGTCGGGGACGTGATGGAGCGTGCGCATGTTGTGCAGCCGGTCGGCAAGCTTCACCAGCAGCACGCGGATATCGCCCGAAAGCGCCAGCAGGAATTTGCGCAGGTTCTCTGCCGCGCGCTCGTTTTCCGACTGCGCTTCGATCTTCGAAAGCTTGGTCACCCCGTCGACAAGCCGCGCAACGTCGCTTCCGAACAGCTTTTCCACTTCCTCGGGTGTTGCGACCGTATCTTCGATGGTGTCGTGAAGGATCGCCGTGGCGATTGTCTGGTCATCGAGCTTAAGGTCCGTCAGGATTCCCGCGACCTCGATCGGATGGCTGAAATACGGATCGCCCGACGCGCGCATCTGGCTGCCGTGCGCCTTCATCGAGAAAACGTAGGCGCGGTTGATCAAGCCTTCGTCCGCATCGGGATCGTAGGCCCGGACCCGTTCGACAAGCTCATATTGTCTCAGCACGTAGCTAAGATGGGGGGAGGCGCAGCCATTGTGCAAGCATGATCGGCTGTGCGGGCCCGTTTCCATCTGTGACTGGTCATTTTGCGGCGATTATGCTCTTTATGTTCCCGATTGGGAGGACGAGCTTGGGCGCGGACGCCACGTCGAGTGCGGACATCGATGCCTTCAGGGAGGCTGCGCTGCGCTGCCCGATCCCCGCTGCAGTCGAGCTGATCGGCGAGAAGTGGGCGTTCCTGATCCTTCGCGGCGCCTTCAACAACCTTCAGCATTTCGAAGAATTCCAGGCGGGGCTCGGAATCGCTCGGAACATTCTTTCCGACCGGCTGGCGAAGCTCGTCGGCGGCGGCATCCTCGCCCGCTCGCCCGACCCGTCGGACCGCCGAAAGGTTATCTATTCGCTCACGAAGAAGGGCGAATCCCTGCTCCCCGTAGTACTCGCCATGCGCCAGTGGGGCGAGGAATGGGGCTATGGCGAGATGGAAATCCAGCTTGCGGACGCGAAGACCCGGCGACCGGTTCGCAAGATTCGCGTGTACGCCGAAGACGGGCGCGAGGTCGGAGTTGCCGACCTCACCTGGATCAGCCGTGATGAAATCGCGAGAAAAGCCGAGGCCGAGAAAGCGGCCTGAAGCGGATCGCTACTCGTAATCCCCGCCGCTCGGGGTCGGGCGCGGCGGCGCCGCTGCGGTCAGGCGAAGCGCCTCGGCCGACTGGCTGAGCGACGTGAGCTCGTCCGTCTCATCCTCTTCGTCGACGCGCACCTTCTGAAGGTTGGAAACGATCGCTTCCTGCAGGTCCTTCGGCTTGAGCGTCTCTTCGGCGATTTCGCGAAGCGCCACGACCGGGTTCTTGTCGCGATCGCGATCGATCGTGAGATCGGCGCCGCCGGAGACCTGGCGCGCGCGCTGTGCCGCGAGCAGGACCAGATCGAACCTGTTCGGAACCTTGTCTACACAATCTTCGACTGTAACGCGCGCCATTAATCGCTTCTCCGCAGGAGATATATAGGATTTCGGGAAGGGCGGGCCAATAGCTTGCGGCGGGGGAAAAAGTCAATAAGCGACGCTTGGTGGCCGATCCGTGGAACCTCCCGCCCAAAGGGCCGATCCGTGCCCAGGTCGGCGATTCCCGGCTGGAGCTGATCGAGACCGGCGCAGCGCGCCTGAAAACGCTTCTCGAGCTGATCGGGGCGGCCAAGCACAGCCTGCGAATCCTGATGTACATGTTCGACCCGGATCGTGCCGGGAAGGCGGTTCGCGACGCCCTGATCGCCGCTGCCGAGCGGGGAGTGGAAGTGCGGCTGCTCATCGACGGGTTCGGGTCGGCGGCAACGCCAAAATTCTTCACCGATCTGGCCGACAGCGGCGGGAAATATTGCGTCTTCAACGGCCGCTACGGCCGGCGCTACCTGGTCCGCAATCACCAGAAGCTGATCGTCGCCGACGACTCCATCGTCCTCATCGGCGGCGCCAACATCGACGAAGACTATATGACCGACACGGGCGCCGGCCACTGGCGCGACCTCTGGCTGCGCGTCGACGGGCCGCAAGCCGCCGCTGCCGGGCAATATTTCGACGCGATCTTCCGTTGGTCGCGCCGCGAAAAGGCCACCTTGCGATCGCTTCGGCGCCTATGCGGCGAACACAGCCAGTGGCGCGGTGCGCTGCAGTGGAAGTTCAGCGGTCCTCTGAGCATTCGCAACAGCTGGTGGCGAAGCATAGGCCTGGACATTCGCCGGGCGAACCGGCTCGACATGGTGTTTGCCTATTTCGCACCACCCGCGGCGATGGTCCGGCGGATCGGGCGGCTGGGTAGCCGCGGGCAAGCGCGAATCGTAACTGCGGCGAAGTCGGACAATCACACGACCATCGCCGCCGCCCGGCACAGCTACAGCCGGCTCCTGCGGCGCAACGTGGACATTTACGAATATGAGTCCGCCAAGCTCCACACCAAGCTCGCCATCGTCGGGGACACGGTTCACCTCGGCTCGTCCAATTTCGATTACCGGAGCCTCTACCTCAACCTGGAGGTGATGCTGAGAATCCAGGACGCCGGATTTGCCGATGCGATGCGCGACTATTTCGAGCGCGAGCTCGAGCAGTCGAAGTGGATCACGCCCGCCGTTCACAAACGGCGCGCCAATCCGTGGCGGCGCTTCAAATGGGCAATCGCCCACTTCCTTGTGACCGTGCTGGATTATACCGTCAGCCGGCGGCTCAACCTGCGCGCCTGAAGCGGCTGCGGCGTTACGATTCCTTATCGGTCGATTCGGCCGATTTGTGCGCCCAGAACAGCGTCGCCGGTGGAACGTTGATCCATTCGAAACCGCGCTCGATATCGTCGAAATGCGGCTTGATGAAGTCGAGCACCTTCGGATTGAACTGATAGACGAGAAAGGCTCCGCCCGGTCGGATCACGCTTGCCGTCGCTTTTGCGATTTCGTCGCCCAGCCCAGGCGGCAGGGTGGAAAAGGGCAGCCCGGACAGCACGTAATCGGCATGGTCGAAGCCGTGATCGGCGACGATGGATTCGACGTCAGCTGCCGACCCGGTGACCGCCACCAGCCGCGGATCGACGATCGACCGGCGGAGATATTTGACGAAGTCGGGATTGGTGTCGATCGCGATCAGGGTCGCGTCCTCGCCCATCTTGTCGAGCAGCGGTCGGGTGAACGTGCCCACTCCCGGGCCATATTCGACGAACAGCTTCGTCTGATCCCAGTCCACCGGCTTGAGCATATGCTCGATGAGCACCCGGCTGGACGGGATGATCGATCCTACCATGACAGGGTGCTTCAGGAAGCCGCGCAGGAACTGCCAGTGCGGACTCGCCGAGCGGCGCGCGTCGCGCTTCGCGAGGCGCCGCGGTCCTTTGAGGGTTCGAGCAGTCGAAGGGGGCATGATATCTCCGGCAGAAGGGTGTTTGCGTTGGCAAATGCCACATGCGTTGGCAAGGGCCGCCAGGCTCAACCGTCGTACCTATTCTCCTGGCGTGGCTGGGGCGGCGGTGCGGCATCGGCCGATTCGGACTCCTTGTCGCTTCGCGGCCGAAGCATGCCCGGAAGGACGAAGCCGATTCCGGTCGGCCGAACGGCGTCGCTCTTCAGGGTCTCCTGTATCTTGTCATATTCGTCCAGCATTCGCGGCGTCACCGACGCCCGCGTCTCTCCGAGCGCAGTGTCGAAGTCGGCCATCGTGACCTTGCCCGCGTCGAGCCCGCGACGAAGCGCCGTAAGCCCTGCCCGCCGAACTAGGTCCTCCAGATCGGCACCGGTGAACCGCTCGGTCCGCTGCGCCAGCGACTCGAGATCGACGTCGTCCGCAAGCGGCATGTCGGACGTGTGGATGGCAAGGATTCGCCTCCGCCCGGGGGTGTCCGGCGGAGCCACGTAAATCAGCTCGTCGAATCGCCCCGGCCGAAGAAGCGCGGGATCGATGAGGCTGGGTCGGTTGGTCGCGCCGATCACGACGACGTTGTTGAGCTCCTCGAGGCCATCCATTTCGGCCAGGATCGTGTTCACGACGCGCTCGGTGACCTGGGGCTCGCCAAGGCCGCCGCCCCGCGCTGGAACAAGGCTGTCGATTTCATCGATGAAGATGACCGTTGGGGCGACCTGCCGGGCCCTGGCGAAAAGGCGCGCAATCTGCTGCTCGCTTTCACCGTACCACTTCGACAGCAGGTCGGACGACTTGGTAGCGATGAAGTTCGCGCGGCTTTCCCGCGCCGTCGCCTTTGCAAGCAGCGTCTTTCCCGTGCCCGGTGCGCCATAGAGGAGAAAGCCTTTGGCCGGACGGATTCCGATGCGGCGGAACGCCTCGGGATGCTTGAGCGGAAGCTCGATTCCCTCGCGCAGCTTCTCCATCGCCTCGTCGAGGCCGCCGATGTCGCCCCACCGGATTTGCGGCGCCTCGACCATGACTTCGCGCATGGCCGAAGGCTGCACGCGCTTGAGCGCATTCTCGAAGTCGCGATTCTCGACCGACAAGTCGTCCAGGACCTCGGTCGGGATCGTGTCCTCTTCGGGGTTGATTCGCGGCATGATGCGCCGGACGGCTTCCATCGCCGCCTCGCGTGTCAGAGCGGCAAGGTCCGCGCCGACAAACCCGTACGTCCGGCGCGCCAGGTCCTGGATGTTCACGTCGCGGGAAAGCGGCATTCCGCGCGTGTGGATTTCAAGGATTTCGTAGCGGCCCTGCTCGTCGGGAACGCCAACTACGATCTCGCGGTCGAAACGCCCCGGCCGGCGAAGCGCTTCGTCGAGCGCTTCGGGACGGTTGGTCGCCGCAATGACGACGAGGTTCTGTCTCGGCTCGATTCCGTCCATCAGGCTCAGCAGCTGCGCGACCAACCTTTTTTCGGCCTCGCCTTGCACCTGCCCCCTCTTGGGCGCGATCGAGTCGATCTCGTCGATGAAGATGATCGACGGCGCTGCCGCCGCGGCCTGCTCGAACAGCTCGCGCAGCTTGCGCTCGCTCTCGCCATAAGCGGAGCCCATGATTTCCGGCCCGGCTATGTTGAAGAAGTGGGCGCTGCTTTCATTGGCTACCGCGCGCGCCAGCCGGGTCTTTCCCGTTCCCGGCGGGCCGTGAAGCAGGACGCCCTTGGGCGGATCGACGCCGAGGCGATGGAACAGCTCGGGATGGCGAAGCGGAAGCTCGACCATTTCGCGAAGCGCATCGATCGTTCCGCGCATCCCGCCGAGATCGTCATAGGTGACGTCGGCGCGGCGATCGTCGAGCTCGCCGCCAAGGAATTCGGGCAGGAGCTCCACGTTGGTCTTCGAATCGATGTGGACGATGCCCTTCGGGACCGCCGTGACCACCTTCAGGCGCACTTCCTGCAGCGCGAAGGCCGGCGCGTTGAGCATCTTGCGCACGGCATCGGGCACGTCGGCGTTGACGCGCTGGTGCCCGGCGGTTGCGACAGTGTCCCCTTCCGTCAGGGGCCTGCCCGCGAAGGTGCGCTTCAGCGCCTCGGCGGACCCCTGCAGCCGGACGTTGTTCTGAGCGGGAGCGAAGACGACCCGGGTGGCCGCCTTCGATTTCACTTTCCTGATCTCTACGAAATCGCCGGATCCCACCCCGGCGTTGGCGCGCGAAAGCCCGTCGAGACGGACGATCTCGAGGCCTTCGTCTTCGCCGTAGGGGCGGATCGCACGCGCGGCGGTCGAGCGCTTGCCGATGATTTCGATCGTGTCGCCCTCGTTGAGAGCGAGATCTTCCATCAGCTTGGCCGGGAGCCGGGCGATTCCACGGCCGCTGTCGCCGGGCGGCAGGTTCGCGACCTGCACGCGCCTCGTCTTCGGCCGTTCTGCGACGTCAGTTTCCGCCATGGACTCTCCTTATCCCGCTCGCCCCCTCCAACCGAAACGGCGACGGGCGTCTCGAGTTCATTTGGGGTCGCCTCCGGAGGTTGAAAAGGTGACTCACAGTTTCACGGCCCCAGCGACCTTGCGCACGAGCGACCGCGGGAAAAACCGGGTCGCGAGCGCGCCAACCTTGTTGAAGGAGCCGGGGACGACGACCGCCCGGTTCCGCTCCAGCCCCCGCAGGCCCGCGTCGACGACGGGACCCGACTCCATGAAGAAGCGATCGATTTTCGCCGAGCCAGCGAAGCCCGCCACTTCGCCGAACTCGGTGCGGGTGGGTCCCGGGCACAAGGCGCTCACCCTCACGCCGAACCCCTTCATTTCTTCGTGCAGCGCTTCCGAAAAGGACAGCACATACGCCTTCGTCGCAAAATAGACCGCCATTCCCGGCCCCGGCTGGAAGGCAGCCGTGGAAGCGACGTTGAGAATCGCCCCCGACCTGCGCTCGATCATCGGCGGAAGCGCGGCGCTGCAGAGCTCCGTCAGCGCGCCGCAATTGAGGTCGATCATCTGTCGCAAGCGCTTCGGGTCGGCTTTGGCGAAAGCGCCGTTCAGCCCGAAGCCGGCGTTGTTGACCAGGAAGTCCACCGTTTCGCCGACGCTTTCGATCTCCGCCATCAGGTCGGCCGCCGCACCCTCGGCGCTCAGGTCGACACCGACCGCTCGGGCATTGCCGAGCTCGGCAGCCAGCGCCTCCAGCCGCTCCTCCCGCCGCGCGGCCAGGACCAGCCTGTGGCCACGCCTCGACAGCTGCCGGGCAAATTCCTCGCCCAGCCCCGACGACGCGCCGGTGACGAGCGCAACGGCGGTCGCCAAGCCTACTCGCCCTTGCCGACGCTCGCCTTCTCGATCTTGCCGGGATTGGCGGGCGGCTCCCCCTTGGGGAGCGCGTCGACGTGCTCCATGCCGCTCTCGACTTCGCCCCACACGGTATATTGTCCGTCGAGGAAGCGCGCGTCGTCGAAGCAGATGAAGAACTGGCTGTTGGCGCTGTTGGGATCGTTGGTTCGCGCCATCGAGCAGGCTCCGCGCACGTGCGGCGCATCGTTGAACTCGGCGTTGAGGTCCGGAAGGTCCGAACCGCCGCGTCCGGTTCCGGTCGGATCGCCGGTCTGGGCCATGAAGCCCGGGATGACCCGGTGGAACAGGACGTCGTCGTAGAAGCCCTGGTTGGCGAGCGTGGTGATCCGCTCGACATGTTCGGGCGCGATATCGGGGCGAAGCTTGATGACGACGTCGCCGCCGGTGGAAAGCGAAAGGGTCAGCCGGTCGTCAGCCATGGGTTTTGCTCCTCGAGTTTGGTTTCAGCGGCGCTTTAGGCGCGCTCCGGTGCTTGCGCCAGACTCGGTCGGACAATAGGAGACGCGCACGCGCTGGAAAGGGGTGGGGCAATGACCGACAGGGGAAACGCCGCCGCTGCCAACGAAGCCGAGCCGTTCGATGCGGCCGCGGCCTCGGCAATCGACGAAGAAGACCGGCTCCGGCCCGAGTTCGTCGACCGGGTGCTCGACGCCGTCGATGCCGGCGATGACGAGACCGCCCGAGAACTCGTCGCACCGCTTCACCCTGCCGACGTCGCCGACCTGATCGAGCTTGCCGCGCGCGACGAGCGCGATGGGCTCGTCAGGGCTCTGGCAGGCATCGTCGACGCCGAAGTGCTCTCGGAAATGAACGAGCACGTGCGCGACACCCTGCTGGATGCGCTCGGCCCGGACGAGGTCGCGAGAATCGCCGGCGAGCTGGAAACCGACGACGCCGTCGCCATCATCGAGGACCTGGAGGAGGACGAACAGCAGGCGGTCCTCCGTGCGATGCAGCCGGACGACCGCGCCGCGGTCGAAGAAGCGCTCACCTTCCCGGAGGAGTCTGCCGGTCGCCTGATGCAGCGCGACCTGATCGCGATTCCGGAACATTGGAACGTCGGCCAGGTCATCGATTACCTGCGTTCGACTGACGAGCTTCCCACCGACTTCTGGGAAATCTTCGTCGTCGGGCCAAGCCACCATCCTATCGGCACCTGCAAGCTGTCGATGATCCTTACCGCGCCGCGGCCGACGCCGGTGGCCGACATCATGCTCAGGGAACAGACGTTGATCCCGGTCGACATGGACCAGGAGGACGTCGCGCTCCGGTTCCAGAAATACGCGCTCGTTTCGGCCGCCGTCGTCGATGGCGAGGGACGGCTCGTCGGAATGATCACCGTCGACGATGTCGTCCACATCATCCAGGAGGAAGCGAGCGAGGACGCGCTGCTGCTTTCGGGCGTCGGCGAAGGCGACATTAACGAGCCGGTTTCCGACAGCTATCGAGCGCGCGTTCGCTGGCTGGTCGCAAACCTGCTGACGGCGCTCGTCGCTGCCTCGGTGATCCGCCAGTTCGAGGACGAGATTTCCCGCCTCGCCATCCTTGCCGTGCTGATGCCGATCGTCGCCGGCGTCGGTGGCAATGCCGGCACGCAGACACTCGCCGTCACCGTTCGCGCGATAGCGACCAACCAGCTGACGGGGTCGAACCGCTGGCGAGCCGTCGGGCGCGAGATTCGCGTCGCGCTTCTCAATGGCCTGACCATCGCGGTCCTCATCGGTCTCGGCGTGACCCTGATCCTGTCGAGCGCCTCGCTTGGCGGCGTGATCGCCGCGGCGATGCTGATCAACATCACGGTGGCGGGCTTTGCGGGCGTGTTCGTGCCGTTGATGCTCGAGCGGTTCGGCGCCGACCCTGCCGTCGCAAGCAGCGTCTTCGTGACGATGATTACCGATTCGATGGGGTTTCTGGCCTTCCTCGGCCTCGCCACTGCGCTTGGACTCGCCCACTAAGCGGTTGAAAGAACAGGTACTTCCCGCCACTTAAGACAGGTGTCGACTCTCCATTTGACGAAGGTCGCGTTCGCCTGCGGCGATTACGACGTGCTTGCTTCGCGGATCGCATCGCGCGCCCAGGGCGGCGAGGTGCGGATCGTCACGAAACGGCGCCCGAAGCGCGCTGGCGAGCTTGTCGGCGGCAATCTGTACTGGATCGTGAAACACCGGATAGTCGCCGGGAACGTTATCCTGGGGTTCGAGGACAGCGGCGACGGACGAACGGCGATCGTCTGCTCGGCCAAGCTCGAGCCGGTCACTCCAAAGCCGCGCCGGGCGCACCAGGGGTGGCGGTATCTTGCGCAGGAGGATGCACCAGAAGCCGGAGACGACAGCAGCGGATTGTCCGCATTGCCGCCCCGGCTTTACGGCCGCCTGGCCGCTCTGGCGCTTGTGTAGGTCTCGCTGCTGCTCAGAGCAGGATAACGAGCAGGATGATCAAGAGGATGAGTCCTCCAATGCCGATGTACATGTTTCACTCCCGTTTTTTATCTTGTCGTTGAGCCAACGATTCGAATCGCCTTTCGGTTGCCCCGCCGGCGACGGCAGCAAGAATAGCGGGAGCGAACAGTCGTCTTTTTGGGGCGAGCCGAGCGAGTCGTTCGACCGGGCGCTTGCCGCCTAGCGGCAGCCGCTCACCACCGCCGAGCCGGAGGCCCGGACCGTGCACGCCGGCTTTCCTGCGATTTCGACGCTCGCGGTGCCCTGTGTATCGATCTTCACCGTGCCGGTGACGGTAAGCTTGACGACCGCCGAGCCTTCGGCGCCGACGATGGCATCCTTCGCCGAAAGGCCCGCCCCGTCGACGGACCCGGTCCCCCTCACGACCGCCTTCGTCTCGGCTGCACGCCCGGCCAGGGTGACCGCCCCGCTCCCCGCGGCTGCGACTGTCAATCGATCCACGTCGACGCGGGCGATGGACATCGTTCCAGACCCCACCAGCGACAGGTCGAAGGACTGGCCCTTTACGGCGCTGACATCGAGCGAGCCGGCCCCGTTGAGCCAGGCGTTGGTAAGGCCGTGCGTCCCGACCGAAATCGCCACCGGCCCGGGGCTTGCGCCGGGGTAGCCGCCCCAGTTGGACGGATTCGTCCTGACGACGAGCGTCTGGCCCTGCACTTCGATCGACACGCCATCTATTGCGGCGGGTGATCCGCTCGCTTTCGCAAACGGAGACGTTCCGGTCGTGACCGTTACCCTGTACGGGCCGTCCACTCGAACTTTGGTGAAATCGGTGACGCTGTAGTTCCGCTCAGACGCGGCAGCGGGAGCGGATGCACCGAGCGCGAGACACGCGAGAAGGGCAAGACGAATAGCCATGCCGCGTGTCGTTGCACGACTGTGGTTAACAGCCGTTTACGCTGCCCGATCCGACCGTGGACACGTTGCACTTCGCTCCGCCAGTCAGCGTGACGTCGCCCGATCCGACGATCTTGACGTCTGCCGTCCCGGTGACCTGCCCCTTGACCCCTCCCGATCCCGTGATTGCGATGGTCGCTGTTGCGACCTTCAGGCCACGCGTATCGACATCGCCCGATCCCGCTATCTTGTAAGCGCCGGTCTGCGCCTGGCCCGAACCGACCCGGATGTCGCCCGATCCGCCGATGGCAAACCGGGTCGAACCCGCCTGAAGCGCCGAAACGTCGAGCCCGCCGGAGCCCGCAACCGTCCCTTCGAAGGAATCGCCGATGACCTTGTCGATGGTCAGCGACCCCGACCCCGCGACCGTCGCGCCGCGCAGCGAAGGCGCGGTCACCGACAGCTTTGCGCTGCCGTTCGTTCGGAACCCGCGCCCAAACCAGCCACGACTTTTTTCGGGGTGGATGACGAGCTTGCCGCCTTTGACCTCGACGACCGTGTGCTCGAGAAGGTTCTTCGAACCGCGCGCCGTCACTCCGGGGCTGCCGCCGGTGCGAACGTCGACTTCGTAAGGACCGGCAACTTCGATCTGGTCGAACGATCCGACATTGAACCTCTTGTCGATAGTTGGCCCAGCATCCTGCACGCGTGCCTGGCTGCACCCGGCCGAAGCGGCGGTCGCCGCCATCGCTGCCATCATCACTGCCTTGCGCATTCATCCCTCCTGCGTATTACCGACGCAATACAGCACAACGGCAGGGCGTCGCAAGGGCAAAGAAAAGGGCGCCCGGCGAGGGGCGCCCTGGAATGCTTGTCATCCGCCCGCTTTCAGCAGCGGGACAAAGCGGCTTTCGCGCAATGCGCTAGGCGTCTTCTTTCGGCTTGTGATGAATCAGCGCCGCTTCATTGAGGATTTCGAGGATCTTCGCGAGTGCCGACTTCTCGTCGGTCTTCTCCATTGCTCCGAGCTCGCGCGCGAGCCGGGACGATGCCGCCTCGAAAATCTGCCGTTCGGAATAGCTCTGCTCCGGAGCATCGTCGGGGCGGAACAGGTCGCGGACGACTTCCGCGATCGAGGTCAGGTCGCCCGAGTTGATCTTGGCTTCATATTCCTGCGCGCGGCGCGACCACATGGTGCGCTTCACCTTGGGCTTGCCCTTCAGCGTATCGAGCGCATCCTTCATCGTCTTGTCCGACGAAAGCTTCCGCATCCCGATCGAGTCCGCCTTGTTGACGGGGACCCGGAGAGTCATTTTCTCTTTTTCGAAGCGAAGCACATAAAGATCCAGGGAAGCCCCGGCGATTTCCGTGCTCTGCAGTTCCACGACCCGGCCGACACCGTGCTTGGGGTAAACAACATAATCACCAACGTCGAAGCTCAAAGCCTTGGCTGCCATTCGAACACCTTTCCGTTCAACGACGGCAAGAGCCGACACATCGTGTATCGTCCCCCAAACGACACCTGCCCCCTCAGACAATGGGTCGTGGCTCTCCGCCTGTTACGTTCCTGCTAATTAGGCCAGCGCGGAAGCGCGCCAGCCTTCTGTAACGATTTTATATCACAACTGACTTAAAAATGCGAGTCCGAGTTGCTGCTGCCGCTGCTGCTCGTCGACTGTCAGACATATTCCGCCGAATGCCGCGCAAGAGGGGGGTGCTCGCGACTTTTCGGACCTTTCCGCGCAGCTGGAGCTTTGCATCAGTGGACCCAATCTGCTTAAGGCGCGCGCCATGAACATCCACGAATATCAGGCCAAGGAGCTACTCGCCCGTTTCGGCGCGCCAGTGCCCGCCGGCTACCCCGCAATGAGCGTCGACGAAGCCGTTGAGGCCGCGAAGAAGCTTCCCGGACCCTTGTGGGTCGTCAAGGCGCAGATCCACGCCGGCGGCCGCGGGAAAGGCAAGTTCAAGGAGCTCGGCCCCGATTCGAAGGGCGGCGTCCGTCTCGCCCGTTCGATCGACGAGGTCCGCGACAATGCCGCCGACATGCTCGGCAATACGCTCGTCACAGTCCAGACCGGCGCGGCGGGCAAGGAGGTCAACCGCCTCTACATCACCGACGGCGTCGACATCGCGAAGGAGTTCTACCTGGCGCTCCTCGTGGACCGCGAAAGTAGCCGCGTCGCCATCGTCGCCTCCACCGAGGGCGGCGTCGAGATCGAGAAAGTGGCGCACGAAACGCCCGAGAAGATCCGAACGATTACCGTCGATCCCGCGACCGGCCTGATGCCGCACCACGGCCGCGAAGTCGCCGACGCTCTCGGCCTGTCGGGCGACCTCGCCAAGCAATGCTCCAGGATGCTGGCAAAACTCTACGAGGCCTTCCTCGGAACGGATGCCTCCCAGATCGAGGTCAACCCGCTCGCCGTCACCGACAAGGACGAGCTCGTCGTCCTCGATGCCAAGGTCGGCTTCGACAGCAATGCCGAGTTCCGCCATCCCGACCTCCAGGAGCTTCGCGACCTGTCCGAAGAGGACCCGATGGAGGTCGAGGCGTCCAAGTACGACCTCAGCTACATCAAGCTCGACGGCGACATCGGATGCATGGTGAACGGCGCCGGGCTGGCCATGGCGACGATGGACATCATCAAGCTCAACGGCGCCGAACCTGCCAACTTCCTCGACGTCGGCGGCGGCGCTAACAAGGAAAAGGTCACGGCGGCCTTCAAGATCATCCTCAGCGATCCGGCTGTGAAGGGCATCCTCGTCAACATCTTCGGCGGCATCATGCGTTGCGACATCATCGCCGAGGGAATCGTCGCGGCGGCGCGCGAAGTGGAGCTGAAGGTCCCGCTCGTCGTTCGGCTGGAAGGCACCAACGTCAAGGAAGGCGACCGAATCCTCGCCGAAAGCGGGTTGCCCATCGTCACGGCCAGCGACCTGGGTGACGCGGCCAGGAAAATCGTCGCGGAAGTGAAGCAGGTCGAACCGGCATAGCAATCAGGAGCGAAAACGAATGAAACTCCTCGTCGCGGTCAAGCGCGTGATCGATTACAACGTGAAGCCGCGGGTGAAGATGGACGGCTCCGGAGTCGACCTCGCCAACGTGAAGATGAGCATGAACCCCTTCGACGAAATCGCCGTCGAGGAGGCCATCCGGCTCAAGGAAAAGGGCGTTGCGGACGAAATCGTCGCCGTCTCCATCGGCCCGGCCAAGGCGCAGGAAACGCTGCGCACCGCGCTTGCGATGGGCGCCGACCGCGCGATCCTGGTGCAGACGGACGATGAGGTCGAACCGCTCGGTGTCGCCAAGATCCTCGCCAAGGTCGCCGAGGAGGAAAAGCCGGACATGATCGTGCTGGGCAAGCAGGCGATCGACGACGACAATAATGCCACCGGGCAGATGCTCGCGGCGCTGCTCGGCTGGCCGCAAGGCACGTTCGCATCGAAGGTCGAGGCCGGCGACGGCAAGGTGACCGTCACTCGCGAGGTGGATGGCGGGCTTGAGACCGAGCAGCTCAACGTTCCTGCGATCGTCACTACCGACCTTCGCCTCAACGAGCCGCGCTACGCCTCCCTTCCAAACATCATGAAAGCCAAATCCAAGCCTCTGGCGACGAAGACGCCTGACGAACTCGGGGTCGACGTGGCGCGCCGGCTGGAGACTCTGAAGGTGTCGGAGCCGCCCAAGCGGCAAGCCGGAATCAAGGTGGAATCGGTCGACGATCTCGTTGCGAAGCTCAAGGGCCTGGGAGTTGCGAAATGAGCGTTCTCGTTCTCGTCGAACACGACGGAAAATCGGTGAAGGACTCCACCCTCGCGACTGTCACCGCGGCATCGAAGCTCGGTGACGTCGATGTGCTGGTGGCCGGATCGGGAGTCGACTCCATCGCCGCAGAGGCCGCAAAGATCGATGGCATCGCGAAGGTTCTCGTCGCCGACGCGTCCCACCTCGATCACGAACTGGCTGAGGAAATCGCGCCCGTCGCTGCAACGCTGATGGACGGCTACGACGCCTTCGTCGCTCCGGCGAGCACGTTCGGGAAGAACATCGCCCCGCGAGTCGCGGCTCTTCTCGACGTGATGCAAGTCAGCGACATCCTCTCGGTCGAGGGCGACGATACGTTCACGCGGCCGATTTACGCCGGCAACGCAATCGCGACCGTGAAGTCGAACGACGCGAAGAAAGTCATCACCGTACGCACCACCGCCTTCGACAAGGCTGCGGCCGAGGGCGGAAGCGCTGCAATCGAAAAGGTCGACACCGGCGATGCATCGGGCCTGAGCGAGTTCGTCGGCCTCGAGGCGTCCGAGAGCGAGCGCCCCGAACTGACCAGTGCCGGGGTCATCGTGTCCGGCGGCCGCGCCTTCGGCAGCAGCGAGGACTTCCACAAGCTTCTCGACCCGCTTGCCGACAAGCTCGGAGCGGCCGTCGGCGCCAGCCGTGCGGCGGTCGATGCGGGCTATGCGCCCAACGACTACCAGGTCGGACAGACCGGCAAGATCGTTGCCCCGGAAGTCTATATCGCCATCGGCATTTCCGGAGCGATCCAGCACTTGGCGGGAATGAAGGATTCCAAGGTGATCGTCGCCATCAACAAGGACGAGGAAGCACCCATTTTCCAGGTCGCCGATATCGGCCTGGTCGGCGATCTCTTCAAAATCGTGCCCGAGCTGACCGAGAAGCTGTAGGCTGGACGCAGCTCTGCTCGTGACCTAGTCAGGCAAGGCTCGGTCGCGAGGGGGTAACATGCGTATCAGACCGGCCATCCTTTCCATTTGCGTGCTGCCTCTGCTCGTTGCCGCACACTCCGCAGAGCATCTCAAGCCATCGAGCAAATGGGTGGTCGACTATGCCACCGGATATTGCCGCCTCGGCCGAACCTTCGGCGAGGGCAAAGATCGCATCACCTTGCTGATGGACCAGTTCGAACCCGGCGACTCGTTCCTTGTCGAGGTGCGGGGTCCCGGAATTCACGGTGTAAAGACGCAGCGCCTGCAGGAGGTCGAGTTCGGCTTCAATGCCGGACCCGTGCAGAGCGGCAAGACGGCCCTGCACGGCCAAACGGTCACCGGAGAAGAGGTTCTGCACCTCCTCGGCGAACAGCGCATCGTCCCGCTCACACCAGACGAAAAAGCAGAGCGCGAAGCGGCGCGCGAGGCGAACCGCCCTTTCGACGTTCCACCGCAACCGGCAAGCCGCCTCGCTTCGGCGACCGAAATGAAGCTGGGGAACGTCATGAAAAGGGATGTGATCCTCGAAACCGGGCCCATGGACGTTCCGATGGCAGCTTTGCAGAAATGCACGTGGGACCTGGTCGACTCCTGGGGCTTCGACGTCGACCAACAGCGCAATCTCAGCCGCAAGCCGATCGCGGACACACCGGTGTGGAAGCTCTTCAGCGGCGACGACTACCCCGATAAGATGCTCAGCCGCGGCTTCCAGGGCGTCGTGACCTACAAGTTGATGATCGACGCGGCGGGCAAGCCGACCAGGTGCGAGGTGATCGAGTCCACCGGCCCAAAGGATTTCGATTCAGTTGTCTGCGCGAAAGTCATGAGCGGCGCGCATTTCCAGCCTGCGCTGGACGCGAACGGCAAGCCGGTCGCATCCTTCTCGGTTTCAACCATCACTTTCCGGCTGAAGTGACTCCAGCGGCTATCGCTTTGCGGCAAATCGTGCCGGAGCTGACCGGCAAGCTCTAGAACGCGCGGAGGAATTCGGCGACGTTGCTGCCCAGTGCGTCGACTGCATAGCCGCCTTCCATCAAAATCAGGGTCGGCAAGCCCGCGGAGGCGATTCGGCCAGCGACGGAGCGGTAGTCGGCGGTCTCGAGCTGGAAATGACTGATGGGATCGCCGCCCCACGTGTCGGCTCCGAACGACACGATCAGCAGGTCAGGGCTGAAGCCGGCGATCCACTCGAGCGCGCGGTCGAGCGCCCGCTCATAGTCTCGCCAGCCGGTTCCGCGAGGAAGCGGCACGTTGAGATTCGCACCTTCGCCGTCACCTTCGCCCGTTTCGTCGGCGCGGCCCCAGAAGAAGGGATAATCCGTCGCAGGGTCGGCGTGAATGGATGCGAAGGCGACGTCGCTGCGAGCGTAGAAAATGTCCTGAGTCCCGTTGCCGTGATGATAATCGACGTCGAGGATGGCAACCTGCCTGCGGCCCTGCGCAATCGCTTCTTCGGCAGCGATGGCAGCGTTGTTGAGGTAGCAATAGCCGCCGAAATAGTCGGAACCGGCATGATGACCCGGCGGCCGGCACAGCCCAAAGGCCCGCCCCTCGGCCAGCACCGCGTGGAGCGCAGCGAGCGCGGTCTGCGCACTCCAGTAAGATGCGCTCCACGTGCCCCGCCCAATGGGCGAAGACGTGTCGAATCCATGGTAACCGAGCTTCGCATCGACCCGGTCGAACGGCTGCGGGCGCCGCCGAACGATGGGGAAAGTATAGGGAAAAGCGTCGCCGTCGCGACCCGCGGCGAGCCACTCGGCGTGCGCCGACCGCAGGAAGTCGACGTAGTCGGCGCGGTGCGCCCTCTGTAGCGGCTCGACACCGCAATCCGTGGGCGCTTCGGTCGATCCGACCGCGTCGAGGATAGCGTCTATACGCCCGCCGTGCTCAGCGGCAGGATGCATCTTGCCGTTGAAGAACTCGCCCTCGGGCGAATGGGCTCGCTGGCGTTCGTCCCAGAAGCACTTCATGCACCCTACTCCACCATCCTGATGTCCCAGCCCCACACGAGCAGCATCAGCGCAAAACCGAACAGGTAGGCAAGCGGCACGAACCAGCCCTGTGCGATCCAGCGGCGCAACGATCGTGCCTGCGGGAATTCGTTGGTGATCGCCACCCCGGCGGACGATCCGAACCAGGTCATCGACCCGCCGAAGCCGACCGCAAAGGCAAGCAGCGCCCAGTCATAGCCGCCCTGTGCAAGAGCGAGCGCGGTCAGCGGAATGTTGTCGAACACCGACGACAGGACTCCCAGGCCAAACGTGGACTGCCACGATGGCGTCGGAAGCGCCTTCAAAGGCATCAGCGACGCGGCGGCGACAAGCGAACACAGGAAGATCGCGCCCTTCGCAGCCGGCTTGGCCACTTTCCAATCGGGCGCAGCAATCCGGCCGGTCACGATGATCGCGGCCCACAGCGCCAGCCCCAGCCACGGCGCCTTTTCCTCGCCGTCGCTGAGCAGGTTTGCGAGGACGTTGGCCGTAACCGCGGCAAGGAGGATGAAGCCGACGATCCAGATTCGGCGCCAGTGAAGCGGATGCCCCGGCTCGTCGTGAGCCAGGATCGGCTGATAACGGTGCTGGGCCCACGCCCCCATTGGCGCGATAACCGCGACCGCGGGAATGGCCGCGATATAGGCGGGCAAGACCAGCTCGGGCGAAACCCCGCCCAGCCAGATCAGAGTCGTCGTGGTATCGCCGACAACGCTCCCGGAGCCGCCCGCGTTCGAGCAGGCGACGATCGCGGCCAAAAACCCGACCGACACCCGCCCTTGATAGACGTGCCGCGCCACCACGCCCCCCAGGACCGCCGCCGCGATATTGTCGAGGAATGCCGACATGACGAAGACCGCGAGCAGCAAGACCATTCCGCCTGTCCAGCCGTCTGGCAGGTAATTGGGCAGGTGGTCGGGAAGGTTGCTGCGCTCGAAGTGGTTGGACAGCAGCTCGAAGCCGATCAGAAGAAGCAGCAGGTTGGATATGGTCACCCACTCGTGCTCCGCGTGGAGAAGGAGCGCGCCCAGCCCGGTCCCGGTCGGGAAATGCGTAAACAGCGCCTCGTAGGCCAGGATCGCGGCAAGCCCGGTCAGACCGACGGTGAGCGCCCGCCGGTGGAACATGGCGACGCCGGCCAGCATCAGTCCGAACAGGTAGAATTCCAAAGGCGCACCGAACAGCGCGGGCGCAGCGGTTGCAGCTGCGTTTGAATGCATGGGGCCCGTTTAGGGATGCCTGCGCAGATGGAAAGGGTGCGGCGCCTGTCTGTCGCCGCGATGCTCCAGATATTCGTCCGATGCGAACAGGCCGGACACATCCGCCGGCGGCTCTTGGGAAACGGCGACGGGGGCGAACCGCAGGATCAGCCCGCCCGCGACCGCAGACAGGATCGAGCCGACGAGCGTGCCGATCTTCGCCAGGCTCGTGGCAGATCCGGAGTCCGGAAACGCGAGCTCGCCGATGAACAGGCTCATGGTGAACCCGATTCCGCACAAAAGCGCCGCGCCGTAAATCTGCGCCCAGCTGGAATTGCGCGGCTTGTCGATCAGCCCCGTACGCGCGGCCAGCCATATGGAGCCGAATACGCCCGCCTGCTTGCCCACCAGCAGCCCAGCGGCCACCGCGAGCGGGAGCGGCTGAATTGCCGTGGAAAGCCCGCCTGACAAGCTCGCTCCGGCCGCCGCAAAGCCAAACAGGGGCATGACTGCGAACATCACCCACGGGTGGAGCCGGTGCTCGAGGTGGCGCAGCGGCGAATGCGATTCCGAGCGGGCAAGCGGGATCGTGAGCGCGGCCGCGACTCCGGCGATCGTCGCGTGGATGCCGCTCGCAAGCATGGCCAGCCAAAGCGCGACGAACAAGAGCAGGTACGGCCACAGGCGGTAAACGCGGAAAAGATTCAATCCCCACATGGCCGCCAGGATCGCCAGCGCCGCGCCAAGGGCGGCCACGTTCAGGTCCGCTGTATAGACGAGCGCGATGATCAGCACCGCGCCGACATCGTCCACGATGGCGATCGCAACGAGCAGGAGCTTGACCGAAGGCGGTACTCGCGGTCCGACAAGCGCCAGGACGCCGACCGCGAAGGCGATATCGGTGGCGGTGGGAATGGCCCACCCCGGCAGCAACTGCGGATCGAGGCCGGTCACCGCGAGGTAAACGGCCGCCGGAACGGCCATACCCGCGGCCGCGGCGATGAACGGCAGCCGCCGCTCCTGCCGCGATGCCAGCCCGCCGAGGTACCATTCCCGCTTCACCTCCAGCCCGACGAGCATGAAGAAGGTCGCCATCAGTCCTTCGGCGACCCACTCGTGGATACTCGGAACCCCAAGGCGCGGGAGCGAGGGCCCGACGTGAAAATGGAGGATGGACTGATAAATCGCCGCGGCTGGAGAGTTGGCAGCAAGCAAGGCCGCCGAAGCGGCCGCGATGAGCAGCAGCCCGGCGGCGCGCTCGTTTCTCGCGGTCGTCGAGGTTGCGCTCATGCAACCCCCACTAACGGGAGTCGTTGCGCATGCGAAAGACCCACCGCCTGTAGAGGCGATGGGCCGAACGGCTTTAGAGCCGACGCGGAGAGCAGCTCCTAGTCGGCGTGCTCGGGGAGGTCCTCGCGGTCCGTCGAGGCCATTTTCTCGAGCTCGTCCTTGCTCATCGAATCGTACATGCTCTTCGACGCGCCCTGGAGCTTGCTCTTGTCCTCTTCGCCTTCCTTGACGGAGAGAGCGATTCCGGCGGCTTCCTGCTGTGCTTTGGATTTGGCTGGCATAAGATTTCTCCTCTCTATTCGAGGATAAAACGCTCGACGGCCGCGAAGGCTTCGTCGTCGGTCAGCTGCTCCGGCGGGTGCTTGCAGAAATAGGCGGCGGCCGGTTTGACAGGCCCGGCGAGTCCCCGGTCCCTCGCGATCTTCGCGCAGCGGATCAGGTCGATCGCAACGCCCGCGCTGTTGGGCGAATCCTCCACCGACAGACGAAGCTCCAGGTTCATCGGAACGCCGCCGAAAAGCTGACCTTCCATTCGCAGGAAGCACACCTTGTTGTCGTTCTGCCATGCCACGTAGTCCGAGGGACCGACGTGGATCTGGTCGGGGTCGAGCCGGTCGCGCGTGACGGACTGGACGGCTTCGGTCTTGGAGATCTTCTTCTGCTCGAGCCGGTGTCGGTTGAGCATGTTGAGGAAGTCGGTGTTGCCGCCGGTGTTGAGTTGATACGTCCGGTCGAGCTTGACGCCGCGTTTCCTGAACAGGTCAGTCAGCACCCGGTGGACGATCGTCGCTCCGAGCTGCGACTTGATGTCGTCGCCGATTACAGGGACTCCGGCGCGCTCGAACCTGTTCGCCCATTGCTCGTTGCTGGCGATGAAGACGGGAATGCAATTGACGAAGGCGACTCCCGCTTCGATCGCGCACTCTGCGTAGAATTCCGTCGCGTCCTGCGACCCGACGGGCAGGTAATTTATGAGCACGTCGGTGCCGGTGTCGCGAAGAACCTCGACGACCTCCTCGCGATCGGGTTGATCGTCGTCGGACGCGATGAATCGCCGCTCCTCGTCGAACCCCTCCATGTGGTCGGAGATTCCGTCGAGGACGCGCCCCATCCGTACCGTGGTTCCGGTCTGGGCAACATGGTCGCAAAAGACGGTCGTGCAGTTGGGCTTGGCGAAGATGGCCTCGGCGACGTCGCGGCCGACCTTGCGCTTGTCGATATCCCAGGCGGCGACGACCCGGATGTCCTTCGGGCGGTAACCGCCCAGGTTCCAGTGCATCAGCCCGATCTGCTCGTTGGCGCCGCCATTCTGGTAGTGCGCGATTCCCTGCACCAGCGAACTGGCGCAGTTGCCGACGCCCACGACGGCCAGGTTGATGTCCGTGCTCTTCGGGTCGTGGAGGCTCATGCGACCGCCCTTGTGCGCTCCGGCCGCGCCGGCGCGTAGCGCTCGATGATGCGACCGCAGAATTCGGCGAAGCTCTCGGGATATTTGGGCGGGCTCGTGTGGTGCGGTTCGATGCCCTCGCTATCGGGCGTGAAGCAGAGCGTGACGGTGAGATCGAAGTCCTGCAGCGCCTCCATCTGGCGGTCGAACCAGTCCTCCCATCCGGGCCGGTAGCTGTCCCACCAGCTCAGCCCGGTCCGAAGCTTGGTGACGCCGAGGTCCTTCAGCCACCGCACCGCGTCGTCAAGGCGCGGGTCGTTGAAGTGGAACCACTGCATGATGCCCATCTCGGGCGCATATTTGCGGAAGTGGTCGAGCGCGAGCTTGGGCGTTCCGTCGGCGCGGATCAGCCCCATGTAGAAATGGCGGTAGTAACTCGATCCTTCGGCTTCCTTGTGGCGGGTCGTCGCGCCCCATTCCTGGGGCAGGTCGAAGAGCGAGTACCAATAGACTCGCGGCACGCGCCCGAGCAGCAGCTCAGCGGTCCTGTTCACTCCAAAGACCTGCACTTCCTCGGCGCCGAAGCTCCCGACACCCACTTCGGTGGCCCAGATCTCGTGGTCCGGAGCAGCCGCCTTGATCTCCTCGATCTTCTCCGGCCACTTGTCGATCGGCCACAGGTTCCAGTCCAGGGGAAAGCCGTGGACAGCGACCACATCGACGGAGTTAAGGACGTCCATCGCCTCCAGCCGCCCCACGAAGGCCGGGTCGATCGGCGACATTCCGCCAAGCACCCGCTTCACCTGCGGATTGACCTGCTCGATGGCCGCGCCCGCGAGCTTCACCATCTCCGCAAAGCGCGACCAGTCGGGATCGAGCTCCGGGTCCCAGTGGGACTTGTTGTTCGGCTCGTTCCAGATCATCGCCGCTTCGATCATTCGGCGCCCCCTTTTGCAGGATACACAACCGCCGGTTCCCACTCGCCATACGGGCGCTCGGCAACCCGGCACAGATAGACCTCGTCCTCGATGCGCTCGTCGATAGCGAACCCGGACGCGCGCAGCATTGCCTCCGAACAGGCGCGGTTGGGGACCCACCAGTTCGTCCAGTCGCCGGCATAGCGGCGCTCCACGAAATGGAGCTTTGGATAGCTGCTTTCGAAGAACAGGTCGGTTTCGGAAAAATCGTAGTCGTCGTCGAGCTCGAGAACGTTTCGCGATCCTCTCTGCATCGACTGGAACAGCATCATGTCGCCGGCGACGTGCTCGCGAATCAGATCGAGGGCGAGCAGCGGATGCCGGAGATGGTAGAGAACGCCCATGAAGATCACGAAGTCGAACTTCTCGCCGAGCTTGCCGACATCGTAAACGTCGAGCTTGCGGAACTCGAGATCGTCGAACCCCAGTTCTTCGCTCGCGAGCTGCGCCTGGGCAAGGTAGCGGTCGTCAGAATCGATTCCGACTACTCGCTCGGCCCCGCGCCGCTTCATCTCGATCGAATAGAATCCGGCGTTGCAGCCGATGTCGAGGACGCTCTTTCCGGACAGGTCTTTTGGCAAGTGGGGCGCAAAGCGCTCGAACTTCGAACCTGGATAATCGCCCAGGAAGTGGTCGGGCGCAGTCCAGACGCCGTTCAAGTTCATGTTGTGGAACCAGGGAGCAAGCTCCTCGATCCGTCGCTGCAGGTCCGGGTCACGGGACCGGGCGATGGAGCGTTCGGCAACGTTCATTGATACAGCCTTTCGTTCACTGCCCGCACGCGAGCACCCCAGGCCCCGAGTTCGAGAGTTGAAACCGATGCAGGGTCGACATCGAACCGAAGCACATTGTCGAGCGGCAGCCCAAGGTAGTGGGCAAGAACGCCGCGGATGATATCGCAATGCGTGACGGCCACTACGGTTTCCCCGTCGTGGTCGCGGGCGATGGCTTCAAGACCGGAACGGGCGCGGTCCACGGCCTCGGCCATCGACTCTCCGCCGGGACAGCGCGCGGACCCCCGCGACTCATTCCACGAGTGCCAGTCGTCATTGCCCTCCAGGTCGGAGAACTTCGCGCCGCTCCATTGACCGAAGTCAATTTCATCGAGCCGCTCATCGACTTGTACGGTCAGTTCGTGCGGCTCGGCGATTTCGCGCGCAGTGGTCCACGCACGTTCCCGCGGGCTCGAATACACGGCCGCAACAGGGCGAACGCCGAGCAGGTCGGCGACGATCGTCGCCTGCTCCAGACCTTCCTCGCTCAATGGCACGTCGCGCCTCCTGCCGCTCAAGACCTGCCCCAGCTCCGAATGGGCGGCATGGCGGATAAGCAGGACCGTCGACGTCACCGTTTCGAAACCCGAACATAAAGCATCTACAAAGCTGAATGAGCCAATTCGCCCAAGGTTCCAGCGGATTGATTAACTCCTGTAACGAACCTGCTCGGGAACATTGGTGCACTGCACGGGTTGATGAAGAAGAAGCGCGTCATGCCCAAGGTTAACTTGGGTTATGCGTGGAACACTGCTGGCACTCGTGGGTAGATGATGGTGAGACAACGCTACGCTTCGTGTCCGAAACGAAACCCACAGTTGCACTGTTCGTAAACGACACAACGAGCCGTGACAAAGAAAGGCGGATAAGTTGGGGGAAACAGTATTAGTAACTGGCGGAGCAGGTTTCATCGGGAGCGCCGTAAGTAAGGAGCTCCTGTCCCGCGGTAACAATGTTCGAGTTCTCGACAGCCTCATCGAGCAAGTTCATGGAAATTGCGAACGTCCGGAGTTTCTTCCCGAAGACGCAGAGTTAATCCGCGGAGACATTCGTAATCGCGATGTCGTTGCCCGGGCTCTCAAGGGCGTCGATAGCGTCGTCCATCTTGCCGCTGAGGTCGGTGTCGGACAGTCGATGTACGCTGTCGAGCGCTACACATCGGTCAATGAAACCGGTTCCGCCGTGTTGTTCGAGGCGCTGATCGACCAGCCGGTGCGGCGGGTCGTTACTGCCTCGTCGATGAGCATTTACGGCGAAGGGCTGTATGAAGACGCGGACGGCAAGCGGATCGAAGACGCCGAGCGCCAGCCGCGCTCCGCCGCGAACGAAAGCTGGGACCCCGTCGATCGGCAGGGGCGTCCGCTCCGGCCGGTCGCAACGCCGGAATGGAAGCGGCCTAGCCTCGCGTCGATCTACGCGCTCGGCAAATACGTCCAGGAGCGCCAGACCCTGATCATGACCAGGGCGTACGGGATGGAAGGAACGTGCCTGCGGCTGTTCAACGTCTACGGTCCGGGCCAGGCGCTTTCCAATCCCTACACGGGCGTGCTGGCGATCTTCTCCTCGCGTCTTTCGAACGGGCAGCCGCCGCTTATCTTCGAAGACGGCGAGCAGAGACGCGACTTCGTCTATGTCGGCGATGTCGCGCGCGCCTTCGCAGACGCCCTCATCTCCGACAAAGCCGACGGGGAAGTCTTCAACATCGGTTCGGGCCACGACCGCAGCGTCACCGAGGTCGCTCGCGAGCTGGCACGGGCAATGGACAGCGACATCGAGCCGCAGATCGTCGGGAAATCGAGGACAGGCGATATCCGGCACTGCTTCTGCGACGGCACAAAGGCGACGGAGTTGCTCGGCTTCCAACCGCGCAAGGACTTCGCGGAGGGGCTGGCGGAACTATCCGAATGGGTTTCGAGCCAGGCAGCGGACGATCGCGTGGACGAAGCTCGGGCCGAACTCGAACAGCGCGGGCTGGTGGCATGATCGCCAGTGACGGCCGCCCGGTCCTGATCACCGGCGGGGCCGGATTCATCGGCTCCAACCTCGCCGACCGCTTTGCTGGCGAGGGGCACCCCGTCATCGTTTACGACGCGCTCTCCAGGCCCGGCGTCGAAACCAATCTCGAGTGGCTGAAGTCGCGTCACGGAGACAGGATCGTCAGCATCGTCGCCGACGTTCGCGACGAGGACACGGTCGCGCGCGCCGCCGCCGAAGCGAAGGCGGTTTTTCACATGGCGGCACAGGTTGCCGTCACGACCAGCCTCGTCGATCCTCGCGAAGACTTCGAGATCAACGTCCGCGGGACGATCAACACGCTCGACGCCATTCGCTCCAGCGGGCGAAGGGTTCCCGTGATCTTCGCGTCGACGAACAAGGTCTACGGGGACCTTGGCGACCTCACCTTTCACAGCGACGGCAAGCGCTACGTCCCCGATTGCGGGCTCGAGGGCCGGGGAATCGGCGAGGGCCGCCCGCTCGATTTCCACACGCCCTATGGATGCTCGAAGGGCGCCGCCGATCAATATGTTCTCGACTACGCCCGCAGCTTCGGGATCCCCACCGCAGTCTTCCGGATGAGCTGCATTTACGGACGGCGGCAGATGGGAACCGAAGACCAGGGCTGGGTGGCGCATTTCCTTATCCGCGCCCTCGCGGGGGAGCCGATCACGATCTACGGCGACGGACGGCAGGTGCGCGACGTGCTCGACGTCTCCGACGCCGTCGATGCCTACGTAGCCGCGCTGAACCGGATCGACACCGTGTCCGGCCGCGCGTTCAATCTGGGCGGCGGCCCCGCGAATGCGATCAGCCTTCTCGACCTCATCGGCGAGATAGAGCGCATAACAGGACGGGGCGTGAAGCTCGATTTCCAGGACTGGCGGCAGGGCGACCAGCGCTGGTACGTTTCGAACAGGAGCGCGGCGGAGGCGGCTCTCGACCTCAAGCCACCGCTATCGTGGCGTCGCGGCGTCGCCGCGCTTGCCGAGTGGCTGGCGGCGGAGCGAGTTCCTGCCGCACGGACTGAGGCTCAGCCGCAGCAGCAGTTCGCGAGCGCCGCGGAATGAGCAATTCCATTCGCCTGATGCTGGTCACGGACACGGTCGGCGGGGTGTGGACCTACAGCCTCGATCTCGCCCGAGCGCTTCGCAAGCTGGGCGTGGAACCCATTCTTGCCGTCATGGGCCCCTCCCCCAGCCGCGACCAACGGCAGGAAGCGCGCGAATATCGCGTGATCGACACCGGCCTCCCTCTGGACTGGACAGCCGACTCCCCCGGGGCAATCCGCGCGGCGGCAAGCCAGCTGGCGCGCCTTGCGACAGCAGAAGGTGTCGACCTGGTGCAGACCAACAGCGCCGCGTTCCTCGCCGACTGCGATTTCGACCAGCCGGTGGTCGTCGTGCAACACAGCTGTCTCGCCACGTGGTGGGCGACAGTGAAGAGCAGTCCGCTGCCGCGCGATTTCGGGTGGAGACGCGATCTCATCGACTGCGGTCTTCATCGCGCCGCTGCGGTGGTGGCGCCAAGTGCGGCTTTCGCAGCATTGACGATGCGATGCTATTCGCTGTGCCGGCCCGTGCAGTCGGTACACAACGGGCGAACCGCCAGCACCCGTCCCACACGCGAAGCGCAGGATTTCGTCTTCACCGCGGGCAGGCTGTGGGACGAAGGCAAGAACGTGCGGACGCTCGACGCTGCTGCGGCCAGGCTTGCAGTTCCGTTCGAGGCGGCCGGGCCGCTCTCCGGGCCGAACGACGCGACCCTGGAATTCGACCACCTGCTGACGCAGGGACGCCTGGAGAGCTCGGCTGTCGCCGAGCGGCTGGCGAAGCGGCCGATCTTTGCATCGGCTGCTCTGTACGAGCCATTCGGGCTTTCGGTTCTCGAAGCGGCGCAGGCGGGATGCGCGCTCGTCCTGTCGGATATCGGCACATTTCGCGAGCTTTGGGACGGTTGCGCGCTGTTCGTCGATGCCAATGACGACGCCGGATTCGCTCGCGCGATCCAGCAGCTCCTGGACGACCCCGAGCGCCGTGCAAAGATGGCGGAGTCCGCGCGACGCCGATCGCTCCGGTACACGCCGGATTCGACCGCGGCGCGAATGCTGCAACTCTACGAACAATTGCTCCCCAGGCGCGTGCCTGAGCCGGTCGCAGCGCAGACGGTCCGGCAATTTGCGGGTGCGGCATGAAGATCGTTTACTTCACCCACTCGCTGCGGTCCTGCTGGAACCACGGCAATGCGCATTTCCTGCGCGGCGTCCTGACGGAGCTTGCGGCGCTCGGACACGAGGTCGAGGCAGTCGAGCCGGCCGGCGCGTGGAGCGTTGAGAACCTGGTTCGCGATCACGGGCGCAAAGCGCTCGACGCGTTCGAAGCCCGTTTCCCGGAGATAGGATCGACCGTTTACGATCCCGATTGCGACCTCGCCGAGCTGGTCGAAGGTGCCGACCTCGTGATCGTGCACGAGTGGAACGAGCCGGAGACCGTCGCTGCAGTCGGGCAAATCCGGTCGCGCGGAGGCGATTTCACGCTTCTGTTCCACGACACCCATCACCGCGCCGTTTCCGCACCCGAGCAGATGCGCGCCTACGACCTCGATGGCTACGACGGGATTCTCGCGTTCGGGGAAGCGCTTGCGGAGGTCTATCGCAAGTGGGGGTGGGGCAACCGCGTCTTCGTCTGGCACGAGGCAGCGGACACACGCCGTTTTCGTCCCCCGAGCGAAGAAACGGATCGCACAGGGCTGGTCTGGATCGGCAACTGGGGCGACGAGGAACGCAGCGACGAGCTGGTCGAGTTCCTTCTCCAGCCGGCGCAATGGGCCGACCTTGCGCTCGATATTTACGGCGTCCGCTATCCCGAAAAGGCGCGCGAGCAGGTGTGGCGATACGGCGCCCGCTATCACGGCTGGGTGGCGAATGCCGCCGCGCCCGAGCTGTTCGCCCGCCACATGGTCACGGTGCACGTGCCTCGCCGCTATTACACTGAAAGCCTGCCCGGCATTCCGACGATTCGAGTGTTCGAAGCGCTCGCCTGCGGGATTCCTCTCGTCTCCGCGCCGTGGTGCGACAGCGAAGATCTGTTCCGAGTTGGCGAGGACTTCCTCATGGTGAAAAACGGACAGCAAATGACAGACGCGCTCACGGAGCTGAAAAACGACCGCGCCCTTCGCCAGTCGCTGGCGAAAAGCGGGCTCGAGACCATTCGCGCCCGCCACAGCTGCGCGCATCGCGCCGCGGAATTGCTCGACGACATCCTGCCGGCGATTCGCACCGCGACGCAGATGGAGGCGGCATGAAAATCGCCTTTTACGGATCGAGCCTTCTTTCGTCCTGGTGGAACGGGGCAGCGACCTATTATCGCGGGCTGTTGCGCGATCTCGCGTCCCGAGGCCACGACATCACCTTCTACGAGCCCGACGCGTTCGATCGGCAAAGCCACCGCGACATGGAGCCCCAACCGTGGGCGAAGTCGGTCGTCTATCCTGCGACCCCCGACGCGCTCCGCGGCGTCCTCGCAAAGGCGGGCGACGCCGACGTCGTGGTGAAGGCCAGCGGCGTCGGAGTCTTCGACGAGGAACTTATCGACGGAATCGTCGAAAACGCCCGCGAGGACGCGCTCAAGATCTTCTGGGACGTCGATGCCGCCGCCACACTCGACGAGATGCGCAACCACCCCGACCATCCGGTACGGCGCAACCTGCCTTCGCTCGACATGGTCCTGACCTATGGCGGCGGGCCGCCGGTCGTCCGAGACTACGAGGAGTTCGGCGCCGCCAAGTGCGTGCCCGTGTACAATGCGCTCGACCCCGACACGCACCATCCGGTGCAGCCGGACCCTCGTTTCGAAGCCGATCTGTCCTTCCTCGGGAATCGACTGCCCGATCGCGAAGCGCGCGTGGAACGGTTCTTCCTCGAAGCGGCCGAGTTGCTGCCTGATCGGCAATTCCTGATTGGCGGCAACGGGTGGGACAGCAAGGAAATGCCCGCGAACGTTCGTGACGTGGGGCATGTGTTCACGACCGATCACAATGCCTTCAACTGCACGCCGCTCGCGGTGCTCAACATCGCCCGCGACAGCATGGCTGACATCGGCTTTTCGCCCGCTACGCGGGTGTTCGAGGCGGCGGGAGCAGCGGCGTGCCTGATCACCGATGCGTGGGAGGGAATTGAGCTGTTCCTGAAGCCGGATGAAGAAGTGCTTGTTGCGCGTGACGCCAAGGACGTCGCCGAGCATCTGAAGGCACTCACCCCGGAGCGAGCGCGCACCATCGGCAAAGCGGCTCTGGAGCGGGTGCTTGCAAACCACACTTATGCCGATCGCGGCGCGCAGGTGGATGTTCTCCTGCGAGAGGAAATGGCCGGGGCGTCACGACGCTCCTCCGCCGAGGTGGAGGCAGCGTGAAGCTCGTCGTTCTCGGCCTGAGCCTGTCCTCGTCGTGGGGAAACGGCCACGCGACGACCTATCGCGCGCTGCTTCGCGCCTTCGCGGAACGCGGGCACGAAATCCTGTTCCTCGAGCGCGACGTCCCCTGGTACCGCGACAGCCGCGACTGCGCCGAGCCGGATTTCTGCCGGCTCGAATTCTATCGATCGCTCGACGACCTTCACAAGTGGCGCGGCGAAATCGCCGATGCCGACGCGGTGATCGTCGGTTCCTACGTCCCCGATGGAGTGGCGGCCGGCGAGTTCGTTCTTGATACTGCGCGCGGTGTAGTCGCCTTTTACGACATCGATACGCCGGTGACGCTCGCCAAGCTTGAGCGCGGCGACTTCGAATATGTCTCGCCGGCGCTGATACCGCGCTACGACCTCTATTTGTCCTTTACGGGCGGCCCGACCCTGCAGCGGATCGAGCGGGAGTATGGCTCTCCCGCTGCTCGTGCGCTCTACTGCTCCGTCGATGCGGAGCATTATCCGCCGCTCGACCTGCCGAAGAGGTGGGATCTCTCCTATCTCGGCACCTACAGCGACGACCGGCAGCCTTCGCTCGAGACGCTTCTGATCGAGCCCGCGCGCCGATGCCCGGAGCGGCGCTTCGTGGTCGCCGGCGCGCAATATCCCGACAGCATCGAGTGGCCGGCGAACGTCGAGAGGATCGAGCACCTGCCGCCGTCGGAGCACGCGCGCTTTTACGCACGGTCGCGATTCACGCTGAACGTCACGCGCGCCGACATGATCGCCGCCGGCTGGTCGCCGTCGGTGCGCCTGTTCGAGGCAGCCGCCTGCTCGACGCCCATCATCTCCGACCGGTGGGAGGGACTCGACCAGCTGTTCGAGCCCGGACGCGAAATCATCCTCGCCGATTCAGCGGACGATGTCGTGCGCCGGATCGGCGAGTCAGAAGCAGCAGCAGACTCGATTGGCGAAGCCGCTCGCAAACGCGTTCTTGCCGAACATACGTCCGCGCATCGCGCTTCCGAACTCGAGCACGCCATCCAGGCCGCCGCCAATCGGCGAAGGCGATCCATCCGAACACAGCCCAGGGAGTACCGCGTGAGAAACAGAAACGACTGCGTTGCCCTCGTCACCGGGGGAGCGGGGTTCATCGGATCGAACTTGTGCGACCGGCTCATCGAGAGCGGCGCGCGCGTGGTGTGCCTGGACAATTTCCTGACCGGCCGGCGAAGCAACATCGCCCATCTGCAAGACGATCCGAAATTCGAAGTCGTCGATCACGACGTGATCGACGATCTTCCAGCGAACCTTCGGCGTACCGGATTCACGCACATCTATCACCTTGCCTGCGCCGCTTCGCCGCCGCATTACCAGGCCGATCCCGAGCACACGATGCTGACCAACGTGATGGGCACGCGCAACATGCTGCGACTGGCAGAGGAGTGCGGCGCAAGGCTGCTGCTGACCTCCACGAGTGAGGTTTACGGCGATCCCGAGGCGCACCCGCAGCAGGAGGACTATCGCGGGTGGGTCAACTGCACGGGCCCGCGCGCCTGCTACGACGAGGGCAAACGGGCCGCCGAGGCGCTTGCCTTCGATTTTCGACGCGGCAACCGTGCCGACGTTCGAATTGCGCGGATCTTCAACACCTATGGCCCGAGAATGCGATCCGACGACGGTCGCGTCGTATCCAATTTCATTTGCCAGGCGCTCGCGGGCGACGACATCACCATTTACGGCGACGGAACGCAGACGCGCAGCTTCTGCCACGTTGACGACATGGTGGACGGGCTGACCGCCTTGATGGGCTCGCAAGCTGCCGATGGCGTCCCGGTCAACCTGGGCAACCCGAACGAAATGGCGGTCAGGGATTTGGTGACGCTGGTCGTGCAGATGACGCGGTCGCAGTCGAACATCGTCCGGCGGCCCCTGCCGGAAGACGATCCGAGACGACGGCGGCCCGACATCTCGCGAGCGAAGGACCTGCTCGGATGGGAGCCGCGGATCGACTTGCGCGAGGGGCTGTCCGACACGATTGCCTGGTTCGCGCAGGAGCATCGGCCGAAGAGCCAATGGCGCGGAGTGGCGCCGGCCGAGAACGATGCGCCGCTGATCCAGGCCGCAGAGTAGAGGGTCGAACATGAGCGAACGGGCAAGCGGCGAAAGCCGCTCCACGATGCGCGCGGCCGTAGTCACCGGCCCCGGCAAACTGGAAATCCGCGACGTTCCCCTGCCGCAGCCGGGCGAAGAACAGGTGCGCGTGCGGCTGGCGGGCTGCGGCGTCTGCGCGTCGAACCTGACGCCGTGGGAAGGACCCGACTGGATGGAATTCCCGACGGACGCGGGCGATCTCGGCCACGAAGGCTGGGGAAGCGTCGACGCGGTCGGCGAGAAGGTCAGCGGCCTCGAAGTGGGCGACCGTGTCGCGACCTTGGGGACCAACGCCTACGCCGAATATGACGTGGCCGACGCATCGGCGGTCGTCAAAATCCCGGCCGAGCTCGACGGCGTAGCGCTGCCTGGCGAGCCGTTCGGCTGCGCCATGAACATCTTCCGCCGGAGCAACGTGAAAGAGGGCCAGACCGTCGCCATCATCGGGATTGGCTTTCTTGGCGCGCTGCTGGTTCGATTGGCCTCCAAAGCAGGCGCCCGGGTCATCGCCATTTCGCGCCGTCAAAGTTCGCTCGACCTGGCCCGCGACATGGGCGCTGAAGAAACGATCGCGATGGACGACCACAATGCGATCATCGATCGGGTGAGGGAGCTGACCGACGGCAAATTCTGCGACCGAGTCGTCGAAGCCGTCGGCAAGCAATGGCCGCTCGATCTCGCTGCCGAGCTGACGAAAGAAGGCGGCAAGCTGGTCGTCGCCGGTTATCACCAGGATGGGCCGCGGCAGGTCAACATGCAGCTTTGGAACTGGCGCGGGTTCGACGTCATCAACGCGCACGAGCGCGACCCGGAGGTTGCGCTCGATGGCGTGAGGCGAGCAATCGAAGCCATTCGCTCCGGCATCATCGACCCGGACAGCGTCATCACCCACCGCTACCGGCTGGACCAGCTCGACGAGGCGCTCGACGCGACGCGCGACAAGCCGGAGGGCTTCGTCAAGGCGGTGGTCATTCCGTGACGGTGCGGCTCGGATTTCACGGAGTGGGCTGGATTGGCCGCAACCGGATGGAAGCGATGCTTGCGACCGGCAAGGCCGAGGCGGTCGCAATCTGCGACCCAAGCGAGGAGATGCTGGGCGAGGCCGCCGAAGTCGCACCCGGCGCGAAGACCGTCGCGTCGCTGGACGACATGCTCGCGCTCGACCTTGATGGGATCGTGATCGCAACCCCGAGTGCACTGCACGCCGACCAGTCGATTCGGGCGCTGGAGAGCGGTGCCGCGGTTTTTTGCCAGAAGCCGCTCGGTCGAACGGCGCAAGAGGTCGAGTCGGTCCTTTCCGCTGCCAAGTCCGCGGACCGGCTGCTCGGCGTCGACCTGTCCTACCGCCACACCGCGGCGATGCAGGCCATTCGCAACGCCGTTCGCGCGGGCGAGCTCGGAAAGCCCTTCGCTGCCGATCTGACCTTCCACAACGCCTACGGCCCAGGGAACGCCTGGTTCTACGATCCCGCAAAGTCCGGCGGCGGCTGCCTGATCGACCTCGGCGTTCACCTTGTCGACCTTGCCTTGTGGCTATTCGACTTCCCGGACGTGGTGGAGGCACGGGGACGGCTCCTGAAGGACGGCCGCGACTTGAAAAGCGACGAGTGCGAGGACTTCATGACCGGCGAGCTGGAGCTTTCGAATGGAGTCGGCGTTCGCATTGCCTGCTCGTGGAACCTCTCCGCCGGGCAGGACGCGGAAATTCGCGCCAGCATCTACGGGACTGAAGGCGGTGCCGAACTGCGCAACGAGAACGGCAGCTTTTTCGACTTCGTTGCCGACAAGTTCAGCGGTCGTGATTGCCAGCGGCTCACAGGCTACCCCGACGAATGGGGCGGGCGGGCCGCCGCGGAGTGGGTCGAGAAACTGGCGTCGGGGGAGCGCTTCGAGGGCACGACGACGGGGCTCGTGGAAACGGCGCGAACACTCGACCGGCTCTACGGGCGCGCCTGAGCACTCCCGAAAATCGAAATCGCCTGCTAGGGCAACGCGCGATGACTGACGAGATTAGCCGAACGACCCCCGAGGGCATCGACCTCAAGGTCGTGTACGGACCCGACGATGCGACTGGAATCAACCCAGGAGTTCCCGGCGAGCCGCCGTTCACGCGCGGCCCCTATGCGACCATGTACGCAGGCCGTCCGTGGACGATCCGCCAATACGCCGGCTTCTCCACCGCCGAAGAATCCAACGCTTTCTACCGCCGCAACCTGAAGGCGGGTCAGAAGGGGCTTTCGGTCGCCTTCGATCTCGCGACCCACCGCGGCTACGACAGCGACAACCCGCGCGTGTCGGGCGACGTCGGCATGGCGGGCGTTGCCATCGATACAGTCGAAGACATGAAATTGCTGTTCGACGGAATCCCGCTCGACACGATGAGCGTATCGATGACGATGAACGGCGCGGTGCTGCCGGTCATGGCCTTCTTCATCGTCGCCGGCGAGGAGCAGGGAGTCCCCCACGACAGGCTGACCGGCACGATCCAGAACGACATCCTGAAAGAGTTCGCGGTCCGCAACACCTACATCTACCCGCCCGAGCCGAGCATGCGGATCGTCGCCGACATCATCGCCTATTGCGCGGCGGAAATGCCGAAGTTCAACAGCATCTCCATCTCCGGCTACCATATGCACGAGGCCGGAGCGACGGCGGTCCAGGAGCTCGCCTATACCCTCGCCGACGGCATGGAATATGTGCGCGCGGCGAAGGCCAAGGGACTTGAGGTCGACGCCTTCGCGCCGCGCCTGTCCTTCTTCTTCGGTATCGGCATGAACCTGTTCATGGAGATCGCGAAGCTGCGCGCGGCGCGCACGCTCTGGCACAAGATCATGACCGAGCTCGGCGCCAAGACCGACAAGTCGAAGATGCTTCGCACCCACTGCCAGACGTCGGGCGTCAGCCTGACCGAGCAGGACGCGTACAATAACATCATCCGGACCACGATCGAGGCGCTCGCGGCGGTCCTCGGCGGCACGCAGTCGCTGCACACCAACAGCTTCGACGAAGCGATTGCGCTGCCGACCGATTTCAGCGCGCGCATCGCCCGAAACACGCAGCTCATCCTCGCCGAGGAAAGCGGAGTCACCGCGGTCGCCGATCCGCTTGGCGGAAGCTGGTACGTCGAGGCGCTGACCCGCGAGCTCGAAGAAAAGGCCCAGGCGCTCATCGACGAGGTCGAAGCCCACGGTGGCATGACCAAGGCCGTTGCGGAGGGTCTGCCCAAGCACCGCATCGAGGAAGCCGCTGCGGAGCGAGCAGCCAAGGTCGATACAGGGGAGACGGTGATCGTCGGCGTCAACCGCTACCAGCCCGACAGCGAGCCCGAGCACAACATCCTCGAGGTCGACAACGCGCGCGTACGTGCGCAGCAGATTGCGCGGATCGAAAAGGTCCGCAGCGAGCGCGACGAGGACAAGGTGCGGGCCGCGCTCGACGCGCTGACGGAAGGCGCAAAGGGCGATGCGAACCTGCTGGCGCTGCAGCGTCGAGGCGGCGCGGGCGCGGGCAACGCTCGGCGAGATTTCCGACGCGCTCGAGCAAGCCTTCGGCCGCTACGACACCGTGCCGCAGCCGGTGCGCGGGATTTACGGCAAGGCGCGGCAGGACGACCGCTGGAAGGAAGCCGTCGCAGGAACGGAATCCGTCGCCGGCCGCCTTGGCCGAAAGCCCCGGATCCTCGTCGCCAAAATGGGCCAGGACGGGCACGACCGCGGCGCCAACCTCGTTTCCTCGGCCTTCACCGACCTCGGCTTCGAAGTCATTCCCGGACCGCTGTTCCAGACCCCGCGCGAGACGGCGGAAATGGCGGTCGAGAAAGACGTCGACGTTGTCGGCGCAAGCTCGCTCGCGGCCGGCCACCGGACGCTTATCCCGGAGATGATCGAGGCGCTGAAGGAGATGGGCCGCGCCGACATCAAGGTGGTCGCGGGCGGGGTCATCCCGCCGCAGGATTATGCCGCGCTTCGCAAGGCGGGCGTGCAGGCGATCTTCGGCCCCGGCACCAACCTCGCCGACGCCGCCGACGAGGTGCTTCGCCTGCTCGGCCACAACAAGCCGCCGTTGGACGAAGCGGCGGAGTGAGCGGCGACTGCATTCATTGCGGCCATCCGCAAGGTACGCACCACGCAGGTGCGGCCGGCGACATGGCCTGCGCCGTGAAGGGCTGCGACTGTTACGGCTATGTCGGATGGGGCGCGCGCGCGCCCGCAGCGATCGCTCAAGCTGATAGCAACACGATGGGCTCCAGAAAGTGGATGCCGTTTGTGCAGCTGACTGCAGCAATCGCGGTGATGATCGCGCTGGTGTTCTACGCCGGCTTTTTCAGGCACGGCGATTGAGGTAGCCGGACTCATGTTCAAGAAAATCCTGATCGCCAATCGCGGTGAAATCGCCTGCCGCGTGATCCGCACCGCCAAGCGCATGGGCATCAAGACGGTCGCGGTCTACTCCGACGCCGACGCCCGCGCACCGCACGTGCTCATGGCCGACGAAAGCGTCCGCATCGGCCCGCCGCCCGCGTCCGAATCCTACCTAAACGCCGAAGTCATCATCGACGCCTGCAAGGAAACGGGCGCCGAGGCGGTGCACCCCGGCTACGGCTTCCTTTCTGAGCGCGAGAGCTTCGCGAAGGCGCTGAAGAAGGCGGGCATCACCTTCATCGGCCCACCGCCCAACGCGATCGCCTCGATGGGCGACAAGATTGAATCCAAGAAGCTGGCGAAGGAAGCGGGCGTCAACGTCGTTCCCGGCTATCTCGGCGATATCGCCACGACCGACGAGGCGGTGAAGATCGCCGGCGACATCGGCTATCCGGTGATGATGAAGGCCTCGGCCGGCGGCGGCGGCAAGGGGATGCGCCTCGCCTGGTCCGAAAAGGACGTCCGCGAGGGCTTCGAGAGCGTCAAGCGCGAGGGCCTGAACAGCTTCGGCGACGACCGGGTCTTCATCGAGAAATTCATCGAGCAGCCGCGCCACATAGAAATCCAGGTGCTCGGCGACCAGCACGGCAACGTCCTCTATCTCGGAGAGCGCGAATGCTCAATCCAGCGCCGCCACCAGAAGGTGGTGGAGGAAGCGCCGTCGCCCTTCGTCACGCCCGAGATGCGGAAAGCGATGGGCGAACAAGCCGTCGCGCTCGCGCAGGCGGTCGGATACTATTCGGCCGGGACGGTCGAGCTGATCGTCAACGGCGCCGATAAAAGCGGCAAGAGCTTCTACTTCCTCGAAATGAACACGCGGCTGCAGGTGGAGCATCCGGTGACCGAGGAAGTCACGGGTCTCGACCTCGTCGAGCAGATGATCCGCGTCGCCGCCGGCGAGAAGCTGGGCTTCGGGCAGGACGATGTCGAGCTCAACGGCTGGGCCGTCGAAACGCGCGTCTATGCCGAGGACCCGTATCGCGGCTTCCTTCCCAGCACGGGGCGGCTGACCGCCGTACTCGCCTCCGCCCGAGCAGCGCGAGGATGGCGTTCGCGTGCGCGTCGACGACGGCGTTCGCGAAGGCTCCGAAATCAGCATGTTCTACGACCCGATGATCGCCAAGCTGATCACCTGGGGACCGCGACCGCGACGCCGCCATCGACGCGCAGGTCGCTGCGCTGGACGCCTTCCAGGTCGAAGGCGTCGGCAACAATGTCGATTTCCTTTCCGCGCTGATGCAAAGCCCGCACTTCCGGTCCGGCGACATCACCACCAATTTCATCGCCGAGGAATACCCCGACGGGTTCGAGGGCGCGCCGGCGAGCGACCAACTGCTGTCCGACATCGCGGTCATTGGCGGGATGATCGGCGCGATCACCGAAGAGCGGAACGCGGGTATCGACAGCCAGCTCGGCCCGCCCGTGGTCCCATCGAGCGAGCGCGTCGTCATCGTCGATGGCGACCAGCATCGTGTCCGGATCAAGCCCTATGAAGGCGGCACCATCGCCTATCTCGATGGTGGCGAGCTGATCGACATCATCGGCCGCTGGACTCCCGGGCAGCAACTGCTCGCCGTGGACATCGACGGGCGGCACCGGATCGTGAAGGTCCACAAGAACGGCCGCGGCTGGACCATCAACACCCACGGCGCGAGCCACGCGGTGCAGGTGTTGCCGCCGCACGTCGCCGAGCTGTCGAAGCATATGATCGAAAAGCCCGCGCCCGACCTGTCGCGGCTCCTGCTCGCGCCCATGCCGGGCCTCCTGACGAAGCTCGATGTGAAGGTCGGCGACAAGGTCGAGCCTGGTCAACCAGTCGCCGTCATGGAAGCGATGAAGATGGAGAATATCCTCCGGGCGCCCAAGGCGGCGACGGTCAAGGCGACTCCGGCCAAGGCGGGCGACAGTCTCGCGGTCGACCAGGTTATCGTGGAGTTTGAGTGAGCTAGGCGTACTCCGCTACGGCATTTCCGGAGTTCGTCTTCGGCCGCATCATCGATTCTCGATCAAGAAGGTCAGCGGAGTCATGCGACGCGTTCGATCCTCTGAAGCATTGCTAGTTCTCCGATCAAGATGATGGTCTCCGAAGGTAACCCCGCTTTTCGAGACAGCGAGATGATGAAATGCCAAACGACTGCTCGCCGTATCCGGCACTGATGACATGCGTCAGACGATCTAGAGGAAGCGCGACGTTCGATCGCGTCCGAAGGCAGCTTTCGCGGTCCGTTAGCTACCCTCAACTCACTCCGCCTGAGCTTGCCGGTCGCGGTCTTGGGCAGCGCGTCGACGAACTCGATCTCGCGCGGATATTTGTAGGGGGCGATCTGCGCCTTCGCGTGCGCCTGCAGCTCCGCGACGAGATCGTCTGAGCCGGTCGCGTCCGCCGCAAGCACGACGAACGCCTTCACCTTCTGCCCGCGCTCGGGGCAGGGCACGCCGATCACCGCGCATTCGGCAACGGCGGCGTGGGATAGAAGCGCATTCTCCACTTCCGGAGCGCCGATGTTGTAGCCCGAGCTGACGATCATGTCGTCGTTGCGGGCGAGGTACCAATAGTAACCGTCACCGTCGCGGCGGTAGGTGTCGCCGGTCACGTTCCAGCCATTCTCGCACATAGTCGCGCTGGCGCGGATCATCGAGATAGCGGCAGCCGGTCGGGCCCTTGATCGCGAGGCGGCCGACGCCCTCGTCCATTGGGTTGCCGTCGTCGTCGAGCACGGTCGCTTCGTATCCGGGCACCGCCTTGCCGGTCGCTCCGGGGCGGATGTCGTCGCCCGCCGCGGAAACGAAGATGTGCATCATCTCGGTCGAGCCGATGCCGTCGGTGATCGCGATTCCGGTCCGGTCCTTCCACGCGCGCCAGGTTGCCTCGGGCAGATGCTCGCCGGCGGAGATGCAGTAGCGAAGGGTGTTGAGCGCAGCGTCCAGCTCCGGCTGGGATATCATCGCCTTGTAGGCGGTCGGGGCGGTGCCGAGGTGGGTAACCCCGAACTCGGCGATCGCTTCGCACATCGCCTGCGGGCTCGCTTTCTCGATCGTCGCCGCGGCTGCGCCGAACCGCCACGGGAACATCGGCGTGATGCCAAGCCCGAAGGTGAAGGCCATCGGTGCGCTGGTCAGGAAGACGTCGCCCGGCTTCGGGTCGACGAGATGCTTCGCGAACGTGTCGCAGGGCGCAAGCACGTCGCGGTGGAACTGAACGCAGCCCTTGGGGACGCCGGTCGTGCCGCTGGTGAAGGCGATGATGCACGGATCGTCGCGGTGGGTGTCGGCGGGCGGCAGCGGCTCGAGCGAGGCGCAGCGAGTCTCCAGCTCCCCGCGTCCGTAATCGCCGTCATATTTGACGATGTGCTTTACGAAGTGCGTTTGCTCAGCGCCTTGGCGGAAGTCGCCGATGAAGCGCGAATCGACGATCGCGTGGCTGATCTCGGCCCTCTCGATCACCGTCGCGATTTCGCCGGGGCGGAGCAGCGGCATGGTCGCGACGACGACTCCGCCTGCTTTGATCACCGCGAGCCATGCAGCGAACATCGTGTAGGTGTTCGGCCCGCGCAGGAGCACGCGATTGCCGGGAATCAGCCCCTCCTCCTCGACCAGCAGCCGCGCAATGCGCCCGCTGAAATCGTCGAGTTCGGAGAAGGTCCAGCGGCCATGCGCGTTCACGACTGCAAGCGCGTCGGCGGCGCCGCCCTTCAGCAACTCCGCCGCCGCGTTGAGCCGCTCGGGGTACTTTAGCTCCGGCAGCTCGAACCGGAATTCCGGAAGAAGCTCCGCTGGCGGGAGTCGGTCGCGAACGAAGGAATCGTACATTCTTATTCCGGCACCACCGCCGTCGTCTCGATCTCGACCTTGGCCGCGCCCTCGAGCAGTTCCTTCACGATGACCAGCGCCATAGGAGGATAGTTGCGGCCCATGATCTGCCGCCAGTAAGCGCCGATCTCGTCGCGCTGGTTCAGATATTCCGCGCGGTCGGTGATGTAGCAGGTCATTCTCACGACATGTTCCGGTCCCGCCCCGCCTTCGGCGAGCACGGCCAGCGTGTTCTTGAGCGCCTGCGCGAACTGCCTGTCGAGACGGTATTCGGGAAAGCTCTCATTTTCGTCCCAGCCGACCACTCCGGCGGTGAAGATCATGCGCCCGCTGGCACTTACACCGTTCGAATATCCTCGCGGACGCGGCCACCCGGCCGGCTGCAGGATTTTCATGGCTTTGCCCCCTTCAACAGGTCGCGCGCGATGATCTGCCGCTGTACCTCGCTGGCGCCTTCGTAGATTCGAAGCGCCCGCACTTCGCGGTAGAGTTCCTCGACCTTCACGCCGCTCGTCACGCCGGCGCCGCCGTGCATCTGCACTGCGGAATCGACGACCTGCTGCGCGGCCTCGGTCGCATAGAGCTTCGCCATTGCAGCTGCTCGGCGATTGTCCGTGCCGCCCACGTCCTGCTGCCACGCGGCGCGATAGATCAGGAGCGCCGACGCATCGATTTGAAGCGCCATGTCGGCCAGCTTCGCCTGCGTGACGGCGTTGTCCGCAAGCGTGCCGCTTCCCAGCCGCCGCTGAGTCGCGAAGTCGACCGCCTCGTCCAACGCTCGCCGGGCGAAGCCGAGCGCCGCGGCACCGACCGTCACCCGGAACAGGTTCAGCGTTTCCATTCCAATGCGAAAGCCCTCCCCGGGCTCGCCGATCATGGCGTCGGCGGACACCCGGACCTTGTCGTACGTGAGGCGCGCGAGTGGATGCGGCGCAATGACGTCGATCCGTTCTGCGACGCTAAGGCCCTCCGAATCGGCGGGAACGATGAAGGCGGAGAGGCCTTTGGCGCCCTCGCCTTCGCCGGTGCGGGCGAACGTCACATAGAAATCGGCGATGCCGCCGTTGGAGATGTAAGTCTTCTCGCCGATCAGTACCCACTCGCTTCCGTCGCGTTCGGCTGTCGTCTGCATGTTCGCCGCGTCGGACCCGCATTCTGGCTCCGTCATCGCGAAAGCGGCGATCGCCTCTCCGCTTGCCACCCGAGTGAGCCATTTGCGCTTCTGCTCGACGGTTCCGAACAGCGAAATCGCGCCCGATCCGAGCCCCTGCATTGCGAAGGCGAAATCGGCGAGGCCTGAGTGGTAGGCCAGCGTCTCCCGAGCAAGGGCGAGGCTGCGAACGTCCGGCCGTCTGTCGCCGTCGGAAACGCACAGCTTGAGCAAGCCCGCGCTCCCGAGTGCGCCGACGATCTTCCTGCAGTGCGCATCGACATTCTTGCTGTGCCCCACGCGCTCGCCGACAGTTTCGACGCGATCGACCAGCTCGCGATGCCTCGCTTCGAAAAAGGGCCAGGAAAGGAAGCTGCGGTCGGCCATCAGTCGCCTTCGAACTCCGGCTTCCGCTTCGCCGCGAAAGCTTCGTAGGCGCGCTTGAAGTCGTTGGTCTGCATGCACTCGGCCTGCGCTTCGGCCTCCATTTCGATTGCGCGTTCGATCGATACGTCCCACTCGGCGTCGAGCTGGCGCTTTGTCACCGAGTGCGCGTAGGCCGGTCCGCTGGCGAGGTCGTGCGCAAGCGCCTGCGCATCGGCGAGAACGCTGTCGCTCAGGCGGTTCCAGAAGCCCCAGGTGAAGCCCTCTTCCGCGTCCATGCTGCGGCCGGTGAACAGCAAGTCGGCGGCGCGGCCGTGCCCGATGATCCTGGGCAGGATCGCGCACGCGCCCATGTCCGCGCCGGAAAGCCCGACGCGGGTGAAGAGAAACGCCGCCTTCGCGTTCGCTGATGCCAACCGCAGGTCGCTTGCCATGGCGAGTATCGCGCCGGCGCCCGCGCAGACGCCTTCGACCGCCGCCACGATCGGCTGCGGGCAGGCGCGCATGGCACGCACGAGGTCGCCGGTCATCCGCGTGAACTCGAGCAATCCGTCGCGGTCCATCCCGGTCAGCGGGCCGATGATCTCGTGAACGTCGCCTCCCGAGCAGAAATTCCCCCCGGCGCCAGTCATGACGACGACCTTCACCTCGCGCGCATTTACAAGCGCATAGAAAGTGTGGCGAAGCTCGTCATAGCTTTCGAACGTCAGCGGATTCTTCCGCTCCGGGCGGTTGAGTGTGATCGTCGCGACGCCGTTATCGAAACCCCATTGGAAGTGGGTTGGAACGAAGGTCGCAGCGTCGAAACTCACGCGCTCGTCCCGCCGTCGATCGTGATCGCGGCACCGTTTATGTCGCGGCTGAGCGGAAGGCAGAGCATCCGGATGACGTTGGCGATAGCGTCCGGATCTACGAGCCTGCCGCTGGCATTCATGTTGGTGATCGCGGACCGCGCATCGGATTCGCCGCGGCCGGTAATCTGCGACACCCGGGCCACGCTCTGGTCGGTCATCGGCGTATCGACATAGCCGGGACAGACCGCATTCACGGTCAGGTTCGTCTTCGCATATTCGGCCGCTAGGCTTCGGCTCAATCCGAGCAGGCCGTGCTTGGAGGCCGCATAATGGGCGGCGTAGGGCACGCCGCGAAGACTTGCGACCGAGGCGACGAACACGAGACGGCCGTTCTCGCTCTCGAGCAAATCGCCGATTGCTTCGCGCGCGCAGTCGAACGCCGCCGTCAGGTTCGTGGCGATGATCCTGTCCCAGCTTTCGCGAGTCATCTTGTGAAAGGGCGCGCTCTCCGCGATTCCGGCGTTGACGACGAGAAGCTCGATCGGCCCGTTCACGTCGCGTGCGTCGCCGAAGGCCCGGGCGATCGCCCCGGGGTCCGTCACATCGCACTGGAACGCGGTTCCGCCCGTTGACGCCGCCGCCGCCTCGATGGGCTCCATTCGCCGCCCCAGAAGCGACAATTTCGCGCCCTCTCCTGCGAGTGCCACCGCGGCCGCAGCTCCGATGCCGGTTCCGCCGCCGGTGATGAGTGCGTGACGCTCGTCGAGCGATTTCGCCATTGTCTCCCCTTTCGATTCAGCATTGGCCGAATGGAATTGAGGTGGCAAGGCGGCCTCCATGAACCTTGCAGTCCTCGAAACCGGCCGCCCGCCGGGCGACCTCCAGCCGAAGTTCGGCGACTATACGGCCATGTTCCGCCGGATGCTCGGAGACGCTTTCACGCTGGAAACCTTCGACGTCCAGGCCGGCCATTTGCCCGCCGATCCCGAATCGCATGCCGCCTATCTCATCTCCGGATCGCCGGCGGGCGTTTACGACCCGCTGCCGTGGATTGCGCCGCTGCTCGATTTCATCCGTGCTGCCGAACACAAGAAGATGATCGGCGTCTGCTTCGGCCACCAGTCGATGTCGCAGGCGCTCGGCGGCCAAGTCGAAAAGTCGGAAAAGGGTTGGGGCACCGGCCTCCACAGCTACGAAATTGTTCGCCAGGAGCCGTGGATGAACTCGGGCGGCACGATTGCCATTCCCGCGTCCCACCAGGACCAGGTCGTCGTCCAGCCGCCCAACACGCAGGTCGTCGCGAAATCCGATTTCACGCCCTTTGCAGCACTTGCGTGGACCGATCGCCCGGCGATCTCCTTCCAGTTCCACCCGGAGTTTTCGCCGGAGTTCGCAAAGGCGCTGATCGAGGAGCGCCACGACGCCATCCCCAATCCGGAGCCGGCCATCGCCTCGCTGGATGCGCCGAACGACAGCCAGCGCGTCGCGGGGTGGATCCGCCGCTTCCTCGAAGGAGAGTGATCGAATGAAGAGCCGCGCTGCCGTCGCGTTCGAGGCCAAGCAACCGCTGGAAATCGTCGAGGTCGATCTCGAGGGCCCCAAGACGGGCGAAGTGCTGGTCGAAATCATGGCGACCGGGATTTGCCATACCGACGCCTACACCCTGGACGGGCTCGATTCGGAAGGGCTGTTCCCGTCCATCCTTGGCCATGAGGGCGCGGGAATCGTCCGCGAAATCGGCGCGGGCGTGACCAGCGTCAAGCCGGGCGACCACGTAATCCCGCTGTACACGCCCGAGTGCGGCAAGTGTAAGTCGTGCCTGTCGGGCAAAACGAACCTGTGCACTGCGATCCGCGCCACCCAAGGGAAAGGCGTAATGCCCGACGGGACCAGCCGCTTCTCGTACAAGGGCGAAACCATCTTTCACTACATGGGCTGCTCGACCTTTTCGAACTTCACCGTGCTTCCGGAAATTGCGGTCGCGAAAATCCGCGAGGACGCGCCATTTCAGACCAGCTGCTACATCGGCTGCGGAGTGACGACCGGGGTCGGCGCGGTGATCAACACGGCGAAGGTACAGGCCGGCGACAATGTCGTGGTGTTCGGCCTGGGCGGAATCGGGCTCAACGTCATCCAGGGCGCGAAGATGGCCGGCGCCAAGGCTATCGTCGGCGTCGACATCAATCCGGGCAAGGAGGAATGGGGCCGCAAGTTCGGAATGACGGATTTCATCGACGCCCGGGGCAAGTCGCGCGAGCAGATGATCGAGGAGATCGCGGGGCTTACCGACGGTGGCGCCGATTACAGCTTCGACTGCACCGGCAATACCGAAGTGATGCGCACAGCGCTCGAATGCTGCCACCGCGGCTGGGGGACCAGCGTCATCATCGGCGTTGCCGAAGCGGGGAAGGAAATCTCGACCCGTCCGTTCCAGCTCGTCACCGGCCGCAACTGGCGCGGCACGGCATTCGGCGGCGCCAAGGGCCGCACTGACGTTCCCAAGATCGTCGATATGTACATGGACGGCACCATCGCCATCGACCCGATGATTACGCACGTACTGAAGCTCGACGAGATCAACACCGCGTTCGACCTCATGCACAAGGGCGAGAGTATCCGAAGCGTGGTCGTGTACTAGGAGATCCGGAATGTTCAGCCATGTCATGGTCGGATCGAACGATCTCGACGCCAGCCGCAAGTTCTATGACGCCTTGTTCGAGAAGCCGGGGCGCACCGACGACAAGGGACGCTCCAGTTGGGGCCGCAAGGGCGCGGTCTTCATGCTCACGAAGCCGATCGACGGCCAGCCGGCGACTCACGCCAATGGCGGAACCATCGGATTCAGCTTCGACAGCCCCGAGGACGTGGACGCCTGGCACCGTCGCGGGGTCGAGGCGGGCGGGCAAAGTTGCGAGGACCCGCCGGGCTATCGTGAAAATCCGTTTGGCAGACTTTACCTCGCCTACCTTCGCGATCCTGCCGGAAACAAATTGTGCGGGCTCTACCGGCCGGAGCAATAGAGGTGGAAATCACCAGCGAAATCAAGGCGCACGGGGGGCGGCAACTCGTCGTCAGCCATTCGTCGGATTCGACCTCGACGCCGATGAACTTTTCCATTTTCCTTCCGCCGCAAGCAGAGGAAGGGCGAGCGCTGCCGGTCGTGTGGTTCCTTTCGGGACTGACCTGCAGCCCGATGAACGTCACCGAGAAAGGCGAGTATCGCGCCGCCTGCGCCGATCTTGGCCTCGTCTTCGTGGCCCCGGACACCAGCCCGCGCGGCGAGAACATCCCGACCGATCCGGCGGGGCAATGGGACTTCGGCCTTGGCGCAGGCTTCTATGTCGACGCGAGCGAGGAGCCGTTCGCTGCCAATTATCGCATGTGGAGCTATGTCACCGAGGAGCTTCCCGATCTCGTCGCGGCCGAATTCCCCGTCGACATGGACCGGCAGGCAATCACCGGCCATTCCATGGGCGGGCACGGCGCCCTGACCGCAGCTCTTCGCAATCCCGGCCGTTTCAAAAGCGTCTCGGCCTTCTCGCCGATTGCTGCTCCCAGCCAGGTCGCATGGGGGCAGAAGGCGCTCGGCGGTTATCTGGGCGAAGATCGCGCCCGATGGCGTGCGCATGATTCGGTCGCACTCATAGAAGATGGCGCGCGCGTGCCTGAAGTCCTCGTCGATGTCGGGAGCGACGATCCGTTTCTCGATAACCAGCTTCGGCCCGAGCTTCTGCAGCGAGCATGCGAGCAGTCCGGCATCGCCCTCACGCTTCGAGTGCAGCCCGGCTACGACCACAGCTATTACTTCGTCTCGACGTTCATGGCCGATCACCTGCGATGGCACAGCGAGCGCCTGCAGGGGCGGCCTTGCTGATTCATTCGGCCGGCGAAGCCCTGCCGATCGCCTCGGCTGTCGCCGTCGGCCTGCTGATCGGGATCGAGCGCGGGTGGACGCTTCGAAACGCGCGCTCGGGCAGCCGGGTGGCGGGAATCCGCACGTTCACCTTGTTCGGTCTCCTGGGCGGAGTGGCGGGCCGGCTGGCGCAAACCGGCTACACGTTCGCCTCCGCCCTGCTCCTGCTGCCCGCGGCGGCGGTCATCGCCATCGGGTACAGTAGGCGAAGCGGCTCGGACCGCGCGGACGCCACGACCGCAATCGCCGCGCTGGTCGCTCTTGGACTTGCGTTCCTCGGCGGAAGCGGGTCGCCTGCGCTTGCCATCGCCGGAGCCGCGGTGGTCACGCTCGTGCTTGCGCTTCGGACGGAGACTCACGGCCTTCTTCGGCGCATGGACGAAGAAGATGTGAAGGCGCTGGCGCGCTTTGCCGTCATTGCCGCGGCCATCCTGCCGTTCCTCCCGAGCGGACGCTACGGCCCTTACGACGCGTGGGACCTTGAGAAGCTGTGGCTGGTGGTCGTGCTCGTCACCGGCTTTTCCTTCCTGGCCTACATCGCCAACCGGATCTTCGGAGCACAGCACGGAACGATCGCCACCGCCGTGATCGGCGGCGCCTACAGTTCAACCGCCGTCACCCAGGCGCTCTCGCAGCGCCTCGGGAGCGGTCAGGAAGGCGGTGCCGAGCCGGCCGGGATCGCGATCGCAAGCGCCGTCATGTACGTGCGCGTCCTCGTCCTCGTGGGACTTCTCGCCACGCGAATTTTCGTCCCGTTCGCGCTCGTGATCCTTCCGGCCCTCGTCGTCGGAGCAGGCGTAGCGTGGTGGCTTTACAGGTCCTCGGCGCGCTGCGCGGGGCCAGCTCCGCCGGGCAATCCGATTGCCCTTCTTCCTGCTCTCGGATTCCTTGCCTTCGTCGCCGCCGCAGCCGTCGCAGTGGCGTGGGCCCAGGGCCGTTTCGGCGAGCAGGGCATAGCGCTTCTGCTCCTGATCATGGGCAGCGCGGACGTGGATGTCGCGATCATCACAGCCGGAGGACTTCCGCCGCACGCGATCACAGCCGATCTTGCTGCAATTGCCCTTGCAGGTACCGTAGTGGCCAACATGGTGGTCAAGATCGGGGTGACGCTCGCCTTCGCCCGCTCGAAGGGCAGGTCGGCCGCGATTGCACTGTCGGCGAGCACTGCCGCGCTGCTTGGCAGCATCGGTGTGGCCTGGGCAGCGATGTGAAGTGCGCGGGACGGCCCGCGCTTTCCACTCGCAAGAAGCGAATGGTGACCCCAACGGGAATCGAACCCGTGTTTTCGCCGTGAAAGGGCGACGTCCTGGACCGCTAGACGATGGGGCCGGAAAAGCCGCCGCGAGTTAGGCGAGCCTCCACGAGGCGTCAAGCAAGCGCGGCGTCCTCCAGGTGCATTTCCGCGGCATTGCCGCCCGTCCACTCGTCGCGCCGGATGCTTCCTCCAAGCCACCAGCGCGCATCTGCGGGAGAGGAGAGAAGCGCCTGGCCAAGCTCAGTCGCGGCGCTTCGAAAGGCAATCCACTTGAAGCTCTTGCCGTCGTCGCCGCAGGCAATTCCGCGCACATGTCCGTCGCCGACGACGCCTGTCCTGAGCAGCCGCGCCGGACCGGCGACGACCTTGGGCTTCGGCCATCCGGCCCCGTACGGGCCCGCTGAATCGAGCCGGTCGCAAAGCTCTCCGGCGATTCCGCCTGGCGCCAGCAGCGCGTCGACGAGGAAGGCGCGCCCCTGCAGCGATCGTTCGACGTCCGCGGCGAGTCGCTCGTTGAGGAAGTCTCGGAACGGCTCCAGCCCGCCCTTCGCAAGAGTCAGACCAGCGGCCATCGCGTGACCGCCGCCGGCCACAAGCAGGCCGCTTTCCTTGGCCGCGAGCACCGCCGCGCCGAGGTCGACGCCGGAAATCGAGCGCCCCGAGCCCTTTCCCGCCCCCTCCTCGTCCTCGGCAATCACGATTGCCGGACGTCCGAACCTCTCCTTGAGCCGCCCAGCGACAATTCCAATCACGCCCGGGTGCCAGCCCCGGCCCATCACTGTGATGACGGAGGAGCCATTCAGCTTCGCAGCCTCCTCTGCCGCCTGGTCGCAGACGGTCATCTCGATCGCCCGCCGCTCCTCGTTGAGCCGGTCGAGTTCGGCTGCAATCGCGCGCGCCTCCTCCGGGTCGGTGCAGGTCAGGAGCCGGACTCCCAGATCGGACTTTCCGACCCGTCCGCCGGCATTGATTCGCGGCCCAAGAGCGAAGCCGAGGTCGCGAGACGTCGGCGCTTTCACCAGCCGCGCCGCCTCCGCGAGCGCTCTCAGCCCCAGGTTCTGGCGGGCGGCCATGATCTTCAGACCCTGCGTGACAAAGGCGCGGTTAAGGCCTTGAAGCCTGGCGACATCGGCGACGGTTCCCAGCGCCACAAGGTCGAGCAGGTCGAGAATTCGCGGCTCTTCGCGAGCTGCGAAGAACGCCCGACTCCTCAACTCCCGGACAAGGGCAACGCCGAGGAGGAACGCCATTCCGACCGCGGCGAGATGTCCGTGCGCTGCGCCGATTTCTCCCTCATCAAGCCGGTTGGGATTGATCATCGCGAACGCGACCGGGAGGAGGGTCGCACACTGGTGGTGGTCGACCACGATCACCTCGATTCCGGCGGCCGTGGCCTCGTCGAGAGCCTCGAATGCCTGCGCTCCGCAATCGACGGTGACTGCCAGCGCCGCGCCGCGGTTCTTGAGCTCGACCAAGGCCGCGCCGGAAGGGCCGTATCCCTCCATCAGCCGGTCTGGGATGTAGACGATGGGGTCGTTCCCAAGCTGCCTGAGAAGAATCGTGAGCAGGGCGGCGCTGGTTGCGCCGTCGACGTCGTAGTCGCCGAAAATCGCGATCCTTTCGCCCGCTTCGATCGCATCGGCGAGCCGTCTGGCGCCCTTGTCCATGTCGCGGAAAACGGAAGGGTCGGGAAGGAAGTCGCGAATGCGTGGCTCGCGGTGACGGCCGAGGTCGTCGCGCGCGACTCCGCGGGCAAGAAGGAGTTCGTCGACGAGCGAGTCGAGTCCGCCGCCCGGCTCGACCGAACGCCGCCACTTCCACGGCTGTCCGCTTGCGGACCTTTCGACGTTCAACGCATATCCCACGCGGCGATTGTACGCGAAGGACGCGCCCGATCTAGAGGCTCCGTCGGCTTCCGTGGCGGTAATGCTCGGTGAAGACGCGGCGAACCGTTCCGGAGCTGGCGCGCATGACGACGCTTTCGGTAGTCACGCAATTCTTACGCCGGTGAACGCCCTGCAGGAGCGACCCGTGCGTGACTCCGGTGGCAGCGAAGATGCAATCGCCGCTGGCCATGTCCTCGATCGTGTAGATGCGGTCGAGATCGTCGATTCCCCACCGGCGGGCCCGTGCGATCTCGTCGTCGTTCCGGAACAACAGCCGACCTTGAATCTGGCCGCCGACGCATCGCAGCGCCGAAGCAGCAAGCACGCCCTCCGGCGCTCCGCCCGTCCCGACGTAAAGGTCGATATCGGTGTCGGGATCGGCCGTGGCCATGACGCCGGCGACGTCGCCGTCGGGAATCAGCGTAATCCCGCAGCCCAGCTTGCGAAGTTCGGCGATGATGTCCTCGTGCCGAGGCCGGTCGAGCACGCACGCGATGATTTCCCCCGGTTCGACGTCCTTGTGCCTGGCGATCGAGCGGACGTTGTCGGCAATCGGCTTGTCGAGATCGATCGTCCCGGCCGGGTAGCCGGGCCCGATTGCCAGCTTTTGCATATAGACGTCGGGCGCGTTGAGGAGGCAGCCGCTTTCGCCGATCGCAAGCACCGCGAGCGCATTCGGACCGGCCTTGGCGGTAAGGCTCGTACCTTCGAGCGGGTCGAGGGCGATGTCGATTTTCGGCCCGCCGTCCTGATCGGAACCGACCTTTTCCCCGATATAGAGCATCGGCGCTTCGTCGCGTTCGCCCTCGCCGATGACGACGGTGCCGTCGATCGGCAGCTGGTTGAGCTCGGCGCGCATCGCCTCGACGGCGGCCGCATCGGCCGAATCATTGTCTCCGCGGCCGATCCACTTCGACGCGGCGATTGCCGCCGCTTCCGTCACTCGCACCATTTCCAGCACCAACACTCGGTCCAGAACGGACGAACCCTGTACGACATCACTGCTCATCGCGGCGAAACTCCCTTTGACAGTGCGCCGGATAGGAGCGGCTCCGCTCATTGTCGAGAATGGCTAGGCTGAGGTTTCTTCGGCCTGGTGCTCCAGCAACGCGTCGCGAATGCGCATCGACCGCGCTGCGATCCGTGTCTCGATCAGGAAAGTACCGAATCCGGACCCTAGAAAGACCATGCAGGTCATGAACAGGACGGCAATCGGGCGACCGAAGTGACCCCGAACGAGCGCGCCAGCGAACAGCAGGACGACGATGAAGCACACCATGACGGCGGCAAAGACGGTCATCCACACCGCGCGCCCGACGAGCTGCATCCTGCGATCGAGGATTCGAAGTTCCCGGATGCACTGGTCGTGCTCGGTTCCGCGGCTCTTGAGCAGAAGCGGCTCGAGCTCGCGCCCGCGGTCGACAATTCGCGACTGGCGGCCGGTGAGCACGTTGAGAAAGCCGCCGATGCCGGCGAGGAGGAAAACGGGCGCGAGCGCCGTCTGGATGGTGTCTGCGACCTCGACGACACGGGTTTCTGGCGGCGGAATCGGGATCATCGGCTCATCTAACCACGATACGCGGGAAGGGACCAGCCGCGAGCGATGGCGACGCCGCGAAGTGCGAAACCGGCAAGCGCAGCCGGGACAACAGCGACCAGGCCGGACAGGCCGGCCAGATGAAGGGCGACGAACAGGCCGGCGGCCAGGGCTGCGCCGGTCACGTAAAGTTCCGGCCGCATCAGGATCGACGGCTCGCCGGCAAGGACGTCGCGAACGATCCCGCCGGCGCAGGCGGTCAGGACGCCCATCGCGAATGCAGGGACGGGCGCGACGCCATAGGCAAGCGCCTTGGCCGAGCCGTAGGTGGCGTAAGCGGCCAGTCCCGCCGCGTCGAACCACAGGATTGCGGTCCGTTGGACCCAGCGGCTCCCAAGCCAGACCAGCGCCGCCGCCGCCATGCAGATGACAAGCGTTCCGTTGGCGTGGACCCAGAAGACGGGCGCTCCGATCAGGAGATCGCGCAAAGTACCCCCGCCAATGCCGGTCGCGACGGCGAAGAAGATGAAGGTGACGAGCGTCTGCTTCTTTTCGGCGGCGACGAGCGCGCCGGAAATGGCGAACACGGCGATCCCGAAATAGTCCAGAAGCACGAGCGCGTAAGGAAGATGCGAAGCGGGCACTCTGGAGCCTCGTCCTTTCAACTTCCCGTTGGGTTCAGTGGAGTCCCGCCCTACATGGGCACAATGGCCAACGAAAGCGACCAAAGCGCGATTCCGACGCTCGAGGACTGGCAGCACTGGACCTGGGTGATGGGCCGCGCACAGCAGATGCTGATGGAAGCGTGGGCGGAAAGCCTGAAGACGTCGCAGCCGTGGCCGACCAGTCCTCCCGCCTGGGGTGCCTTTCCGCCGGCGTTCGCCTCCGGCGACGCAGCGCCTTCTCTCGACCCTGTCAGCATCATGACGACGGGTGCCGAGGCCTGGGCCAAGGGTCTGGAGGCGTGGGGCCGCGTGGTTGGACTCGAAAGCAAGCCGGCCCAGGACAGGGACCGGCGCTTCTCGGCGCCGGAGTGGCGCGACAATCCCTTGTTCGACCAGATCCGACAGACTTACCTTGGCCTGTCCGACAAGCTGCTCGGGACGGTGGACGAGATCGAGGGACTGGACCAGGAAACGCGTGCGAGACTGAAGTTCGCAACCCAGAACTTCGTCGATGCGATGAGCCCGTCGAATTTCGCGCTGACCAACCCGCAGGTGCTCAGGAAGACGATCGAAACCCGGGGCGAGAACCTGCTCTCGGGCCTGGCCAACATGCTCAAGGACATCGCATCCGGCCAGTTGACGCAGACGAAGCCCGGGGTCTTCGAGGTCGGCAAGAACCTGGCAATCACGCCCGGCAAGGTCATCAGCGAAACGCCGCTCTACCAACTCATCCAGTACACGCCCACGACCGACGAGGTGCTGGAAATCCCCGTCGTGATTTTCCCGCCGTGGATCAACCGTTTCTACATCCTCGACCTCACGCCCGAGAAAAGCTTCGTCAAATGGTGCGTGGACAATGGCATTTCGCTGTTCATGGTCAGCTGGAAATCGGCCGACGAGAGCATCGCCGACGTCACCCTCGACGACTACGTCCTTCGCGGCCAGGTCGATGCCATCGACACGGTTCGCGACCTTCTTGGCGTCGAATCGGTTCACGCCATCGGCTATTGTGTGGCGGGCACGACCCTGGCGGCGACATTGGCCTACCTGCAGGCGAAGGAGCAGCAGGGGAAAGTGGCGTCGGCGACTTTCCTGACCGCCCAGGTGGATTTCACGCAGGCCGGCGACCTGAAGCTGTTCACCGGCCCGGAAACAATGGCGCTGCTCGACAGGCTGACCGCGGAGAAAGGCTATCTCGACGGCCGATACATGGCGGCTACGTTCAACCTACTTCGCGGCCGCGACCTGGTGTGGAACTACGTCGTCAACAACTACCTGCTAGGCGAAGAACCGCCGCCGTTCGACCTGCTCTACTGGAACTCCGATACCACGAACCTGCCGGCGGCCTGGCACCGCGCCTATCTGGAGGATCTCTACGTCGGGAACCGCCTGGCCCAGAAGGGCGGAATATCCGTCGCCGGAACGGCTATCGACATCGACCGCGTGACCACGCCCGCTTACATCCAGGCGGGGCGCGAGGATCACATCGCGCCGCCCGAAAGCGTGTGGAAGTTCATGGACCATTTCTCGGGCGAGAAACGGTTCCTGCTCGCCGGGTCGGGCCACATTGCCGGAGTCGTGAACCCGCCGTCGGCGAAGAAATATTGCTACTGGGTCAACGACAAGCCGGCGGAGAACCTCGAACGCTTCATTGAGGGCGCCGCCGAGCACAAGGGAAGCTGGTGGCCGGACTGGCTCGACTGGCTGAAGTCGCAATCGTCCGCACTGGTGGAGGCAACGGGCGCGCGAATCCCCGGCAAAGGCAAGCTCGAGGCCATCGAGGACGCTCCGGGACGCTACGTCCGCGAACACTGATCCGCTAGAAGATGCCGCCCCCGAGCATCAGCCGGATCACGCCGACGGCAATTACCAGGATGTTGAGATTCCGCCCAGCGGTTCCGCGGGCCATCGATCCGATCGCGGCGCCGATGATGGCGAGCGGGATCACCAGCCAGTTGGCCCAGCCGAGAAGCGGCAGGAATGCGATCGACACGAAGACGAGAGCGACGACTCCGATCGTGATGGAAACCAGGTTGAGCACGACGGCGATGTAACAGGTCACTCGCGCCATTGCGATCTTCACTCGGGCGGCATCGCCGATGCGGACCCTCTGGGCTCCCTGACGAGCGCGACGATGTAGAGCCCGAGTGCCAGCCAGATGGACCCGAAGGCGACTGCGTGTGCGATAGTGATGCGCTCGCCGTAGAGCAGGACCGCGACGAGAAACTGCAGCGTCGGGGCGATGAACTGAAGCATGCCGAGAGTCGAATAGCGCAGCCGCCGGGCGGCGGCGGTAAACAGTATAAGCGGGACGGTCGTTGCCACGCCTGCGAGGAGCAGGAGCAACAGATCGTGATTGCCGGGGCCGAAAGGCGGCTTGCCCTCAGCAAGGCCGATGCCCAGCCAGAGTAGCGCCAGCGGCAGCAGCAGCAGCGTTTCGACGGTCAGGCCGAGCACCGCTTCGACCGGGGCGATTTTTCTCAACAGCCCGTAGCTGGCGAAGCTCGCGGCCAGCGCAAGGCTGATCCACAATTGCCCGAGCGCCTGCACGGCAAGGGCAGAAATTCCGGCTGCCGCGACAGCCACCGCAAGCCACTGCAGCGGCGCGAGCCTCTCCTTGAGCACGATGCGGCCCAGCAGCACGTTGACGAGCGGATTGAGATAGTAACCCAGGCTACCGGCGAGGATGTGCCCGCTCGTCACGGCGTACACGTAGAGCAGCCAGTTGATCGCTATGAGAGCCGCCGTGAGCGCGAGGAAGGCAAGGGTTCGCGGACGGCGAAAGATTCGCGCGAGATCGCCGCCCTCTCCGGCGACCAGCACCAGCACCAGCAGGAACGGCACCGACCACAGCACTCGATGGGCGACGATGTCGACCGCGCCGACCTCGGCAATCGCCTTGAAGTAAATCGGGAGAATGCCCCACAGGCCATAAGCCGCAACGCCGAACCAGAAGCCGCGCGCCGGACCGTCCTGTTGTCGAGTGGAGCCGTTCATCCGCCGGGCGCGTAACCGCGGACAAGGGGAAGTGAAAGCCCTTGGTCAAGCTGTCGTTGGTTGCATAGTGGCGGCGAGGCTGCGAAAGCTTGGCTCGTGCGCCACACACTGCGGTACAAAGTTGCAGTTTCAGTAGCCGCAGTCGCTCTTTGCAGCTGCGAGAGCAGCCTTGAGCGTGCTCGAAGCGCCGCGACCGTCACCGCCGAGGCACCGCTCAAGTCGGACGCATGGAAGGCTGTGGCGACCCTCCCCGATCAAGGCCGCATCGAGCGGCTTGGCCTTGCCTGGAAACAGGCGCTGGCGGACGCCAGGCCGAAGTATGCAAAGGCAATCGCAGAGGAAGGCGACCTCCTCAAGCCGGACTCCGCACTGCCGCGGCCGCAGCCAACTCCGGGCAGTTACAACTGCCGGATGGTCAGGCTCGGCAGCCCGGACAAGGCCTCGCCTGCGTTCGAAAAGTTCAAGCCGTTCTTCTGCTACGTGCTTTCGGACGAGGACGGCGTACTGACGATCGTGAAGCAGACTGGCAGTCAGCGGCCCGCGGGACGCCTTTGGGACGATGACAATCCGAAGCGAATGGTTTTCCTCGGAAGCCTTTCGCTGGGCGACGAAAAAGAACCGCTCGCCTATGGCGAAGACCCCGAGCGCGACACGGCCGGCATTTTCGAGCGGATTGCTCCGTTCAAGTGGCGGCTGGTCATCCCCTCGCCCCAAAGCGGCGCCAAGCTTGAGCTGTTCGAACTCCAACCGGTGCCGAACCAGCCGGTATCATGAGCGCCGGCCTGCTGGCCGATCCGAGCGAAGTGCGGCGGCTTCTCGTGCAGTCGGCGACTGCGGGCGAATCGATGACCTACGCAGACGTGCTGAACGCACTCGGCCACCGCTTCACGCGGCCCAAGATGCGGGCGCTGTGCAAGGTCCTGGCGCGAATCGACGAGGAAGCGGCAGAGCGTGGCGAGCCTGAGCTTGCGGTGCTGGTCGTGCGCCAATCGGATGGGCTCCCTGGCCAGGGCTGGTGGATCGGCGGCGGGCCGATGGCCCACGGCCACGACGGCCTGTGGACGGGACCCGAAGCCGCAAGCCTCGTCAGGAGGCTCCAGCAGCGGGCTTTCGACTATTGGGGTGCGAGGACGGGTTAGATTTCGCCGCTGCAATCGCTAAGTGACGAGGGATGGCGGACACTCGGACATACAGGGTCGGTGAAGACGACGACGGCATTCGCCTCGACCGCTGGTTCAAGCGCAACCAGCCGCAGATCAATTTCAACCTGGTATCGCGATGGTCGCGGACCGGTCAGCTTCGGCTCGACGGCAAACGCGTGACTCCTGGCGAACGCATCGCCGCAGGACAGGAAATCAGGGTTCCGCCAGTCGAGCCGGAGGTGCCCCAGCGCCGGTCGGCGAAGCCAAAGCGGGCGCCGCTGAGTCCGGATGAGACCGAGTTCGTCCGCTCGCTCGTCATCTACGAGGACAGGCACGCCTTCGTCCTCAACAAGCCGCCGGGGCTTGCCACGCAGGGTGGGACGAAGACGACCAATCACCTCGACCGGCTCCTGGACGGGCTGGCCGACGAATCGGGCAACCGGCCCAAGCTCGTCCACCGCCTCGACAAGGACACTTCGGGCGCTCTCCTGGTTGCGCGAAGTGCGCGCGCCGCCGCTTTCTTCGCCAAGTCCTTTTCCGGGCGGACTGCAAAGAAGGTCTATTGGGCGCTCATCACCGGCGTCCCCTCCGGAGAGGACGGGCTGATCGATGCGCCGCTTGCCAAGCAACCTGGCACCGGCGGCGAAAAGATGCATGTCGATGAAGACGGGCAAGCCGCCAGGACTCGCTGGGCAATGATCGACCGCGCGGGCAACCGCGCCTCCTGGGTCGAGCTGCAGCCGCTTACCGGCCGGACGCACCAGCTTCGCGCCCACATGGCCGCAATCGGGCACCCGATCGTCGGCGACGGCAAATATGGTGGCGCCGATTCCTTCCTCACCGGTGGAATCAGCCGCAAGCTCCACCTTCACGCTCGCCGCCTGCGGATCGATTCTCCCGACGGTGGAAAGATCGACGTCACCGCCGAGCTTCCGGAGCATTTCGCGCAGAGTCTCGACACGCTCGGGTTCGAAACCGAAGCCGGAGATCGCATGAAGACCGCACGCCCGAGCCCGCCGCGGGCATCCAAACCGAAGCGCGAGACCCGCCGCGGCGAACGGCGCGCGCGCTCAGGCCGGTCAAAGGCGTGACGAAACTCGCGATTTTCGACTGCGACGGCACGCTTGTGGACAGCGGCGGGGCCATTTTCCAGGCACTCGCCGAGACCTTCGAGGCGCACGGCGTGGCGCTTCCCCCTGCAAGCGAGTCCCGAAAGGTCATCGGCCTGAGCCTCACCGAGGCCATGGCCGCACTGATCCCCGGCGCTGATAATCGCGATCACCTGGCGCTCGCTCAGACCTACAGGGTTTGTTTCCAGCGGGCTCGCCAGCAGGGGCGCGTCGAGGAGCCGCTCTTCGAGGGCATTCTCGACCTGCTCGACTCGCTCGAAAGGGACGATTGGCTGCTGGCCGTCGCGACCGGCAAATCCGACCGGGGGCTTCGCCACTGCCTGGAAAATCACGGTCTCCACGCGCAATTCGTTTCGCTTCAGACGGCAGACCGGCACCCATCCAAGCCATCCCCGGCGATGGCGCTCGCCGCGATTGCCGACGCCGGAGCTTCGCCGGAGACCACGATCGTAATCGGCGACACGAGCTTCGACATGGCGATGGCGGTCGCCGCGGGTGCATCGGCGATCGGCGCCGGCTGGGGCTATCATGACACGGGCTCGCTGCTCGCCGGCGGCGCGAGAGCCATCGCCGACACGCCGGCCAGTGTGGGTCCGCTTGCCCGGGAGGCGGTCGGTGGCTGACGAGGAACTGTGGAAGCGCCGCTTTTACCTGTTCATGGGCGCTCGGCTACTCGGTCTTGCGACTTTTCTCGCCGGCGTCGCGGTGATGTTCACGGACCTGTTACGCCCCGGCGGCTGGCCGACGCTCGGCGCGGCGGTTGTTGTTCTCGGCCTGATCGATGCCGTTGCCGGTCCCGCGATTCTCAAGCGCCAGTGGCGCAGGGAAGACGCGGCCAACGATAGCCGGGCGGCACGGAGCCGCTGAGGGTGAAGCGATTCTGGAAGCAGGCGAGCGTTGCGAACGAGGATGGCGGCTGGGCGGTCGAACTCGACGGCAGGCCGCTCCGAACGCCGGCACGCGAAGCGCTTGTTGTCCCGGGCGAACGGCTTGCGCACGCCATTGCCGAAGAATGGAATAGCGCCGGCGAGACCGTGGACCCGCGCGATATGCCGCTCACCGGCCTTGCCAATGCAGCAATCGATCGGGTCGCCGCTGATCCGGAAAGCTTCGCGGCCGGCCTGGCTGCTTATGGCGAGAGCGACCTCGCCTGCTACCGCGCGCAATCGCCTCGAGAACTCGTCGCACGCCAGGAAAAGCGTTGGGACGAGCTGCTGGCTTGGGGACGGCGACGGTTCGACGTCGATTTCTGCACGACATCGGGGCTCGTCCACGTCCCGCAGCCGGCCGAAACGATCCGGCGGCTCGCGAGCGCGGTGGCGGCAATCGGCCCGTTCAGGCTTGCCGGCCTTTCGCCGCTGGTGACGATCGGCGGATCGCTGGTGGCCGCCCTCGCGGTGCTCGAAGGTGCGCTGACCGGCGAACAGGCATGGGATGCCGTAACCATCGACGAGCAGTGGAACCGCGAGCTGTGGGGCGAGGATGTCGACGCGCGGGCGGCCCTGGAAGCGCGGAAGACGGACTTCATGGCTGCGGCGAGATTCCTGGCGCTCCTGGACTAGGCCCGGAGCCGCCTGGCCTTACCTAGGTTCGTGGCCCGATCAGGTCGCGCACGAACGAAACCAGGCCCGGCTGGCTGCTGCGCTTGGAGCGTTCGGCGGCAACGATCGCGCGAACACGCTCGAGGCAGGCCTCGCGGTCGTCGTTCACGAGTACATATTCGTATTCCGCCCAGTGACTGATTTCCTCGGCGGCCCTGCGCATGCGTTCCGAAACGACCTCTTCGGCATCGGTCGCCCGCGACCGCAGTCGTCTTTCGAGTTCATGCATCGAGGGCGGAAGCAGAAAGATCGTGACCAGATGTTCGCCAAAGTCGGGTTCGAGCTGCCGGGCGCCCTGCCAGTCGATATCGAAGAGAATATCGCGGCCCTGCTTGAGCGCCTGCTTCACCGGCGACTTTGGCGTTCCGTAGCGATAACCGAAAACGGTCGCCCATTCGACGAACTCGCCCGCGTCGTTCATGCGGTCGAATTCGGCCTCGTCGACGAAATGGTAATCGACACGGTCGACTTCGCCGGGACGCATCGGGCGCGTCGTCGCCGATACCGACATGCCGACTTCGCCGTCCGCCTCCAGCAGCCTCCGCGCGATGGTCGACTTGCCCGCCCCCGACGGGGAGGAAAGGACGATCAGGAGGCCGCGGCGCTTTCGGTTCTGCTGGTCACTGTCCATGGCCGCTCTTGCTTCGGGCAGCCCATGGCCGTCAAGCGAGGCCTTGCTGCAGAGCACAAGATTCGCACTTGAAATGTTGCGACGCACCATTTATATTGCACTGCAGCAAAGGAAATGGATCGATGACTGCGGATACGACCGAGACCAGCGCGACGACCGAAGGCGCCGGCAACGAAACCCCGGCGGTGAAGCCGGTCGAGACCAAGGCTGCCGCCGAAACCGCGAAGCGCTCACAAGAGGCGCCGCAAGGCAAGTCGGCAGAGGCCAAGGCAGCGACGGCCAAGGCGCCCAAGGCGCAGCCGTTGAAAGCGAAACGGAAAATACGCCGCAAGGCACGGACCGCGCCGAAGAAGCCGCAGGTCCGGTCCCAGGAAAGGAAGACCCCAATGAAGAACGAGACCCCCAACACCTTCGCCGCCTTTAGCGCCTTCCCGGGCGTCGCGGCGTTCGAAAAGCTGTTCACCGAGGCTGCAGAGCGCAGCGAGCAGGCTGCCAAGCGTTCGCGCAAGGCCGCCGAGGAACTCGCCGATCTGTACCGCGGCAACATCGACGCAGTCGTCGAGTCGGGCCGCATCGCGGCAACCGGCGTCCAGTCGATCGGCCAGGACCTGGCCGTGAAGAGCCGCGACAACCTCGAGCAGACGGCCAGCACCGTTCGCTCGTTCGTCGAAGCGAAGAGCCCGACCGAGCTTCTGCAGCTGCAGGGCGACTTCGCTCGCACCGCCTTCGACCGTTTCGTCGAAGAGAGCTCGGCGCTGACCGAAACAATGGTCAAGCTCGCCGGCGAAGCCTTCCAGCCGCTTTCGAGCCGCGCCAGCGCGACCGTCGAGCGGTTCAACGATATCGCTGCCTGACCTCCTCCCCTCCCGTCAGGTTCAGCATGGCGGTCGCTCCCCACGGAGCGGCCGCCTCTTTTTTGTGCGCTTTTGGCGCCGTTCGTGCCTTGCGGCGGCATTCCGCCGTGCCATATCTGTGAGCTGATGATGTGGCGTGCGACGAACATGGCGGCCGGGCCGGGCCGCGGCGACGGGCTCGATGACGATTTCGAGACCGGGGTTGCTACGCGCGCACGCCCGAAGACGAAGAAGCCGTCGAACTACAAAGTGCTGATGCTGAACGACGATTACACGCCGATGGAGTTCGTTGTTCTCGTCCTGCAGCGATTCTTCTCGATGGGAATAGAGGACGCCACCCGTGTCATGCTCCAGGTGCACCAGCAGGGCGTCGCGGTGTGCGGAGTGTTCACCTACGAGGTCGCCGAGACCAAGGTGGCGCAAGTGATCGACTTCGCGCGCGAAAACCAGCATCCGCTTCAATGCACGCTGGAGAAGGCGTAGCCGAAGCCCGCCGAGGCGGCTGACTTTGCCTCACGGTTGTTGCACCGCTCCACTCGTCCGCTAAAGCCGCGTCGTGGACAGTATCTGGATAAAAGGCGGCAATCGCCTCGAGGGCGAGATCCCCATCAGCGGCGCGAAGAATGCAGCACTCGCTCTGCTTCCCTGCGCCCTCCTGACGGAAGAGCCGCTCACGCTCACGAACCTGCCGAGGCTGGCCGACGTCGACAGTTTCGGGCACCTCCTCAATCAGCTGGGGGTCTCCACCAGCATCGCCGGTGTGCGAAGCGGCGAGATCGGGCGAACCATGACTCTTCGGGCGGACGATCTCGCCTCGACGACCGCGCCCTACGACATGGTCCGCAAGATGCGCGCTTCTGTCCTGGTTCTCGGACCCATTCTCACCCGGGCCGGAGAGGCGACCGTTTCTCTTCCCGGCGGCTGCGCGATCGGCGATCGCCCGATCGACCTCCACCTCAAAGCGCTCGAGGCGATGGGCGCCGAGATCGAGCTTGCGAGCGGTTATGTGAAGGCCGAAGCGCCAAGCGGCCGTCTTCCCGGCGGCGATTTCAGCTTCCCCGTCGTTTCCGTCGGAGCCACCGAGAACGCGATCATGGCCGCGGTTCTGGCGGCCGGGCAGTCGCACTTGTTCAATGCGGCGCGCGAGCCGGAAATCGTCGACCTCTGCAACCTCCTCGTCGCCATGGGCGCGCAAATCGAGGGGATCGGCTCCGCGCATCTCGTCATCGACGGGGTCGAAGGGCTCCACGGAACCACCTACGCCGTCATGCCGGACCGTATCGAGGCTGGAAGCTATGCCTGCGCCGCCGGCATCACCGGCGGCTCCATCGACCTGATCGGCGCCCGGCCCGACGACATGCAGGCGACCTTGCACGCGCTTGCGCAGGCCGGCCTGCTGCTTGAATTCCACGACCGCGGGATCAAGGTCACCGCGGACGCACCGCTCAAGCCGCTGGCGCTTTCGACCGCGCCTTTCCCGGGCTTCGCAACGGACATGCAGGCGCAGTTCATGGCGATGCTCACGCTCGCCCGAGGCGACAGCTTCCTCGAAGAGACGATCTTCGAGAATCGCTACATGCACGTTCCCGAGCTTCGGCGAATGGGCGCGGACATCGACATCCACGGTCGATCGGCAATCGTTCACGGCGTCGAGAAGCTGACCGGAGCGGAAGTCATGGCGACCGACCTGCGCGCGTCGATGAGCCTGGTGCTCGCCGGTCTTGCGGCCGAGGGAGAGACGGAGGTGCTTCGAGTCTATCATCTCGACCGCGGTTACGAGCGCCTCGAAGAAAAGCTGTCGGCGGTCGGCGCGACTATCGAGAGGCGAAGTTCGGGGTAGGAGAGACGCGTATGTGGAAACTGGTTTCGGTCGCGCTTGCGCTCGCTCTCGGCGCCTGCTCGATCTACCCCCCGCAGTACGGGATGGAGATGCCCGTCGCCGTTCCGCCGGCGCCCGTGCCTGCTGGACCGGCCGAAGCCGCTACCCGTTCATCGCTCCAGCGAATCGCCGCTCTCAACCCCGCGCTTCACGCGGTCATCGCAACGGATCCGACCGCCATCGACCAGGCGCGCCGGGTCGACGAGGCAAAGCTGACGGGCCCGCTTGTCGGCGAGCCCGTGCTGATCAAGGACAATATCGAAGCGATCGGGCCGATGCCGACCACCGCCGGCAGCCTTGCGCTTGCGAACAACGTCACGAATCGCGACGCGCCGCTCGTGGCGAAGCTGCGCAAAGCGGGCGCGATCCTTGTCGGCAAGACCAACCTGTCGGAGTGGGCGAACTTTCGCTCCGGCCATTCGATTTCCGGGTGGAGCGCGGTCGGCGGGCAGGCGCGCAACCCTTACGCGCTTGACCGAGACCCGTGCGGTTCGTCGAGCGGAAGCGCCGCCGCGGTCGCGGCCGGCCTTGTGGACTATGCAATCGGCACCGAGACCGATGGGTCGATTACCTGCCCTGCGTCGCTCAACGGGATCGTCGCCCTGAAGCCCACCGTCGGCCTGGTGAGCCGAACCCGCATCGTCCCCATCAGCGTCAGCCAGGACACCGCCGGGCCGATGACGGCGACCGTGCGCGAATCGGCCGAACTCCTGGGCGTGATCGCCGGAAGCGATCCCGCCGACCCCGCCACAGCAGAAGCCGATTCCCACGCGACCGATTATGCAGCTGCGCTCGATCCCGGGGCGCTGTCCGGCAAGCGGATCGGAGTCATGCGCTTCGCCTCGGGCTTCGGCACCGACGATGTCTTCGAGGCCGCGCTTGCGACATTGCGCGCGCAGGGCGCCACCCTGGTCGACATCAAGGACTTCGACGACGACGGAATCGGGGCCAATGAGTTCAAGGTGCTGCTGACCGAGTTCAAGGCCGGCATAAACGACTATCTCGCTACGACCCCGCCCGAAGTTCGATCGCGGACGCTCGCCGGCCTCATCGCTTTCGACAAGGCGCATGCGGGGCAGGAGATGCCGCTGTTCGGGCAGGACACGTTCGAAAAGGCCGAGCAGACAAAGGGTCTCGATGACCCCACCTACAAGAGCGCGCGGCGCAAGAGCTTCACCGCGGCCGGTCCGAACGGAATCGACAAGCTGCTAAAGGACTATCGCGTGGTTGCGCTTGTCGGGCCGACGATGCCTCCTGCCTGGAAGATCGACGCGGTGAACGGCGATCAGATTGCCGGCGGCGGAGCGGGCAATCTCGCCGCCGTCGCAGGCTATCCGCACCTGACCGTGCCCATGGGTCTCGTGAAGGGCCTGCCGGTGGGGCTGAGCTTCATCGGGCCGAAATGGTCGGAGCAACTCCTGCTCAATCTGGGATACGCCTATGAGCAGGCGCGCGGACCCTTCCCCGCGCCGACCTTTCTGCCCTCGATCGAAGGTGGTCCGCAGGTCGCGCCTGCGCTCGAGCCGCAGCAGCTTTCGCCGGTTAGCTGACCAGACGAAGACCAGCGATCGCGGCGACGATAAGGAAGATCAGCCCGACTCGAACGAGCGAAGCGGGCTCTCCAAACCAGGCCAGCCCGACAACCACCGTTCCGACGGCGCCAATGCCTCCCCAGACTGCGTAGGCCGTTCCCATCGGAATGGATCGCGACGCGAGTTCCAGAAGCGCCATGCTGATTGCGACCGAAACAAGGAATGCGAGCGTCCATCCCAGATTGCGGAATCCGTCGACGAAGCGCAGCGACGTCGTAAAACCGACCTCGAAGAATCCGCCGATCACGAGCCAAACCCAAGGCACGACTTTTCTCCCGCTGGACGAGCTAAGTTCTAGCGCTAATCTGCCAGTCCATGGCCGTCCGCGAAGGCATCGGCAACTGGATTGCACCGCCGCGCTTCATTGCGTTCGTGCTGGTGCTCGTCGTCGCGACCCCCGTGGCCTTTCGGCTCATGGCCAACGATGCCGTGGCAATAATGGCCGCCTTCGACCTCGCGGCGATCGTCTTCCTGCTCTCCTGCGTCACGCTTCTCACCACCAGGGAGGGCGCGGAAATTCGCGATCATGCGCAGGAAAACGATGCCAACCGGGTCGTGCTCCTGGCGATCACGGGGCTGGTGATGAGCGTCCTGCTCATCGTCATGGGCGTCCAGACGGTCGGCGGAACCCCGGAGCCCTCGACCAAGATACTGATCATCGCAACTCTGGCGGTGGCCTGGCTGTTCAGCAACACGGTCTACGCGCTTCACTACGCGCACCTGGCCTATTCCCATCCCAGGCAGGGCTGCGCCGGCATCAATTTTCCCGGCACCGAGGTCCCCGTCTATTGGGATTTCGTCTATTTCGCCTTCACTTTGGGGATGACCTTCCAGACCTCGGACGTGCAGGTGATCAGCACCGACATACGCCGGGTCGTCACCTTCCACTGCTTTGCGGCCTTCGTCTTCAACATCGGCATTCTTGCGTTCACCATCGGCGTGATCGGCGGATAGTCAGGCAGTCGCCTCTATTTCCGGCGGCACGGCGGGCTTTCGGCTCGACGCGAGCAAGCAACCGCCAACGATGAGCGTTGCTCCGGCAAGCGTATATCCCGTGACATGTTCGCCAAAGACGAGCCAGCCGAGCGCCGACGCCCACAGGAAGCCGCTATATTCGGTCGTCGCGAGGTAGCTCGCTTCCGCGCGCGCATAAGCGAAAGCGAACAGCAGGCCGCCGACCGTCGACAGCGCGGATGCTACGATCACCCACTCCCAGTTGCGCGCGGGAAAGCCCGGAACCCCGATAAACGCAATCGCGACCGCCCACAGGACCGCCACGGTGACGGCTTGGAAGAAGTTTATCTCGAGCGGTCTTGCAGCGACCGCCTGCTGGCGCATCATGACGATGTTGCCCGCATAGCAAAGCGCCGAAGCCAGGATCGCGGCGCTCCCAGCGAGAGCGTCGGGCCCAAGCGAGCCGGCCGCTTGCCCGGCGACGATGACCAGCACCCCGGCGAAGGCCATCACAGAACCGGCGATCGACCGCGGTCCGATCCGTTCTCCAAGGAAGGCGACGGATAACAGCAGCGCGATCAGCGGGGCGATAAAGGTCAGCGCGATCGCTTGGGCAAGCGGGACTCGGCCAATTCCCCAGAAGAAGAGAACCGCCATCACCGTTACCAGGACCGCCCGGCCGATGTGGATGCGAAGAGTCGCCGGCGACGGCCAGGCAAGTCGCCTCGGCAAGTACAGTCCCGAGGCGATGACGAGATTCACGGCCGCTCGCCAGACGCTGACCGCGACGATTCCGATGGCCAGCACGAGGTGTTTCATCACCGCGTCCATTATCGACAAGGTGGCGACGGCCGCGAGTGCCACGGCGAACGCTTTGACGGGGTGCTGGACGACGCGATTCACGCGCCGCCTTTATCGCCTCATTCGGCGGCGTCGAGCGCTTTCGTTTCGGCCCCGGCTGCTTCGATCTCCGCCGCCTTCTGTTCAACCAGCCGAACGATGTGATCGATCATGTCCGCGTCCTTCACGTGATGGTCGGTCACGCCGGAAAGAAAGACCATGTGGGTGCCGTTGCCGCCACCGGTGATGCCGATATCCGTTTCCCGCGCCTCGCCGGGACCGTTGACGACGCAGCCGAGAACCGACAGCGACATCGGTGTCTTGATGTGCTGGAGCCGCTGCTCGAGCGTTTCGACGGTACGGATCACGTCGAATCCCTGCCTGGCGCAGCTCGGGCAGGAGACGACACGCACGCCGCGGCTGCGAATACCGAGAGCCTTGAGGATTTCGTAGCCGACCCGGACTTCTTCCTCCGGCTCCGCCGATAGCGACACGCGGATCGTGTCGCCGATGCCCGCCCACAGGAGGTTGCCCATTCCGATGGCCGACTTGACCGTACCGCCAATAAGGCCGCCCGCCTCGGTGATCCCGAGGTGCAGCGGGCAATCGACCTGCTCGGCGAGCTGCTGGTAGGCAGCCACGGCGAGGAACACGTCACTCGCCTTCACCGCGACCTTGTACTCGCTGAACCCGTGGTCCTCGAGAATTCGAATGTGGTCGAGCGCGCTTTCGACGAGCGCCTCGGGACACGGCTCGCCGTACTTCTCGAGCAGGTCCTTTTCGAGGCTCCCGGCATTGACGCCGATCCGGATCGCGCAGCCGTTGGCCCGAGCGGCGGCGATTACTTCGCGAACCCGTTCTTCCGAGCCGATGTTGCCGGGATTGATCCTCAGGCATGCCGCCCCGGCGTCGGCGGCTTCCAGCGCGCGCTTGTAGTGGAAATGGATGTCGGCAACGATCGGCACCTGCGCTTCGCGAACGATCTGCCTGAGCGCGGCGGTTGCCGCCGCTGTCGGGCACGAAACCCGGATGATGTCCGCCCCCGCTTCCTCGCAGCGGCGGATCTGGTCAATCGTCGCGGCGGCATCCTCTGTCGGCGTGTTGGTCATCGTCTGCACGCTGATGGGTGCGTCACCGCCCACGGGAACGGAGCCGACCATGATCTGCCGCGACTTTCGCCGGTCGATCTCTCGCCAGGGGCGTATTGAGGACATGTCCGCGGATATAGGAGCTCGACCCGCAAGCCGCAAAGCCGACGCGGAAGGATTCGCCGGAAATCCCCAAAGATGGTAGGTTAACAGCGTTAATTCACGGGGCACGCATGAACACGTGGAGCCGGCCGTTCGAGGGACATCGCGCATCGGCTGAGCCCGCCGGAGGCCATGGCGCGCTTGCCGGTCACCACTATTTCGCCTTTCTCAGCTACAGCCACCACGACACCGCCGAAGCCGACTGGCTGCACAAGGAGCTCGAGTCGTTTCGAGTGCCGTCCAGCCTTGCCGGACGGCTCACCGGAAACGGGGTCGTTCCAAAGCGCCTCTCGCCGATCTTCCGCGACCGCCACGAGCTTGCGGCCGCGCATGACCTCGGCTCCGAAATTCGCCAGGCGCTCGAGCACTCGCGCTGCCTGATCGTGCTGTGTTCCCCGGCGGCAGCAACGTCGAAATGGGTCAACGCCGAAATCGACCAGTTCAAGCGGGTTCACCCCGAAGGCTGCATCATCGCGGCAATCGTCGCCGGCGACCCGACGGCGCGCGCCGCCCCCGGCACCGCGGGTGAGCAGTGCTTCCCGCCGGCGCTCAGGCAGAAGTACGACCGCCGCGGCCGGCCGACCGCCAAGAAAGCGGAGCCGCTTGCGGCGGATATCCGCGGAACGAGCGAAGACCGGCGAATCGGTTTCCTCAAGATTGTCGCCGGTATTCTTGGGGTCGGGCTGGACGATCTCGTCCAGCGAGACCACCTGCGGCGACAAAGGCGCCTCGCTTTCGTTTCCGCCGGCTCGCTTGCGGGCATGGTCGTTGCGGGCTCGCTTGCCTTCACTGCAATCCACGCTCGCGATGAAGCGCGCGACCAGCGGCGGGAAGCGGAATCGCTGGTCGAATTCATGGTCGGCGACCTGAAGGACAAGCTGGAGCCGATCGGCCGACTTGACGTGCTAGACGGCGTGGGGTCGCGAGTCCTGAACTACTACGGCAGCCAGGACACGTCGCAGCTGTCGGACCAGGCACTTGCACAGCGTTCCAACGCGCTCAGCCTGATGGCCAACGTTGCCCAGCAGCGCGGCAATACGGACCGGGCGCTTCGGCTCTATCGCGCGGCGATGGCAGGGACCGCGGAGTCGGTCAGGCGCAATCCCACGGATCCCGAGCGTCTGTTCGACCACGCGCAGAACGTCTTCTACGTCGGAGAAATCGAGAAGCACCGTGGCAATGTGGCAGCTGCCGAATCGGGAATGCGCGAGTACAAGCGCCTGGCCGACCAGATGATTGCCCTCGACCCGAACAACATCCGCTGGCGGATGGAGGAGCAATATGCGACGGCCGACCTGGGCATCGTCCTTGTGTTGCGGCGGCGCTTTGCAGAGGCCGAAGCGCTCCTTCAGCAGTCGCTGAACGTCATTGACGCGCTCTCGACGACTGATCCCTCCAATCGCGAGTACCAGCAGGCGCGCGGCGAGTCCCTGGCGTGGTTGGCGGACGCGCAGCGATATCGCGGCGACTTGGCCAGGAGCATTGCGACGCGTCAGCGGCAGGTGGCGTTCCTCACGGGGCTTCTCGCCAGAGGCGGAGATGTCGCTTTCCGCCAGAGCCTCCTCGTTGCCCAACGCAGCCTGGCGTCTTCGGAGGCAGAGCGGGGCAGGATCGATCTCGCACTGAAAGAATCGCGGAGCTCGATCGCTCAGTTCGACCGATTGCGCGCTCTTGAGCCGAGCAACAGCTTTTGGACGGAAATCGGCTCCAATGCGCGGCTTGACCTGGCGGGATACCTGCTCGCCAGCGGTTCCGCCGACGAAGCTGCCGCCCAGGCGGGCGAGAGCTGCGCCGCCTTCACCGCCTTGTTGAAGCGCAATCCGTCGTCGCCGGAATGGCGGAGCGGCTTGAGATCCTGCTGGCTGGTGAAGACGAAGCTGGCGCTCCACAACCGCGACTACTCTCAGGCGCTTTCCGCAGCGCGAAACGCCATTGCCGTGGCGCGGTCGATCAAGAGCAGCGACCGCATAGACGACATCTACGGCCTCGTGACGGCGTATCGATTGTTGGGCGATGCTGAGCAGGCGCTGGGAAATGGCGCAGGTGCGGAAAGCGCGTGGTCGAAAGCTGCACAGCTTGTTCCGCAGCAGGTAGCGGAGAAGCCGAGCGAAATGGCCGCCCGCGCGCAGCTTCTCGAGCGCCTTGGCCGGGGCGCTGACGCCGGGCGCCTGAAGGCAAAGCTTCACGCCATGGGATACGTAGAACCGGTGTTCGTCCTGCGCTGAACAGCGATACAACGATGACAAGGGGAAGAGGAATGGCAACTGTAAGAGTGACTGTTACCCCGACCGGGGGTCACGGAAACAACGGCATAGACTGCGACCTGTCTGGCCCGGATGTCGTCGACAACGCGATATTCCTGAACAAGAACGAAGACTCGACGATCGAATTCACCCTCGTCCCCGGGAACGGAGTTAGCGGCTGGGGGAGAAACGGCGGCTTTTCGGCCAGTAACGCAAGGTGCCCGAAGGGGGCAGCCGACCCGCCCGGCCACAAGAAGGGACAGTTCACGCCGCAGGCCGCCAACGGCAACGTCCTTACGGTCGACGCCGTCGCAGCGGGCAAGAAAGGCGTGGCTTACTATTCCCTGCATTTCGACAGCGGCAGTTGTGATCCGATCATCATCAACAGCTGATCCCGGCGGGAGATATCCCGAGTGAACGTCGAGAGCAGTTCGTTGCAACTCCAGCACGGCGGGCTCTCGCACCCGCCGCGGCTCCCCTTCGTGCTCAGCGTCGGGATCACCGGGCACCGCATCGAGGCCCTGCCCGAGGACTCCGTCGACGCGATCGTCGAGCGCATTGGAACGGCGCTGGTCGAGCTAAACGCGCGTGCTACCGACCTTCACGCGCGCGAAAGCGGCTGCTTCGCGGACGTGCCGCCGCGGATGGTGCTTGCCTCTCCGCTCGCCGATGGCGCCGACCAGATCGCGGCGGAGATCGCGCTTGAACTTGGATTCGAGCTTCACGCAATCTTGCCATTCGAGCGGGGTCTCTACCGGACGACGCTCCACCGTTCGGGACTCGCGCGATTCGACTCGCTTCTCGATCGCGCGACATGCGTCCTCGAGCTTCCCGGCTCCCTGGACGAGCAGGTTGAGGCGTTCGTGATGACCGGACGAGCGACGGTTTCGCACTGCGATGTCCTGATCGCGCTCTGGGACGGCCTGCCGCAGCGCGGCCGCGGCGGGACAGGCGAAGTGGTCGAGATCGCGCTTACGCGCGGAACCCCGCTGGTCCACGTTCCGGTCGATCCGGACCAGCCGCTCGGGCTTCGCTGGAGCGCTTTCGACCCGTCGGTAATCACGCGCCACGCAGCCAAGCCCATCGAGCGAAGCTTTACGACCGATCATGTCGACCAGGTGCTCGACGCAATTCTCTCGCCGCCTCCCGACAGCAACGAATTGAACTTCGTCGAGCTGTTCCAGACGGAACGGAGGCGGCGCTGGAAAGCACGCGTCGAATATCCGCTGATGCTGGCGGCGGCAGGGGTTTCCCGTTTTGGGCGAAGCGCCTGGCGAAGCGATCTCGCTGCCGCCTACGTGAGAGAAGACTGGGACCGCTATCGCTGCGGCTGCTGGAGCCCGAGCGGACTTTCGGACCCTCTGGGGCCGCTGGAGCAATGGTATGGCTGGAGCGATTCGCTCGCCAGCCACTTCGCCCAATGTCACCGAAGCGGCCACGTCTTCAATTTCATCCTCTCCGCGCTCGCCGTCCTGCTGGCGCTTGCGGCCCTGCCGTTCCCCTATCTCAAGCCCTATCTCGCGCTTGCCGAGTTCGTCGTGATCCTGTCGATCCTGATCAACACCAAGGTCGGCAACGGACAGCAGTGGCATCGCCGCTGGCTCGACTATCGCCAACTTGCCGAGCGCATTCGCCCGATGCGAAGCCTCAAGTTGCTCGGAATCGCCGCGCCCGATCCGCCGGGGACTCCAGCCAATCCGGTCGCCCGTCGCTGGGTGGAATGGTATGCCGCCGGGATCTGGCGGGCAGTCGGCCTGCCCCATGGCCGCATTCGCAGCGAACAGGCGCCGGCCTTTGCGCAAGCGATCGCCACCCACGAGCTGTTGCCGCAGATCGATTATCACCACCGGTCTGCGAAGCAGGTCGAAACCCTCGACCATCGCCTGGAGACGCTTGGACTCATCGTGTTCAACGCGACGCTGCTGAGCTGCGTGGCGCTGATCGTTGCCATTGCGATCGATCACGAATGGGCGATAGCCAACGCCAAGTGGTTCACGATTGCCGCCGCCGGCTTTCCCGCCATCGGCACGGCGGTCTTCGGAATACGGGTCCAGGGCGACTATGGCGGGACGGCCGTACGTTCCGAGCAGACGGCAATTCTGCTCAACCAAGTCGCGGAGCGCCTCGAAACCGAATCGCCGAACCTGTCTCGCGCGGCGGACCTCGTGGAACAGGCATCGCGGATGATGACCGCCGACCTCGACGACTGGGCGTTGCTCAACCGGCAGCATGACCTGTCGGTCGGCTGACGGTCACCATCGCCAGCGCCAGCCGCCGCCCCGGGTCGTTTTGTGCGCGACGAGGACCAGAAGGGCCGTTGCCGGAACGACTACCCCCGCGACTGCCGGGGCGGAGCGGAGCCAGTGCGCTGCGGCGCCGACAACGGCAAAATAGGCGCCAAGAACAGCCCAACCCTGCCAGGCGATCGGCAGGCCCGCGCCGTAGCCGACGCGCTTGGGAGCGAACCACTCCGGCCCTTCGCTCACCGTGCGAGCCACATCGCGAGGCCGATCAGAAAAGCGCCCGACGCCAGCGTGGCGAGCGCGATTCGAACCGCTGGCGGAGCGCTTGCAAAATTGAAGATCATCGTGGCTTCTCCTTTTTCGGCGGGCGGCCGCGCCTTCGCGGCTCGGGGTCCTTCAGCGTTACTCCGCGCGCCGCGAGCGCCTCGCGCAGGAGCATTTCCACCTGGGCGTTGACGCTCCTGAGGTCGGCCGCGGCGGATCGCTCCACCGCCGACCACAAAGCAGGATCGACCCGGAGCGGATAGGACTTGCGCTCGCGGCTTCCTGCCACCCTACTGGTACAGCGTGCCGGTGTTGACGATCGGCTGGGTCTCGCGCTCGGCGCAGAGCACCACCATCAGGTTTGACACCATCGCAGCCCGGCGCTCGTCGTCGAGCTCAACGACATCGCGTTCCGAAAGCTGCTGCAAAGCCGTCTCCACCATCGATACGGCGCCGAGCACGAGCTTCGCCCGGGCGGCAATGACCGCTTCCGCCTGCTGCCTTCGAAGCATCGCCTGGGCGATCTCTGCCGCATAAGCGAGGTGCATCAGCCGGCACTCGTCGATGGTGATTCCGGCACGCGCGACCCGCTCCTGAAGCTCCACCTCGAGGTCCGCATTGACCACTTCGGCGTCGCCGCGAAGCGTCACTTCCTTGTGCTCGATGTCGTCGTAAGGATATTTCGAGCCAATGGTCCGGATCGCGCTTTCGATCTGGACTTCGATGAAGTCCGTGTAATCTGCGACGTCGAACAGCGCCTGGGCGGTATCGGTCACGCGCCAGACGACATTGGCCGCGATTTCGATCGGATTGCCGCGAAGGTCGTTCACCTTGATTCGGTCCGACGTGAAATTGTGGATTCGAATCGAGATCTTGGGCCGCATCATCCACGGCAGCACCCAGCGAAGCCCGGTGGATCGGTCCGTGCCCCGATAGTCGCCGAAGAGCGTGATCGCCGCCGCCTGGTTGGGCTGGAGCATGTAGAAACCCGAGATCGTGAAAATGAAGACCAGCGTCCCGCCGATCATCAGTGCGAAAGTGAACACGTCCGCCTGCCCGTTGGCCGCGCGCACGACGCCGTAAACGTCCGCTGCGATGGCGAGGAGCACCACGAGGAGCATCGGGTAGCCGCTTTGCGTTCGCGCAAGCCTCTCGTTGCTGTGCTTGAGCGCAATCGGTTCCTGCGATGCCATCTTCGCCTCCTCAAATGTGATATCACTTTAATATCGATCCCAGAACTCACGAGTCAATCGAAATCGGGCAGCAACCCTTTCCTTCCTCGGCTCGGCTGTCCAAAGGGACGCGATGAGCGACATTGGCTGGAAACTCGTCATTCACGGCGGGGCGGGAATCATCGACAAGGCGAATACGAGCGAGGAGAAGGACCGCGAGATCCGGGCGGCGCTCGATCACGCGCTTCAGACCGGCAGCGCGATTCTCGCCGGGGGCGGCGATTCGATCGATGCGGTCGAAGCGGCGGTCCGCGAGCTGGAGGACGACCCCAATTTCAATGCCGGACGAGGCGCTGTCTTCACCTACGAAGGACGCAACGAGCTGGACGCGGCGATCATGGACGGCCGGGACCGCTCGGCGGGTGCCGTGACCGGAGCCACGAAGACCCGGCATCCCGTCAGCCTGTCGCGAGCGGTAAAGGACCATTCGCCGCACGTCCTTCTGCGCGGCCGTGGGGCGGATGCGTTTTCCGTGGAGCAGGGGCTGGAGCAGGTCGATAACAGCTGGTTCGCCACGCCCGAGCGCCGCCGGCAGCTCGACGCGATGATGGCGACGAAAGGCGACCACTTCGATGTCGACCTGAAATACGGAACCGTCGGCGCGGTGGCTCTCGACGTTAGAGGCCATGTCGCCGCGGCGACCTCGACCGGAGGGCTGACCGGCAAGCGCTGGGGCCGAATCGGCGATTCGCCGATTATCGGAGCCGGCACCTATGCGGATGACAGATCGGCGGCGGTCTCCGGGACTGGCGCAGGCGAATATTTCATCCGCGCGCTTGCCGCTTACCAGGTCGCCGAACGGGCCAAGATCGGGGGCGAAACTCTGAAGGAAGCGCTCGAAGACACGCTTGCCGACATCCGCTCGCTCGGCGGTAGCGGCGGCCTGATCGCGGTTGCGCCCTCAGGCGAAATGGCGTGGGGGTTCACGACGCCGGGAATGTACCGCGGCCGCGCCGATTCGAGCGGGCGAACGGTCGGCCTCTACTCGCAGGCCGAGGAAGGCGATTAGGTCCAGGCGGCGAGCAGGGCCCTTCCCGCCATGAAGACGATGATGAGCGATCCAGGCGTCCAGAGAGTCGCCCGGACCTCGTGATTCTGCGCCGTCAGGTACGCGACGAAGTGCAGCAGGCGAGTGACGACATAGCCATAGAATAGCCACTGGGCCGCGATCAGCGACGGCCCCGTCGCGACATAGAGCAGGCCGGCGACGAGGAAGAAGGGCAAGTTCTCCAGGTCGTTCATCTGAATGCGTCGAATTCGGTCGACGCGATCGTTGGGGCCGAGTTGCCCCTCGCTCGGAGCCGGGTTGAGCGGAGTCTTTCGCAAGTCCTCGGGACTTCGAAAGCCGCCCTTTTCCCCCATCATCCGGACGACGGTCAGCCATGACATGGCCACTGCCTTCAGGATCATGATTGCCGCCGCGGCGGCATATGTCGCGAAAACCGGATTGGTCAGTGTGAAGTCGGTCATTGGCATTTCCCCAATCCCGCCGCACCGGACACGGTAGAGAACGGGCGTTCGTAAACAAGCGCCAGCTCAGCTCCCGCTCCGGTATGGCAGGTCCCGCCGCAGCCACTCGGCTTCGGCCGCCACCACTTCGGTTTCTTCGCGCAGGAAGTCCGCGACCGCCTGCCTGAATCCAGGATCGGCGATGAAGTGCGCCGACTTCGTGATCACCGGCTCATAGCCGCGGGCCAGCTTGTGCTCGCCTTGGGCGCCCGCCTGCACCGACTTCAATCCGTGCTGACAAGCCCAGTCGATCGCCTGGTAGTAGCTCAGCTCGAAATGAAGGAAGCGGACGTCGTCGATCGTCCCCCAGTAGCGGCCGTAGAGCGCATCCGGACCGATGACGTTCAGGGCTCCGGCGATGGGCCTTTCGTCGCGAACGGCCAGGAAGAGCAGCAGCTTGTCCCCCATTGCCGCCCCGATACGGTCGAAGAAGTCACGAGTCAGGTATGGCCGGCCCCACTTGCGGCTGCCGGTGTCCTGGTAGAATCGCCACATCCAGTCCCACTCGGCAGGTCCGATCTGGGAGCCCGTGAGAGCGCGGAACTCGAGTCCCTCTCGTGCCGCCGCACGCTCCTTGCGGATCGCCTTGCGCTTGCGGCTGGTCAGCGTGTCGAGGAAGTCGCCGAAGTCGCGATACCCGCGGTTGAACCAGTGGTACTGAATTCCTTCGCGGATCAGCCACCCGCGCTGCTCCGCTTGCGCCGCATCGGCTTGCTCCACAAAGGTGATGTGAGCCGACGACAGGCCATTCTGGACGACAACGGCTTCGATTGCCCCCAACAGTTGTTGGGGGCGCGAGCCCAACAGGCGCGGCCCCGGCACCGGAGTGAAGGGCACCGCGACCTGGAGCTTTGGATAATAGGCGCCGCCGGCCCGCTCCCATGCGTCCGCCCAGCCGTGGTCGAACACATATTCGCCCTGGCTATGGGTCTTCAGGTAAGCGGGCGTGGCCGCGACCAAAGTCGAATCTTCCTCGACAAGCAGCGGAGCGGGCGCCCAGCCACTTCCGGCGCCGACGCTTCCCGATGTTTCGAGCGCGCCCAGGAATGCGTGGCTGACGAACGGATGCGATCCGGCGACGCGGTCCCATTCGGCCGCGTCGAGCGCGCTTACGCCCGGCGCAATACGTGCGAGAATTTCCGATTCGCGGTCGGCCATGCGCCGCCGTTATAGCAGCGCGGCTGAACTCAAGCCTTCACCGCGACAATCGCGTCCACTTCGACGGCCACTCCGAGCGGGAGAACGGCGACTCCGACGGCGCTTCGCGCGTGGCGCCCGGCCTCGCCAAACACGTCCTGCATCAGCTCCGACGCACCGTTCGCGACCTTGGGCTGGTCGGTGAACGAGGGCGCGCTGTTCACGAATACGCCGAGCTTCACGATCCGATCGACCCTGTCGAGCGATCCCAGCGCCGTCTTCATTTGCGCCAGGAGCATGATGGCGCAGCGCCGCGCCGCCTCTTTTCCGTGCTCCAGGTCCATGTCGTCGCCGAGCCGGCCGAGGATCAGGCTTCCGTCTTCCCTGAAGCTGATCTGACCGGAGATGTGGAGCAGCCCACCGCTTTCGACGGCCGGCACATAGGAGGCCACGGGCGCGGCGGCTTCGGGAAGGGTGATGCCAAGGTCTTGCAGGCGCTGGTCGATGCTCATCGGGGGCTCCTGACCTGTTGGGCTGCTCAAATCAACCTTTCCGCGAGACCGTAAAGCCGCCGAAGCTCTGGCTCGTCGGCATCAGCTCGAGAGTGTTGACGTTAACGTGCTTCGGCAGGTTGGCGACCCACCACACCGTTTCGGCGATGTCGTCGGCGGTCATCGGGTCCATGTTCGCGTAAAGCGCGTCCGACGCCGCCTTGTCACCGCCGGTGCGAACGATGGTGAACTCGGTCTCGATCATTCCCGGCTCGATCGACGTCACGCGCACGCCGGTCCCGGCGAGGTCGCACCTCAGGTCGAGCGAGAACTGGCGAACGAAGGCCTTGGTCCCGGCGTAGACCGCACCGCCCTTGTATGGATAGGTGGCCGCGACCGACGACAGGTTGACGATCGCCCCCTTACGCTCGGTCAGCGTGGGAAGGAGAGCCCGGGTGAGCGCGACCAGTCCGGTGACGTTGGTCTCGACCACGGTCTCGATCAGCTCCCAGTCCGTCTCGGGCAGCGGGTCGGTCGGCGGGGCAAGCCCGGCATTGTTCAACAGCAGGTCGATTGCGTTCCACGGGGAAGAGAGCGCCGCCAGCGATTCGACGGATTTCGTGTCGCGCATGTCGATCTCGAGGGGAAGAAAACAGTCGCCGAGCTCCGCGGACAGGCTCTTGAGCCTCTCGCCCCTTCGCCCGGTCCCGATCACGTTCCACCCTCCGGACGCGAATTTGCGCGCGCTCGCTTCGCCGATTCCAGCAGTGGCTCCGGTAATCAGGATGGTCTTGGTCATTGTTGCTCCTCGAGTTGTTGCCGCGCCTGTACCAGCGCCTCTGGCGCAACCTCCAGCTGTTGCGCAACGGCGAGCAGGTCCGGCTCGTAGGCTTCGAGGAAGCGGATCAGCGCCACCAGGAGTTCCAAATCGGCCGCTCGCGCCCGGAGTTCGTCTGTCCCGATTCCGGTCAGGTCGAGGAACCGTCGGGCCCGCCGTTCGTCGGACACAGCCGCCCCCAGCGCCATCAGCGCCAGAGCGTGCGGATCAGTTGGCGTGTCATCGCCCATAGCCTAATGTCGCAAGTGAAAGTGCGGAGTGCCCGATTGGCAAGAATTCTTATCGTCGAAGACAATGCGCTGAACGTCAAATTGTTCTGCGATTTGCTGTCCGCGCATGGTCACGAGGCACGTCCGGTAACGGACGGACGATTCGCGCTCGACCAGGCGCGCGATTTCGCTCCGGACCTGGTCATCACGGACATCCAGCTGCCGCATGTCAGCGGGCTCGAGCTCATTCGCCTGATTCGCCAGGAGAAAGGGCTCAAGGACGTGCCGATCATGGCGGTCACCGCCTACGCGGCAGCAAGCGACGAGGAAAGGATTCGCGCGGCCGGGGCGCAGGCCTATGTTTCGAAACCGATTTCGGTGTCCAGGTTCGTTGCGCAGGTGAACGAGCTACTGGGAATCGAAGAAGCGAGCAGGAAAGCGCCCGCCCCGGAAGCTACTTGATCTTCGCTTCCTTGAACTCGACGTGCTTGCGAGCGACGGGATCGTACTTGCGGAAGCTGAGCTTCTCCGTCTGGGTGCGCGGGTTCTTCTTCGTCACGTAGAAGAAACCGGTATCGGCGCTGCTCACGAGCTTGATCTTGACGGTTGCCGGCTTGGCCATCGCAATTGTCCCAACGAAAAGAAGAAAAGCGGCACTTAACGCGCCGCTCGGTGCGCCGGCACATGGCTCGAAGCGGACCCGCTGTCAAGGCAAGCGCAGAGCTAACCGCTTCGGCGCAACCCGTTGAACGCGCAGTTCGTTGCGGGGCCGTGCGTGCTTTCTCCCAACTTCTCGATGACCTCGCCTTCACGAGGTCACGCAACACGAAGCTGAAGCTCATCGGCGATTACCTGCGCGAAACCGCGGATCCCGACCGCGGGATCGCACTGGCCGCTCTCACCGGCTCGCTGAGCATTCCTGCCGTAAAGAGTGCCGCGGTTCGCGCCGTTGCCGAGGAGCGCGTAGATCCCACATTGTTGTACATGAGCCGCGACTACGTCGGCGACATGGCCGAGACGGTTTCGCTGCTGTGGCCGACGCCGGGCGGCGAGCCAGAGCTGGACGACGGCACCTTGTCGATCGCCGACGCAGTGGAGCGGCTTGCCGGCGCGGGAAAGGTGAACGCGCCGCAAGTGCTTGCCGAGATGCTCGATCATCTCGATTCGTCGGGCCGATTCGCGCTTCTCAAGCTGGCGACCGGAAACCTTCGGGTCGGCGTGTCGGCGCGGCTCGCAAAGCAGGCGCTTGCCGATGCGTTCGAGATCGACGTCGATGCCGTCGAGGAAGTCTGGCACGGTCTGGCCCCGCCCTACAGAGAGCTGTTCGCCTGGGGCGAAGGCCGTGGGCCGCAGCCGACGCCTCGGGACGTGCCGGTGTTCCGGCCCTTCATGCTCGCCCACCCCCTTGGCGAGAGCGAGGTCTCGCTGGACGAGTTCGCAGCCGAGTGGAAGTGGGACGGAATACGGGTCCAGCTGGTTCGAACCGCCGGAGAAACGCGACTCTACAGCCGCACGGGCGACGAGATTTCCGGCAGCTTTCCCGATATCGCCGAAGCCTTCGACAGCGAGGGCGTTCTCGACGGCGAGCTTCTCGTTCGAGGCTCCGACCAGGGGAGTGCCGACCTCCACGGCGGTGCGGCAGCGTCGTTCAACGCGCTCCAGCAAAGGCTCGGGCGGAAGCGGGTGAGCAGCAAGATGCGCGCCGACTATCCGGCATTCGTCCGCCTCTACGACATATTGTTCGATGGCAGCGAAGACCTGCGCGGCCTGCCGTGGATCGAGCGGCGGGCACGCCTTGAGAGCTTCGTCCCCAAGCTGGATCCGGAGCGGTTCGACCTGTCGAGGCTCATCGAGGCGAAGACGTTCGACCAGCTTGCGGACATACGCTCCGGCGCCCGCGACGCCGCCATCGAGGGCGTGATGCTCAAGCGCCGCGACAGCCCCTACGTGCCGGGCCGGCGGGTGGGTCTCTGGTACAAGTGGAAGCGCGATCCGCTGACCGCCGACTGCATCCTGATGTACGCTCAGCGCGGGTCGGGGAAGCGATCGAGCTATTATTCCGACTACACCTTCGGCTGTTGGGGCGAGGAGGGCGAATTGCTTCCGGTCGGCAAAGCCTATTTCGGCTTCACCGACGAGGAGCTGAAATGGATCGACCGCTGGGTCCGCAACCATACGACCGAACGCTTCGGTCCGGTCCGCGAGGTCGAAAAGAGCCTGGTCCTGGAAGTCGCCTTCGATTCCATCCACACCAGCAGCAGGCACAAGTCCGGCCTGGCAATGCGCTTCCCGAGGATCAGCCGCCTTCGGATCGACAAACCGGCGGCTGAGGCCGACAGAGTGGCGACCCTGAAGTCGATGGTGACTTGAAACTCATTTCGGTGGCGCTACCGTTCCGCACCGGAGAGGGGACTGCCGCACATGCTCAAGACAATCGTTGCCGTGGCGGCAATGCTGACAAGCGCCGCCGCTACCGCACAGACCTATGCAATCCAGGCCGGACACCTGATCGTCGATGCCGCACAGCCCGAGCGCGGACCGTCGACCGTAATCGTCGAGAATGGCCGCATCGCCCGTATCGAGAGCGGCTTCACCGCGCCGCAGGGTGCCGTCGTCGTCGACGAACGTTCCAGGACGGTCATGCCCGGCATGACGGACGTTCACGTCCACCTGACCGGAACCGCCGGCGAGCCATGGTATGCCGGCTTCACCAAGAAATATTCGGTCCCCTATGCGGCAACCGTCGGGCTCACTCATGCGCTCGAAATGGCGCGTGCCGGCTTCACCACCGTGCGCGACCTGGGCGGCGAAACGAGTGCCGTGATCGCCGTTCGCGACGCCGTGTCCGAAGGCCGCTTTCCCGGCCCCAGGATCAAGGTTTCCGGAGCGCCTTTGTCGATCATCGGCGGCCATGCCGATGCGGCAACCGGGCTGCCGCCGGAGCTCGCAGCCGCCGTTAACGAGGCCAATCTCAATCCGTCGGTCTGCACCGGCGTCGAGGAATGCCAGAAGGTGGTTCGCCAGCTCGCCGCGGCGGGAGTGGACGTCATCAAGATCATGGCCACTGGCGGCGTTCTCGATCCGGGGGCGATGGGCCTGGACCAGCATTTCACCGACGCCGAGCTGAAGGGCATCATCGACATGGCCCATGCCATGCACCTGAAGACTGCCGCCCACGCGCACGGGGCCAAGGGTATTCTTGCGGCCACCAACGCCGGAATCGATTCCATCGAGCATGGCACCTTCCTCGACGAGGCCGGAGCCAAGGCGATGAAGGCGCACGGCACCTATTATTCGGCAACGCTGCTCGCCTTCAGCGGAGTCGAGCGGCTGCTTGGCACCGGCAAGCTGACGCCTGAAATGGAAAAGAAGACCCGTGAGACTCTCGGCGTCTGGGGCAAGGGGCTCAACCTCGCCTATCGAAACGGAGTGAAGATCGCGCTCGGAACCGACTCCGCGGTCGCGCCGCATACCGAGGCCAACAAGGAACTGGCGCTAATGGTCACGAAGGGCGGAATGACTCCGCGCGACGCGCTCATCGCCGCGACCAAGGGCGGCCCTGACCTCATGGACCTGTCCAACGTCACCGGCACGCTGGAGCCGGGCAAGTCCGCCGACCTCATTGCAGTCACAGGAGACCCGCTCGTGGATCCGACGGCTGTCCAGCACGTCGACTATGTCATGGTCGAGGGCAATCCAATCCCGATGAAAGGTGCCGAATGATCCGCACATCCTTATTTGCAATCGCACTCGCGCTCACCAGCGCGGCTGCTGCCCAGGACACCCCGGCCGGAGACGCGCCGTCGAAGGAAGCGAAGTCCGACGCCGCAAAGCCCAATCCCGACCAGGTGAAAGCCAGCGTCGAGGAAGACGCGCAGCCAGTAAAGCGGTCCATTTCACTGCACGGCCACACCCTGGGCTACACTGTCACGCCCGGGCACCTGACGATTCACAACGACGCCGGCGAACCAACGGCCAGCATGTTCTACGTCGCCTACACGGTTCCCTCGCGAACGCCGCGCCCGGTCACCTTCCTGTTCAACGGCGGACCCGGCTCGTCAACGATGTGGCTTCACATGGGCTCGTTCGGCCCGATGAAGGTCGACGCCTCTGTTCCTGAAACGATTCCCGGGCCGCCGTTCCGCTACGTCGCGAATCCCGACACCCTCCTCGACGTCACGGACCTGGTGTTCATCGACGCCCCGACGACGGGCCTGTCGCGGCCGCTGGGCAAGGCGGAGCCGAAGGACTTCTTCGGAGTCGATAAGGATCTCGACGCGTTCAGCCGGACCATCCAGCGCTACCTGACCAAGTACAATCGCTGGAACAGCCCCAAGTTCATCATCGGCGAGAGCTACGGGACCACGCGTGCCGCCGGGCTCTCGGACAAGCTCCTGGAACAGGGCGTCCAGCTGAACGGAATCACCTTCGTCTCGACGGTGTTCAATTTCGCCGACTTCCAGGGCGACCAGGCGCTGATCGATTTCCTCCCGACCTATGCGGCCGACGCCTGGTACCACGGGAAAATCGCGAACAAGCCGCCGCTCGAGCAATTCATCCAGCAGGCTCGCGATTTCGCCAGCGGGCCGTACACGCTCGCGCTCCAGAAGGGTAATCTGATCAGCGATTCGGAAGCCCAGTCGATCGCGCAGCAAATGGCGCAGCTGACCGGACTTTCGCCCGACTACATTCTGCGCTCCCACCTTCGGGTCGATCCCGACCATTTCCGCCGCGAGCTGCTTCGCGACCGCCACCAGATCATCGGCCGGATCGACTCGCGCTACGTAGGGACCGAGCCCAACAACGTCGGCGAGGGCACGGACTACGATCCGCAGGGAAGTGCAATTACAGGCGCCTTCGTCGGAGCCCTTCACGACTATCTTTTCCGCGACCTCGGCTACGACACCAAGCTGGTTTACCGGCCCAACAACTACGGCGCGATCTACGGCAGCAAGGAGGGCTGGGACTTCACGCACAAAGGCCCGGACGGCGACCAGCAGATCGCCGACACCAGCGTCGATCTGGCCAATGCGATGCGCCAGAACCCGCGGATGAAGGTGCTTTCGGTGAACGGTTATTACGACCTGGCGACGCCGTTCCACGGCGCCGAGTACGAGTTCGAGCATCTCGCGCTCGAGCCGCAGCTGCAGTCCAACATCCGGTATGAATATTATCCGGCGGGTCACATGATGTACACGGACCCGGAGTCGGCCGCACAGCTGAAGGCCGATCTCGCGCGCTTCTACGCCAACGCGCTCTGACCTGCCCGACTTACGGAAACGCCCGCCCGGCTTGTGACCGGACGGGCGCTTCTACCTATCGGTGCGGTGGGTGGGATCAACCGATAGGCTGGAGATTTACGGCGGCATATTTGCCGCGGCGATCGACCTCGAGTTCGAATGCGAGGCGGTCGCCCTCGTTGAGCGTCGGCATACCCGCGCGCTCAACCGCCGAAATGTGAACAAATGCGTCAGGCTGGCCGTCATCGCGCTGGATGAAGCCAAAGCCTTTCATCGCGTTGAAGAACTTGACCGTGCCCTGGGCCTTTTCGCCCGTCAGCTGGCGCTGCGGACCGCCGCGATCGGCGCCGCCCCCGCCGCGTTCCACCGGCATCGGCTCGCCATCGATTCGCAGGTTGGTGGCCGAAACCCGGCCGCCGCGGTCCACCAATGTGAACTCGAGCGGCTGCCCGTCGGCGAGGTCGGTCAAGCCGGCCTGCTCGACAGCCGAGATGTGAACGAACACGTCTTCGCCGCCATCGTCCCGGACGATGAAGCCGAAACCCTTCTGCGGGTTAAAGAACTTCACGACGCCCTTGCCTTCGCCAACGACCTGCGGAGGCATGCCGCCGCCGCCGCGGAATCCACCGCCGCCGCCGCCGCCGCCACCGAATCCGCCGCCGCGATCACCGCCGCCGAATCCGCCGCGATCGCCGCCGCCGAATCCGCCCCGGTCGCCGAAATTCCTGTTTCCGCCGCCGAATCCCCCGCGATCCTCGAATCCGCCGCGGTCGCTAAAGCTCTCCTCGAAGAATCCGTCGCGCTTGTCTCTTCCGCGACCTCCGCGGTCGCCCTTACGCCCTCTGTCGAAACCCATGCCCGTCAAATATCCTTGTGCCCCAATCCACTACAACCAACGCGCTGGGCATCCACGGCGCTACCGGTTCTCGGTGCATTTTTTCCACACACCGTCCACAGTCTTACATGAAAAATGCGGCCCGCTCTAGTGATTCGATTGGGCTGTCGCTGCTATGGCCCTCGCGAGTGCCCGATTCTTCTGTACTGCGCGCGTTCAGCGCCACAACGAGGTGATTAGATGACGATCCATTTCCACGAGGAAGACCTGCCGGAAGATGTCCAGTTCGCGGATGGTCCGATCGCTGTCGATACCGAGGCGATGGGCCTGATTCCCGGGCGCGACCGGCTGTGCCTCGTGCAGCTGTCGGACGGCGGTGACGACGAGCACCTGGTCCGATTCGCGGTCGACAGCGACTATTCGGCCCCTCGCCTGAAGGCGCTTCTTTCAGATCCCGACCGGCTGAAACTCTACCATTTCGCTCGCTTCGACGTCGCCATCATGAGCAAGTACCTCGGCATCGTCGCGGGCCCGGTCTATTGCACGCGCACCGCATCGCGCCTCGTGCGCACCTATACCGACCGCCACGGGCTCAAGGACCTGGTCAAGGAACTCCTCGGGCAGGACCTGTCGAAGCAGCAGCAGACGAGCGACTGGGGCGCACCGGAAATCAGCGAGGCGCAGCGCGAATATGCAGCCAGCGACGTTCGCTACCTCCATTCGCTCAAGGCTAAGCTCGATCAGCGACTCGAGCGCGAGAACCGGGTCGCGCTCGCCCAGGGTTGCTTCGACTTCCTTCCCTATCGCGCCCTTCTCGACATCGCCGGCTGGGCGGACAAGGATATCTTCGCCCATGATGGATAGCCCGGATTGCGCTTATGCCTGAGGCCGCCGACCAGCCGCGCGGTGCCAGGCACGAATGGGCTGTCCCCGGCAGCAAGCACGACCGAGTCGTTCGAATCGCGAAGATCGCCCTTCCATCGGCGGTCGGGGTGCTGGTCGCCTTCCTCGCGCTTGCTCCGCTCGATCGAAGCGGCGACGTCAGCTTCATTCTCGACAAGAACAAGGTCGAGAATGCGCCCGAGCGGATGCGCGTGGATGTGGCCCGGTACAAGGGCGAGGACAACAGCGGGCGGCCGTTCGAAATCGTCGCGCAATCGGCCATCCAGCGCAGTTCCGACGTTCCGATCGTCGACATCAGGGGCATGCTCGCGCGGCTCCAGCTCCCGCAAGGGCCGGTGAGCCTGGTCGCGAACGTCGCCCGCTACAATCTCGACCGCCACCTGCTCGACGTTGTCGGGCCGATCCGGGTCACCGGACCGGAAGGGTATCGGCTGAGCACTCGGGACGTGAAGGTCGATCTCAATCGGCGTGAGGTCACCGGCAGCGGCGGGGTGCAGGGAGAAATGAAGCTCGGGCAGTTCAGTGCCGGCCGGCTTCGCGCCGATCTCGGTCAGCGGACGGTGACTTTGGATCAAGGCGCTCGCTTGAAAATAGTCCAAGGCGCGGTCAGATGAGCAATATGCACCGCGCTCTCCTCGTTTTCTTCGCCGCCGCCCTCGCCGGCGCGGCCGGCGTCGCCGACGCGCAGGGGCAGATTTCGGCGCTAAAGGGACATGACTCCAACGCGCCTGTGGACGTCAGCGCCGACCGAATCGAGGTTCAGGACCGTGCCGATAGGGCCATCTTCGCGGGCGATGTCCACGTTCGCCAGGGCGAGCTGACGCTCGACACGGCGCGGCTGACGGTCGCCTATCAAAGCGCGGGGGGAATTCAGATCCAGCGGCTCGACGCCAGCGGCGGAGTGGTCGTGAAAAGCCCCTCGGAAACGGCGCGGGGCGATTTCGGGGTCTATGACCTCGAACGCAAGCTCATCACGCTGGTTGGGAGCGTCCACCTCGATCGCGGCGGCTCCCAGATCATCGGCTCGCGACTGGTGATCGATCTCACCTCCGGCCGCGCCGTCGTGGATGGCGGCCCGGCGGGCGTGGCCCAAAGCGGAGGCCGTGTTACCGGGCACTTCACCGTCCCGAAGCGCGGCGACTAGGCGCGATGAACGAAGCGGCGGTCCTCGAAAGGCCCGGTGAGGAGGCCGCCGGAGAAGCGTGCGGGCTCGAAGTCCGCTCCATCGCCAAGTCCTATGATCGGCGCGCTGTCCTTCACGACGTGTCGCTCAGCGTTCATCGCGGCGAAGTGGTCGGGCTGCTTGGCCCCAACGGAGCCGGAAAAACGACCTGCTTCTATTCGGTCATGGGACTGGTGAAGCCGGATGCTGGACGCATATGCCTCGACGGCCAGGACATCACCGACTTGCCGATGTACCGGCGCGCCATCCTCGGGCTCGGCTATTTGCCGCAGGAAACCTCGATCTTTCGCGGACTGACGGTGGAGCAGAACATCCTCTCCGTCCTCGAAGTCAGCGAGAGGGATCCGCAGCTTCGTCGCGACAGGCTTGAGACGCTGCTCGACGAATTCGGTCTCGAGCGGCTTCGCGACAGCCCCGCAATGGCGCTTTCGGGCGGCGAGCGGCGGCGCTGCGAAATCGCCCGGGCTCTTGCAGCGGACCCTTCGATCATGCTTCTCGACGAACCGTTCGCCGGGATCGACCCCATTTCGATATCCGACATTCGCGAACTCGTGCGCGAGTTGAAGCAGCGCGAAATCGGCGTGCTCATCACCGATCACAACGTGCGCGAGACTCTCGACATCGTCGATCGCGCCTGCATCATCTACGACGGACAGGTGCTGTTCCAGGGAACGCCCGAGGCGCTTGTTGCAGACAGCGAGGTCCGTCGCCTGTACCTTGGCGAGAGCTTCGCCTTGTAAGCGTCAGGAGAAGGGGCTCCGGTCGGGGGGCTGCGAAAGTCGTGATGGTGACGAAAAGGTGTTCTGGTAGTGAGGGAGTGAAGGGGGATAGCCTGAGGCTATCTCGCGAGCGAGCGAGCGAGCCAGAGCGCTTTTGCGTCCCACCCGCAGGGCATGCCTCTGCCGACGCATCTCGTCGTCGAAGCGCTCCGCCGGGGCCGTCATGGCCCGGCTTTCGCGCTTCTCCTCGTGCTTCATTCGGCAGGAGCCATGTCACGGCTCTCGCAGCCCACCAACCGGAGCCCTAACGTGGGTCTCGGCCCGCAAATTCAGCTTCGACAGTCGCAACAGCTGGTCATGACGCCACAGCTGACGCAGGCCATTCGGCTGCTGACGCTGAGCAATGTCGAGCTCGAGTCTGCAATTGCGGAGGAAATCGCCAAGAATCCTCTTCTGGAGACGGGGTCGGACGACGAACCGGGCAGCGATCACGACAGTGAGGATGTCGCCGCCCCGTCGCTTAGCGACGAGCTGATTGCCGGCGGCGGCGAGGACGAGCGGCCGCTCGATTACGACTTCACCGAACAAGCGCTCGAAACGGACAGCTACGCCGACGTGGCCGCGCCCTCCTCGTCGGGCGAGGCATTCGATTTCGACCGGCTGGAGGCAGCGGCAACGTCGCTTGCCGAGCATCTCCTTGCCCAGCTCCACGGGTCGTCCGGGCCGCAGGCGCTCCTTGCGCAGATCATCGTCCAGCAACTTGACGCCAACGGCTACCTCACCGCGTCGCTGGAAGATATCGCCCGCGACAGCGGCGCGTCGGCGAGGGAGGCGGAATCGGCGCTGAAGCTGGTGCAGGAGCTCGACCCCGCCGGGTCCGGCGCGCGAAGCCTGGCGGAATGTCTGGCGCTGCAGGCCAAAGCCGCAGACCGCTACGACCCCGCGATGGCGCGGCTGATCGACAACCTCGATCTTCTTGCGAAAGGCCGCACGAACGACCTCAAGCGAATTTGCGGGGTCGACGACGAAGATCTCGCCGACATGATCGCCGAGCTTCGCGCTTACGATCCCAAGCCGGGCAGCCGCTTTTCATCCGGGCCCGCGGAGCAATCGCAGCCCGACGTCTTCGTCCGCCGCACAGGGTCCGGCTTCTCGGTCGAGCTGAACAGCGCCGCCCTCCCCCGGCTCCTGGTCAACCGCCATTACTATCAGGAGCTCAAGGCCGGCCCGCAGGACAAAGCCTCCAAGGCGTGGCTGAGCGAATGCCTGGCAAGCGCCAATTGGCTGGTACGCGCCCTTGATCAGAGGGCCCGGACGATCGTCAAGGTCGTGTCCGAGATCGTGAAGACGCAGGACGCCTTTTTCGAGCGCGGTCCGGAAGCGCTCAAGCCGCTCACCCTTCGGCAGGTGGCGGACGCGATCGAGATGCACGAATCGACCGTCAGCCGGGTCACGTCGAACAAGTATCTGCTGTGCGACCGGGGCCTTTTCGAGCTGAAGTATTTCTTCGGGTCCGGCGTTGCGTCCACCGACGGCGACGGTGAAGGCGGATCGGCTGAAGCGGTCAAAACGGCTATTCGCGACATTATAGAGCACGAGGACGAGATACTGAGCGACGACGCGATCGCTGGACTTCTCAAGACGCGCGGCTTCGACTGCGCTCGTCGGACCGTGGTGAAATATCGCGAATCGATGGGCATCGGCTCCTCGGTCCAGCGCCGCCGGCAGCGGAAAATCGCCAGCCTCGGCTGAAGCCGCCTAGAGCGTCAGACGTGCCCAGATCGGCAAATGATCCGAAGCGCAGCGCGCCGCCGGGCTCATGTGAACTCCGGCCGCATCGACCCGCATTCCTTCGACGATGATTCGGTCGAGCGGCGCCAGCGGATGGCGGGAATGAAAGCTCGGCCCGGTCGGTGCGACTCGATAGCCGGGCGGCAGGTGCTTGAGGAAACCGCCCGCCGTCCGCCATTCATTCGTGTCGCCCATCAGGATCGTCGGCATCTTGTGAGGGCGCTCGGCAATGGCTTGGAAAATCGCCTGCATCTGCCGCCTTCGCCATAGGCCGGAAAGGTCGAGATGCATGCCGACGACCCGGAGCGGCTTGTCGCCGTCGACCAGCAATTCCGCCATCACGGCGCCGCGCGGTTCCAACATCGGGAGCTGCAGCGCCGCCCAGTCGAGAATCCCAACGTCATGTTTCACCAGGAGAGCGTTGCCGTGCCAGCCGATGTTGCGGGTATCGACGTTCAAGAACCGCTCCGCGTGCCGGCGTGCCTTTTCGAGCGGCCTCTTGTGACGCACGCCAAGCGGTACCGGCTTGTAGAGGCCGTGCGCGTCGATCAGCTCGTGCGGAACCGCGGAGGCCCGGCCGCCGAACCTCTTGTCCGCCTCCTGGAGCGCGACAATGTCGGCGTGAATTTCCTTGAGAACGCCGAGCACCCGGCGCGGATCGCGGCGGCGATCCGTCCCGATGGCCTTGCGCATGTTGTAGCTGGCGACGGTGAGTGTGCGACTCGTCACTCCAGCGGCAACCCCGCGTGTCCGCAGCAGTTCCTCAAACGTCGAGATTCGCGACGCTGAGCGCGTTCTCCTGAATGAACTCGCGTCGCGGCTCGACGATATCACCCATCAGGCGAGTGAAGATTTCGTCGGCGACGTCGGCCTGGGCGATCTCGACCCGAAGCAGAGAGCGGTTCGACGGATCGAGCGTCGTCTCCCAGAGCTGCTCCGCGTTCATCTCGCCGAGCCCCTTGTAGCGTTGGATCGAGAGCCCCTTGCGCCCGGCGGCGAGCACCGCGTCGAGAAGCTCCGACGGGCGAGTGACGGGAATGGCCGTCTTGTCGGTGTCACTCGGGGTCGGCTGCTCGTTGGAATCGGCGCCTTCTATCGGCTCCGGCTTCTGCTCTTCGGTGATCGCCGCGCCCTTCTTTACGGTCAGGAGCCGCGACGGCTGGCTATAAACCGCGGGCTGCTCGGCAAGCAGGCTGTGAAGCTTGCGAGCCTCGGCGGACGCAAGGAATGCGGCTTCGATCAGATAGGCGTCGGTCACGCCGCGCCACAGGCGGCGAAGAACGTAGCCCCCGTCCTGGCCAACTTCGCCCGACCACCTGGCCTCCGTGTCGCCAGCGCCGAGCCACTTGGCCACCGCGCCGACCGCCTGCTCGCGCCCGTGCGCGTTGAGGTCCGGTTTGAGCGCGCCATTCACGGCCAGCGCTTCGACAAGCGCCGGGTCGTACTTGCGCGGCGCATAGCGCATCAGCGTCCGCACGCGACGCGCGTGATCGACAAGGCTCTTCAGGTCGGCGCCGGTCCGCGGCCCCTCCGCGGTTTCGAGGATGAGTCCGTCGAGCCCGGCATTGACGAGATATTCGTCGAGCGCGGCGTCATCCTTGAGATAAACTTCGGAGCGCCCTCGGGCGACCTTGTAAAGCGGCGGCTGGGCGATGAAGAGGTGGCCGCCTTCGATCAGCTCCGGCATCTGCCGGTAGAAGAAGGTCAGCAACAACGTGCGGATATGGGCGCCGTCGACATCGGCGTCCGTCATGATGACGATCTTGTGATAGCGAAGCTTGTCGAGGTTGAATTCCTCGCGGCCGATGGACGTGCCGAGCGCCTGAATGATCGTGCCGATCTCCTTCGACCCGAGCATTCTGTCGAAGCGCGCTCGCTCGACGTTCAGGATCTTGCCCTTCAACGGCAGGATCGCCTGATTGTGCCGGTTGCGGCCCTGCTTGGCCGAGCCGCCGGCGCTGTCGCCCTCGACGAGGAACAGCTCCGAAAGTGCCGGGTCCTTTTCCTGGCAGTCGGCCAGCTTGCCCGGAAGCGAGGCGATCCCCATCACCGACTTGCGGCTGGCCTCGCGCGCCTTGCGCGCCGCTTCGCGAGCGGCCGCGGCATCGATGATCTTCTGGATGATCGTCCGCGCGTGCGCAGGATTTTCCTCGAGCCATTCGGCGAGTTTGTCGGCCATCAGGCTTTCCAGAGGCTGGCGGACCTCGGAGCTGACCAACTTGTCCTTGGTCTGCGAGCCGAACTTGGGGTCGGGCAGCTTGACCGAGACGATTGCCGTCAGGCCTTCGCGCATGTCCTCGCCGGTGAGGCCGACCTTCTCCTTTTTCAGGATACCGGACTTGTCGGCGTAACTGTTGAGAGTGCGGGTCAGCGCCGCGCGGAAAGCGGCGAGGTGCGTACCGCCGTCGCGCTGCGGAATGTTGTTCGTGAAGCAGAGGACGTTTTCGTAATAGCTGTCATTCCACTCCATCGCGACTTCGATGCCGATGTCGTCGCGCTGGCCAGTGACCGAGATCGGATCGGGTATCAGGGCCGTCTTGGCGCGGTCGAGATACTGGACGAAGGCGGCAATCCCGCCTTCGTAGAACATCTCGACGCTCTTGGGCTCGTCGTGGCGTGCGTCGGCGAGGACCAGCCGGACCCCGGAATTGAGAAAGGCGAGCTCGCGAAAGCGATGCTCGAGAAGGTCGAAGTCGAAGTCGGTGATCTTGAACGTTTGGGGACTGGGGAGGAAAGTCACGCGGGTGCCGCGCTTGTCGGTCTTGCCGATTTCCTTGAGCGGCGCTTCGACGACGCCGTTGCGAAAGCGAACGAAATACTCCTTGCCGTCGCGCCAGACGGTGAGCTCGAGCCATTCGGAAAGCGCGTTGACGACGCTGACTCCGACGCCGTGGAGGCCGCCGGAGACCTTGTAGGCATTTTCGTCGGAGGTATTGTCGAACTTACCCCCGGCGTGAAGCTGGGTCATGATGACCTCGGCAGCGGAAACCCCTTCCTCCTTGTGGATATCGACCGGAATTCCGCGCCCGTTATCCTCGACCGAGACCGATCCGTCGGGGTTCAGCGTTACGAGCACCTTGTCGCAGTGTCCGGCCAGCGCCTCGTCGATGGCATTGTCGGAGACCTCGAACACCATGTGATGGAGACCCGATCCGTCGTCGGTGTCGCCGATGTACATTCCGGGCCGTTTGCGGACCGCGTCGAGGCCCTTGAGGACCTTGATCGATTCGGCGCCGTAGCTGTTCTGGTTGGGGTCTGTTGCCATAGGCCAGATATAGGGGTTTCTGCTCGGAAGTCACGCGTGCGCGCGCGTGCGTACGTGCGCGAGTGAGAGCCGGCGGTCGTTCCCTGGTTTTTGTGCCTGCGTAGATGCGGGACGGTGTTGACGCCCGCGCACTAGGTCAAAAGGGCCGTGGCAGATTGGGGTGGGAAAGCGCTCACAATGGGCAACTAGACGCGGCTTCGCTGGTGATTATCGCGTCGGTGACGTCCGCTCGTAACCCTCGCTCTCGAGGCACGTCGCCCAAGCTTTCTTGCGCGCTTCCGTCACGGCCGCCGGTGGCGACCCGGCGAGCAGCTGGCCCTCGGCCGCTGCCAGGGCGATCGGGCAATTTATGTAATCGCCGGAGCTGCCGGATGGAGAGCGATATTCTAGCTCTCCGTAGCAGGCTACCCAATCGCCATTGGGGTGGGTCGGCCGTGGCTCCAGTCCGCAGTCTGACGGCGTCGGATCACTCGATGCCGGTGCCGGATCGGAGGCGGCTTCGGCAATCTCCATAATGCGGCGGTACGCCTTAACCTGATCCATGAGGATGATGCGGTCGGGCTTGGGGAAATAGAAAATCGTGAGGCCGCAGTTCGCAAGGAAATCTTTCTTGAACCTCAGCGACCTCATTCCGAACGAGCAGCCTCCGAAATAGGGGTCATCGGCTGCCATTTCCTCGCCGTTCGGTTTGAGGACGCGGGCGAATTCGTGAGCTGCTGGCGTATTCGTCACTTCCGCGAGCGGTCCGAAGCGTTTTTGCGCGTTGGCCAGGCTGGCTTCGCTCGAACCGCCCTTGAAGCCGCCCTGGCTTTCGATGCGGACAACCTCGCCGGAAACGAATTTTCCATTCTCGTAGACGCCGGCAATCAGCAGTTTCACAGCTATCGGCCCGTTGCTGTCGGGGCGATCTCGCCGGCCCGTCAGAAATTTGTAGCGCAGCCGCTCCGGCCCCTTGCCCCCGAAGATGTTCCACTCGTCTGCCGGACGATCTTCCCAGCTCAGGGACGATGATATTCCGTGCTTTTGCAGGGCAGCTTGGGCCTCCGAGAGCGTCATGCCCTGCCGAACACCCCAAAGCGAAATCCCCGATTCCAATCCTTCTGCAGCCACTCTCTCGCCGCTGCTCGCAATTGCGCCTGGTGTGCTTTCTTCGAACGCCGATGCTTCCGTCTTGCCTGCGCTTGCACTTTCGGAATTATTGCAAGCAGAAACAGGTAATCCGGCGAACCAGGCAAGGAGAACAATGTGTCTGGAGCGAGTCACAACGCAATCATTCTCCGTTTATGCAGAACCAGTTGCGATTGGAGACTGTTTAAACATCAAATGTAGCACCAATGACTAAAAACCACGAATCGTGTATAGTTTCATCTAGTTATTCATGTTCAGAGATTGCTGTTTATTGACTGGCTAGCGGCTGACGCAGAGAGGGCGTCGGAAACAGGTGAAATGATGACTCGAAAGTTCATCCGACGGAGATTGTCCAACTGGCAGTCAAAATCCGTCGCGCTCCTCTGCCTGCTGGTCTCGCCAGCGGGCGCTGTGGCGAAAAACAACTGCTCCCCTGTCCGATTTGAACGAGGGGCTACGTCAGCGACGGTGACAGGAATTGCTCCGGCGTTCTCGAGAAACGACGCCGATCCAGCAATCGTCTGCTTTTCGATAGACGTCGCGAAGGGCCAGAAAGCGAATGTTCGACTGCTTCAAGGCGACAACGTTGCAATGTCCATTGCCGGCGTAAGCGATGCCACCGACAAATTCGATTTCACGACACGGCAGGCAAATTACAAACTGAACGTCTTTCAGCTTATGCCCGGCGGCTCGGACGAGGCGTTTCGTGTCAGAATCTCTGTCTTGCCCCGGAAATAAGCAGCTGCAACGCTTCGAGAGGTAGTCGTCAGGAGTGCGTCGACACGGACGCCATCTGCTCCCGCAGGTCAGCCGTCGGCTCGGCGGCGATTTCCGTTGCGGCGGCGCTGCCCCGACGGCCGTGCCGACTTGGGCCGGTGCGCCTGGTGACGGTTCGGGCGGTGATCGCGCGAGCCGCGTCCGCCACGGCCGCCGTCATTTGTGCGCACCGGCTTTAGCGCCTTCGTCGCCTGCACCGCCGATGCAAAGTCCTCCGGCAGCGGCTCGACGCCGAGCTTCTGCTTCGTCAGCCGCTCGATGCCGCGCAGATTGCCCCGCTCTTCGGGTGAGCAGAAGGCGATGGCAACGCCGTCGGCACCGGCGCGGGCGGTTCGCCCAATTCGGTGAACATACTGCTCCGGCACGTCGGGAAGGTCATAGTTGATCACGTGGCTGACGCCGGGGATGTCGATCCCGCGGGCCGCGATGTCGGTCGCGACAAGCACCTTCACCTCGCCCGAGCGAAAGCCGGCGAGAGCGCGCTCGCGCTGCGGCTGGCTCTTGTTGCCGTGGATGGCGCTTGCCGGATGCCCGGCCGCTTCAAGCAGGCGGACGATCTTGTCCGCGCCATGCTTCGTCCGGCTGAACACCAGCGCCCGCTCGACCGGCTCGCTGCGCAGGAGTTGGATCAGGAGCGCGGTCTTTTCCGGCTGGTTCACGAAGGTGAGCCGCTGCTCGATCTTTTCGACCGTGCTCGCGACGGGAGTCACGGAGACTTCCGCCGGGTCGGTCAGATATTTGTCGGCCAGTTCCTTGATCGCCTTGGGCATGGTTGCCGAGAAGAACAAAGTTTGCCGCTTCTTCGGGACCAGTGCGACGATGCGCTTGAGGGCATGAATGAAGCCGAGATCGAGCATCTGGTCGGCCTCGTCGAGGACGAGAATTTCGAGATCGCGAAGGCTGAGCGCGCGCTGATCGACAAGGTCGAGCAGCCGGCCGGGGGTGGCGACGAGGACGTCGAGCCCGCGAGACACTTCGCGCACGCTCTTGTGGTTCGAGACGCCGCCGAAGATCACGCCAACGCTCAGCTTCATGAAGCGGCCATAGGCCTTGGCGCTGGTCGCGATCTGGGACGCGAGCTCACGCGTGGGCGCGAGAACGAGCATCCGGATCTGTCCGGGGTGGAGATAGGGTCGGTCGGCGGCCAGGCGGTCGAGCGAGGGAAGCATGAATGCCGCCGTCTTGCCGGTACCCGTCTGCGCGATTCCGAGCAGATCCCGGCCGGTCAGGACCGTGGGAATGGCCTGGTGCTGAATCGGCGTCGCCTGCGAATAATTTTTCGCGGCGAGCGCATCGAGAAGCGGCCTCGAAAGGCCGAGGTCGTGAAATGACATGTGGTTGATTCCAATATGAAAGCGTCCGGCCGCAAGCGACCGGAAGAGCGGGGGTCAAAAAAGCGCCCCGCGTGAATAGGAGAGCAAAACGGTCGAGACGCGGGCCGGTCGCCACTTCGCGGGCTGACCGATCACGCCGCTTGCAAAAGCGCCTCGTGTTGCAGTGCGATATAGGGCGGACTGGTTAAAAGTCCACCTGCGCCTCAACCGGCGGCAATTTCTCCGGGACGGACGTGAAATCGCGAGGCGTCGCCGATGCCGTCGAACAAGTCGGGTTCGGTCGCCGTCATCCACACCTGGCCGCGCCCTTCGAGGCGGGCGAACAGGGCGGCGCGCCGCTTCGGGTCGAGATGGGCGGCGACCTCGTCGAGGAGGAGGATCGGTGGCTGTCCGCGGCGATCGGCGACGAGTTCCGCATGAGCGAGAACGAGGCCGAGGAGGAGCGCCTTCTGCTCGCCGGTCGAGGATTGCGCGGCCGGCATCTGCTTCGAGCGATGCGTCACGTGGAGATCCTGCCGGTGCGGACCGGTCAGCGTCCGTCCCGCCGCCGAGTCTCGCGCGCGGCCGGAGCGTAGCTCGCTCGCCAGGTCGCCACCGCTCCAGCCGTCGAGCGCCAGCACCGCTCGTGCGAAGCGGTCGTCGGGTGCCTCGCGCGCTCGCTCGTCGAGCGCGCTCACCGTGCGGTGGCGGGCATCCGCTATCGCTGCGCCGTGTTCGGCCATCTGCGCTTCCAGGCCGTCGAGCCAGGCGGGATCTCCGCCCCCCGGTTCGGCCAGCAACTTGTTGCGCGAGCGCATGGCCGCCTCATAGCGGGAGGCGTGGCGGGCGTGGCCGGGCTCCAGCGCCAGCACCAGGCGGTCCAGGAAGCGGCGCCGGTCGCCCGCCGGCCCGGTGAACAGCCGGTCCATCGCGGGGGTGAGCCACAGCACCGACAGCCATTCGCCGAGCGAATTGGCCGACGCGGGCGCGCCGTTGATTCGCACTTGCCGCCGGTCGGGCGCGATGGCGACAGCCCCCGTCCCCACGTCGAGATCGTCCAGCCTGGCCGCGACCGCGAAACCGCCGGGGCCGCCTTTGCGCGCCATGTCGGAAAGCGCGGCGCTGCGGATACCTCGGCCCGGAGACAGCAGCGACACGGCTTCGAGCAAGTTAGTCTTGCCGGCGCCATTCTCGCCATAAAGGAGGACGAATTCCGGGCCCGGCTCGATCAACGCATCAGCGTAGGAGCGGAACTCGGTGAGTGCGAGGCGGGAGACGGCGGCCACGGCCCCGTCATTGCGAGGAGTGTGGCGCACAAGCAACCCGGGAGGGCGTGTGTCAGCCGTGTCCGCTTCGCAGCAGGCGCGCCGCGTGTTCGGCGTCCCTCCCCTAAGCTGCGCTCGCTAACGCTCCGACGAGCTACGGCCGGCGCTCACACCCGCATCGGCATGAGGACGTAGAGCGCGTTGGAATTGTCATTTTCGCGCAGCAGCGTCGGCGCGGCCGCATCGGCGAGATGGACTTCGACCGTGTCGCTCTCGATCTCCGCGAGGATGTCGAGGAGATATTTGGCGTTGAAGCCGATCTCCAGCGTGTCGGAACCATAGTCGGCGGGAAGCTCCTCGGTGGCTGTCCCGCTTTCGGGCGAGGTCACAGACAAGGTCACCTTGTCGCGGTCGAGGCTCATCTTGACCGCGCGGGTTTTCTCACTGGCGATGGTCGACACGCGGTCGACGCCCGACGCGAAGGTCTTCGGGTCGAGCTTGAGAAGCTTGTCGTTACCGGTGGGGATAACGCGGTTGTAGTCGGGGAACGTCCCGTCGATCAGTTTGCTCGTCAGCACGGCGCTGCCCAGCCCGAAGCGAATCTTGCTCGCGGACAGCGACACTTCGACGGTTCCCTCCACCTCTTCAAGCAGCTTGCGAAGTTCGGAAATGCACTTTCGCGGCACGATCACGTCCGGCATTCCGTCGGCGCCGTCGGGCTTGTCGATGACGACGCGCGCCAGGCGATGGCCATCGGTGGCCGCTGCCTTGAGCTGGTCGTCGGCGACGTGGAGGAAAATCCCCATCAGATAGTAGCGCGTTTCTTCGCTCGAGATGGCAAAGCGGGTTTTGTCGATCAGCTGGCGAAGGGTCGCGGCCGGAAGCTCGAACTTCGTCGGAAGCTCGCCTTCGGAGATGACCGGGAAATCGTCGCGTGGAAGCGTCGAGAGGTGAAAGCGCGAGCGGCCCGCCGACAGGTGCATTTTCCCCTCGGCGACGTTGAGCTCCACCTGGCTTCCCTCGGGGAGCTTGCGGACGATGTCGAACAAGGTGTGCGCCGGAACCGTGGTCGCGCCCGCCTGCTCGACATTGGCAGGGACGCTCTCGTCCACCTGCAGGTCGAGGTCGGTCGCCATCAGGCGGATGGAATTGTCGTCACGCGCCTCGATCAGCACGTTGGACAGGATGGGGATGGTGTTGCGCCGCTCCACGACCGACTGGACGTGGCCGAGGCTCTTCAAGAGTGTCGCCCGTTCAATCGTGGCCTTCATCGCGCGCCCTGCCCCCCGTGAAGCTTTAAGGTCGCCCCGTTATAACGAGCCTTCGCCGCCTTGCCAGAGCGAAGGTGCGCGAAATTGCCGTTATTGTCCCTGCCCGCCCTGTTGCTGGCCCGAACTGGCCGCTTTGGGCGGCACGAGAAGCGAGTCGATGTGATGGACCACTCCGTTGGAGGCCTTCACGTCGCCGCCGGTGACGGTCGCCTTGCTGGTGCCGCCGCCGGTGAAGACGATCTTCCCGCCGTCGTTGGTTGCGGTCAGTGTTTCGCCTCCCATCGTCGCGAGCGTGGCCTTCCCGTCGCCGTTATCGATGGCCTTGGAGATGTCATCGGAAAGGATCACCCCCGGGAGGATGTGGTAGGTCAGGATGCGCGTGATCTCGGCCCGGTTTTTCGGATCGCTGGGGTTTTTCAGCGCATCGCCTTCAGCCTGGTTGAACGCGTCGTCGGAGGGAACGAGCACCGTGTACGGCCCCGGGCCGTCGAGAGTGGCGTCGAGCCCGACCGCCTTTGCCGCCTGGTAGAACTTGCCGTTGTGATCGATCGTCGCCGCAATCGTCTCCTTGCCGGCGGAATCGCTGCCGTCGGCCGGTTGCGCTGACGCCGAATTGTTGCCGCCGGCGGACTGGTTGCAGCCGGCAAGCGAAAGCGCCGCCGCGCACAGGCACAGGGGCAGTGTCTTCAACATGCGGATATTCTCCCTTCGACAACGAGACGGCCCCGCAACGCTTGCGGGGCCGTTTACGATCCATCGACGCGATCAGGTCAGCACGGAGGCGACGATCGCGCTTACCAGCTGCGTGGTGGGGTCGACCCGGTAAATGTTGCCGTTTGAATAGCGGTACCATGCCTCCGGGGTATCATAGTAGGTCGATCGATAGCCGTAGGGCACGTTGTAGACGCCGTAGCCGGTGGGAAGCGGCTGCCCGATAGTCAGCGCGTTCGGGCTGAGGAGCGCCGCAACCGCGGTGATCAGGCTCGTCTGCGGATCGACCTGGTAAATCGCCCCCGGCGCATAGCGATAATAGCTGTCGGCGGTGTCGTAATAGACCGGGCGATACTGGTACGGAACGTTATAGGCCGAATAGGCGGCTGGCATCATTTGCCCGTATCCATAGCCATAGCCGAGCATCGGATCGACGTTCTCGATGAGCCCCGTGTACGGGTTCACCTGGTAAACGTAACCGTTGGCGTAGCGGTAGTCGTAATTGGGCGTTGCCGGATAGAACGGCTGGTAAGCAGCCGGAAGCCCGTAGGCGGGATAGCTCGACGGGAAGGGCTGTCCGGCCGTGTAACCGGCCCCGAACAGCGGCATCAGCGCGCTGATGAGCTGGCTCTGGCGATTCACCCGATAGGCGTAGCCGTCGCCGTAGCGGTAATAGTAATCCGGCGTGTCGCGATAGACGTAGCGAAGCTGCCTGGGGATTTCCCGAAGGCGGATGCGGTCGCCAAGCGCCGCGACTCGGTGCCCGACGAACTTTCTCGCCTGGCCGGGCGGGATGCAGGGCACCCGCTTCTTCGCCAGCCCCGGGGGACAGCCCCCGACGCCATAGCCGTTCGCGCGCTCGGCAAGGTCCACTCGCCCCCGATTTCGCGCCCGAAGATCCACCTGCCGATTGCCGCGCATGGTCATGACCGGCGAATCGTTGCGGCCCAAGGTCGCGTTGCGCCGCGCCATTGCCTGGCGGTCAACGTTGTGGATGCGGCCGCGGAGATTGTGTGCGGACCGGGTCTTCGCTGGCCGGCCATGCAAGCCCTGCTCGCTGTGATGGGCCTGCGCCGTTCGCGCCGAGTGCGCGTGAGGGCCATGCGCCCGCGCCTGCGCCTGCGCCTGCCGGACGTGCTTTGCCCTCGCGCTATGATTGCGGGCTTGGCGAACGTGGCCGCCACCCGCTCTCGCGGAGTGCCGCGCCTGCCTTCCGTGCGGCTTGCCCGAGCGCGCTTTGGCGGCATGCGCGGAATGTCCGCCGCTGCCGTGTGTCTGTTTGGCCGAGGCATGGCCGCCGTGGCCGTGGCCGTGGCCGCCATTCCCGTGGGGGGCCGAGGCCGCCGGAGCGGTGATTGCAAGAGCCGCAACTCCTGCGGCCAGAATGAACCTGGTCATTGTGAAAACTCCCGTCGTTTCACAGTATCAACGAAGGGCGCGACAATGGCGTTCCTGCCGCTGCAAGCGCTTCGTCGGGCCGCGCCCGCACTTTGGCGCACTAGAATGAATGGCGGATTTCCGGGCCGTTCAGGCGCGCGGGGAGTCTTCGACCCAGTCGCTTTTGAGCCGTTTCGAGGCCAGGAGCATCAACAGGCCGGCGACGATGTAGAAGCCGGTGCACGCGACGGCGGCATAGCGCAGCGACTCCGCCCCGTAGCTCTGCCTGAGAGCGTCTGAAAGGCTCCCCATGAGCAATGGCCCGACGCCGAGTCCGATCAGGTTGTTGATTAGGAGGAACGATGCCGAAGCGGTCGCCCGCATTTCCTTCGGCACGAGGTGCTGGACGGCGGTCGTCACCGGTCCCAGCCACAGGATGTTGAGCGCGTTCGGTATGAGAAGGAGCGGCCAGGCGATGGCCAGTGTGGGAGCCATCAGTCCGGCCACGAATGTGGGCGCTGATACGAACCAGGCGATTGCCGGGAGGCGCGCATACCAGGCGCGGTTGCGCGTGCCGAGACGGTCGGCGAGCCAGCCGCCGGCGAACACGCCCACCGTTCCGCCGATCAGCAGGAGCGACGCGAAGAACTGCCCCGTTTGCACGAGGCCGAGGCCGAAGCTTCGGATGAGGACCGAAGGCGTCCACAGCGCCAGCCCATAGCCGCAAAGCGAACTGGCGCTGGACGCCAGCGCCATCAGCCAGAAGCTCGGCTTTCGGGCAAGAATCGGGAATGCCTTCCGAATCGGCACCGTCGTCTGCGCTGCGGCCCTGACCGGCAGGTCGCCGACGAAATATTTGAGCACGGGAGCAAGAACGAGGCCCGCGGCCCCCATGATGAGAAAGGCTGCTCGCCAGTCGATCCACGAGGCGATGTAAGCGCCGAGCAAAGTCCCGCCGGCAAGGCCGATCGGAATTCCAAGTGAATAGATTGCAAGCGCCCGAGCCCGCCGCTGGGGTGGGAAATAGTCGGAAATCAGCGCGTAGGACGGCGCTACGCCGCCCGCCTCCCCGACTCCGACGCCGAGCCGGTACAGGAACAGCTGCGAATAGCCTGTGGCGGTGCCGCAAAGCGCGGTGAAGCCGCTCCACACGGCAAGGGATCCGGCGATGACGGCGCTTCGGCTCGTCCGGTCCGCGAGATAGGCGAGCGGCACTCCAAGAACGGAGTACAGAAGGGCAAACGCGAGCCCCCCCACGGCGCCGAACTGGGTGTCGGTGAGGTGAAGATCGTCTTTGATCGGCTGCGCCAGGATTCCGAGAATCTGGCGGTCGAGGAAATTGAAGATGTAGGCGAGCAGGAGGAGCGCCAGGAGGACGCGCGGATTGGTCGCACGCCCTCCCGAAGGCCGCTCAATGCTCAGAAATTCATCCCGATCGACACGAAGACTTGCCGCGGATTGCCGTAATAGGCCGTCAACACGCCCTCCTGACCAAGCCCGCCGGCCGGAATCGGCTTTCCGGACCCATCGAGGATGTACTCGCCCGTGTAGGGATTCTGCGTCAAGAAGTTATAGCCCGACGTGATGTACCGCGTGTCGGTCAGGTTCTTGCCGTGCAGGCCGAGCTCCCATCGGCCGTTTCCGGAGCGCCACACAAGGTTCGCGTCGAGCAGCGCAAATCCCTTTTGATCCAGGCCGGGACTCGCAAGCTCGAACTGCTGGCTCTTGCTCCGGTAGGAAAGCGTGGTGTTGGCGTCCAGTCGGCCGCCCCATGCCGGCGTGTTGTAGTCGAGCGACCCGCTCAGCGTCCACTTGGGCGTGTTCTGGATCTTCCGGTAGGGGGCCATGTTGACCTCGGTCGGCGGAATGGGATTGCCGGCCGGGTCGACAGTCTCGACCGTGAGGAACTGCCGGTAATTGGCATCGAGGTAGCCGAGCGTTCCAGCAAAGTTCAGGCGGTCGCCGGCGCGGCCGATGTTCTCGGCAATGGCGTAATTGGTCTCCGCCTCGACTCCGCGGAACCGCGCCGCTCCGGCGTTGGTGGTGAGCCCGCAGAAGTTCGTCGTTCCATTGACGATGCACCCGACTGACGCCGGCACCTGGACGTCCTTGTACTCGGCATCGAAAATGGCAGTCGCCAGCTGGAGACGCCCAAGCGCCGCTTTCCACCCAAGCTCGTAGCTGTCCACCTTCTCCGGGTCGAACGCCATGTACTCGTAGATTCCCTCCGGCGTCTGCACGGGCGCCTGAGTCGACTGCGCGCGCGGATCGAAACCACCGCCTTTGAAGCCGCGGGAGTAGCTCAGGTAAATGTTGTTGTTGCTGTTGGGCTTGAAGTTGATCGACGCGCGCGGCGTGAACGCCGTGTCCTTCCGCCGTCCTTCGAAATCGGACGTGGTCGCGAACATGATCCCGGTACCGTAGCCGGCCGTTCCACCCAGCGCCGGCTGTCCGCCCAGGATGTAGCTCTGCCTGAGCACGCGAGCGTGACGCTTGTCATTGGTGAAGCGTCCGCCGAGCGAGAGGCTCCACTGCGGCGAGAAGTCGTAGGTGAAATCGCCGAAGACGGCCCAGGTCTTGGTGTCGACGTCGCCGAGCGTCGCCGCGGTGAATCCCGGCGCGCCGAGCATCGCCCCGAGCGTGTAAAGGCGAACGTCGAAGATATTGTAGGCGTTCGCGTCGAGATAATAGAAGCCGGCGACGCCCTGGAGCGGTCCGCGGTCGGCGACCAGCTGCAGCTCCTGGCTGAACTGCTTGTTCTTGTAGATCGCGGGAACATCGAGATCGATCGCCGGAAGCGCGTCGAAGTCGATCGGCGTCGAGCTCTTGTCCTTGCGATAGGCGGTGATGGTTCGGAACTGCAGCCAATCGGTGAGTCCGATCTCGCCGTGAAGCGCGATTCCGCCACCGGTCACTCTCTGCTTGGGATCGATAAGACCGCCGCGCGAGTCGAAGACATTGCTGAGGACGGGCGCTCCGCTGAGCAGCGACGGGATCAGCCGGTGGCCGCCGCGCGCATTGCTGTTGTCCCAGGTGTAGTCGCCGGACAGGCGGAACCAGTCGCCCGGAGCGGTGTCGACTTCCACGGTGCCGCGCGCCGCCCAGATATCCTTGTTGTAGTTTTCGCGGCCGGTGGTGAAGTTCTCGCCGAACCCGCCGCGGCTGAGACGAGCGACGGACGCGCCGGCCTTGACGCCGTTGATCACCGGCGTCGACGCGGTGACCACCAGGTCTGCCTGTCGGTAGGTTCCGACGTTGGCGCGAACCTTCAGTTCGGGCGTGTCGGAGAGCCGGCGCGTGACGTATTTGATCGCTCCGCCGATGGTATTGCGCCCGTATAGGGTTCCCTGAGGACCGCGAAGGACCTCGATTCGCTCGACGTCGTAAATGTCGAGGACAGCGGCCTGGGGCCGGTTGAGGTAGACGTCGTCCAGGTAGATTCCGACGCCCTGCTCGAAACCGGCGACCGGGTCCTGCTGGCCGACGCCGCGGATGAAGGCGGTAAGCGTGGTGTTGGTTCCGCGCGAGGTTTCCAGCGTGACGTTGGGCGTTGTGTCGCCGATGTCGGTGATGTCCACCGCGCCCTGGCGAGCCAGCTGCTCACCCGAATAAGCGGTGACGGCAATCGGAACGTCGAGAAGGACTTCGTTGCGGCGCCGAGCGGTCACGACCACTTCCTGGTCGCTTGCCTCCGACGCTTCCGGCTGAGTCTCCCGGTTCGGCGGGAGCTCGGTGCTCGTGGCAGGGTTTTCCTGCGCCCACGCCGGAGCAGCATACAGGGCCGCGGCGGCGACCGATCCGAGAAACACGGCGCGAGCAGAAACCATCTTCATGTTCGAATTCCCCCCTCGATGCGCATCCGAAACCGATTGCGCGAATAACCAGTTGGCCATACTGAAAGGTGAACCGGCTTTCAACTTCGATAATACAGATGCGTTTCAGGGGGAATCGAAGAATGCGCGCCCAAGCGGAATCAGAGCCGATGAGTCCGGCGAGCGAGGGAAAGGCACCGCGGACCGCCCGCGGCGAGCGGACTCTTCGCAAAATCCTGGATGCGGCGCTCGACGAGTTTGGAGAACGCGGCTTTTCGGAAGGCTCGATCGTCGGAATCACTCGGCGCGCGCGCGTGGCGCTCGGCACCTTCTACACCTACTTCGACAGCAAGGAGGCGGTCTTCAAGGCGCTTGTCAGCGACATGTCCGCGCGGGTCCGTGACCAGGTCGCTCCGGTCCTGCAGTCGGCGAGCGACACGCTCGAGGGAGAGGAAAAGGCGCTTGCGACCTACCTGGAGTTCGCGCGTGCGCACAAACAGGTCTACCGAATCATCGACGAGGCCGAATTCGCAGATCCCGAGGGGTTCGAGCAGCATTATCGAACCACTGCGGCGCGAATCGCCGCGCGTCTCGACAGCGGCAAGGCCAGGGGCGAAATCGTTCCGTCCGACGGCAAGCTGGCAAGTGAAGTCGAGGCCTGGGCGATCATGGGCATGAACGTCTTCCTCGGCCTGCGCTTTGCCGTTTGGGGCAAGGAAAAGCCCACCGAAGTCGCGCGGCTCGCCAACCGAATGATCCGCCGCGGGCTGGCGTCCTAGGGGAGCGCGCGCGCCATCTCGGCGAAGCGATCGACGTCGCCTTCGTCGTGGTAGAGCCCCAAGCCCACGCGAAGCACGTCGCCGCGAACGTCAACGACGCAGTCTTCCGTGGCAAGCGCCTCGCACCAGCGCTGCGCTTTGGCGGCCCGGAAGGCGAGAAAGCGCGCGTGCGCTGCCCCGCCAAGCGGATTGAGCAGTTGCGCCGAAGCGAGCGCAGTGTCGCCTATGCGTTCGAGCAACCGCTCCTGCAGCGACTCGACGTGGCCGGAAATGCGGGCCGTGGTGAGCCCGTTCTCCGACAGCATCCGCTGCACGGCATTGAATCGGTACAGCCCGGACGAATCGAACGTAGCGCCCATGAAGCGCATCGCGTCGGACCTGTAGCCGACGATACCCGCGGGCAGGCTGCGGTCGTCGAACTCTGCATACCAGCCGGTGATCGGGGGGCGCGGACCGAACCCTTCCGGCGCATGCAGGAAAGCGCAGCCTTCGCCGGCCATCGCATATTTGTAGCCGCCCGCGAGGTAGAAAGCCGATTGCGCGGGACCAGCTGGAAACGGCGTCTCGATTGCCATGAAGGCGTGATAGCCGTCGATCACCACCCAAGGCCCCTCAGGCCTTGCGAGCGAACCCAGCTCGGCGACGCGATCGAAGATGCGCCCGCTCGAAAACAGGACCTGGCTGACGAAGATGAAATCGTGATCGCCGCTCTGCGCGCGCTCGAGAAACCGTTCTGCGAAGCTTTCGAACGGCTCGGTCGCGACTCTTTCGAGCGCAAGCTCGCCGGCTTCCGCAAAGCGCTCGAACTGGCGGCGGGCGCTGTGGAATTCGCCGTCGCTGGTGAGAACCCGAAGCGGCGACGACCGCTCCCGCGGCGCCGCCGCAAGAAGCCGCACGACAAGCTCGTGCGTGTTGGGAGCGAAGACGATCGCATCGGGCTTGCCGGTTCCGAGTTCGGCTGCGACGTGGCGCTGCGCCGCCGGCCACACCTCACCCATGATCCTGTCCCACTTGGAATCCGCGAGGTGCGCGGCATCGTTCCAGCACGCGACCTGCCCGTCGAAACTGGAGTCAGGCCACAGGTGGTGGCTGTGCGCCGCCATGTGCAGCCGTTTCGGATTTGCGGCCAGCGATTTCGAAAACAGCGGCTTGAACGTCAAAGTTCGGTCCTGAGCGACCAAAGCTCGGGGAAGGCGCGCTTGTCGAGCGTGGAGCGCAAATAGGCCGCTCCGGCCGAGCCGCCGGTTCCGCGCTTGTTGCCGATGATCCTTTCGACGGTGAGCACGTGCTTGTGGCGCCAGCCGGCGAGGGCATCGTCGATGTCGAGGAGCTTTTCGGCCAGCTGATAGAGATCGAACCAGCGGTCGGATTCGCGATAGACCCGAAGCCAGGCTTGCGCGATCGCTTCGTCGGACCGATCGCCGAGGTCGAAACCGGCGCGCTCCAACGCCGACAGCGCGGCTTCGCGAAGACTCGGCCCTTGCAGCGCCTGCTCAAGGCGGCGCCGTTCCTCGCTCCCTTCGGGATAATAGGCCAGGTATCTCTCATCCTGCAGACCGAGCCGGTATTCCATCTCCCGGAATTGCGCCGACTGGAACCCGGAGGACGTGCCCAGGACGTCGCGGAATTGCAGGTAATCCACTGGGGTAAGTGTCGAGAGGATGTCCCACGAGGCGGTCATCACCGACTGGACTCGGCTCACTCGGGCAAGCGCCTTGTAAGCGGGCGCGAAACGGTCGCTCTCGATCAGATCGATCGCCGCACCGAGCTCGTGCAGAATCTGCTTGAGCCACAGCTCCTTGCTCTGGTGGATGATGATGAACAGCATCTCGTCGTGCATCGTCGAGAGCGGCTTTTGCGCCGACAGGAGCTGGTCGAGCTGGAGATAATCGGCATAGGTCATGCCGGCAGGGGTCGCGGTCATGGGCAACGCTTAAGCGAAAGCGGCGCCCTGCAAAAGGCGTGCGGCGGCTACTGGCCTCCGGTGTCGCCGCCAGGCATGCCGGCCGAGTTGACCGTCCCGATGTTGCCGAACAGGTCGTCGAACAAACTGCCCTTGCGCCCGGCAGTGGGAGTCTTGTCGTTGACGGGGTCGATCTTGGCGATCAGCTCCTTGCCGGTCTTGTCGACGAAGGCGACGTTCCCGGCCTTGTCGAAGTGGACGTGAACAACCGTCTGCTTCTTCACGCCGGGGCTTCGGAAGGCGACCGTCTTTGTGTCGCGCGACACGTAATACCAGTCGCTGTCGCCGAACTCTCCGGTGAAGGTCGGCCGACCAAGCGTGCTCGTCACCGACTCCTTGGTGTCCACGCCCGGCTGGATCGCGGTCACAAGCTCGGTGTCGATAACCGAGCCGCGATGATCGTGCATTCCAACGCAGCCGCCAAGCAGGGCGGCGCCCGAAACTGCTATTGCCATTCGTGCGGTCGCAGCCTTCATTTCGAATAATCTCCCGGAGTTGCCCGTCCCGACCCGCTGGACAAGGGTCTTGTGGTGGAGCGGCAATCGCCAATATGCGCTTGAGCATCCGGCGCGCAAGCCTAGGCCGTGGTAAGCGAGAATATGCTTCGATTCCTGTTTGGCAGATTAACCGGTCCGAAAAAGCGCGGCGAAGCGCTTTTCCAGGCCGTCGTCACCGAGGCGCGCCGACCCCACTGGTTCGTCGACGGCGAAATGGCCGACACGATCGACGGGCGATTCGCGGTGCTTGCGACGGTGTGTGCCCTGGCCATGGTGCGAATCGAGCAATCGCCGGCGCTCGACGAATCGGCGGTGGCGCTGACCGAGCGCTTCGTCGAGTCGATGGACGCGGAGCATCGCCAGCTTGGGCTTAACGATCCCGGCCTGGGCCGACGCGTGAAAAAGCTCGTCGCATCGCTGGAGCGGCGGGTGGACGAGTGGCGCGACGCCGTGAATGGCGAAATCGACTGGAACGATACCGCCGTTTCGAGCCTCTATCGCGATATGCCTCCGCGGGACGCGGCGCTCGCGCATAGCGTGGGTGCGCTCCGCGACCTTTGGAAGCGACTGCATTCGACACGCGATCCGGCCATTGCCGACGGGAAGTTCTGATGCGCGGGGATTTCGGCCATCGCGTGACCCTGGAGAGCATCCGCGGCGGCGAACGCCTGGACCTCGTCGCTGACGATTCCGAACGGGCGCAGGTTGCCGAGCGGCTTGGGCTGCTTTCGCTCGAGCGGCTCGAGGCGCACGTGGCGCTCGAACGCGACGGCGGCGAAGTCCATGCGAAGGGGCGGCTTCGGGCCGCGCTCGAGCAAAGCTGCGTCGTCACCGGAGAGCCGGTCTCGGAGCTTGTGGACGAACCGTTCGAGGTGATGTTCGTGCCCGAGTCCCACGCTTCCGATACGGACGAGGAAGTGGAGCTGGCGCCGGAAGATTGCGACGTCGTCTTCTTCGAAGGCGGCGCGATCGACCTCGGCGCGGCGGTCGCCGATACGCTCGCGCTCAGCATCGACCCCTATCCGCGCTGCGCCGGCGCGGAAACTGCGCTCAAGGAAGCCGGCGTGATCAGCGAAGCCGAAGCGGGGCCGTTCGCGGCGCTTGCGAAGCTGAAGAAGGGCGGCGGCGAGGCCTAGAAGTGCGCGCCGCTTTCAGCGGCAGGCCGACACTCCTTAAAACGGCACGTCGTCGTCGAGGTCGTTGTCGAAGGTCGCCGGCTGCGGCTTCGACTGCTGGCGAGCGCCGCCGCCGAAACCCTGGTCGCCATAGTCGCCGCCGCGACCGCCGCCGCCCGGAGCCGAGTCGAGGAGAACCAGCTCTCCCCGGAAGCGCTGCAGCACGACCTCGGTCGTGTAGCGGTCATTGCCGTCCTGGCCCTGCCACTTGCGAGTCTGGATCTGTCCTTCGAGATAGACCTTGGAACCCTTGCGCAGGTAATTCTTCGCGACTCGTCCCAGATTCTCGTTAAAAATGACGACGTTGTGCCACTCGGTCCGTTCCTGGCGGTTGCCGTCGCGGTCCTTCCAGCTTTCCGATGTCGCCACGCGCATGTTGACGACCTCGCCGCCATTGTTGAGCGACCGGGCCTCCGGATCCGCACCGAGATTGCCGACCAGAATGACCTTGTTGACGCCCGCCATGAAAACTCTCCTCTTGGTTGCCGACAGCTATAGACGGAGAGACACGGCCGTCCAGTAGCTCGGGCCCGCAGGAGGACGTGTCGCGGGCTTCAGCTACCCTGTGCGGTGCGCCGGTTGTTGATCGTGAAACCCACGACAATCGCGATGACGGCGATCACCTGCGCAGCAACCGACTGGATGGTCGGGAACAGTCCCAGCATCGAAATGCGCGGAACAGCGGCGAGTGGTGCGATGTCGATCCAGCCTGCTTCCTGAAGGGCCGCGATACCCTTTCCGGCAAGGACGAACACCAGCACCGCCATCAGCCACGAGCTGTACCGGAAGAAGGTGCCCAGCGGCAGCGTCCGGCTGTAGCGCAGCATCGCCCAGGCGATTGCGGCGAGCGCCAGGACCGCGGTTGCGGCGCCCGCGAGCATCGCCGCTCCATTCCCCTGCGCCCACATGGCGGCGTAGAAGAGGATGGTTTCGAACACTTCCCTATAGACGACCACGAACGCCAGCCCGAACAGGAACCAGCCGGATTCGCGCCCCATCGCCTTGGCGAGCTTTTCGCGCACGTAGCGGCGCCACTGATCGGCATGGCTCTTGCCGTGCATCCAGATGCCGACCGAAATCAGGACAACCGCCGCAAGAAGCGACCCCAGGCCTTCGGTCAGTTCGCGGCTGGCACCGCTGATGGAGATGAAATAGGTGGCGGCCAGCCACGTTGCGCCGCCGGCGACAAGCGCCGCCACCCAGCCTCCGTGGACATAGCGAAGAGCCCGCGCCTGCTCCGCCTTCCTGAGGAAGGCGAGCATTGCCACGACCACGAGAAGCGCCTCCAGCCCCTCGCGAAGGAGGATGGTAAAGGCGCCGACGAATGCCGTGCTCCCGCTTGACGCCTTGGGAGAAAGCGCCGCCTCGGCATCCGCTAGAAGCTCCTCTATCGACGCCGCTCGCGAGGCGACGGTCGAATAGGGCTCGCCGCCGTCGATGCCCGCGCGCAATTCGCCCATGCGGGTCTCGATCGTGCTGAGCAGCGTGGGATTGGAGGCGCCGAGCAACGGCTCGACCGGTTCGAACCCGTCGAGATAGGCTGAGAGCGCAAGCTGCTTTGCGGCCGCGCGGTTGCCGCCACGATAGGCAGCCAGCGCTTGCGCAAGCTTGCTCCTGACGACGGCCAGCGACGCGGTGGCCCCGTCGCCGGCCCGGGCCACGGAGTCCGGGTTGGATCGCAGATAGGCCATCACGGCATCGGCCTTGTCCTGGCCGATCTGCTCGCCGAGCGCTGCCGGGGTCATGGTCGCAAGCGCTTTCAGGTCCGGGATTCTGGCCCGAAGCTGCGGATCCGACGCCCACAGCTTTGCGCCGCGGCGAACCTGGTCGGCGGTGAAGGCGAAGTGGCCGGTGTAGAAAGCGAGGTCCCAACGGTCCTTTTGCGGCAGCTCATCGAACGGCTGCATGGCCGTTCCGGAAATGCCCTGCGCGATCACCTGCTCGAGCGCAGCGAGGCTGCGCTTTTGCGCACGGCCGGTGTCGGTGAAATCGACCGGAGGAGTGTCGAGCGATTTGGCCGCCGGTCCGTTTCCCGCGCCCGAAGCCCCGTGGCAGGCGGCGCAATTCTCCGCGAAGAGCGCGGCCCCGCGATGCACGTTGGGAACCGCAGTGGGGGCGGTCGGCACCGGATAGGCGGTGAGCATTGCCGTAGCGAGGGCATGCGATGCGGACGCCACCTGCTTTTGCGAGGCTTTCGCGGCAACGAGTTGCCTAAGTGCGTGCGCCTGTGCCTGGAGCGCGGGTTTCGAAGGCTGCGGCGGAAGATCGGCGATGTTCTTCGCGATCGTCGCCGTGAACTCCTGCATCTCGCCATATTCGACGGCGCTTATCGCCCGCCCGTCCTTGACTGCGCCTCCGTAATCGACCGCGACATAGTCGAGCAGCTTCCACGCCGTGGCGACGGATTTCTGGGCATCCGGCGACAGGGTGGATCCGCTCGCCGCGGCTGCAGGCGCGGCAAACAGGAATGCAGCGGCAAGCACGAGAAAAAGCTGCGTTCCGAGCAATCGGGCGCTCGGAAAGGAAATTGGAAAGCCGGACACGGTGTATTCGGAGCCTCAAAACTGCGCCGGACGTCCGGCATTCTTGCGACTGATTATCATTAACGACTGACTTTTGAAATAGGCGCGCGTGGCCAGACGCATCAATCCGCAATGCTACTTAGCTGCAGGAGGTCGATTGCGCAGGGGCGGGTGGAGCCGCCGCCGCGATCTAGCGTGGCGGGTAGCGGAGACGGCCGAGGAAGCGCGAGACGCTGAAACGCTCCTGTCCGCGCCAGCCCGCCTTCCACTTCTCGAATTCCATCACGTTGGCGATTCGGCGGTCCAGGAATGCAGCGGTTTCGCTCCACCCCTCGCTCTCATCGTCGAGCCACGCCAGGAGAGTGGAGCCGTAGACGGCGCCGAGCGTCAGCCGCTTGGTGTAATGGTTGAAGTCTGTGCTTGTGTCGCCGGCGAGCCGCCACATGAGATCCGCCGAGCGCCAGCCGATTCGCGCCGCCAGAGGCACGTTCTGCGGCATCGCCAGGATCGACAGCGCCTTGCGAACCGCCTCGCGAGCGGCGCCCATGATTTCGAGCCTGGTCCACACCAGCGACCGGATCTTCTCGCGGATCTTCATCGCCTGAAGCGATTCGGGCGGAAGCCGCTTTTCCATTTCCCTGTCGACGGCCTCGATATAGGCGTCGATCATCCCCGGCTGGTCCTTCGGGAATGCCAGCCGCGCCTGTGCCGGCTCGATACCGAGCTGGGCCGCCGCCGATTCGACAGCCGAACGGCTCCAGCCGTCGAAGACTGCATTCTCGCCAACGGCAAGCGCCAGCCTGGCGCGAATCGTGTCGAGTGGACTCGGCTCGCTCATCGTGTGCTCAACTGGGCCGGGCAGCGGCGCGGCGCAAGCCCCGCTTCGGCAGCCGAACGAGAACCAGCGCGGCGGCGATGGCCGCTGCTCCGGCCCAGTCGGAGGCGTTCAACGTCTCTCCATAGGCGAGCCATCCCACCAGCGCCGAGATTGCAGGTTGCGTGAGTAGCGCCAGCCCCACGACAAGCGGCGGAAAAACGCCGATCGAATAGACGAGAAGCCCCTGCCCGACGACCTGGCTCGACAGAGCGAAGACGACCAGCGGAGTCCAGTCGCCCGGCCAGATCCGCTCGTCGAGTCCAAGGCTGATCGCCAGCAGGAGGGGAATTGCGAAAAGCGTGGCCAAAAGGAGCAGGGGCAGCGGATCGAGGCGGCTTCGCGCGCGCTCGATGAAGATCAGGTAGCCGCCGTAGAAAAGCCCGGCGACGAGCGTGAGCGCGTCTCCGGCGAGATTTTTCGGGCTCAGTTCGTAGCTGCTGCTCATCAACAGGGCGGCCCCGCCGACCGCGAGCGCGACGGCCGCCGACTGCTTGGCCGACGGCAGGCGCCCGGCGAGAACCAGCCCGTACAACGCAAAAACGAAGCTTCCGCTGTTGCCGAACAGGGTGGAGTTGGCCAGCTTCGTGGCGCGGATCCCGACATTCCACGCCGCGAGATCCAAAGCGTAGAACGTGGCGGCGATTGCAATGGTGATGACGATTGCCCGCTTCGGCCAGTGCGGAGCCTGGCCCGTGGTCCGGGCGAGCAACCAAAGGAACGGAAGGGCGAGCACCAGACGCCAGAAGCCCGTCGCGACCGCGCCGACGTCGGAAACCCGCACGAGCCAGGGACCGAAGGCGAGCGCGACGTTACCGAGTAACAGGGCCGGGAAAGCAAAAGGGTGAGTATCGCCGTTTCTCATCAGCGGCGATTAGTGCGGGAAGCCGCATTGCAAAAGCCCCAATACCGGGCAGTATTATAAGCTGGACTTATAGATGTATTGCCAATTTCGCGTTGCACCCGGATTTGGTCCCCTTATCGAGCCTCGGGAACGAAGAAAGGATTTCCATGCCCTGCCTGTTCCAGCCGGTAAAGTTCGGCTCGATCGCTCTTTCCAACCGTATCCTGATGGCGCCGCTGACCAGGGCGCGCTCCAACCGCGACGCAATTCCCAACGCGCTGATGGCGAAATATTACGCGCAGCGGGCAAGCGCCGGCCTGATCATTTCCGAGGCCACCGGGATCAGCCGCGAAGGCCTTGGCTGGCCAAACGCGCCTGGCCTGTGGAACGACGAGCAGGTCCAGGGATGGAAGGGCGTGACCTCCGCAGTCCATGCAGCGCGCGGCAGGATCGTGGCCCAGCTGTGGCACATGGGGCGGGTGGTCCATCCGGACCTCGGCGGAGGTCAGCCGGTGTCCGCTTCGGCGACGACCGCCCCCGGTTACGCCCACACCTACGAGGGCAAGAAGCCCTACGTGGAGGCGCGGCGGCTGGAGGAAGCGGACATCCGGCGGATCCTCGGCGACTATGCATCGGCGGCCCGCAACGCGATCGCTGCCGGTTTCGACGGAGTGCAGATCCACGGCGCCAACGGCTATCTGATCGACCAATTCCTTCGCGATTCATCCAATTTGCGGACCGATCGCTACGGCGGATCGATCGACAACCGGATCCGCTTTGCCTCAGAAGTGCTGGAGGCGGTCGGGCACGTCATCGGAATGGAGCGAGTCGGAATCCGCTTTTCGACCAACATCGCCACCCAGGGTGTCGAGGATTCAGACCCGCTGCCGCTTTTCGAAGCGCTTGCCCGGCGCCTCGAAGAGCTGAAGGTGCCGTGGATCGAGCTTCGTGAAGCGCACCGGCCGACGTCGGTGGGCGCGATCCCGACACAAGCGGTGAGTCCGGCCATGCGACCGCTCTATTCCGGCAAGATCGCCCTCAACAGCGATTATGACGGGCCGAGCGCGCGAGCGCGGATGGAGGAAGGTGTCGCCGACGCGATCAGCATCGGCCGGCCGTTCATCTCCAACCCGGACCTGGTGGAGCGGATCAGGATCGGCGCACCCCTCGCGCCCGGCGATACGTCCACGTTCTACAGTGGCGGCACCGAAGGCTATGTGGACTATCCGACGCTGGCGGACGCCGAGGCGGCTTAGGCGCCGTACTTCTGACCGAGCTGCAGGAGCGCAAGCGCGGCGCGCGCGGCATCACCGCCCTTGTCGCTGCGGCGCGGGTCGGCGCGCTCCAGCGCCTGCGCTTCGTTCTCGACGGTGAGGATGCCGTTCCCGATCGCAAAGCCCTGCAGCGTGAGGTCCATTAGCGCGCGGGCGCTTTCGCCGGCGACGATTTCGAAGTGATAGGTCTCGCCGCGGATGACGACGCCAAGCGCAACGAAGGCGCAGAAGCGGCCGCTTTTCGCTGCAAGCGCGATGGCGGCCGGAAGCTCGAGTGCGCCGGGAACGGTCAGCATCTCGTGGTCGTGCCCGGCCGCTGCGATCGCCGACCGGGCGCCGTCGAGCAGCATGTCGTTGAGGTGCGGATAGAATCGGGCCTCGGCGATCAGGATAGTGGCCAAGCCGTCACTCCTCCGGTTCGATCGGCCGCTCGTCCACGATCGCGAGGCCGTAACCCGCAAGCGCGACCGGCGAATGGCGCGTGTTCGACAGCAGGATCATGTCGTGGATTCCGAGCGCGGCGAGGATTTGCGCGCCGATTCCGTAGCCGCGCACCGCATCCCCGCCCTCGACGGGCTTTCCGGCGCGCACGTCGATGGAGCGGGACAGCGAACCGGGAGCAGCAGCGTGAAGGGCAACGATTACGCCCGAGCCTTCTTTTTCGATTGCCCGCATCGCGCCCTGCAAGAGGCCGGAACGCGAGCCCGCCTCGCCAAGGACGTCGGCAAACAGGTCGAGGCTGTGCATTCGAACGAGCACCGGCTCGTCGGTGTCGAGCGTGCCGTGAACGAGCGCCAGCTGCTCCTCGCCGGTGGTCCTGTCGCGAAACACCTGCGCTTCCCAGTCGGATCCGCTTTTCGCCTTGAACAAGGTCGACGCCGTACGTTCGACCAAATGGTCCTTCTTGAGCCGGTAGGCGATGAGGTCGCGAATGGTGCCGATCTTGAGGCCGTGGCTGCGCGCGAAATCCATCAGCGCGTCGAGCCGCGCCATGGTCCCGTCGTCGCTCATGATCTCGCAGATGACCGCGCTGGGGTTAAGCCCGGCGAGCCGCGCAACGTCGACCGCGGCTTCGGTGTGGCCGGCGCGCACGAGGACTCCGCCGGGCCGCGCCACCAGCGGGAAGACATGGCCGGGCGACACAAGCGATTCCGGCCCGTTTGCCGAATCGATGGCGACCGAGACGGTCCGGGCCCGGTCGGCCGCGCTGATTCCCGTCGAAATTCCCTCCTTCGCCTCGATCGAGACGGTGAAGGCGGTCTCGTTGCGGCTCCGGTTGGTGCGGGTCATTGGCTCGAGTCCGAGATGGTCGGAGCGTTCCTTGGTCAGCGCCAGGCAGATTAGCCCGCGCCCGTGGCGGGCCATGAAGTTGATGGCGTCGGGCGTCGCCATCTGCGCCGGCATGACGAGGTCGCCTTCGTTCTCGCGGTCGTCGTCGTCGACCAGAATGAACATGCGGCCGTTACGCGCTTCGTCGATGATCGCCTCCGCCCCGACGAGAACATCGGTCGTGCCGCGCTGGATGAGCTTCTCAAGCCGCTTGAGCGTGTCGGCGGTGGGGTTCCACTCGGGGCTTCCCAGCTTGCGCAGGCTGTTGGGGTGGAGTCCCGCCGCCCGCGCAAGCGCTGCGCGACTCACTTCCCCAGTATCGATGATGGCGGTGAGGCGGTCGATGAGATCGGTGGACATGGTCGCGACTTAATCACATTGCAATGTGATTGAAAGAGCTAAACCCAAGTTCCTAGTGTGCGCGGGCGGCAAGCATCCGGTCGATGTAGCGCGCCAGCACGTCGAACTCGACATTGAGCTGTTGGCCCGCCGCAATGTCGCCCAGCGTCGTGTGCGATTCGGTATGGGGAATGACGTTGACCGTGAACTCGGTCCGGCCGCCGTCACCGTCGCGCACCTCGTTGACCGTCAGCGACACGCCGTCGAGCGCGATCGACCCTTTTGCGGCGACTAGCGCGGCATGCTTGCCCGGAACCGAAACGGCAATGCGCGTCGACCCGCCTTCGGGGCACACCTCCACGACGTCGCCGACGCAATCGACGTGGCCGGTGACGAAGTGGCCGCCGAGCTCGTCCCCGACCCGCAGCGGCCGCTCGAGGTTGAGCCTTGCGCCTTCTTTCCACTCGGCGGAGGCGGTTCGCGACAGCGTCTCGGTCGACAGATCGGCCGCGAACCAGCAACCCTGGTCCTCTGGCCCTCCGTCCTCTGGCCCCTTGTCAACAACCGTCAGGCACACGCCCGAGCAGCAGATGGAAGCGCCGAGCTCGACCGAGCCGAGGTCGTAGCCACAGCGGATGGTCAGCCGCAGGTCGGCGCGCTGCTCGGCCCTGGCGACGGAGCCGACGTCGGTGACGATACCGGTGAACATCGGATCGCGCTTAGTCGTCCCGAACCCGCTCGTAAACTTCGAGCCGGTCCACGCCGAGCCGCTGGTCGTCGGCAGGACGCCAGCGTCCGTGCGCATCGGCGATGGCATCGAGCCCCACGTAGCCGAACGACGATTTGCCTTCGCCGACCAGGATCGGCGCCCGGTAGATGAGAATGCGGTCGACAAGGTCCTCGGCGAGGAAGGCGGTCGCGGTCGCGGAGCCGCCCTCGACGAGCAGGTCGTTGACGTCATGAAGCCGGAACACGTCGCCGGGAGACGACAGCGTTTCCCAGCCCTCGACCGACTCGCCGCGAGTCAGGAGCGCGCGCCGGGGCGACCGCTCTTCGAGCCCGGGCAGGCGAACGTCGAGCCTCGGCCGATCGGCGAGGAAGGTGCCGCGGCCGACCAGGATCATGTCCGATCGCGCGCGTTCGAGGTGAACGTGGCGGCGGGCGTCCTCGCCGGTAATCCACTGCGACTCGCCCGAGGGGAGTGCGATCTTGCCATCGATCGAAAGCGCCAGCTTCAAAGTCACGCGCGGGCGGCCGAGCTTCAGCCGAGTCAGGTAGCCGGCGAGCGAGTCGGCGGCCGACTTGCGGGCCGTCCCGGCCTTTACCGCGATTCCCGCCGCACGAAGCCGCCTGATGCCGTTACCGGCCGTGCGCGGGTCCGGGTCCTTGAGCGCGACAACCACCCGCGCCGGCCGCGCCTCGACGAGGAGGTTCGAGCACGCCGGCCCGCGCTCGCTCTGGTGGGCGCAGGGCTCGAGGGTGACGTAAACCGACGAGCCCTTCGCCTGCGCCCCGGCTCTCTCGAGCGCCACGGCTTCGGCGTGGGGACGGCCGCCGGGGGCGGTCGCGCCGCGGGCGATAACATCGCCGCTCGCCGAAACGATCACGCAGCCGACGTTGGGATTGGGCGCGGTCGTTCCGCGAGCCGCCTTTCCGAGCGCAACCGCCTCGGCCATGAAGCGGCTGTCGCTATTCAATTCCGAGCTGATTGGCGAGGCGCTGGAACTGGCGCTGCTTTTCGAGCTGTGCGGCATGCTTTGCCGCCTCGTCCTTCTTCTGGTCGGCGATGATTTGCGCGTCCGTCCGGTTGGCGCTCCAGCTCTGGGCGTAGACGATCTGCGGCGGCGCCTGGGCGCCTGTATAGGGATCGACCAGGAATTCGATCACGATGATGGCCGTGGCCAGCAGGGCAAGCGCGCCGCCGATAATCTGTTCCCGGCTTCGCTGGCGCATGAAAGCGGCAAGGTCGCGAAGCGCCGCGCGGGGCCCGACCGGATGGGGAAAAAAGGACATGGAAGAGAATGTAGGCGCTGCCTTTCGCCGCCGCTAGTCGCACCGGAGCGGCGGGGACTGTCGCGCCCCCGCCGCAGCGGCTTCGTCACGCAGCCTTTCGTCCGCTCCGCATTGCGTGGACGGCAGCGGCATTGAGACACTGGCCTCCGATCGCCCAGTCGTTCTCGGCGATCTCGTTGATCTTGACCCAGGTGACGGGCCGCATTTCCTCGCCCTCGACGCTGACCATGGCGTCGGTCACCTTCTCGATGATGGCTTTCTTGTCGTCGGGCGTGAACGCGTCCTTGATGACGTCGATGGTGACGAGTGGCATGTCGGCTCTCCTTTGGATTGCGCTGGCTGTTTCCAGCAGCGTCCCCAGCAATGCAGCGCTGCGATGCCGCCGCCTAGTTCACCGACTGAAGCATTCCGCTACACGATCTGAAGTGGCTTGGGCGGCCCCCGAGGTGTATTCATCGCACCCGAGGAGGCCTGGATGGAATACGGCCAATTCTGCCCCATAGCGAAGGCGAGCGAAATCATCGGCGAGCGCTGGACCATCCTGATCGTTCGCGAGCTGCTGGCGGGCGGGCACCGCTTCAACGTGCTCCAGCGCGGCCTTGGCGATATCTCGCCAGCCCTGCTCTCTGCGCGGCTCAAGAGCCTGGAACGGCGCGGCCTGGTGATCCGCCGGCGCATTTCCGGGCAACGCGGGTTCGAATATTATCCTACCCCGGCCTGCCAGGCGCTACGGCCGTCGATCGTCGCCCTTGGCGAGTGGGGGCTTTGCTGGGCACGCGAAACGCTGGGCAAGGACTACGATCCGCAGCTGTTGATGCTGTACCTGGAACGCAGCATCGATCCCGAGCAGCTGCCAGGCGACGAAACCGTGATTCAGTTCAAGTTTCTCGATTGGGCGGAGCAGCAGGATTGGTGGCTGCTTGTTCGGGGCGGAAAGGTCGACGTCTGCATCACGTCCCCCGGCCGCGACGTCCACGTCTTCTTCACGACGACGGTCAAGACCATGGCCGACGTGTGGCTGGGCGAACGCAGCTATCGCGATGCGATCCTCGCCGGCGATCTGGCGATCGGGGGTGAGCCAGTCCTCACGCGCAGGATCAGCAGCTGGTTGCGTCCAAGCGGATTTGCGCACTCGCCGCACAGCCCGGAGGAACAGCAGATCCCTTTGCTTAACGTCGAACCGGCGATGGAGCCCTAGCGCTTCGCTGCCGCTTCGAGCCGGCTCACGACCCGCTCCTTTCCGATTCGCTCGACGAGTCCGGCCATCTCCGGCCCGCTGTCCCGCCCCGTGATCGCAACCCGAAGCGGGTGGAACAGCGCGCGGCCTTTCTGCCCCGTCGCCGCCTTCACGGCGCTGGTGAGAGTCTTCCACGGCTCGTTCGACCAGTCGAGCTGCGGCGCGATCGACGCCGCCTCTCGCACGAGGGCGCGCTCCTCGTGTCCAAGAGGAGGAGCCTCGATCTGGCCGTGGAGAACCGGCATCCACTCGGCGAAGTCGGCAACGCGCTCCAGGTTCGCGCGGACGAGGTCCCAGTCGCGTTCGTCGGCGCCATCGGGGAGCCGGTCGCGCACGTCGTCGAACGACATCTCATGGACCAGGCGCGCATTGACCAGTTCCACCTCGTGCAGGTCGAAATGTGCCGGAGCCCTGCCGAAGTGCCCGAAATCGAAATCGGCGGCGAGAGCGTGCAGCGAAGCGACGGGCTCCACTGGCTGCGACGTTCCGATCCGCGCAAGCACCGAGAGCAAAGCCATGGGCTCGAGCCCGGCCTCGCGGATTGCCTCCACTCCGCTCGCGCCCAGCCGCTTGGACAATTTGCCTTCCGCCGCGACCAGCAGCGCCTCGTGCGCGAATCGCGGCGGCTCGCTCCCAAGCGCCTCGAACATCTGGATCTGGACGGCGCTGTTGGAAACATGGTCCTCGCCCCGGACGACGTCGGTGATGCCAAGGTCTGAATCGTCGATGACGCTCGGCAGGAGATAGAGCCAGCTTGCGTCTTCGCGCCGGATTACGGGATCGCTCAGAAGCGCCGGGTCGAACTTCTGGGGCCCGCGAATGCGGTCGTTCCACTCGATCGCCCGGTCATGGTCGAGCCGGAAGCGCCAGTGCGGAGCGCGGTCGTTCGGAACCGGGGAATCCGCCGGCTTGCGCTCGTAAACGGGCGGCAGGCCGCGCCCGAGCAGCACCTTGCGCCGAAGCTCCAGCTCTTCGGGCGTTTCATAGCAGGCATAGACCCGGCCAGCCGCCCTGAGCCGTTCGAATTCGCGCTCGTAGAGGTCGAATCGCTCCGACTGCCTCACCACCGCGTCCGCTTTCAGCCCCAGCCAGTCGAGGTCCTCGCGGATTGCCTCGTCGAACTCGGCCGTCGACCGCTCGCGGTCGGTATCGTCGATCCGAAGGACGAATTTGCCGTCGTTCTTCAGCGCGAACAGGAAGTTGTGAAGTGCTGTACGGATATTGCCGACGTGAAGGCGGCCAGTCGGGGATGGCGCAAATCGCGTTACCGGGCTCATTCGGGGCCGCTCCGGAAGAAGTTGCTGATCGGATAGCGCCGATCCCGCCCGAAGTTGCGGGTCCCGATCTTCACGCCCGGCGGCGCCTGCCGCCGCTTGTACTCCGCGTTCAGGACCATCCGCTCGATTTTCGCGATCAACGCCGTGTCGGCTCCGGTCGCAAGCGCGACTTCGTTGACGGACATTTCCTTGTCGACCAGCCCCTCCAGGATCGAATCCAGCACCTCATATTCGGGAAGCGACTGCTGGTCCGTCTGTCCCGGCCGGAGCTCGGCGGTGGGCGGCTTGGTGATGACACGCTCGGGCATCACCGGCCCGTCCGGCCCGAGCGCACCCGCGGGCGTGTTGGCGTTGCGCCACTTCGACAGTGCGAAGACGGTCGTCTTGTACGCGTCCTTGAGGACGGAGAACCCGCCCGCCATGTCGCCGTACAGGGTGGAATAGCCGACGCTCATCTCGCTCTTGTTTCCGGTCGTCAGGAGCATCGGCCCGAACTTGTTCGACAAGGCCATGACCAGCACCATCCGCAGCCGCGCCTGCACATTCTCCTCCGCGGTCCCGCTCTGCGTCCCCTCGAAGCAGTCGGCCAGCATGGCGTCGAACGCATCGACCGCCGGCGCGATCGAGATGACGTCATGCCGGCAACCGATGAGCTCTGCGCACGCGCGCGCGTCCTCGAGGCTTTCCTCCGAGGTGTACTTGGACGGCATCATCACGCCCCAGACCTTGTCGGCCCCGAGCGCATCGACCGCGACGGCCGCCGACAGCGCGCTGTCGATCCCACCGGACAGGCCCAGGATCACGCCAGGGAAGCCGTTGCGACCGACATAGTCCGACAGCCCAGCCATCATCGCGTGGTAGATGTCCTCCGGATAGGGATCGAGCGTGTGGGACATTCGGGTCGTGCAGCGCCAGCCGTCTGCGGTCGCAGCCCAGTCGGTGACCAGCAGCGACTCTTCCCAGTCCGGCATCTGCACGACGACCTCTCCATCGGGGTGCATGACGAAGGACGAGCCGTCGAACACCAGCTCGTCCTGGCCTCCGACGCGGTTGACGTAGGCGATCGCAAGCCCGGTGATCTGCGAGCGCGCGCGCACCATCGCCTGCCTCAGATCGTCCTTGTCGAGCTCGTAGGGGCTCCCGTTGGGCACCAGCAGGAGCTCTGCACCGGCCTTGGCAAGATGCGCGCACACCGGCTCCAGCCAGATGTCCTCGCAGATTGGCACGCCGATTTTCACGCCCTTGAACTCGATCGGCTCCGGCATCGGCCCGGGCGTGAAGATCCGTTTCTCGTCGAAGGTGCCGTAATTGGGCAGCTCGCGCTTCAATGTCCGCGCGAGAACGCGGCCCTGGTGGGCGAGGATCACCGCATTGTAGGTCGCGCCGTCCTCGGCCACCGGCGTTCCGATCAGCATTGCGGGTCCCGGCGTCTTCGTCGCCTCGACCAGCCGCTGGGTCGCCTCCATCGACCGGCGCAGGAATTCGGGCTTCAGGATCAGGTCCTCTGGCGGATAGCCGGTCACCTGGAGCTCGGGATACAGGATGAGGTCCGCGTCCCCCGCCTTGTCGCGCATCGCCAGCATGGCCGCGGCGTTCGATTCGAGATCGCCCACGCGCTGGTTCATCTGCGCGAACGCAATTCGCAGGCTCTCCGTCATGGCAACCCCTTAGTCGGTTCGCGCCGATCTTGTCGAAGGGCTGTTTTTCGAATTTCGCGACAAAATGGCCATCCCCCGACAAAGTGAGGACGAACGGGTGTTTACGAAACGACCGGCGCGCCGCTAAGGCACGACTGCGCCGCTGGGAGCCGAACCGCCATGAAATTGCTCGCCGGGAACAGCAATCCGCCGCTGGCCCGATCCATCGCCGACTATCTCGAATTGCCGCTGACCCAGGCCAGCGTCCGCCGCTTCGCCGACGAGGAAATTTTCGTCGAGATCAACGAGAACGTGCGCGGCGAGGACGTCTTCGTCATTCAGTCCACCAGCTATCCCGCCAACGACAACCTGATGGAGCTCCTGATCTGCATCGACGCGCTCCGCAGGGCGTCGGCATCGCGGATCACGGCCGTCATACCCTATTTTGGGTATGCGCGGCAGGACCGTAAGCCCGGTCCGCGGACCCCCATCTCGGCCAAGCTGGTTGCGAACCTGATCACCGTCGCCGGCGCAAGCCGCGTCCTGACGATGGATTTGCACGCTGGCCAGATCCAGGGGTTCTTCGACATCCCGACCGACAATCTGTTCGCGTCACCCGTCATCGCGGCCGACATTCGGGCACGCTTTTCGACCGACAACCTGACGATGGTGTCTCCCGACGTGGGCGGGGTGGTGCGCGCCCGCAGCCTCGCCAAGCGCCTCAACAACGCGCCTTTGGCAATCGTCGACAAGCGCCGGGAACGCGCCGGCGAATCGGAAGTGATGAACATCATCGGCGACGTGGAAGGGCGCACCTGCATCCTCATCGACGACATCGTCGATTCGGCCGGGACCTTGTGCAATGCCGCCGCCGCTCTCAAGCAGCAGGGGGCGACGGAGGTATTCGCTTACTGCACCCACGGCGTGCTTTCCGGCGGGGCCGCGGCCCGCGTCGGAGCGTCCGACCTCAAGGAGCTGGTCGTCACGGATTCGATCTGGACCGGCGAAGCCGACGAAAAGGGCGGCAAGGTCCGCCGCCTGACCGTTGCGCCTTTGCTCGCGGAAGCCATCCGGCGAATTGCCGACGAAGCGAGCGTCTCCAGCCTGTTCGACTGAACGACCGGCCGGTGTGCAACCTTTACCGGATCGAGAAAAATCCCGACGCGATCCGCCGGCTGTTCGCTGACGCACACATTCCGCTGACCTTTCCGGAGGGCGCTCCCAACATCCGGCCGGCCGACATTCACATCACCGATCGGGCGCCGGTGGTGCGCTGGAGCGGCGATCACGCGGAACTGGTGACCCGCCGCTGGTCGTGGCCGTCCCCGAGCGGCAAGCCGGTTTTCAACATGCGCTCCGACGGCCGCGAATTCCCGAGGGACCGCTGCCTGGTCCCGATGGACGGCTTCTTCGAATATACGAAGCCCGACGACCCGGCCCAGAAACGCAAGGACTGCTGGCTGTTTCGCCCGAGCGAGGGCCGCGAATTCGCGATTGCAGGGCTCCTTCGGCCGGACACGCCGGTGGGCGAGGCCTTCACCCTGCTGACCTGCCCGCCGGGCCCCGAGGTGGAGCTCTATCACAACCGGCAGATCGCGCTTCTTCGCCCGGACCAGTGGCGAAGCTGGCTCGACGGGAGCGCGAAATCGCTCGACATGCTTGCGCCCACTGCCGCCGGCTCGCTGGACGTCGCCGCGGCCTGACCTTTTTCGCGCCGGCCGCGTTACCCTCCTATGCCAACAGTTTTGATCACCGGAGCCAACCGCGGAATCGGGCTTGAGCTCGCACGCCAATATTCGAATGACGGATGGGACGTGGTCGCCACCGTCCGTCAGAGCAGCAACGACCTCGACAGGCTCGGGGTTCGCGTCGAGCAGCTCGACATGCGCGACCTTGCGGCCGTGGCGGCCTTCGGCGAGCGGATCAACTCGCTCGACCTCCTGATCGCCAACGCCGGCACCTACGGCCCCAGGTCGGTAGCAAGCGCCGAGGACGGGAAAGCTTGGCTCGACACCTTCGAGGTCAACACGGTCGCCCCCTTCCTTCTCGCCCAGTCCGTGCTCCCGCTCGTGGCCCGCGCAAACGGCAAGCTCGTCGCCGTCAGCACCCGGATGGGAAGCATCGGGGACAATACGTCGGGCGGATTCATCGCTTACCGCTCATCCAAGTCGGCGCTCAACTCCGCGTGGCGGAGCCTGGCGCTGGACAATCGCGGCAGCGTGACCTGCGTCGTCATCCACCCCGGTTGGGTTCAGACCCGCATGGGCGGATCGTCGGCGCCGCTCGACCCCGAGGAGAGCGTTTCGGGCATGCGCAAGGTCATCGACGACACCACGGCAGCGGAATCGGGCAGCTTCTTCAGCTACGACGGCTCGGAAATTCCGTGGTAGCTTGCCCGAATCGCTCGCGCCCTCTATAGGCCCGCCCTCTTCCAGCCTACTGGAACACTCGAACGCGCCCGGCCAACAGGGCTGCCGCGGCCGTTCCGAATCTCGAAGGAGACGAAAATGCCCAAGCTCAAGACCAAGAGCGGCGTAAAGAAGCGCTTCAAATTCACCGCCACCGGCAAGGTGAAGCATGGAGTCGCCGGAAAGCGCCACCGGCTGATCAGCCACAACGCCAAGTACATCCGCCAGAACCGCGGAACGGAGCTTCTCGACAAGGTCGATGTCGATCGCGTGAAGCTCTGGGCCCCCTACGGCCTCAAGTAAGGAGCGCAGATAAATGCCACGCATCAAACGCGGCGTGACCACGCGCGCCAAGCACAAGCGGATCCTGGAGCAGGCGAAGGGCTATTACGGCCGCCGCAAGAACACCATCCGAGTCGCCCGCCAGGCCGTCGAGAAGGCCGGCCAGTACGCCTATCGTGACCGCAAGGCGAAGAAGCGGAGCTTCCGCGCTTTGTGGATTCAGCGAATCAACGCCGCCGTCCGCGCCGAAGGGCTCACCTACGGCCAATTCATGCACGGGCTGAAGCTCGGCGGTGTCGAACTGGACCGGAAGGTCCTGGCCGACATCGCGATGCACGAGGGCGAGGCCTTCAAGGGCATCATCGCCCAGGCCAAGGGCGCGCTCGACAAGAAGGAAAAGGCTTCGGCCTAAGCCTTCATCGTCGGACGAACAGACGAGGGCGTCGGAAGCGATTCCGGCGCCCTTTTTCGTGGACAGCGCCATGAAGCTTTGTCAGCCTCGCCCGATGGCAAGCGCCAACTCATGTATCTTCGCGATTGCCGTATTCGCGCACTGGCCGCTGCCGCAGTCTGTCGCTCCCGCTGGGCAGTGCACTCGGCCTTCCTGGCACTTTATTCCGCAGACCGGATCAACGCCTGGCCCACCGACGAGGAAAATAAGCAGCTCGTCGCTGCCATGGCCGGAACTCCCGGCAAGGAAGCCGAAGTCCGAAGCGTTCTACGCGAAGTTGCAGTGCGAAACGCCGAAAGAGACTAGTCAACGACCGAGAATCGACTCGGTCGGCCGCTCGCAATCTCGGCGAAGCAAGATTATCTAGATGATCGCCTTCTACGATGGGCCGGACTGCAAGCTTTTCGAGCTTCTCCGACCGCATCCTGACCGGCTGACATCACGAGAGCAGCGGGATCTGAAACGCATTTACTCGACGTACCTCGCTCGATGCCTATTTCAAGAGCAGCAACGGCGCCTCGAGCAAGTTGCGGTCCATGGATGGGCTCATGGGTGCGCTATTCAAATGCGAGGAGACCTTCGAGGCCACGCTGCAGGCCAGGACTAATCCTCAGCCCAGCCGTTCGTAAGCGGGCAGCGTCAGGAATTCGACGAAGTCGTCTGAGACGACCATTTCGCGGAAGAGCTCGGCGGCTTCGTGAATATTCTCCACGTCCTGAAGCAGGCCGACTTCCTCGTTGAAGAACTGATCGAACAGGTCTCGGGTAAAGGTGCGGCCGTCATCCAGCTCCGCGCCGAAGTGCAGCCATTGCCATAGCTGGGCGCGGCTGATCTCCGCCGTCGCCGCGTCCTCCATCAGATTGTAGAGCGGCACCGCGCCGCGGCCGCCGAGCCAGGCGGCGAGATATTGAACTCCGACGCGGATATTCTCGCGGGCGCCGTCCTCGGTGCGCGGGCCAGTGTGAAGCTCCAGCATCTCCTCGCGGCCGGGGATTTGCTCGGGCATTTTCGACAGCTGGTTGGGACCGTCCATCGCTTCGAACGCGTCCATCGCGACCGGCACCAGCGCCGGGTGAGCGACCCATGTCCCGTCGTGGCCGTTGCGGACCTCGCGAAGCTTGTCCTGCCGCACTTTCTCAAGCGCAGCGGCGTTGGCCTGTTCGTCGCCCTTGACCGGGATGAAGGCGGCCATCCCACCCATCGCGTGGGCGCCGCGGCGGTGGCAGGTCGCGACCAGCCTAAGCGAGTAAGCGGCGAGGAACGCCCTATCCATCGTCATCGCCGAGCGGTCGGGAGTCAGCCGGTCGGCGCTCCGTCCCAGGCGCTTGATGTAGGAAAATATGTAATCCCAGCGGCCGCAGTTGAGGCCGACGATATTCTCTTTCAGCGCGTACAGGATCTCGTCCATCTCGAACGCTGCCGGGATAGTCTCGATGAGAACGGTGCACTTGATCGTCCCGCGCTCGAGCCTGAGCTTGTTCTCGGCAAGTGCGAAGACGTCGCTCCACAGCGCCGCTTCCTCCATGCTTTCCAGCTTTGGGATATAGAAATACGGTCCGCTGCCCTTTGCCAGCGCGGCTCGCGCATTGTGCCAGACGTAGAAGGCGAAATCGAAGAAGGCGCCGGCCACGGGCTGACCGTCCACCGTCACATGGTCCTCCGGCAAATGCAGGCCGCGCGGGCGCACCATCAGCACCGCCGGATCGTCACCCACTTCGTAGTGCTTGCCCGACCTGGGATCGCTGAAATCGAGCCGCCCGTGCCAGTAATTGCGAAGGTTCACCTGGCCAGCGACCAGTTCGTCCCATGTCGGCGAGGTCGCGTCCTCGAAATCGGCCATGAAGACTTTCGCGCCGCTGTTGAGCGCGTTGATGACCATCTTGGCGTTCGTCGGGCCGGTAATCTCGACGCGGCGATCCTGTAGATCGCGCGGAGCCGGCGCGACGCTCCAGTCGCCGTTTCGAATATCGCGCGTGTCGATTCGAAAATCTGGAAGCTCGCCGGAATCGAATCGCGCCTGCCGGTCCATTCGATCCTGCAGCAGCGCCAGCCGCCTCTGGTCGAAGCGGTCGTGCAACTCCATGAGAAGCTCGAGGCCGTCGGTGGTCAGGACATTGTCGGCGCCGCGGACATCGGATTCTTCGGCGGCGACTCGCGGCAAAGCGACTATTGCATTCATCTTTGGGCCGGCTCCACGCAGATCGAGTAACGCTCCGTCGCTCCGCAATGGTCGCGGAAGGTCAGGCGCTGCCATTCCATGCGCGCTTTCACTTCGTCGCTGAAGGGGCCGCTGATCTTTTCGCTGCCCGGCTGAAGGTCGCTGAAGCGGCAGTCGGAATATTCGCCGCCGACGACCCAGTAACGCTGTCCCATCGATAGTCTCCTTCTGACTTGCTGCCCCACTTCACTCCGCTGCGACGAATTGGGCGGACTCCGTCGATTCCTTGAGCGCGACCGTCGACGATTGTCCGCCGGAAATGGCGGTCGCGACCGCGTCGAAATAGCCGGTGCCGACCTCGCGCTGGTGCCGCGTGGCCGTGTAGCCGTCGCTTTCGGAGGCGAATTCGGCCTGCTGAAGCTCCGAATAAGCGGCCATTCCGCGGTCACGGTAGCCGCTCGCAAGCTCGAACATTGCGTGGTTGAGGCTGTGGAAGCCAGCCAGGGTCACGAACTGGAACTTGTAGCCCGTCGCGTTCAGCTCGTTCTGGAACTTCGCGATGGTGTCCTTGTCCAGGTTCGCCTCCCAGTTGAAGCTGGGCGAGCAATTGTACGCCAGCATCTTGCCGGGGAAATCCGCGTGCACCGCCTCCGCAAACCTGCGCGCCTCATCGAGGTTGGGCTTGCTCGTCTCGAACCACAGCAGGTCGGCGTGCGGCGCGAATGCCTTGGCGCGAGCGATGCAGTTGTCGAGGCCGCTGCCGTCCTTCAGCCGATAGAAGCCCTCGGCCGTGCGCTCGCCGGAAAGGAACGGGTGATCGCGTTCGTCGACATCGCTGGTCAGGAGCTTGGCGCTCTCGGCGTCGGTCCGTGCAATCAGGACTGTCGGGACTCCGGCGATGTCGGCCGCGAGCCGCGCCGCGTCCAGGTTGCGGATTGCCGCCTGGGTCGGGATCAGCACCTTGCCGCCCAGGTGGCCGCACTTCTTCTCGCTCGCGAGCTGGTCCTCGAAATGAACGCCAGCAACTCCCGCCTCGATATAAGCCTTCATGATTTCGAAGCAGTTGAGTGGCCCGCCGAACCCTGCCTCGGCATCGGCAACGATCGGAGCGAACCAGTCGCGCTTTGCTCCGCCCTCGGCATGTTCGACCTGGTCGGCGCGCTGCAGGGCGCGGTTGATGCGGCGGGCGAGTTCAGGGCCCGTGTTGGCGGGGTAGAGCGACTGGTCGGGGTACATGGAGCAGGCGGTGTTGGCGTCGGCCGCGGCCTGCCATCCGGACAGGTAGATCGCCTTAAGCCCAGCGCGGACCATCTGCATCGCCTGGTTGCCCGTGACCGCTCCCAGAGCGCGGACCGGCTCTTGCTCGTTCAGCAGCTGCCACAAGCGAAGTGCGCCGCGGCGGGCGAGGCTATGCTCAATGGGGACGGATCCGCGGAGCCTCAGCACATCGTCGGCCGAATAGGGCCGTTCGATGCCGTCGAACCGCCCTGCAGGTGCCGAAACCACTTCACTGAAGTCCGCCATGTCACGCGCCCTTTCCTGTTTCACGGGCAGCAGGAAACCTCACGGCGCGGAGAAAAGATGCAGCGAAAAGGGCAGATGTGTCAGATTATGACTTGTGCAAATTGTAAATTCGTTCACAACTTTACGAGTGACGAGCCGGCGTAAACTTTTCCTTGGTGCGCGACTCAAGCGGCTTCGCCGCGAGCGCGACCTGAACCAGGCGGCGATGGCCGCCGAACTCGGGATTTCCGCATCGTACCTCAACCACCTCGAGCGCAACCAGCGGCCGATCACCGCGCCGGTCCTGCTTCGCCTGGCCGAAGCCTTCGACATCGACGTGAAGGCGTTCGCCAGCGAAAGCGGAGAGACGGCCGGAAGCGAGCAGTTGGGAGAAATCTTTTCCGACCCGATTCTCTCGGACCTCTCGGTCAGCCGGTACGAATTGGTGGAGCTTGCCGACAATGCGCCGATAGTCGCCGACGGCATCGTCCGCCTCTACACCGCGCTTCGCGAGTTGCAGCGGCAACCGTCCGAAGACGCCGGCTCCGATCCGCGCGCCCTGATTACGCCCGAAACCTGGGTGCGGGACTATATCCAGGCCCAGCGCAACCATTTCCCCGAGCTCGAGGAGGGGGCAGAGACTCTGGGCGGCGCGCTCGGCGATCCCCTGTCCATTGCCGAGGCGCTTCGCCGGCGCCTGAAGGAGGCCTGGGGAGTCGATGCGCGGGTGGTCGATCCCGAGGTGCTCGGCGACGTCAGCCAGCATTACGACCCGCAGCGGCGTTCCCTGGGGCTTTCGGCGCTTCTTCGCCCCGAGAATCGCACCTTCGGTCTCGCCTACCAGCTCGCCCTGCTCGAATTCGCCCCGACCATCGATTCGATGCTCGACAGCGCACGCCCGCCGGACGTCGGCAGCCGCCGGCTCCTTCACATGAGCTTTGCCAATTACGTGGCGAGCGCGATCATGATGCCCTACGGCAAATTCCTCCGCGCCGCCGAGGAGCATCGCTACGCGCTCGACCGGCTGTGCGGGCAGTTCGGCGCCAACATCGAACAGATTGCCCACAGGATCACGACCCTCGGGCGTTCGGGCGCTCGCGGGGTGCCCTTCTTCATGCTGCGCGTCGATCCGGCCGGCAATATCTCCAAGCGCTATGCCGGCGAGAGCTTTCCCTTCTCCCATTTCGGCGGCACCTGCCCGCGCTGGCATCTGCACGCCGCCTTCCAGACTCCCGGGCAGACGATCAGGCAGCTCATCGAAACGCCCGACGGCCAGCGCTATTTCACGATCAGCCGGACGATCGAGCGGCCGATCCGACCCGACCTTCGCGACGATGCGCTGCTCGCGATCGGGCTCGGCTGCGACATTCGCCATGCGCCGCGGATCGCTTATGCGGACGGCCTGGACCTGGTGAATACGCCCGCCACTCCGGTCGGTCCCGCCTGCGCAATCTGCCCGCGCATCGGCTGCGCCTATCGGGCTACGGCCCCGGCCGGGCGGATGCTCGCGGTCCAGGAGAACCGCAAGACCATCTCGCCTTACCCGTTCGTCGCCAGCTAGGGCGTGATCGGCTCCCGCTCGAGTGCGGCGCGGTCCCAGCCGGCGCAGTCGGCGGCGGCGGAATAGGCTGATTCCAGAAACGCCTGAAGCATCTCCTCCGGCTCGTCGGCGCCGCGCACGTCGGCGTAGGGAAGGACGAATTCGCCGAAGCTTTCGTCGAAGTGTCCAAACGGCAATCGTGCTGTCCGGTACCCTTCGGGTTCGGGATAAATGTAACTGTAGAAGAATGGCTCGGCTTCGGCAGCCCCGGCTGCCCAAAAGCCCCCGCTCGTGACTTCATGACTGTATGCCTCGCGGGTGATTCGGTCCGGCAGGCCCGGCATCCCGCCTGGATGCGGTGGCGCTGTGCGGCCCGAATAGCGGCTGACCGCAAGGTCGAACGCTCCCCACCACATTTGCACCGGGCTCGACTTCCCGGAAAAGCCCGCCCGAAGCCGCTCGAATTCCGGGACGATGGCGGCGAAGGCGTCCCGTAGCCGGACTGCCGATTCCGGCTCGTAGTGTCGCCGCAGCCGATCATCGGTGAAGGGGGTGGCACCGTCGATTTCGTTCGGCTTCCCGTCGAAGGTCGAGGGGAGATGATGGCGGTCCAGCATCGCAACCAATGAGGAATGGAGGTCGCAAATCGTGGGCGCCGCCAGCGGAACGCGATCGCGCACGCCACTGCTGACCGATAGCGCGATGCAATGCTCGCAAAGGTCGAGCGTAAGCGAAAACGTACGATCGTCGCTTGCGGCGGTCGGCAAAGTCTCGAAGCCGTCGGCGCGGGGCTGCAGCGCGGCGTGCCAGCCGTGGTTTGTCCAGGGTGAATGCGCCACGCGGAGCTTTCCAAGCATCTGCGCAGCCAGGTGGAGGATGGTGAGCGTCTCGTGGTCGCGATCGAGGCTCAGCTCCGGCCAATTGCTCCTCGGCATGGCGTTGCTCCTGCCTTTGCTTTTTGCACCGCACCGGGGATAAGGCGCCGCGCCATGCCTGAAAGCAAGCTCCTCGACGAAATCCGGTCCGCGCCCGACTTGTCGGCGCTCGACACCTTGCGCGTTTCCGCACTCGGGAAATCCGGAAGCGTCACCGCGATGCTGAAGTCGCTCGGCAAAATGTCGCCGGACGAACGCGCCGAAAAGGCGCCGCAGATCCATGCACTTCGCGAGGCCGTCACCGACGCCATCGCCGGGCGCAAGGCGGAGCTCGAGCAGGCGGAACTGGAAAAGCGGCTCGCGACCGAGCGAATCGACCTCTCCCTTCCCGCTCTCGAGCAGCCGCAGGGGACGGTCCATCCGGTCGCGCAGGTGATGGACGAGCTCGCCGAGATTTTCGCCGACATGGGATTCTCGGTCGCGGAAGGGCCGGAGATCGAGGAGCAGTGGTTCAATTTCACTGCGCTCAACATGCCCGAATTTCACCCGGCGCGGGCAATGCAGGATACTTTTTACGCCCGGCGGATCGACGGCGACCGGGAAGCCGAAGCGCATGTTCTTCGCACGCATACCTCGCCGGTGCAGATTCGGACCATGACGTCGCAACCGCCGCCGCTGCGCCTGATTGCCCCCGGCCGAGTCTATCGCTCCGACAACGACGCCACGCACACGCCCATGTTTCACCAGATCGAGGGGCTGGTGATCGACCGCGACATCAACATGGGCCATCTCAAGTGGACCCTCGAAACCTTCCTCAAGGCCTTCTTCGAGCGTGACGACATCGCACTTCGGATGCGCCCCAGCTATTTCCCCTTCACCGAGCCTTCGGCCGAGATCGACGTCGGCTGGTCGATGGAGAAGGGCCGCCGCGTGGTCGGCGGCTGCGAGGGCTGGATGGAAGTGCTCGGCTCGGGGATGGTCCACCCCAACGTGATTGCCAATTGCGGCCTCGATCCCGACGAATGGCAGGGCTTTGCTTTCGGAACCGGAGTCGATCGGCTGGCGATGCTCAAATACGGAATGGACGACCTTCGCGCCTTCTTTGACGGCGATTTGCGCTGGCTGAAGCACTATGGGTTCCAGGCGCTTAACGTCCCCACGCTCAGCGGGGGAGTAGGCGCGTGAAGTTCAGTCTGAGCTGGTTGAAAAGCCACCTGGAAACCGATGCGTCGGCCGCGGAAATCGCCGAGCGGCTGACCGCGATCGGCCTTGAGGTCGAAGACGTCGGCTAATCCTGCGGAGGCCCTGGCGCCGTTCCGGGTCGCGAGGGTGCTGACCGCGGGCAAGCACCCGGATGCCGACAAGTTGCAGGTGCTGAGTGTCGATGCCGGTGACGGCGAGCCGGTCCAGGTCGTCTGCGGCGCCCCCAATGCGCGCGCCGGAATGCTCGGCGTGTTCGGCCCCCCGGGCGCCTATGTGCCGGGCAGCGACATGACTCTCAAGGTCGCGGCGATTCGCGGCGTCGAAAGCCGTGGAATGCTGTGTTCGATCCGCGAGCTTCAACTCGGCGACGAGCATGAAGGAATCATCGAGCTCGCCGAGGATGCGCCGGTAGGAGCCAGCTTCGCCGATTATGCGGAGCTCAACGACCCCGTCTTCGACGTTTCAATCACGCCCGACAGGTCGGATTGCATGGGCGTTCGCGGCATTGCGCGCGATCTCGCCGCCAGCGGAATCGGCACCCTCAAGCCGCTCCATGTCCCGCGGATCGAGGGGGGGTTCGCCCCGCCGATCGCCATTCGCATTGAAGACGAAGACGGCTGCCCGGCCTTTTTCGGCCGCGCCATCCGTGGCTTGCGCAACGGCAGCTCACCCGAATGGATTCAAAGGCGGCTGAAGAGCGCTGGTCAGCGGCCGATTTCCGCGGTCGTCGACATTACCAATTACGTGATGCTCGACCTCGGCCGCCCGAGCCACGCCTATGACGTTGCGAAGCTGGACAAGGCGCTCATCGCCCGGCGCGCCCGCGACGGCGAGACGGTGCTGGCACTCAATGAGAAGGAATATTCGCTCGACTCGTCGATGACGGTGATAGCCGACGAAAGCCGTGTTCACGACATCGGCGGAATCATGGGCGGCGAGCATTCGGGTGTCACCGACTCGACGGACCAAATCATGCTCGAGGTTGCCTACTTCGATCCGGCGCGGATCGCCCGGACCGGCCAGCAACTGTCGCTGACCAGCGATGCCCGAAGCCGATTTGAGCGCGGAGTCGATCCCGCCTTCCTCGAAGACGGGCTGGCGATTCTCACGGGCCTCATCCTCGACGTTTGCGGCGGCGAAGCGTCCGAGCCGCTTCTGGTCGGAACGCCACCCGTCGAGCGGCGGACAATCGCGTTTGACCCGGCCCGTACCCTGTCGCTCGGGGCCATCGACGTTCCCGAGGATCGGCAGCGTGCAATCCTGCTCTCGCTCGGGTTCGAGTTCGACGGCGAACGCAAGGTCGCCGTTCCGACATGGCGACCCGACGTCGATGGGTCCGCGGACCTGGTCGCCGAGATCGTCCGGATCGTCGGCTACGACCAGATCCCGTCCGTGGCGCTCGACCGCCGGGCCGGGGTGGCCGCGCCGACGGCAACCCGTTCGCAGCTCATCGAGAGGCGAGTCCGCCGGGCCGCGGCCGCGCGCGGCCTCAACGAAGCGGTGACCTGGAGCTTCGTTTCCGATCGGGAGGCGGCGCCCTTCGACCCGGCCTGGCGCATCGAAAACCCGATCAGCGAAGACATGGTGGTGATGCGGCCGTCGCTTCTGCCCGGCCTGGTCGCGGCGGCGCGGCGCAATCTCGATCGCGGAGCCTCGTCCGTACGCCTGTTCGAAATCGGCCGCCGCTACCTCGCCGATTCCGAGCGGCCCACCCTGGCCTTCGTCCTCGCCGGCGAAAAGGCGGCGCGCGACTGGCAAAGCGGCAAGGCGCAGAAGTTCGGCCCGTTCGACGCCAAGGCCGAGGCACTGGCGCTGCTTGAAGCAGCCGGGGCTCCGTCCCAGAACCTCCAGGTCTATCCCGACGCGGGACCGACCTGGCACCCGGGACGATCGGCGAAACTGGGGCTTGGACCCAAGCTCGTTCTTGCGACGTTTGGCGAGCTTCACCCCGCGCTAGCAAAGACCCTCGACGCGCCGGAGGGAATCGTTGGCGGAGAGATTTTTCTCGATTCCATTCCGGCTCCTCGATCGAGCGACCGGGCCCGGCCGCAGTTTGCGCCGCCCGCACTGCAGCCCGTCAGCCGCGACTTCGCCTTCTTCGTCCCGGAGGACCTGTCCGCCGACTCTCTCGTTCGGGCGATCCGCAGTTCCGACAAGTCGGCAATCACCGACGTTCGACTGTTCGACCGCTTCGAATCGGACGACGGCCTGTCGCTCGCCTTCGAAGTGACGATGCAGCCGGGCGACACCAGCTTCACCGAAGCCGAGCTTGCCGCGATTTCTAAGAAGGTGATCGCCGCGGCCGAGAAGCTCGGGGCCAGGCTTCGCGGCTAAGGCTGCAGCGCGTTGATCGCGCGGTGGATTCGCTCCTCGATTTCCTGGCGCTTGAGGCCTGGAGGAATCGTCTCCCCAATCACGAAGTGCACGATTCCGGAGTGCTTGAGCAGCCCCTTCGGCCACAGCCGTCCGCTGTCCACCGCCACCGGCACGACCGGCAGCCCCAGCGCGCGGTACAGTCCCGCAAAGCCCGACTGCAGCTTCGGCGCCTCACCCGCCGGAACGCGAGTCCCTTCCGGGTAGATGACGATGGCGCGGTTTTCGGCCTGCGCCTTCTTGCCTGCCGCGATCATCTCCCGCAGCGCCTTCGAACCCGCGCTGCGATCGACGGGAATGACGCCATAGCGTCGCGTGAGCCAGCCAAAGAGCGGGATTTGCGATAGCTCGCGCTTGAGGACGATGACGGGCGTGTGCGCGATCCGCACCATCTCCATCGTCTCGAACATCGATTCGTGCTTGACCGCAATCAGCACGGCGCCGCCAGGTAACGTGCCCTCGACGCTCGTCCCGATGCCGAGCAGCGCACTGGCCAGCCAGTGGTGGAAGTCGGTCCAACTCCGAACGAGCGCGCGCGTTGCCCCGCGACCGAACAGAGTCGCGGCGATGCCTGCAATCACGAACAGCGCCGTGGCAGGGTAAAAAGTCGCGACATAAGCCAGGGACCGGAAACGCTGCACTCGTCAGATCTCGAAAAGGACGGCGACCCGGCGAATCAGGAGCTTGTTGTATTCGCCGAACAGCGTGGCGAATCGTGGCTCCGTGCGAACGGCGTCGGGCACAATCTTGTAATGGTCGCGAAGAACGCGGCGGAATTCGTACCGCGCGCGCCTCATGTGCCAGTCACTCGTGACCAAGCGGAAGCTCTTGTAGCCGTGCTTGTCCAGCCAGCGCTTCGCCTCTTCGGCATTGGAGCGCGTGTCCACCGATTCGCTGCCCAGATCGACACAGCAGTCGAACAATCGCTTCTTGCCTCCCAGCCGGCGAACGAGGTCGGCCTTCGTAACGGCGGGGTCCGTTCCGGCAATGAGCATGCGCTTGGCCCGTCCGGCGGAAAGCTCGGCGATTCCATGCTCGATCCGGCCGCCTCCGCCAGTGATCGCAACGATTGCGTCGGTGCGCTCGTCGCGCGCCGGGGACCCGAGGGTCACGGCGAAGACGATGAAGCCGACGAGGTAGAGCAGCAGCAGAGTGGACAGTAACCGGACAATCATAAGCTTGCGCGCAATGCCCTGAGCACGGTCCAATGGGCAACGATAACTGCAACAGCGACGGCGGCAACGGGGATGAAGGCCAGGATTGCAACCGCGCCCGCGTTCAGCGGCGCCGGCGCAGCCAGGTCGCCGACCGTGGCGGAGATGGTGATGGAGACGAGCAGCAGGACGATCGCTGCCGCGACCGATCCCGCAAGCGCACCGCCGATCGCATCGACCGCGATCTTGCGCTGGAACAAGCGCGTGACCTGGGCGTCCGTGGCGCCGATTCCGTGCATGATCGTGACCGTCGACCGGTGCGTGTCGAGCGCGCTTCGGGCCGCGAGCACGATTGCGGCGGCCGTTGCCACCCCCATCAGCAGGACGAGCGACAGCGCAAGCCACTCGAGAGCGCCTATCGAGCGAAGAAGCGGTTTCAGCTCCGCCGTTTCCGGCAGCAGTGTCGACTGCGGGAGCTTGCTCTCGACCACGTGAGCCAGCCCCTCGGGACCCGCGCCGGGTGCAATTTCGACCAGCAGCAGCGACGGCACGGGAAGCTGCGGGTTGGACGCCGCCTGGCCGAGCCACCGCTCGAGCGTGCGCCGCATGTCTCGCTCGCTGATCGGCTTCACGCTGCGCACGCCCGGTGCGGCAGCGACCGCTGCGACAGCCGACGAAGCATCCGTTTGCGAGCCGGCCGGCACCTGGACGACGAACCGACTTTCGGCGCCGCTCGAGACGCTGGAGGCCGCGCCGAACATCGCCAGCCCGGCTGCGGCAATGACGATCATCGCGAACGTCATGATCGCGGTCACTGCGACGGTTGGACCGTGCAGCTTTTCTGCCGGCAGGAATCGAGGCTGAAGGGAGGCCTGCAGGCGGTCGATGATCACGGCCTCGCCTCTGCACCCGCGAGTCGCGGCGGGTTCTTCAGCGATCCCGTGGGATCGACCAGGGCGCCCGAATCGAGACGCATCAGCTCGGCCTGGGAATTGGCAGCAATCAAGCCGAAATCGTGCGTCGCAACGACCACCGTGGTCCCGAGCCCGTTGAGCGCACTGAACAGGTGCATCAGCCGCCTTGCCATCTCGGCATCCACGTTGCCGGTCGGCTCGTCGGCCACCAGCAGGTCAGGCTTGGTGATGACCGCGCGGGCAATGGCGACGCGCTGCTGCTCGCCGCCGGACAAGGTCGCTGGCCGCGCACCGGCGCGATCGCCGAGGCCGACCCAGTCGAGCATTTCTCGAACCGCGGCACTTATGTCCGCCTCGGCCGCCCCAGCGATTCGGAGCGGGAGCGCGACATTGTCGAAAGCGGAAAGATGGCCGATCAGCCGGAAGTCCTGAAAGACGACTCCGATCCTGCGCCGGAAGGCGGGCAGGTTTTCGCGCGGGACGTCGGTCAGATCCTCTCCGAAGAGCTGGATGCGTCCGCGAGTCTGCCGCTGCGCGAGGTAGAGCAACTTGAGAAGCGACGTCTTTCCCGCACCCGACGGGCCGGTGAGGAAATAGAAGCCGCGCTCGGCGAGCGTGAAGTCGAGGTCGCGCAACACTTCGGCACCGGTGCCGTAGCGCAGGCCCACGCTTTCGAATTCAACTACGGCAGCCAAGAGCCCTCCCCCGCGTGCGCGCACTTTTCGCACGCGGGCGCCGCCTTGCCAACGGCTTCGCATTCCTGTTTACCCAGCGTCTCTTAACGGAGGTGCGCAGCGCCATGATCCTGACCTGCCCGGCGTGCGGGACTCAATATGCGGTGAAGGACGGCGCCATCCCCGAAGGCGGCCGAAAGGTTCGCTGCGCGTCCTGCGGCCACAGCTGGCACCAGGCGCCGGAAAACGAGGCGGCTCCGGACGAAAGGGGTGAATCGGCGCCGATCCCCGGGACTGCGGCCGAACCGGAGCCCGATTCCGCTGCCCCTGCTGCCCCCGCGAGCGAAGCCGACGAAATTCCAGCCGAAGATAAGCAGGCCGGATACGAACCGGCCGGGCCCGACGCGCCGGGCGCGGAACTGGTCGAGGAGACGACGGCGGTTCCCGTCCCGCCTCCGGGCGAGGAACAGTGGCCGATCCCCTCGAGAAGCGACGACGAGAAGTTCGACATCGTGAAGGAGCTGCCCGACAGGGAGGAAATCGCGGCAGTCAGGTCGGAAACAGGCTCCGATCGCAAGCGCAGCTGGCTACTCGCCATCGTCATCGCGATCGTGCTGGTGGTCGTTGTCGTCGCTGCACTGTGGGCGATCGCCCCGGCATCGCTTCGGCAGGGCGTCGGCCTCGCCTCTGCGTCTTCCACTCCGCTGCAGATCGCGCCGGACCGGCCGGAACGACAGAAGCTCGCCAGCGGAAACGAGCTGGTGGTGGTCAGTGGGCGAGTCATCAATCCGAGCCGCAAGCCCCAGCAGGTCCCGCCGATCGAGGCGCAGCTTCGCGACAAGGGTGGCAAGCTGCTTTCGTCGTGGACCATTGCTCCGCCGGCGCCGACACTTCCGCCAGGCGGCGCTGCGACCTTCAACAGCGCCAGGACCGACATGCCTCCAAGCGGCCTGGATTCGACGATCACGCTGACGCTAAGAGGCTGATCTTCTAACGAAATTCTACGATTCGCGCGGCCTTCTGAGTGCCGTCGGCCGCACGCACTCGGGTATCGCGAACAAGCGCGGTATCGGGCAGGTCATCGGCGCCGATTCGTTTCCCGGCGACGATTCGAACCCGTGCCGTCGCCTGGACGAGCGGGCCGGAATAGGTGCCACTGTGCGCCCGCGCCGCCGCCGCTGGGAGTGCGGCTTCGCTCCGGGGCATTGCTGCCGAAGCAGCGGCGAGCAGGGCGAAGACAAGCATTTGCGGATGTAACGCCCGGCACAGGCAATGGTAAACAGGCTGTTAACCACTGTCCCGATGCGGGATCGGCAACGGCGGCATTGCGCAGCCCAAATCGCTTTGATAGAGGCGCGGCCTTGCCAGGCGCGACGGCAGCAACGCCGTCCGTTCTTCATGCACGTGCGGTCGTGGCGGAACTGGTAGACGCGCAGCGTTGAGGTCGCTGTGGCCGAAAGGCCGTGGAAGTTCGAGTCTTCTCGACCGCACCAGCATGGATGAGATCCTCCGGGCCGGAACTCCGTCGTTCGGGGACGAGCCTGATCGGGGGACGCAGACTTGCCCTGCTGAAAATTCCTCGCATTAGCCGAAACTGAACGAAGTCGTCTCGGACGACTATTGCGCGGAGGCGACTCGCGGTTGGGGCTCGAGCCGGATCGAGCCGGTGCGGACGACCGGATGCTGGTCGGTTACCGTGATGTCGAGATTAAGGTCGGCTGCCATCCCGACCACCTCTGCCGACGCCTTGGCCAGGCGGATGCGGTAATGGCCGAACGGCACGCGCTCGAAGAGGAAGTAGCCGTCATAATCGGTTCGTGCCGTCCCCGCGACCGCACCGGCCGAATCCACCAGCTCCAGGTCGAGCCCTTCGAAGCCAAGGCCGCCATTCTTGACGATCGCCCCTTCGATGTCCCCGGCGCCGACGAGCCCGATGTCGACCTGCGCCGGGATGCCGGGCCTGGGAACGACCACCTGCAGCGCCTTCTTGGGCGCAAGCATCGGGTCACCAAGGCTGCTCCGATCGATTCCGACGGTAATGGGACTGAAGGTCGGCAGCCCCGCAATCGTCACTCGTCCCTGGGCGTCGGTAGGCGTTTCGGCGACGGTGTGACCGGCGGTGATGAGGGCGCCTTTCTCGAACGGCTCACCGGGGTCGGCGATGCCGTTGTCGTTGAGATCGCGATAAACTCGCGCCCGGATCGCCCCCGCACTTGCAAGCGGCTGCCGCGAAAGCGTCAGGCCGTGACTCGCGTCGAGCGAGAAGTTGAGGTTCAGGCCGACGGCCAGGGAGCCGTCGGTCGCCGCTTCGCCCGTAAGTGCGACGGCCATGCCCCTGAAGCGGCGAATATGGCTGATTCGCATGCGTCCGCGGCGCTGCGGCCCGTCATAGGCGAGCGTCCCCTCCCAGTCCGCATTGTCGGACGCAGACCAGTAGCCGGTCAGCTCGACCGAGCGGAACCGGCTTTCCGGACTGATGTCGAACGTGGCCGCGCCGCGGACCCTGACCGGCCCGACTCGTCCGGTGCCAATCAGGTCCGCGATGACTTTTGCCGGCGGGGCCGGCCCCTTGGCGAGATATTGCTGGGTGTATTTGACGTCCGCAGCGAGGTTGAAGCGGTCGACCTGCGCTGACAGCCGGGCCGCGGCGTCGAGCTGGGCGGTCCCGTCCGCCCGGTCGCTGTAGTGGATATCGGTGTGGGCGGGGATCAACGCTCGCCCAATCCGAATCGGCGCGTCGATGGCCACCCGCGCATCGCGAGAGGTGATTGCGGGACCTCCGCGGAGGTGGAAATCGTTTGCGGCGATTGCCTCGGCGCTGACGTTCACGGACCCGAATTTCGCTAGGAGCTGCGCACGCGCTGCCGTTCCGCCGCTGCTTTCCTTCGATGCCCCGACTTCGACGAGGGCGGAGCCGATGGAGCGCCTGACGGAGCCCTCCACGAACGTGACCCTCTGGTCCGCCAGAAGCATTGAGCGCGCCAGCACGCCCACCGACGTGCGATCGTCGAGCCCGTGCTCGAACGCCGCGGTTGCCTGCAGCTTCGGCTCGAGCGGACTGACGGTGTCGCCGTGAATCGCGACCAGGTCACGACCGGGCTGGTTCACTCCGAGCCAGTACCAGGTTCGACCGGCAGGGACGTTGTCCTGGCCGACATTAATGGCTTCTTCGCGGGTTCGGATCTGCCCCTGCGGCCCGTAAAGCACGATGCTGATGTTGTTTTCGCCGTACAGAAGCTGGACGTCGTCGAAGACGTAACGCTGGCGCTCGTCCGAGTGGGCGAAGGCGACCAGCTGTCCGTTGCGGTAGAGCTCCGCGTCCCAGCCCGCCGGAAGGTCGCCTTCGAAGCGGGTGCGGTCGAAGTTGGTCGGATTGACCACGGGTCGGTTGGTCAGAACGGCCCCGCGGCCACTCGTGGCGCTACCGCTGAGGCGCGTGGCAAGGGCGGCAACGTCACCGAACGCGTAATGCGTCGCGTGCAACGGCCCTAGCAGTTCCCCGTCGGGGTCGGAGCGGTAGGCGTTCAGCCTGAGCCGGGACGGAACGCCTTTGCGATCCGTGGTTACCTGCGCGTCGTACGACAGATGCGCGATTTCGCCGGCGGCATAGACGGAGCTTTGCCGGTCCACCTTCGCGCCTGTGTCCGCACGGTACGTCATCCCGGCGCTGACGACGAAATCGAGCGCGGGAGAGCGCCACATGCGATAGGGAAGCCGCACCTGCGGCAGGGTCGAAAGGTCGAACTTGGCCTTGTGCAGGTTGGCCGCGCGTTTCTGCCGCTCGAGCGCCATCTCGACCGGCAATTTGGCCTGCGTTTCGAGGACCAGCACCGATCCGTTGGTCAGCGGCTTCACGCCCAGCCCGAACCAGCGCGACAAGGCGGCGCTGTCGACGCACCAGCCCTCCGGTGTTTCGCGGATCGTGGTCGCCGCAATCGGTTCGCCGTGCCCGCCATAGTCGACCTGATGGTGCCCCAGGTCGATCGAGATGCTGTTGCTTTCCTTGAACGCCCAGCCGCTCGCCTTTTCCGCCTTGAGGTCGATTTTCATCGGCACGTCGAGAGCGGTGAGGAAATCGCCGAAGACCAGGCACGTGCCCTCCGGCGTGTTATAGGCTCGGACACCGTCGCCGAGCCGATACTGATGCAGCTTCACGTCGAGAAGATATTGCTCCTCGGGATTGGCGGCCCAGCCGTCGCCGACCGGAGCCGCGGCTCCGGCGGCCACAGTGAGAGAGGCGGTCGCGACGATCGCTCCCGCCTTGCCCAGCCAGCTGCCGGCGCTCCTCATGGCCTCTCACTCGCGCCCTGGCAGCACTCCTATCGGAGGACCGCCTGCGTTTCGGCAAGCGTGTGGGAGCCGTCGGCGTAGGTTTCTACATACTCCACCTTCACCGGGCCTGAGAGGTCGCCCTTGAAGCCGTCGTCGACAGGAATCACGACCGAGCGCTTGCCGATGTCGGTGTAGACCGCAACGGCGCGCGCAAGCGCGATCGGGTCCTTCACCCCCGGCTTGAACACCCGCACTTCCCCGAAAGTCGACCGTCGGCCGGTGCGGCTGAGATCCAGGGTGATGACTCGCCTGCCGTCGAGCGTGTCGAGGCGAACGTCCGAGATTGCCGACTGAACGTCCAGGTTTCCAAGGCGGACGATGACCGGAATCGTGACTCCGTAGATCGGTGTCAGCTTGAAGCTCAGGCCCTTTGCCGGAGCGCTTGCCGCGTGAGCCACCGGCGTTGCGGGCGGAATCGCCCGGAACAGCAGGTGGACCCGGTATTCCCCGTCGGGAAGTCCGGCCGGCGGACGCGCAGCCACACGAATCGACTGCGGCTCGTGCGGAGCGAGCGTCACTCGCCGCGGCGCGAAGATAATCATGTCGCGCGCCTGCGTCTCCGATTCGCTCGGCTGGACGACGTCCCCGAGCGTGCCGTCGGGCTTCATTCGCCGGAATTCGGCAGAAATCCTGTACGTTGCCGGCTCGTCGCCGATATTGTTGAGGATGACCTCGGCGCTACGCCCTCCGTTGAGCACGAGGCGGGTCGGTGCGACCAGAAGGTCGCCGACGGCGGCGCTCGCATTCTGCACGGGAACGACAGGCGCCACGATCATCGCGGCCGCGGCAACGGCTCTGGTCAACAGGTTCATTTCGGCTTTCCCCACTTCGCTCCATTTTGGAGCAACCGCCCCTCCTTGCGCCGGAATGGTTGATTTTCTGTTCACCATGGCCGTTCAGAGCGCACGAAAAAGGGGCCGCCGTTGCCGGCGACCCCCTTGAGCGCCGCAGCCGAGGCCGCGGCATGTCGAACGCGCTTACTGGTAGTCGGCGCTGACGTCGAACGTGCCGGCGTAGACACCGTCGACAGTCGTATCGCTGACGTCGATCGAACCGCCGATATTGAATCCGCCGTTGCCGGTCGCGTCGAGCAGGGCGGTCGCCGGAGCGTCGACGGTGAGCGTCAGGTCAGGCGAGGTCTGCGTTCCATTGACCAGGGCGATCGTCGGCGAGACGGTGATGCTGACCCTCTGATCGCGCGTACCGGTCATCGTGTAGCGGGCGCTCTTGGTCGTGCCCGAGCAGGTGACGTCCGAACCGCAGGTCACCGCACCAGCGCGGCTGAGCGTGATGGTGTCAGTGTACGGTGCGGTTCCGCTCAGAACGATGGTTCCGAAGTCGAGGTCGCGAGCGGAGGCGATCGTCAGCGGCTGCACGATGCGCGCCGTTGCAGTGGCCTGCGTCGTCGGCGTCGCCGCCTGGGCGGGAACGCCCGTGAGAGCCAGCGCGGAGACCGCACCAGCGACAATCAGAAGCTTTTTCATTTTAAATATTCCCCACTGGTTCATCAAAACAGCGGCTGCCCGACCGCTGGTCCGGTCACCCGTGACCATCCCATTAACCGCACCGGCTTACCCCTTTGCTCAAGGGCATGGTTACCGCGCCGTTAGGGATTGCTCCGTTTCGGAGAATTGGTCAGATGTAGTCGACGGTGATCGTGATATCGCCGCGATAGTCGCCGTCCGAATCGCCGTTGACCTGGACGCGGCCGCCGAACCGGAAGGAAAGATTGCCGGCCGAATCCAGCGTCGGAATCGCCGGTAGGTCGGTCTCGATATGGTCGACCTCGATCGTCGCCCCGCGCAACGAGTACAGCCGGATTTGGGACGGCATCTCGACTCGCACGGTCCGGCCGGGATCGCCGCGAACGGTCACGGTCCCGACCATTGCACTGGCGCCGAGCGTGGCGACGCTCCCGCTTGCGCTGCGGTCGCCGCCCGGAAGGAGCGTGGCCGTTCCGTCCCCCGACCCGTCGATCACCAGCCTGTCGAAATCGAGGCTGGTCTCCACTTCGATCCGGATCGGCCCACCGCGCTCGCCGCTGGAAAGCGCCGTCGTCGGCTCGTCGCACAGGCGGCACTGGGCGTGCGCGGGGGCATCCGCGCCGGCCAATACGGCGACGGCGGCAAGAGTGCTTGCAAGGGCGCATCGGTACGCCATTCGGCAACTCCTATCCGGGCCTGCCTAAAACAGGGTTAATGCCAGCGTAACCTGCGCAGGGCGATGACGGGGCATGACACGTCCGGTGTCTCGGGTCCAAGGCGGCAGGCGAACGACATCCTTGCCGGATTCGAATACCCTTTCTATCGCCTGAGTTTACATGGCCCGATCTGCAAACGGCACTGCTCGCCGCCCCTTCCTCACCGCGTTCAAGCTGCTGGTCTACGCCGGCCTCCTGGCCTTGATCGCGGTCGCGGTCGCGGTCGCGGTCGCGGTGGCCTCGCTTCCCAGCTACTCGCAACTGGCGAAGCGCAACGACCTCGGCCAGATGATTCGAGTCCACGCCTCCGACGGCGCAGTGCTCGTTTCGCTCGGGCCAAGCTTCGGCCAGTGGCTGACCTACGACCGGATTCCGCCGTCGATGCGCTCGGCGATGATCGCGATCGAGGACCGGCGGTTTCGAAGCCACTTCGGGATCGACCCGATCGGCCTCGTTCGCGCCATCGGCTCGGCCGTGATCCAGGGGCATCGAGTCCGGGCAACCTCGACGATCACGCAGCAGCTCGCTCGCAACATCTTCCTGACCAACAACCGGAGCATGGGCCGCAAGGTGAAGGAGGCGGTGCTCGCTTTGGCGCTGGAACGGAAGTTCACGAAGGACCAGATCCTCGAGCTCTACCTCAACCGCGTCTATTTCGGCGGCGGCGCCTACGGAATCGATGCGGCGTCGCGCCGCTTCTTCGGCCACAGCGCCGACCATTTGTCGCTTGGGGAAGCGGCGATCATCGCCGGACTCGTTAAGGCGCCGTCCAATTACGCGCCTACCGCCGACGTCGAGGCCGCGCGCAACCGGTCCGAGGTCGTCTTGAAGACGATGGTGGAAAACGGGTTCATCTCGCCCGACCAGGCGCAGCAGATCAACCCGGCGAAGATTCACATCCAGGGCAACAATAACCAGGATGCCGCCCGCTACTTCACCGACTGGGCTCTTCCGCAGCTCGATACGCTGATCGACGAAACGTCGGAGCCTATCGACGTCTGGACGACGCTCGACAGCAACATGGAAAAGGCTGCCCACCGGGCGATCGTCGCCCGCGCGCCCGACGGTGCCCAGGGCGCACTCGTCGCGCTCGACCGCGACGGCGCCGTGCGGGCAATGGTCGGTGGAAAGAGCTACCCCGCGTCCATCTACAACCGGGCGACTCAGGCGCAGCGGCAACCGGGCTCCTCGTTCAAGCTATTCGTCTATTTGGCGGCGCTGGAATTGGGGATGAAACCGACCGACATCATGATTGACCAGCCGGTCGACATCAACGGCTGGAAGCCGCGCAACGACACGCGCACGTTCGACGGTCCGGTGACTCTTCGCGAAGCCTTCGCCCGATCGATCAACACCATCAGCGCGCAGATCGGACAGCAACTCGGTTTCTCGACCATTGCCGACATGGCCCATCGCTTCGGGATCACGACCACCATTTCGACCTATCCCTCGATGGTCCTGGGGTCGAACGAAGTGCGGCTGATCGAAATGACGCAGGCGTTCGCGTCCGTGGCCAACCGCGGCATTGCCGTGACACCCTACGCAATCACCCGCGTGGTGACGGTCGACGGGCGCGAACTCTACCGGCACAACCCGCCGGAGCAGCGGGTCCTGGTCGCGCCGTGGGTCGCCGCCGAGATGACCGATCTCCTGCAATCGGCGGTCTTGAGCGGCACCGGCCGCGCCGCCCAGATCGGCCGCCCGGTCGCGGGAAAGACCGGCACGACCAGCTCCAACAAGGACGGCTGGTTCATCGGTTTTTCCAGCGGCCTGACGACGGGCGTGTGGATGGGGCGTGACGACGCCAAGCCGGTCGGCGGCCTCTACGGCGGCACGGCCCCGGCGCGCGCGTTCCACGACTTCATGTCCGCTGCGGTCGCCAACCGGCCCGTGCAGCAGTTCGAAACGCAAGTGCCGATGCCGAATTGGGACCTGACCCCCGAAGAGCAATATCTGGGTGGCGGCGACTATGTCGACATGAACACCGCGCCGCTGGTGGACGAAAACGGCTATCCCTTGCCGCCTGCCGGAGGCGACCAAAGCGGCCTCGGCTATCCCCAGCAGCAGCAACAGCAACAGCAGCAGAATTCGTCGCAAGGACCGCTTTCGCAGCAGTGGCTCGATAACGTCCTGGGCGGGCGCGATCGCCAGCAGCCCGGAGCGCCCGGACAGCGCGTTCCGCCGCCTACGAACGCCCCTCCGCAGCAGCCGCAAAGGGAGCCTGCGACGTCCACGTACCCGCAGCGCCAGCCCCAGCCCCAGCCGCAGCCGCAGCCGCGTCAGCCGCAGTCGCAGCCGCGTTCATCCGGCCAGCCCGATTCGGTGCAGTCTGGGGCCGGCGCTCCGCAATAGTGCCGCGGCCCGCGCCGTCGGACCGCCGAACAGTTCGCGCTCCAGTGCCTTGAATTCGCTGCCGTGGTTGAGGTGCTTCAGGTGCGCCACCTCGTGCGCGACGACGAACCTGCGCGCCTCGGCGGGTGCGAGAATCAGTCGCCAGCTATAGCGTATCGCGCCGCTGCTGGTGCAGCTCCCCCACCTCGTCCGGGCGTCGCCAACAGACACCGAGACGGCCCGAAGCCCGGCCTTTGCGGCGATGGCAGCAGTCTCGGACGACAGGGTTTCAAGCGCGCGCTTCCGCAGGTAGCGCTCTACGCGGCGGCTGAAGGACGAGCGCGGACCGCCGCAGACCAGCTTGCCATCGGCCGATTCGACTCGGCGCGGTCCCGGCGTCCAGCATAATTCCACATCGACTCCTTCGACCGGAATGACGGCGCCGGGAATCAGCGGCTCCGGCGGCAGAAGGCGGGCCATCTGCTCGTCGACCCACCGCCGCTGGCTGACGGCCCAGGCCAGCGCTGCTCCGGGACGGACATGCCGCGGGTGAGTGACTTTCAGGAGCCGTTCGCGATCGTCGAATCGCAGCCGCATCCTCCGCGCGGTGCCAATCGCGCACAGCAGGACAGGGACGGGCAGGTCGGGATGAGTGGCTACGCGCCTAGAGCGCACGATCGACGAGATGATGCTCAAGCTCACCGGCCTCGACTTCGCTGACGGTCCACCCGCGCGTGGATTGGCCGGCTTCATGGACGCTCTCGCGGCTCCCGGAAATCAGGTAGTGCCACTGCGGAAGCGGCTTCCCGGCGGCGCGGAGACGGTAGGCGCAGGTGTCCGGCAGCCAATCCAGCGAATCGAGGTTGCGGCGGTCGAGGAGCACGCAATCGGAAACCGTTTGGCGCCGGTTCGAATAGTCGCTGCAGCGGCCGCTGCGGCGGTCCAGCAAGCGACAGGCGACGTTGGTGGGGTGAAGCTCGCCACTTTCGTCGTCCTCCAGCTTGTGCAGGCAGCAACGGCCGCAGCCGTCGCACAGCGCTTCCCATTCGCCCCGGTCGAGGCTTCCCAAAGGCTTTTCCCAGAAGGGCTTGCGCGCGTTCATGACAAAGGCAGCAATGCTCTGCTAACCGGCCCCAATCAAGCCAGTTGCGGGGGATTACCCAATGAACGCGCTACACCGCGCCCTGGTCGCCATTGCGGCCGCCGTCATCGCCGTTCCAGCCGCTGCCCAATCGGGTGGCTTCGATGGTGCACAGTTCGTCAAGGCGATCGAGGACGGGAAAAGCGACGACGCGTTGAAGCTCATCCAGGCGAAACCGACCCTTGTGAACGCCCGCGACTTCAATGGCGAGACGGCGCTGATCGCGGCGATCAAGAACCGCGATCGTGAGTGGACCGGCTATCTCCTCAACCAGGGCGCCGATCCCGATCTCCCGGCCAAGGACGGCGAAACGCCGCTGCTGGCCGCGGCCAGGGTCGGGTTTACCGATGCGGTGGACTGGCTGATCGGGCTCGGCGCGAAGGTCGATGCGGACAACAGGATGGGCGAAACCCCGCTGATCGTTGCCGTTCAGCGGCGCAACATCGCCATCGTCCGATCGCTCGTGAAGGCCGGCGCGAACCCCGACAAGGCCGATTCGGCCCAGGGCTATTCGGCGCGTGATTATGCCAAGCGGGACTCGCGCACGCCCGAGCTTTTGCGGATCATCGAATCGCAGTCGAAGCGCTAGAAGGCGCTCGCCACGTCCGGATCGAGCTGTTCGGCAAGTCTGCGGGCTGCCCGCCGAGCGAATCGCAGCAGCTCCGCCTTGCGGCGCGCTGGCGCCAGTGGTCGGTGCTCGGCGTCACGGATGAGAACGGCGTCGTAGCGGTCGGCGACGATCAGGCCACACCGCCCCGGCAGATAGGCCTCACCCTCGACGATGGCGGCCAGGTCCGGTGGAACCGCCCAGTAGAAGCGGTCGCAGAAATCGAGATAGTCCGTCCACTTGCAGTCGCCCAAGAGGTCTGAGCGCGCGACCTTGATCTCGACGATGGTAAGATTGCCCTTGCTGTCTACGCCCATCAGATCCGCTCGCCGCCCGTTAGGGAGCGGGACTTCGCAAATCGCGAACAGCTCCTGTCTCGACAGCAGGCGCGTGACCCCGCGAGCGACATCGCTGGCCAGCGGGGTCGACTCCGGCACGGACGAGCAGAGGAGAGCTTCGGACGCGGTGCTCACGTCCGGAAACTAGAACAACGAGAGAACGCAGGCAATCGCCCGCGACACTCTTGCGTCGGCCTTAGCGGAAGAAGATGTGGTTCCCGATCGAGGCGACCTGCTTCTTGTGCCAGCCCGGGCGCACCCGCTTGGCGTGGAAGTAAAGCGCGTCCTCCGCGTTCGACTCCTTGAGGTCACCATCGACGATCTTGGCCACGGCAACGGCCGTTTTCCACGATTTGCTGTCGCGGCGAATGTGGGGCCAGTGGCCGCCGCGGACGAAGGAGAACTGCCCCCGCTGCAGGATGACACTGCAATAGCTGTCCGGGAAGCGGCTGCTGTCGACGCGATTTGCGATCACGTCACCCACCGCAAGCTGTCCGGAGAGGGGCTCGCCCTTCGATTCGAAGTAGATGCCCGCCGCCAGGCACTCGAGCTGCCGACTGCCAGGCGTCCGGCTCCGAAGCTGGGCGACGAGCGTTGGAAGGTCGGCGTCCGCGTCGATCGCGGCAGAATCCGCCTCGTCATCCGTGACAGCGGTGTCAGGCTCCGCTTGTGCGGGTCCCGCGAGCTGGTCCGACTGCCGAAGCAGCTCTTGTGCGATGGCAGGCGTGCTAACGCTGCTCGCGGTATGGAGAAACGCGTCGCCGCTGGCGCTGACCTGGGCCGGCGCAACCGAACTCGCGCTCATTGCAGCGCAAATCAGCAGCGCCGAACGAAAGGATCCAACCATATTGTCCGATGAAAATTGCGGTGAACCGCCCAACCGCCGGGGACTCTAAACTCGCGGCATTCTTCCGCTTTGCCCCCGGGGGTGGTTCCCCGTCTCGCGTGGTGCCCCCGACCGGCTATTCGATCGGATTCACCCCCCGCTCTCGCTTTCGAAAGCTGCCTTTGCCACGCCGGGCGCGCCGGTCAACCCGAAGAGGTCGTTTCAGCGATGAATCGTTCCGGGTGCGCGATATCCAGTTCAATGACCCACGAATCGGGGTCGAATCGCGCTCGACGAGCAAGGAATTCCGCCAATTTCGCGTCGCTTTCCGGACCCGGAACGACTTTTTCCCAGCGATGCCCGAGCGTTAGGTGCGGGGTTCGTTCGAGACAGGAAACAAGTTCGCCGCGGCTTCTGACGACGATCAGGATCGCGCCCCGGTCAGGATCGCCCTTGTGGAGAATCGCGGCGAAATCGCCGTCCGCCTGGACCTTTCGAACGAAGCTCGTGGCCTCGACAGACGCGGGAAGACGGTCGCCGGTCATTCGCTCCGCGCCTGTGGCGAATCAGGCAGCGTCGCGTTCGTCCGCGCCCATAAGCACGGCCGCAAGCGCGTCACGGCTCCGAGCGCCGCGCATCTTCTCCAGCGTTGGCCCATGGCGAACCACGCGGCTGATCGCAGCGAGCGCCTTGAGGTGATCGGCTCCGGCGTTGGGCGGCGACAGGAGCAGGAAGACGAGGTCCACGGGCTCGCGGTCGATGGCGTTGAACCTGACCGGCTCCGCCAACCGAACGAAGAGGCAGTAGATCCGGTTGAGACCCTCAACCTTGCCGTGCGGAATGGCGACTCCGTCGCCGAAGCCCGTCGAGCCGAGCTTTTCACGCTCGGTAATCGTTTCCAGAATCTCCGGCGAGGGAAGTCCCAGGCGCCCGGCGGCGAGATTGGCCAGCTGGCTGAGAAGGGAGCGCTTCGTGCCTGCGGACATCGCGGGCTTGATCGCGTCGAAGTCGAGAAACTCGGACAGTTGCATAGGTCTCGTTCGCTTGCACCGGCGCGGTTGCGCCTTCGTTTCTTAACACTTGCCGCGTGTTGGGCGGCGGCGCCGTTTACGCTCGTGCGGCTACCCGCAGCTAACGACCGTTGGGCTCGACCCAGCCGATGTTCCCGTCGTCGCGGCGGTAGACCATGTTCAGTTCGTCGGTCTTCGTATTCCTGAACATCAGCGCGGTCGTGTTGCGCAGGTCCATCATCATCACCGCATCTGCAACGCTTGCGGTTGGGATGTCCACCTTTGTCTCGGCGACGATTGCCGGGTTGTCGGGCGTTTCCTCCTGCTCGGGAGCGGCGGCGAAAACGCGGTATGCTGCATTGGCCTCCAGTCGCGGCGCGACGTCATGGCCCGGCTTATGCTCCTTCAGCCGCTTGCTGTACCGGCGAAGCTGTTTCTCGATCTTGTCGGCCGCGCATTCGAAGGCGATTTGCGCATTCTGCGCGCGGTGCGAAGCCTTCAGCACGACGCCCTGTCCAACGGGCGCGACGATGTCGCAGGTGAAATCGTCGTACGGGCCCTTGCCGAACGTCACGTCGGCGCCGACCGCTCGCGAGTAATATTTTTCGGTGATCTCCTCTATCCGCTGGATTGCATGTTCCTTGATGGAATCGCCGGTTTCGACCTGGTGGTCGGCAACACGAACATCCACTGGCGAGGCTCCTTTCTGTCCTTTTCAGGCGCCGCTTAGGGCCGCGCTCGCCGCTGCGTCAACTCGCAGCGGTGAAGCGTGCCCACAGCGGGTTGACCAGCTTGGCAACGAACAGCCGATGCTGCTCGAGCTCCTCGTCAGCCGCACTGTGCGGACGCGCAATTCGGGGTTCACGGGTCGTGACCGTTCCCCTTGTCTCAACGATCCGCGCGTCTTCGGTTTCCTCGACCAGGCCAAGTCCGATCTGCCGGCCGCCGGTGAGCTCGATGTACACCTGCGCGAGAAGCTGGGCATCGAGAAGCGCGCCGTGCCGGGTACGATGGCTTCGGTCGACTCCGAACCGCACGCACAAGGCGTCGAGGCTGTGCTTGGCGCCGGGGTGCCGGCTCCGCGCAAGCGCCAGCGTATCCACCATCCGGCTGGTGCACACCGCCTCGATTCCGCAGCGGCCGAGCTCGTGATTGAGGAATCCGAAGTCGAAGCTGGCGTTGTGAGCAACGAGCGGCGCATCCTCGAGGAAGTCGAGGAGCTCCTTCACGCGATCGACGAAGCGCGGCTTGTCCGCCAGGAAGACGTCGCTCAGCCCGTGCACCGCCTCGGCGCCGGGCGGCATTGGCCGCTCCGGGTTGAAATAGGCGTGGAAATGCCGCCCGGTTTCGGAGCGATTCAGCATCTCGATGCAGCCGATCTCGACAATCCTGTCTCCGCCGGCCGGGTCGAGTCCTGTCGTTTCCGTGTCGAAGACGATTTCGCGCATGGTCAATCCTTTAACCACCCGGGCCGAGGCCGAGACAAGTCAGAATGTCCCGCACCTGCTTCTCAGTTGTGGATAGGTCGCCGCCGGTCTCGACGACGAAATCGGCACGGCGCCTCTTTTCCTCGTCCGGAGTCTGGCGACCAAGCAGCGCTTCGAACTTTTCCTCGGTCATGCCCGGTCGGGCAAGAACCCGCCGCCGCTGCACCTCCACCGGCGCGGAAACGACGATCACCTTGTCGAACGCCTCGTTGCCGCCGGTCTCGAACAGCAAAGGGATTTCGAACAGCAAGGCCGGCTTGTCGCCGTTCTCGACGATGAATCGCGTTCGCTCGTGGTGGACGGCCGGATGGACGAGCTCTTCCAGCGCCGCGAGCTCGCGAGGGTCTTTTAATACCCGCCTCGAAAGCGCTTCGCGATCGACTCCGTCCGGCCCGGTCGTTCCCGGGAAGCGCTGCTCGATCCGCGGCACCAGTGCGCCGCCCGGTCCCTGCAGCCTGCGGACCACGGCATCGGCGTCGAAGACCGGGATTCCGGCCTTCGCGAACATCGCCGCGACGGTGGACTTTCCCATTCCGATCGAGCCGGTCAGCGCAAGCCGCATCATGCCGCAATGACGCCAAGACGTCGAAGCTCGCGGAGGAGCGGAAGAAGCGGCATTCCAAGCACCGTGAAATAGCTGCCCTCGATTGAATCGAACAATTGCACGCCGCGCCCCTCGAGCCGGAAGACGCCGACACAATAGCCGACCTCGGGCCATTCCGCATCGAGATAGCTGTCGATGAAGACCTCGGACAGAGTGCGCACCCGAAGCTCGGCGCTGTCGCAGTCGCTCCACTGGACCTGCCCGGCGTTGGCAAGAGCAACCGCGCTTGTGAGCCGAAGGATCTTGCCGGAAAAGGCCCGCAGGTGAGCGGCGGCCTGCGCTCGATCGGCCGGCTTGTCGAACAGCCTGCCCTCGACGCTCGCAACCGAATCGCTTCCCACCGTCCAGTCGTCGGGGCGGCGTGCGCTTGCGCTCAGCGCCTTTTTCGCGGCCAGTGCGGTGGCCAACGCAGCCGGGTCCTTGTGGCGCCCTTTTTCTTGCCCCTCGTCCACTGCGGGGACAAGCGTCTCGAAAACGACCCCCGCATTGGCGAGCATCTGTCGCCGGATTGCGCTTGAAGAGGCGAGGACGAGGGCCATGAGAACAACCTTGTGGAAAACCGGTCCCGAACTGCTAGCGCGGGTTCGGGGATAGCCTCAACCGTGACTCGGCCAAGCGACTCCCTCGACCAATTCGCAATTCTATCCACGACTCGGCAAAAGCGTCCCCAGCCTGTGAATCGCGGGAGAATCTGCAACCGACTCGCCGGATTCGCAGGAAAGCCTGGACTGTGCCGCTGTTGGAAATTCCGGAACCCTCTCCTATTTCCCGCGTCCCCCCGGACAACAACAGCTTCAATCTTCATTTAAGAATCTAATAAGGGAGAAGTGGGTTGGCCCCTGTGCCGAACACCCGTCCGGCGAACGGTCCGGACAAAGCGCTGCTTGCCGTTCTCAGGGGCGAGCGTCTGGATCCGCCACCGATCTGGCTCATGCGCCAGGCCGGACGCTACCTTCCCGAATACCGCCGGATGAGGGAGGAGAAGGGCAGCTTCCTGGAGCTCGTCTACGACAGCGACTGCGCGGCGGAGGTTACCTTGCAGCCGCTCGAACGCTTCGGCTTCGACGCCGCGATCCTCTTTTCCGACATCCTGATCGTTCCGTTCGCGATCGGGCAGAACCTCAGCTTCGTCGCCGGAGAAGGGCCGCGGCTGACCCCGCCGCTTGTCTCGGCAGATCTCGACTCGCTGGAGCTTGTCGCCGACCGCTTCGACCCGATTTACGAAACGGTTCGCAAGGTGCGCTCTCGCCTGTCCGACGATATCGCCCTCATTGGCTTTGCGGGCGCGCCGTGGACCGTCGCAACCTACATGATTTCCGGGGAAGGCAGCCGCGACCAGGTAGAATCGCGGCGACTGGCCTATTCCGACCCCGGCAGGATCGACTCGATCATCGCTCGGGTGGAGGAATGCACGGTCGACTATCTGTGCGGCCAGGTCGAATGCGGAGCGGAGGCAATCCAGATCTTCGATAGCTGGTCGGGAAGCCTTTCGCCGGCGCAGTTCGAACGCTTCGTCATCGCTCCGACCGAACGAATCGTGAAGCGCCTGAAGGATCGCTTTCCGGACGTCCCCATCATCGGCTTTCCGAAGGGAGCAGGGGGCAAAATTGCCGCTTACGCCAGCGAAACCGGAGTCGACGCGGTCGGCCTTGACGAAACCGTCGATCCGGCCTGGGCGAACCGGCAGTTGCCCCCGGGGTTTCCGGTGCAGGGCAATCTCGATCCGCTGGTGCTGGTTGCCGGCGGCGAGCCGATGCGATCGGCCGTCCGCTCGATCCTTGACGCATTCGCGGAGCGGCCGCACATCTTCAATCTCGGGCATGGGATCGTGCCGGACACGCCGCTGCCCCACGTCGAGCAGCTGGTAGCTCAGGTGAAAGGGACAGATGACTGACTTTTCCGGCTTCCTTGGCGCCGCTTACCCGTGGGTCAAAGCCGCTCATGTGACCTTCGTCATCTACTGGATCGCCGGGCTTCTGCTGCTGCCGCGATTCTACGTCTATCACCACGAGGCTTCGCCCGGTTCCGCCGAGGATCGCGCCTGGATCGAGCGCGAACGTCGAACACGCAGCATCATCCTTACTCCGGCCATCGTCGCGGTGTGGGTGCTCGGGCTGCTGCTGGCGGCCGATCTCGATATCTGGAACGAAGGCTGGTTCCAGGCCAAGCTTGCGCTCGTCCTCCTGCTCAGCGCTTACCAGGGCTGGCTTGCAGTTTACGGGCGCGGCCTCGCGTCAGGGAAGCGAAGCCCGGACAGCCGCACCCTTCGGATGATGAACGAAATTCCCGGAATCGCGGCGGCATTGATCGTCGTCCTGGTCATCGTTCGACCGTTCTGACGTTTGTGGTGGCGGTACCCGATTGACTTGCCGTAGAGCGCTGCGTAACCGGCACCTCTCAAGCCTGTGTCGGCCTGTTTTTCCATTCGTCCGCCGATCCAGTATTCCTCTCCTCCAGGCGGCTTCCCGCCGCCAAGGCTTGTGAAAAGCTCGAACACACGCCCAAAAAGCGAATCCAGATGCATCTCAAAGACTTAAAGCAAAAAGCACCGGCCGAGTTGGTCACCATGGCCGAGGAACTCGGCGTCGAAGGCGCATCGACGATGCGCAAGCAGGACCTGATGTTCTCGATCCTCAAGGTCGAGGCGGACGACGGCGCGCAGATTATCGGCGCCGGCACGATCGAGGTCCTCAACGACGGCTTTGGTTTCCTACGCTCTCCGGAAGCCAATTATCTCGCCGGTCCGGACGACATCTATGTCGCTCCCTCGATGATCCGGCGCTTCGGGCTTCGAACCGGCGACACGGTGGAAGGCGAAATCCGCGCGCCCAAGGACGGCGAACGCTATTTCGCGCTTACTCGGGTGACCTCGATCAACTTCGACGATCCCGAGACGGTCCGGCACCGGGTCAATTTCGACAATCTGACGCCGCTCTATCCGGACGAGAAGCTGAAGCTCGATACGCTCGACCCGACGATCAAGGACAAGTCGGCCCGAGTGATCGACATCGTCGCTCCGCTCGGAAAGGGGCAGCGCGCGCTCATCGTTGCGCCGCCGCGGACCGGCAAGACCGTCCTGCTGCAGAACATCGCCCGGGCGATTACCGACAACAATCCCGAAGTGATCCTGATCGTCCTGCTCATCGACGAGCGGCCGGAAGAGGTCACCGACATGCAGCGCTCGGTCAACGGCGAGGTGATTTCCTCGACGTTCGACGAACCTGCGAGCCGGCACGTCCAGGTCGCGGAGATGGTGATCGAGAAGGCCAAGCGCCTGGTCGAGCACAAGAAGGACGTCGTGATCCTGCTCGATTCCATCACCCGCCTCGGTCGTGCCTACAACACCGTCGTTCCAAGCTCGGGCAAGGTCCTCACCGGCGGCGTCGACGCCAATGCGCTGCAGCGGCCGAAGCGTTTCTTCGGAGCCGCCCGTAACATTGAGGAGGGCGGGTCGCTGTCGATTATCGCAACCGCGCTCATCGATACCGGATCGAAGATGGACGAAGTCATCTTCGAGGAGTTCAAGGGCACCGGCAACTCGGAGATCGTTCTCGATCGCAAGGTCGCCGACAAGCGCATCTTCCCGTCGCTCGACGTCGGCAAATCCGGCACCCGCAAGGAAGAGCTTCTCGTGGACCAGGCGACGCTCACCAAGATGTGGGTCCTTCGGCGGATCCTCATGCAGATGGGCACCATCGATGCGATGCAGTTCCTTCTCGACAAGATGAAGGACGCAAAGTCGAACGAAGACTTCTTCGCTTCGATGAATCAGTAGTCCCGGGTTAGGCTGGGCGGATGATCTCCGGCTTCAGCTTCTCTGGCATCTTCACTGCGGCGGGAATGGCCAAGCTTGGCCAGATTATCGTCGGCGACCTTACCATGGCCGGCGACAATGTCGTCATCATGGGCTCGCTTGCGTCGGGCCTGCCGGAACGGGACCGCCGCAAGGTGTTGATGTTCGGCGTCGCGATGGCGCTGGTCTTCCTCATCGTCTTTGCCGTCCTCGCAACGCAATTGCTCAGGATCACGGGACTCGTCTTCGCGGGCGGGTTGCTGCTGCTGTGGGTGGCCTACAACATGTTCCGGGAACTCCACCCCCGCGCGACGGTGATCGCCGACGATCCGGATACGCCGCGGGTAGAGGGGCCGCCAGCCACCAAGACGTTTCTCCAGGCGGCGATCCAGATCACCGTCGCCGACCTCAGCATGAGCCTCGACAATGTGCTCCTTGTCGCCTCGATCGCCCGCGACAACCCAGCGCTGCTGGTCGTCGGCCTTACCTTTTCGGTGCTGTTCATGGGATTTGCGGCCAATTACGTGGCCAAGCTCATCCAGCGCTTCCACTGGATCAATTACTTCGGCCTCGCCGTCATCCTCTATGTTGCACTGACAATGATTTACGAGGGCTGGGTAGGAGGCGAGCATATCTTGGGGTTGAGGCACGTGGTCGGGCTGCCATAGGAAGCATCATGGACTTCGGATCCCTTGTGACGGCGGATGCGCTCAGCGCATTGGCGAAGATCCTGATGATCGACATCGTTCTCGCCGGCGACAATGCGATTGTCGTCGGGGCGCTCGCTGCCGGGCTTCCGGCCGACCAACGGCGCAAGGTCATCATGCTCGGGGTCGCGGCCGCCCTTGTCCTGCGGATCATCTTCGCGCTGGTGGTGACTCAGTTGCTTCAGCTCGTTGGCCTCATCTTTGCCGGCGGACTTCTCCTGCTCTGGGTCGCCTACAAGATGTGGCGCGAGCTTCATCATTCGGGCGAGAGCCCCGGCTCCGCCGAAGTGACGGGTGACGAGCACAGCGGAATGCGACCGGCCAAGACCTTCGCGGCAGCTGCTTGGGGCGTTGCGATCGCCGACGTCAGCATGAGCCTCGACAACGTGCTCGCGGTCGCCGGCGCGGCGCGCGAGCACCCGGAAATCCTCGTCTTCGGGCTCGTCCTCTCAGTGGTGCTGATGGGTTTTGCGGCCAGCGCCATTGCCCGCTTCATCGAACGCTATCGCTGGATTGCCTATGTCGGGCTGGCTGTGATCGTCTGGGTTGCCGCGAAGATGATTTACGACGGCTGGGTTCATCCCGAGGTCGGAATCGGGCAGCTGTTCGCCTGAGCTTCCGCTCGGCTCAGAAGCGGCGGTAAAGGTCCGTACATGTGTTCCGACACCATCTTCGCCCTATCGAGCGGCCGTCCGCCAGCAGCGATCGCGGTCGTCCGGATCAGCGGTCCCGGGGCGCTTCCGGCGGGTGAGAGCCTGGCGGGAACACTTCCACCGCCGCGCCGGGCCGCGGTTCGGGCACTCAGGGGCGCCGGGGGCGCGCTTCTCGACGATGCGCTCGTTCTTCGCTTCGATGGGCCCGGCACCTCGACCGGGGAGGATGTGGTGGAATTCCACTGTCACGGCGGCCGCGCCGTGGTCTCAGCCGTTCTCGATCGCCTGGCGCAACTCCCCGGGTTGCGCATCGCCCAGCCGGGCGAATTCACTCGCCGCGCCTTCGAGAACGGGCGAATCGATCTGACCGAGGCCGAAGGTCTGGCCGACCTCATCGAAGCGGAAACGGAAAGCCAGCGCCGGGCGGCCCTGCTCATGGCCGAGGGCGGTCTCAGGGACGCGATTGGCGACTGGCAGAAGGCGCTCCTGGAATTGTCGGCACATGCGGAGGCCGCGATTGACTATGTGGACGAGGATTCGGTGGATTCCGATCCGCAGCTTTCCCGTGGCTGCAGCGCTCTGGCCGAAGAGATTGGGTCGTGGCTTGCCCGCCCGCTGGCCGAGCCGTTGCGCGATGGAGTTCTGGTCGTAATCGCCGGTCCGCCGAATGCGGGAAAGTCGAGCCTTCTCAATGCGCTAACCGGGTCCGAGCGAGCCATCGTCACCGATGTGCCGGGGACGACCCGCGATCACGTCGAAGTCTCGCTGGCGCTTGCGGGGGTGCCGATCCGCCTGACGGACACGGCCGGTCTTCGCGATTCGTCGGAGCCGGTGGAGCGAATCGGTATCGAGCGCGCCCGCAGGCTGGTCGAGGCCGCGGACGTTGTCGTGTGGATGGGCGAGCCGTCCGACGAGCCCCCGCATGCGCGACTCATCCGCGTCCATGCCCGGAGCGATGTGCCCGGGCGGGGGCCGGCGCCTCGCGAATCGATTGCCGTGTCCGCGAGAACGGGCGAGGGACTTACCGCCCTTGCCGACGCAATCCTCGAGCAGGCGCGCACCGTGCTGCCAGTTGAGGGGGAGGTTGCACTCAATGCCCGCCAAGCGGAATGTCTCGCCGCCGCTCGCGACGCATTGCAGAACGCTGCGAGAGCCGGTGATGTGGTTATCGCCGCCGAGTGTCTTCGGCAGGCGCGCGCGGCTTTCGATCGCTTGACCGGCCGGGCCGCCGTGGATGATCTCCTCGATGTCCTCTTCGGCCGTTTCTGCCTCGGCAAATGATGTTCCACGTGAAACACCGCCAGCGAGGGGGAAACGGCGGGATGATGCGTGAGGAAGGTCTTTGACGGGCGGAAGCCCAGTGCCGTAAGGGCCAGCTGATGTACGACGTGCTGGTCATTGGCGGCGGTCATGCCGGCTGTGAAGCCGCCGCTGCGGCGGCACGTCGCGGCGCGCGCGTCGGTCTTGTCACGTTCCGCGCGGAAGATCTCGGGCAGATGTCGTGCAACCCTTCGATCGGCGGTGTGGGCAAGGGCCATCTCGTGCGCGAGCTTGATGTGTTTGACGGGCTGATGGCGCGAGCGGCCGATCGGGCAGCCATCCATCGGCGGATGCTCAACCGCAGCAAGGGTCCGGCCGTGCAGGGTCCGCGCGTGCAGGCGGACCGCGTGGCTTACCGGGACGCCATTGTCCGATTCGTTAAGGCAAGCGGCGTGGAAGTTCTCGTGTGCGAAGCCTTGGGTGTCGCCCTGGTCGGTGGGTGCGTCGAGGGGCTGGAAACGAGCGTCGGCAAGATTGGCTGCAAGGCGCTGGTCATCGCCACGGGCACATTTCTCGACGCGCGGATCTTCATCGGTGAGCAGGTGCTTCGCGGCGGGCGGCGGGCCGAGAGCTCCGCCGTTGCCCTTGGCGCGCAGGTTAGGGAGATTGGACTAGGGGAGGGCCGGCTCAAAACCGGAACGCCGCCGAGGCTGGATGGGCGAACGATCAATTGGGCGCGCCTCGAGCGGCAGCCGACGGACGCCGACCGGTGGACGATGTCCGTCCTCGACGATGGCCTGGATCGCCCGCAGCTTCACTGCGCGATCACACGGACCAATGCGCAAACTCATGATGTCATTCGAGGCAATTCGTGCCGCTCGCCCTTGTTCTCTGGCCTAATCGAGGGGCGCGGCCCGCGCTATTGTCCCTCCATCGAGGATAAGGTCGCGCGATTTGGCGATCGCGACGGACATCAGATTTTTCTGGAACCCGAGGGGATTGGCACCGCGCTCGTCTATCCGAACGGTATTTCGACATCGCTCCCGGAAAGCGCGCAACGCGAATTCGTTCGCACGATCGCAGGGCTTGAGAGTGTCGAAATCGCGAGGCCGGGCTATGCGGTTGAGTACGACTTTGTCGACCCGCGCCGACTCGGGGCCACGCTAGAGGTGCAGGAGGTTGGCCGGCTCTTTCTTGCCGGACAGATCAACGGCACGACTGGTTACGAAGAGGCAGCGGCACAGGGACTCGTCGCCGGACTGAATGCCGCGGCGGCGGCGTTGGGGCTCGATCCGGTGCGGTTCGACCGCGCCTCGTCCTACATCGGCGTGATGATCGACGATCTCACGTTGCAGGGTGTGAGCGAACCCTACAGGATGATGACTGCGCGAGCGGAATATCGACTTGCGCTTCGGGCCGACAATGCTGCGACGCGCCTCGGCGAGGCGGCGCTCGCGGCCGACTGCATAACCCCTCGCCGGCGCACGCAACTGGAGAGGCACTTCGAGGCGCGTACCTCGACGGCCTGGGCAGAGACCGCCGAGGGCAGGGCCGATGCGCTCTACGCACCCTACCTGGAGCGCCAGCAGCGCGAGTGGGAGCAGATCCGGCGGGACTCTCGCGTGTGGCTGGGGGCCGTCGATTATGCTGCCGTGCCCGGACTATCGAGCGAAATGGTGGAAAGGTTGTCCACAGCCCGCCCGGAAACGCTCGATCAAGCCTCGCGAATTGCTGGCGTTACGCCGGCAGCGCTCTCGGCTCTTCATGTTGCGGCGGCTCGCGCAGCGGCATGATTCGTCGCCTGTCGGAGGCTTGCGGGACGCCTGTTTCACGTGAAACACTCGCTCGAACTCGAGCGTTACGCCGAGCTTCTGCGCGCCGAATCGTCTCGCCAGAACCTGGTCTCTGCCTCCACCCTCGATTCGCTGTGGGAACGCCATCTGCTCGACAGTGCGCAGCTCGTGCGATTCGAGCCGCGTCCCGGTGCTGCCTGGGTGGATATCGGCTCCGGGGCAGGGCTTCCGGGCGTCGTTATCGCGCTGCTCGTCGGCGGTCCGGTACTACTCGTGGAACCGCGCCGGCTCAGGGCCGAATTTCTCGTGTCCGTCGTCGCCGAGCTGGGGCTGGGGGAGCGTGTCCGGATTGCCCACGCCAAGGCGGAAAAGGTAATGGGCGCCTTCGACGTCATTACCGCGCGAGCCGTGGCCAACATCGACAAGCTGCTCGCAATATCCACTCATCTGTCCACAAGAAATACGTGTTGGGTGCTCCCCAAGGGTCGCAGGGCCCATTCCGAACTGGCGGAGGCGCGGAGAAACTGGCAGTGTGAGGCGGATTTTGTTCCAAGTTGCACGGATTCCGGGTCGGAAATCCTGCTGCTTCGGAATGTGCGAGCGAGGGGTGGGCGATGATTCGCGTAGCGATCGCGAACCAGAAAGGCGGCGTCGGGAAGACCACGACCGCGATCAATCTTGCCACGGCCCTGGCGGCGATCGGCTGGAAAGTGCTGCTGATCGACCTTGATCCACAGGGCAATGCCTCCACCGGGCTCGGCATCCCGCCGTCGAGGCGCGAACGATCGAGCTATGACGTGCTGATCGGTTCGCAGACAGTCCAGGACAGCGTCATTGCAAGCCGGGTTCCGCGGCTCGACCTTCTGCCTGCGACCGTTGATCTTTCCGGCGCGGAAGTCGAGCTGGTGGGGCTCGAGGACCGGGCGCGGAGGCTCGACCGTGCGTTGAACGCCGCGCCCCCGGGGCGCTGGGATATCTGCCTGATGGATTGTCCGCCGTCGCTGGGCTTGTTGACAATTAACGGGCTTGTCGCCGCCCGCCACTTGCTGGTCCCCCTGCAATCGGAGTTCTTCGCACTCGAAGGTCTGAGTCAGCTATTGCAAACGGTCGAGCGGATTCGGGTCGCGTACAATCCCGAGCTGGCGATCCTCGGGATCGCGCTGACCATGTTCGACAAGCGCAATCGCCTGTCCCAGCAAGTGTCCGACGACGTGCGCGCCTGCCTCGGCGATGCGGTGTTCGAGACCGTCGTCCCCCGCAACGTGCGGCTTTCGGAGGCGCCGAGCCACGGACTGCCGGCATTGATCTACGACCTCAGGTGCCCGGGTTCCGAGGCCTATGTCAGCCTGGCGCGCGAATTGATTGCGCGTTTGCCGCGTCCGGCGGAAGCAGCGTGAGCGACAAGCGGAGCTCAGGCCTGGGCCGCGGCCTTGCGGCGCTCCTGGACGAAGCGGCTCGTCCCGGCGGAGGCGGCAAGGGCGAGCAGGGCAGGACGGCAGCAGCGGGCGTTCGAGAAATTGAAGTGGCCCGGATCGCGCCCAACCCCGCGCAGCCGCGCTCCACCTTCGACCAGGCAAGCATAGACGAACTGGCAAAGTCCATTGCCGATCGCGGGGTGCTGCAGCCGGTTCTCGTTCGTCCGGATGGCGAAAACTTCCAGCTGGTCGCCGGCGAGCGTCGGTGGCGGGCGGCGCAACGGGCTGGACTCCACGTCATTCCGGCGATCGTGCGGGAAATCGACGATTCGACGTCTGCCGAAATCGCGTTGATCGAGAATATCCAGCGCCAGGACCTCAATGCGATCGAGGAAGCCGAAGGCTACAAGAAACTGATCGAGAGCTACGGCCACACCCAGGACAAGGTGGCCACGCTCGTTCACAAATCGCGCAGCCATGTCGCTAACCTGTTGAGATTGTTGGACCTTCCGGAATCCGTTAAGCAATCGCTGTTGCGAGGCGATATCAATATGGGTCATGCCCGCGCGGTGCTGACTGCGTCCGACCCTGAGTCCCTGACACGCCAGATCGTCGAAAGAGGGCTTTCGGTTCGACAGGCGGAAGCATTGGCCCGCGAGGACAAGGGCGGATCGGCCGGGAGTGCGGGTCGATCGCCGTCGAGCAGCGAGCGGAGGGGGGCAAGCGCCGACATCGAGGCGCTCGAACGGCAACTCGCGGATCTGCTCGGGCTAAAGGTGAAAGTCGCAAATTCAGGTGACCGCGGCACCGTCACGCTTCACTATTCCAGCCTCGACCAGCTCGACATGATTTGCCAGCGCCTCTCCGGCGAAGGGATCTAGGCGCCCACGTCCACGGACACAGCTGGCAAGGGTCTCCAGAAGCGCACTGCGTATGGACCGGAAGCCGTAGCCTTGCCGACGCCGCTTCGGGTCTTCCTACCGCCTGCGCGCGGTCCTTGCGATTGCGACAAGTTCTTCGCCGAGCGATTCGATTGCCGGTGGCGAATCGCGGCGCATGATCCGCCGCTCGAGCTCGCCCGAACGCTCCAGGACACGTGCGATCGCCTTCGAATCCCACAGGCCGACCAGCCGCGTGACAAGATCTTTATCCTTCCAGAACACAGCCTTGCCTGCTGACGCCACGGCGTCATGGGGTCGTGCTCCGGAATCGAACTCGAGCGCGAATAGGGGACATCATCAACAGACGCCGCTGAAGTGCCCGAATGACCAGGATCGGCTCCGCGTCGGCGGCACCGACGTCCAGTTCGTGGGAGAGCGCGTCGATACGGCCCGAAAGGGCCAGATCCCCGAGCCTGATCCACTCTCCTTCCGATCCCGCAGCGATCTCGTCGAGAAGGTCGCGATCCACCTGCTTCGGCGTGTCCGGCGTCGCGTCCACAAATAGCGCAACCTTCGCAAGCTCCTGGGTGATGATGCCGCGATCGCCGCCGCAGGCGACCGCGACCTGCGCCGCAAGCCCGGAGCCAAGACGAATACCTTCGCTGCGCGCAATCTCCTCCACCAGGCGCTCCGCATCGCGCTCGTTCAACTCGTAGGAGATGTGGGCGAGCGCCTTTGGGTGCCCTTCCGCCAACTTGACCAGCGGCGATGTCTTCCTGAGCGCGCCGCCAATGACGATCACCGGACTTTCGACCGCGCCCGCCTCCAGCAATGCCTCGGCGGCGGCAACGATCTCGTCGCCTGCAGGTTCGACCCACAGCGCGCGCTTGCCCCCGAACATGCCGATGGCTGCGGCCTCGTCCACCAGCAGCGCGGGGTCCGACTTGGCAACCTGGGCCGAAATCGAGAACTTCTCAGCCGACAGGGCCCTGACAAGCCGCTCTCCGTGCGCTCGCGACTGCCCCTCGTCGCGCCCGTAGAAGAGATACAGGCGGACGGCCGGGTCGGGGCGGTCGAGCGCAGAAGCGAGACCTCCGCGCGCGGGCTTCACTGCGCCGCCTGACTACGCGTGGAGAAAAGCGCGATCCGCGCGACGATCTGGTCGGCAACCGCATCGGCAAGCCGCTCCACGGCCGTCTGCTCGGCCGCGACGGTCGCATATTCGGAACTGACGACATCAATTCCGGCGTCAGACCCGGCAGACGCATCGACGACCACCTGGCCGTTGGGAACCGTCACGAGGCGATAGCGCGCCCGAAGAGTCCGCCTCTCCCGCGTGACGGCGCGGTCGCCGCGGATTCCGAGGCCGATGATTTCGTCGTCGAGCTCGACTTCCAGCCTGTAGGCGGGGCTTGCCTCGCCGGCTTCACCGAGCCGCTCCTTCAGCTTGTTGTAGACGAGCCAGCCGTCGCGGCCGGGAATGGGCGCGACCTGAACGTGCCTCAGCGTAGCCGCGACCGGACCCGATTCGCCGCCGGCGTAGAGCGGGCGAAGAGCGCAGCCGGGCAGCGCAAGCACCGCTGCGGCGAGGATGAGTCGGCGCATCACGCGACGATATTGACCAACCTGTCGGGCACCACAATCACTTTGCGCGGAACAGCGTCGCCCAGCTGCCGTCGCACCTTCTCGGACGCGAGGGCGAGCGCCTCCGCTTCGTCGCGCGAGAGACCGCGCCGGGCAGGCAGTGTGTCGCGAAGCTTGCCGTTCACCTGCACGGCGATCGTAACCTGGTCCTCGACAAGCAGAGCGGGGTCGAATTCCGGCCAGGGCGCACCTGTGACCAGCCCCTCGCCACCGAGCGCGCTCCAAGCCTCCTCCGCGAGGTGCGGGGCCATGGGCGCGACGAGCTTCACCAGTGTGCGAATCGCGCTCGTACGCGATTGCGACGGAGACGCTTTTTCGATGGCGCTGACGAGCTCGTACAGCTGGGCGACGGCCTTGTTGAACTGCAGGCCCTCTATCGCCTCGCCGACGGCGGAAACGGTGCGATGGACCTTCCGCTCCAGCGCAAGGTCTTCGCCGTCGCCCTCGCCGCCCGCCCCGGTGAGCTTCCACACCCGCTGGACGAATCGGGCCGCGCCTTCGATTCCCGCCTCCGACCATTCGAGGTCGCGCTCCGGCGGGCTGTCGGACAGCATGAACCACCGTACTGCGTCGGCTCCGTATCTGGCGATGATCGGCTCGGGATCGACGGTGTTGCGTTTGGACTTGGACATCTTCTCGACGCGCCCGCGTGCCACCTTGGCACCGGCCGCATCGACCAGTTCTCCGTCCGCGGTCTTCTTTACCTCGTCCGGAGTTAGCCAGAGGCCGCCTTCGCTCCGGAACGTCTCGTGCGTGACCATGCCCTGGGTAAACAAGCCCTTGAACGGCTCGTCGATGTCGAGGCGGCCAATCCGCTTGAGCGCCCGGGTCCAGAAGCGGGCGTAGAGTAGATGCAGGATCGCGTGCTCCACCCCGCCGATATACTGGTCGACGGGCAGCCATTGCTCGGCCTCCGCCTTGTCGAAGGCCTTGTCGATCGGCTGGCTGGCGAAGCGGACGAAATACCAGCTGGAATCGACGAACGTGTCGAACGTGTCCGTCTCTCGGCGAGCATCGGCGCCGCACTCGGGACAGCGCGCATTGCGCCATGCGTCGTCGCGATCGAGCGGATTGCCCGGAGTATCGAAGTTCACGTTGGCGGGCAGCAGCACCGGAAGCTGCTCGCGCGGGACCGGCACCGCTCCGCACGCCTCGCAGTGAATCATCGGGATTGGCGTTCCCCAGTAGCGCTGGCGCGAAACGCCCCAGTCGCGCAGGCGATAAGCGGTCTCGCGCTTGCCCCAACCCTGCTCCTGCGCCCGGCGAATGACCGCGTCCTGCGCCTCCTCGACGGAAAGCCCGTCCAGGAAGTCCGAATTGACGATGACGCCCTCGCCGGGTTCCGCTTCGTCCCCGATCGGCGTCCCCGCGTCCTGGTCGGGGCGGGCAACCACCCGGCGAATGGGAAGCTCATACTTCGTCGCGAACTCGAAATCGCGCTGGTCGTGCGCGGGCACCCCGAACACCGCTCCGGTTCCGTACTCCATCAACACGAAATTCGCGATCCAGACCGGCAGCCGCCAATCCGGATTGAGCGGGTGAACCGCGTCGAGCCCAGTCAGGAATCCCCGCTTTTCCTGCGTTTCCAGATCGGCGGCGCTGGTCCCGCCGGCGTTGCATTCGGCGACGAAGGCGGCGGCGTCCGGATTCTCTTCGGCGACCGCCTGTGCAAGCGGGTGGTCCGGCGCGACTGCGACGAAGCTGGCGCCGAAGATGGTGTCGGGACGAGTGGTGAAAACCTCGATTTGCGGAGCGGCGGCAAGTGCGGCCTTGACCCAGGGATAGTCGCACTCGGCGCCTTCCCCGACTACCTGGAAGCGGAACCGGAGCCCGTCGGAGCGGCCGATCCAGTTCTCCTGCATCAGCTTCACTTTTTCGGGCCAGTGGTCGAGCGTTTCGAGCCCGTCGAGGAGCTCGTCGGCGAAGTCCGTGATCTTGAGAAACCACTGCGACAGCTTGCGGCGTTCGACGGGCGCGCCGGAACGCCAGCCCTTGCCGTCGATCACCTGCTCATTGGCGAGGACCGTCCTGTCGACGGGGTCCCAATTGACCTGGCTTTCCTTCCGGTAGACGAGACCGGCATCATAGAGGTCGAGGAACAGCGCCTGTTCGTGCCCGTAATATTCCGGGTCGCAGGTGGCGATTTCGCGGCTCCAGTCGAGTGCGAAGCCGAGCCGCTTCAGCTGGTCGCGCATGGCGGCGATGTTGGACCGGGTCCACTCTTCGGGATTGACGCCGCGCTCCATCGCCGCGTTCTCGGCCGGCATTCCGAAGGCGTCCCAGCCCATCGGATGAAGCACTTCGAAACCCTGCATCCGCCGGTAGCGGGCAAGGACGTCGCCCATCGTGTAGTTGCGCACGTGGCCCATGTGGATGCGGCCGGAGGGGTATGGAAACATCTCCAGCACGTAAGTCTTGGGCTTGCTGCTGCCGGAATCGGCGACGAAGCAGCGCTCGTCTTCCCAGCGCTTTTGCCAGCGAACGTCCGCAACCGCCGGATCGAAGCGGTCGGTCATCGAGGAGGCCCTATCCCGGTACGGTGGTTCGGCGAATGTCACGGGCACGGGTAAGGATGATGTCTTCGAGCTTCTGCACGGTTGCCGCGGTCACCGGGGCTTCGACCCAGGCGCCGTTCTGGAGCACCTGCCGCGACGCCGCGACTCGAAGCGCGTCGGCACGAAGGTCCTGGTCGAGGATCGTCACCGTAAGCTTCACGCGTTCGCCAGGCGCCTGCGGATTGGCATACCAGTCGGTGATGATGACGCCGCTGCTTGCGTCCGCCTGGAGCAGCGGGGCGAAGGAGACGGTGTCGAGTGCGGCCCTCCACAGATAGCTGTTCACGCCGATGCTGGTCATCGTCGCTGGAGCGAGCTGCGTGGGCAGATTGCGGTTGCGCGCACAACCGGATGCCGTCAGCGCAGCGACGACGAGAGCGGTGGCGGCAATCTTCAGGCGTGGCATCGGCGATCCTTGGGCAGTGACGTTGGCGAGCGGGCGTTATAGATGGTGTCGGGCGCGCCGCAAGCGGCCCCTTGGGCCAAAGTCGTTGTGGTGGAACTGCAACAGACTCGATCCGAATCGAGTCGCTCATGGAACCTTCAGGTTCGCTGTCCTATATGGTTTGGCGCAACAGGGAGTTGTCGCAAGTGAGTCGCGGTCGGTTCAGTGCGGGTAAGGCAGCCTTCGCGCTAGGCGCGGCGGCCCTTCTTCTCTCGCCTGCGTTCGCCGCAGGGGGAGCGAAGAAGCGCGCTCCCGCGATTGCCGTCAGCCTTACGCCCGATTTCGCCTTCACTCCGGCGTCTGCCGATCCTCGTCTCGCGGCCGCCTTTTCTGGTCGCGACTCCGGAAACCTGGGCAGCTTCAAATTCACGCCGGCCGCAGCCAAGGGCCGTCCGTCGCAGGTGCGCGTGGCGATCCGGGCCCAGGCGACCTCGCCGAACGAACTCGCGTCCAATTCGTCCGCTTCGCCGGTGAGCGCGCTTGCACCCGTCACCTACAACCTCGGAGTCGCAGTTGGCTGGCGCCGGTTTGCGGTTTCCGGCGATGTTTCCAAGGTGAGTTCGGCCGGTTCGCCGGTCGATAGCCGCGACAGCGCGATGTTGGGGGTCAGCTACTCGCTGCCCAAGTTCACGGGCCGAGTCGCCGTTTCGGCGGATCGCTCCCAGGGGACTGCCGCTCCGGCGCTTCGCACTCCGGACAATTACGCGCTCGACGTCGGCGGGTCCTATTCGCTGACCCGGCACCTGTCGGTCACCGGTGGCGTACGGTACAAGGTGGAGCGGGATCGCCTCTCCGCAATTGCCGACGACCGGGTCGACAGCAAGGCCGTCTACATCGGCACCGCTTTCAAGTTCTGAGCGAAACCGACCGGCGCGGGATGCGCTGCGCGACAATCGGCCTGATTCCACGCGACCAGCGGTCTAAAGTCGTGGCTTCCGCGACCTTCGCCGCTCGAGCCATGAGTTGATTCCCGCCCAGCCGGCAAAGCCGAGCCGCTCCAAGCGCCCGAAACGCCGCTCGTCCATTCCGCCCAGCGCGATCACCGGTACAGGTGCAAGCCGCACGATAGCTGCCGACCGCAACCGGGGAAGCGGCTTCCAGTGCGGATGGCTTCGAGTCGGGAACAGGGGAGACAGGAACAGCAACGGGACCCTGCGGGCGGTTGCTGCCCGCACCTCTTGAAGATTGTGGACCCGGGCCGAAACCCCTGCCGCTTCGTCGGCAATGACGAAGCCGCGAATACGCGCGATGCGCCTGATCTTTGCGAGCAACCTTGCCCGCTCGCCCTGGGAGAGGCCGTGGTGAAGCAGCAGGACGCCACTTCCGCGGGGAAGCGTGCGAAGCGCTTGCCACAGACGACTGCCGCTGCGCGTGTCGGCGACGAGCCACTGACGCGGTATCTGGCGGGCAGTCATCGCCCTTCCTATAGCCGGTTTGCATGAGTGAAGCCGAACAACGCCGACGCCAAGTGCTCGAACGTGTCGCCGCGGCCGCCAAGGTGGCTGGCCGAAATCCCGCCGAGGTGACACTGATCGCGGTCAGCAAGACGCGGAGCGCCGAAGAGATCGAGCCCGTAATCGCCGCAGGACAGCGCGATTTCGGCGAAAGCCGCGTCCAGGAAACCGCCGAGAAATGGCCGCCGCTGCTCGACCGGAATCCCGGCCTTCGGCTGCACTGCATCGGCCGCCTGCAGTCGAACAAGGCGGCGGATGCCGTCGGGCTGTTCGACGCGATCCACTCGCTCGACAGGCGCTCGCTTCTCGATGCTTTGGCAAAGGAAGGATCGAAAGCGGGGCGCTTCCCCGCCGTCTACGTGCAGGTCAATATCGGCGACGAGCCGCAAAAGGGCGGCTGCCCCATTGCCGAGGTCGCTCGGTTGGTGTCGCAGGTCAGGCAATCGCCACTGCCGCTCGCGGGACTCATGTGCATTCCACCTCTTGGGCTGGAGCCCGCCCCCTTCTTCGCCTTGCTCGCCAAGCTTGCGCGCGAAAACGACGTGGAGGGCCTGAGCATGGGCATGTCGGCCGATTACCCGGCGGCTGTAAAGCTTGGCGCGACCGCCGTTCGCGTCGGAACAGCCTTGTTCGAAGACTGATGACGGCGCTCGGCGCAATCCTCTTCGATTTCGACGGCGTGCTTCTCGAAAGCGAGATCGAGGGCAACAGCCGGATCGCGGAAGTGCTGACCGAGCTCGGCCACGAAACGACCCTCGAGGAGGCGCTCGACCATTTCGTCGGGCTTAGCGGCCCCGACTTCGTCACTGCGGTGGAAGGCAGGATCGGTGCACCGCTCCCGGCGGAATTTCACGCGCGAATGAGAGAGCTGAGCGTTCGCGCGCTGCGCGAAGGAATCGCCGAGGTCGCCGGAGCGGTCGAGTTCGTTCGCTCGCTCCCGGCCGGATTGCCATTCGCCGTCACATCGTCGAGCTCGACGAAATGGCTACGCGGCCACCTCGGCCATCTCGGGCTCGAAGATAGGTTCGGCGAGCATGTCTACAGCGGCCGCGATCATGTCGAGCGGGGCAAGCCCGCGCCCGACATATATCTGCACGCGGCGGACCGGCTCGGCGTAGCGATCGCCGATTGCGTAATCCTCGAGGATTCCCGCGTGGGGGCGACGGGGGCCTTGGCTTCAGGCGCGCGGGTCATCGGCTTCGCCGGCGCAAGCCACTGCCGCGACGGGCACGAAGCGATGCTTCGCGACCTGGGGGTACGCGAAATCGCTCACAGTTTCGACGAGGTGAGACGCCTTCTCGGCTTACGCTAGGTGGCCGCTCTTCTTGCGCTTGGTCGCGAGATAGTCGGCGTTGTGCGGGTTGGCGGGCATGTGATGACCGACTCGCTCGACGACGTCTATTCCCGCGCGCCGAAGCGATTCGACCTTGGCGGGGTTGTTGGTCAGCAGCCGCACCCGGTCGACACCGAGCGTTCGCAGGATCGAGCCCGCCTGTTCGTAGCCGCGTTCATCGTCGTCGAAGCCCAGGCGAAGGTTGGCCTCTACCGTATCGAACCCACGGTCCTGGAGAGCATAGGCTCGGATCTTGTTGGCCAGGCCGATTCCCCGGCCTTCCTGCCGCAGGTAGAGGAGCACGCCACCACCAGCCCCAGCAATCAGCCGAAGCGCTTCCTCGAGTTGCGGGCCGCAATCGCACTTGAGCGACCCGAAGACGTCTCCTGTCAGGCACTCGCTGTGGAGCCGCACCAGCGGCGGCTGCCCCGCGAAGGCGCCGACGACGAGCGCGACATGTTCCTGTCCCTCGCCCGCCCGAAAGACGGCAATCTGCGTTTCGGGCATGTCGTCGAGCGGCAGGCGCGCCCGTGCCACAAGCGCGACGTCTGCGCTCGCGGAGGCAAGCGCTTCGGCGTCGACCTGCGCGGCACTGTCAGAGTCGTTCACCACCCACAGGGCCGGGAGCAGGCCGGCGAGCCGGGCGAGCTTCAGGGCTGCCAGCGCGGTCCGCGAATTGGGCAGGTCCAGCGGCGCAAGCGGTCCGATGGGAGCGCGGGCGCCATCCTGTCCGGGATCGGCGATCGCGCGCGCCGCGTCGTGGTCGAGCCATTCCGCCCGCTCGATCAGCACAGGCTCGCCGGGGTCGGCGGACTCTCGCCTGTTGCCGAGCGACAGCGCGGCCGCTCGCCAGCCGCTGATTAGGATCGGCGCGGTCGAGTCCGGATCCAGCAAGTCCAGAATCTCGGGTGTAGCGGTTTCGACGGACGCAACGGTAATCGAATCGGTGGAGCTGACGCGGACGGGCCGACCTGTCTTGAGCGCCGCGATGGCGCGTTCGATCGATCCCGATTCGGTCACACCCGCACCTCGCAGACAAGGGGAACGTGGTCCGACGGGCGCTCCCAGCTTCGGCAGGGCTCAAGCACTTCGTGATGGGTGATGTGCGTCGAAAGCTCGGGCGAGGCCCAGATGTGATCGAGCCGGCGACCGCGGTCGTTCTTCGTGTGATCGGGCGAACGATAGCTCCACCAGGTGAAGCAGCGATGCGGCGCGGGCACGAAGCTGCGGCCAACGTCGATCCAGCCGTGCGCGTCCTGAAGCCTGGTCAGGGCCTCCACTTCGATAGGCGTGTGGCTGACCACCCGAAGCAGGGCCTTGTGGCTCCAGACATCGCATTCGAGCGGAGCGACGTTGAAGTCGCCGACGATGATGGTCGGCTCGCGAAGCTTTTCGGACCAGCGAGTCATTCGGTCGATGAAGTCGAGTTTCTGGCCGAACTTGGCGTTCTGGCGGCGGTCGGGAATGTCTCCGCCCGCGGGGACGTAGACGTTCTCTAGGCGTATTCCGCTGGGAAGCCGGGCCCCGACATGCCGCGCTTCGCCATTGTCCTGCCAGTCGTGCCGCCCGGGATCGCGAAGCGGAACCCGGCTGAGTATCGCCACCCCGTGGTGCATCCGCTGGCCGTTCAGAAGCCGGTGACGAATAGCCAAGGCGGTCGAAGAGGGCGTTGGGGAAGACGTCGTCGGCGGCCTTTGTTTCCTGCAGGCACAGGATATCCGGCTGCTGCTCGAGAACGAGCCGCTCGACCAATGCGGCGCGCGCGCGGACGGAATTGATGTTCCAGGAAGCAATCTTGAGAGTAGTCACGTTGCAGCGCTTAGCCTGCGATGGGTAGAAAGAAAAAGACGCGGCGGCTTATCGTCGTCGGAAGGGCCTTTTCGGCGCAAAATAAAGGCCCTCGCTCCGGGGGCATGGAGCGAGGGCCGACCGAGCGTTTCGTTCACGCAAGGGATCGCCGTGGCAAGGGTAACAGGGGGAAACCCCTAACCAAGTCGGCAACCGCAGTTCTTTTATCGCTGTCTTGCTGACGCAGCGATGAACAAGTTTTCATCTGCTACGGTTTTTTCGACGAACTGCGCTCCAGCCGTGACGGGCGCCCCGCTTACCTGCCCGCGCGCTTCTTCGGCTCAACATAGGTGAAGTCCTTTGCCGGCACTGGGACGTTGTAATGCTGGTTGGAGAGCCGAACGATCGTCTGCTTTCCCTGCGCATCCACGGCCGTCCAGCCATAGAGGCGAAGACCTGCCGGTGCGCCGGCTTCGCGGATGAAGGCGAGGATCAGCTTGCCATATTCGTTATGGGACGGATCGACGGCGCGGACCACCACGACCCGCGGATCGTCGCTCGAAACGATGTGGGCGATCCTGTCGAGGTCGGGGTGCGCCGAAAGCAGGATTCCAAGCGGCGTCTTGTTCAGGTCCCAGCTCGATTTCTGCCCGACATCATAGTCGATGAAGGTCAGTTTGCGCCCGTCCGCGACCAGCAGGACGTTTACGCCCTTGCCATAGTCGAAGCGGATTCGTCCGGGCCGCTTGAGAGCGAGCGTTCCCGTCAGCGTCCGCCCCTTGGCATCGGTCTGGACGAAATCGGCGGTCATCGAGTTGACCGCCTCAAGGTGCGATTTGACCAGGTCGAGATCGGCGGACCGCGACGCGTGGGCAACGGCCGGCGCAACGACAAGCGCAGCGGGAACGAGCGCGCGCGCGAAACGGGTAGCAAAGGACATTGCGAAGCTCCTGAAAGACATGCCGCGACAAGTGGCGGTTTGCGGTTGAATGCGCTCTGAACCCTGGGGTTCCGTGCCGTTCAGCCTCAGATCGGATGTCCTTCGGTGTCGATGAGGACGTCGCGGCGGCCGACGTGGTCGGGCATTCCGACCTTTCCGTCCTTCTCCATTCTCTCGATCAGCCGGGCCGCGCTGTTGTAGCCGACCCGAAGCTGCCGCTGCAGGTAGGACACCGAGGCCTTCTGGCTTTCGGCCACGATCTGCACCGCCTTTCGATAAAGCTGGGTCTCGGGATCGTCGTCTCCGGTCGGCTGCCCGTCGAAAAGGTAATCGCCGTCTTCCGGCTCTTCGGTGACCGCCTGGACGTATTCGGGAACGCCCTGCTTGCGCCAATGCTCGGCGACTGCACGGACCTCCTCGTCGGAAACGAACGGACCGTGGACGCGGAGGATCTGCTTGCCGCCCGGCATGTACAGCATGTCGCCCTTGCCAAGCAGCTGTTCGGCGCCCTGCTCTCCGAGAATCGTCCGGCTGTCGATTTTGCTCGTGACCTGAAAGCTGATCCTGGTGGGGAGGTTGGCCTTGATCACGCCGGTGATGACGTCGACCGACGGCCGCTGCGTCGCCATGATGAGGTGAATGCCGGCGGCCCGCGCCTTTTGTGCCAATCGCTGGATGAGGAATTCCACCTCTTTTCCGGCGGTCATCATCAGGTCCGCGAGCTCGTCGACGACGACCACGATCTGCGGAAGGACTTCGTATTCCAGCTGCTCCATTTCGTAGATGGGCTGCCCAGTCTCGGCATTGTAGCCGGTCTGGACCCGTCGTCCGAGCTGCGCACCCTTGCCCTTGGCGTCGCGCACCTTCTGATTGAAGCTGGCGAGCGAGCGCACGCCCAGGTTCGCCATCATCCGGTAACGCTCTTCCATCTGCTCGACGGTCCACTTGAGCGCCCGGATCGCCTTCCCCGGCTCGGTAACCACCGGTGCGAGAAGATGCGGGATACCTTCGTAGGTGCTGAGCTCCAGCATCTTGGGGTCGATCATGATCATACGGCACTCGTCCGGGTTGAGCCGGTAAAGGAGCGACAGGATCATGCAGTTCAGGCCGACCGACTTGCCTGAGCCCGTCGTTCCGGCGACGAGCAGGTGAGGCATCGGCGCAAGGTCGGCGATCACCGCGTCGCCGCCGATGTTCTTGCCGAGGATCAACGGCAACGACATGTCCGCGTCGGCGAAGCTGTCGCTGCAGATGAGCTGCGACAGGGTCACGCTCTCGCGGCGGGCGTTGGGGAGCTCGATGCCGATCACGCTTCGCCCGGGGATGATCGCCACGCGGGCGGAGATGGCCTGCATGTTGCGGGCGATGTCGTCGGCAAGCGCGATCACGCGGCTCGCCTTGATTCCGCTTGCCGGCTCCAGCTCGTACATCGTCACCACCGGGCCGGGCCGAACCTCGACGATGTTGCCTCGGACATTGAAGTCGTCGAGCACGGACTCGAGAATGCGTGCATTGCGCTCGAGCGCCGCACGGTCGATCTGCGCGCGCCCCTTTTCGGGTGGCGCGGCAAGCAGGCCGGGATCGGGAAGGGCGTAGCTGTCGCCGAGTGCGAGCCCCGGCTGGGCGGCATGTTTTCGCGATGCACCTGGCTTCGGGCGTGCCGGTGAAGGCGATGCGGGCTCTGCAACCGCAACGGTAGGGCGCGAGCTTGGCGGGGATGCGGCAGCGGTACGCTGCACTCGTTCCGACTGCGTCTTCCGTGGCGCAATCCTGCGCTTCGGGGAGCGCTGAAACAGGCCGGCGATCCATGCACCTTCGCTTTGCGAGAGCGCGAGTGCGAACCATGCCGTCACGAGGCCGGCAACGGCGAAGAGCACCAGAAGAGCGATTCGGGTTGGCTGGACGAAACGGACATCCGGAATACGCGTCACCAAGGCGTCGATTCCGTTCGCCGCCGCGAGCGCAATGGCGCCGCCCCACCCTGCGGGTAGCCCCGATACGGCCGATCCGCTGGTCAGGCTGAGTCCAATCCCCACCAAAACCGCGGCAGCGGCCGCCAGCGCAAGCGAACGCCGCAATCGTCCCGGCGGCTCCAGGCGAAGCATCCGCAGGCCCGTGATCGCAATCACCGGCAGGAACAGCAGGCTCCCAAGCCCGAAGACGAGGAGTGCAAGGTCGCTGGAATAGGCGCCGACGGAGCCGAGCCAGTTGGCCGGAGAACCGCCCGCTGCCGTCGTGAACGACGAATTGGTGCTGTTGTGCGTCGCAAGTGCAAGTGCGCCCGCGATGGCGATGCCGATGAGGACGGTACCCCAGGTGCGCCGGGCAAGCCGTCTCAGCGACTCGCGAACGCGATCGCGCCAGTCAGGGCCCAGGTCCTTGCCTGGCCGAGCGGCAGCCGTTGCCATTGTCCCACCCCTTGAAAATCCGCGTCTTAAAATGCCTTGCCGGGGAGTCTCGGGTCAAACGCTTTCTTGACGCCATGCTTGCGGCACTCGCCACGGCCACCGTGTAGCGCTAGTGGAGACGGTTCATGGATCGTTCCGATGTGATCATTCTCGGCGGCGGCCTCGTCGGCCTGGCGCTTGCTTCGGCCCTGGATTCCAGCGGCCTTTCAGCGATCGTCGTCGATCCCGCCGACCCCGACCTTCGCAAGGATTCGAGCTTCGACGGGCGAACCAGCGCTGTCTCGTCCAGTTCGATGAGAATGCTCACCGCGACCGGCGTTGCCGATCATTTTCCGGTGCCCGGCTGCCCGATCCGAAAAATACAGGTCGCTGACGGGCTGGAGCCCGGCGGGCTCGCTTTCGAGCCCGCCGAGGACGACGAACCGCTCGGCTGGATGCACGAGAATTGCCACCTTCGAGCGGCACTTCGAGCGCGAGCGGAAGCGGGAAAGAACCTCTGGCTGCTGTGGAAATCGGGAGCAACGGATGTGGAGCGCGGCGACGATAACGTCGTGGTTCGTCTCGACGACGGACGCAAGCTGTGCGCTCCGCTCGTCGTCGGCGCCGAGGGCCGCAATTCGCCTATTCGGCAACAAGCGGGAATTCGGGTCGCTCGCTGGCGCTACGACCACATGGCCATCGTCTCCGTTCTCTATCACGAGCGCGAGCACGACCACGTCGCCTACGAGATCTTCTACCCCGGCGGGCCGTTTGCTTTGTTGCCGATGACGGACGAGGGCAAGCGCCACCGCTCGGCCATCGTATGGTCGGTCAGGCGCGACGACGCGCCCGGGCTGCTGTCGCTCGGCGACGAGGAGTTTGCGGCCGAAGCCAAAGCGGCAATGGGCGGATTTCTCGGCGAAATCGCGCTCGCCGCGCCGCGATCGACCTACCCGCTCGGATTCCACCACGCAGCCCAGATCACGGCCAAGAGGCTGGCGCTGGTGGGCGACGCCGCTCACGCAATTCACCCGATTGCGGGCCAGGGCCTCAACCTCGGCTTCCGCGATTCGGCGGCGCTCGCACAGGTAATGGTGGAGGGGGCGCGGCTCGGGCTCGATCTGGGCGACAGGCAGTTGCTCGACCGCTACCAGCGCTGGCGCTCGCTCGACTTGCTGATGGTCGCGATGGCGACTGACGGGCTGACCAGGCTGTATGCGGTCCCGGGCCGCACGGCGTCGGCGGTACGCCGCTTCGGAATGGGACTGATCGACCGGGTCGGGCCGATCAAGAACCGGCTGATGGCCGAAGCGCGCGGGACCAGCGGCGAGTTGCCGCTGCTGCTGCAAGGCCTGCCGATCTGAGGGCTTGCCGGGGGTGCCGCCAGCCGCGCCGAACGCTGTCTACTGAAGAGTTGGCTGGAGTTCGCTGCCGCCCTGGGCGAGCCGGAGGAACTGCATCAGCTGGACGAGCAAGTCGGCGCGCCCAGCGAGGCTTTCCGCTTCGAGCAGGGCCTGCTTGGCCGAAACGTCGAACGGGCGCGACCTGGGCGATCGCGTTGACCAGCATCTCGTCGTCCAGCCGGCTGACCGCTGACCAGTCGACCGTCAGACCAAGCGAATCGCCGAGCCGCCGAGCTTCGCGCTCGACTTCCGCACGCTGCGCGATCCCCAGCGGATCGGGCTCGCGGTCGTCGAACGCAGCGACGTCGACATCGGCATTGCGGTAGGCCGTTCCCAGGTCGACCTCGTTGAGGATGCGGAAGCGGTTCGAGCCATTAAGAACGATGTTGAAGCGGCCGTCTTCGAGTTCTTCGAGGCCGACGATCTCCCCGACGCATCCGACTGCGTAAAGAGGCTGCTTCTCTGCCTCCTCCGAGTTGACCAGCAGCGGCTGGACAACGGCAAGGCTGCCATCGCCGTCGAGGCAATCGCGGACCATGTCGCGATACCTGGGCTCGAAAATGTGCAGCGGCAGCTGGGTGCGTGGAAACAGGATCGCGCCGGGAATCGGGAACAGCGGCGCGCGCAGGGGAAGAGCCCCGCTCACGTGAACAGCAGTGCCGAAAGCCGCCGCCGTTGGGTGCGTGCCCATTCGTCTTCGAGCCCCTGCGCTTCGAGCAACTGGAGCAGGCGCTTGCGGGCGGCGCCGTTGTCCCAATCCCTGTCCCGCTCGATGATCGCGAACAGCTGGTCCGCGGCGTCGTCGCGCTTGCCAGCGGACATCTGCGCTGCGGACAGTTCGAATCGGGCCTGCAGATCCTCGGGATCGGCGGCGACCTTCTCTTCCAGCCCTGAGACGTCGGAGCTCGCACCGGCGGAGGCAGTCTCCAGCGCCGCTCGGGCGCGGCCGATCGCCGAGTTGCTCGCAAGCTCCGGCGGAAGCTCGTCGAGAACGGCCTTTGCGTCCGCGGATTCGCCGCTTGCGATCAGGGCCCTGACGAGCCCGCCGGCAGCAGCCGGATCCTCGGGTTCCATTTCACGCACCTGGCGAAAGATGTTGGCAGCCCGGACGGGGTCGCCGCCGGCGAGCACTTCCTCGCCCATCGCGATCAACGGCCCGATTTCCGCCTTTGCCGGGCCACCCGTGGAGGAAACGCCGAGCTGCGTAATCAGCTGGTCGAGAACACGTCTTAACTGTCCATCGGTGCGGTATTGGGTGAGGTCGGCAACCGGCTGGCCCTGATAAAAGGCATAAACGGTCGGGATCGACTGGACTCTAAACTGGGCGGCGATGACCTTGTCGGAGTTGACGTCGATCTTGACCAGCTTGACGCCCTTTTCCGCATAGTCGGCGGCGATTTTTTCCAGGACGGGCGAAAGCTGTTTGCACGGACCGCACCACTCGGCCCAGAAGTCGAGAATTACGAGACTCGCCATCGACGGCTGGATCACTTCCTGCTCCAGTTTCGTCACCGCCTCGCGTTCGGCTTCGCTCAAGCCCAGACTTGCCACGCCTAACCTTTCGTCAAATCAACTGCCCGGCTCATATGGGCCGCGGCAGCACCAGCGACAAGGCGCTCTCGGGAATGCTTGCAGCAACCCGACAGGCCATGCTAGGCGCCCGCCACCCTGCCGCCGGACGTTCCTCGTCCAAGCGGCCAAAGCGCACCGAGCGGGCGTAGCTCAGGGGTAGAGCACAACCTTGCCAAGGTTGGGGTCGAGGGTTCGAATCCCTTCGCCCGCTCCAGTGTTTCCGCGTAGGCGGCGAACCTCCGAGATCTTTGTTGCCGCTCCGGGTCGAACGCCATCGCGATAGTTCGATGCCGCGCGACCCCCGGACCGATCGTGCGCTCGCGTGAGCATTGGCTGGCCGAAGGAGCGCGCAACTCCTAAGGGAACCAGGAAGCGTCGAGTCGAATTGTGGAGTTGTGAGTGTGACGGCGGCAGACAGGGAGACGATCGAAAACCTGCCCTTTTTCGCCCCGGTCGCGGCGAGTGAGGTCGCGGGGCTCCTCCAATACTCCACCGTTCAGCGCTATCCTGCCGGGACCCTCTTGTTCGCTGAAGGCGAGCAGCCGGACAGTCTTCACTTCGTTCTGGCCGGAACCGTGGAAATCTATTCGAACGTAAACGGCCGCGAATGGGGCGTCATGTTGATGAACCCCGGCGACGTTTTCCTTCCCGGCGCAGTGCTGTTCGATGAGCCGTACACGACCTGCGCGCGGACCCTCCGGTCCTGCCGCCTTTTGCAGATCGATGCCGAGCGGGTAAGAGCGGAAGCAGGGGCTTGCGCTCCGTTCGCGCTGCAACTCAGCCGGGCGATGGCCGGCCAGTTTCGAGTTGCGATTCGCCAGGTGCTCGATCTCAAGTCACGCAGCGCCGCACAGCGCCTGGGATCCCTGCTGCTCAAGTTCGCCGACAGTTCGACCGAGGCGACAGCGGAACTGCCAATGCGCAAGCGCAGTCTCGCGGCCCGGGTGGGAATGACTCCGGAGACGCTTTCGCGCGTTCTCCAGGTCCTGGCGGATCACGGCCTCGTCGTTCGCGGGCGGCAAATCATCATCCGCGACCGCGCGAGGATCGAAGAGTTTTGCGGCCCGGATCCGTACCGGGCTCCAGCGGAAGACGCGCTAGAGGTTCACGCACTCTAACTCGAGCCCGACGGCCAAAATCGTGGACCTTCAAGCGGTCGATGATTCATCGGTCGGCGAAGTAAATCGAACATCGAACCAGTCGGGACGCCGTCGGCGGATAACCGCGACCGATGCTGCTGCCAAAGCTGCCATTGCGACGAGCGCGAGGGCTGCGAACGCCAATGCGGCCCACGCTGACTGCTGCTGCGGAAGCAGGAGCCAGGCAGTTTCGACGGGGCGCATTGCAAGCGTCACCCCCGCAATGCCGATCAGGGCCGTGCGGCTGCGCCGAACCGAGGGCGACAGCAAGGCGAAAAAGGGCGCGAGCCCCTGGCCGATGAACAGGAAGCCGCTCACCCACGCCCAGACGCCCGTTCCGCGAGCCAGGTACCACACCACTTCGTCGGGAAGGTCGCCGGACCAGATGACGATGAACTGCATCGCGTGCAGGTAGCCCCACATCAACAGCGCGACGAGGAATGCGCCCGCCGCGGACGGCGGCGCGGGCTTTCGAAGCGGCCACAGCCCCAACACGAGCGCCAGCGCGACGCCGCCGAGCCACTGCTCCCCCAGCATCAACAGCCCGTAGATGGAGGAGTGGAAATCGGGCGTCAGGGTCTCGGCAAGGTCGATGCCCATCCACGAGCCGACCAGTGCGAAGGCAATCAAGCCGGGAGCGGCAATGACGGTGCGGCCGAGCGGCGCGAGGAGCAGCGCCGCCCAAATGCCAAGCAGGATCGCCCAGTAAGCGATCTGGCGCGCGATGAAGAAGCCGGGCGAGAGCCATGTCGCCTTGAACGGAGTGAACTGGGCGGCGATTGCCGGATCGGCCCAGGGATAGAGACTCCATAGCCCGATCAGCAGCGGCAGCGCCGCAAGCGCTGCAACGGGGAGAAGCGCGGACCCCACGAGCAGCGGCGCCGTATAGAGCCTGCGCCAACTCCCAGGGACGAGCACCACCATCATCAGGATGGCGAGGCAGCCGACCGGGACCGAGGCGAACGCGACGAAGGCCACCAGCCAGCCGAGCAGCGCCGCCTTGGTCGCGAACAGCAGCCCGACGATCCAAAGTGCGAGCGCGGCGAGGCCCGCCAGGAGCAGGACTCGCCCGTTCACTTGCGCATCGCCGCAACGGCCGGGCGAAGGTTCGGCGGAACGTCCGCAATCGTTCCCTGGCGGCTCTTCTGAAGCGCGCGGATGTACGCGGTAATTGCCCAACGATCCCGCACCGACACCCGGTCGGCGTAGCTGTACATGACTCCGTGGCCATTGGTGATGACGTCCACGAAGTGCGTGTCAGGAGCAACCATCAGGCGCCTGGAGTGAAAGCTTGGCGGGTGCGGAAAGCCCCGTTGCACCACCATTCCGTCGCCGTCGCCGGTAAAGCCGTGACAGACGGAGCAGTAGATGTCGAAGCGCTCCTGGCCACGCTTCACCAGGGAAAGGCTCATCGGCGGGCGCTGCGCCACGAGGTCGCGCGTGTCCGCCTCCCGGGCGACGGTGCCGGAGGGCGGGTGTTGGAGGACTCGACCGTTCCGAAACAGCTGGGAGCGTTCCCACTGCTCGTCCTTGGGCTGGTCGCTCATCGTCAGGTTCTGGTGGCACGCCGAAAGGGCGAGAAGGGCGATCAACGGCCAGCGCTTCACGCCAGCACCTCCTCGACCGACGCCGGGCCAAGAGATTCGAGGAAGGCGCGGGTCGAGTTGGAGTCGAACTTCGAGTCGGCGGAATCGACATAGAGGAAGAAGCGGTCGTCGGTGGCCAGGTTGAAGCGCGGAGTAGCAAACAGCGGGTGGTGAAGGCGCGGAAGTCCGTTGAGGTAGAGCATTCCCAGCGTCGGGAAGATGACGGCGAACAGCACCATCAGCTCGAAATCGATGACGACGAAGGCGGGCCAGGCGAGAATGGGTCGGCCGCCGACGTTGATCGGATAGTCCCAGTTGGTGAGCACCTGGATGGCAAGCGCGCCGAAGAAGCCGAACAGTCCGCCGAAAACGCTCAACCAGCCCATGCGGTGCGTGTCGAAGCCGAGGACCTCCCCCAGGCCCTCGATCGGGTAAGGGGTGAATGTATCAAGACGGCTGTAACCTCTGTCGCGCGCCGCGTGCGCCGCCTCGACGAGCGCCTCCTGGTCGGGGAATTCGGCAAGAAGGCCGAGCGGGCGGTCAGCCATGAGCCGCCTCCTCTTTCTCCCGCGCGAGCACTTCCTTGTCCTCGGTCATGGAAATCGAGGGGATGAAGCGCAGGAACAGCAGGAAGGGCGTCAGGAAAAGCCCGACCGTGCCGAAATAGGTGCCCCAGTCCCAGAAGCTGGCGTGGAACTCGCCAAAAGAGGAGGGGAGGAAATCCTTGTAGAGCGTCGTCACCAGGATCATGTAGCGTTCGAACCACATGCCGATCATCGCCGACGTGCCGATCAGGAACAGCAGCGGGCCGTTGCGGCGCACGGAGCGGAACCAGAGGCCCTGAAGCGGCACGAAATTGAGGAAGACAGCGCCCCAATAGCTCCAGGCGTAGGGGCCGAAGAAGCGGTCGTGGACAGTCGCGATTTCATGGGCGTTGCCCGAATAGAAGGCGTCCCACACCTCGAAGACGTAACCGTAGGCCGTCATCAAGCCGGTTGTCAGGAATACCTTTCCAAGGACGTCCAGGTGGCGATCCGTGACCAGGTTCTTGACGTGAAACATCGCCCGGACCGGAACCGCGATCATGGCCACGACGGCAAAACCCGAAAAAGCCGCGCCGAGCACGAAGTACGGGGGGAAAATCGTCGAGTGCCAGCCAGGAAGTTGTCCGGCCGCGAACAGCATCGACACTTCGCTGTGAACCGACACGACGAGCGGCACGGCGATCGCTGCGATAATCCTATACGTCTTTTGCCAGCGCACCCAATGGTGAGCCGAGCCGCGCCAGCCTAGCGAGAAGATTCCGAAGAAGATTCGCCGGCCGCGGGTCGTCGCGCGGTCGCGGACAGTGGCGAGGTCGGGAATCAAGCCGACGTACCAGAAGATCAGCGATACGGTGAGGTAGGTGAGGACCGCCCAGATGTCCCATTCCAGCGGGCTCCGGAACTGCGGCCAAACGGCCATCGTCGAGCGATAGGGGAACATCCAGTAGAAGAACCACGGCCGACCGAGGTGAAGGATCGGATAGATGCCCGCACAGACGACGGCGCACAAAGTCATCGCCTCGGCGAAGCGGTTGAGCGAATTGCGCCAGTCCTGCCCCATCAAAAGCAGCATCGCCGAAATCAGGGTCCCGGCGTGGCCGATTCCGAGCCACCACACGTAATTGTGGATCGCGAAAGCCCAGTTCACCGGGATGTTGAGGCCCCACACGCCGACGCCGCGCGCGAAGAGGTAAGTTACCGAGACGACGAAGAGGCCGAGCAGCGACAGCGCGAAGAGAAAGGCGATGGTCCACGGCAGCTTGGCCGGGAAGCGCAGCGGCACGGCGGAGACCTCGGTGGTGATTTCGCCGAGCGTGTCGTCGAGTGGGAGGGCGCGCTCGGTCATCAGGAGGTCTCTTCAACGTCGCTGATCTTGGCCAAATAGGTCGTTCGCGGCCGAGTCCCGAGTTCCGAGAGGAGCGCGTAATTGCGCGGGCTCGAACGCCGCCCGGCAACGCTACTGTTCGAATCGGCGAGATTGCCGAAGGTGATCGCGCTCGTCGGGCAGGCCTGCTGGCACGCGGTCCGGACTTCGCCGTCCCGAACCTCGCGATTGTCGATGTCCGCCTGCACCTTCGCGCTTTCGATCCGCTGGATGCAGTAGGTGCACTTTTCCATGACGCCGCGACCGCGAACGGTGACCTCGGGATTGCGCTGGGCAATGACGGACGGAGCGGCACCGCTGGTGTAGTCGAACCAGTTGAAGCGACGAACCTTGTAGGGACAGAAGCTGGAGCAGGTGCGAGTCCCGATGCAGCGATTGTAGACCATCAGGTTCAGCCCGTCGGGGCTGTGCACCGTCGCGTGGACCGGGCAGCCCATCTCGCACGGCGCCTGCTCGCAATGCATGCACGGCACCGGCTGGAAGACGGTGTCGGGCTGGTCCGGCTCGCCGGAATGTAGGCGGCTGACCCTCAGCCAGTGCATCTCGCGGCCCATATAGACCTGCGCCTTGCCGACGACGGGCACGTTGTTTTCCGCCTGGCAGGCAGTCATGCAGGCATTGCAGCCGATGCACAGGTCGTTGTCGATGACCATTCCCCAGGCCAGTTCGCCTTCCTCCCACCCGGGATAGATGGTTTCGCGATCCACTGGCTTGGCCACGTGGGAGTCGGCGCTGGCGACGATTGGGAGTTCGTCCTCCTTCTCCATCATGTGATGAGTCTGGGTCGTCGCGACGGCAGCCTTCCGGCCCGTCGCGCGGATGCTTCCCGTGCGCGCCCATGGATCGGCCATCGATCGAAGCGGGTAAGCGTCGTACCCGACCCCATTGCCCACTCTGCCGACCCGGTCGCGGCCGTAGCCGAGGTAGACGGTGACGACTCCGTCGGGGTGCCCGGCAAGCACCCACGCGGGCCCGGCGACGACTCGCCCGCCAACCTCCACTTCGACCACTTCGGAATTGTTGTCGGACGGCTCGGCGGAGGCGCCGATTCGAAGCCGTTCGGCCATGGCGGGGCTGATTGCGACGACATTATCCCACGTGACCTTGGACAGCGGCTTGGGAAGTTCTTGCAGCCAGCCGTTGTTCGCGCCTTCGCCGCCCCGAACGGTGGGGTCGGGCCGAATCACGACTTCGACTTCGCCCGTACTTGCGTGCCGAAGCGCGATCCGCCCGCCGGCCGGCGACGGCGAAGCCTGCGCGCTTTGCGTGCCGGGGACGAAGCCCAGCTTCAGCGCCTCGTTCCACGCCTCTTCGCTTCCCAGTTTTTGCGCCCAGTGCCTCTGCACGATCGTGCGGGCGTCGGGCGCGGCGCCGGTGCCCGTCAGGCCGGCAATGATCGTGTGCGCCGAGCGGGTGTCGTAAAGCGGCTGGATGACCGGCTGCATGATGGTCGCCAGGCCGTCGATCGCGCGCGAGTCGCTCCAGTCCTCGAGGCTGTGCGGAAGCGGCAGGTGCCAATTGGTCACGGCGGCGGTTTCGTCGACGTGGAGGCCGGCGTGCACCGACAGCGGCACCCGGCCCAAAAGCCCCGTGAAGTCGATGTCGCCGGGCGAGGCGTAAACCGGGTTCGCTCCGAGAATGAACAGGGCCGTGACCTGCCCGGCCTGCATCTCGCGAGCGAGCTCGATGAAGCTGCCATCGGGAGCGAGGCCGACCGGCTCGCGATATTCGAGGCTCTTGCCGGCGTTGCCGAGCTGGTCGTTCACTTTCACGGCGAGCGCATGAAGCTCGGGTGGGGAATGGCGCCCGACGGTAAGGAGTGACTGGCCAGCATTGCGCCGCAGTGCCTCCGCCGCACTGGCCGCCCAGCCGAATTCCTCCGGAGTCAGTCCCGACACGGACCCGCCGACGCCGAGATGCGCGCCGATCGCGGCCGCGATCAGGGGGAGTCGCGACGGAGCGACCCCGATCCGCTGCTGCGCGCTGGCGCCCGTCAGCGTCGGCGAAGGTTCGGCCATGAACAGCCTTATCCGCTCCGCGCTCGGCGTGTCGCCGCGCCGTTTCGCCCACCCCCGCGCATTGGCGACCTGGGCAGGGCCGGGCCCGAGGAAATCGTCGTCGAGACTGACAACGACCCGAGCGTTTTCGAGGCGAAGGAGCTTTTCTGCTGGGCCGATTGCGGATTGCCCCCAGTCGCCGCCGTATCCCTGAAGCGGGTCGAAAAGGTGGATTCGCGAGTTTGGCAGCGCGGTCTTGAGATCGGCGAGCTGCCGGATGAGAGTCGGCGAAGTGGTCGGAGCGAGCAGCAGGCGGAGTCCCTCGCCGCCGCTTTTTGCCCAGCGGTCGCGCATACGGACCATCTGCCCGTCGAAATCACCCCAACTGGCCGGCGTCCCGCGAACCAGCGGCTGACCGCTGCGGTCGGGATCGTACAAATCGAGAAGCGCCGCCTGGGCAAGGAAGCTGCTTGCTCCGCCGCTAGCGGGGTGCTCCGGATTACCCTCAAGCTTGACCGGTCGCCCGGCAGTCGTCTGGGCGAGCACCGGTTGGGCGACGCCTTCGGTGAGAACCGCCGTCGCATAATGCGCAACGCGATCGTCGCCGAAGTCGCTCGGACGGTTGACGAACGGCACGACTTCATCGGACCGCGCCGGCTTGCAGCCCGTGACGCCAGCCAGTGCGAGCGATGCACCCATGACTCGAAGCAGCTCGCGACGATCGACCTGCATCATGTCGAACAGGGACGGGAATTCCGACTTTATCGTTTCGGCGAACGAATCGCTGTCCGCCCATTCCTGGAGCGACCGCCACCAGCGGCGGCCCTGCACCGACTGCTCGGGGGGCGCCGTCATCTGTGACAGACTCCGCATTCGGTCAGGGTCTGGGGAGAATGGATCTTGTAGAGCCGAAGCAGCTTCTTCTCGAGCACGGCCTTGTCGGCGGGCGGCTTCCAGTCGAAATCGAACACGGCGTCGTGAGGCCTTAGCCGCGGCCCGGGGTCGCGGTGGCAGTCGAGGCAGAACTTCATCGGCAGCGCCTTGGCGCGGTACGTCAACGGCATTCGGTCGATTCGCCCGTGGCACTCGACGCAACCGACGCCTTTTGCGATGTGGATGTCGTGCCGGAAGTATACGTAATCGGGGACTCGGGTCACTCGCTGCCAAACGATCGACCGGTCCTGAGCAAGGCTCTGCCGCACCGGCTCGAGCATCTTGGCATTGGTCCAGATTTGCGAATGGCAGGTCATGCAGGTGTGCGTCGGCGGCATGCCCGCGTTGGCGCTGGTTTCGACGGTCGTGTGGCAGTAGCGGCAGTCGATCCCGAGCTCGCCGGCGTGATGTTCGTGGCTGAAGGGCACCGGCTGGTGCGGCGTTCGGGCGACGTCCTGCGCATATTGGGACCGGGCATAGACTCCTGCGACGGCAAGGGAGCCGAGTGCGACGGCCAGAATGGCTACCAAGACGGCGCGAAAACGGGTGTCAGCAGTGCGCGAGAATATTTGCGCCACCCGAACCCGTTCCTCCGCTTGTCCCCTTTTTCCTACAGGCGAACGGACCTGAGTAGCCGCGGGTTCCAAACGGCGGCGCAACTGCCCGACGTCAATAACGGGAACGGAACGAATCCAGCGGCTTTTCCGTTCGCAAGCCAGGTGACCATTTAGCGGGGAGTTGGGGTTGTCGCAGGTGCGGCCACGATCGGAGTATGAGCGGTCGGACGTTCCTCCGCGCCTTCTCGCGGTGCTTGCAGGCGGCCTCGCGCTGACGGTTGTGCTGCTGCTCGTCGGGCTGTCGATCGCATTTCCGCAGTCCTTGTCGGGCAACGCGCGCGGACCCCTTCAGCCGCTGCCTCCAGCTCCGCAGCTCGAGCCCGATCCGTACGGTCACCTGACCCGCTACACGGCCGACGAAAAGCGCGCTCTCGCCGATTACGGCTGGACCTCCGACGGCCATGTCAGGGTTCCGGTTGACCAGGCGATGAGCAGGGTTGCCGCCGATGGCTGGAGGAATGCCAAGTGAAGTGGCGGCTTGGGCTCGCCGTGGTGTTCCTGATCACGGCCGCACCCGCCCAACCGCAGATCCGACCCTCGCAATTCGCCGACTTCGCCTTCCACCAGCATCCCGGGGCACAGCTTCCGCTCGACGCGGCACTTCGTGACGAGAGCGGCCGCCCGGTTCGGCTTGGAAGCTTTTTCGGGCGCAAGCCGGTGGTCCTGGTGCTGGAATATCTTCGCTGTCCGAACCTTTGCGGCCTGGTGCTCGGCAAGATCGTCGCCGACATGAAGGAGCAGAAGCTGCAGCCGGGGCGGGACCTGCAGTTCGTCGCCATCAGCATCGACCCGCGCGAGAAACCCGCAGACGGAGCCGCTGCCCGAGCCGACTACATGGGCCGTCTCGGCGCAACCTCGACGGCGGGCTGGCATTTCCTCACCGGCGACCCGCGAGAGGTGAAGCGGATCGCGTCTGCGGTCGGCTTTCCGTACAAATATGATGCCTCGCTCGACCAGTTCGCGCACCCGGGGGGCTTCGTGGTCACCACTCCCGGCGGCAAGATTGCCCAGTACATTCTCGGATTCCAGCGCAAGCCGGGGCAGCTTCGCACCGCGGTGGAGAGCGCGGGGCAGGGGGCGACACAGCCGCCCGCTTACCCGTTACTGTGTCTGTGCCTGGGCTACGACCCGCAACCCGGGACGGTCCAGGCCATGGTCCTGAACATCGTCCGCTGGATTTGTATCGCCTTGGTTCTCGCCTGCGTGCTGATGATTGGGCTGCTCGCCCGCAGGAGTCGCGCCTGATGGGGCAAATCCCGTTCTGGCCGACCGAGGCGAGCGGCTATGCCGGCCAGCTTGACCTGTTGTTCATCGGCCTCCTCGTGATCACCGGCCTTACTGCCGGGCTCGTCTTCTTCCTTCTCATCCTCTTCGCCGCCCGTTTCCGCGAGGGCAGCGGTACGCAGCGTGAAACGCCGACCAGCAAGACGTGGAAATGGGAGTGGGGCTGGACCATCGCTTCGTTCGTGATTTTCGTCGGCCTCGCCGTCTGGGGCGCCGATTTGTACCTGCGACTCTACCAGGCGCCCGCCGACGCTATGCAGATATTCGTGGTCGGCAAGCAGTGGATGTGGAAGGCGCAGCACCCGGGCGGCCAACGCGAAATCAACGCGCTTCATGTGCCCGCCGGGCGCGACGTTCGCCTCGTCATGGCGAGCCAGGACGTGATTCACAGCTTCTTCGTACCGGCGTTGCGGTTGAAGCACGACGTCGTGCCGGGCCGCTACGAATCCTTGTGGTTTCGTGCTGACCGGCCGGGCCGCTATCGCTTGTTCTGTGCCGAATATTGCGGCACCGACCACTCCCGAATGGGGGGGTGGGTCACTGTCATGAAGCCGCGTGAATTCGCCGGCTGGCTTCGACGGAACGGTGGCACCGGCACGCTTGCCGAACAAGGTGCCAAGCTGTTTCAAAGCTATGGCTGCAGCGGCTGTCACATGCCTGGCGGAACGGTGCGCGCACCCCCGCTTCAGGGCGTTTACGGAAGCCCGGTTCCGCTGTCGGACGGACGCGTGGTCCGCGCCGACGACGCTTATATCCGGGATTCGATCCTGCTTCCCAAGCAGGATGTTGCGGCGGGTTACGATCCGGTGATGCCGTCCTTTTCCGGACAGGTGAGCGAGGACGATCTCGCCAAGCTGGTCGCCTACGTTCAGTCGCTGGGCAACTCGGCGCCGCCACGGGCGGGCCGCTGACGATGGCGCGCGAACAGCTCAATTACCTCAACTCGGAAGTGGGACTGCGGTCCTGGCTGCTGACGACCGATCACAAGCGGATCGCGCTTCTCTTCTTCGCGTCCATCACTTTTTTCTTCTTCGTCGGCGGAGCGGCCGCAACGCTGATCCGGTTCGAGCTTGCGACGCCCGGGCCGACGCTTGGAAGCGCGGATTTCTACAACCGCCTGTTCACGATGCACGGCGTTATCATGGTCTGGTTCTTCCTGATCCCGTCGATCCCTACGACCATGGGCAATTTCCTGATCCCGCTAATGATCGGCGCGAAGGATCTCGCTTTCCCGCGCCTCAACCTCACCAGCTGGTATTTGTTCGTGGCCGGCGGGCTGCTGACGATCGCGGCGCTGCTGCTTGGCGGAATCGACACGGGCTGGACGTTCTACGAGCCTTATTCGACGTTTTACGCGACCGGCTACGTCGTCCTTGCCGTCAGCGGGATTTTCGTTGCCGGTTTCTCCTCGATCCTTACCGGGCTGAACTTCATCGTCACGGTGCACAAGCTTCGCGCGCCGGGAATGACCTGGTACCGGATGCCGGTCTTCGTGTGGTCGACCTACACCACCAGCGTCATCCTGGTTCTTGCGACGCCTGTCCTGGCGATGACGCTGGCCATGCTCCTGATCGAGCGCTTCCTTCACGTCGGCATTTTCAGCCCCGCGCTCGGTGGCGACCCGTTGCTGTTTCAGCACATGTTCTGGTTCTACAGCCACCCGGCGGTTTACATCATGATCCTGCCCTCGATGGGCCTGATCAGCGAAATTGTGCCGACCTTCGCACGCAACCGGCTGTTCGGTTACAAGTTCATCGTCTGGGCGAGCATTGCCATTGGCGTGATCGGCTTCCTCGTCTGGGGCCACCACATGTTCGTCGCGGGCCAGGCGCTCTACGCGAGCCTCGCGTTCTCGTTCCTCAGCTACCTTGTCGCAGTCCCTTCAGCGATCAAGGTGTTCAACTGGATCGCGACCCTGCACAACGGGTGGATCCGCTTCACGGCACCGATGCTCTACGCGTTCGGCTTCATCGGACTGTTCACCATCGGCGGGCTGACGGGCTTGTTCCTTGCGGCGCTGGCCGTCGACGTGCACGTGACGGACACCTACTTCGTCGTCGCGCATTTCCACTACATCATGGTCGGCGGCGCGGTGATGGGATACTTCGGAGGGCTCCATTACTGGTGGCCCAAGATCACGGGGCGCATGTACCCGCAGGCGTGGGCGCAGTTTACTGCCATCCTCGCCTTCTTCGGCTTCAACCTGACCTTCTTCCCGCAATTCATCCTCGGCTATCTGGGGATGCCGAGGCGGTACCAGACCTATCCGCCAGAGTTTCAGGTCTGGCACGTGCTGTCGTCCGCGGGCGCGAGCATTCTCGCCGTGAGTTACGCGCTGCCGCTCTTCTATTTCGGGTGGTCGCTCTTCAAGGGGCAGCGCGCGCCGGCCAATCCGTGGGGTTCGACGGGGCTGGAATGGGAAGTGCCATCGCCGCCGCCGACGCGAAACTTCGAAGAGACTCCGCAGGTAATCCGACGACCATACCAGTACGACAACGGGACGCCGGTTGCGCAGGCTGCCCATGACTGAACGGGTGCAGTCGCCGGAGCCCGGCTTCCAATATGCGGAAACCGCTCAAAAGCGCGACGCATCCACGCTGGGCATGTGGACCTTCCTCGGCAGCGAAGTGCTGTTCTTCGGAGCGCTCATCGCCGGCTATTTCGATTACCGCCTGTGGTACGGAGGTGAGCTGATCGATGCGGCTCGCCACACCAAAATCGTCCTCGGTACCATCAACACGGCCGTGCTCCTGACCAGTAGCGCCTTCATGGCCATGGCGGTTCATTGCTCGGAGGCGCGAGCGCGGAGAAGCGCGGCGCTGTGGCTGGCGGGGACGGCGGCGCTCGGCGTGCTGTTCCTGGCCATCAAGGGTTACGAATATTTCCTGGAGTATGGCGAGCACCTCGTCCCCGGCGCCAGCTTCGACCTGGCCGAGTACGGGCGCGTGGCGGAGCTGTTCTTCATCTGGTACTTCTGCGCCACCGGGATCCACGCGCTCCACCTGCTGATCGGAATCTGCTTCGTCAGCTTCGCGGCCATCGCATTGTCGAACGACCGTCTTCCGCAAGGCCTCTCGATTCGGATGCTCGGCCTCTACTGGCACTTCGTGGACATCGTCTGGATCTTCCTGTTCCCCGCAATTTACCTGGCCGGGAGGAACGGATGACCCGGCCTGCCAAAACCGTCCTCAAAGTCTGGGGCGGGCTGATGCTGCTGCTGGCGCTGACGACCGGCATGGCCTTCGTCCCGCTCGGCTCCGCGAACCTTGGCATCTCGCTTGCGATCGCCACCTGCAAGGCGCTGCTCGTGCTGTGGTTCTTCATGGAGCTGAAAGGCGGAAGCGGGCTCACGCGCGCATTCGCGGCCGCGGGTTTCTTCTGGCTCCTTATCCTGGTGACTCTCACGTGGGCCGATTACGCGCACCGCGACGACGTGCTGGTGCCGGTCAGGCTGGCATCGCCCAACGTTCCGTGAAGGCGCTGCTCAACGCAGCGGGCGTTCGCGAAACCATTTCGTGATGATGTATTTGGTCCCGCGGCGCACCTTCATGCCCTGGTGCATGGTCGAGGGGTTGGGAAGACCATCGGCCTGACGGTTGTTCCAGGCCAGGAGCTTGCCGGTTTCCGGCTGAACGGTTTTGGCGATCGCCTTGAAGCGTGTTCCGCCGCCTTCCTCCGGCTCGTTCAGGTACAACATCGCCGTCCAGGTTCGCTGGCCCCCGTCCGCCGTGTGGACGTAGAAGTCGTAGCTTCCCGGATTGAAGGTGTCGGTGTGGGGCCGGAACTCCTGCCCCTGCGCATAACGCTGGCCCTGAATCAACTCGCCCTTGGATGCCGGTAATCCGAGCAGGTCGCAAATCTTCGAATCCACAGCCGCCACGACCGGATCGGCCGGATCGAGATCGCACGTTTCGCTGGTACGGTAATTTGCAATACCGGCGTCGTCGGCAATGGTCGACGGACGCCGCCGCGTCTCGATTCGCTCTATCAGCGCAGCGCAGCTTTGCAGATCGAGGAAGTTCCGGACGACGAACAGGTCAAGCTTGGCGTTTGGCACGCGCTGGACGCCCGCGGTCGCGCAAAGCCGCTTCTCCGGGCCGTCGACGTCAGGGGGTAAGACGGCCGCTTTTGCTCCTGTTGTGCTGTTCGATGACGGCTTGGACGACATGATGCATCATCCTCATTCGCACGATCAGCGGAGTCGAGGTCTTTTTGATCATCACCGCTACCGCGTAGCTCTTGCCGTCGGGCGCAGTGATGATTCCAACGTCGTTGTATCCGGCCTGCACGCCGCCAAGTTCTTGCCCGGTCCCGGTCTTGTGGCTGAGCGTCCATCCCGCATCGAGGCCGCCTTTGAGCCGGTTGGGCCCGGTATGCGTGTTCCCCATGATGTCGAGAAGCTTGGCGGTCGAAGACGGCGACAGCAGGTCGCCTTTCTTCAGCCGCGCCAGCGCGGAGACGACCGCACTCGGCTGAGCGCCGTCATAAGGATGGGCGATGTAGTGAGCGAAAGCCGCGCTTCGCTTCTTGATCGGCACCTTTTCACGCGCGGTCCAGAAGGCATGGCCGTAGGAGAATTTCGGCGACCAGCTCAGCCCTGCGATCCGGCTCTGCATCGCGCGCTCGCCGTTGGCGAAATGGATTGCTCCAAGGTGCTTGCGGGCGATCATCGCCCGGACCGCCTTCGGACCCCCGACATAGCGCATGAGCCTGTCGTTCGCAGTGTTGTCGCTGGTCGTGATCTGGCGAACGAGAAGGTCTTCGAGAGTCGTCGTATAACGGCCGTGTTTGAGGATCTGAGTCCGGATCGGCTGGTGGAAGACGGTCAGATCCTTGCGCGTCAGCGTCACTTTGTGGTCGAGATCGATCTTGCCGCGATCGACGCCGTCGAGAAGCGAAATTGCGACCCACAGCTTCGACACGCTCTGCTGAGGATAATATTCGTGGTCCTTCCAGCCGGTTTCCCAGCCCTCGTCGACCGATTTAACGGCGATTCCCACGCGACCGTGGAAGGCCTTGCCGATTCGATCGATTCTGTGGCGGATGTAGGCGGGCGCGCGCGGAGGCTTCGGCTTCGATGCCTTCGGACGCGCATTCACCATCGCGATTCGGACGCCCTTGTCGCCGACGGTCTTCTGCGCGTGCTGCGGCTCGCCGTTGTTCGCGATAATTGCTGCGGCGCCCATTTGGGTCAGTCCGGCCAGCGCAATCGCAAGGCCAAATCGTCTCCAAAATGACGTCATGAACTCAACTCTCCCCCAATTTTCTCTCATCTCATCAGCTGTTTAGCGCATGCAGGCTTAACCTGCACTGTGCGAGCAACCGGCACTCGCACAGGCGGGCCGCACTTGCCAGGACTCTACGGTTGAGCTGCCGTCGAAGATCCAATCAGGGCCGCGGATTCGATTTCATCGAGTGCGCGATGGACGGCGACGTAGCGTCGCGCGGAATTGATCCAGTCGCGCGCTCGCGGCGATCCGGGCAGGCGCATCGTCTCGGCGAGGGCGGCATCGACTTCGCCGGCCATCAGGTGCGCCAACGCTCTGTCGTATCGCGCCTGCGGCTGAGTCGAAGGGCGATCGGAACGGTGAACCGTAACCAGCGACGAAAGACCGCGCTTGATTCCCGTCCACAGGCTCTCGTCAGGCGGCGGCCCGACCAGCTGCGGCTCCAGGTCCTGGTAGTCGGCAATCAGGCTGGCGAGCCGGACCGGCGAGCGAGAGGCGGTCACGATGGTGGCTACAGCTCGCGGGTGGTCGGCGCCGAAGCGGTCGATCAGGAGCCGCTCGAGATAGCCCAGGGTCACGCCGCGCTCGATTGCCCTGCGCGCGGCGAAAGCAATCAGGAGCGCGTCGGCGCGGCTTTCGGAGCCCTGGGCCTCGTTCTTTTCGGCCTCTACCTGCTTAACGCGCGCCTGGAGCTGCCCGATCTGCTCGGCAATGGCAGGATTGAGCGTGCCGGACTGCGTCGGAGCCGGCGGCGGAGAAGAGTCGCGAACCGGCTGGACCGGTCGGGAAACCGTAACGGACGGCACAACCCCCAGGAACGCCGCTGCACGGTGGTAATGGGCGAGAGCCCACACGGCCGCTGCGGCTCCGACCAGAAGCAAAGTTGCCGCGACGAGCAATCGCGCTCCCCAGCCCATCGAGTTCCCCGCCCGCTCCATCAGTCGATGTTGTGACACAGGCGAGAGGCGATGGCGAGAAGCGCCGAATCGGTCGGCTCTGCAGCGGTGGCCACCTCATCCCACCCCTCGCCGACGGCTTCTGCGGCATTGCTGCTGATCGCGGCGATTCTAACGCTGTTGCGCGCCGTCCCGGCCTCGCTTGCGTGGCGGGCGAGGGCCGCTGCCGCGCGCGGGGAGTGAACGAGAACGACAGAACCTTCGAGGGCTGCAGCGTTCCGCGGAAGCGGAAGCTGCACCGATTCGTAGACAGGGATGTGGCAAATCGAATGGTCCCGCCTTTGCGGCTCGCGCCAGTCGGCGCCGCCCAGGTGAAGAAGCCTGCAATCGGCGGGGACGTGTTCGAGAAGGCAATCGACTCCGCCGGTGCCCACCCTCGCCACGTCGAAACCAGCGTTGCGCGCCCCCGCCGCAGTCGCTTCGCCGACGCAATATGCCGGAAGATGCACGAGCGTCCTCAATCCGCTGCCGCCGTGGCGAAGCGCGTTGGCGCTGGTAAGAAGCAGTGCGTCGAAATCGCTTGTGCGCGGCAGCGCCCAAGCCAGCGGCCGAACCTCGAACAGCGGCATCACGGTTGCCGCGAGCCCCTGCGACCGCGCGGCGCGGGCTGTCGCGCTTGCGCCAGGCTCGGGGCGCACGATCACGAGCGGCCTCATGCCCGCTCGAACAGCCTCCGAATCGGCTCCGGCGAGCGCTCGAGCATGTCGCGGGCAAGGCTTGCCGCGACCTCCTCCTTCCCGGCGGGGAAGCTGGCCTCGTCGCGAACCCGCTCCCTGCCGTCGGCCGACAAGATCTCGCAGCGAAGGTGCACTTCGCCGCCGTCCACCGTGGCGATCGCCGCGACGGGCGAGTGGCAGGAGCCGCCGAGTTCGCGAGCGAACGCCCGTTCGGCCATAACCGCCGAGCGCGAGACCGAATCGTCGAGCAGCTTGAGGAGTTGCATGCAGTCCCTGTCGTCGGCGCGGCATTCCACTCCGAGCGCGCCCTGCCCCGGCGCCGGGAGCATGACGTCGAACGGAATGGGAGTTCCGATGTCCTCCATTCCCAGCCGATAAAGGCCGGCGGAGGACAGGATGGTGGCGTCAACGTCGCCCGCCTCCAACTTCTTCAGGCGCGTATCGACGTTGCCTCGCAAGGGCACGATCGTGAGGTCCGGCCGCGCAGCGAGCAGTTGCGCCGCGCGCCGGGGCGAGCAGGTCCCGACGACGGCTCCCTCCTTGAGCGCGTCTATCGACCCGGCGCCGATCAGCTTGTCTTCGACATGGGTTCGCGGCCGGATTGCCGCCAGTCGGACCTCCGCCGGCCGGATCGCCTCGACGTCCTTCATCGAGTGGACCGCGAAATCTATGTCTCCGCCGAGGAGCGCCGAATCGAGCTCCTTCGTCCACAGCGCCTTGCCGCCGACTTCGGCGAGCGGTCGGTCGGCAATACGGTCGCCGCTGGTGGTAACGATGACGATTTCGACGGTGCCCGCCGGCCAGCGCTCGGCGACCTCCAGCGCGGCTGCGACCTTGCGCGCCTGGATCATCGCCAGCGGCGACCCACGTGTTCCAAGTCTGGGGTTTCGGGACATCGGCTTTCACTAGTGCAACGGTTCGGGCAAAGGAAACAACGCATGGCACTTATCCTCGGCCTCGAATCCAGCTGCGACGATACCGCGGCGGCGCTGGTTACGAGCGATCGTCGCATCCTTGCCCACGCGCTCGCCTCTCAGACGGAGGCCCACCAGCCGTTCGGCGGCGTGGTTCCGGAAATCGCAGCCCGTGCCCATGTGCAGATCCTGCCGGGGCTGATTCGGCAGGTTCTCGCCGAGGCGGAGCTGGGCATCGCGGACGTCGATGCAATCGCTGCGACCGCCGGACCCGGCCTGATCGGCGGCGTCATGGTGGCGCTGCTCGCCGGGAAGGGGCTCGCGCTTGCCACCGGCAAGCCGCTGATTGCCGTCAATCATCTCGAAGGCCATGCGCTGAGCCCCAGGCTCGTGAACCCAGATCTCGACTTTCCGTACCTCCTCGTGCTGGTCTCGGGCGGCCATTGCCAGATTCTCGAGGTCGCCGGCGTCGGCGACTATCGGCGGCTGGCCACCACCATCGACGATGCTGCCGGAGAAGCGTTCGACAAGGCCGCCAAGCTGCTCGGGCTCGGTTATCCGGGCGGCCCTGCGATCCAGGACCTCGCCAAGCAGGGGGATGCCTCGGCGGTGCCGCTTCCGAGGCCGCTGGTCGGCTCGCAAGAACCGCATTTCTCGTTCGCCGGACTCAAAAGCGCCGTTCAGCGTGCCGTCGCCTCGGGGCAGTTCGGGCCTGCCGATATCGCTGCCAGCTTCCAGCAGGCTGTCGTCGATTCGCTGGTCGACAGGACGGGGCTGGCCCTCGAACGGAGCGAGGCGCCGACCATCGTGCTTGCCGGCGGAGTCGCCGCGAACCAGGCGATCCGGACTGCGCTGGAAGCGTTGGCGAGCGACCACGGGAGGCGCTTTTCGGTTCCCCCCGCCTGGTTGTGCACCGACAATGCGGCGATGATCGCGTGGGCGGGAGCCGAGCGATATGCCGCCGGCAGCTTCGACGACTTGTCGGCACCGGCGCGAGCGCGATGGCCGCTCGACCCGGATGCGGAAAAGGTGCGCGGAGCCGGGGTCAAGGCATGAGTATCGATCGAGTCGCGGTGATTGGCGGGGGCGCGTGGGGAACGGCGCTGGCGCAGGTCGCCGCGAAAGCGGGGCGCGACGTGCTTCTGTGGGCGCTCGAGACGGAGGTCGTGCAGGCGATCAACGGCAGCCGTGAGAACCCGCTGTACCTGCCGGGAATCGAACTCGACCGCGCGATCCGGGCAACCGGCACCTTGAACGACGTTGCCGGCACCGACGCGTGGCTGGTGGTCACACCCGCGCAGCATATGCGCTCGGTTCTCGAGCGGGCGCCGCGTTCGGATGTGCCGCGAGTGCTGTGCTCGAAGGGGATCGAGGAGGGTAGCGGCGAGCTTCTTCACCAGGTTGCGGCTAAGGCCTGCCCCGGTGTTCCACTCGCCGTTCTGTCGGGTCCCACCTTCGCGCACGAAGTCGCTCGCGGGCTGCCGACCGCGGTTACCGTCGCCGCCGAGGACGAAGGGCTGGGTGAGAAGCTCCGCACCGCGCTCACTCTGCCGACGTTCCGAATCTACCTCAGCGACGACGTCGTCGGCGCCGAAATCGGCGGGGCCGTAAAAAACGTGCTCGCCATTGCCTGCGGAGTCGTCGAAGGGCGCGGCCTGGGCCAGAATGCTCGCGCGGCGCTGATTGCCCGCGGCTTCGCGGAAATGAGCCGCTTCGGAGTCGCGTTGGGCGCCCGCCGCGAAACACTCGCCGGCCTTGCCGGCCTGGGAGATCTCGTCCTGACCTGCTCGTCGACCAGCTCGCGCAACTATTCGTTGGGCGTGGGGCTGGGGGAAGGGCGCTCGGCCGGCGAGCTGATGGCCGATCGTCGAACGGTCGCAGAAGGGGCGTTCACTGCGCCGGCGCTGGCGCGGATCGCCGGCGAGCACGGGGTCGAGATGCCGATCGTCGATTCGGTCGTGCGGCTGCTCGAAGGGGCAACGGTCGATTCCGTCCTCGAAGACCTGCTGTCGCGACCTCTACGCGCGGAAGGAGTCTAAAAATCGATCGCGATGCCCTTCTTTTCCCAGTCGCCGTAACGGGTCGGATCGGGCTTGCCTTCTTCGCCGGCCGGCGGGGCCGCCTCCTTCGGCGAATCCGGCTTGGGAACCGGGGGAGATTTGGACAGGTAATCGGGTGGGTCGAGGTGCGGGGGTCGCTTTCGGGGGCGTTTCATGGTCGCAAGATGACCCTTGGCTAAACCGATTCCAAGAACCGAGGGCCTCGGCGCTCGCCGCGCTGCGCTGCAGATGCTCGATTCCGTTCTCCGCCGGGGGCGGACTTTGGAGTCGGCCGCAAGCGCCGTTCGCGGGCTTTCCCCAAGCGACCGCGGTCTTGCCGTGGCCATCGCCGGCGAAGTCCTTCGCCGCTTGCCGGACCTCGACGCGCTTATCGACAGCGCGACGAAGACGCGGCTTCCCGACGATTCGAAAGCGCGCATGGTGCTGCGAATGGCGCTGGCGCAAAAGCTGGGCCTCGACACGCCCGACCACGCCCTGGTGGCGACCGCGCTGCCGCTGGTCGATGGCGGACCCAGGCGCCTGGTCCACGGCGTCCTCGGCACGCTGCTGCGGAGGGGCGTGGCTGCCAGCGATGCTCCGCATCTTCCGCCAGGGGTGGAACAGCGCTGGGCCGAGGTCTGGGGCGAGCATGTCGTCGAGGCTGCTCGCCGGCAGATCGCCTCGCGCCCGCCCCTGGACCTTACATTCAAGTCGGATGAAGCCGCACAGGCGTTCGCGGCGCAAACGGGCGGACAGTCGCTCGCATCGCGCCATGTCCGGCTGGTCGAGTCCGGGAGTGTCGCCGAATTGCCCGGCTACGAAGCGGGCGAGTGGTGGGTCCAGGACCTCGCGGCCTCGGTTCCCGCGCGGCTCGTGCCTCACGGCTCGGGCGCAGTGCTCGACCTCTGCTCGGCGCCCGGCGGGAAGGCGATGCAATTGGCCGCAGCGGGTCACGACGTCACCGCGGTCGATTTTTCCGAATCGCGCCTCGACCGCCTGCGCGAGAATCTCGGGCGGACCGAACTTTCCGCCGAACTGGTCGCCGCCGACGTTCTGGAGTGGGAGCCGGGGCGGCAGTTCGACGCAATCCTGCTGGATGCGCCCTGCTCCGCCACCGGCACGTTCCGGCGCCACCCGGAAGTCCTTTACCGGGCCCGGCCCCGGATCATCGCCGAAGCCGCCGAGCTGCAGGCTCGGCTTCTCGCCCGATCCGCCGAGTGGGTCCGGCCCGGCGGCTGCCTCGTTTACTCCGTCTGCTCGCTCGAACGGGAAGAAGGCGAGGCCGTCGCCGACAACTTTCTCGCGAGCGATTCGCGGTTCGAACTCGACTCGCCCGCCGAGTCGGAGCTGCCGCGCCTCATTGTCACGGCGGCCGGCAAGTGGGTGCGAATTCTTCCCGGCTGCCTCCAGAGCGAAGGCGGGCTCGACGGCTTCTTTGCGGCGCGCCTTGTCCGGCGCGATTAATATCGTCTAATCGGACCGATGCCCCGGCCGCTCATTGCACCATCGATCCTGTCCGCCGACTTCGCGAAGCTCGGGGAAGAGGTGCGCGCCATCGACGAGGCTGGCGCCGACTGGATTCACGTTGACGTCATGGACGGGCACTTCGTTCCCAACATCACCATCGGCCCGGCGGTTGTGAAGGCCATTCGCGCGCACACGGACAAACCCTTCGACGTCCACCTGATGATTTCCCCGGTCGACCTCTTCCTCGATGACTTCGCCGAGGCGGGAGCCGACCTGATCACCGTTCATCCGGAAGCGGGGCCCCACCTCCATCGTACCCTCCAGCGGATCAAGGCGCTGGGGAAGAAAGCTGGCGTGTCGCTAAACCCCGCGACTGCGCCGGACGCCATCGACTATGTGCTCGACGAAATCGATCTCGTCCTGGTCATGAGCGTCAATCCCGGCTTCGGCGGCCAGAAGTTCATCGTCAGCCAGTTGGCCAAAATCGAGGCGGTGGCGGAAAGGATCGCGAAGCGCGGTCTGGACGTCCAGGTAGAGGTGGACGGCGGAATCGACCCCGAGACGGCCCGCCGCGCAGTCGACGCGGGTGCAACCGTCCTCGTCGCCGGATCCGCGACTTTTCGCGGCGGACCCGGTGAATATGCGGCCAACATCAGGGCACTTCGAGGAGAAGGATGAGCGGCGACACGGCACAAACCGCCGTCGTTCGAAAGCTTGCCCGCGGATCGCTGCTTTCGCGCCTGACTCGCTCTCGGCGACAGCCGCTTCGGCTGATCGCGGTGCCGCGCGATCATGTTCACGGCGACCGTTCCCGCGGCGACGCGATCGTCTCCGGCAGGCTTCCTGTCGGCACGGAGACGCTTCCGCTCGCGAGCATCGACTTCGCAGGCATTGGAAGCACGGGCCCGGTCGCGGAAGATCTGCAGGGCTTTTCGTGGCTTCGCGATCTTGCTGCCGCGGCCTCGCGGGACAAGGGCTCGCGAATAGCGGAGGCAATCGTCGGCCGCTGGCTCCTCGCCCACGGAACGCGAATCGATTCGGCCTGGGCGCCGCACCTTTGGGGGGAGCGGATCCTGTTCTGGACCGCTTACGCGCCGTACATCCTGTCCAGCACCGACGCCGGCTATCGATCGGCGTTGCTCAATACGCTGGCTCGTGGCGCCCGGCACGTGGAAGCAACTGCCGATCGTGCGGCGGCGGGCCTCGAGCGTGTGACCGCCTGGGCCGGCGCGGCGGCCGCAGCCCTTCTCGTCCAGGGCGGAGTTGGCCGCATTGCCCGAGCCGAGTCGGGGCTGGCCCGCGCCCTGTCCTCCGCGCAGTTCGACGACGGCGGTCTCGTCAGCCGGACGCCGTTCGAGCAGGTTCGGCTCGTCGATCGGCTCGGGCTTCTCCGCTCGGCGTATTTTGCGGCCAGGCAAACACCGCCCGACTCGCTCGAAGCTGCTGCCGCTGCGGCGCTGTCGGCGCTTCATGGCGTCACCTTGGGCGACGGCGGGCTCTCCGCCTGGGAAGGCGGCAATCCGGGTGACCCGGCGCGGCTCAGCGCCATCGTCGAGGGCTGCGGAATCCGCGCCCGGCCGCTTCGCCAGCCGCGCGGCTGGGGCTTCCACCGCCTTTCGGCCCTGGGCACGATCGTCGTCATCGACGCGGCCCCGCCTCCGCCTCCCAAGGCTGCTCCGTTGGGCTGCGCCTCCACTCTGGCGTTCGAACTGTCCGACGGCTCTCAGCGGCTGGTGGTCAACTGCGGCGGTCCCGGGCCGCTTCCTTCGCAGTTGCCGAACGAGCTCGCGGCAGCGCTTCGAACGACGGCGGCCCACAGCACCTTGACGCTGGCCGATACGAACTCGACTGCAATCCTTCCGGGCGGATCGCTTGGAAAGGGCGTCGCCGACGTTCTCATCGACCGGTCCGAAGACAATGATTCCAGCCGCCTCCACGCTTCTCACGACGGTTATTTGCGCGCGTTCGGGCTCCTGCACAGCCGCGTGCTGCTGCTCGGCAACGACGGCAAGGAATTGCTCGGCACCGACGAGCTGAGCTTCAAGGGGCGCCGCAAAGGGAACGCCTCAACGCCTTTCGCCATCCGTTTTCACCTTGCGCCGGGGATCGAGCCGACGATAACCGCCGACGGAATGGGGGCCATCCTTCGCTCGCCCGCAGCGCCGCCGTGGAATTTCCGCTCTCGAGGCGCCGCAATCGCGGTCGAAGAGAGTCTCGTCATCGACGGGCGCGGGCAACCGCATCGGTCGATGCAATTGGTTATAAACGGCGAGGCCGATGCTTCGGGCGCGCAAGTGCAGTGGCAGTTCCGGCGATCCAGCTGAAGGAGAGACAAGTGGCTGACCTCGTGCCCGTCCGGCGGGCGCTCATTTCCGTTTCCGACAAGACGCGCCTCGATGCGCTTGCACAGGCGCTTTCGAAGCGGGATGTGGAGCTGGTCTCGACCGGAGGCACGGCGGCGAAGCTTCGCGAAAGCGGCGCCGAACCGCGTGATATCAGCGATCTCACCGGCTTTCCCGAAATGATGGACGGGCGCGTGAAGACCCTCCACCCCAAGGTCCACGGCGGTCTCCTCGCCGTTCGCGACAACCCGGACCATGCCGCGGCCATGGACGAGCACGGCATCGGCGCGATCGATCTCGTCGTCGTCAACCTCTATCCGTTCGAGGCGACGGTCGCCCGCGGTGCGAACCGCGACGAAATCATCGAGAACATCGACATCGGCGGCCCGTCGATGGTTCGCTCGGCGGCCAAGAATCACGCGTTCGTGACCATTCTCACCGACCCCGGAGACTATGACGAGCTCATCGCCGAACTCGATCGCCACGACGGTGCGACGTCGCTCGAGTTTCGCAAGCGAATGGCGGCCAAGGCGTTCGCGCTGACGGCATCCTACGACGCCACCATTTCGCAGTGGTTCGCATTCGCGGACCAGCAGCAGAAGTTTCCGGAGGTCAGGGCGATGTCGAGCCGGCTCGTCGGCACTTTGCGCTACGGCGAGAACCCGCACCAGGATGCCGCCCTTTACGTGCCGTGCGGTCCCCATGCCTCAGGCCTTCCGCAAGCAAAGCAGTTGCAGGGCAAGGAGCTCAGCTACAACAATTACAACGACGCCAATGCTGCGTTCGAGCTGGTGTCGGAGTTCGGCGATTCGGATCCGACGGTCGTCATCGTCAAGCATGCCAATCCGTGCGGAGTCGCGACTCGCGGCTCGCTGATCGAAGCGTGGACCGAGGCGCTGGCCTGCGACAGCGTCTCCGCGTTCGGCGGAATTGTCGCCAGCAACCGCCCGCTCGATGCGGCAACTGCCGAAGCGATCACGCAAATCTTCACCGAGGTCGTCGTTGCCCCGGGCGCAGACGAAGAGGCGCTCGAGATCTTCGCTCGCAAGAAGAACCTGCGGTTGCTGATCACGGACGGCTTGCTGAACCCCGCGCGCGCGGGGCAGATGCTGACTGTCATTGCCGGCGGCATTTTGATCCAGGATCGCGACAACGGGTCCGTCACCCGCGACCAGCTGAAATGCGTCACCAAGCGGCAACCTACGGAGCAGGAGCTCAAGGACTGCCTCTTCGCATGGACCGTCGCCAAGCACGTCAAATCCAACGCCATCGTTTACGCCAAGGAGGGTGCGACGGCGGGAATCGGCGCCGGGCAGATGAACCGCCGCGACAGCGCGCGCATTGCCGCCATCCGCGCCCGCGAAGCCGCCGAGGCCGCTGGATGGAGCGAGCCGCGCACCGTCGGCTCCGCGGTCGCATCCGACGCCTTTTTCCCGTTTCCCGACGGTCTCCTGTCAGCAGCGGAGGCCGGGGCGACCGCAGTGATCCAGCCGGGCGGTTCGATCCGCGACGACCAGGTCATAGCCGCCGCCGACGAGGCGGGGCTGGCGATGCTGTTCACCGGAATGCGTCACTTCAGGCACTGACGATCGAGGCAAGCGCCACTCTGCCGAGCACGCGCGTCAGCCTAGGTCCTCGGTGGACCCGGGAGTCGGCATCCGCATCTCCTCGATGTCGTTCTTGCTCATTCGGAACAGCTCGCGGTCTTCGGCACCGAAGCCCTTGATCCAAAGCACCGCTCCGAACGCGATGAGCGTCGCGGGAATTCCAAAGATCAGCTCCGCCCATTCCGGAAGGAACGTCGCCAGCTCGCCGGTGAGCAGCCCCGCAGCGGCTGCCCAGATAAGCGACCAGCGCCAACCCTGCACGGGCGAGCCGAGAATTCGGCCCAGCAGGTTGGACTTGAGAACCGAGGCCAGCGCGAGCGCAAGCATCAGTGCGATTCCGGCCCCCGCAGTCTGGAAAGCGGGAACGTGTTTCGGCGCCAGCGGAAGCCTTGCCACAAGAAGGATGATGGCGACGGTCAGGGCTGCCTGCGTCACGATCATAGCCGCCGAAATCAGAAGGTTGCGAAGCCGCGCCACGTAGACGAGCGCCGCTTCGGAGACGGCTGCCGTCGCGGCAATGACTTCCGCAAACAACAGGAATCCGAGCGCGGCCGTGCCGGCCACGAACTCCGGACCGACGAGGCCCATGACGGCTTCGCCAGGAATGGCGAGAGCGAGTGCGATCGCGGTCTGTGCCGAAATCACCCAGAACCCGACTTGCCGCACCTGCCGGGCTACGGCTGCCTTGTCGCCCTCCGACAGCTTCTGCGTGATGACGGGCGCGAGGATGGGGTCGAAGCTGGTCTTCAGCTTGGCGGGAAGCGACGCGACGTTCTGGGCGACGTAATAGATGCCGACCCAGTAGGGCGCGACGAACAGCCCGAGGATCGCGATGTCGAGCCGGCGCGAGCCCCATTCGATGGCGTCGGCTCCGGCCAGCGGCAGGTTGCGACGGGCAACGGTCCAGATGGTGTTCGGGTGCGGTTTCCAGCCGTGCGGCAGTCCGTAATTGCGAATCAGCCGCCACAGTGCCACCGACAGCCCGGCGGCGACGGAAATGACGTAGGCGATGATGAGCCCGTCATCCGGAAAGACGAAGACGAAAAGCCCCGACGCGGCGCTGATTGTTATCGGCTCCACCAGGGCGCGAACTCGAACCGTCGAGGCGACGTCGTGGCGGTAGGCAAGGGCTGCAAGAGCGACGTCCGCGCCGGCGATACCGAAGATGACGAGCGGGAGAAGCCAGTCCGCTCCGTGAACGTCGCCTCTCGGGAACATCGCCTGCGGGAACAGCATCAGGATCGCGCTTGCCACCGCGGAGGCGAGAAAGGCCGCGAGTAACCCGTCGAAGACCACGCAGACATGCGGCTGGTCGGTATTCGCGAGCTGCTGTGCGAGACCTCGCTTGAGCCCGATCGTCGCAAGTTGCGCGGCAAGCTCGATGACGATGATCGCGTACGCGAATCGGCCAAGCAGCTCCGGTCCGTAGAAGCGGCCGGCGATGAAGAGGAACGGTAGCCGCGCCGCCAGCCGAAGGACGAAGCCAAAGAAGTTGATTCGTCCGCCGCGAGCGAGCGCGGCAAGGTCGGCGCTGCCCGACGGGGAACGCGAAGCGGGCTCGTTCAATGGGCGGCGCCCCAATGCTCGCCCCACCCGACTTCGACGTCGAGCGGCACGTCGAGCGCGAGGGCCGGACCGGCGGCCGACGACATGACCTGGCGCACGACTGTCGCCGCCTCTTCTTCGCGGCCTTCGGGGACCTCGAAGACGAGCTCGTCGTGCACCTGGAGCAGCATCCTCACGCCTTCCAGGCCGGCACTTGCAAGCGCATCGTCCATTCGCGTCATCGCGCGCTTGATGAGGTCGGCGCTGGTCCCCTGGATGGGAGCGTTGATCGCCGCCCGCTCGGCGCCGCCGCGGATCGACGGGTTGCCGGCGCGGATGTTGGGGAAGTGCGTCTTGCGGCCGAAGAGAGTGCGCGTGAAGCCGCTCTCGCGGACAAATTGCAGGGTCTGCTCGATGTAGCTTCGGATTCCTGGAAACCGCTCGAAATAGCGGTCGATGATCGCCTTGCCCTCGTCTTTCGAGATCCCCAGCCGCCCGGCCAGTCCCCACGACGAAATGCCGTAGAGGATGGCGAAATTGACGGTCTTGGCCTTGTTGCGATTGTCGCGGTCGGCCGAGCCGAACAGTTCCTGCGCCGTCATGCTGTGAATGTCGGCGCCGTTGCGGAATGCGTCCTTCAATTGCGGAACGTCGGCCATGTGCGCCGCCAGCCGAAGCTCGATCTGACTGTAATCGGCGCTCATCAGGACATTGCCGGGCTCGGCGACAAAGGCGTCGCGGATCTTGCGCCCAAGCTCGGTCCGGATCGGGATATTTTGCAGGTTCGGGTCATTGGACGCGAGCCGCCCCGTTTGCGCGCCGGCAAGTGAAAAGCTGGTGTGGACGCGCGCCGTCTCGGGGTTGATCTGCGCCTGCAAGGCGTCCGTGTAGGTCGACTTGAGCTTGGTCAGCTGTCGCCAATCGAGCACGAGGCGCGCGCACTCGACCCCTTCGCCGGCAAGCCGCTCCAGCTCGTTGACGTCGGTCGAATATTTGCCGCTCTTGCCCTTTCGGCCACCCTTCAGCCCAAGACGTCCGTAAAGGACTTCCCCGAGCTGTTGCGGCGAGCCGATGGTGAAGGGGCCGCAGGCCGCCTCGTAGATCCGCTCCTCGAGAACGGCGATTTCATCGGAGAATTCGCGGCTGAGCCTGGCGAGATAGTCGCGGTCGACCTTGATTCCGCGGCGCTCCATCCGGCTGACCACCGCAACCAGCGGTCGATCGACGCGATCGTAGACGCGGGCGACATTCTCGGCCGCGATCCGCGGCTTGAGCCGTTGCCACAGGCGAAGCGTGATGTCGGCGTCCTCTGCCGCATATTCTGTCGCCTGCTTCAACGGAACCTTGTCGAACGTGATCTGGTTCTTGCCGGTCCCGCACAGTTCCTTGAACGGAATGCACTCGTGGTCGAAGTGCAACTTCGCGAGCTCGTCGAGGCCGTGGCCGTGGAGGCCGGCGTCGAGGTCGAAGCTCATGATCATCGTGTCGTCGACGGGGGAAACGTCGATTCCCGCCTTGTCGAACATCACCCAGTCGTACTTGAAATTGTGCCCGATCTTCAGGACTGACGGGTCTTCCAGAAGCGGCTTCAATTTCTCGAGAACCAGCTGCATCGCCAGCTGGTCCGGCGCTTCGGAATACAAATCCGCGCCGCTGTGTCCGACCGGGATGTAGCAGGCGCGGTTGGGCGCCGTGGCAAGGCTGATGCCCGCCAGCTTGGCGATGATGCAGTCGATACAGTCCGTCTCGGTGTCGACGGCGACGACTCCCTGGGCCGTGGCCTCCGCGATCCAGCGGTCGAGTGATTCGGAATCTGTCACGGTCTCGTACTGGGAACGGTCGATTGCGATTGCTTCGGGCTCTGCAGGCGCCGCCGGCCTCGACGCTATGGACGCAGCCGTCAGGTCGAGGCCGCCGCCGCTGCTGCTCCGGCCGGAGTTCGGGCCGCCGCCTCCGGTCAGCCGGTTGAGGAGCGACTTGAAGCCCTGCTCTTCGAGAAACTCCCTGAGCGGGTCGGCGGGAATCCCCTGGAGCGCCAGCTCCTCCAGTGGCTGCGGAAGCTTCGCATCGCAAACCAGCTCGACCAGCTTGCGCGACAGCCTGGCGGCGTCGGCATGGTCGATCAGCGATTGTTTGAGCTTGGGCTTGGTAATCGTTTCCGCATTTTCGAGCACCGCTTCGAGCGAGCCGAACTGCGCGATCAGCTGCGAGGCGGTCTTGGGACCGATTCCCGGCACCCCGGGGACGTTGTCGACCTTGTCACCCATCAGGGCCAGAACGTCGCCCAGGTCGCCCGGCGCGACTCCGAACTTGTTGCGGACGTAGGCGCTGTCGATCCGGCGGTCGTTCATGGTGTCGAGCATGTCGACCTGGCCGTCCTCGACCAATTGCATCAGGTCCTTGTCGGAGCTGACGATGGTCACCTTCCACCCCGCCGCCTTCGCCGCCGTGACATAACAGGCGATAATGTCGTCCGCCTCCAGGCCCGCTTCCTCGATGCACGGAATCGAAAAGGCGCGAGTTGCCGTCCGGATCATCGGGAATTGCGGTACCAGGTCCTCCGGCGGAGGCGGCCTGTGGGCCTTGTACTGGTCGTACATCTCGTTTCGGAACGTATGCTCCGACGCGTCCAGAATGACCGCCATGTGGGTCGGGCCGCCGTCCTCCTTGGCGCCCTTGTTGAGCCCGTCCGCGAGCTTCCACAGCATGGTCGTGTAGCCATAAACCGCGCCCGCAGGCTGGCCGTGCCGGTTGGTAAGCGGCGGCAGCCGGTGGTAGGCGCGGAAGATGTAGCTCGACCCGTCGACGAGATAGAGATGATTGCCGTCAGTCATTGAACGCGCGGGTTTAGCATCCTGCCGCAGCGGCGCTAGTCGCCGATCAACTTAGGGAACGGCGAGACGAACCTTCCGTTTGGCAGACAAATGCAGCCTGCAACGGGTCTCGATGCCGACACTCGGCCGCTCTATGTTGTTTCCCCGTCGGGCAGCACCTTCAACGACGAGCACGAGCGCTCTGCCCGGATCATCGTCGCACGCGGTCTCGCCGATCTGATCGGAAGCGAATTCGCAGGCGAGCTGGGCGACGAAATCGACGGTGACGTCACCCCTTATTTCGTTCCCGCAGACACGCTTGCCAAGGCCCAGGCGAAGAGGCTCGGGATCCAGGGTGAAGACGACCTGTTCGGCGGCGTCGTCCCTTTTTCCTTCGTCGGCACGAAGGCGATCAGCCATCCCCTCGTTTCCCGGCGAGCCGTCGCTCCGGCCGGATGGAACAGCGACTTCGCGGATTCCATTTCCGACTGCGTTCTTCCCGGATTCACCGCCTTTTCGCGCCAGGACGCGGCCGAGGCTGGCAGGCTGTTGCTGGCCCGCGGCCCGGTCCAGGTCAAGGCGACGAGCGGAGTCGCCGGTTTCGGGCAATCGAAAGTCGAAAGCGAAGATGCGCTCGCACAGGCGCTCGACGGGCAGGACTGGAAGAGAATCGCCGAGGAAGGGCTCACTCTCGAACTGCGCCTCGAGCGCTCCACGACGTACAGCGTCGGCCAGGTCCGGGTCGCGGGGCTAAGGGCAAGCTATTGCGGTCTCCAGAAGGAACGGTCCGGGAAGCGCCGCGAGCGCGCCTACATCGGATCGGTGCTGCTGGTCGTTCGCGGCGGCTACGACGCGCTCGCCAGCCTCGACCTGCCCGAGGCGGTGCGGACCGCGGTCGCTCGCGCCCGCGTCTTCGACTCCGCTGTCGAGCAGCACTACCCGGGCTTCTTCGCGTCGCGCAGAAACTATGACGTGATCCGCGGGTTTGACGAACGCGGGCGGCTGAACTGCGGCGTCCTGGAGCAAAGCTGGCGTCTCGGCGGCGCCAGTGCGGCCGAGCTGCTGGCACTGAAGGACTTCCAGGCGAACCCGACCTGGACCCGGGTCAAGTCGCGCACGGTGGAAGTCTTCGGCGAACTAGCGGACGTTCCGCGCGGCGCACTGCTTCTCTATCGCGCAGTAGATCCGGACAATGGACCGCTGACGAGGTACGCAATTTCGGAGAGGGCATGAACGAATCGCCGGTCGATGTACTCGTCGAGGGCGCGTCGCTTACGGGAACGTGGCACGAGCCGAAGCGGCTGATTCCGGGCGTGCTATTCGTTCACGGCTGGGGCGGCACGCAGGAAGACGACCTGATTCTCGCCCGGCATATTTCACGACTGGGCTGCGTCTGCTTCACGTTCGACCTGCGCGGGCATGCCTCCACGTCCGCCAGGCGGAACGAGGTCACGCCGAGGGAGAACCTCGAGGACGTTCTCGCCGCCTACGATTTGCTGGCCGCGCACGATTCGGTCGACTCGAACGCCATCGGAGTCATCGGGTCCAGCTACGGCGGTTATCTGGGCGCGATCCTGACGGCGGAGCGACACGTGGATTGGCTGTCGCTGCGCGTTCCGGCGCTCTACCCGGACAGCGAGTGGGAAACGCCAAAGGCGAAAATCGATCGCGACGAGCTCAACGCCTATCGGAGCATCTACCTCGACGTGCGATCGAACCGGGCGCTTCGAGCCTGTGCCGAGTTCAAGGGCGACGCGCTGATCGTCGAATCGGAGTTCGACACGGTGGTCGCGCATCCTGCCGTCGCCAGCTACGCCGGCGCATTCCGGCAGGCCCACTCGCTGACGTATCGCGTCCTGGACGGCGCCGATCACCGGCTTTCCGATCCCGAATGCCGCGCCGCCTCGCGCAACATCGTCTCGAACTGGATGCGCGAAATGGTCACTGCCGCGCGCGAGCATCAGTAAACCAGGCTGGCGCGTGGCATCTCACGCGCCGCACCCCCGGACTTTTACGGAGGGGTGCTTTTGATCTGCATCAACGCCCGGCGCATCGGCGCGCCATAGCTGTGGAGTCACGGAAGGAGTTTTCGTGATGACCGCTCGATTCAATTCAGAAATTCTCGCCGCCCGCGCCGATGTCGTTGCTCCCCCAGCCCAGCGGGCGTGCGAGGATCACAGCTTCGAGATTCCAACCGGAATCTACGTGGCCATGGGCTTGTGCTTCGCCGGTGCGATTGCGGTTCTTGCCCTCGCGTTCCGAAGCGGCATGGCCGTGTCCTACGGCGTCGTCTTCGCGTTCCTGGCCGCTTTCTTCGCGATTCCGGCCATTTTCGTCCGGAGTGCTGACGAGCATGGAAGCAACAAGGCGCTGGACTGGTACACCTTCCGCGAGAAGGGAATCGCAACGGCAACGGGAATTACCCGCGCCGGGGAAGCGACGACTCTCGTCCTCCTGCTTCCGTTCCTCATCCTGTGCTGGGCAATCGCGATCGTGACAATCGCCGCGCTCGTCTGAGCGGTCGGCGCGGCGAAACGCCCGGGACGCCAAGCGCGCTCCGGGCGTTTTTCGCGCGCTCAGGGCACCAATATTGTGTCCTGCGGTCCAGGAAGAGTGTCGGGATAGTCCAGGGTGAAGTGAAGGCCGCGGCTCTCGTGGCGCCGTAGCGCGGAGCGAATGATCAGGTCGGCGACCTCGACGAGGTTGCGAAGCTCGATGAGGTCGGGAGTCACCCGGAAGTTACGATAGTAATCGGCCACCTCCTGGCGGATCATGTCGATTCGGCGCTTTGCTCTTTCCAGCCGCTTCGTCGTGCGCACGATCCCGACGTAGTTCCACATCATCCGCCTGATCTCCCCCCACACCTGGTGAATGACGACCTCCTCGTCGCTGTCGGTAACCCGGCTCTCGTCCCAGGGGCGCACTGCGGGCGGCTCGGCAAGGTCGCTCCACCGCGCGAGGATGTCCTTGGCCGCCGCTTCGCCGAACACGAGGCATTCGAGCAGGCTGTTGGATGCCAGGCGATTGGCTCCGTGAAGGCCCGACTGGGTGACTTCGCCAGCCGCGTATAGGCCGGGAGCATCGGTCCGCCCGAGCATGTCCACGAGCACGCCCCCGCAGGTGTAATGCTGGGCCGGAACGACGGGAATGGGCTCCCGGGTCATGTCGATGCCGAGCGCCAGCAGCTTTTCGTAAATCGTCGGGAAATGCGACCTGACGAACTCCGGGTCGCGGTGGGAAATATCCAGCCAGACGAAGTCGAGCCCCAGCCGCTTGATCTCGTGGTCGATGGCTCGGGCGACGACGTCGCGAGGGGCGAGCTCGGCGCGTTCGTCGAATTGGGGCATGAATTGCTTGCCGTTCGTCGGCAGCTTGAGTTGACCGCCCTCACCGCGAACCGCCTCGGTAATGAGGAAGTTCTTGACCTCCAGATTGTACAGGCAGGTCGGGTGGAATTGCATGAACTCCATGTTCGACACACGGCAGCCGGCGCGCCACGCCATCGCTATTCCGTCGCCAGTTGCGCCGCGCGGCGCGGTCGAAAAAAGGTAGGCGCGTCCGGCCCCGCCGCTGGCCAGGATCGTCGCCCGCGCGGTCAGTGTCTCCACCCGCGCCGTTGCGCGATTGTACGCGTACAGGCCGTGCACGCCGCCCTCGGTCGAAAACTCCCGCGCGTGCTTTCCGGTGACAAGGTCGATTGCGACCATGTCGGGGACTAGCGTGATGTTGTCCTGTTTGGCGGCGGCGGCCTCGAGCGCTTGCTGGATCGCGCGGCCGGTGGCGTCGGCGACGTGGACGATGCGCCTGTGACTGTGCCCGCCCTCGCGGGTCAGGTGAAGGGCTTCCCCCTCGGTCGCGAACGGCACCCCAAGCTCCATCAGCCTGGCGATCGCGCGCGGCGCTTCGCTGACGACATGCTCGACAACCTCGCGGTCATTCAGCCCCGCGCCGGCAATCATCGTGTCGTTCACGTGCGCCTCGAAGGTGTCGCCTTCCTCGAGGACGGCTGCGATCCCGCCCTGGGCCCACTGCGTGGCACCTTCTGCGAGAGCGCCCTTGGCGATGACTCCGACCTTCTTCTCAGGCGCAAGGTTCAGGGCCGCCGTCAGCCCGGCAGCTCCCGACCCGACGACGAGAACGTCGAAGTCTCGAGTCACGCTTCGGCCACGAGGCTCAGGAACACGTCTTCGAGATCGGGGTCACGCGTGGAGACGTCGACGATCGCCAGCCCCTCGGCACTCAAGGCGGCCAGCACCTGGCCAGCGTTCACCTTGTCCTTGCGATACGTGATTTCCAGCCGCCGCTCGTCGAGAAGGACGATGTTTTCGAAACTCGTGTTCGCCGGCACCGCGTCGAGATCGCGGTCGAAGGTGACGACGACCGCTTTCTCCTGCGCTTTCGAAACCAGCTCGCGAGTGGGCTCGTTGGCGATCACCTTGCCGTGGTTGATGATGGCGATCCTGTCGCACAGCTCCTCGGCTTCCTCGAGATAATGGGTCGTGAGCACCACCGTCACGCCCTGTTCGTTCAACGAGCGGACATAGGTCCACAGTTGACGCCGCAGCTCCACGTCGACGCCGGCCGTCGGCTCGTCGAGCACGAGGATGGGCGGCGAGTGAACCATCGCCTTCGCAACCAGGAGCCGCCGCTTCATTCCGCCGGAAAGGGTGCGGGAGTAAGCATTCGCCTTGTCTGACAGGTGCATTGCCGCGAGCAGTTCGTCGCTGTGCCGCCGCGACTCCGGGATTCCGTAAAGTCCTGCCTGGATTTCCAGTGTCTCGCGCGGAGTGAAAAAGGGATCGAAGATGATTTCCTGCGGCACCACCCCGATCGACCTCTTCGCGTTGCGCGGGTGGTCGTCGATGTCGAAGCCCCAGATGACGGCCGTTCCGCTCGTCTTCGTCACCAGGCCGGCAAGGATGTTGATGAGAGTCGACTTCCCGGCGCCATTTGGGCCGAGGAGCCCGAAAATCTGCCCCCGCGGGACGTCGAAGCTGACCTGGTCGAGAGCGAGCTTGCCGCCCTCGTAGGTCTTGGAGAGCGATTCGATTCGGATTGCGGGCTCGGTGGTCGACATGGGCACAGCGCATAGCCGCCGTGTCCGCGCCGCGAAAGCGGTTGCTGGTAAACTGGTCATTAACCCTGACCGGAAGGGTGATCTTGATGTTAACCGTGCAAAGGCCCGGTTGATGAAACGGCTTTTCGGGCTTCATGTACCTGCGTGCGCGGCGGCGTTTTTTGCCTGCCCGGCAGCGGCTTTCGCAGCTACGCCTCCAGCACAGAGCGAGGCGGTGGCCCTGGTGCTGCGCCCACTGTCGCTGGTCAAGAAGACGGACATGGATTTCGGAACTCTGTTGCCCTCGGCGGCGGCTGGCACCGCGACGATCGACCCCGTCACCGGAGCGGTGACGACGGCGGGCGGCGTCACGCCTGTCACTGCTCCTACGGCGGCGGCCACTTTCGTCGGCGCCGGGTCGCGTAACGCGCCTTACCAGATTCGGCTTCCCAAGGCCCCGATCACGCTGACCAGGGTCGGGGGTACGGAAACGATGGCCGTTTCGAACTGGACCGTGGACGGCTCGACGAACAGGCATATCGGGCCGAATGAGGCGTTCGAATTCAACGTGGGAGCGCAGCTCGCCGTTGCGGCGAACCAGGCCGACGGTACCTATGTCGGCACGTTCGACGTGACGGTCCACTACCCCTGATCCGCAACATTGGTGTGCAGCCGCGGTTAAATTCGTCTGAACGCTTTCCCTTCAATCGGCGGTGATTGGCCCTCCGGTAAATAGTCGCGCAATCGCAATCCATGCGCGAAAGGAAGCATTCGGTGGGCATTCGGCATTTCATCGTGACGGCGAGCGCCGTTGCACTGGCGATCGCCTCCGCACCGGCGGAAGCGGTAACGCCGCCGACGCAGGCGAACGGGCGCGCGCTCATTCTCGTTCCCCTGACCCTGACCAAGATCCAGGACCTCGACTTCGGCTCGGTGGTGCCGTCTTCCGTCTCTGGCGTGGTCACCATCAACGCCTCCACCGGAGCGCGGACCTTTGCCGGCGGCGTTACGCTGGTTCCCGGCGATGCGGGCTTCCGCGCCTATTTCGCTGGAGCGGGCTCGCCCAACCAGCAGGTCATCATGACCATTGCCCCACCAGCGCAGCTGGCGGACGGTGCCGGCAACACGATCGACGTGCTCGCGCTTACGCTCGACGGGTCTGCCACGCGTACCATCGATTCCACGCGCGCATTCTACGTCGGGGTGGGTGGGACGCTCCAGATTGCGGCCGATCAGCCCGAAGGCGTTTACAACGCCCAGTTCGACGTCACTGCCAATTACCAGTAACGCGTCGAGGCGCTTGTCGCGGCACCGCCACGTCCTTAAGTGGCTTCTCACGATGACAGCGCCTCCACCGCCAGAAGTTTACAGGGTCTCCAGCCTGCAGGTCGCCTGCGACGGCTCTGGCGCGGTATCGCCGGAGCTTGGGCATCCGCGAGTTTTCCTGCGCATCGATCCCGCCGTGGGCTGGGTCGAATGCGGCTATTGCGACCGCCGGTTCATCCTTGAAGGGGGTGTCGCGGACAGCTCCTCGTGAACCCGCGCCAGCTTCTCTACCGGTCGCTCGACCCCGATCACGCCCGCAAGCTCGTTGCGAAGCACCTGTCCCCTTTCGATGACGGCGAATTGTTTCTCGAGCACAGCGTCAGCGAGGCGTTCGGATTCGACGACGGTCGCCTGAAGACCGCAAGCTACGACAGCGCGTCCGGATTCGGCCTGCGCGGGATTAACGGCGAGACCACCGCCTTCGCCCACGCGACCGAGATCAGCGCGGACGCGATCGAACGCGCCGCAGCGACTCTCAATCTCCTCGACCCCGCGAAAGGCTCGCCGGCCGCGCCTCCGGCAAGAACGAACCAGGCCATGTATGCGCCTGAAAACCCGCTGACGGAGGTGCCGTTCGCGGACAAGGTAGCGCTGTGTCAGCAGATCGATGCCGCCGCCCGCGCGCGCGATCCGCGAGTTGCGCAGGTGAGCGTCTCCCTTACCGGCAGCTGGCGAGTCATCGAGATCCTGCGCGCCGACGGTTTCGTTGCAAGCGACGTCCGCCCGCTCGTGCGGCTGGGAGTCCAGATCGTCGCCGCCGACAACGGCCGCCGGGAAACGGGTCAATTCGGAATGGGCGGGCGGCATCTCTATCAGGCCTTGTTCGACCCTTCGGCCTGGAACAGGGCCATCGACGAAGCGCTCGACCAGGCGCTGACGAACTTGTCCTCGGTGCCGGCTCCGGCAGGCGTCATGCCGGTCGTTCTCGGCCCCGGCTGGTGCGGCGTCCTCCTGCACGAGGCGGTCGGTCACGGGCTCGAGGGAGATTTTAACCGCAAGGGCACGTCAGCGTTCAGCGGACGAATCGGCGAGCAGGTTGCCGCTTCGGGAGTGACGGTGGTCGACGATGGCGCGATCGAGGGCAGGCGCGGGTCGCTGACCATCGACGATGAAGGAACGCCGACGCGGCGCAACGTCCTCATCGAGAATGGAATACTGAAAGGCTATCTCCAGGACCGGCTGAACGCCCGGCTCATGGGCATGGAGCCGACCGGAAGTGGACGGCGCGAAAGCTTCGCCCATGCGCCAATGCCGAGGATGACGAACACGTTCATGCTTGCCGGCCAGGACGATCCCGGAGAGCTGGTCGAGCGAGTCGATAACGGAATCTATGCCAAGAGCTTCGGCGGCGGGCAGGTAGACATCACCAGCGGCAAGTTCGTCTTCTCGTGCACCGAGGCCTATCGCATTCGGAACGGGAAAATCGGCGAGCCCGTCAAGGGCGCAACGCTCATCGGCGACGGCCCGACTGTTCTCACGCGGATCCGCGGCATCGGCAACGATCTCGAGCTCGACACCGGAATCGGCGTTTGCGGAAAGGGCGGGCAGTCCGTGCCCGCCGGAGTCGGGCAACCGACGCTCCTCGTCGACGGTCTCACGGTCGGAGGCACCGACGCGTGAACGCGGAGAGCGCAAAGCCCGGCGGCAGTTCGGGGGAAGGCTGGCGAGAAGATGTCGTCAGCTTCTGGTTCGGCCTCCCGGAAGAGCAATGGTGGCGCGGGCCGCCGGAGCTCGACGACGAGATTCGAGAGCGGTTCCTCGACCTGTGGAGGCAAAAGCGCCAGCTTCCGCCTGAATCCTTCCTGGGCGATCCGGTGACTGCGCTGGCAGCGGTCATTCTCTTCGACCAGTTCCCGCGCAACATGTTCCGTGGGCTGGCCGAACAATATTCGACCGATCCGCTGGCGCTCGCGGTCGCCAGGGGGGCAATCGAGAACGGATTCGACGATCGGCTGGACCGCCGCGAGCGACCGTTCCTCTACATGCCGTTCGAGCACAGCGAGGACATGCACGACCAGCAGCAATCGATGCTGCTGTTCACCAAGCTCGGCGATTCCAAGTTCCTGGATTTCGCGAAGAAGCACCGGGACATCATCGCCAGGTTCGGTCGTTTTCCGCATCGCAACGCAGTTCTCGGCCGCGCACCTCGCCCTGACGAGGTCGCCGCAGGGGACGTGGTTCCCTGGTGAGCGGGCTCGTCGAGCTTGCGACCTTCGCTACCCGGATAGATGCGGATTTGGCCCGAACGCGCCTGGGCTCCGTCGGGATCGAGGCCGTCCTGTTCGACGCGGAAACCAACAGCATCGGCTGGGGGCCGATGATGCCGGTGCGGTTGATGGTCCTCGAACGCGATCTCCCGCGAGCCGAAGCGGCCCTTGGGACAACGGACCTCCGCTAGAGCAAATGCTCGACGGGCGAGAGGTCCACGCCGGCCCGCTCCGCAGCCGCCTTGATGTCGCTGGCGCTCGCGCCCTGGCCGCGTCGGGCGACCGCCCATGTGAGCGCGGAGCGGTTTCCGGTACGACAGTAAGCGAACACCTTGCCGTCAGCGGCTTCGAGCGCTTCCTCCATCGCCTCGGCATCCGACGGGCCGATGCCTCGAAAGATCGGGATGTGCCGGAACTGCATCCCCTCCGCTTTCGCTGCGCGTTCGATCTCGGCGGCGGTCGGCTGGCCGTCTTCCTCCCCGTCAGGGCGGTTGCACACGATCATCGACACGCCTTCCGCCTTGAGCGCGCGAACGTCAGCGGGCTGGATTTGCCCGCTGACGGACGTCATGTCGTCCAGCTTCCGGATCACTGGCCGGGAGTTGTCGCCGGAGGTGTGGCCGTCGGCGAGCTTGCCGCCGGGTCCGTACCGGGCGTCAGCCCATAGTATATAAGGTACGGCTGGATATCCGGGTCGTGACCGGCGAAGTCGCGGTACATCTTCGCAAGGTCCTCGGTGTTGCCCCGCGACAGCACCATGTCCCGGAAGCGCTGGCCGTTTTCCCTCGTCAGGCCGCCATGATCCTCGAACCACTGAGCGGCGTCTTCCGCCAGCATCCGTGTCCAGGGATACGCGTAATAGGCCGCTGAATAGCCGTTGCTCCAGATGTGCCGGAAGTAGCTCGTTCGATAGCGCGGCGGCACGTCGGCGGTGTCGTAGCCGCTGTCGGCGAGCGCCTTGGCTTCGAACGCATCGACGTCCTGCCGCGGTGCGTCGGCGGACAGCGAGTGCCAGTCGAGGTCGAGCCGTGCAGCTTCGAGCACTTCGCCGTTGTCGTAACCCTGGTTGAAGGTCCGCGACTTCTTGATCTTGTCGACAAGCGCCTGCGGAATCGTCTCCCCGGTCTTGTAGTTCACCGCGTAGTGCGGAAGCACCTTGGGATCGAGCGCCCAGTGCTCGTTGAACTGGGACGGGAACTCGACGAAGTCACGCGCAACGGCCGTCCCCGACAGGGTCGGATAGGTTTGCGCCGCGAACAGGCCGTGAAGCGCATGGCCGAATTCGTGGAACATGGTCGTCACGTCGTCGAAGCTGATCAGCGCGGGCTGCCCCGGCGCAGGCTTGGTGAAGTTGGCGACGTTGTAGATCACCGGCTTCGTGCCGCGCAGGTAGGACTGGTTGACGAGATTGCTCATCCACGCACCACCCGACTTGCTGTCGCGCTTCCAGTAATCGAAGTACATCAGCCCGAGCGGCTTGCCGTCGGCATCGATGACTTCGTACGTCATCATGTCCGGGTTCCACGTCGGCAGGTCATGCCGCTCCTTGAACGTGATTCCGTAGAGCTGGTTGGCGGCGTAGAAGACGCCGTCGGTCAACACCTTGTGGATCTCGAAATACGGCTTCAGCTCGTCCTGATTGAGGTCGTAGCGCTGCTTGCGGATCTGCTCGGCGTAATAGTTCCAGTCGGCGGCGGTGGGAGTGAAGTTGGCGCCCTGCGACTTGGCGAGGGCGACGATGTCGTTCCACTCCTGCTTTTCCTTGGCTGCCGTGGCCGGGGCGAGCCGGTTGAGGAAGCCGAGCGCGGTTCCCCGATTCTTCGCCATCTGGTCGTAGAGCTTGTAGTCCGCCCAATTGTCGTAACCGAGCATCGCCGCCTTCTCGGCGCGAAGCTTGGCGAGCTCGCTGATGATGGCGCGGGTGTCGTTTTCGCCGCCATGTTCCGCGCGGCTGACGCTGGCGTTGTAAAGCGCCTGGCGCGTCGCGTGGCTGGTCAGCGTTGCCGCCGCAGGCTGGCGGGTGGTGTTCTGAAGCGAGAGGATATAGCCATCGACGCCGCGATCCTTGGCGTCCTGCGCAGCCGCTGCGATTTCCGCGTCGGAAAGACCTTCAAGCGCCGCCTTGTCGGTGACGTGAAGAGCGCCGTCCTTCGTCGCTGCGAGGAGCTTCTGCCCGAAGTCGGTCTCGAGCGTGCTCAGCCGCTCGTTCATCTTCTTGAGCTCAGCCTGCTTGGCCGGCGCAAGCTGCGCGCCGGAATGGACGAACTGGTCGTAGTAGACGTCGAGCAGCTTGGCCTGCTCGGGCGTAAGATTGAGGCTGTCGGCGCGGTCGTGAAGCGACTTGACCCGCTGGAACAGCTTGGAATTGAGGAAGATGTAATCGCTGTGTGCTGCAAGCAGCGGGGACGTCTTGCTCTCGATGTCCTGGAGCGTGTCGTTCGTGTCCGCTCCGCTGACCGCGAAGAAAGCGTTCAGCGCGCGCTCGAGTAGTGCGCCCGAGCGCTCAAGCGGAACCATGGTGTTGTTGAAGGTCGGCGCCGCCGGGTTGTTCGCGATCTGCGCGACCTCGCGCTTCTGCTGCGCCATGCCGGCCATGATGGCGGGCAAATAGTCGCTGTCCTTGATCTTCGAGAAGTCCGGCGCCTGCATGTACAGCGTGCTCGGCTTCGCGAAGGGGTTGGAGGCGGGAAGAGTCGAGGTGGCGGCTGCTGTGTTTTTCATCGGTGCAGCTGTCGCGGGCGAGGTTGCGATTGCAAGCGCGGCGGTCGTCAGCAGAACGGAACGGAGCATGTCTTCTCCCTGGTTGGAATTGGCTGTGTGTTAGCACAGGCGCTCTGACGCAAGGCTGAATGGGCGGAATTGCGCCAGAAATCTACCGGCGGCGGTTCATTCGGCAGCCTGCGCGGCCTCTTCCAATCGTTCGGAAGCCTGCCGGTACCACATGTCGGCATACAGCCCTCCGCGCTCGAGAAGATCCTCGTGGGTGCCGCTTTCGACGACGCGGCCGCCGTCGAGAACGAGGATCGTGTCCGAGTTCACGACCGTCGACAGCCGGTGCGCGATGGTGATCGTCGTTCGCTCGCGTGCGACGCGGTCGAGCGTCGCGACGATCGACTCTTCGGTCTTGCTGTCGAGCGCGCTCGTGGCCTCGTCCAGGATCAGGACCGGCGGGTTCTTCAGCAGCGTCCGGGCAATCGCTACCCGCTGCTTCTCGCCTCCGGACAGCTTCAGTCCGCGCTCGCCGACGAGGGACTCGTACCCTGCCGGAAGCGACTCGATGAAGCGGTCGATGGCCGCTCCGCGAGCAGCGTCCTCGATCTGTTCGGTCGTGGCGCCATCCGCGCCGTAGGCGATATTGTAACCGATGGTGTCGTTGAACAGCACCGTGTCCTGGGGCACGATTCCGATCGCCTCGCGAAGGCTCGCCTGCGTGACTTGGGCGATGTCCTGCCCGTCGATGCAGATGCGCCCCGCGGTGGGGTCGTAGAAGCGGTAGAGAAGGCGCGCGATGGTGGACTTGCCCGCGCCCGACGGTCCAACGATGGCGAGACGAGTGCCGGGCGGCGCGTCGAAAGTCAGGCCTTTGAGTATCTCGCGGCCGGGCTCATAGCCGAAGTGCACGTCTTCGAAGCGGACATGCCCGCCTTTCAACACCAGTGGCTCGGCATCCTCCGCATCGGTGATTTCCGCCGGCGTATCGAGAAGCTTGAACATCGCTTCCATGTCGATCAGCCCCTGGCGGATCGTCCGATAGACCCACCCGAGCATGTCGAGCGGCCGAAACAGCTGCATCAGAAGGCCGTTCACCCACACCACGTCTCCGGACGTGAATTGGCCGTTGCTCCAGCCCCAGACCGTGAAAACCATCGCTCCGCCGAGCATCGCGTTGGTGATCAGCGACTGGCCGATGTTGAGCCACGCCAGCGACACCTCGTTGCGGACCGTCGCCCGGGTGAACTGGCCGACAGCCTCGTCGTAGCGGCGGGCTTCGCGCTCCTCGGCTCCGAAATATTTGACCGTTTCGTAGTTGAGGAGCGAGTCGACGGCTCGCCCGATCGCGCGGTTGTCGACTTCGTTCATTTCGCGCTGGAGCTTCGCCCGCCAGTTCGTCACCCAGCTTGTGAAGGCGATATAGAGGGTGACGATGGCAAGGGTTGCTGCAACGAGTCCCGCACCGAATTTGACGAAGAAGATGACGCAGATCGCTGCCAGCTCGATCACCGTCGGGGCGATATTGAAGAGGATGAAATAGAGCATCATGTCGATGCTCTTCGTTCCGCGTTCGACGACACGGGTCAGCGAACCGGTCCGCCGCTCGAGGTGGAATCGTAGCGACAGCGAATGAATGTGGCGGAAGACCTGGCCCGCGAGCCGCCAGGCTGCAGTCTGCCCGACCTTCTCGAAAACGGCGTTGCGCAGATTGTCGGCGAGCACGTTCGCGAAGCGGGCGCCGGCATAAGCGAGCACCAGTCCGGCGACGATGGCGAACGCCGCATGGGCAGTCATACGATCGACGGCCAGCTTGAGCGCATAAGGGAAAAGCAGCCCGACGCCCTTGCCGGCAAAGACCAGCAGCACGGCGGCGACGACGCGCGCCTTCAGTTCGCGGTTCCCCGGAGGCCACAGCATCGGCAGGAATCGAACGAGGCTCGAGAGGCTCCCCCGCTCTGCCGTCCTGGACTGGGCCCCTTGCGCCATCTTCCATAGGTAAGAACGCTTATTCACTCCGGCAAACGCGCTGTGCGAAATGATTGGAACAACGGCATTTTCAGGCGGTTATCAAAGCGTTCAACGCAACAGGGGCCGAAGATCATGGGACCGGGTTACTTCATCATCGCAATTCTGGGCTGCGCGGACGGCTCGACCGCCTGCACACCCGTGATGACGGTACCCACGCGCTACGAGAGCATGGAAAAGTGCGAGGCGGCCACTCGCGACGCGCTGCTCAACCACAACGATTTCGATTTCCCAAGCCTGCTCGCCGAGTGTCGCGCGGGCACGGCGGCGGCTTCCGCCGAGGGCGAAAAGGCCGACTCGGACTCCCGGACCCGGAGAGGCTGAATGACTGACGAAGCCGACGTACTCGTCCCACGCCTGCACGAAGCAGACATGCCCGGAATCGAGGCCAATCTCGATCCGGAGCCCGACTGGGAACCGCGTTACCCCGGCTCGGGGCGACTGAAGGACAAGGTGGCGATCGTCACCGGCTCCGACAGCGGGATTGGCAGGGCGGTTGCCGCGCTGTTTGCGCGCGAAGGCGCGGATGTCGCGATCGTGTACCTTTGCGAGGACGAGGATGCGGAAAAGAGCAAGCGGATCGTCGAGAACGAAGGACGCAAGGCGATCCTGATTCGTGGTGACATCGGCGACAAGGATTTCTGCGACGAGGCCGTCAAGCGCACCATCGACGAGTTCGGCAAGCTGGACATCCTGGTCAACAATGCCGGCGAGCAGCATCCCGACAAGGACGTGACGGACATTTCCGAGCAGCAGCTGAAGCGCACGTTCCAGACGAACATCTTCGGCATGTTCTTCATGACTCAGGCGGCCCGGCCGCATCTGAAGAGCGGCTCCGCGATCGTCAACACGACGTCGGTAACGATGTACAAAGGTTCGAAGCTCCTCCTCGACTACAGCTCGACAAAGGGTGCGATTACCGGTTTCACGCGCAGTCTCGCCAAAAACCTGGTCAAGGACGGCATCCGCGTGAATGCGGTGGCTCCGGGCCCGATCTGGACTCCGCTAAATCCCGCCGGCGGACAGCCGCGGGACAAGATCGACGACTTCGGCAAGGACACGCCGATGGGCCGGGCCGGCCAGCCCAACGAGGTCGCGCCGTCCTTCCTGTTCCTCGCCTGCGAGGACGCAAGCTACATGACCGGCCAGGTGCTTCACCCCGACGGCGGAGATTCGACCTCCAGCTAACGGTTGACCGGCACCTTCGCGCCCGCCGATAGGGCAGCCGATGACCGGTGCGGACTTCACAGAGGCGCTCGACGCCTTCAATCGCGGTGAGCTCGGCCGTGCGCGGGGCGTGGCGGAGCAAGCCCTTGCTTCGAACAGCAGCCCTCAATGGCAGCATCTTCTCGGCCTCGTTTATTGCCGGCTCGGCAAGCCGCAGGACGCGCTCGAGTATCTGCAGGCTGCGCTCGCGGCCGAGCCGCGCAACCTGCAGTATCTTGCGATGACCGTGCGCGCGCTAATCGACAGCGGCCGCGCAGTTGAGGCACTGGCGCTGGCCCGCCGCCCCGCCGCCGGTCCGCTCGCCGCGCCGCTCTGGCGTTTGCGGGCGGAAGCCGCCGAGTCTGCCGGCTCGATCGCCGACCGCAATGAAGCGGTCCGAAACCTGCGGCTCGAAGAATTGACGGCGCGGATCCAAGCCGATCCCGATCGGCCGGCACTTCTGCTCGAACGCGGCAGAACTCTTGGCTGGCTTGCCCGCGACGAAGAGGCGGAAGAGGATTTCCGGGCGGTTCTCGGCAACGATCCCGGCAATGCCGAAGCGGTCCGCGAACTCGGCGTCGTACTGGAACGCGCCAATCGGCTCGGCGAACTGCGCGACCTCGTCGAAAGCAGCATCTCGGCCGGCTGCGACCGGGAGTCGTTCGCGCTCCTGGAGGCCTTGCTTGCGTGGCGCTCGGGCAACCCCGCCGAAGCGCTGCAGTGGCTGTCGAAGGTCGCCCCGGGCGAGGGGCGAGTCAGGGCGATACAGCTGGAGATCAAGGTCCAGGATGCGCTCGGCAATGTCGATGCTGCTTTCCGGGCAGCAGAATCGAAGAACGAGGTCCTGGGCGGTGACGAGCAGTGGCGCGAGGCGGCCCGCAAGCTGCGAAGCCGGTTGCGCACCTCTGCCGAGCTGATCACGCCCGAATGGACTGCGCAGTGGCTCCCGGTGCACGCGCCGGAGCATCGGCCGCTCGCTTTCCTGGTCGGCTTTCCGCGCTCCGGAACGACCCTTCTCGACACCTTTCTGATGGGCCATTCCCAGGCGCGCGTTCTGGAGGAGTTCCCGATCATCGGCGCCGTCGCTGAACGGCTGGGATCGATCGAGGACATCGCATCCACCACTGAAGCGGATTGCGATCGGCTGCGCCGACTGTACCTCAGCGCGATTGCGAACCTCGTCCCGGACGACTTCGGCGGACTGGTCGTCGACAAGATGCCGCTGAACATGCTCTGGGCGCCGATGCTTTACCGCCTCTTTCCGCAGGCCAAGCTTCTCTTCGCGCAGCGTCACCCGTGCGATTGCGTGCTCAGCGGCTTCTTCCAAACGTTCAATCTCAACCCCGCAATGGCGAATTTCCTCGACCTCGCGGACGCCTCCGATTTCTACGATGTGGCGATGGACGTGTGGACGCGAAGCGAGCGTTCGCTCCCGCTCTCGGTCCACCGCACGGTCTATGAGCGGCTGGTCGCGGATCCGGAGCCAGAGCTTCGCAGCGCGATCGAATTCCTGGGCCTGAAGTGGGAGGATTCGGTTCTGGACCATCGGCGGACCGCGCAAGAGCGCGGAGCGATCTCGACCCCGAGCTACGAGCAGGTCACCGGTCCGCTTACGCGGGATCCCGTCTTCCGCTGGCGACGATACGAAGAGAAGCTCGACCCTGTGCTTCCCGTCCTTCTGCCCTGGGCCGAACGGCTGGGGTACGAGGCATGACCGAGCAAGTGCCGGACGACTTCCGCAGGGCGCTCGAGGCTTTCCAGAGAGGCGATCTGGACGCAGTGCGCGACGCCGCCGAAGCCGCGCTTGCTTCGCAACCCTCGCCGATGTGGAAGCACTTGCTCGGCCTCACCTACTGCCGGCTCGGGAATGCCGCGGCCGGAGTCGAGCATCTCAAGGATGCAGCCGAGGCCGAACCGGCCAACGTGCCCTTCCAGGTGATGCTTGCCCGCGCCCTTACCGACAGCGGCAGGGCCGCCGAAGTCCTCCAGATGCCCGAGCCGCCGCCGATTACGTCGGCGGCGACGCTGGCCCTGTGGCAGGCGCGGGGAGAGGCCGCCGAGGCCGCCCAGGAGCCCGATGCGGCCATTGAAGCCTGGTCGAAAGTGGCCGCTGCTGCGCCGCGTGACGCGCGCGCGTGGAACAGCCTCGGCAACATCTTCGCAGCGCTCGGACGCTGGCCCGAAGCGATCGATGCCTTGATGCGTGCAGTGAAACTCAACTCCGGCGAGCTTGCTATCCGTCGCAACCTCGCCGCCGCATTCGCAGCGGCCGACCGGCATGAGGAGGCGATCGCCGCGCTCGAGGACGTCGAGGAGCTCGGGGGCGCAAGCCGCGACACCGCCATCGCAATGGCCAAGAGTCTCGTCGTTCTGACCCGCTTTTCGCAGGCCGTGGAGCAGTATCGAAGAGCTCTCGACTTCGCACCTGGCGATGCCGAAGCCATCCACGAGCTGGGACTCACCTACGAACGTACCAACCAGCTCGATTCCCTTCCCGCACTCCTTGCGGAAGCGGCCGAGCAGCGCGTGCCCGAAGAGAAGCTTGCTTACCTCAAGGCGGTACTCGCGCTGCGCGAAGGCAAGCTCGACGAGGCCAGCCGCGCCCTGTCGGCCGCCGATCGGGATGAGGATCCGCTGCGCTGGTATCGGCTGAAGTCGCGGATCGCGGACCGCAAGGGCGATACGGACGAAGCTTTCGAAGCCATGGTGGCGATGAACCGGTCGACTCGCGATTTCGACAGGTGGCGGGAAAGGGGCGCGGAGTACCGTGAGCGGTTACGGCGCCTCGCCCAAAGGATGGTCGCCGATGCCGCCGACCTTCCGCGGCTGGACGCGCCTGAGCGGCGCATGCCCGCCTTTCTCGTCGGATTTCCCCGATCGGGCACAACCCTTCTCGACACGTTCCTTATGGGACACCCGCAAACCGAGGTCCTCGAAGAAGTCCACCTGCTCGGGGCAGCGGAGATGCAGATCGGCAGGGTCGCGGAGCTTGCGAACCGCTCGCGCGCGGACCTCGCCCGGGCACGCGCCGCCTATTTCGCCGAGATGGACGCTCACGTCGATCCGGCATTCGAGGGATTGGTCATCGACAAGCTGCCGCTCAACATGATGGGTGCGCCCTTCATCCAGGCGCTTTTCCCCGGATCTCGAATCCTGTTTGCGCAGAGACACCCGTGCGACGCGGTGCTCAGCGCCTTCATGCAAAGCTTCGTCATGAACGATGCGATGGCGAGCTTTCTCACGATCGAGGATTCCGCCGACCTTTACGATGCGGTGATGTCGGGATGGACGGCAATTCGCGACGCGATCGACGTTCCGGTGCACACCGTCGTCTACGAGCAGCTGGTTTCCGATCCCGAGGCGAGCCTTCGCCCCGCCGTGGAATTCCTCGGGCTGCCATGGGATGAAAAGGTGCTTCAGCACCGGGAAACGGCGAAAGCTCGCGGCGCGATCATCACGCCGAGTTACGACCAGGTCACGGAGCCGCTAACCACGCGCGCAAGCGGCCGATGGAAGCGTTACTCCAAGCAGCTCGAGCCGGTCCTCGATGTCCTGCTCCCCTGGGCCGAACGGCTCGGCTACCGAAACTGATTGGGAATTTTCACCAACTTTAGGCCTGAGCTCCGCTGAACCGCTCCCCCGCAAACCGGGGCCGCACTGTTTTTTATAGAGAAAATCGTTTTGGCACACTTCCTGCATTGAGAGTGTCGTGGCCCAATGGTGGGCCGAACGACAAAAAGGGAAACCGACCATGTTCACGATTTTTTCGACCAACCGCGAAACCGCAACCGCTTTCGCCGCCGCTTTCGTCACCGCGATGCTCGCAGTCAGCAGCGCAACGTCTCTCATCGCCTGAACAGGAGGAACGCGTGAGCAATCGTTTCCTCATTAACCGGCGCGACGCCAAGATCATGGGCGTCGCCGCGGGGATTTCCGACTTTACCGGCGTCGATGCGCTGGTGATCCGGCTGGCGCTCGTCGCAGCCCTGCTCCTGACCGGGCCTGTCGTGATCCTCTTTTACGTCCTGACCGGGTGGCTCGCGGCCGATCGCTGATATCGACCGCGGCCCCTCACCTGCCCAACTTGCTCAAGCGTCCTGCCGCTGGACGAATTTGTTGAAGCGGCTGTCGTCATTGTCGACCCGCAGGAATGCCAGGTCGTTGTTGTCGAAGACCTTGAAGAACTCCTCCCAGCTGATCCTGTGAAGGCCGACGTCCCGGCTTCCGTCCGGATCGTCGAAATCGATCCTCAGCATCCCGCCCGGGCGGTCGTTGCGCTCGGTTGCCGCCACCATTGCGGGATAGCCGCCGTGATCCTCGACCCATTTGCGGATCTCGTCATGATCGGTCGTGGTGGTCGCGCTTCTGTCGGTTTTGGTCATCTGGGGCCTCCGAATATCCTTCGATACCGTAATGATTCCAGCGCGCTCGCGGTTCCGTGCGGCGGCTGCTCCTACAGCTAAGGCCGCCGATCCAGGTCTCGCGTTGAACGGTTTGGCTTGGCGAGTGTTGTCGAGTTGGGGCGGCAACGGAACGGGAGTGCAACAATGGAGAAAGATGCAGGATTCAGTTGGGCGGCTGCGCTGATCGGAGCCTTGGTAATGCTGGTCCTGCTGATCGTGGCAGCGGCGATTTACATCAGCTCGGGCGCCTTTCCCGTGGGTGCGAACGAGCCCTACCCGCCCGGGATGAAAGCCATCGTCATGAAGGCGAGAATGAAAGCTGTCGACAGATCGGCAAGCGGGCTGAATCCGCCGCAAATGGACGCCGCCGCTGTTCGCGAAGGCGGATCGCACTTCAAGGGCATGTGCCAGGAATGCCACGGCGGGCCCGGAACGAAGCCGGAAGGCTTCGCGACAGCCATGGATCCCACTCCGCCCGATCTCGGTAAAGCCGGCTCGAAGCTGAGCGTTGCAGAAATCTACTGGGCAGCGAAAAACGGCATCAAGATGAGCGCTATGCCGGCCTTCGGAAAAGTGGATGAGGACGAGGAGCTCTGGAAGATCGCAGCGTTCGTCAAGACGTTGCCGAAGGTCAGCGCATCGGACTATGCCGCCATTCCCAAATCGAGCGAAGAAGGGGAAGGCGGCGGATCGGGCGAAGCCGGCACCAAGCAACATGCTGCCGAAAGCGGCGACAACGACTGAGGCTGGTTGCAAGGCCGGCGCTGGGATACAGTGTCGGCCCAACGACGGAGACACTCATGCGCAAGCTGCTGATCGGACTGGCCCTGGCTGCAATCTCGGTTCCCGCGTGGGGAGCCCTCCCCGTGGGCTCGAAAGCCCCGGACTTCACGACGACGGGAGCCCTCGCCGGCAAGCCGTTCAAGGTGCACCTCGCCGACCAGCTCAAGCACGGGCCGGTGGTTCTCTATTTCTTCCCGAAAGCGTTCACCGAAGGCTGCACGCTCGAAGCGCATGCGTTCAGCGATGCGACGTCGAAGTTCAAGAAGCTGGGCGCGCAAGTCATCGGCATGTCGCGCGACGATTTGCCCACGCTCAAGAAGTTCTCGGTTGAAGAGTGTCGGAATGCTTTCCCTGTCGCGACGGCTAGCGAGGCCACGGTGAAGGCGTACGATGTCGCCTGGGCCGAACACCCGAAGCTGACGACGCGCACGTCCTACGTGATCGCGCCGAGCGGCAAGATCGTGATGGTCCACGACGATCCCAGCTACAGCGAGCACGTCGAAAAGGCGCTCGCTGCGGTACGGGCGCTCAAGGGCAAGTAGCCGCGTCTCTCCCTCGCGCTTAGCGCGTGGCGACCGTGTCCGTCTTCGCCGTCTTGGTCGCGTCTTTGGTCTGGTTGCCGGTCTTCGGCGCATCTCTGAGTGCCGAGATCACGGCGCCGTCGCGGCTGTAGATGTCCGGATAATCGACGATCTTTCCGTCCACCGTCGCTGCCGACGACATGTAGACGATGTACACCGGAAGCGGCTCGGGGAAGTTCGCCTTCACCGACTTGCCGCTGGCCAGCGTCTCCTTGATCTTCTCGGGCGTCCATTCGTCGCCGCCCTCGGTCAGGAGAAGCGTCGCCAGGTCCATGATGTTCTGCGTTCGGATGCAGCCGTGGCTGAACGCTCGAATGCTGCTGTTGAAGCGGGACTTGGCGTTGGTGTCGTGCAGGTAGATGGCCTTCGAATTGGGCATCACGAACTTCACCTGCCCAAGCGCGTTTGACGGGCCCGGCGGTTGCCGCCAGCGAAGGACCTTCCCGTTATCGTCCTTCAGCGCGACGAAGCCCTTCTTGCCCGCGACCTCGTGGCCGATGCTCGACGGCACTTCCCACCAGGGGTTGAGGATCACTCCGGTCGCCATCGCCGAAAGCTGCGGAGTCGGCGTCGACTTCTTGCCCGCGACGGCGTGGTGCCGGGAAACCGTTTCGCCTTTCTCGACGAGCGCGGCCGTGTAGGCGGGGACGTTGACGATGATGTAGCGTTCACCGAGGTTCTGCGGCAGCCAACGCCAGCGATCCATGTTCAGCCGGATCCGCTTGATCTTGTCGGTTTCGTCCGCAGGCGTGACCTCGAGCGCGTGCTTGAGCGCCGCATATTGCGGGTGCGTTGGGGCAAGCCCCTCCAGCGTATCCGACACCTGGTGGGCCTGCACTGCCCAGCGAAGAAGCTGGTCCAGCCGGCCGTTGTCGAGATCGGGGTCCTTGATCCACCAGTCGATCCGGTCCTTGCCGCGAACGTGGCCGAGCGCGAGGTCGGACGCGACGTGGTCGAAATGCTCGCTGGCAACCTGGCTCAACCTCATCGGGTCGCCCGAATTCAGCGCCGCTGCCAATCCCTTCGGATCGTAGTCAGCGGGGTCGAGGCCCTCGGCGCCGATTGCGCGAATGAAGGCAAGCAGTTCCTGCGCATCGGCAATGCTCCACAGCGGCGGAGGCGGCGGAAGCGGCGCCGGAGCGGCTTGCGGGACCTGCGTCGCCGGCTGTGCCTGCGGGGTCACGGCAGTGGTGTGCGGTGGCGCGGTGCGCACGGGAGCCGCGGCCTGGCGTTGCGGCTGCTGAACCTGCGGCACCGGCTGCGCCTGTGCTGTCGCAGTCAATGCGATCGCAGAAGCGGCGCATGCGAGCGCCAGTGAATTCCATCCTTTGTTGAGTCTCACAACCGTCCACCCTTCGGCCCGACCTGGAGCCAGTCTTTTGCCCGCCCGCGACAATACACAGGCTGAACGCTCGCCGCCAGTGGCGCAAAGCCACAGTTGCGCCGCTAAGTTCATGGATGGAAACGACTCTTGGCGCGCAGCCACGGCGCACTTTATTGCTCGACCGTAACCTTCGTCGTGACGCTGTTGGCGATGAAGCAGGCCTCATGCGCCTTGTGGTGAAGATCGGCGAGAGTCGCCTCGTCCGGGACGTCGCTGCCCCAGTCGATCTTCGGGCGAAGCACGACCTCGCTCATCCACATCTTGCCGTCGTCGCGCTTCTCCAGCGTGCCTTCCGCCTCATCCACGTAGCTGTCGACGACCAGCCCCGCGCGGCGCGCGAAATCGACGAAGAACAGCATGTGGCACGACGAGAGCGAAGCGACGAACGCTTGCTCCGGATCGACCGCGTTGGGATCGCTCCACGGCGCGGGGACAATGTGCGGGCTCGGGGTTGCCGGAACAGTAACGCCGTCGAACTCCCACCTGTGCGCGCGGCTGTAGCGCCCCTTGGCGAAGTCCTCCGCCTCGCCCTCGCGGCTCCAGCGGATCGTGGCGGTGTAGGTACTCATTCTCAGCCCATGACCATAAACGATGCCGAACACAAGCCGAAAACCAACCCCCTAACTGCCGGCGATGAAGAAGGCAACCAGGCAACGGTGAAGCCAAAAGCAGCTACAGGCTGCTGCGTCGCCGTGCGAAATCTTGTCAAGCCTGTGTTGCGGAATCGCGACTCGTCTCCCGAGGGACCGCTCGATATTGAAGGCAGGCCGCGCAAATTGCTAGCGGCACCGACACGGAGATCGCCGAGCATCATGCGCATGGATGCGGAAGAGCTGGTCGCTACCTCACAACGGAATGTTGTCGTGTTTTTTCCAGGGATTCTCTAGGCTCTTGTCGCGCAGCTTGCGCAGGCCCAGCGCGACGCGCCTGCGGGTCGAATGCGGCATGATCACCTCGTCGATGAAGCCCTTGCTCGCGGCGACGAACGGGTTGGCGAACCGCTCTTCATATTCGCGGGTCTTCTCGGCGATCTTGTCCGCGTCGTCCCGCTCGTTGCGGAAGATGATCTCGACCGCGCCCTTTGCGCCCATGACCGCAATCTCGGCTGTCGGCCAAGCGTAATTCAGGTCCCCGCGAAGGTGCTTTGACGCCATGACGTCGTAGGCTCCGCCATAGGCCTTGCGAGTAATCACCGTGATCTTCGGCACCGTGGCTTCGGCATAAGCGAAGAGCAACTTCGCGCCGTTCTTGATGATCCCGTTATGCTCCTGCGCAACTCCGGGGAGGAAGCCGGGCACGTCGACGAAGGTCAGGATCGGGATTTCAAACGCATCGCAGAAGCGCACGAAGCGAGCGCCTTTCTTGGAGCTGGCGATATCGAGCACGCCGGCGAGAACCATCGGCTGGTTGGCGACGACTCCGACCGTCCGCCCCTCGATCCGGATGAAGCCGACGATGATGTTCTGAGCGTGTTTCGGCTGGATCTCGAAGAAATCGCCTTCGTCGGCGACCTTCCGGATCAGCTCGTGCATGTCATAGGGCGTCGTTGCGCTGGGCGGAACGAGCGTGTCGAGGCTCTCCTCGATTCGGTCGGCGGGATCGTCCGTCGGCCGGACCGGCAAGTCATGGCGGTTCGACAAAGGCAGGAAGTCGAAGAAGTCGCGGGTGGCGAGAAGCGCGTCGATGTCATTTTCGAACGCGACGTCGGCGACGCCCGACTTGGTCGTGTGCGTGACCGCGCCGCCAAGCTCCTCCTGGGTCACCACCTCGTTGGTCACGGTCTTCACCACGTCCGGCCCGGTGACGAACATGTAGCTCGAATCCTTCACCATGAAGATGAAGTCGGTCATCGCCGGCGAATAGACCGCGCCACCCGCGCACGGGCCCATGATGAGCGAGATCTGCGGAATGACACCGCTGGCGAGCACGTTGCGCTGGAAGACTTCGGCATAGCCGCCGAGGCTCGCGACGCCTTCCTGGATTCGCGCGCCGCCGCTGTCGTTGAGGCCGATTACCGGCGCTCCGACCTTCATCGCCATGTCCATGACCTTGCAGATCTTCTCGGCGTGGCGTTCGGAAAGCGAGCCACCGAAGACGGTGAAGTCCTGCGCGAAGACGTAGACCAGCCGGCCGTTGATCGTGCCCGACCCGGTCACGACTCCATCGCCGGGAATCTTCTGCGTCTCCATGCCGAAGTCCGAGCAGTTGTGCTCGACGAACATGTCATATTCTTCGAAGCTTCCAGCATCGAGGAGCACGCTCAATCGTTCTCGAGCGGTCAGTCGTCCCTTTGCGTGCTGCGCGGCAATGCGCTTTTCGCCGCCGCCGAGACGCGCCCGCTCGCGCCGTTTCTCAAGTTCCTCGATCGTCGTGGCCATTGCTTTCCCTCTGTAGCGGTCGGCTGAATTTTCGTCCTTCCACGCCCGGACGCAGGCGGTCAATTGTCGGCCAATCGACTCCCGGAGCTCGGGGAGGATTAAAATCGTTGATGAAGCTCCCAGTTGCGGAACTGCTGTCGCGAGCGGTCCGTTTCAGCAGGAAGAAAGTTTTCTCGTCGAAACGAAGGAGCGACCCGCCACAATGACGACCCGCGTCGGGGTGCCTGTTGAGTCTGATGCCGATCCCGCGGCCCCCAAATCAGGCCAGCCAACCTTGCTTTGCTTTTCGCACCTGCGCTGGGACTTTGTCTTTCAGCGGCCGCAGCACCTCATGAGCCGCTTCGCGGAGGACATGGCCGTCGTGTTCTGGGAGGAGCCGCTGGAGATTGGCGAGAAGGAAACGCCGCTCTTGCGCGTTCGACGTGCCGAAACCTGTCCCAACGTCAGGATCGTTGTTCCGCATCTGCCCCGCGGTCTCGACGAAGATGAGCGGGCCGCTGCTCTCAAGCGTCTCCTCGACGCTTATTCAGCTGGCCTCAGCCGGCCCCTTGTCGCCTGGTATTACACGCCGATGATGCTGCCCTTCTCGCGTGAGCTGGACTCGAGCGTCGTCGTGTTCGATTCGATGGACGAACTCAGCAAGTTCAAGTTCGCGCCAGAGAACCTGCTCCAGCTGGAGCAGGAGCTGATCGAACGGGCCGACGTCGTCTTCACCGGCGGAACGAGCCTGTTCGAGGCGAAGAAGGACCGCCACGACAGCGTCCATCTTTTCCCGTCATCCGTGGACCGGGCGCATTTCGAGACGGCGCGGTCCGCCGCCGCCGAGCCAGCCGACCAAAGCGGCATTGCGCATCCGCGACTGGGCTTCTTCGGGGTGATCGACGAAAGGTTCGACTGCGACCTTCTCGACGCGATCGCCGGCATGCGCCCCGACTGGCAGTTCGTCATGGTCGGACCGGTCGTGAAGATTTCAGAGGACGATCTGCCGAAGCGGGACAATATCCACTACCTCGGTTCGAAGAAGTACGATGAGCTTCCGCACTACCTGGCCGGCTGGGACGTGGCGCTGATGCCGTTCGCCATGAACGAATCGACGCAGTTCATCTCGCCGACGAAGACGCCCGAATATCTTGCCGGCGGAAAGCCCGTCGTCTCCACTCCCGTGACCGACGTCGTGCGCCACTACGGCCACCTCGAAGGCGTGGGAATCGCCTCCACGGCCACGGATTTCGTCAGCGAATGCGAAAGGGCGCTGAAGCTCGACAAGGGCGGCAGCTGGCTCGGCGAGGCCGACCTTCTCCTCTCCGCCACCAGCTGGAGCACGACTCAGGCGCGAATGGCGGGACTGATCGCCGAAGCGCTCGGCGAAGGCGTCCCCTCGGGCAGCTCCGCGCTGCTGGTAGCCGCGGAATGAACGCCCACTTCGGCGCGCCCGCGGGGCGCAAGCCGTACGACTATCTCGTCGTCGGCGCCGGCTTTGCGGGCTCGGTCATTTCCGAGCGCCTGGCGAGCCAGCGCGGAGCGCGCGTGTTGCTGATCGACCGGCGCGAGCATGTCGGCGGCAACGCCTACGACGAGCCGAACGCGGCCGGAATCCTCTACCACAAATACGGACCGCACATCTTCCACACCAACAGCGAGGCGGTGGTCGACTATCTGTCGCAGTTCACCGAGTGGCGTCCGTACGAACACCGGGTTCGCGCCTGCGTTCGCGGCGAGCTGGTGCCGATCCCGATTAATCGGACGACATTGAACACGCTCTTCGGACTCGACCTGCAAAGCGATGAGGAGGCCGCCGAATACCTCGCCTCGCGCGCCGAACCGGTCGAGGATATCCAGTCGTCCGAGGACGTCGTGATCAACGCGGTGGGGCGCGAACTCTACGAACTGTTCTTCCAGGGGTACACGCGCAAGCAGTGGGGGCTCGATCCGTCCGAGCTCGACAAGCAGGTCACCAGTCGGATCCCTACCCGGACCAACACGGACGACCGCTATTTCACCGACAAGTTCCAGGCGATGCCGCTTCACGGCTACACGGCGATGTTCGAGAAGATGCTTGACGATCCGTTGATCGAGAAGCGGCTCGGGACCGACTTTCGCGATTTGAAGGATCGCGCGTTCGAGCTGGCAGACCACATCGTCTACACCGGCCCGATCGACGAATATTTCGACTTCCGCTTCGGCAAGCTCCCCTACCGAAGCCTCAGGTTCGACCACCAGACGCTCGAGCAGGAATGGCACCAGCCGGTCGCGGTCGTGAACTATCCATCGCCGGACATCGCCCACACCCGGATCAGCGAATACAAGCATCTGACGGGCCAGGAATCGCCGCTGACGACGATCACCTACGAATATCCGGCTGCCGAAGGCGATCCGTATTATCCGGTTCCGCGAGCGGAGAACCAGCAATTGTTCAAGCGCTACGAAGCGCTTGCCGATTCGACTGACGACGTCACCTTCGTGGGTCGGCTCGCGACCTATCGCTATTACAACATGGACCAGATCGTCGGGCAGGCACTGGCGACATTTCGCCGAATGGAGGAGAAACGGCGGGGTGAGCCGCGGCAGACTGCCCTTGCAGCGGGATAGCTGCGCACGCAAAGACGTCGCCTCCAGCGCGCCGTCGCCCATGAGGTTGGCCGCATGCAAAAGCCTGCCCATTCCGTAGCTGACACGCCGCGATCGCGCGGTGCCGGATCCGCGACCTACGCCAACCCGGTGCTGGATTCGGACTTCCCCGATCCGGCGGTCCTGCTTGCGGACGATGGCTTTTACTATGCCTATGCGACGCAGACGGAACGCGATGGCAAATGGTTGAACATCCAGGTCGCTCGCTCGCCCGATCTCGTCGAGTGGGAGCATCTCGGCGACGCCCTGCCCGACAAGCCTGCCTGGGCACGGGACACGCAGGACTTCTGGGCGCCCAGCGTGATCTGCGGCGGCTCGACCTATTTCATGTACTATTCCGCAACGCCGGATTTTTGCGGACGGCACGAGCGCGGGCATGCCCTCGCCGTCGCCACTGCACACTCGCCGGTCGGGCCGTTCGTCGACATGGGAATGCCGCTGCTGCTCGGCGCCGGGTTCGAATACATCGATCCGATGGCGTTCGACGATCCGGTCAGCGGGAAACACTTCCTCTACTGGGGGTCGGGTTTCCAGCCGATCAAGGTGCAGCAGCTGACCGCCGACAGGCTATCGTTCGCTCCCGAGAGCGAAGCTGTCGACCTGGTCTGGCCCAATCCGGTGAAAGGCGCATTCCCGAGGCTGGTCGAGGCCGCCTGGGTGCTCCGCCACGGCGGCTTCTATTACCTCTTCTACTCGGGGGACAATTGCTGCGGGCCCGATGCGCGGTACGGGGTCATGGTCGCCCGCTCGGACAGCCCCACCGGCCCGTTCGTGACGCTGGAGCAGGCGCGCGGAGTCCGCGACAGCCTGGTGCTCGAAAAGAACCACTACTGGCGCGCACCGGGCCACAATTGCGTCATCGAAGACAAGGCGGGGCAGCAGTGGATGCTCTATCACGCCATCGACCCCGACAAGCCGCGCCAGAACCAGCACGATCGAATGAACAGCCGCCGGGTCATGTTGCTCGACCCCATCGAGTGGGTCGACGGCTGGCCCAGGATCGGCACTCCGTCGAACGAGCCAAGACCAGCGCCTGCGACCTGACGGGCGAATGCTCTAGGAAGAATGGTCGAACAACGGTCTTTGCCGCAGCAGTTCCTCGTACAGCGGCCGATACACCTCGCGACTGCCGTCGGGCCCGGGATTCGACAGCAGTCCGACCTCGCAATGGCGGCTGTTGTCCCATCCCGGATAAGCCGTGACAGGATAGAGGCAGACTCCCGCCATGTCGGCTCCACGCCTTTGCGCCTCGCGCACTTCCGCACAGACATAGTGAAGCCACGGCGCCCGGGCGGACCGTTCGGCACCAGTTTCCGAAATCGCCAGCGGCTTACGATAGCGGTCGGCAATCTCCACCAGAATGTCGGACAGCGGCCGGTACTCATGGTGTCCCATCGGGATCGTCGGGCCGTCCAGATACCATTGATTGTGCGGATAGAAGTTGACCCCGACGATATCGACCAGGTCGTCTCGGCCGCCGAGTTCCGGCAGTGCTCTGCCCGTCAGCCAGTCGTAGGCTTCGAACTGGCCGGCGCTGCGCTGGGCAGCGGCTTCCACTTCCTTCCGGCCGCGGTGTTTCGGGGCGATGTGGATCGCCGGTTCTGCCCAGACGAAGGTGGCATTCGGCCAGCGACCGCGAATGGCCGCCGCCGCAGTGATCGCAGCTTTGACCAGCTGGCGCTTGAACCAGCCGCGCTCGTCCGGACCGACGGCCGGGAAATAGCCGACTTCGACGGCCCAGGAGAGGAAGGAGATTTCGTTGACGGGAATGACCGTTGGCGGCCGCTTCGTCACCGACTCGCGCATGTCGAGCGCGGCGAGCGCAAAGTCGGTGAAACGCGCGGCAAAGTCGGGGCCCGCCTGGTCCACATGATCGGGCGAACCGTAGTGAAACAGGTCCCAGATCACCTCCAGGCCGGTCGCTTCCGCCGCTTCCAGCGCGGGAATCCAGGTCGACCAGTCGTACCGTCCCGGCGCGACTTCGATCCGGTGCCAGCGCAAGCCGTCGCGGATCGTGTGGAAGCCAAGCTCCCGGCAAAGGCGGTAATCGGCCAGCACATGGCGGTCGTGGCCGGTCGCTCGCAGGAGGTCGAGCCGAACGCCGTCGCGGCGGCGATGCGAGGAGCATTCGAAGCCCGCCTGAAAGAAGCTGGCGAAGCGAGTCTCAGGAGCCGTTGTCATGTCCTCCGGGCACGTGGCTGGGGTTGGATCGTGGGAGGAAGCGTAGCGAGATCATGCGTGCTTGAACATTTTGCGACCCTCGCGGTTCTCTCGCCATGCAACAACGCCAGCACTGGCCCGCGAAGCTCTGGCTCGTCCGGCACGGGCAAAGCCAGGGCAATGTCGCCCGCGACCTCGCGCACGAGGCGGGGCATCTCGAGATCGCGATCGATGTGCGAGACGTCGACGTCCCGCTATCGGACCTCGGCCACGCCCAGGCGCAGTCGGCGGGCGAGTGGTTCGCGTCGCTTGCGCCCGACGAGCGGCCCGAAGTGATCCTGACCTCCCCCTATCGCCGCGCCAGACAGACGGCGAAGGCGATTTGCGAAGCAGGCGCGCTCGCCGATGGCCCGCAGCGGCCGATCGTGGATGAGCGACTGCGCGAGCGCGAGTTCGGCATCTTCGACCGCCTCACCACGGCCGGCATTCGGGCGCGCTTCCCGGAAGAGGCTGCGCACCGGAAGATGCTGGGCAAATTCTATCACCGCCCGCCGGGCGGGGAGAGCTGGGCCGACGTGATCCTGCGTCTCCGCTCGATGCTCAACACCCTCAACCTTCACTATTCGGACCGGCGGGTGCTCGTCGTGTGCCACCAGGTCGTCGTCCTGTGCTTCCGTTACATCCTCGAGGAACTGGACGAAGCCGAAATCCTGCGGATCGACCGCGAGGCCGAGGTGCTCAATTGCGGCGTGTGCGCGTATGCCTTCGACCCCGACAAGCACGGGCTGTGCGTTCCGAAGCTGACCTTGTGGAACGAGCCGACCGAGGTTGCGCCCGACCATGCGCAAAGCACCGCCGAGCGCGACGTTATGACGGGCACGAGGTGAGCGAGCCTGTCGAGCTGACGCGGGCCGGCTTGCGCTCGCATCCGCTTCCGCCGGTCACCGACGATGACAAGAACGACCACGGCCGCCTGCTTGTCCTCGCCGGAAGCCGGCAGGTTCCAGGCTCGGCCCTGCTGTGTGCAAAGGCGGCGCTGAGAAGCGGGGTCGGAAAGGTGCGGATCGCAACGGTGGACAGCGCCGCGAGCGCACTTGCCCTGGCGCTTCCCGAAGTGCTTGTGATTTCCCTTGCAGAGGCTTCCGAAGGCGGTTTCGCACCGGAGGCCGTGCACAAGGCGAAGGAGCTTGCGGAGTGCGCCGACGCCGTCGTCGCCGGGCCGGGCGTCACCAACTCTCCCGTCGCAACCGCAATGGCGAGGGCGCTTGTCGATTGCGGGACTCCGCTTGTCCTCGACGCGGGCCTTCTTCGCTGTCTCGCGCCGGTTGCGCAGGCCTGCAGGTCGGCGCGAGTCCCGCCGGTGCTGCTTCCCCATTCACAGGAAATGGCGGCGCTCCTTGGAATTGACGCAGACGAGGTGGAAGCAGACCGGATCGAATGCGCGCGCAAGGCTGCAGAGCGGTACGGGGCCGTCGTCGTCGCCAAGGGTGCGACCAGCTTCATCTCCGATCGCAATGGCGCGGCCTGGGCCTACCGCGGCGGCGTTCCGGGGCTTGGAATTTCGGGCAGCGGAGACACGCTCGCCGGGATAGTCGGCGCGCAACTCGCGCGCGGCGCCGATCCCGTCACGGCGCTCTTATGGGGCGTCCTTCTCCATGGCGAGGCGGGCCAGCAGCTGTCTCGCAAAGTCGGCCCGATCGGATTCCTCGCAAGCGAAATCCCCGACGAGCTTCCGGCGCTGCTTCCGCTCTAGGACCGGGGCGGCTGGTGCCTCTCCAGCTCGTCGCCGACCAGGCGGACGACGTGGATGACGTTCGTCGACCCGGGCGTCCCGAACGGAACCCCCGCCATCAGGACGAGCCGGTCTCCGGCCCTGGCGATGTTGTGGCGAATGGCCATTCGCTTCGCCTTTGCGACCATTTCCTCGAAGCTGGAAACGTCGCGCGTATGGACCGCGTGAACGCCCCACAGAAGTCCGAGCCGTCGCGATGTCGTCAACGATGCGGACATGGCGAGAATCCCGACTGGCGGTCGCTCCCGCGCGATCCGCCAGGCGGTCGAGCCGGAGCTGGTGTAGCAGACCATCGCCCCTGCCGAGACGGTATTGGCGATCTGTCGCGCGGAGCCGGCGAGGGCATCGGCGGTGGTCGGCTCCAGCGCCGTTTCAGTGAAGTGGATTCGGGCCGGATATACCGGGTCGCGTTCGACGCTGACCGCGATCCGGTCCATCATCTCGACCGCTTCGCACGCAAAATCGCCGGTAGCGCTTTCCGCCGACAACATCACGGCATCGGCACCGTCATAGATGGCCGTTGCCACGTCGCTCACCTCGGCACGGGTGGGCGAGGGCGAGTGAATCATAGATTCCAGCATTTGCGTGGCGACCACCACCGGCTTTCCGAACTGGCGAGCGCAGGCGACGATCTTGTTCTGGAGCGGCGGCACGTCCTCGGGCGGAAGCTCAACGCCCAGATCGCCGCGAGCGACCATGACTCCGTCCGACAAGGCGACGATGTCCGTCAACCGATCGATTGCCGCCGGTTTCTCGATCTTCGCCATCAACGCCGCTTTTTCGCCGATCATCTCGCGCGCCTCGGCAACATCCTCCGGGCGCTGGACGAAGGAGAGCGCGATCCAGTCCGCTTTCTGCTCGAGCGCGAACTTCAGGTCCTTGCGGTCCTTGGAAGTCAGCGCGGGAATGGGCACCACCACGTCGGGGACGTTGACCCCCTTGTGGTCGGAGATGGTCCCGCCGACCTGTACCTGGGTAATGATCTGGGTCTCTCCGGCCTCCAGGACCTTGAGCCGGATTCGGCCGTCGTCGATCAGCACCCGATCCCCCCGGCGGATCGCCTCGAAAAGCTCCGGATGCGGAAGCTCGGCGCGGCTGGAATCACCCGCCACCTCGTTGCGATCGAGGATGAACCTGTCGCCCTTTTCCAGCTCCGCCGAGCCGCCATCGAAGCTCCCTACGCGAAGCTTGGGCCCTTGCAGGTCGAACAGAATCGTCGTCGGCCGGTGAAGCTCCTTTTCCAGTTCCCGGATGGCGGCGACGAGCTTCGCCTTCTGCGCATGCGTGCCGTGGCTCATGTTGATTCGGAAGGCGTCGGCGCCCGCGAACAACAGCTTTCGGATCTTGGCCGGTGTGTTGGAGGCCGGCCCCAGGGTCGCAAGGATCTTCACCTTGCGCGACCGCGGTTTCAATAAGTCGTGCATCCAGTCCTTCCGCTGCTTGGCAGAGGCATAGCGGCTGAATGTTGCGGTTCAACCGGCTTGAGCGGGCGCGCGGGCTCCACTAGACGCTTCGGCGACTTTTCGAAAACGAGCGGAGATACACATGGCGGAGGGCACCGTCGCGGCCGACCAGCTGCGGCTGTTTATCGAGCGAATTGAGCGGCTCGAGGAAGAGAAAAAGGGAATCGCGGACGATATCCGCGACGTCTACGCGGAGGCGAAGGCCAACGGCTACGACCCCAAGATCATGCGCATGGTCGTCCGCCTTCGGAAAATGGAATCGCATACGCGGCAGGAGCAGGATGCTATCCTCGAGACCTATCGCGCGGCCCTCGGACTAGCGTAAGGACGCGCCATGGCAGGGCATTCCAAGTTCAAGAACATCATGTACCGCAAGGGCGCGCAGGACAAAAAGCGCTCGGCGATGTTCTCGAAGCTTTCGCGCGAGATCACGGTCGCGGCCAAGTCGGGGCTGCCCGACCCGGACGCCAACGCGCGGCTGCGCGCCGCCGTGCTCGCCGCCAAGGCGCAGTCGATGCCAAAGGACAATATCCAGCGCGCGATCGATAAGGCGTCTGGCGGCGACATGGAGAATTACGAGGAGCTTCGTTACGAGGGCTTCGGCCCCGCGGGCGTCGCCCTGATCGTCGAAACGCTTACCGACAATCGCAACCGGACGGCGACCAACATCCGAACGATCTTCTCCAAGAACGGCGGCAATCTGGGCGCGTCGGGATCGGTGAGCCACGGCTTCGAGCGTCTCGGGCTCATCGAATATCCCGCCAGCGCCGGGAGCGCCGACAAGGTCCTCGAAGCCGCTCTCGAAGCGGGCGCCGAGGATATCGAGTCCGATTCCGACGGCCATCGCATCTGGACCAGTGTCGACGACCTCCACGCCGTCGCCAAGTCGCTTGAGGACATGCTCGGCGAGGCGGAAACGACCAAGCTCGCCTGGCGCCCGCAGACCGAAGTCGAAGTCCGGGGCGACGAGGCCCAGCAGCTGATCAGGCTGATGGAAGCGCTCGACGACGACGACGACGTCCAGACCGTCTGGGGCAATGAGAACATCCCCGACGAGGAACTGGAGAGGCTTTGACCGGGTGCTGATCCTCGGCCTCGACCCGGGGCTCGGGACGACCGGCTGGGGACTGATCCGTGCCGATGGCAATCGGCTCTCCCACATGGGCAACGGACAGCTGAAGACCAGCGCGTCCACTCCGCTTCCCGAGCGCTTGGCAAGTCTTGCGAAACAGCTCGAGGCGCTTCTGTCCGAGCACAGCCCGGAGGCCGCCGCGGTCGAGGAAGTCTTCGTCAACAAGAACCCGCAATCGACGCTCAAGCTGGGCCAGGCGCGGGGCGTCGTGCTGATGTGCGCCGCGCGCGCCGGTCTCGACGTGGGCGAATATGCGCCGCGGCTGGTCAAGAAGGCGGTGGTCGGAACCGGCAGCGCCGAAAAGGCCCAGGTGCATGCGATGGTCTCCCGCCTTCTTCCGGGCGCGAAAATCGCCGGCGCCGATGCCGCCGACGCGCTCGCCATCGCGATTACGCATGCGCATCACTTGGCGAGCGGCCGCGTTGGGCTTAGCCGTTAGCCAATGATCGCACGCCTGTCCGGAATCCTGTCCGAAACGACCGCCGACACGGCGGTCATCGACGTCGGCGGAGTCGGCTACCAGGTCCTGTGCAGCGGACGAACGCTCGACCTGCTCGGGCAAGTCGGGAACGAGGTCCTGGTCCTGACCGAGCTGCAGGTCCGAGAGGATGCTTGGACCCTGTTCGGCTTCGGCAGCCGTGAAGAGCGCGACACGTTTCGCGCTCTTACGTCGATTCAGGGGGTCGGCGGTCGCCTGGCGCTTGCGATCCTTTCGGTGCTTTCGCCGGATGAACTGGCCCGCGCCGTCAGTCAGCAGGACAAGGCGATGATCGGGCGCGCCAACGGAGTCGGTCCCAAGCTCGCGGCGCGGATCGCCAACGAGCTCCAGGGCAAGCTTGGAACGCCCGGCCTTGGCGGAGCAGCGCCTGTACCGCGCGCGGGAGCCGCCGCCGACGCCCTATCCGCACTCGCGAACCTCGGCTTCAAGCCCGGCGACGCAAGCGCTGCCGTCAACGCCGCCCAGGACGAGCTCGGCGATGACGCCTCGCTTGATGCGCTCGTCCGCCTCGCGCTCAAGAAAGCGGCGAAATAGGAATGCCCATGCTCGAAGTTTTCGCGACCGATGTTGCGCATGCCGTCACGCGCGTTGTCGAGCTTACCGGAATCGCGATCATTGCGTTCGGTGCGTTCGGGACGCTGCTCATTTTCCTCTATCGGTTCGCCCGCCGCGATGACCCGTGGGAAGCGGCCGCCGATTTCCGGTCGAACCTGGGCCGGGCAATCCTGCTCGGACTCGAATTCCTCGTTGCCGCCGACATCATCAACACGGTCGCCGTAACGCCGACCCTGCTCAGCGTCGCTGTCCTGGCCGGAATCATCCTCATCCGGACATTCCTCAGCTTCAGCCTCGAAGTCGAAATCGAGGGGCGCTGGCCTTGGCAGCGCGGCGACCGCTCCCGGCGCGAAGTCTAGCCCCAGACATCTCCGTAGAGACGAAGAAGGTTGGCTCCGAGAAGCTTCTCCACCCGGCCCGTGCTCCAGCCGCGCTTGACGAGCGCGGACCCGAGCCGCTCGAGCTTGTCGATCGAATTGTAGTCGAGAACGAGCGGGAAGACGTCCGGGCCTTCGCCGGGCGCGGCGATCCCGGCCGCGTGGCGCTGCTCGTAATCCTTGCGCGCATATTCCCGCGCCTTCTCGTCGATAACAACGGGAAGGACTCCGCCGTCGGTGCCGATTGCGACATGGTCCTCGCCGGCGACCTTGGCGACGTGATCGACATGATCGACGAGCATCGCGCCGCTCGTGTGCATGTCGGCGGCGAGGTAGGGCATGAAATAGACGCCGACCACTCCGCCCTTTTCGGCCACCGCCCGTATGACTTCGTCGGAGACGTTGCGCGGATGGTCGGTGATCGCTCGCGCGCCGGTGTGGCTGATGGTGAGCGGCCGCTTCGCGAAAGCGACGGCCTCGTCGATGGTGCGCGCACCGCCGTGCGACAGGTCGAGAAGCAGCTTTTCGCTTTCGATCCGGCGAATGGTGTCCCTGCCAAGCGTCGTCAGGCCGCCATTGCGCGGCTCGATCGAACCGTCGCCGGAAAGGTTGGCGAGATTGTAGGTCAGCTGGACCGCGCGAATGCCGTTCGCCTTCATCTCGGCGAGCCGGTCGAGCGCCGGCCCGACCATGGCCGTGTCCTGAGTCCCCAGGATCAGCCCCAACTTGCCGGCGCGTTTCGCGGCGACGATGTCGCCTGCCTTCTCCACCAGAACCAGCCGGTCGGGATTCGCCCTGACCACATCGTGGAAGTGTGCCAGGTTTTTCCCGAACCGTTCCCAGCCGTCGACATGGTTTCCGACCGGAACGACCGTATCGCGAACGGCGGTGACGCCGGTCTGGCGCATTTCCTCCCAGGCGCGGTCGCTGAGGCGAAGGTCGTTTTCGGCTGCATAAGGGTCGTTGATGCCGCCCAGCCCGTCGATGACGATCGCGTTTCGGTACCAGTCCGGCGCCTTGGGCCGGGCCGCGAATGCCGGGGCCGCAGCCATGACGGCCGCCGCCGCGCCTCCAACCATGACCGCGCGCCGATTGACCTCCACCCCGCCTTCTCCCGCTTCTTCTTGTCGAGGCGGCATGCATCTGCGAATCAGGCAGCAATGGCAACCGACCCGGCGCGAATCACGACTCCCGAGCGAACGGGCGAGGACGCCGACCAGGCGCTTCGCCCAAAGAGCCTCGACGAGTTCATCGGCCAAAAGGCGGCGCGCGAAAATCTGCGAGTTTTCGTGACTGCTGCAAAGGGCCGCGGAGAAGCGCTCGACCATGTGCTCCTGCATGGCCCCCCGGGGCTGGGCAAGACGACCCTGGCCGCAATTCTCGCCCGCGAAATGGGCGTCGGCTTCCGCGCCACGTCCGGCCCGGTGATCGCCAAATCGGGCGACCTGGCCGCGCTCCTCACCAATCTCGAGGACGGCGACATCCTCTTCATCGACGAAATTCACCGGCTCAATCCGGCCGTCGAGGAGGTGCTCTACCCCGCGATGGAGGACCGTGCGCTCGACCTGATGATCGGCGAGGGACCATCGGCGCGGTCGGTGCGGATCGACCTGCCGCAATTCACGCTGGTCGGTGCGACGACGCGGCAGGGGTTGCTGACGACTCCGCTCCGCGACCGGTTCGGAATCCCGGTGCGCCTGAACTTCTACTCGGTCGAGGAGCTCGAGCAGGTTGTCCGCCGCGCGGCCAGGCTCCTGGACGCCGGGCTGACCGACGATGGTGCGCACGAGATCGCAAAGCGTTCGCGCGGGACTCCGCGTATCGCAGGGCGGCTGCTTCGCAGAGTGCGCGATTTCGCCCATGCGGCCGGTGTCGATTCGATCGACGCCGAGACCGCCGACGCGTCCCTGTCGCGACTGGAAATCGATGCGCTCGGCCTCGACTCGATGGACCGGCGCTACCTGACCATGATCGCCGACCTGTACGGCGGCGGCCCGGTCGGGATCGAGACTCTCGCTGCCGGGCTTTCGGAGCCGCGCGATACGATCGAGGACGTGATCGAACCGTTCCTGATCCAGCTCGGCCTCATCGCCCGCACGGCGAGGGGGCGCTGCCTCAACGGCCGCGGCTGGAAGCATCTCGGTCTCACGCCACCGCGCTCGGCACAGGAGGGATTGTTCGATGGCAAATGAAGCGACGCCGGATCCATCGCCGGATCACGAGATCCGCACGCGCGCGTGGGAACATGCGCTGCACGAAGAAAACGTGTTCAACACGCGGATGAACTTCTTCCTCGTCGCCGAAGCGATGCTTCTGGTCTTCTTCATTACCAGCACCGACAGGATCGACAGGCTGACCTTGATCGTGGTGGCAATCTGCGGTGCGTTGATGACCGGCATCTGGGCGGTGATCAATCACCGTCAACTGGGCGATTTGGAAAAGGCCAAGGCCAAGCTTCGCGGCTGCGTCTTCGAATATTCCCGCTATCACACCGAAGCGAAGATGGACAAAGCGCGCTTCCACGACGTCGGCAACCAGCTGCTGGCCTATGCCATTCCCATCATCGTTCTGTTGATCTGGGCGGTGATCGCACTCGATTATGCAACGCGGGTGACCGATGCTTCCTGATTTCTTCAGGTTCCTGGCCGCCGCCCTCGCGCCCGCCCAGCCAGCCACGGCCCAGGCCGCACCGGCGCCGGATTATGCGGTCGCCAAGAGCTGGCTGTGCCTGCCCGGCCGGGACGACGTTTGCTCGAAGCCGGTCGCATCGACCGTTCTCGACCCGGGCGGCTACGGAGCCACGAGCCGAAGCGCAGTCGCGAAAAACCCGCCGATCGACTGCTTTTACGTCTATCCCACCGTCTCTCGGGACGAGGCGCTCAACAGCGACCTCCACCCGAGCGAGGAAATTGGCGCCGCGCGGGCGCAGTTCGCCCCGTTCGCATCAGTGTGCCGCCCGTTCGCGCCGCTGTATCGCCAAATGACGGTGTCGGCGGTCGCTTCCGTCGTCGCCGGCGGCGACGTCACTGCTGCTGCGGCGCTCGCTTATTCGGATGTCGCCAAAGCCTGGCGAACCTATCTCGCGAAATACAACAACGGCCGCCCGTTCGTCCTCATCGGCCACAGCCAGGGCTCGCTCATGCTCCAGCAGCTGATTGCGCGAGAGATAGAGGGCAAGCCCATTGCCGGGCAGATGGTTCGCGCGATCATTCCCGGGTTCAACGTCTTCGTTCCACAAGGCAAGCGCGTCGGCGGCACGTTCAAGTCGACTCCCCTGTGCTCCGCCCGCGGCGAGACTCACTGCGTCATGGCCTGGTCCAGCTATCGCGAGGGCAGCGTCCCGCCCGAGGCCGCGATGTTCGGCTTTGCCCCGCCGGGGATGACGGTCGGCTGCACCAATCCTGCCGATCCGGGAAGCCGCAGCTGGGAACCGCTCGACAGCGACTGGAGCACGCGTTCAGGGTTTCCGGTGGTCGGCGGGCCGATACAGTGGTCGAGCGAGGGCGCGCCGCCGACAGCCTTCGTCAGGACCAGGGGGCTGGTCTCCGCCAAGTGCGTCAACGATGGCCGCCGCGGCTACCTGGCGATCCGGACCAACGCCGATCCCGCCGACAAGAGGACGGACCGGGTTCCCGGCGAGGTCGGGGTGGGCGGCATCTTCCTTCCCGGCTGGGGCATGCACATGGTCGACATGGATATCGCCGAGGAGGACCTCGTGCGCGAAGTGGGCGACCTGACCGCACGCCCCGGTCTCGCTTCCCGCAAGACGCGCCGCTGAGGGGAGGCGCGTGACGGCCCCGGACCTCGACACGCCCTATCGCGGCGGCTTTGTTGCCGGAGAGAACGGGGGACGCGAGCACCACTTTGCGCTGACTGTCTATTTCGAAGACACCGACACGGCGGGGATCGTCTACTACGCCAACTATCTCAAGTTCATGGAGAGGGCCCGCTCGGACATGCTCCGCTGCGCCGGGATCGACCAGAAAAAGGAACTCGACGAGACGGCAAGCGCCTATGCGGTCGCGGAGGTTGCGATCAAATATCGAAAGCCCGCTGTCCTGGGCGACGACCTGGTGGTGGTCAGCACGATCGAGCAGGTCCGCTCCGCCTCCGTGACGATTTATCAGTCAGTCAGGCGCGGCGGGGAAGATATGGCAAGCGCGCACGTGACGGCGGCATTTTTGTCGCGGAACCAGCGCCCGAAGCGCCAGCCGCGACAGTGGGTGGAGCGGTTCCGGGCCTTGCAGATGGGGACTGATTCTGTTTCGAAGACCTGACACGCCGCTGATCGACCGCGGACGATCCGTACCTTTCCTCGCAGCATTGCTTTTCGTCTTCGCGCCCGCTCCCGCCGCGGCGCGCGACCCGGCTCCGACCGCCGAGGTCATTGCCGTTCCGCACCTCGCGACGGTCAAGAACGCCGACACCGACGCCGGCAACACGTGGTCCATTGGCGGCCAGATCGCGGACCTGATCGTCGCCGATCTCAAATCGACGAATGCATTCATCGTCGCGGATTCGAGCGATGTCCGCATCCCGTCCTTCCCGGAAGTGACGGCACCGACCTATTCGCAATGGCGAAGCGTCGGCGCGAAGTTGCTCCTGTCGGGCTTCGTCAACGCGCGCAGCGACGGCAGGCTGACGATCGCTTGCTATGTCTACGACGTGCAGAGTGGAAAAGAGGTCGCCCGGACCGGCTTCGCGGCGGCTCCCGACGAATGGCGCCGCGCAGCGCATCGCTGCGCCGACGCCGTTTATGTGAAAGCGACGGGCGATTTACCGCAGTTCGACAGCCGTATCGCCTACGTCGCGCAAAGCGGAAGCGGCGATGCTCTTGTGAAGCGGCTGGCAGTGATGGATTTCGACGGCGCCAACCACGATTACCTCACCTCGGGCGACGCGACCGTGCTTACGCCGGCATGGTCGCCGAAAGGCGATCGCATTGCTTACACCAGCTTTCGCGACGGTCACTTGCGCGTGCGGGTCGTCGATGTCTCAAGCGGGGCCGATCGCCCGCTGACGATGGCGCCGGGAGAGAGCTTTTCCCCCGCTTTCTCGCCGGACGGCCGAACTGTGGTGATGACGATGTCGACCGATGGCAACAGCGATCTCTTCGCCGTCGATTCCGAAGGAGGATTCCCGCGGCCGCTGACCTCCACCCCGGCGATCGAAACGAGCCCGAGCTTCTCCCCGGACGGGAATCGCATCGCGTTCGTGAGCGATCGATCGGGAACCCCGCAACTCTATGTGATGAGCGCCGATGGAAGCAATCAGCACCGGGTCAGCTTCGGCCCCGGCACCTACGGTTCCCCCGTGTGGAGCCCGAGCGGCGACCGCCTGGCTTTCTCCCGGACGGAGGGCGCGGTGACGCGAATCGGAGTCGTGGGCGACGACGGGTCGGGAGAGCGCATCATCACTGCGGGCCCCGATGACGAGCAGCCGTCGTGGAGCCCGGCGGGAAGCCGGATCGTCTTTCAGCAATTGGACTCGGCGACGAGGCGCACCCTGCTCGCCAGCGTGCCCGCCGAAGGCGGCGAGGTACGGACGGTGCCGACACCGCAGGGCGGGTCCGACCCGACGTGGGCGGAGCGGCAGGAGTAAGGCCATGAAAGCGATTGCAAGACTTGCGGCCGCCATGGCCATTGCTGCCAGCGCGACCGGCGCTCCGGCGCAGTTCAAGCTGCCGGTGATCTTCCCGCTGGGGCGCTCGGCTCCGTCACCGGCGCCTCCGGGAACGCCGATGTCGCCCGTGTCGCCGATGTCGACGGGTGCGCTCAAGGCCGACCTCGTCGTCACGGCGGGAAGCGATACCGTCTATTTTCCGCCGAGCGGATCCAGTCTCGATGCGAATGCTGCCGCGACCCTGAGGGCGCAGGCGCGCTGGCTTCTCGCGCATCCGTTCGTCACCATCCGGCTCGAAGGGCATGGCGGGCCGCGGGACTCGCGGGACTATGCGCTCGCAATCGGCGACAAGCGCGCCAACGCGGTTCGCGACTTCCTCGTCATACAGGGAATCGCGCCACAGAGGATTTCGGTTCTAAGCTGGGGCAAGGAACGGCCGGGAACGGTCCGGATCGGTCCGTCCACTGTCGCCGCCGGGCCGCGCGTCGTTACGGTCGTCGCCGGCTTCGCGCCGCCGCCGCCGCCGCAGCCGCTGACTCAATAAATCAGGCGGCGTAGCGCTGCTGCGTGGTTCCAAGCCACGCCCGCGCCTGGCGCTGGGCGTCGGCAATTTCCCGAGCAGTCATTTCCAGGGCGATTTCAGCCCTGCATTCCTGTCCGCGCGTCGACCCCGACAAAGCGGCCAGGTTGAACCACTTGTGCGCTTCGACCAGATCGACGGAGACTCCTCCGCGACCCGTGGAATAGGTGATTCCGAGGTCGAACAGCGCCTCGACATCGCCCCGCTCCGCATCGCTGATCCGGCTGCGGACGAAGAAGTCCTGCGCTTTCTCGCTAATCCCCATAACGGCTACTCCCCCTGTTTCCCGTTGAGGAGAGTTTCAGCCGCCAGTTCCGAAGAAATGGTTAACGCGGTTAACCGTGTTTTTCACACCTCGATGGCGATGTTGTCGATCAGCCGCGTCGTGCCGATGGTTGCGGCGGCAATAAGCCGGGAACCGGCGCGCGCATTTTCCACCGGCTCCAGCGTCGCAGAATCCACCAGGGCGACATAGTCGACGATCGAGAAACCCGCATCGTAAAGCGCATGGGCGGCATCATCGAGAGCCTTGGGAACCGAAGCGCCGTCTTCGATTGCCTGCGCCGTCCGCTGCAATGTCCGCGGCAGCGCCACCGCTCGTGCGCGCTCGTCCTGTGAAAGGTACGCATTACGCGAAGACAAAGCCAGGCCGTCCTCGTCGCGGACCGTCGGCGCAGCGACGATTTCGACCCGCATGTCGAGATCGATGACGGCGCGGCGGATAACCGCCAACTGCTGGAAGTCCTTCTCGCCGAACACGGCAACCTCCGGTCGGACGGCATTCAGCAGCTTCGTGACCACCGTCGCCACGCCGTCGAAATGGCCGGGCCGGGCTTCGCCCTCCCAGCGGCTCGTCAGTCCCGAGACGACGACCCTGGTGGAGAAGCCGGCCGGATACATCTGCTCCGGAGTGGGAATCCACAGCAGGTCGCAGCCTGCCTCCTCGAGCAGGCGCGCATCACTCTTTTCGCGGCGGGGATAACGATCGAGGTCCTCGCCCTGGCCGAACTGAAGCGGATTGATGAAAATCGTCGCCACAACGCGCGGGGCCTGCCGCTTCGCTTCCTCGACGAGGGCAATGTGCCCGGCGTGAAGAGCACCCATGGTGGGGACGAGCGCAACCCTGTTGCCGCCGGCGCGAAGAGCAACGAGCGCGCTTGAGAGCTGCCCGATGTCACGGAGTGTTTGCACCGCGGATTCGCCTCCGGTAAGCTTTCGTTTCGTGGGTCGCGTTTCTCGACGCGCGGGGGATCAATATCAAGGGGGCCCGGGATGGCTCAGCCGCATTGCATTGTTTTCGCCAACGAAAAGGGCGGGACGGGCAAGTCCACGACAGCAGTTCACACCGCCGTCGCGCTCGCTGCGCTCGGCCATCGCGTCGCGGCGCTCGATCTCGATACGCGCCAGCGGACGATGACGCGCTACCTCGAAAACAGGGATTCGACCATGCGCCGGCTCGAAACCGAGCTTCCGCAGGCGCGCTTTGCGGTCCTCGACGACGGCGTTGCGCTGGACGACGCCATCGCCAGGCTTGCCGTGGACGCCGACGTGCTGGTCATCGATACGCCCGGTCGCGATGACGCCCAGGCACGCGAGGCGATCCTGAAAGCCGACACGCTGGTCACCCCGATGAACGACAGCTTCGTCGATCTCGACCTCATCGGGCAGGTCCATCCGGAGAATTTCAAGGTCACGAAGCCGAGCTTTTACGCCGAGCTGATCTGGAACAGCCGGACGCAGCGCGCGAAGGCGACCGGCAAGAGCGTCGACTGGGTCGTCCTTCGAAACCGCTTGCAGCACATCGATTCGCACAATCTCCGTCGCGTCGGCGCAGCGCTCGACGAGCTTGCCCGGCGGGTCGGCTTCAGGGTCATTCCGGGGCTTGGCGAGCGCGTCATCTATCGCGAGCTCTTCCCAAAAGGCCTGACCCTTCTGGACTTCCAGCATCTCCCCGAGGTCGGGATCGGCCACATCGCCGCCCGGCAGGAGCTTCGCGAAATGGTGTCCGGCCTCGGCGTTCCCGCACTGGAGCCGGAGGAAAAGGCCGCCTGATCCCCCCTGCGCCCGGCGGAGACGGCTTTAGCAGTTGAACCATTCGGCGTTTTGGTGTGTTCGCCACCCGATGACGCACACATTCAATCCCACCATCCTGCGCGAATACGACATTCGCGGAATTGTCGAAAAAACCCTCACCAAGGAAGACGCCTGGGCTCTCGGGCGAAGCTTCGGAACGCTCGCTGCCGACGAAGGCGCGCGCTCGATCGCCGTCGGGCGCGACGGTCGCCTCCACTCGCCGGAGCTTGAGAACGCGCTTGTCGACGGGCTGCTCGAGACCGGGCTCCACGTCGTCCGGATCGGCGTCGGACCGAGCCCGATGCTCTATTACGCGACCGAGGTTCTCGACGTGTCCGGCGGGATCCAGGTCACCGGAAGCCACAATCCACCCGAGTACAACGGCTTCAAGATGCTGCTGAACGGCCGTTCGATCTTCGGCGAGGAAATCCAGGAGCTCGGCCGCCGTTCGGCTGCAGGAGCGTGGAGCGACGGTAGCGGCATGGCCGATTCCGCAAACGTCCTCGACTCCTACGTCGAGCGGCTGGTGCAGGACTTCAACGGCCGCGGATATCGCGTGGCGTGGGACCCCGGCAACGGCGCCGCCGGCCCTGCCGTCGAAAAGCTGATCGAAAAGCTTCCCGGTGAGCATTTCGTGATCCACTCGAAGGTGGACGGCACTTTCCCGGCGCATCACCCGGATCCGACGGTCGAGGCCAATCTCGCCGACCTCAAGGCACTCGTGCGCGACAAGGACTGCGACATGGGCTTCGCTTTCGACGGCGATGCCGACCGGATCGGCGCCGTCGACTCCACCGGCCGGGTCGTGTGGGGCGACCAGATCATGATGATCCTCGCCACACCGGTTCTCGAAGAGCTTCCCGGTTCGACGATCATTTCGGACGTGAAGGCGAGCCAGACGCTGTTCGACCGTATTGCGGATCTCGGCGGCAATCCGCTGATGTGGAAGACCGGCCACAGCCTCATCAAGTCGAAGATGAAGGAAACGGGTGCGCCGCTCGCCGGGGAGATGAGCGGACACATCTTCTTCAAGCACCGCTGGTACGGGTTCGACGACGCGCTTTACGCGGCCGTCCGGCTCATCGAGGCAGTCAGCCAGTCGGGCAAGCAGCTTAGCGAACTGGTCGACCTGATGCCGACTTCGGTGGCGACGCCTGAACTGCGCTTCCCCGTCGATGAAAGCCGCAAATTCGCCATCGTCGGAGAGGTTCGCGAGCGGCTCCAGGAAAGCGGCGCCGACGTGGACGCGACCGATGGCGTGCGGGTGAAGACCGCCGACGGCTGGTGGCTTCTTCGCGCGTCGAACACGCAGGACGTCCTGGTCGGCCGCGCCGAAGCGGCGGACTCCGAAGGGCTGGACCGGCTTGTTGGCCAGCTCGACGGGCAGCTCGCGAAGTCGGGCGTGGAGCGGACGGAAAGCGATCACTAGTCACGCGTTGTCGTGACGTTATGAAATCCAAACTGCTCAATGACTCCGACGGCCGGCGTACGTTCGCAATGATCTTCGACCCGGGGGATGAGGTCCTTCCTCAGGTCACCGACTTCGCCTCCAGGAATGCTCTTACTGCCGCCCAGATTACCGGCATTGGCGCGTTCAGCGACGTCGTGCTTCGCTATTTCGACTGGGACGCGAAGGAATATCGCGACAACACGGTCGACGAGCAGGTCGAAGTCGCGTCGCTGGTCGGCGATATCGGGAAGAAGCCGGACGGCTCGCCCGCGGTCCACATCCACCTGGTGGTCGGTAAGCGCGACGGAAGCGCAATGGCCGGTCACCTCGGCACCGCGCACGTACGGCCGACGCTGGAGCTCATCGTCAACGAATCGCCCGAATACCTGCAGCGCTGCAATGACGAGGAAACGGGGCTGCCTCTGATCGACCTCGACGCCTGAACGGGCGGTGCTCGCCCTTTGAGCGAGCCTCCAGTGGAAGCGACCGACGAAGGCGTGCGATGAACGTCAGTCCTCTGCATCCTCCTCCTCGTACCCGACAAGATTGAGTTCGCGCGCCTTGACCTGATGGGTGAGGCACCAGTGCTTGAGCGCCTCCTCGCGCCCGTGCGTGATCCACACCTCCGTCGGCTCCAGCTCGCGAATCGTGCCGGTCAGCTCGTCCCAGTCGGCGTGGTCGGAGATGACTAGCGGAAGCTCCACGTTGGCCTGCCGGGCGCGCTGCCGGATCCGCATCCACCCGGACGCCATCGCCGTGACCGGGTCCGGGAGCCGCCGCGACCAGCGGTCGTTGAGGCATCCCGGGCGGAGCGAGAACGATCCTTCCCTTGAGCTCATCCTTCGGCGCGCCGGTGGCGGGGCGAAGCTCGCCGAGGTCGACGCCGAACGATTCGTAGAGAGCGCACATCTTTTCCAGTGCGCCGTGGATGTAGATCGGCTCTTCGTGGCCGCGCCGCCTCAGCTCGGCAATCACGCGTTGCGCCTTTCCCAGCGCATAGGCGCCCACCAGCACGCATCGACTTTCGTCCTGGTGCAAACGGTGCAGCAGGTGATCGATTTCGCCGCGCGTGTCGGGATGGCGGAAGACGGGAAGCCCGAACGTCGCCTCGGTAATGAAGACGTCGCACGGCACCGGCACGAATTCATGGCAGGTGGGGTCCGGCCGCCGTTTGTAATCGCCGGAAACGACGATTTTCTCGCCCGAATGCTCGAGCACGATCTGTGCGCTTCCGAGCACATGGCCTGCGGGTACGAAGGTGACATCGACGTCGCCGACACGGAGAGTCTCTCCGTACGCCACGGCCTGGCCCGCTTCGGTGCCGTAGCGAAGGGCCATGATGGCGAGAGTCTCGGCGGTGGCGAGAACCGAGCCGTGACCGCCGCGCGCATGATCGCCGTGGCCGTGAGTCACGAGCGCCCGCTCTTTAGGCTGCGAAGGGTCGATCCACGAATCGGCTGGCCGGACATAAAGTCCGTCGGGGAAAGTTTCGATCCAGGAACCCAGACGCGCCATTGCGAGCTATAGTCGTTAAGACGTCGGGACGGTTCCCGACAACGGGAGGAGTTTCATGCAAGACACGCTCTGGTGGATAATCAGCATCATCGGGCCCGTGGTCCTGCTGATCGTTCTGGTGTGGCTGGTGTTCGCTCGCCGCTCCAACCGGACGAGCCTGGACACCGAACGGGCGACCCGGGAAGAATATATCGACGAAGAGATTCGCCGCCGCGAGGGAACCGACGATCTCTGACCAGCACTGAACTTCCGACGGTCATCGAGCAGTGGTTCGCGGCGCGCGGATGGTCGCCGCGGCGGCACCAGCTGGCGATGGTGGAGGCGGCAACGCGCGGCCGCGATGCCCTGCTCGTCTCCGCGACCGGGTCGGGCAAGACCCTGGCCGGCTTCCTGCCCGCGCTTTGCGATTTGATCCGACAGCCTGTGGACGGGCTCCACACTCTCTACGTCTCCCCGCTCAAAGCGCTTGGCGTGGACGTGCAGCGGAACCTGCTGGGGCCCATTTCGGAGATGGGTCTCGACATCCGGGTCGAGACTCGAAGCGGCGACACGCCCTCTGACCGGAAGGCTCGCCAGCGAGTCCGGCCCCCGCAGATCCTGCTGACGACACCGGAATCGCTGAGCCTGCTCCTGAGCTACCCCGACAGCGGACAGCTGTTCGCCAATCTCAAGACGATCGTGGTCGACGAGCTTCATGCCTTTGCGAAGGAGAAGCGCGGCGATCTCCTGGCGCTGTCGATGGCGCGGTTGCAGGCCCTCAGTCCCACGCTCCGCCGCGTGGGCCTGTCGGCGACCATTGCCGATCCCGATGCCTACCGCCGCTGGCTCGCCCCCAACGCGGACGCGTCTCTGGTCGAGCTCGTCACCGGTGACGCGGGTGCCGAGCCGAAGCTGGAGATACTTATCCCGGAATTGAAGATCCCGTGGGGTGGCCATAGCGGACGCCACGCCGTTCGCGAGGTGATGGATCTGATCGAGCGGCACAGGATGACGCTCGTCTTCTGCAACACGCGCAGCCTCGCCGAGCTGATCTTCCAGGACCTTTGGGCCGTGAACGACCAGGCGCTTCCGATCGGCGTCCACCACGGCAGCCTGGCGCTCGAAGCGCGGCGAAAGGTCGAAGCCGCAATGGCGACGGGGAAGCTGCGGGGCCTCGTCGCGACGGCGAGCCTCGACCTCGGAATCGACTGGGGCGACATCGACCTCGTCGTCCAGATGGGGGCGCCCAAGGGCAGTTCGCGCCTCCTGCAGCGGATCGGCCGCGCCAACCACAGGCTCGACGAGCCCAGCAAAGGCGTCCTCGTTCCCGGCAACCGCTTCGAATATCTCGAAGGTCGCGCCGCGCTCGACGCGATCGAGGCGGGCGAGCTCGATCCCGAATCGTTCCGGCCCGGCACGCTCGACGTCCTTGCCCAGCACGTCCTCGCCGTCGCCTGTGCCGCGCCATTCCGCGCCGGCGACCTGCTTGCCGAAATCCGCTCCGCCGCGCCGTATGCCAAGCTCGAGGAGGAGACGTTCGGGGAAATCCTCGAGTTCATCGCCACCGGCGGCTATTCGCTCAAGGCCTACGATCGCTTTCGCCGGCTGGTGCGCGAGCCCGACGGCCGTTGGCGGATCGCGCGGCCGTCGATCGCGCAGCAGCACCGGCTGAACGCCGGCGTCATCGTCGAGCAGCCGCTGCTGACCGTGCGATTCCGCAACGGCCGGAAGCTTGGCACGATCGAGGAAGGCTATGCCTCGACTCTCGCGCCCGGCGACCATTTCTATTTCTCCGGCCTGAGCCTCGAAGTCGAACAGTTCAAGGACAGCGACATCATCGTTCATGCCTCGTCGAAACGGGCTCGAATCGTCACCTACGGCGGGCAGCGGATGAGCATGACCACGCATCTTGCCGATCGCGTGCGCCACATGCTCGCGGACCGTCACGACTGGCGACGCTTTCCCGACGACGTCAGCGACTGGCTGGAAACGCAGGAGCGGCGAAGCCGGATTCCCGAGCCCAACGAAATGCTGGTCGAGACCTTCCCTCACGAGGGCCTCCACTACATGGTCGCCTACAGCTTCGAAGGCTGGAATGCGCACCAGTCGCTCGGAATGCTGATCACCCGGCGCATGGAAAATGCGGGACTCAAGCCGACGGGCTTCGTCGCCAACGATTACGGCCTTGCCTGCTACGGACTCGAGCCGATCCGCGATCCCAGGACCCTCTTTTCTCCCGATATCCTCGAGCGCGAGTTCATCGACTGGGTCGAAAACAGCTATTTGCTCAAGACTGCGTTTCGCGAGGTTGCGGTGATCGGCGGGCTGGTCGAGCGCCAGCACCCGGGCCGTCGCAAGACCGGGCGGCAGGTCAGCTTTTCGACCGATCTCATCTACGACGTGCTGCGCAAGTACGAGCCGCAGCACCTGCTCCTGCGCGCCGCCTGGGACGATGCGCGGGCGCGAATGACGGAGCTGGGGCGGCTGGTGCGGCTGGTCGACCGCGCCGCGGCGACGATGGTCCATGTCGAGGCCGACCGGATTACCCCGATGGCGGTGCCGCTGATGGTGATCGTGGGGCGCGAGGCTCTTCCCTCGGGCGCCGAGGCAGACGAATCGTTGCTCGTCGAGGCCGAGCAGCTGGCCGACGCCGCAATGCGCCTGTGATTTCATTTGCCGCGCGAGCGAGCATCTGCGAGTTTCCACAACAATGAAGACGCTCCTTCTCCTGCCCGTCGCCGTTCTGGCCCCGGCACTTGGCGGCTGCGTTGCAAAGGCCGTCGTCGACACCGCCGTGACCGCCGTCACTCTTCCCGTGAAGGTGGCGTCCAAGGCCGTCGACGTCGCCACCGTCAGCCAGTCGGAAGCGGACGAGAAACGGGGACGCGAGCTTCGCAAGGCGGACGAGAAGCGCGGCCGCGAAGCTCGGGAGATGGCGCAGCGCTGCCGAAAGGGGCGTGCTCTTCCGACGGACTCCTGCGGGAATGCCGGGCTCTAAGTGCGTTATTTTCTCGACACGGAATATAACGGGATCGGCGGCGCACTGCTCAGCCTGGCGCTGGTTTCGGACGAGGGCGACGAGCTCTACTTCACCCTCAAGACCGATGAGCCGTTAAGCGACTGGGTCGAGAGGCACGTCGTGCCCTATCTCGATACGGTTCCCGAGAGGCTGCGATGGCCGCGCCTCAGCCGCGCGGAAGCCGGCGATGCACTCGAACGATTCCTCCGCCATGACGACGGGCCGGTCGTCGTCGCCGATTGGCCCGAGGACGTCGCGCAATTCTGCAATCTGATGGTGACGGGGCCGGGCGACATGATCGACCTTCGCGACGTCACATTCCGGCTTCTCCCGCTGAGCAACTTCAGCACCGCAGCAAACAGCGAGGTGCCGCACAACGCGCTCCACGACGCGCGGGCGCTGCGCGACCATTACCAGATGATGGAGTAAGCCCTTTCCTTGCGGCGCGAAGCGGCTAAACGAGGCTCATGGTTCCCTTTTCGTTCGCAGGCGAAACGTTCGCCGCTTCGGCAGCCGGCGCCCTGTACTGGAAGGCGCGAAACGCGCTGCTGGTGGCCGACCTGCACCTCGAAAAGGCGAGCTGGTTCGCACGCCTGGGGCAGCTCCTGCCGCCGTACGATTCGCATGCGACGCTTGCCGCCCTTGCTGAAGACGTCGAGCGGACCGGCGCCAGGAGCGTGTTCTGCCTGGGCGACAGCTTTCACGATCCCCACGGCTGCGACCGGCTTCCGCGCCAGAGTCGTGCACTTCTCGAGGACATGACCGCCCGGCTCGAATGGACGTGGATCGTCGGCAATCACGATCCCGGATTTGCCGACCAGTGCGGCGGCACGATCGCCGACGAGGTTCGCCTTGGAGAAATCACGCTTCGCCACGAAGCGCGGCCAGGCTACCCGCGACCCGAAATCTCCGGGCACTTCCATCCCAAGTTTCGGGTCAACGTCAATGGCCGGAGCATCGCCAGGCGCTGCTTCGTCGCGTCGCAAACCAAGCTGATCCTGCCGGCCTTCGGAGCGCTGACCGGGGGCCTGGACGTCCGCCATCCGGAGATCGTGCGGGCCATTCACGGCGAAGCCGTGGCGCTCGTGCCGGTCACGGGCCGGCTGCTTCGATTCCCGATCGCCGCCTAGTCGGGCTTGAGCTCGATCGCGATCGCCCCGCTCGGGGATACGAGCAGGCGCGCCGTCGCGGCTCCACCCCTGCCGAAGGTTGCCGCCTGGAGCTCGTTCCTGGCCGCGTGCCGGTCGAATGCGTAGCCGAGCGCATCCGCCCGGCTTTTGAGCCGGTCGAGGTGGTCGTCGAGGTTGGCAAGCCCCTCCTCGGGGTCGAAGCGCATCTTTTCTTCGATGTCCGGCTGTCGCGCTATGCTCATCGGCCGCGACAATCGCGCGCCCCGCGGCGCGACACAACCCCGATTGGCGCGCCTCGCCGACTTCTTTACACGAGCTCTTCATGAACCACGCCACCAGGCTGCTTGCAGCCATGTCCCTGTCGCTGATCGCGACCGTCGCGGCAGCGCAGCCGATAGATTCCCACACCATGTCGCGGATCGACCATATCCTGAAGCGCACGCCGCTCATCGACGGCCACAACGACCTGCCGTGGGAGCTCAAGGACAAGTACGACAGCCGGATCATCGACCTCGACAGCGGCACCGACAAGCTCGAACACCCGCTGATGACCGACATGGCGCGGCTTCGTGCCGGCCACCTCGGCGCGCAATTCTGGTCGGTGTACATACCCGCCGAGGTCACCGGCGACCCCGCCATCCGAGCGACCATCGACCAGATCGACGTCGTCAAGCGGCTCGTTGCCGCTTACCCGCGCGAGTTGGCTCTCGCCCGGACGGCCGACGATATCGTCAGGATTCATCGAAGCGGGCGCGTCGCGTCGCTCATCGGGATCGAGGGCGGGCACCAGATCGGCGGCGACCTCGCCGCGCTCCGGCAGTTCTACGACCTCGGCGCACGCTACATGACGCTCACGCACTTCAAGAACAATGCCTGGGCGGATAGCGCCACCGACGACCCGGAGCATCACGGCCTCACCGATTTCGGCAAGACCGTCGTTCACGAGATGAACCGGCTGGGGATGCTGGTGGACCTCAGCCACGTCTCGCCCGAGACGATGCGCGACGCGATCTCCGCCAGCCGGGCGCCGGTCATTTTCTCTCACAGCGACGCCCGTGCGCTTGCCGATCACCCCCGCAACGTGCCGGACGACGTCCTCGCGTTGCTTCCGGCCAACGGCGGCGTCGTCATGGTCAATTTCTACATCGGCCACCTGTCGGAAAACTATCGCAGATGGTCGGCGGACCATTCCGCCGAGAAGGCACGGCTCGACTCGCTCTACGTCGGACAGCCGGACATTCGCGAGTCGAAGTTGAAGGCATGGGAAGGGAGCCATCCCGCTCCCACGGCGGACGTCGGACTCGTCGCCGACCATATCGAACATATCGTCGGCATTGCCGGCCACGACCATGTCGGGATCGGCGGCGACCTTGATGGAATCGGCTACGACGAAGCGCCCGCGGGCCTCAACACGGTCGCCGGCTATCCGCTCGTCTTTGCCGAGTTGATCCGCCGCGGCTGGAGCGATTCCGACCTCGCCAAGCTTGCCGGCGGCAACGTGCTTCGAGTGCTTCGCCAGGCCGAGAAGGTCGCGCAATCGATGCGCGCCCAACCGCCGTCCATGGCTACTCTCCCGGAGTCGAAATGAAGCAGCCGCCGCTGAAAGCCGCGATCACGCCGGTCACTCCGCTTCAGCAGAATTGCACGTTGCTGTGGTGCACGAAGACCATGCGCGGGGCATTCGTAGATCCCGGCGGCGACCTGCCGAAGCTGAAAGCCGCCGCCCAGCAATCGGGGGTGTCGATCGAAAAGATCCTGCTTACCCACGGCCATATCGATCATGCCGGCGAAGCGGGCGTGCTTGCAAAGGAACTCGGCGTTCCTATCGAAGGGCCGCAGGAGGAGGACCGCTTCTGGATTTCGCGCCTCGAGGACGATGGCCGCCGCTGGGGCCTTCGCGGAGTCCCGTTCGAGCCGGACCGCTGGCTTGAGGACGAAGACGAAGTCACCGTCGGGGAGCTGACCCTCAATGTCCGCCACTGCCCCGGCCACACGCCGGGTCACGTCGTGTTCCATCACCCGCAATCGAAGCTCGCGATCGTCGGCGACGTTCTTTTCAAGGGCTCCATCGGGCGCTGGGACTTTCCGCTTGGAGATCACGGCCAACTCGTCCGATCCATCACCACCAGGCTGTGGCCGATGGGCAATGACACCGCCTTCGTGCCAGGGCACGGTCCGATGTCCACGTTCGGGCATGAACGGCAGACGAACCCGATCGTTGGCGATGCCGCGCTTGCGGCCTAGACTCGCCTTGCGCTTCGGCTCTGTTCCGCTATAGGAGCCGCGGTTCGCGATGATCGCACCGCCGCCGCGGGTCTGACCCGCCGAGAAGGCGCAGATCGTCGCTGTTTTTTTTATATGATCGAGCAGGTGCCGGAATGGCTGTCCCGAAGAGAAAAACCACGCCGTCGAAGCGCAACATGCGCAGAAGCCATCACGCGCTGACGCCGAAGCAGTTTCAGGAGTGCCCGAATTGCGGCGAGCTGAAGCTGCCGCACAACCTGTGCCCGGCGTGCGGGCACTATAACGGCCGCGAAATCGTCTCGGACGAGGGTTAGAGCGTAACGCGGACGAGGGGCAGGCAGACGATGGACTCGGCCCCGAGGATTGCAGTGGACGCAATGGGTGGGGACAGCGGTCCGGCGGCGATGGTCGCCGGGCTTGCCAAGGCCTATCGCCGCGATTCCAACCTTCATTTCATTCTTTTCGGTGATGAACGCCGAATCGCTCCCGAGCTCAAGAAGAGCGGCAGTGACTGCTCCGCGATCGAGATCGTTCATACCAGCGAAGCGATCGCCTCCTCGGAGAAGCCGACCCAGGCGCTTCGCCGGGCGCGGACGACCTCGATGGGAATGGCGATCTCGGCGGTAAAGGACGGGCGTGCCGACGCCGCCGTCTCGGGCGGGAACACCGGCGCGTTGATGGCGATGTCGAAGCTCGCCCTGCGCACGATGCCGGGAATTGACCGGCCCGCGCTTGCCGCGCTTCTTCCGACTCTTGGCGACACCGATCTGGTGATGCTCGACCTCGGCGCCAATACCGAGTGCGATGCCCAGAACCTCGTCCAGTTCGCCGTGATGGGCGCGGCCTATGCCCGAACAGGCCTCAAGATCGATAAGCCGCGGGTCCGCCTTCTCAACATCGGGACGGAGGAGCTGAAGGGAACGGACGAGCTGAAGGAAGCGGCGGCTCTGCTTCGCGAGGCCGATTACCTGCCGCTCCAGTTCGACGGCTTCACCGAGGGCGATCAGTTATCGCGCGGCAATGTCGATGTCGTCGTCACCGATGGCTTTTCCGGCAACATTGCGCTGAAAACCGCAGAGGGTACGGCGCGATTCGTCACCGACCTGCTTCGCCGCGCCTTCAAGAGCTCGCTTCGTTCGAAGGCGGGCTTCGCCCTCTCGCGCCCGGCGCTCAACCTTCTCAAGGTCCATCTGGACCCGAACAATCACAACGGCGCCGTCTTCCTCGGGCTCAACGGGCTGGTGGTGAAAAGCCACGGCGGAGCCAATGCCAAGGGCGTCAGCAACGCGATTCGGGTGGCTGCGCGAATGGTCCGCAACGACATTACCCGCAAGATCGGCGACGACCTCGACGATTTCAGGGCGCACGCGTTCAACAACGAGGCGGCCTGATGCCTTCGCGCTCCGTCGTTGCCGGGGTCGGCTCGGCTCTGCCCAGGAGGCGGGTCACAAACGACGAACTGGCGCAAACTGTGGACACGTCCGACGAGTGGATCGTCGGCCGTACCGGCATCCGCAGCCGCTATATTGCGGGTGAGGGGGAAACCACCGCGACTCTGGCTCGGGATGCGGCGCTCAAGGCCCTTGAGGACGCCGGGCTCGAGCCTTCGGACATCGGGCTGATCGTCCTTGCCACCGCCACGCCCGACCAGACGTTTCCGTCGTCGGCGACGAAGGTCCAGGCGATGCTCGGGATCGACGACTGCATCGCCTTTGACGTCCACGCGGTGTGCACAGGTTTCCTGTACGCACTCACCGTCGCCGATTTGATGCTTCGCTCCGGCGCTGCAAGGCGAGCGCTGGTGATCGGAGCGGAAACGTTCAGCCGAATTCTCGATTGGGACGACCGCGGCACCTGCGTCCTGTTCGGCGATGGCGCCGGCGCGCTGGTCCTGGAAACGCGCGAGTCGAACGATCAGGGCATCCTCGCGACCCGGCTTCACGCCGACGGGCGGCACAACGACCTGCTGTTCGTCGATGGCGGGCCATCCACGACCGGCACGGTCGGGAAGCTTCGGATGAAGGGGCGCGACGTGTTTCGCCACGCGGTCGTCAATCTGGCCGACGTCTTGACGGAGGTGCTGGCTGCCGCCGGGCTGGAGGCGAAGGACGTCGACTGGGTCGTCCCGCACCAGGCGAACGCGCGGATCCTGGACGCAACGTCGCGCAAGCTTGCGCTTCCCCGGGAAAAGGTGGTCGTCACCGTCGACGAACATGCCAACACGTCCGCGGCGTCGGTTCCGCTGGCTTTCGACGCCGCGGTTCGAGACGGTCGAATCAAGCGCGGCGACATTATCGTGCTGGAAGCGATGGGTGGCGGCTTTACATGGGGCGCGGCAGTCCTCAAATACTGAAGAAACTTGGACATTCGGCGAAATGTCGAATTGCCGACAGGTTGCATTTCCGTTACGGTCGTGAACCGGAATGGGGCGAAATAGCGGGGCGAAGGGAATTGCTATGGCTGATCTGGGAATCGCACGGGTTGGTCCCACGGGCCTGAACACTTTGACGCGGGCCGACCTGGCCGATGTCGTTCATCGGAACCTTGGTCTTTCGCGCGCCGAATTGGCCAGTTTCGTGGAGCGCGTTCTCCACCACATGTGCCATGCGCTTGCGGACGGGCAGAACGTGAAGGTGTCCGGTTTCGGAAGCTTCATCCTTCGCGACAAGGGCGAGCGGATCGGGCGCAATCCCAAGACCGGAGTGGAAGTCCCGATCGCTCCGCGCCGAGTGATGACCTTCCGCGCGAGCCAGATCCTGCGCGACCGGATCGCCAAGTAGCTTCATGGCTCAGAAGGCGCCTGGAGCCTTCAAGACAATCGGCGAGCTTTCCGCCGAGCTCGGCGTGGCGCAGCACATCCTGCGCTACTGGGAAAGCAAGTTCCCGCAGTTGAAGCCGCTCCAGCGGGCCGGCAATCGCCGCTATTACCGGCCCGACGACGTCGAGCTCGCGCGGCGAATCAACCGGCTCCTCAATGACGAGGGCTATACGATCCGCGGGGTCCAGAAGGTCCTTCGCAGCCGCGGGGACGGTGATCCGCCGGTTTCGTCGTCGACACGCATGCAGGCGCACGGATTTACGAACGACGCGGAGCCGCGCCAGCCAGCGCAAGAACCGGGCGTGGACGTCGCGCGCCTACAGGCGATCCGCGACCGCCTCGCTGCTGCGCTCCACGACTGACCGGCCAAGGGCCTCACTACCGAGCCGCGCCCGGACCCGCGCGATGGCCTCGTCTAGCGGAACCCGCTTTACCTCTACTCCCGGCGGGAAGGCGCCCAGCAGCCGCGACGGCATTGCCGCCGACAGGACGACGAACGTGCCGCGGTCGCCGGCCCTTCGGATCAGTCGCCCGAACGCCTGCGCAAGGCGCGACCGCACGACCCGATCGTCATAGGCACTGCCGCCGTGGACCATGCGTCGCGCGGCATGAAGCACCGTCGGCCTTGGCCATGGCACCTTCTCCAGCACCACCAGCCGCAGCGAGTGGCCGGGCACGTCGACTCCGTCGCGCAAGGCGTCGGTGCCAAGCAAGGACGCGCGCGGATCGTCGCGAAAGATGTCGACCAGCGTGCCGGCATCCACCGGGTCCACGTGCTGGGCGAGAAGCGGCAGTCCGGCGCGGGCGAGCCGGTCGGCAATTCGCGCGTGAACGGCCTTGAGCCGCTGGATCGACGTAAACAGGCCAAGGGTCCCGCCGTCGGCCGCCTCGATCAGTCGCGTGTACCCGCCGGCCAGGCTCGGGATGTCGCGGTTGCGGATGTCGGTGACGATCAACACCTCGGCCGCCGAGCCGTAGTCGAACGGACTCTCCGCCTCGAAACGGGCGACTCCGCTGTCCAGGTGGACGGCCCCCGTCCGCTGCTCCGCGACCTGCCATTCATCGCCGCCCCGCAGGGTCGCCGACGTGACCAGCACGCCCTGGGCGGGCTTCAGGACCGCCTCGGCAAGCGGCCGGGTCGGGTCCAGCCAGCGGCGGTTGATCGCGATGTCATATTCGCGTCCATCCACCCGCTCGACAGCCAACCAGTCGACGAAGTCCGGATCCGCGGCGCCGCCGATCCGCGCCAGCAGCGCGCCCCAGGCAGTCAGTGTCTCGCGCCGCCACTTGAGCCCGTTGATCGCCCCTTCCACTCGAGCCCGCGCCTGCGAATCGAGCCAGTCGGGCGAATCCTCGAGCACGCTCTCCAGCCGCCGCGACAGGACCGACAGCGGCTTGTGCAGCGCCTCGAGCGCTTCGAGCGCAGACGCGGACTGGGCGACCAGCGCTCCGTCCGGCTCGGCAAGTTCCGTCTCCAGGCCGTAGCCGGCGTCCTGCGCCTTCGCGCGGGCGTACACGGTCCCGCGCACCTCGGCGAGCAACGCTTCGACGGGCCCGAACGGCGACCCTTCGGCGATCCGCGCCAGCCAGCCGTCGGACGGCAAGGCACGCGCCGCCTCCAGCGCCTGCTCGAGCGCTCGACCGCCATCCTCGTCGTAGGACGCCACATCCATCAATCGCGCCGCGAGCCCCCGGCGACGCCCGCGCGAGCGCCCCTCCGGACCGACGATCCAGCGCCGGAGTTCGATCGCTTCCTGCCCGCTCAACGCGATGGCAAAGGTGGAATCGGCCGCATCGAACAGATGGTGCCCCTCGTCGAAGACGATCTGCTGTGGCGCCGTCTCCCGCGAGCGGGCGGCGTTAATCATCACGAGCGCGTGGTTGGCGATGACGAGGTCGGCATCGCGCCCTGATCGCTCGGCCCGCTCGATGAAGCAGCGGCGATAATGCGGGCAACCGCCGTAGACGCACTCGCCGCGCCGGTCGGTGAGCGCGGTCGACCCCGCCCTTCGGAACAGGCTCGGCAGCCAGCCGGGAAGGTCGCCGCCGACCATGTCACCGTCCTTCGTGTAGGCGGCCCATCGCCCTACGAGTTGCGCGAGGATCGCCGCGCGACCGGAGAAGCCCCCCTGCAGCGCATCCTCCAGGTTGAGCAGGCACAGGTAATTTTCGCGGCCCTTGCGAACGACGATGCGCCGCGCCCGCTCGGCCGGGTCGGCGAACAGGCGCGGGCCTTCCGCGTCGAGTTGCCGCTGAAGGGCCTTGGTGAAGGTGGATACCCACACCGTGCCGCCGGATCGTTCCGCCCACAGCGACGCCGGGGCCAGGTAGGCGAGGGTCTTGCCAATGCCGGTGCCCGCCTCGGCGAGCAGCATGTTGGGACCGTCGCGTACGCGGGACGGTGCAAAGACCGCCGCCGCCGCGGCTGTCATCGCTTTCTGCCCGTCGCGCGGCTCGGCCGATTCTCCGGTCAGCTGGTTAAGCTTCGACTCGGCCTCCTCCGCGCGCACCGTGCTTGCCAGCGGTGGCGGGCGCTCGCCTGTTTCCTCCCACGGCGACAATCGCGAGAAAAGCATGCGTTCGCCGCTCTCGGGCCGCTCGAGACGCTTGGCGACCAGCGGCGCCCAGGCCCAGCCAAGCCGGTGCAGGCTCGCATTGGCCGTCCACGCGCCTTCCCGCTCCGGCCAGTCCGGCTCGGCGAGCCGTTCGATCAATGCGGCCGCGATCCGTTGCAGCCCCGCCGCCGCCTCGGCGCCACTCGCTGGCGGGTCGAGCGCGACGGCGCGGCTCAGCCCGGCGGGCGTCGGGACGGCAAAGCGTGCCGGATGGAGAAAGGCGAATAGCTCGAGGAGGTCGAGGCCCGACAGTTCGGCATAGCCGAGCCTCTGCCCGACCAGCGGTGCGTTCAACAGGATGTGCGGGGTTTCGGCCGCTCGCCCAATGGCTTCGCCGCGAGTCGCCTCACGGACCCTTCCCGCGGGATCGGCAATCCAGATTCCGGCGTGGGTTGCGTGAAGCGCGGGAAGGGGCAAAGGAACGGCCACACCCCGACCTTGGGGCCAAGAGAACAGAAGAGCAACGGATTTGGACCGCGAATCAATTCGTTCTGCCGCGATGCAGTCGAAGGCCTGGCCATACGAGGAAGCGCGCAAGCTCCTCAAGCGGTGGCCGGACGGCAAACCCGATGGCGACGCTGTCATTTTCGAAACCGGCTACGGCCCGTCGGGATTGCCGCACATCGGCACCTTCAACGAAGTGCTTCGAACCACCTTCGTTCGCCAGGCTTACGAAGAGCTGACCGGAAAGCCCACGCGCCTGATCGCCTTCAGCGACGACATGGACGGGCTTCGAAAAGTGCCGGACAATATCCCCAACGCGGAGATGCTCCACGCAAACCTGGGCAAGCCGCTGTCGAAAATTCCCGACCCGTTCGGAAGCCACGACAGCTTCGCCGCGCACAACAATGGCCGCCTTCGCGCTTTCCTCGACCAGTTCGGCTTCGACTACGACTTCTTCTCGGCAACCGAATGCTATCGCGAAGGCCGCTTCGACGAGGTGCTCCTCCATGTCTTGCGCAACTGGGACGCGATCATGGGCGTGATGCTGCCCACGCTTCGCGAGGAGCGGCGCAAGACCTATTCGCCCATTCTTCCGGTCTCGCCTGAATCCGGCGTCGTCCTGCAGGTGCCGGTCGAGGTTGTCGACGCAGAAGCGGGAATCATCGCGTTCCACGAAGGCGAGCGCCGGATCGAGCAGTCGGCGCTCGGCGGCAAGGCGAAGCTTCAGTGGAAGGTGGACTGGGCGGCGCGCTGGGTGGCGCTCGGGATCGACTATGAAATGGCCGGCAAGGATTTGACCGACAGTGTCGTCCAGTCGGGGAAGATCGCCCGAATCCTCGGTGGCCGCCCGCCTGAAGGGTTCAATTACGAGATGTTCCTCGACGAAAAGGGCGAAAAGATCTCGAAGTCGAAGGGCAACGGCCTGAGCCTGGAGGAATGGCTCCGCTACGGCTCCGAGGAGAGCCTCGCCTTCTACATTTATCGCGAGCCGAAGAAGGCGAAGAGCCTGCACATCGGCGTCATCCCACGCGCGGTCGACGAATACTGGCAGTTCCGCGAACGCTATCGCGGCCCAGCCGGTCGAGCAAAGATTAGGCAACCCGGTCCACCATATCCACGACGGCAAGGTCCCGGAGAAGTTGCTCCCGGTCACCTACGGCCTGCTCCTCAACCTGGTCAGCCTGCCCGGAGTCGCCGACAAGGATACGGCGTGGAAATTCGTCCAGCGCTATGCGCCCGGAACCTCGCCCGAAACCGACCCCGAGCTCGACCAGCTGATCGGGCTTGCGGTCAATTACGCCCGCGACTTCGTGGTCCCGACGCTACAGCGCCGTGAACCGGCCGCGGAAGAAGCGGCAGCACTCCGCGACCTTGATTCCCAACTCGCTGACCTGCCGGAAGATGCGGACGCCGAAGCAATCCAGCACCTCGTGTTCGAAGTCGGCAAGACAGCATTTCGGCAAGGACAAGCTGCGCGACTGGTTCAAGGCGCTCTATGAGACTTTGCTCGGTTCCTCGCAGGGGCCGCGCATGGGCAGCTTCATCGCGCTGTACGGAATCGACAACAGCCGCAGGCTGATCGAGGAATCGCTCGCCTCCTGATCAGTGGAGGCCGGCGAGCGCCGCCTTGCCGCTCTCCTTCCGGGCAAGGGCGTCCACGACTGTGGTGTAGCCGGTGCCAATGGCGGTAGATTCGTTGGTCAGGATCACCAGCTCATAACCGCCGGGAAGCTCGAAGGCGGCAGTGCTGATTCCCCAGAAGCCGCCGCCGTGTCCCCATCCGCCTTCCTCGAGCATGAGGCCGCGACCGTAGCGGTCGTAGGTCTTTGGGGGTGTGAGCATCGTGTGGAGCGTCCCTTTGCTCACGAGCCGCCCTTCGGCGAGGCCGTTGAGGAATCGCGCCATGTCGGCGGCGGTCGTAAACCAGCCGCCCGCCGGCCCCCCGACGACGACGTGCCGGAACAGGTTGTTCTCCCACACGAAGCCGTCCGCCGTTCGCTTCCTATTGTCGCCGGCGGCTTCGCGCATCACGCTTCCGAACGGCGGCAATCCGACTGGCTCTTGCGCCGCGGTGGCGGCAGTCTGTGGAGCCGATTGGGCCGGAGGCGGCCCCGGCTTCCGCGCCTTATGGTAGCCGACCGCCATCCCCGGATTGACGTGCTCGAGATCGAGTGCGGCAGTCGAGGACATGCCGAGCGGCGCAGTGATGTGGTCGTGAACGTACCGATCGTACGATTGGCCGGAGACCTTCTCGACTATGACTCCCAGGAGAAGATATCCGATGTTGCTGTACTGCCAGCTGCTGCCTGGCTCGAAATCCGCCTTGGACCCGACCACGAGCGGCTTGAAGTCGTCGAGAGTCTTCAGGTCACGCTTGGCCATGTGATCGAATTGCTCGTCGAAGTAACTGCCCAGGCCCGATGTGTGGGTCAGCAACTGGTCGACGGTGATCTTTCGGGCGAGGTCGCGCTGCAGCCAGCTCGAATCGATCCACTTGCCGATCGGATCGGAAGGCTTCAGCTTTCCGGCCTCGATGAGCTGTTCGATGGCAACGGCCGTGAACATCTTGTTCGCCGACGCGAGATTGAAACGCGTGTCCGTTCGGTTGGGAACTGCATAGTCCCGGTTCGCGAGCCCGAAGGCTTCCTGGTAAATCGGCGTCGGGCCCTTCGCGACGAGAACCACGCCCGAAAAGAGCCCTCGGGCGGCCGCCGTCGCCAGGGCCGCGTGAAGCCGCCGCCGGACTTCGCTGGCCGGCACGCGTGAGAGAGTCGCGGCGGTCGCAGCAAGATCGCCGCGAACTTCCACCGCCGGAGCCGCGGTCACGGACGCCGGGGAAACGGAGAGCAAAAGCGCGGCCACCGTGCCGCCGACAAAAAGTAATCTCATTACGTGCCTCGCAAAGATTATTTGGGGCAAAAGCGGGCGGCGGTCACTGCAAATCGTCAGCTCGCGGCGATCGATCTCGCTTTCGCGCAAGCGAACGGATTGGGGGCAAAGCCGAACGCGGGCGCTTGCGGCATTTGGCCCCAGGACCGAACACGTCGGAACGGCTAGCGCGCCGCCAGCCTTTCCTTGTGCACCGCCTCGGCCGGGACTTCGTTCGCGTCGAGCTTCACGGCTTCGGCCTCGCTCACACCGGCTTTCACCAAGGCCACGACCAGCGCCTGCTTGGGATCGACCGTGATATCGGGCGCGATTCCCTCGCCTTCCCAATCCTTGCCAGTCTCAATGTCGTAGGTCCGGCCGACCGGCATCCAGACAGCGAAGTGCTCGTTGAGGACGCGATCGCCGCCGAAGTGATTGGCTCCGGCCGTCGCTTCGCCGATGAGCGTTGCTCGACCGGTCGATTGCAGCGCCAGGGCGAAATGCTCGGCCGCCGACGCCGTCTTGTTCGAAACGAGCAGGTAGACTTTCGCCTTTCGGAGGGGCGTGTCCTCTCCGGGAATAGCGCTGTGAGTCGCAACGACCGTGTCGCCGTCGGTCGTGAAGGCGAGTGTCGCGCCCGGCTCGATGGGGGCTCTTCCGCTGTCATACACGTCCTTCGCGACCGCCATTTTCACCAGCGGAGTCGTCTTGCCATAGAGATAGGAGAAGATCTCGTCCTGCTCGGCCAGCCCGCCACCGTGATGGTTGCGAAGATCGAAGATCAGTGTCTTGGCCTCGCGGTTCTCGGCGAGCCATTTGCGCACCGCTGAGACTTCGTCGTCGGTGCCCATGAAGGCGGTGAAGCGAATGTAGCCGACCCCGGGCGCGATGGTCCTGGCCGACTGCACAAGCGGCGGGAATCCCTTGGGCGGGCTGCGGCGGTGCGATCCGGCCGATTGGGCGGGATCGGCAACCATCACGTGCAAGTGACCGTCCCTGTGCACCTCCTGGAGGTCGTCGGTCATCTGTTTGGCCAGCTCGCCGCGCGTGCCTTCGTCATAGCGCCCCGCGGCGGCGTTCTTCCGGAGCATGGCCGCGTAATCTTCGGCGTTGTCGCGGAAGACGAAGGAACTCATCAGCTCGTCGGCAAGCTTGGACGCGACCGCGCGTCCCTCGCCTTTTTGGAGCGGTAGCGTGGCCGGCTTCGCGGCCGTCGCAGCAGCGGCATCGGGTGCCGGTGCAGATGTCCCGGCCCTGGCCGGGGTGATCAGGCAAGTCGCAATGGCGATGAGCGAAAGGCTTCGCATGTCGATACTCCTGTGCGCGATTTGGGCGAGACGCTACCGACCCGCAGCGACGATTGCGCGCAAACTTCGTGCGCGCCGTGCCAGAATTTGGCACAATGGCTCCCGTGCCGGACGAATTCGATCTCGCGCTGCTGAACCTCGTTCAAGGCGATGATTCGCAGACCGCGGACCAGCTCGCTGCGCAGGTGCCGCTCTCGCCCTCGGCGATCGCCCGCCGACTGCGGCGGCTGCGAAGCGACGGATGGATTGCGCGAACCGTTGCACTTCTTTCACCGCGGCTGAAGCGCGGGCGTCTGCGCGCAGTGGTGCTGGTCCAGCTTTCACAGCACGCCGATCATCGTGGCAAGCAGGCGTTGCTCGACCGCATCGGGCGAACGAACAAAATCCAGTTCTGCTACGAAATCGCCGGCACCTACGATCTCGTGCTGCTGTTCGACTGTTCGGACATGGACGAATTCACCGACACGGCCGAGTCAGTGCTCGTGTCCGATCCGACGGTTCGTCGCTACGAGACCAGCTTCGTCAAGCGCGAGCTGAAATTCGCGCCTTTCGTCCATTTGAAGGCACAGGACCCCGCCGGCTGACCGGCGTGGCCTGGCCGGTCAGCTCGCCTTCTTGGCCGCGATCCAGTTGTCGATCTTCTCTTCCAGCACCGGAAGCGGAAGAGCGCCGGTATCGAGAACCTGGGCGTGGAATTCGCGGATGTCGAACTTGTCGCCAAGCTCGGCTTTCGCCTTCTCGCGCAGCCGCAGGATCGTCAGCTGGCCGATCTTGTAGGCCAGCGCCTGGCTGGGAATGGCGATGTAGCGCTCGACCTCGGCGGTGGCGTCGGTCTTGCTCATGCCCGAATGGCTCAGCATGTAATCGATCGCCTGGTCGCGCGTCCAACCCTTGTCGTGGATGCCGGTGTCCACGACCAGGCGCATCGCTCGAAGCATCTCGTCATTGAGGTTGCCGAACCGCTGATATGGGTCGGTGTACATGCCCATCGGGTAGCCAAGGCTTTCCGCATAAAGCGCCCAGCCCTCGACATAAGCGGTGTTGCCGCCAAACCGCATGAAGGCGGGAAGGTCGGTGTTCTCCTGCGCAAGGCTGATCTGGAAGTGGTGTCCGGGTTCGCCCTCGTGGAGGAACAGGGTGGTTTCTTCCCAGGTCGCGCGGGAGGGCAGGTCGTACGCGTTGTAGTAGAAGACGCCCGGCCGTGACCCGTCGGGCGTACCGGGTTCGTAGCTTCCGCCGGCCTCGAACTTCTCGCGGAAGGGCTCGTATGCGCGGATTTCCAGCGGCGCCTTGGGGGTCAGCGAGAAGAATTGCGGAATCTTGGTTTCCACCTTCTTCTTCACGGCAAGAAAGCCTTGCTTGAGCTCGTCGCGGCTCTTGGCCTGGAACTTGGGGCTGGTGCGCATGTAGTCGAAAAATTCGGGGAGGGTGCCCTTGAACCCGACCTCGTTCTTGACCTTCTCCATCTCGCCGGTGATCCGCGCGACTTCGTTGAGCCCCAGCTGGTGGATCTGCTCGGGCTGCAGCGCTTCGGTCGTCGTCGATTCGATCATGTACTGGTAGAGGTGAGGCCCGCCCTTCATGTATTTCAGGCCGACGCCTTCGCGCGCATGCTCCAGATATTCATTCTTCAGAAAATCGCGAAGCCGCGTGAGCGCCGGGTACAGCTCGTCGGTCACCGCCGCCCGATATTCGGTAACCAGCCGCGCCCGGTCGTCCGCCTTGATGGAGTCGGGGAAGTTGGTGACCGGCTTGTAGAACAGTGACTCGGCGGGCTTCATCTTCAGCGTGTTGTCGAGCTGCTCGATCATGTTGCGGACCGTCAGCTTCGTCTCGACGACGCCCTCGGCCTCTCCCTGCCGGAAGCGGCCGATCGCCCGGTCGATGTAGGTGACGAATTCCTTGTGGCGCTGGAGGTTGTTTTCATAATCCTCGAGCGTCTTGAACGGCGCTGCGCCCTTGCCGCTTGCGAACGTGGGATAGAAGGTCTGGAAGCCGAAGAAGTGGTTCATCGGCTGCACTTCGGTCAGCGACAGGATGTCGGGCTGAAGACCGCGAAGCGTATCCTTTGTTGTCCATTCGAACGTGTCGTAGGCAAGCTTGTCTGTCGGCGTCAGGACCGAGCGGTCGATCTGGTGGAGAGCAGCGAGTTCCTGCTCGGCCGCCGCTTTCTCGGCCGCGTAATATTCGTCGCTGATATAGTCGCCGAAATGCGCGGCGTAGCGCATGTCGCCGCGGAAGATACCCTGGATCGGGTTGCGCTTGAGCTGCGCTTCGTCACTCGCCTTGAACAGCTCGAACAGCTTTGCATGCTCGCTCTGCGCGGTCGCAGCAGGAGCAGGCGGTGCAGCTTGCTCCGGAACGGCGGCGGGAGCGGGCGGCGGAGGCGCGGGGGCCGTGACGCAAGCCGACAAGGCGGCGGTGGTGGAAAGAAGCGCCGCAACGGCAAGTGCACGAGTGGTCATGGGAGCTCCCCCAAATTGTGTATTATGGGCCTAATACGGGCACTGGCACATCGCAAGCCCGCACGCAAAAAGGGCGCTGCGGCTTCCCGCAACGCCCTTTCGATCAACGCTTCTTCTTCGTCTACCAGAAGAAGCCGTAGATCGCGTCGACGACCTGGCCGCTCATCGTGTCGACCAGCAACGCATCGTCGTAATAGCGGACCCATTTGTACGGCCACGGCGCATAGGGAAGCCGGTACATGTACGGGTCGTTCAGCCAGTAGTTGGAGCTGTAATAGCTCGGCCACAGCCGCCATCCGACATTGTAGCGCTGGTAGCCCCAGCCGAACGGGTCGAAATAGACACCGACGTGGAACAGCGACCGGTGATTGCGCCTGTGGTCGCGCCAGTCATAGCGGCGGTCGTTGCGCCAGTTGGTTCGCCACTCGTGGCGACCGTCGCGGCGGTCGCGGTGCATTGCCGTCTGCGGAAGCGGTGCCGGGCGGTCGGGCCGGGCGCCGACAGGCGGGACCTGGCGGCGGCGATCCCACGAACCGCGGTCGCTGCGCTGCTCGACTCGCCTTTGTGCGAGCTCCTCGCGTTGCTGCGCGCGCAACTCGGCCACGGACTCAGCGCTCTGCCTGCGCTGCCGGGCCAGCTGCTCGCGGCTGTTCTCCATGCGCTCGATCCGCCCCAGGGTCGGCCGGCCGCGCTCGTTGACGTTTTCGCGCCGCTGGACCTCGACCTGCTGGCGCTGGATCGCGACCGGGCGAGCGCCGTTGAATTCGCGCGCCTGAGGCGACACGGCGACACCGTTGCCGCGCTCCGGACGAGCTGTCCGTTCCTCGCGCACCTGGCGGCGCTCGGATCGGCGCTCGTGTCGAGCCTCGGCCCGGCTCGACTGACGTTCCTCGCGCGCCGAGTCGCGATCGTCGTTGTGGTGCGGAGCCGCCAGTGCAGGTGTCGCTGCGCTGGTCGCAAGAAGAATTGAAAAGATGATCTTACGCATGACTTACCTCGATTACTGCGAGTCCATTAAGCCTGTTGTGCCGCATCGCGAATTAGCCGTTGCTGAACCGTCACGAGTCTCGCCGTTCAGCTTGGCAAGCTTGCAAAGCGCAGCCGCTCCGGACATCCCCGCGCGATGACTTCCATTGAAACATCGCTGGGCCGAATCGGCATTTGCGAGCAGGGCAGCGGCGGCATTCCGGTCCTGTTCCTGCACGGGGTTGGATCGGACAAGTCGGTGTGGGCGCCGCAACTCGCTCATTTCGGGCGGTCCCGTCGCACGGTAGCGCTCGACTATCCGGGCTACGGCGACAGCGAGGCCGCGAAGGCCGGAACCTCGCGCGACGGTTTCGCCTCGGCCATCCTTGCCGCGATGGACTCGCTGGAGATTGATCGGGCGCACGTCTGCGGGCTTTCGCTCGGCGGCGTGGTAGCGGTTGCAATGCACGCGCAAGCACCGCGCCGTTGCGTGTCGCTGGTGCTGGCCGACACGTTTGCAGTCCACCCCGACGGCAAGGGCATTTACGAGCGCAGCCTCGCTGCAAGCACCGACCTCCGCGCGCTGGCGCAAGCTCGGGTCGACCACTTGCTTGCCCCTGGCGCACTCGACGACGTTCGCGCCGAGGTTATCGAGACGATGGCGCGGATCGATCCCGCCGCGTACCGGTTTGGGGCCGAAGCCGTGTGGCTGGCAGACCAGCGCGACCGCGCGGCTGCCATCGACGTTCCGACCCTTGTCCTGTGCGGCGCCGAAGACCGGGTTACGCCGCCGGACCTGTCGAAGGAGCTCGCCGACCTCATTCCCGGGGCGCGGCTCGAGATGATTGCCGGAGCCGGCCACATTTCCAACCTCGAACGGGCGGCGACATTCAACGCGCACGTCGAGGACTTCCTTGCGCTGGTGGAGGGCTGATGGGCGCCGCTTACATCGTCGATGCGGTGCGGACGGCGGGCGGGCGGCGCGACGGCGCCTTGAAGGACTGGCACCCCGCCGATCTCGGCGCAGCTGTGCTGGACGCGCTCGTCGAGCGCACCGCAATCGACCCGGCCGCGGTCGAAGACGTTATCGTCGGCTGCGTCAGCCAGATCGGCGAGCAGAGCTGCCATGTCGGGCGCAGCATGGTCCTCGCCTCAAACCTTCCCGACAGCGTGCCTGCCGTCACCATCGACCGCCAGTGCGGAAGTTCGCAGCAGTCGATCCACTTCGCTGCCCAGGCCGTCATGAGCGGCACGCAGGAACTGGTGATCGCCGCCGGCGTGGAAAGCATGAGCCGCGTGCCGATGGGGACCCCCGTCATGCTCCCGCTCCAGGCGGGGATCGGCACGGGGCCGTGGCCGAAATCCATTCAGGACCGCTATGGGGTCAGCGAGTTCACCCAGTTCCGCGGCGCCGAGATGATGGCGAAGAAGTACGGCTTGTCGCGCGAAGAGCTGGACGCTTTCGCGCTGCAAAGCCACCGCAAGGCGGCCGCCGCGACACAGGCCGGAGCTTTCGAAGCGGAGATCGTCCAGGTCGGCGACCATCGAAGCGACGAGGGCATTCGGTACGACGCTTCGCTCGAAGCGCTGGGTGGCCTCAAGACGCTCGTTCCCGACGGTTCCATTACCGCCGGTAACGCAAGCCAGATTTGCGACGGCGCGTCGGCGGTCCTGATCGCGAGCGAAGCGGCGTTGAAGGCGCACAATCTCACGCCGCTGGCGCGGATCGACCAGCTCACCGTCACCGCGGGCGATCCCGTGATCATGCTCGACGAACCGATTCGCGCCACTCGCACCGCGCTCGAAAAGTCCGGCCGGTCAATTGCCGACATGGCTCTTTACGAAGTCAACGAAGCCTTCGCTCCGGTGCCGCTTGCGTGGCTAAGCGAGATCGGCGCCGATGCGGACAAGCTCAACGTCCACGGCGGCGCGATTGCTCTTGGCCACCCTCTGGGCGCGTCCGGCGCCAAGCTGATGGCAACGCTCGTTCATGCGCTCCACCGGCACGGCGGCCGCTATGGTCTCCAGACGATGTGCGAAGGCGGCGGAATCGCCAATGTGACGATCGTGGAAAGCCTGCGCTAGCATCGCTTTCGCGGGGCAAGGTCCGCTCAGGCTTTGTTGTGGAGGTATCGCGCGTCGAATCCGGCGACCTTTTGCAGTCCGTTGGAGTGCGGCAGCATGACGAGCGCGCCTCGCCTTTCAATGCATTTCTCCGCACTGAGCGCTTTCAGCGTCCGATTCACATGAACCGGCGTGAGGCCTGTGGCGTCGGCGATCTCATCCTGGGTCAGCGGAAGGGCCACGTTGCCCACCTCCAGCCCCTGCGCGACCAGCCGGGCGGAAATCTCGCAGAGCAAATGCGCGATCCTCGCGCGCGCGTCGCGCTGGCCGACATTGACAGTCCACTCGCGGAACACCGACGCGTCGACGAGCAGCGACCGAGTGATGGCTTCACTGATGGCAGGGCGGCGAGCAAGCAGGTCGCGAAGGCTCGCATGGCGAATGTATGCAAGCACGACTTCGTCCAGCGCCTGCACATAGTCGTCGGCCAGTGGAAGGAACAAGTGATCGAAGTCGATGGGATCGCCGGGGACGTAGATGGCGACGATTTGTCGCTTGCCGCTGGCTGTTGTTCGAAAGCGATGAACGAAGCCTTTGACGAGCACGGCGCACTGCGAGGTGTATTCGCCTTCTCTCACCAGCTGCGAACGGCGTCGCTGCTTTGCAACGATGATCGGCAGCTCCTTGAGAGCGTCGGAATCGTCCTCTCCAAGCGGAGAATGCATCCGTAGACGTCGGACGAAGGCGTCCAGAACATGCGGAGTTGATGCTTGAACGTCCATTTCCCAGGGCCGGTCGTCATCCGGCTTTTGACTACCGGCCTGTGTTTGTGGTGAGACTAGCACAGTTTAGAAGCTGAGTCGTGCGGTCCGATACGCGCCAGTGATTCTTGTGGAGGCATCGTGCCCCGCTACTTCTTCCACTTGCGAGATGACGTCGAGCGCTTGCTCGACCCGCAGGGTAAAGAGATCGCCAGTCCGGGCGGCGTGGCCGAGGCCGCTTTGCGCGAAGCGCGGGCGATACTCTCGCACGAAGTTTTGTCCGGGACCGTCAACCTGGACCAGCGGATCGAGGTGGAGGACGGAGCCGGCAACCTCGTCCACACGCTGCAGTTCGAAGAGGCAGTGACGATCGTGCGGCACCGCTAGTCGCACAGCCGCTAGACGCTGCCGCTCTCTTCATTGGCGAGTTGCGCAAGATGGTCGATCGCTATGTCATTGCCCGACCCGTCGCTGACCCAGGCCCGATCGTATTGGTGGAGGGCATCCAGATAATGGATCATTGCCCGCTTGGCCGAATCCGCGGTGGCCACATCGATGACCGCGCCGTGCTCGGCCGCTTTGATGAAGTAAATTCGCACCGCTGCTCCCCGCCCCCTTGGTCGCCATAGGCGAAGCGCAGCGCGAAACATCAACGCAGGTTACGGCTCGCACAAACGCAGGTTAGGCCTCCGCTCGACCGCAAGACGCCGACCCGGTCGTGCCGGACCCTGGTGCCCGATTTTCAGGAATCGCAGACATGACCCTGTCCCAGACACGGCCGGCTGTGCCATGCTGGGCAGCGATGGATTGCAACCAGCCTCGCCCGTTCGAACCGCAGTGTCGCCGACGAGCCCCCAGCGGGCATGTGCAGCCGCTCGACCGCGCCACTCTTTTGAAGAGAAGCGGGCGCAGCGCATGAAAATCGCGTGCATCGGCGGCGGACCGGCCGGTCTCTACTTCGCCATCTCCATGAAGCTCCGCGATTCGCGCCATGAGGTCGAGGTGTTCGAGCGCAACCCGCCCGGGGTGACGTGGGGCTGGGGAGTCGTCTTCTCCGACCAGACGGTGGAAAACCTCACCGCCAACGACCCCAAGTCCGCGCAAACTATCGCCGACGAATTCGCTCATTGGGACGACATCGACGTTCATATCCACGGGCAATGCATCACCTCGTCGGGCCACGGTTTCATCGGAATCGGCCGCAAGCGGCTCTTGGAAATCCTGACCCATCGCGCACGCGAACTTGGCGTGGTCCTGCACTTCGAGGCGGAGTGCGACCCCGCCGACCCCAAGTGGCAGGACTATGACCTCGTCATCGCCGCGGACGGCGCCAACTCGCGATTCCGCGACGCCCACGAAAAGGCGTTCGAAGTCGATATCGACGTCCGGTCGAACAAGTTCATCTGGCTCGGCACCTCGAAAATTTTCGACGCCTTCACCTTCGCCTTCGAAGAGACGGAGCACGGCTGGATCTGGGCGCATGCCTATCGCTTCGCGCCCGATTGCTCGACCTTCATCGTGGAGTGCTCGGAAAGCACATGGCGCGCCTTCGGCTTCGACAAGATGTCGCAGGCGGAAAGCATCGCCGCCTGCGAAAGGATTTTCGCCAACTATCTCGACGGTCACCGGCTGATGACCAACGCGGCCCACCTCAGCGGGTCGGCGGCGTGGCTAAACTTCCGCCGGATCAAGTGCGACAACTGGGCGTATCGCAATATCATCCTGCTGGGCGACGCTGCGCACACCGCCCATTTTTCGATCGGCTCGGGGACCAAGCTCGCGCTCGAGGATGCAATCAAGCTCGCCGAGGTGCTGAGCCGCCCGGGACTGTCGCGGGAGGCGGCGCTTGCCGAGTATCAGGCGGAGCGTAACCTCGAGGTGCTCAAGCTTCAAAACAGCGCGCGCAATTCGACCGAGTGGTTCGAGACGCTCGACCGCTACCTCCATTTCGAGCCGCTGCAATTTGCCTATTCGCTGCTCACCCGCTCGCAGCGGATCAGCCACGAAAACCTCCGCCTTCGCGACAGGGAATGGCTGGAAGGCGTCGAGCGCTGGTTCTGGAAGCGCGCCACTGACGGGCAGTCGAACAAGACTGCCCCGCCGATGTTCGCTCCGTTCAAGCTTCGCGAGATGCAGGTCGATAACCGCGTCGCGGTTTCGCCGATGGCGACCTATTCGGCCGAAGACGGCGTGCCGAACGACTTCCACTTCGTCCATTACGGCGAGCGCGCTCTCGGGGGCGCCGGACTGCTGTTTACGGAGATGACCTGCGTTTCCCCCGAAGGCCGGATCAGTCCCGGCTGCACCGGCCTGTGGAACGGCGAACAGCTCGCCGCGTGGAAGCGGATCGTCGATTTCGTCCACGCGAACAGCAAGGCGAAAATCTGCCTCCAGCTCGGCCATTCGGGCTCGAAAGGTTCAACCAGGGTCGGCTGGGAAGGCAATGACGTCCCGCTCGACGAGGGCAATTGGCCGGTGATGGCGGCGAGCGACGTGCCCTGGTCGTCGATCAACCAGGTACCGACGCCGATGACGCGTGCCGACATGGATCGCGTCCGCGACGAATTCGTGGCGGCGGTGAAGCTTGGCATCGAGGCGGGTTTCGACATGGTCGAGCTACACGCCGCCCACGGCTACTTGCTCTCCGGTTTTCTCACGCCGCTGCAGAACAGGCGCACCGACGACTATGGCGGCAGCCTCGAAAACCGCCTCCGTTTCCCGCTCGAAGTGTTCCGGGCGATGCGCGACGCGTGGCCCAAGGACAGGCCGATGTCGGTGCGCATATCGGCGACCGACTGGGCCGGTGAGCAGGGCATCACGCCCGACGAGGCGGTGCTGATCGGCGAGGCATTCTGGCGCGAAGGCGCGGACCTGATCGACGTGTCGGCGGGCCAGACCTGGACGGGAGCGCAGCCGGTGTACGGCCGCATGTTCCAGACGCCCTTTTCCGACAAGCTCCGCAACGAGGGGCGGCTGGCGACGATGGCGGTGGGCAACATCTATGAGCCGGATCATGCCAATTCGATATTGGCGGCGGGCCGCGCCGATCTCGTTGCGCTTGCGAGGCCGCATTTGATCGACCCCTTCTGGACGCTCCGTGCCGCGGCCCAGCTCGACTACCGCGACATCCACGTGCCGCCGCAATATCTGAACGGTCAGGCCCAGCTCGCGCGCAATTTGAAGCGCGAGGCCGAAGCGGCAGCCGCGCTTAAGGTCTAGTTCGCGATCGGGTCGAGGAAGACGCCGCCGGCCTCGTGTCCGCAGCTCCAGCAGATTTGAGCCTGCACCGGGCGCGTGTCCGCCATCTGCAAAAGGATCGCCGATCCGACCTCAAGCTCCTCGACAGAACGGAGCCGGAATTCGCTTGTCGACATGTCGAGGAGGTGGACGTCGAGGATGCAACCATCGGATTCGATGACGGTCGCACCGCAATTCAGCATCACGCGTCGCTGTCGCCCGCTTCGGATGCACTCTGCCAGGCTTGTGCTGTTCATCCCTCTGGTCCCCCTTGCGCACTCTGGCGGTGGACAGGGGCGAGCCCGGGCGCTTGCGCCTGGATCGCCATCGGGGATTTGAGTCCACTCGGCCCCGTCGGTCCACTCCAGGGTTCCCATTAATTTCCGGTAATTGCCGGCTCGACAACGAAGACGGTTCGGAGGGCGTTTACCATTGGCGGTGGCGGAACCATTTGCCCGCCCCGCGGCGTTGCCAAGCAATGGCGTGGACGCGCGAACCCACCTACGAAAAGCCCGACATCTCGGTGCGGGCAACTACGCTTTACTACGAGATCGCCGCACCGATCATGATTCCATTCGCACGGCGGCGAATCCTCAACCTTTTCCGCTGCCGCGGCGACACATGCTTTTTTCAGCGCAACAGCGATCATCCGCCTACCGGAGGCGAACTCAACTCGCTCGTCCACCTCGAGCCGATCGAGCAGAAGAACGGTCGCACAGAAAACTACCTGTACGTCACCAGCGCACGCGAAATCGTCGCCTGCGCGCGTGTGCAGACGGTCGAGTTTCACGGCTGGGGGAGCTGTTCGGGCTCAGTCGAAAATCCCGACCGCATGGTCATCGACCTCGACCCGGACCCGGCAATCGGGTTTGCGCCGGTCAGGGACGCGGCAATGCAGCTGAAGCGGTCCTTCGAAGCGGTGGGGCTCGAAAGCTTCGCTCTCCTGTCCGGCGGCAAGGGCGTCCACGTCGTCGTCCCGCTCCGGCCGGAGGCCGATTGGGACCGCGTGCGCAAATTCTCCAAACGGTTTGCGACCGCGCTCGCAGCCGCGGACCCGGAGCGCTTCACCGTCGCCCTTCCAAAGGCGCAGCGGCGCGGAAAGATATTCCTCGATTTCCTTCGCAATCACCGCACCGCCACGGCCGTCCTGCCCTATTCCGCGCGGGCGCGGGCCGGGATGCCCGTCGCGGCGCCGGTCTCGTGGGACGAGCTGGAGTCAATCCAGAGTTCGGACGCGTTCACGATTGCCGATGCGCGCGAACTTTTGCGCCGGGCGAAAGCGCCCGGACTTTCCAGATGGGGAGTCGCCGACCAGGCGTTACCGGCAATCGGCTAGCTCAATGGTGGGAATGGGTTTGCCGTGGGCCCGCGAGTCGTGTTCCTCGGCGCAGTCGTTGAGGTTCAGCCGGCACTTCATTTCCCGCGCGATTTCCGCGCGGCTCGGCTGGAAAACGCCGTTCTGGAGGCGCTCTGTTTCGCGGGACTGTTTGCTACTGGTCATGAGTCTCTCCGTTTTGAAAGGTCAACGGATGGGCGCGGGCGTTCGTTGCTCGCACTGCCGCGCTCGAGCACGGATTGATCCATGACAAGGGAGCTGTGCCGCTGGCGGAGACGGAGGGATTCGAACCCTCGGTACGGGAATTCCCCGTACGGCGGTTTAGCAAACCGCTGGTTTCAGCCACTCACCCACGTCTCCGCAGCGGCTCAGGAGCGGGGCCTATATAGGGGGTCTCGGGCCGTATCAACCAAGGCTGCTAGCGCTCGTTCACGGCAATCCTCGACTCAAGCTCCATCGACTCGCCCGGTTCCAGAAGCTGGATCCCGAGTGCCGCCCACTCCTCTTCGGGCTGGTTGAGCGCTGCGTTGGCGTGAGTCACCGGTTCGGCGGCGAAAAAGCTTTCCCCTTCGGGCGAATAGAGCTGGAAGTAGCGCGCCTGGGGCGACGACAGCTCGATTTCGAACGGCCAGTCGCGATCGGTGAACAGCGCTTCGCCGCTCCAGCCTGTGTAGCCGTTGTCCAGCCCGCGCCCGCACGCGGGATCGTCGGCGATGGCATAGCGACCGACCGCGGGCATGCGCGCGATCGGCAGAACGTCATCGTCGACTGTCCACACTTGCTCGACCTGGGTTCGGATTCGAGTCGCAGGCCCGCAAGGGAAGTAGCTGTGGAACCCAAGGCCGCACGGCATCGGCTCGCGGGAGCGGTTCGTGCACGCCAGGCGAAGGTGGAGTGCGTTGGCCGAAAGGCGGACCTCCTGCCGCGCCTCATAGGCCCATGGCCACTCGCCGGGGTCGTGAACGAACTCGATCGCCGCCTCGTCGTTCGAGGCGCGCCCCACGCTCCACGCGCTGGTCCATCCCTGGCCGTGAAGCGGGTTCGGGTCCCCATTCATGTTCGGCGCCAGCCGCACGGAGCGGCCGCTAAACTCGAAGCAGCCGTCGCGAATCCTGTTGCTGAATGGAACCAGCGGAAAACAGGCCGCTCCGAGCACGTTTTCGAGAGGAGTGTGGCCGTGGCGCAATATCGGCCAGGATCGACCGGCCGACGTCCACGAAAAGCTCGCGATCGCGCCGCCGACGGAGGGGCTGAGCTCGAGTTGCAGCGAGCCGGAAGACAGGGTCATCGTGTCGTTGGCCACGGCGTTCCAAACCTCGGCTGACGCGATTGTTCACGGCAAAGAAACTCTCTTGGGGATAAGTCATCTCTCAGGCGTTGCGCCGCTATTTCGGGCAACGATAATTGGTCCCCGCGGGACGGGGGGAGAAAGATGGCTCGACGCGTAAAGGACTTCATCGAGATCAGCGATTACACGTCGCTCGCTGGCCTCATCAACACGCTGGTCGCGATCCGCGACAGCCTTCCGGAGGATGCCGAGCCCGAGCTCAAGCTTCGCGGTGACGATATTTTCGGGCGGCGGCTGACCATCACATACCTGCGCGAGCTCACGGCCGAAGAGGCCGCATGCAATGCGCGCTACACCGGCGGTGTGGTCGACGGGGATCCGAAGCTCGACGAGCTTCGCGAAAGGCTGGAGAAAATCCCCTACGGCCGTGACTGCGGCGACACGGACAAGGACCCGGTCCGCAAGGTCGCCTAGCTATCCGGCGCCAGTGCGGCTCACCACTCGGCAAAGCTGCCGTCGGGACCGCTCCACACTGGATTGCGCCAGCGGTGACGGTCACCGTGGGACTCGCGAACCGCGTCTTCGTCGATGTCGATTCCGAGCCCCGGTCCGTCCGGAATGCCGAGGAAGCCGTCCTCCGCCGTCAGCTGCTTCTTGTCTCGGCAATAGCTTAGAAGGTCTGCGCCGACATTGTAGTGGATCCCGACGCTCATCTCCTGGAGCGCGACGTTGGGCGTGCAGCCGGCAAGCTGCAGGCACGCAGCAAGCGCGATCGGACCGAGCGGACAATGCGGTGCTACGGCAACGTCATAGGCCTCGGCCATGGCCGCGATCTTGCGGACTTCGAGGATTCCGCCGGCGTGGCTTAGGTCCGGCTGGATAATGTCGACGGCCCCGGCTTCCAGGAACGGCTTGAATCCCCAGCGTGAGTAGAGCCGCTCCCCGAGCGCGATCGGCGTGCTGACGAGTTGGGCGATCTGCCGCAGCCCTTCGGGATTGTCGGATAGCAGCGGCTCCTCGACGAACAACAGCCCCAGCGGCTCGAGCGCTTTCGCGAGCTGCTTGGCCATGGGTCTGTGGACTCGCCCATGGAAATCCAGCCCCACGTCCAGCCCTTCCGCCTGCGCGGCGGCGACCCGCTCGATGACGACGTCGAATTGCCTGGGCGTCCCGACCCACTCCATCTCGGCGGTCGCGTTCATCTTCACCGCGGAAAAGCCCTGCTCCCGCCGAAGCTTCGCGGCTGAGGCGATTTCGTTCGGGCGATCGCCTCCGATCCACGAATAAGCGCGTACCTTGTCGCGCACCCGCCCGCCGAGCATTTGCCACACCGGGAGCCCGAGCGTGCGGCCCTTCAGGTCCCAGAGCGCCTGCTCGAGGCCTGCAAGAGCGCTCATCAGCACCGGTCCGCCGCGATAGAATCCGCCGCGATAACCGACCTGCCAGATGTGTTCGATGCGGAAAGGGTCCTCGCCGACGAACCGATCGCGCAAGGCTTCGAAGGCGCCGTCCACCGCTTCGGCATAGCCCTCCAGGCTGGCCTCGCCCCAGCCGGTTGCGCCATCGTCGCTCTCGACCCGGACGAACAGCCAGCGCGGCGCGACGAAGAACGTCTCGATCCGGCCGATCTTCATGCCCAGCTGTCCGCTCTTCCGCTGGTCGGCTCGGGGCCGCGATCCGCATCCTCTCTGCGCAGCCGCTGCTCCGCTTCGCGCTCCTGCTCGCGCGAGTGCTCGCCGGCATAATGCGACGGCGGCACGACCGGCACGGTAAGGCAAAGGCTGGAGGCGGGAAGCACTTCCCGCCAATCCTTGATGAGGCGCTTGTAGGCTCGCCCGACGTTGCGGATGTTGCGATCCAGGTCGAAGAGGCCGAGCGGATTGACGTGCCCGTTGCGTTCGCGCAGCGCCGTGTCCCAATCGATCTGGTCGGTGAGCGAATACCAGGTGAAGCCGACGGTCGGGATTCCCACGTTGCGAAGCCGGAGCACGTTGGCCCACTCCTTCCATAGCCACTGGACCGCCTCGTCGCCGACGGGGCCCTCGACGAGGTTCGTCTCAGTGTGAAAGACGGGCAGCCGGTAGCGCTCGTAATATTGGCGAGTGATTTCGGTGTAGCCGAACACTTCGCCCGACGCGGTCGTTCGCCCGTCCTCGAACACGCGATGCTCGTTGGTCCGGTAGTAATCGTTGCCCAGGATGCAGTGCTGCTTCAGCCGGTTGTGAAGGAAGAAGTGATACTCCTCGCGCGTCATCCCGTTGTCAGTCAGATATTCGAACATCTCGCTGTCGACGCGGCGGCCGTAATTGAGGTCGAGCGAGAGGAATCGGCGGCTGTTGAGCTGCTCGGCGATGTGGATCGCCTTGGGGCTGTCGGCGTGGAAATATTCCGACGATTCCGACTGAATGAAAATGGCGTCGGCGCGGCGCTTGAGGATCGCAAGCATCGCCAGGACATTGGCCTTTACGATGTGCTTGAGCGCGGTGACGAACGCCTGGTCCGACCGCAATTGCTCGTTCCACCAGCCGTACTTGGCGGAAAAGACTGCACAAATGAACATCTCGTTCACCGGCGTATAGAGCTGGACCCATGGAAATCGCTCTGCGAACGCTGCCGCATAGGTCGCGAACAGCTGTGGGAAATCGGGGTTCTGGAAATTGCCGATCCAGTCCGGCACTCCGAAGTGGCACAGGTCGACGATCGGCGTGATGTCCCGGCGCCGGAGCTCGGCGAACGTCTCGTCGGCAAAGGCCCAGTCGTACTGATCGGGCCCGAGGAAGGTGCGGTGGATCGGCGGGCCATAGCGAAGGAAATGGATCCCGATCTCCTGGACGGCATCGAAGTCCTCGCGCCAGTGCCGGTAGTGGCCGGCCAGCTCCATCTCGTCCACGCGCGTCTTGCCGTTATCGATTGTCGGGATGCTGTTTTCGATCCCGGTCGCGAACATGAAGTTGGCGATTGTATGTCTCCCGGGCCTCTGCGCCGACGGCCGTTTGGAATCAAAAGCGGCCACAGCCAACAAGGTTGCATCGCACGGCGTGGAGCAATGTCCCACCGGCTCGGTTATTCACCGTGAAATGAGCGGATCGGCAGCCTGGGCGGATGGGTTCATCACCGTCGATTGGGGGACCACCAATCGGCGCGCCTACGCAATCGGCCCGCACGGCGCCTGCACCGGAGAAATGGAAGACGGTAGCGGCGTGGTGAAGATCGCGCGCGGCGGGTTCGACGCCGCCGTCGCGCAAATCCGCGAGCGGCTGGGCGACCGGCCGATGCTCCTTGCCGGAATGGTCGGGTCGAACCGCGGCTGGATCGAAGCGCCCTACGTGCACTGCCCGGCCGGGATCGACGACCTCGCCGGCGCGCTCGCCTGGGTCGAGGAGGGGCGGACCGCGATCGTCCCCGGTGTCTCCTTCAGCAACGGGCGGTGCGACGTCATGCGCGGCGAGGAAGTGCAGCTGCTCGGTGCGGTCGAGTGCGGCGCAATCCCGCGTGATTGCCTGGTCTGCCATCCCGGCACGCACAACAAGTGGGTGCGGATGCAAAACGGGCGAATAGACGGCTTTCGCACCGTCATGACGGGCGAGCTGTTCAACCTGCTTAAAGACGGCAGCATCCTTTCGGAGCTGCTCGGCGGCCAGGCGACCGACGGCGACGCATTCCGCGAGGGAGTCCGGCGGGGGCTGTCCGGACAAGGGATCACGTCCGAGCTCTTCGAGGCGCGTGCCGCCTTTCTCCTCGGCCGGCTGTCCGCCGCTGAAGGCGCCTCGTTGGTCAGCGGGCTCTTGATAGGCGAAGACGTTCGCGTGGGGCTCGAAAGCTTTTCCCGGTCGAATGTCTACGCAATGGGCCGGGCGGATCTCACCCGCCTCTACAGCGCCGCTCTCGCCGAGGCAGGGGTCGAGGGTGTCGAGATCGACGGAGAGGACGCCTTCATCGCCGGCGCGTGCAGCATCGTGGAGAGATTGAAGCCATGACTCCCAGGGAGCTTTTCGACCACTATTTCGCTCAATGCCCGCTGGTGGCGATCATTCGCGGGGTTACGCCCGGCGAGTCGCAGGGCATTGCGCAGGCGTTGTTCGAAGGCGGCATTCGGATCATCGAAGTGCCGCTCAACTCGCCGGAGCCGTTTGAGAGCATCAGCAGGATTGCGAAGGCGTTCGGCAATCGCGCCCTCGTCGGCGCCGGGACGGTTCTCGATCCCGGCGATGTCGCCCGTGTTCACGACTCGGGCGGGCGGATCGTCGTCTCTCCGAACACAAACCCGGCAGTGATCGCGGCGAGCGTCGATTCGGGTCTGGTCTCCTGTCCCGGCTTCTTCACGCCGTCGGAGGCGTTCGAAGCGATCGGCTGCGGCGCCCACGCGCTCAAGCTCTTCCCCGCCGAAGCGGCGTCGCCCAAGGTGCTCAAGGCTATTCGGGCCGTGATTGACGACAGTGTTCCCATCCTTGCCGTAGGCGGGATAACCCCCGATTCGCTGCGCGGCTGGCTCGACGGCGGAGCGAACGGGTTCGGGCTCGGCGGCGGCCTTTACAAGCCGGGGCAGTCTGCGGAGGAAACCGCCCGCAAGGCGCGGGCCTACGTCGAGGCCTTGGGCCAATGAGGCCGATCCGCATCGCGATCATCGGTTTCGGCAAGATCGCGGCCGACCAGCACCTCCCCTCCATCGAAGCCAATCCGCGGCTCGAGCTCGCCGCCACATCCAGCCGATCGGGAGCAGGGCCCGCACCAGCCTTCACCGACTGGCGCGAGCTGCTGGACTCGGTGGACGGGCTCGACGCCGTTGCGATCACCACGCCGCCCAAGCCCCGCTACGCAATCGCTCGCGCCTGCCTCGAGGCGGGGCTTCACGTGCTGCTGGAAAAGCCGCCGTGCGCAACGCTTTCGGAAGTTCAGGATCTCGCCTGCATCGGCGAAGCGCAGCAGCGGAGCCTGTTCGCGACCTGGCATGCGCGGCATAACGCGGGCGTTGCTGCAGCGGCGCGGGCGCTGGCCGGAAAGCGGGTGCAATCGATGGACATCCGCTGGCACGAGGACGTCCGCAAATGGCACCCGGGCCAGGAGTGGATATGGCAGCCCGCGGGCTTCGGAGTCTTCGACCCCGGGATCAATGCGCTCTCGATCGCGACGGCGATCTTCCCCGGTAGCTTGTTCGTCGACAGCGCGTGGCTGAGCATTCCCGAAGGAGCGCAGACGGCGGTGGCGGCCGAGATCGCTTTCGCAAGTCCTGTCGCCGACGGACCGCTGACCTGCAGCCTCGACTGGCGCCGGACCGAGGGCGAGGAATGGACGATCGCGGTGCAGGCCGCAGGCGGCCCGAAAATCGTCCTCGCAGACGGCGGCGCCCGGCTTTTCATCGATTCGGTCGAACAGCGGGTCGGCGGGGCCGGCGAGTATCCGGACATCTATCGCCGGTTCGTCGAGCTCATCGACGCGCGGCAAAGCGAGGTCGACGTGCGCCCGCTGCGCCTGGTCGCCGACTGCCTTTTGGTCGGGAATCGAGAGGCCGTTCCTGCCGTTGCTCTCTGATGGGTGTTTCGCCGATGGAACAAAGAAGCGCGCTGGCGAATGTTGCGCATATGAACCGCACCCCGCTCGACGAACTGGACCGCCTCGACGAGGCGTTCGCGGGCAATCGCCTGCTGTCCACCTTCCCAACCGAAGCGCGGGCGCTGATCGAACCTTTTGGAACCGTCGTGAACCTCGAGACCGGTGAGGTCCTGCACCCGCGCGGCGAGAATGTCGGCGCGTCCTTCTTTCCGTTCGAGACGGCCATGGTCTCGCTTGTCGTCAGCGTGGAAAGCGGCCGATCGATCGAAGTCGCTTCCATCGGTCACGAAGGCGCCGTCGGCGGGATCGTAAGCTGCGGCCACGCACCGGCTTTCGCGCAGGCGAAGGTGCTCGTCGCCGGGCCCGCCCTTCGCGTGCCGACCAAGGCGCTCGAGGACGCGAAAATGCGCTCCGGTCACATCCGCAACATCTTCTGCCGGTTCGCCGATTACCTCCTCGCGCAGGTGATGCAGTCGGTCGCATGCAACAGCTTCCACACCATCGAGCAGCGGGCGGCGCGCTGGTTGCTGACGGCGCAGGACCGCGCCGGGAGCCGCATCACACTGACCCAGGAGGCGTTCGCCGGACTGCTCGGAGTCCAGCGGACGACGGTGAATGCGGTGGTTCGGGTTCTCCAGGACGAGGGGCTCATCTCGACCCGGCGCGGCGCAATCCAGGTCGTCGACCGGGCCGGGCTCAAGCGCCGCTCCTGCGGCTGCTACGAAGCGGTCGAGCGCCACTTCGGTTCGGTAATCGGCACCAGCGGAACCGGCGGGACAGACCCGGGCGAATGCGACTAATTCAGTCGCACAGCGTCCACGGCAACTCGCGTCCGGCCAGGAACGGCACCAACTCGATCTCGCCCATCCCGAGGGCATCGGGAACCTGCATCGGCTTGCGCTCGAGCGTGACCGTACCCTCGTTGAGCGGGAGGCCATAGAAAACGGGACCGTTTTCGGAGGCGAACGCCTCCAGCTTGTCGAGCGCGCCTTCTTCATCGAACACGGTCGCATAGGTTTCCAGCGCGACCGGCGCGTTGAATATCCCCGCGCAGCCGCAGCCCGATTCCTTCGCGCCGCGATGGTGCGGGGCACTGTCGGTGCCAAGGAAGAATTTGGTGGAGCCGGAGGTCGCCGCCTTGCGAATGGCCGTCCTGTGCTTTTCCCGCTTGGCGACCGGAAGACAGTAAGCGTGCGGGCGAATCCCTTGCTCGAACATCGCATTGCGGTTGATCGTCAGGTGGTGCGGCGTGATTGTTGCGGCGACGTTCGGGCCCGCGGCTTCGACGAAATTGGCCGATTCTTCGGTGGTGATGTGTTCGAGCACCATCCGCAGCTCGGGAAAGTCGCGGCACAGGGGCGCCAGCACGCGATCGATGAACACCGCTTCGCGATCGAAGATATCGACCTCCGCGTCGGTGACTTCGCCGTGAACGCACAGCACCATGCCGATGCGCTGCATCCGCTCGAGCACCGGATAGAGGTGGCGGACGTTCGTTATTCCGAAGGCGGAGTTGGTGGTTGCGTTGGCCGGGTAGAGCTTGGCCGCGACCCACACGTCGTCGTTGAACCCGTGCTCGACCACGTCGCCGTCGCTTTCGTCGGTCAGGTAGCAGGTCATCAGCGGACGGAAGTGCGTCCCCGCCGCGTCCCAAATGCGCTGGCGATAGGCGGCAGCCTGCCCGATCTGAGTCACCGGCGGCAACAGGTTGGGCATGACGATCGCGCGGGCGAACTGACGCGCGGTGAACGGCGCCACCAGCTTTAGCATTTCGCCATCGCGGAAATGGACGTGCCAGTCGTCGGGGCGCCGAATGGTCAGGGTTTCGCTTTGCACGGCGGCTCCTTACCTCATGCACCATGGCTGCCACCACCCTCACCGATCGTGCCGTCCTGCGAATTTCAGGCGACGATCCGCGCACCTTTCTCCAGGGGCTGGTAACGAACGACGTTACCGGCCCGCTTCCCGTGTGGGCGGGCTTGCTGACCGCTCAGGGCAAGTGCCTGTTCGATTTTCTGCTGTGGGCCGATGGCGACGACATCCTCGTCGATTGCGCCGCCGACGAAGCCGACGACCTGGCGAAGCGGCTTTCGATCTATCGGCTCCGGCGCAACATCGAAATCGGCCGTGACTCGAGTCTTGCCGTCCACTGGTCCATCGACGGCGGCGATGGCGTTGCCGACCCCCGCCTTGCCGCGCTTGGCCGCCGCTGGCTCGGTCCCGCCGACGAGTCTGCGCGCGGCTGGCTCGAACACCGGCTACGGCTCGGCGTCTGCGAGGGCCGCGAAGAGCTCGGCGACATCTTGTGGCTGGAGTGCAATGCGGCCGAATTAAACGGCGTCAGCTTCACCAAGGGCTGCTTCGTTGGCCAGGAAAATACCGCCCGGATGAATTGGCGCAGCAAGGTCAACCGCCGGCTAGTGGTTGTTCCGACCGGCGAGGAAGGCAAAAGGACGAAAGCCCTCTACAGCGAACTTGGTCTGGCGGTTGAGCACCGGCGCATTGACGATCTCGACGGAGCGATCGTACCTGATTGGCTCAAGCCCGCCCTTGCCGCTGCTGAATCCGGATAAGCGTTACGACTCCGATCAACACCCACACGATATTGAGCCCGACGACCGGAAGGGCGCGATGCCACCAGCCGTTGATGACGAAGCCTGTCGCGCCAAGCACGTTGATCCACTGAAACGCCGGCGATCGCCCGGTCAGCTTGCCAAGCGAGATGAGCAGGTAGCCGAGCAGGATGAGCCCGGCTCCGCCCCAGCCGGCAGCCTCGATGGCAATATCCGTCGCGGTCAGGCGGCGAGCCTTCTCAGCACGTACTGCAGAATGCCGCCGGCCTTGAAATATTCGAGCTCGTTGTAGGTGTCGATGCGGCACCGCGCCGTGAAGGTGAATTCGTCGCCCTCGTCGGGGATCACGCGCACCTCGACATCCTGTCTCGGCTTGAGATCGGCAAGCCCGCAAATCGTGTACTTTTCCTTGCCGGTCAGTCCCAGGCTTTCGGCGCTGTCGCCATCCTTGAACTGCAGCGGAAGTACGCCCATCCCGACCAGGTTCGACCGGTGGATCCGCTCGAAGCTCTCGGCGATGACGGCACGGACGCCGAGCAGGATCGTGCCCTTGGCGGCCCAGTCGCGCGAGCTGCCGGTGCCATATTCCTTGCCCGCGATGACGACCAGCGGCCGCTCGTCCTGCTTGTAGAGCATGGCCGCATCGTACATCGGCATCACTTCGCCGGTCGGCGCATAGCGGGTGTAACCGCCCTCGACGTCGTCCAGCATCTTGTTACGGATGCGGATGTTGGCGAAGGTGCCGCGCATCATCACTTCATGGTTGCCGCGCCGCGATCCGTAGCTGTTGAACTGGCCGCGCGAGACGTCGTGCTCGAGCAGGTAGCGGCCCGCCGGGCTGTCCGGCTTGATCGCGCCGGCGGGGGAGATGTGGTCGGTGGTGATGGAATCGCCGAACACCGCCAGCGGGCGCGCGCGCTCGATATCCTGGGGCGGCGCGGCGTCCATCGTCATGCCCGTGAAGTATGGCGGGTTCTGGATGTAGGTCGATTTCGGCGGCCACGCGTAGGTGTCGCCGCCGGTGACGTCGATTGCACGCCAGCGCTCGTCGCCGCGATAGACGTCGGCATAACGCTTTCGGAACATGTCCGAATGGACGTGCGCGTCGACGAGCGCGCGAATTTCCTCGTTCGAGGGCCAGATGTCCTTGAGGTAAACGGGATCGCCGGACGACGACGTGCCGATCGGCTCCTCGATCATGTCCGATCGGACCGTCCCCTTGAGCGCGTAGGCGACGACGAGCGGCGGCGAGGCGAGATAGTTCGCCCGGCAGTCGGGGGACACACGGCCTTCGAAATTGCGGTTGCCGGAAAGTACGCTGACGGCGACGAGGTCGTGCTCGTTCACCGCGTTCGAAATCGGCTCGGGAAGCGGGCCGCTATTGCCGATGCAGGTGGTGCAGCCATAGCCGACGAGGTCGAAGCCGAGCGCGTTGAGATCTTCGCTGAGGCCGGTTTCGTTGAGGTAGTCGGTGACGACCTGGCTTCCTGGCGCGAGCGAAGTCTTCACCCACGGCTTGACCTGCAGACCCTTCTCGCGCGCCTTGCGGGCCACCAGCCCGGCACCGATGAGGACCGACGGGTTGGACGTGTTGGTGCAGCTCGTGATCGCTGCGATGACGACGTCGCCGTTGCCGACGTCATGCTCTTCGCCTTTGACCGGAACCCGCGGATCCTCTTCCTTGCCGTAGGTCTCTTTCAAATCCTTGTTGAAGGACTCGTCGAGCTCGCTGAGCAGGACGCGGTCCTGCGGCCGCTTGGGACCGGCGAGCGAGGCTTCGATCGTGCTCATGTCGAGCTCGAGCGTGTCGGTGAAGAGCGGCTCGGGCGAGCTTTCGTCGCGCCACAGGCCCTGCGCCTTGCAATAGGCACGGACGAGGTCGATCTGCTCTTCGTCGCGGCCGGTCAGCTTCAGATACTCGCAGGTGCGTTCGTCAATTGGGAAGAACCCGCACGTCGCGCCATATTCCGGCGCCATGTTGGCGATGGTCGCCCGGTCGGCTAGCGGCAGCTTGTCGAGCCCGGGGCCGTAGAATTCCACGAATCGCCCGACCACGCCCTTCTTGCGAAGCATCTGCGTGACGGTCAGAACCAGGTCGGTGGCGGTGATTCCTTCGTTGAGCTCACCGTCGAGCCGGAATCCGACGACTTCAGGGACGAGCATTGAAATCGGCTGGCCGAGCATTGCCGCTTCGGCCTCGATCCCGCCGACTCCCCAGCCGAGCACGCCGAGCCCGTTGATCATCGTCGTGTGGCTGTCGGTCCCCACCAATGTGTCGGGATAAGCGAACGTCTCGCCGTCTGTCTCGCTGGTCCACACGCAGCGCGCGATATGCTCGAGGTTGACCTGGTGGCAGATGCCGGTGTCGGGCGGAACGACCTTGAAATTGTCGAACGCCTCGCTTCCCCACTTGAGGAACTGGTAGCGCTCGAAATTCCGCTCATATTCGAACTCGACATTCTTCGCGAAGGCCTTGGGCGTCCCGAATTCGTCGACCATGACGCTGTGGTCGATGACCAGGTGGACCGGAACCTGCGGGTTGATCTTCTGCGGGTCGCCGCCGAGCGAGCGCATCGCGTCGCGCATTGCAGCCAAGTCGACGACCGCCGGCACGCCGGTGAAGTCCTGCAGGAGGATTCGTGACGGACGGTACTGAATTTCGCGGTTGATCCGCCGCTCCTTCAGCCAGTCCGCGATCGCCTGCAGGTCCTTGGGCGTAACCGTTTGACCGTCTTCGAAGCGAAGCAGGTTCTCGAGCAGGACCTTCATCGAGAAGGGAAGGCGCGAGATGTCGCCAAGCGTCTCGCCCGCCTTCTTGAGCGAGAAATAGCTGTAGGACTTCCCTTTTACATCGAGGGTCGAGCGGGTGTTGAGGCTATTCTGGCCGGTCGGCGTCATTCTCGTTCCTTGGGTTCGGTGCTGTACCGGGTGCGCGGTTCCGACGCGCCTTAGCAATGGGGCAACGCGCCCGCAAAGGAAGAGGTTCTAAACGAGGGCGAGAAAATCATCGCCACTGCACCCAATCCCATGACGACCGTCGCCACCCAGCCGAAAAAACGCTCCCAGAATGGCGCGGCAAAGTCGCCCATCTCGTCCTTCCGGCTGGCGAGGACCATTGTGGCGCCGAGAATCGGAACCGAGATGATTCCGTTCAGCACCGCAGTCCAGAACAGCGCCTTGAACGGGCTCACCGGCGAGAAGATTACGCCGAGCGCGACGAGCATGGACAAGGCGATGACTGCGTAGAAGCCCTTTGCGTCGGGCACCGCTTTCTCGAGCCCTTCCTTCCACTGCATCAGCTCGGCAGCGGCGTAAGCGGTCGATCCGGCGAGGACCGGCAGCGACAGGAAACCCGTGCCGATGATCCCGAGGCTGAAAAGGAGGAAGGCGAACTGGCCGGCAATCGGGCGCAGCGCTTCGGCCGCCTGTGCCGACGTCTGGATGTCCGTCATTCCGGCGCGATTGAGAGTGACTGCCGTCGTCAGCACGATGAAGAAGAAGACGAGGTGCGCGAACGCCATGCCCGCGAGCGTGTCGATGCGGATTCGCCTGATCTCGTGGCGGCCGGCGGCCGGGTCGGCGTGCTTGAGATCGGGCCGGCGCTTGAGCTCCATGTTCTCGACCTCTTCCGACGACTGCCAGTAGAAGAGGTAGGGGCTGATCGTGGTCCCGAAGACCGCGACCAGGACAGTCAGCCAGCTGACCGAAAGCGTGATTTGCGGCAGGAACGTCCGCGTGAGCACCTCGCCCCAGTCGATATGCACCGCCAGCGCAACTCCGAAATAGGCGACGAGCACGAGGGTCAGCCATTTCAGGTAGCGGACGTAGCGGTGATAGGGGACGAAAAGCTGCAACACCGTCGATATCACGGCGGCAAAAATGGTGAACCATAGCTGCCCTGACCCGACCAGGAGCTCGGCGGCGGCGCCGATGGCGGCAAGGTCGGCGCCGATATTGACCGTGTTTGCAACGAACAGCGACATCACCAGCAGGGCCACCGCCCAGCCGGGGAAGATCTGGCGAAGGTTCGCGGTCAGGCCCTTGCCGGTGACTCGCCCGACTCGCGCGCAGATCAGCTGTACGGCAGCCGCGAGCGGGAAGTTGACGACCGCCGTCCACAGCATATCGAGCCCGAACTGCGCACCGGCCTGCGAGTAGGTGGCGATCCCGCTCGGATCGTCGTCGGCCGCGCCGGTGATCAGCCCCGGGCCAAGCCGGCCGATGGCGAGTTGGAGCTTCCGCTTCGCATGCCGGGCCACCGCCCGCGAACTCCGCCGGTCTCCCCGCCGGCCCGGGTCCTGGTGGCCGCTTTCGTCGCTCAATGGAGGGCCAGTCGCGAGCACGCCGGCGGGAGGTCGTTGCGCATGCGTTTAATCGCTCCCATCGCGGGATGGGGTGAGCCCGACCGGGTCCCGCGCGAAGGGCTTTTGCGGTAAGATAGGGCCAAAGGAGGGACTGCCGAATGGCGCATGACCGCGACTACTTCCGACGCCGCGCAGAAGAGGCGCGTGCCGCCGCCTTCTGTCGTGACGAAGGCCTGGATGCGGAAGTCGCCGGGCAGCTGGCCCTCGCTTACGGTGCGCTTGCCCGCCGCCGCGGCCCCGAGGCCCCGGACCAGCCGCCGCTCGTCCCCGACAAGATCGAAGCCTAAAGCCACCCGCGCCGCTTCAGGTACCACATCGGAAGCACTGCGCTCGCTGCCATCAGCGCGAGCGCGAACGGATAGCCGAGGTGCCACTGCAGCTCCGGCATGTAGCGGAAATTCATACCGTAAATGGCACCGATGACCGTCGGCGGAAGAAGCACCAGGGCCGCCCAGGAAAAGAGCTTCATCGCCGCATTCTGCTCGATGCTGATCATCCCGACGGCGGCATCGAGAAGGAAATAGAGGTGGTTGGCGAGAAAGCTGCTGTGGTCCCCGAGCGACGACGTGTCGGCCGTCAGGCTGGCGACATGCTCGCGGGCGTCGGCGGCCTTTCGCGACCGCAAGCGCGGCGTGCCGCTGAGGAAGCTTAGCGCCCGATTGGTGCTCGTCTCCGTTTCGCGGATCCTGGCGAGAAGCAGCTGCGTCTTTCCGATCCGTGTCAGGAGCGCGGTGAGACGCTCGGTCGGGATTCGGCGAGCGTCGACGGTCGGCGAGAAAATGTGGCTGGAAATCTTCTCGATTTCCTCGGCGACCTTTTCGAGCTCGTCCGCCAGCCGGTCGACGATGGCATCGAGCAAGCCGCAAAGCGCGCTCAGCGAATCGGATGCGAGTTCCGGATCGCGCCGAACGCTTTCCGAAAAGGCGCGAATCGGCTTTGGCATGACGTAACGGACAGTCACCAGCCGATCGTCGGAAAGGACGAATCCCATCGGTGCGCTTCCCGGTTCGTTATCCTCCACGCCGTAAAGGACGCTGATGGTCATGTAGATTGCGCCATCGCGTGAATAGAGTCGGCTCGACGGCTCGATCTCGGCCATTTCCTCGGGCGTCGGCACGGCGAGGCCGAGGCAGTTTTCGACCAGCTCCTCTTCCTCGCGAGTGGGCTCCTCGAGGTCGATCCAGGTCGCTCCGGACGGGATTTTCTCCCGCTCCGCATCAACGACTTCACCTTTGCAGTCGGGACCGTAGGCGCGCAGCATTTATGGACTGTTCCTCCCAACGGACAGGCTTTGCAAGCGCGGCGTCTCTGCTACGCATCGCCGATGAAACGCCGTTCCCGGGCCACGGTTGCGGCAGGCCTGCTGGTCGCTTCGGCCGCCGTCGTCCTGCTGGCAATGGGGAGGCCCCCCATCTGCACCTGCGGGCGAGTCGATCTGTGGGGGCCGGCCGGTCCGACCCAGAGCCAGATGCTCGCCGACTGGTACAGCGCCAGCCATGTCGTCCACGGGCTCCTCTTTTACGCGCTGCTTTGGCTGCTCGCGCGAAGGGTGCCGATCGAATGGCGGTTTCTCGTCGCGCTCGCCGTCGAATCGGCCTGGGAAATCGTCGAAAACACTCCAATGGTCATCGACCGCTACCGGGAAGCGACGGCTGCGCTTGGCTACACTGGCGATTCGGTGCTCAATTCGCTTAGCGACATTGCGATGATGGCGGCGGGCTTCCTCGCCGCGCGCAAGCTTCCGCTGTGGTCGGCGCTCCTCCTCCTCGTCCTGCTCGAAGCCATCCCGCTTCTGGTCATCCGCGATAATCTGGCGCTCAACGTGTGGATGCTCGTCGCGCCCAGTGAATCCATCCGCTCGTGGCAGTCGGCGGCGGCGCCCGCTTGGCAACTGCCGTAGCTCTGGCCTAACGAGGAACGGATGAGCGGACGCTATTTCGAGGAATGGAGTGTCGGCGACCGGATAGACCATCCGATCCGCCGAACCGTCACCGAGACCGACAACGTCCTCATCTCCACGCTCACGCATAACCCGCAGCCGATGCACCTCGACCACGACGCCGCCTCGCAGTCGGAGTTCGGAATGCCGCTGGTGAATTCCGTCTTCACCTTCGGGCTGATGATCGGGGTCAGCGTTGCCGACACCACGATGGGCACGCTGGTCGCCAACCTCGGATACGATGCGCTGAAGTTCCCGAACCCGGTGTTCATCGGCGACACGCTTCGAAGCGAAACCGAATGCATTGCCGTCCGCGAATCGAAATCGCGGCCGAACGCCGGAATCGTCACCTGGGCGCACCGAAGCTTCAACCAGCGCGACGACCTCGTTTGCGAATGCACCCGCACTGCGCTCCTGCTCAAGGCTCCCCAATGATCCACCAGCCTCGAAGCTGGCTCTTCGTCCCGTCGGACAGCGAAAAGAAGGTCGCGAAGGCGATCGACAGCAACGCCGACGCCATCATTCTCGATCTAGAGGACAGCGTCGTCCCCGCCCGCAAGTCCGACGCCCGCGACATCGTCAAGGCGCTGCCGAAGCGCAGCGGCGGGCCAGCCTGGTGGGTTCGAATCAACCCGATCGGAAGCGAGTTCCACAAGGAGGACCTCGAGCTGATTTCGCGCGGCGACATCACCGGCGTCGTCCTTCCGAAGGCGGAAAGCGGGTCCGACATCGTCCAGCTCGCCCACCGCACCGGCAACATTCCCATCCACGCGATCGTCACGGAAACCGCGGCTAGCCTTTTCAACCTGTTGTCGTACCGCGATCCCAAGTCCCCCCTGGTAGCGATGAGCTGGGGCGCCGAGGATTTGTCCGCTGCGCTGGGCGCGTCCTCCAAGTACGATTCCTCCGGAGAACTTGCCTTCACCTACCGTCTCGCCCGGTCGCTATGCCTTGCGGGAGCTGTCGCCGCCGGCGTGCAGCCGGTCGACGGCGTGTTCGCGGACTTTCGCGATTCCGCCGGGCTCAAGGCGGAGGCCGAGGCGGCGCGGCGCGAAGGCTTTACGGGCAAGCTCGCCATCCATCCGGACCAGGTGGCGGTGATCAACGCCGCTTTCACGCCCTCGAAGAAGGAAATCGCCGACGCCGAGGCGATCGTCGCCGCGTTCGAAGCGCATCCTCATTCGGGCACGGTCGCCGTTGACGGCCGAATGGCCGACCGTCCGCATCTCGATCAGGCGAAACGCGTTCTTGAGCGCGCTCGCGAGGTGGCGAACGATGCCTGAGAGGGTGCACCCGGTTCCTGACGGCTTCGATGCGAAAATCCGCAAGGCGGACGTCGCGGCGATGCGCGACCGCGCCGAACACGACCCCGACGGCTTCTGGCTCGACCAGGCGAAGCGGCTCGACTGGATCAAGGCCCCGTCGAAGGCCGGCGACTGGTCGTTCGACGAAGAGCATTTTCACATCGAATGGTATGCCGACGGCCAGCTGAACCTCTCCGTCAACTGCCTCGACCGGCATCTTGAAAGCGACGGCGATCGAACCGCGCTTATCTTCGAGGCCGACGAGCCGGGCGAAGGCCGCCGAGTCTCCTATCGCGAGCTGTACGAGGAGACCTGCCGCTTTGCCAACCTGCTGAAGTCGCGCGGCGTTCGTCGCGGCGACCGCGTGATGATCTACATGCCGATGATCCCGGAAGCGGCGGCCGCGATGCTGGCCTGCGCCCGGATCGGGGCCATCCACTCGGTCGTGTTCGGCGGATTCTCGCCCGAAAGCCTGCACGGGCGGATCGTCGATTGCGACGCCTGCTGCGTCATTACCGCTGACGAGGGTGTTCGCGGCGGCAAGCGCATTCCGCTCAAGGCCAATGTCGACGAGGCTCTGCAGGAGCGCGACGTCGCGACCGTCATCGTCGTCACCCGCACCGGCGCCGATATCCCGATGAAGGCCGGCCGCGACATCAGCTACTCCGCCGTTCGCGACCAGCTCTCGAGCGAGTGCGAGCCGGAGGTGATGAACGCAGAGGATCCGCTGTTCATCCTCTACACGTCCGGTTCTACGGGCAAGCCGAAGGGCGTGGTCCACACCACCGGCGGCTACGCCGTCTGGGCGGCGACCACGTTCGAATGGATTTTCGACTACCGTCGCGACGACGTCTTCTGGTGCACCGCCGACATCGGATGGATTACCGGCCACTCCTACGTCGTCTACGGGCCGCTTGCGATGGGCGCGACCAGCGTGATGTTCGACGGGGTTCCCAATTACCCGGACTTCGGGCGCTTCTGGGAAACGGTGGACAGGCTGGGCGTGACCATTTTCTACACCGCGCCGACCGCCATCCGCGCGCTGATGCGGGAAGGAGACGAGCCGGTCAAAGCTCACAGCCGAAGTTCGCTGCGGCTGCTCGGCACGGTGGGTGAGCCGATCAATCCCGAGGCCTGGGAATGGTATTGGCGCGTGGTCGGGGACGAGCGGTGCCCGGTCGTCGACACCTGGTGGCAGACCGAAACCGGCGGAATCCTCATTTCGCCATTCCCGGGAGCGACTCCGATGAAGCCGGGGTCGGCAAGCCGGCCGCTGCCTGGAATCAAGCCACTGCTTCTCGACGCCAATCACAATGTGCTGGGCATCGTCGCCAGCGGCAATTTGTGCATCGCGAGCTCGTGGCCCGGCCAGATGCGCACCGTGTGGGACGATCACGAGCGCTTCTTCCAGACCTATTTCACCACCTATCCGGGCCTGTATTTCACCGGCGATGGCTGCCGGCGGGACTCGGACGGCTATTACTGGATCACTGGACGCGTGGACGACGTGATCAACGTCTCGGGCCACCGCATCGGGACGGCGGAAGTCGAAAGCTCGCTGGTCGCCCACTCGAAAGTCGCCGAGGCCGCGGTGGTCGGCGTCCCGCACGACATCAAGGGGCAGGCCATCTACGCGTTCGTCACGCTCAATTCGGGCGAAGAAGGCGACGATGCTCTCCGCAAGGAGCTGGTGCAGGAGGTGCGCCACGATATCGGCGGAATGGCCGCGCCCGAGACGATCCACTTCGCTCCGGCATTACCGAAAACCCGCTCGGGCAAGATCATGCGCCGCATCCTTCGAAAGATCGCGGAAGGCGCGGACAGTGGCTTCGGCGATACATCCACCCTCGCCGATCCGTCGGTGGTCGACGCCCTGGTGGCCGGGCGGCAGTAAACTCGACCGGCGGCCTTTTGCCACTCGGCTTGAAGCGGCGTAGTTTCACTTCCGAGAGGTGTGGCATGCACGTCGGACTCTGGACGGCACTCATTCTCGTCTGTGTACCCGTTGCAGCGAGCTGCAACCAGTCCGCTGCGAACCGCGAGCAGCCCACAAGGGCAGCTCAGCCGACGCAGGGGGTGGGATCCGGCATGATGGGCCAGGGAATGATGGGTCGGGGCATGATGGCCGGCAGCTCCGTTCGCCATCACTTTGTCATGCTAAATGGGATTCCAGAGCCGTACCGATCCATGCGCGACCCGCTGCCCAATACGGCGGCAACGCTGCAGCGAGGCGCGCGCGTATACCGGCAAAACTGCGAAGCTTGTCACGGACCACAGGGCGAAGGTGATGGGCCAGTCGGCGAACAGCTCAATCCGGCTCCGGCAAACCTGGCGCTGCTCGAGCGCACGCGAATGGGTCAGTCGGACGGCTATCTGTACTGGAGCATCGCTGAGGGAGGACAGCAGTTCGGGACAGCAATGCCCCCATTCAAGGATTCACTCTCTCCAAAGGAGACTTGGGCAGTTGTCGATTACCTGCGTCGGGGACTGCCGCAGAACACTCGCCAATAATAGAGCGTGTGAACCTACGGCGCGTTGCCTCCGCAGGTTGCGCGTTGCGCTTCTGCCGCTATCCCTCTGACCAGCGGGAGGGGGAGTAAGCATGGCAAGCGTAGCGGAACCGCACCACCACAGGCCCTGGTCGATGACTCGGGTCGTCATAGCCTCGTCCGCCGGCACCGCCTTCGAATGGTACGACTTCTTCATCTTCGGATCGCTTGCGCCGGTGATCGGCAAGGCCTTCTTTTCCGCGCTCGATCCGACGCCCGCCCTGATCGCGGCGCTCGGCCTGTTCGCCGCCGGCTTTGCGTTCCGCCCGCTCGGCGCGCTCATCTTCGGTGTGGTCGGCGACCGTCTCGGCCGCAAGGGCGCGTTCCTCGTCACCGTCAGCCTCATGGGCGGGGCGACCTTCCTGATCGGGCTTCTTCCGACCTATGCGCAGGCAGGCGCGCTGGCTCCGGCCCTGCTCATCCTGCTCAGGATTTTGCAGGGAATCGCGCTTGGCGGCGAATATGGCGGAGCGGCGATCTACGTCGCCGAACATGCCCGGGTTGCCAATCGCGGAAGCGCCACCGGCTGGATCCAGTCGTCCGCCTCGTTCGGCCTTCTGGCGGCGATGCTGGTCATCTTCGTGTCTCGAAGCTGGATGGGCGAATCGGCGTTCGATGCGTGGGGATGGCGAATCCCGTTCCTGGTGTCGGTATTCCTTCTCGGCGTGTCGCTGTGGATGCGGCTCAAGCTTTCGGAAAGCCCCGAGTTCGCCCGGCTGGTGGAAGAGGGAAAGGTGACCAAGGCGCCGCTTCGAGAGGCGTTCGGACGGCGCGACAATCTCAAGCGGGTCCTGGTCGCTTTCTTCGGAGTCATGCTCGCCCAGGGCGCGGTCTGGTACTTCACCTTCTTCTACATTCAGGTGTTCCTCGAAAAATCGCTCGGCATGCCCGCGTCGATGAAGGACCTGCTGCTCGTCGTGATGACAGTGGTCAGCGCGCCGCTCTACGTTTTCTTCGGCTGGTGGTCGGACAGGATCGGGCGGAAACCGATCATCGTCGGCGGAATGGCGCTTGCGCTGGTGCTCTACTTCCCCGGATCGCACTGGATTGCCCAATCCGTGAATCCCGCTCTCGTCCAGGCGCAACGGACGACGCCGGTCGTCGTCGAAAGCGACCCAGCGACCTGCTCGGCCCAGTTCGACCCTGTCGGGACGGCGGAATTCACCAGCGGCTGCGACATTGCGAAGAGCGCGCTCATCAGCCGCGGAATTTCCTATTCCACGCGGCGCTCGCCTGATGGCCAGGCTCGCGTGCTGGTCGGCGCCAACGCCGTTCCGGTGACCAGCGGCGCCGGCCTTTCGGCATCCGATCTGAAGCAACTCAAAACGAGCGAGGGCGAGCGAATTGCGTCGGCGCTTCATGGCGCGGGCTATCCGGCGAAAGCCGATCCGGCGGAGATGAACCTGCCGCTGCTGGTTGTCATCCTGCTCCTGTTCGTGGTCGGCGCGACGGCGCTCTACGGCCCGCAGGCGGCGGCCCTGGTCGAAATGTTCCCGACCCGGGTCCGCTACACCGCCATGTCCTTCCCCTATCACTTCGGGATCGGCTGGGTCGGCGGATTCCTCCCCGTCACCAGCTTCGCGATCGTCGCTGCGACCGGAAACATCTATTCCGGGCTATGGTACGCGACGATCTTCACCGGCATTTCGGTGGTCGTCTCGCTGCTGTTCCTCCCCGAGACGAAGGGGCGGAAGCTGGAGGAGATCTAGCCTAGCGGCACCAGTGAATGTCGATCGGCTGCTCGGCTTCGGCGAGCACTCGGCCAATCGGCAGCTTGGACGAGTGGCCGTCGGCGATTGCCTTTTCGACCATGTCCTTGGCATCCTCGCCGCGAAGGGTGATGAGGATGGTTCGCGCTGCCAGTATGGACGCCCGGGTGAGGGTCACTTCGGGCTCTCCGTCGTCCGGCTTTACGCCGACCGCGCGGCGGGCTTTGGGCGCATCGAGCGCGTCCTGGAAATCCGGTCCGGCGGCAATGCCGGCCGCTGTCCCGTCTTCGCCGACGCTTAGCCACACGAGGTCGGGCGGCCACGGCAGGTCCTGCAATCGCGCGTCAGCCGAGTTGCCGGCGGCTCGGTAATCGTCCAGCGGCGTGGCGATCGGGACCACGCGTGCCCCTTTCGGCAGGAAGGCCTTGGCAATTGCCTTCGCCTTGCTGTCGTCGCTGTCGACCGCGACCAGCCTGTCGTCGGTCGGGATCACCATCACCTTTTTCCAGGCCACGGCCGCCTCGGCGATTTTCGGAAAGATCGAACAGGCGGTTTCGTCTGCGGCAAGCGCGATGAGCGCGGAATCGCGGGCGTCGAGCGCGCTTTCGACAATGAAGCCGATGTCGCCGGCAACCGCCTCGGCCATCTCTTCGGGGTCGTCGTAGTCCCACCATTCGGCTTCGATCATGTCTCTTTCGTCTCCCGCATAGTTAACGCGGTGGCACTTGCCGGTATCCGGCCCATCCGGCAACCGCCTGTCCGGAAGCGTTGCGCGCGGGCGAATAGCGAAACCGCTGCTGGACGAGGTCGCAAACGCTCGAATCTATCGCCGCCACGCCCGTTCCCCTGTCGACGATGCACTGCGTGACGCCGCCGCCGGAGTCGATCCTTAACCGCAGGAACAATTGCGCGCCGCGCGGCCAGCGGCGCAGAAGCTGTTGCGGAAAGTCGCGGCCGCGAAGCACGGGAGTCAGTAGCCGCGGCGGAACGACATAGCCGCCATCGCCGCCGCCACCGCTTCCGCTGCCGCCTCCGCCGGTTCCCGTCCCCGATCCTCCCGCGCCCGTGCCCGGCCCGACGACATCCGATGCGCCCTGCGTTGCCTGCACGCCCTCGTTGGGCGTCGTGCTCGCCTCCATCGGCACCGGTACGGGAAGCGAAATCTCCGGCCGGGGAGCCGCCACCTCCGTCGCCTGCGACTTGATGTTCTTCTCGCTGGGGGCTCTTTTCGCCTGCTGCGGCTGCGGTTTCTCCTTGGGCTTCGGCTTCTCCACCGGCTGTTCGGGAGGCGGCGAGGGCGCCTGGGTCACGTCGAAAACCCGAAGCACGCCCTGCTTCTCGATTCCCTGCATCTTCCCCGACAGGTGGAGGAGCGCGAATACGAGCGCGATGTGAATCGCGATGACGGCGGCAATCGCGCCGCTCTTGTCGCGGGTATCGAGATCGGAACGGTACATCGCCGCCTTCAACGCGAGTTTGGGGCGGCAGTTGCTCGTTACGCGCGGTTATCGACCTGTGCGGCTGCTCGCCATCGCGCTGTTCGGGCGCCTTCCGCCGCCATGGCTGGCGCGCCCTCCCTTGGCAGCAATTTCGCGCTGCTTTTCCGGGCTCATCGCCGCAAACCCGCGTTTTGAAGGACGGCTCTTGCTGTCGGCCATGGTCGTTTCCTCGCTGATTTGTCGCACTACGCAACGGCGCGAAGAGGAAAGGAAAACGCGGCTGCCGCCACGGCAGTTCACGGTCCTGATGCAGGTTAACGACAAAGCTGCCGCTGCTCAGAGGTCGCTGAAACGAAGCCCTATCCAAAGCGTCCGCGGGGTTGCCCGCTCCAAGGTCCCGTCGGTGTCGGCCCCGGCGATGACGGTCGCGTCGAACAGGTTTTCGGCTTGCGCGACCAGCTGCAGCCGGTGCGCGATCGGCCAGGCGGCGAAGGCGTCCACAGTCGTCGCCGGCGGGAGCCGCAGCTGGTTGAGGTCGTCCTCGAACTGCGCGCCCGAGTGCCGAACGAGCAGCGACACGGTCCGCCCGCCACGGCTCCAGCCCAACTCGCCGGTCAGCACCAGCTGCGGCGTTTGCGCGGGCCGAAGTCCGCTGAGCGCAGCTGCCGCTCCGCTCGCGTGAACGGTCGCGTCGCTGTAGCTGGATCCCAGCCGGAGCGACCACGGTCCGCGGTTCACCCGCCCCGACGCTTCGACTCCGCGGACGTCGACCGAGTCCAGGTTCTGTCTTTGCCGGTACGCGCCGCTGACGAAACCGACGCCCGGAAACAGGCCGGGCCCCTGCGCAAGCGTGACGTTGGCGATCGCTCCGGAAAGGCGGTTGGCAAAGCCGGTCAGCTCGAACTCGATGCCGGAGCGGTGGAATCGCACGCCCGCCTCTGCTCCGGCCAGCCTCTCGGGGTCGAGCAGCGCATTGGCGGCCGTCGCGTCAGCGCCGGCGCGATAGGGGCGGAACAGCTCGTTCAGCGTCGGCATCCGCCAGCCGAGATAGGCAGCCGCGCGCAGATCGATGCTCTTGTTCGCTGCGAACAGCGCGCCCGCGCGCGCCGTCGGCCGCCAGCCGCTTCGGCTCGGGAAGCTGTCGTTTCGCAGGCTCGCGCCCGACGCAATCTCCCACTCCTGCAAATCGCCGTCGGCGATGCTCCAATGGTCGATCCTGCCGCCGCCGCTCAGCGTCAGCGGACCCTCGCTCCACGTCGCCTCGGCAAACAGGCCCTCAGTGGCGCTGCTGCCGCCGGAAAGCCGCCGCCGGGTGGGTTCGCCTGCCTCGAACAGATAGAGTTCGTGGGAATGGCCGCTGGTGAATCGTGCATCGGCGCCGACACGCAATTCCACGCCGCCGATTGCGGGCGGGCGAAGCTCGACGCTTCCGCCGAGCCCGCGCGAAGGCACCGAATCCTGCAGCGCGACACGGTGGGCCTCCGTTCGCTGGTCGTTGACGCTGGCGAAGCTGCTCTTGAAGTTGCGCCACTGGGCATAGCCGGTGGCCGACCATTGCCAGCGGCCGCTTCCCACCACCCGAAGCGAGGCGTCGGCGCCGCGCGTGCGGTTGCCGGTGAAGGGGACGCCGCGGTTGCGCGTATCGATAAAGGCCAGCCCGCTTGCCTGCAGTTCGACCCCGTTCGCGATCGGCGAAAGCCAGCGCGTGCGAACGCTGCCTTCGCGATAGGGGGAAGCTTCGTCCACGGGGCCGCGCGTGCCTTGGGTGAGCGGCACGAATCCGTGGCTTCGTCCGCCCTGCGCGTCGATGGTCAACAACCCGGTCCCGACCTGCTCGCCAGCATAGACGTGGCCGTGAAGCGATTCGCGGCTTCCCGCTTCGGCCGAGCCGCTCAACCCCGCCTTGGCGAGGCTGCTCATCTCGATGACTCCGGCCAACGCTCCCGGGCCATAGGGAACGCTTCCGCCCCCGCGCACAACGCGGACGCTCTCCAGGCCCGCCGGGTCGTAAGCGGGCCAATTGACCCAGCCGCCGAACGGGTCCGCCTGCGGCACTCCGTCGAGAACGAGCAAGGCGCGGCTGGATGCATTGCCGCCGAGCGATCTCAAAGTGACGCCCTGGCTGGTGGGGTGACCGCTCGTCGAATCGGAGCGGCGGAAGAGCTGGAGTCCGGGGACCTGCTTCAGAATCTCGTCGAGCTGGTGAGTGGGCGCATCGGCAAGCCGCTTGCGGCCGATCGTCTCGACATCATACGCCCGGCTCGCGGCCGGGTCGGGGAGGGCTTTGCCAGTGACGACGACAGTCTGGACCGGCAGGTCGGGCGGGAGTGCAACAGGCATCAACGGCCAACGGAAAGTTGCGCAACTGTATCCATCGGCAAGTTACTTCGGCTCGGAGCGAGGCAGCGACTCGCAGGCGCTCCGTAGCCATTCGAGAACCTCTTCGACCGAGTCCAGGCGGTAGCGGGCCACCGTGCCGGAGCGGTCGCCGATAAGCACGCCGGCCCCGCCCATCGCCTGTGCTGCCGCGAACGCCGGCTCATCCGTCAGGTCGTCGCCCAGAAAGACCGGCCTCGAACCGGCGAAAGGCTCCTTCGCCATCAGCCGGCCAAGCGCCTCACCCTTGTTGCCGCCGGCGGGCTTGAGCTCGAACACCATCTTGCCCGGCTGGATCTCAAGGCCCGATCGCTCGGCAGCCTCCTCGATCGCGACCCGACAGCTCTCCTCCGCCTGCGGCGCGCCGCGAAAGTGGAGCGCGACTCCGAGCGGCTTGTCCTCGACCAGCACGCCCGGGTGCTCGTTCTCCAGCTTGCGAAGGTCGCGCACCACCGAATCGAGGCCTGGCGCTCGCTGGATGGGACTGTCCGACCCGGCATTGACCGTATCGAGCCCGTGCTGCCCGCCGATCGGGAGCGTCAGTGGGTGGAGCATCTGCTCGACCTCGGTGGCCGCCCGGCCGGTCAGGATTGCAACGCGCCCGTCGAGACAAGCCGAAAGCCGCTCGAGCAGCCGCCGCAACTCGGTGCTGACGCTAACGTCCTGTGGCCGCGGGGCGATGTCGACCAGGGTTCCATCGAAATCGAGGAACAGGCTCGCCGAGCGAAGGAGATCGAGCGGCGGCGGCCGCAGGCTGGGCGTCGAAACGGTCATCGTGGCGGAGCGTGGCTAATGCGCGCCGGTCGCTGCGGCAAGCTGTCGGGACCTTCCGCCAGTCCGATAAGTTGACTGGGTGCATGCCGTTCGAACCAAGCCGATGAGCCGACTGATCGCCATTTCTAATCGCGTTGCCGCCCCCGTCGGCGGGGAGGCCTCCGCTGCCCAGGGCGGGCTGGCGGTGGCGCTCGGCCGTGCGCTTCGGGCGCAGCGTGGCATCTGGTTCGGCTGGTCGGGTGCGATTACCGACCGTTTCACCGGGCAGATGGAAATCCATCGCAAAGACGGGATCACGACCGCCACGGTCGATCTCGAGGAACAGGACCTCGAGGAATATTACAATGGATACGCGAACAGGACCTTGTGGCCGCTGTTCCACTATCGCGTGGACCTGGCCGAATTCGACCGCAATTTCGGAAGCGGCTACCGGCGCGTCAACGATCGATTCGCCGAAGCCGTCACGCCGCTGATCGAGCCGGACGACCTCGTCTGGGTCCACGATTACCACCTCATCCCGCTCGGATCGCGATTGCGCGAGCGGGGCTTCTCCAACCGGATCGGCTTCTTCCTGCATACGCCGTGGCCGCCTGCCCAGCTGCTGGTGGCGCTTCCCTTCCACCGGCGCCTCGTCCGGTCGATGCTGGACTACGACCTGGTCGGCTTCCAGTGTCCCGAGTGGCTGTCCTCCTTCCATCATTATGTGGAAAAGGAGCTGGGCGGCAGTGTCGATGCGGATGGAACGGTCCGGGTGGGCGAGCGGGCGGTCAAGACCGGCGTATTTCCGATCGGGATCGACTACGACGAATTTTCCGATGCGCTTGCCCAGGACGAGTCGCAGCATGCATGCGAATCGCTGTCTCGCGGAAAGGCCGGGCGAAAGACGATCATTGGCGTGGACCGGCTCGACTATTCGAAAGGTCTTCCCGAGCGCTTCAACGGTTACCGCCGCTTCCTTGAGGAGCACCCGGATTGCCGGGAGCGAATCTTCCTTCTCCAGATCGCGCCGCCGAGCCGGGACGAGGTGCAGACCTACCAGGCAATCCGCGAAGAGCTGGACGAGCTGTCCGGGCGGATCAACGGCGAGTTCGCAAGCGTCGACTGGGTTCCGATCCGCTACGTCAACCAGGGCTATTCGCGCTCGCAGCTCGCCGGTTTCTACCGCGCATCCGACATCGCCCTGATCACGCCGCTTCGCGACGGGATGAACCTGGTCGCGAAGGAATATGTCGCGGCGCAGGATCCGGACGATCCGGGCGTGCTGATCCTGTCCCGCTTTGCCGGGGCGGCGCGCCAGCTGGAGTCCGGTGCGCTCCTGATCAACCCCTACAGCAAGGACGAGATCAGCGACGCCATCTCGGCCGCGCTGGAAATGCCGCTCGATGAGCGAATCCGCCGCTGGCGAGCAATGGCCGACAACGTATCGGGCGAGGACGTTCGCTGGTGGAGCAGGCGCTTCGTGGACGCCCTCAGGGACTCGCCCGGAGGTGGTTCGGCAGCGGATCCGGAAGCAGAAAACGGGCCCATTGCGGCCGGAACAGAGGCGCAGGGCGCTCGTTAGCCGGAGAAGCGCGCTCCGCTGGAGCGAGCAGCGTTCCGCGTGTCAGGAAAGGGAGAAGTAACGATCGGTTTGCGGCTGGTGAGTAGGTCCGTGACTGGTGAAGGGCCTGACCCAGCATCGGCGGCCGAATGGGGTTTCGACGCGCTGCTCCTTGCCGGCAATTCGGAAGACCTGGACAGCACGTCAGTTCGCAAGATCGCTCGGGACGGCGAGGGCGGAGCGAAGCTGGTCGTCGATGTCGCCATCGACTCCTTCCCGATCGATCACGAACTCGTCGAGCGCTACCCCGAGGCGTTCGTCCTTCGCCGACAGGCGGCAGGTGGGCCGGTGGATCCGCGCCGCCGCGGCCCTGCGTTGGGCGAAGCGCGGGCAAGGCTGAAGGATGCAAGATCGGCGCAACTCGTCCTTCCTGCGATCCGCGAACGAATGGCCTCGCTGGTGAACGCCGGTGCGCAGGGCTTCAGGATCCTGCGCCCCGATTCCGCCCCGCCCGATCTTGTGGAAGAGCTCTTCCGGGAACTCTCGCCGGACAAGAAGCTGTTGCTGATTGCGCAGTCGCCCGGAGCGCCGCGAGACGATGTCCGCGCACTTCGCGGGTTCGATGCGATTGCCTCGTCATTTCCCTTCTGGGACCTGCAGTCGTCTTGGATCGCCGAGGAATATGAGGCGCTCCGGCTGGTTGCCCCGCTGGTTGCGGAGGTCCCAAGGCAAGAAGGTGGCGAGGCTGGTACCCGGCTGCTGCGATCGGCGGCGGTGGTTTCGAACGGGCTCATCGTTCCGTGGCAGCTTCGCGACAGTGACCCGCAGGCGCTGGAGGACGCCCTTGGGCTAAGCGAAGCTCTCGATGCGTTCCCGGGCGCCATGCAGCTCTTCGCCGCTGGCAGCCAGGTCACCGCGATCGTGCGCGGCGACTCTCCCGACATGCGCTGCGCCGACAGCGTTGCCGTCGGACTGATCAACACGAGCTCTCGACCGGCAGCGGTGGACGAAGTGGCCGTCCGCGCGCCGATCGGGGTCGCAGTCGGCCCGCTCCGGCGAGAAAGCGGCGGGCTATCCTTCGCTCCGCTCGCCCCGTTCGAGGTTCGCCTCCTGGCCGCGGAGCGAGCGGAACCCATTGCGCTGCGCACGTCGACGGAGACAGACAGCGCCAGCGCGGCGGCGAAGCAGCCGAGGCTGGTTATCGAGCGCGTGGAGCCACAGGTCGACGGCGGCGCCTTCCCGGTGAAGCGGACCGTCGGCGACGTCGTCGGCGTGGAGGCCATCGTCTTCGCGGACGGTCACGAGCAGCTGGCGGCCGAGCTGCGCTGGCGCGCAGGGGACGAGGACGAGTGGCAATCCGCGCGAATGGCGGAGCAGGGGAACGACCGCTGGACCGCGCAATTCCCGCTTCGCCGGATGGGCCGCCATGAGTTCGCGGTCGAAGCGTGGCTGGACCGCTTCGGCGGCTATCGACGCGATTTGCGCAAGAAGCTGGACGCGGGAGTCGCGCAAAGCGTCGATTTCCAGGAGGGGCTCGATCTCGTCGAAGCCGCTCGCGAGCGGGCGGGGGGCGAGACGGCGAAGCGGCTGGGCGAATACGTCAGCAGGATCGGCAAGGCCAATGGGGAGGCGGCGGGCGCGTGCCTTCTCGATCCCGAGCTGGCGCTGCTGATGGACGAGGCCGACGATCGCCCCTTCGCCGTCCGATCGACCCCGCGGCCGGTCGAGTCCGATCGCCTCGAGGCGCGTTTCTCCAGCTGGTACGAGCTGTTCCCGCGTTCGCAGGCGCCCGATCCGGGCCGCCACGGCACCTTCGGCGACGTGATCGAGCGGCTTCCGCAGATCCGCGCAATGGGCTTCGACACGCTTTATTTCCCGCCCATCCATCCGATCGGCAAGACCAACCGGAAGGGCCGCAACAACAGCCTGGATCCGGCGCCCGACGACCCGGGCAGCCCCTATGCGATCGGAAGCGGGGAGGGCGGTCACACGGCCGTTCATCCCGCGCTCGGGACACTCGAGGATTTCCAGCGGCTGGTGAAGGAGGCCCGCCGCAACGGCATGGAAATTGCGCTCGACTTCGCAATCCAGTGCTCGCCCGACCATCCGTGGTTGAAGGAGCACCCCGGCTGGTTCGACTGGCGGCCCGACGGAAGCATTAAATATGCCGAGAATCCGCCCAAGAAGTACCAGGACATCGTCAATGTCGATTTCTACAAGCCGGAGTCGATTCCGGGGCTGTGGATCGAGCTTCGCGACGTCGTCCGCTTCTGGATCGACCAGGGGGTGACAACCTTCCGCGTCGATAACCCGCACACCAAGCCCTTCCCCTTCTGGGAGTGGCTGATCGGCGACATCCGAAGCGCTCGCCCGGACGTGATTTTCCTGGCCGAGGCCTTCACTCGCCCGGCGATCATGTATCGGCTAGCAAAGATCGGCTTTTCGCAAAGCTACACCTACTTCACGTGGCGAACCGCGAAGCACGAGCTGACGGAATATCTGACCGAGCTGACGACCCGCGACGTCGCCGAATTCTTCCGGCCGCACTTCTTCGTCAACACGCCCGACATCAATCCGTCCTTCCTCCACGATTCCGGCCGCCCGGGCTTCCAGATCCGGGCTGCTCTCGCCGCGACGCTGTCGGGCCTGTTCGGGGTCTATTCCGGCTTCGAGCTGTGCGAATCGAAGCCGGTGCCGGGGAAGGAGGAATATTGGGAAAGCGAGAAATACGAGGTCAAGCCGCGCGACTGGCAGGGACCGGGTAACATCATCGACGAGATCACGCAGCTGAACCGGATCCGGCGTGCCCACCCGGCCTTGCAGACCCATCTCGGGCTGACCTTCTACAACGCCTGGAACGACCGCATCCTCTATTACGGCAAACGCTCGCCGGGCAGCGATGACATGATCCTCATCGCGGTGAGCCTCGACCCCCACAACGCGCAGGAGGCCGACTTCGAAGTGCCGCTGTGGGAATGGGGAATCGGTGACGACGGGAGCATTGCCGTCGACGATCTCCTCGAAGAGCGGCGCTTCACCTGGACCGGCAAGGTCCAGCACCTGCGCCTCACGCCCGACCGGCCCTATGCCATCTGGCGGCTGTCACCGGCGGGAGAGGGCCAATGACGGTCGAAAGAGGCGCCGATCCGCTGTGGTACAAGGACGCCGTCATCTACCAGCTTCACGTGAAGTCGTTCTTCGATTCCAACAATGACGGAATCGGGGATTTTCCGGGGCTGATATCGAAGCTCGACTATATCGCCGACCTCGGAGTCAACGCGATCTGGCTCCTGCCCTTCTATCCGAGCCCGAGGCGCGACGATGGCTACGACATCGCCGACTATCGCGATGTCAGCCCGGACTACGGGACGATGGACGATTTCCGCCGCTTCGTGGACGAGGCGCACCGCCGCGGGATCAGGGTCATCACCGAGCTCGTGATCAATCACACGTCGGCCGACCACCCGTGGTTCCAGGCTGCCCGAAACGCGCCGCCGGGCTCGCCCGAGCGCGATTTCTACGTCTGGTCCGACACGGACGAAGCCTATTCGGACACGCGGATCATCTTCTGCGACACGGAGCGGTCGAACTGGACCTGGGACGAGGTCGCCGGGGCCTATTACTGGCATCGCTTCTATTCGCATCAGCCGGACTTGAACTTCGACAATCCGCGAGTGCTCGAGGAAGTCCTTTCTGTAATGCACTTCTGGCTCGACATGGGCGTCGACGGGCTTCGCCTGGATGCCGTCCCGTACCTGATCGAGCGCGAGGGCACGTCGAACGAAAACCTGGCCGAGACTCACGACATCCTGAAAAGGATCAGGGCCGATCTCGACTCCCACTATCCCGATCGGATGCTGCTCGCCGAGGCCAACATGTGGCCCGAGGACACGCAGCAATATTTCGGGCCGGGCGGCGAGGAATGCCACATGGCTTTTCACTTCCCGCTCATGCCTCGGATGTACATGGCGGTGGCGCAGGAGGATCGCTTCCCGATCACCGACATCATGCGCCAGACTCCGCCGATTCCGGACAATTGCCAGTGGGCGATCTTCCTTCGCAACCACGACGAACTGACGCTGGAAATGGTCACGGATTCGGAGCGCGATTACCTGTGGAATACCTATGCGTCCGATCGGCGGGCGCGGATAAACCTCGGAATCAGGCGACGGCTGGCCCCGCTGATGCAGCGCGACAGAAGGCGCGTGGAGCTGATGAACGCGCTGCTCCTGACGATGCCCGGAACGCCCGTGCTGTATTACGGCGACGAAATCGGGATGGGCGACAACATCCACCTCGGCGACCGCGACGGCGTGCGCACGCCGATGCAATGGTCGCCGGACCGCAATGGCGGCTTTTCGCGAGCCGATCCGGCGTCGCTGACGCTGCCGCCGGTCATGGACCCCCTCTACGGCTACGAGGCCGTCAATGTGGAAGCGCAGGAGCGCGATCCGCATTCGCTGGTCAACTGGCTCAAGCGCATGCTTGCCGTGCGAGGCGAGCACCAGGCATTCGGCCGCGGGACTCAGCGCTTCCTGCGCCCCGCAAACCGCAAGATCCTCGCTTACCTGCGCGAGTGGGACGGCGAGTCGATCCTTATCGTCGCAAACCTGTCGCGCACGGCCCAGGCGGTCGAGCTCGACCTGTCGGAATTCAGCGGGCGAACCCCTGTCGAGCTGACCGGGCACACCGCCTTTCCACAGATCGGGCAGCTGCCCTATCTGCTGACGCTTCCCCCTTATGCCTCCTACTGGTTCCTGCTGAGCGAGATCGAGGAGCCGCCGGAGTGGGGAAGCACAGCACCCGGCCTTGCGGTCGAGCAGCACACCTTCGTTCTAAGAACCGGGATCGAGGACCTGCTTTCTCCGCGCAACCTGGACGTGCTGGAGCGCGAAGTCCTTCCGGAATACGTGCCGCACCGGCGTTGGTTCGGGGCCCGGGACGAACATGTTCGCCGGGCAAATGTGGTCGGCACGGCCCCCTTCGCCGACGACCTCCTCTTCAGCGAAATCGAAGTCCAGACGGACAGCGGCGTCATGCATTTCGCCCTGCCGCTGGGCATTGCCTGGGACGGGCAGCAGGCGGGTCCGTTCGCGTCCAACCTTGCGCTCGGACGCGTTCGCCGCGGGCGTAACGTTGGGCTCCTGACCGACGGGTTCGCCCTTTCCGCGTTCGCTCACGCCGTCCTGAATGGCGTGAGGTCGGGAAAGGAGATCGAATCTGCCAATGGCGTGATTCGCTTCGTCCCGGGCGAAGAGCTGCCAGCCATCGAATCGATGGACGCAGAATGGCTCGCGGCCGAGCAGTCGAACAGCAGCCTCATTCTCGACCAGAAGGTGGTGCTCAAGCTGCTTCGGCGAATCCAGGCGGGCGCCCATCCCGAAGCCGAGATGACGCGATACCTGCGCAGCCGGGGCTTCGATGCCGTGCCGCCCCTGCATGGAGAGATGATCCGGACGGCCAGCGACGGCACCCAGTGCACGCTCGCGCTTCTCCAGGGGTTCGTTCACAACCAGGGCGACGGCTGGCAGTGGACTCTCGACATGCTCGACCGGCTCGCGACGGAGCCGGGGACCCGCTCGCTGGATTTCGGCAGCTACAACACGTTCGCGGAAGTGCTCGGAACGCGGGTCGCCGAAATGCACCGTATTCTTGCGGCCGATACCGAGGACCCGGATTTCCGCCCGGTCGCAATGAACGAAGAGGAGGCGCAGCGGCTCGGCGAGCGAATTGCCGCCGAGGTCGAAAGCGCCCTCGACGTTCTCGACCGCAGCGAGTGGAGCGGCGACGACGCAAAGACCGCGCGCCGCCTTTCGGAAGACGCGGACCGGCTGCTCGAAGCGGTGAGGCAACGCGCCATGACGGCGGCGGGGGCGCTCAGGACCCGCATTCACGGCGATCTCCACCTCGGCCAGGTACTGGTCGCCGGGAGCGATGTGATGATCATCGATTTCGAAGGAGAACCCTCCAAGCCGCTCGAGGAACGCCGGGCGAAGGCCTTGCCGCTGCGCGACGTGGCGGGCGTGATCCGGTCGTTCGATTACGCGACCGCGATCGCCGACAAGCAGATGCCGACGGTCGCGGAGACCACCTACGCCCACGCGAGGCAGGTCTTCTCCGCTTTCTGCGAGACCGCGGTGCCGTCGTTCCTCAGCGCCTATTCGGCCGTCTCGGGGTCCGAGCCGGGGCCGCTTCTCGACCTGCTCCTGCTTGAAAAGGTCGCTTACGAGCTGCGTTACGAGGCGGCGAACCGGCCCGACTGGCTCGACGTCCCGCTTGCCGGCTTCGCGCGCATCGCGGGCCGGGTGCTGGAGTCGTCGGAGTGATGGCCGAAGCCGACGACATGCTCGCCAGTGTCGCCACCGCGGCGGTTGCCGGCGATTTGCCCGACCCCTTCGCTGTGCTGGGTCCGCATTCGGCAACCAAGGGCACCGTCGTCCGGACGTTCCAGCCGGGGGCGGAGGAGGTCGAAGTCGTCGCTCGCAACGGTGGTCGTCGCCTGGCCCTGCTGGACGGCGTCACGGGCGGCATGTTCGTCGGGCGGATGGGCAAGGACGAGGCCTATGCTCTCCGGATCCGCTGGCCGGACGGAACGATCCAGGAGACAGAGGACCCATACAGTTTCGGCCCCATTCTCACGCAGACGGACATCCATCTGCTTCGGGAGGGGCGGCATTTGCGGCTTGCGGACGTGCTCGGCGCGCAGCCGCGGACGCTGGAAGGTATCGACGGGGTCGCCTTTGCCGTCTGGGCGCCCAATGCGCGGCGGGTTTCCGTCGTCGGGGATTTCAACAACTGGGATGGCCGGCGGCATCCCATGCGGCTTCGCCACGATGCCGGGACATGGGAGCTGTTCGTGCCGCGACTGGGTGCCGGCGAGCGGTACAAGTTCGAGATCGCCGGAGCCGACGGGTCGGTTGTAAAGAAGGCCGATCCCGTGGCCCGGGCGACGGAGGTGCCACCCGGCACGGCGTCCGTCATCGCCCCGCGGCCCGACTTCCAGTGGAACGACGGCGAATGGATGGCGGAGCGCGGCGACAAACAGGCCGCCGACGCGCCGATTTCGATTTACGAAGTCCACGCCGGCTCCTGGCTGCGGCCGAACGGGCCGGATTCGCAGCTCGACTGGGCAGGCCTCAGCGAACGGCTGGTCCCCTATGTCGCGGAGCTGGGCTTTACCCACGTCGAGCTCCTGCCGGTCATGGAGCATCCGTTCGGAGGGAGCTGGGGCTACCAGCCGCTTTCGCAATTCGCACCGTCGGCGCGGTTCGGAAAGCCGGAGGACTTCGCCAGGTTCGTCGATACGTGCCACCGCGAGGGAATCGGAGTCATTCTCGACTGGGTCCCTGCCCACTTTCCGACCGATGCCCATGGCCTCGCCCGCTTCGACGGAACCCACCTCTACGAGCATGGCGACCCGCGGGAGGGCTTTCACCAGGACTGGAACACGCTGATCTACAACCTGGGGCGGCGGGAGGTTAGCGGATTCCTGCTCGCGTCGGCGCTATGGTGGCTGGAGACATTCCACGTCGACGGGCTGCGTGTCGATGCCGTCGCGTCGATGCTCTACCGCGACTACAGCCGCCAGCCGGGAGAATGGATCCCGAACGTCCACGGCGGGCGCGAAAACCTGGAGTCGGTCGAATTCCTGAAAGAGCTCAACCGCATGGTCGCCGATCGCTGCCCCGGCGCCGTCACGATCGCCGAGGAATCCACCGCCTGGCCCGGAGTCTCGTCGTCAATCGAATCCGGCGGTCTCGGCTTCGACTACAAGTGGAACATGGGCTGGATGCACGACACGCTCGAATACATGAAGCGCGATCCCGTCCACCGGTCCTGGCACCACAACGAGCTCACCTTTTCGCTGGTCTACGCCTGGTCGGAAAAGTTCGTTCTTCCAATCAGCCACGACGAAGTGGTGCACGGGAAAGGATCGCTTCTGGGCAAGATGCCCGGCGATCGCTGGCGCCAGCTCGCGAACCTTCGAACCTTTCTCGCCTTCATGTGGGCTCACCCTGGCAAGAAGCTCTTGTTCATGGGCTCGGAGATCGGCCAGGACAGCGAATGGAATCATGACCGGCAGGTCGAATGGGACCTGCTGGAGCAGCCGGAGCATGCGGGCGTCCAGCGGCTCGTGGGGGACCTCAACCAGCTCTATGCGGGCGAGCTCGCACTTCACCGGCTCGACACCGATCCCGAAGGGTTCGATTGGATCGTCGAGGACGACTCCGCGAACAGCGTCTTCGCTTTCGTTAGAAACGGCGATGGCGGTGCGCCGCCGCTGCTGTTCGTCGGAAACATGACTCCGCAACCGCACCGCGATTATCGAATCGCCCTTCCCCGCGCCGGCCGCTGGCGCGAAGTCCTCAACACCGATGCCGCCATCTACGGCGGCAGCAATCGCGGCAACGACGGCGCGATCGTCGCCCGATCCGAACCGCATCGCGGCCGGCCGGCTTGCGCTGATATCGTCATCCCGCCGCTGGCAGCGACCCTGTTCCGTTACGAGGGAAGCGCCGGTTGAGCTCGCGACCGGACAGGCTCGAACCTGGCTCGCCCTATCCGCTGGGGGCGACCTTCGACGGCATGGGGACGAATTTCGCCGTCTTTTCTGCGCACGCCGAGGCTGTCGAGCTGTGCGTCTTCGATCGTAACGGGCGGCGCGAGGTCGCGCGTTATCCGCTTCCCGAGGTCACCGACGAGGTCTGGCACGGCTACCTTCCCCATGCGCTTCCAGGCCTCGTCTACGGCTATCGCGCTTATGGACCGTACGAGCCGCACAACGGTCACCGGTTCAATCCCAACAAGCTTCTGCTCGACCCTTATGCCCGGCGGCTTGTGGGATCGCTCCGCTGGACCGACGCGTTGTTCGGTTATCGGGTAAAAAGTCCGCGCGGGGACCTCAGCTTCGACAAGCGCGACAGTGCGCCCGCGATGCCAAAGGCCGTGGTCACGCACGATTCCTTCGACTGGTCCGACGACATCCGGCCCAATGTGCCGTGGTCGGAAACGATTATCTACGAAGCGCACATCCGCGGGCTGAGCAAGTTGTTCGAGGAGGTCTCGCCGCCCGAACGAGGCACGTTTGCGGCGCTTTCGAGCGGACCGGTCATCGATCACCTGAAGCGGCTCGGAATTACCGCGATCGAGCTGCTCCCGATCCAGGCATACGTGCAGGACCGCTTCCTCCAGGAGAAGGGCCTCACCAACTACTGGGGCTACAACACGCTGTGCTATTTCGCGCCCGAGCAGCGCTACCTCGCCGGCACCAGCCAGGACGAGTTGCGCCTCGCCGTAAGACGTCTTCACGCCGCGGGGATCGAGGTCATCCTCGACGTCGTCTACAACCACACGGCCGAAGGGTCGGAGCGCGGGCCGACCTTGTCGTGGCGCGGTCTCGACAATGCGACCTACTACCGCCTTTCCGAAGAGGACCCGCGCTTCGCCGTCAATTACACCGGCACCGGCAACACGCTGAACATGTCCAAGGCGCGGGTCATTCAGATGGTCGCGGACTCGCTTCGCTATTGGGCGACCTCTTTCGGGATCGACGGCTTCCGCTTCGACCTGGGGAGCGTGCTCGGCCGGACGGAGGATCGATTCAAGCCGGGCGCCGCTTTCTTCGACGTGCTTCGGCAGGATCCCGTGCTTCAGCGCGTGAAGTTGATTTCGGAGCCATGGGACGTCGGGCCCGCAGGCTACCAGCTGGGCAATCACCCGCCCGGATTCGCGGAATGGAACGACCGGTATCGCGACGCGGTGCGCCGATACTGGCGCGGCGATTCCAACATGCGCGGCGAGCTCGCGGCACGGCTCGCCGGATCGGGCGACCTGTTCGACCGGCGCTCGCGAAAACCGTGGGCAAGCGTCAACTTCGTCACGTCGCACGACGGTTTCACGCTTGCCGACCTCACATCCTACGAGCAGCGGCACAACGAGGCGAACCTAGAGGAGAATGGCGACGGCCACGGCGAGAACCTTGCCCGCAACTGGGGCATCGAAGGGCCATCCGACGACCCGGCGATCAATGCCGTTCGGGCACGCGTCCAGCGGTCGATGCTGGTGACGCTTCTCGCCTCGCACGGCACTCCAATGCTGTTGGGCGGGGACGAATTCGGCCGCACGCAGACCGGCAACAACAACGCCTATGCGCAGGACAATGCGATAAGCTGGTTCGACTGGACCATGGCTTCGTCGTCCGAAGGCCGGGCGATGACCGACTTCGTGCGCCGGCTGATCGACATTCGCAAGCGCCACCCGCTGCTCAGGAGCAGCTCCTACATGTACGGCCGGGAAGTCGCTCCCGGAATTCCGGACATCGACTGGTGGGACGAACGCGGCCTGCAGTTAAGCTGGGAGGACTGGGAGAATCGCGAAGGGCGGGCGCTGATGATGCGGCTGGCGCGGCGGCTGGAGGACGGCAACATTCACTTCGTGTGCCTGCTTCTCAACAGCTCTCCCGAGCCGCTCGTTTTCGCTCTTCCGCCGCCCTCGAGCATGCGCCGGCTGCTGGTCGACAGCGCCTACCCTGACATCCCCGAGCACCGCATCAGGGACAGCTACCTGCTTGCGGAGCGGGCGGCGGCGATCGTCGAGTGGACGCTCGAGCTCGAATGAGGTGGGGGCCGCAAAGACTGGGGCCCGACCGCTGGCGCTTTGCCCTGTGGGCACCCGCTGCGGAGCGCCTGCTGCTGGAAGTGGACGGAGGCGACTGCGTTCCGATGTCACACGACGGCGACGGCTGGTTCATCGCCGAGGCGAAGGCTCGTGCGGGTGACCGCTACCGGTTCCGGCTTCCTGCGGGGCTTGCCGTGCCCGACCCGGCGGCCCGGGCGCAGGCGGACGGGGTGCATGGCTGGAGCCTGCTTGTCGATGGCAGCTACGAGTGGCGAACGTCGAAGTGGACCGGGCGACCGTGGGAAGAGACCGTTCTCTACGAGCTCCACGCCGGGCTTCTCGGCGGCTTCGCGGGGGTTGCGGACGAACTGCCGAGGCTGGCGAACCTTGGAATAACGGCCGTCGAACTGATGCCGATTGCCGCCTTTTCCGGCCAGCGGAACTGGGGTTACGACGGGGTCCTGGCCTATGCGCCGGCGTCCGCTTACGGTTCCCCCAATGATCTGAAGGCGCTCGTCGACCGGTCGCACGAGCTGGGGCTGAGCATCATCCTCGACGTCGTCTACAATCACTTCGGTCCGGACGGGAATTACCTGGCCGCCTATGCGCCGCAATTCTTCGACTCCGACGTTCACACGCCCTGGGGTGCGGCCATCGACTTCACGCGCGAGCCGGTGCGGCGCTTCTTTATCGACAATGCGATGCAGTGGCTCGCCGACTATCGTTTCGACGGCCTTCGTTTCGACGCCGTCCAGGCTATCGGCGACAAGAGCTTCCTGCAGGACCTTGGCCAGGAGATCCGCGAGCGCACCAGCGGCCGTCACGTGCACCTGATCCTGGAAAACGAAGCCAACGAGGCGCGCTGGCTCGACGGCCTCTATGACGGGCAGTGGAACGACGATTTCCACAATGCCGCGCACGTTCTTCTTACCGGCGAAACCGAAGCCTATTACGCCGACTTCGCCCAAGCGCCCGCCCGCAAGCTCGCACGCGCGCTCGGCGAGGGCTTTACCTTCCAGGGCGAAAGGATGCCGGCGAGCGGAAAGCGGCGCGGCAGCCCCAGCGCGCACCTGCCACCCTTCCGCTTCGTCTCGTTCCTGCAGAACCACGACCAGGTCGGCAACCGCGCAACGGGCGAACGGCTCACGCGCCTGACCGGCGAGGATCGGCTTAAGGCCGCGACTGCGCTCTTGCTTCTGTCGCCGCAGATCCCGCTGCTGTTCATGGGCGACGAAACCGGGTCGGTCAGCCCCTTCCTGTTCTTCACCGACTTCGAGGACAAGCTCGCCCATGCCGTGCGCGAAGGCCGACGCAAGGAGTTTGCGAAGTTTCGGGCCTTCGCAGATCCGGAGGCAAGACAGAGGATTCCCGATCCGAACTCGCCGCAGACGTTCGAATCCTCGCGCCCGATGCCGGGACCCGACGCTGATGAATGGGTGGAGTTCTATCGCCGGCTCATCGCGCTGAGGCAGGAGCGAATCGTCCCTCGCCTTCGCGAAGCGTCCGCGCGCGCATCGAGAGCAGCGGGGACCGGCGCAGTCGTCGCCGAATGGGCGCTCGGAGGCGATTGCCTCCTGACCATCTATGCCAATCTCGGCGACTCGCCAGCCGATGCGCCGGACCTGCCGGAGAGCGAGCCCATGTTCGCGCTCGGCGAGCCTGGCGAGGTCGGATCTTTCTCGGCCTGGATCGAAGACCGGTGAACGGCCTTCATCGACTCGCGCGCTCGGCCGGCTTGCAGATCGACTGGATCGACGCTGCCGGGCGCAGGAAAAGGGTGTCGAACGAATCTCTGGAGGCGGTGCTCGATGCGCTCGACCTGCCTGCCGGAGGCGAGGCCCAGATTCGTTCCAGCCTCGCCAGTTTGCGCGAAGAGAAGCAGCACTCCGGCTTCATCACCGCGGACGCCGGGGTTCCCTTCTCGCTTCCCGGCGGCGGCAGGCGCACCATCGACGAGCCGGGGTATCACGATGTCGACGGCGTGACCGTCGCCGTCGCTCCGCAGCGCGCCTTCACTGTCGCCGACGCCGCCGGCGGCCGCCGCATCTGGGGCCCCGCCGTGCAGATTCCGTCGCTGCGTGATGGTCGAGGCGAATCGTTCGGCGATTTCGGCGCTCTTGGCACGCTCGCGGCGCGCGCAGCCGTGGCCGGAGCGGACGCGCTTGCGATGAGTCCGGTCCACGCGCTGTTTCCGGCGGACCCCCAAAGCTTCAGCCCTTACGGTCCTTCCAGTCGCCTCTTTCTCAACGTCCTGCTTGCCGATCCGTCGGTGCTTGGCCCCTCGACGACCGCTGCGGAGGACTCGGCGCTCATCGACTGGGTAACGGCAATCCCACTACGCATGCAGCGGATTCGCTCGCTCTACGAGCGCCGGGGTGACGCCGTTCGGGAGGCGGTGGAGGAATTCGCGCGCGCCAAAGGGGAGCCGCTCCGGCGTCACGCGATTTTCGACGCGCTCTTCGCACGCTTCAGAACGGGCTGCCAGGACTGGCCCGCAAGCTATCGCGATCCGTCGGCGAGCGGCGTCGAACGCTTCGCCCGCGATCGTCGGGACGAGGTGGATTTCTTCGTCTTCCTGCAGTGGCTAGCGGATACCAGTCTCCGGCAAGCGCACGGGGAGGCCAAGGCTGCCGGAATGACCGTGGGGCTCATCGCCGACATGGCCGTGGGCGTCAGTCACGGCGGAAGCGACGCCTGGACTCGCGGCGATGGATTATTGCGCGGCCTCTCGATCGGTGCTCCACCGGACCTGCTCGCACGCGGCGGGCAGGATTGGGGGATCACCAGCTTCTCCCCGCGAGGGCTGCGACAGACAGGCTTTCGCGACTTCATCGCTATCGTGCGGGCGGCAATCGAGCACGCGGGCGGCATTCGGATCGATCACGCGATGAGCCTGAAGCGTCTGTGGGTCGTCCCGCATGGGGCAAGCTCGGCGCAAGGAGCCTATCTCGCCTATCCGCAGAGGGACCTCATGCGCTTGCTCGCGCTGGAATCGTGGCGAGCGCGGGCAATCGTCGTCGGCGAGGATCTGGGGACGGTCCCTCCGGGGTTCCGGCCGGCAATGGCGGCGCGGGGATTCATGGGTATGCGCGTCCTCTGGCTCGAACGGAACGCGAGCGGCGGCTTTCGAATGCCCTCGACCTACAACTGCCTTGCCGCCGCGATGACCTCGACTCACGATCTTCCGACCGTGGCGGGTTGGTGGGCGGAGCGCGACATCGACTGGAATCGCAAGCTCGGCCGATTCGACCCGAGTCTCACCGAAGCGGAAGAACGGGCAACGCGCGAGCGAGAGCGCCGCCTTTTCCTTCGAGCTTGCCGCCGCGCGGGAATCGACACTGGAGATCCGGTCGGAGCGGCGCTGTCGTTCGTTGCGTCCGCCCCGTCCGATCTCGCGCTCTTCCCGGCGGAAGACTTGCTCGGCCTGGAAGAGCAGCCGAACGTGCCCGGCACGATCCAGGAACATCCGAACTGGCGCAGGCGGCTTCCGGTCGTCGCCGAGGATCTTTTCGAACAGGCCGCGGCGCGTGTGGAGCGGATCAACGCGGCGAGACGCTCGTGACCGTTCGGGCGACCTACAGGCTCCAGCTCAACAAGGCGTTCGACTTCAGCGATGCCGGCGCGATCGCGCCGTATCTCGCAAAGCTGGGAGTCAGCCATGCCTATGTGTCGCCGATCACCGTTGCCCAGCGCGGCTCCATGCACGGCTACGACGTCATCGACCCGACAAGGGTCAACCCGGAGCTCGGCGGCGAGGACGGGCTCGCCGCTTTCCGCGCCTCGCTCGACAAGGAAGCGCTGGGGCTGATCATCGACATCGTCCCCAATCACATGGGGATTGCGAAAGGGCGCAATCGGTATTGGCAGGACGTGCTCGAGAACGGGCGGGCGAGCCCCTATGCGCGCTTTTTCGACATCGACTGGACCGAACCGATCCTGTTGCCGTTGCTCGGCGAGCCGCTCGCTGTGGCGCTTGCGAAAGGCGCGCTTCGGATCGAGCGAAGCGGCGACGCCGTCGCCGTCGTCGCCTACTCGACAACGCCCTGTCCGATCAGGCCAGAGGACCGCGACGAGGCGCTGGACCATCTCGGCGAAGTGCCCGCGCGCGAGCTGCTCGACCGGCAGCATTGGCGGCTCGCGTGGTGGCGGGTTGCCAACGACGAGCTCAACTGGCGGCGATTCTTCACGATCAACGAACTCGCTGCCGTGCGAGTGGAGGATGAACCGGTCTTCGACGCCACCCACGCGCTCTACTTCAGGCTTTGGGACGAGGGTATCATCGACGGCGTTCGGATCGATCATGTGGACGGGCTCACCGACCCGTCCACCTATCTCCAGCGTCTCCGCCGGCGAATGCCCGACGCCTATATCGTGGTCGAAAAGATACTCGGCCCCGGCGAGACGCTGCCGCCGGACTGGCCCGTCGAAGGCACCACCGGCTACGATTTCATGGAGCAGGTCTCGGCCCTGCTTCACGACGCCTCCGGAGAAGCGCCGCTCAATGCGCTGTGGAGCAAGGTCAGCGGCCGACCGGCGGATTTCGCAGCCGAAGAGCTTGTCGCGCGCCGCGACATGCTGTCGTGGCAGTTCGAAGGACAGTTGAGCCGCTGCGTCAGCGCCTTCGAGCGGCTGTGCGCGAGCGCGAGCGGAACGCCAGCGCTTACGCGCGGGATGATCCGTCGGGCGATCGAGCGGCTGCTTTGGACCTTTCCGGTGTACCGCACCTACGGGCCGGACGCTCCGCCCTCGGATGAGGCAATCCGAACGTCCGCTCTCGCAAGCGCTCTTCCGGTCGCCCCTCCGGGCGAGGCCGGCCTCCTGGAGTGCATTGTCGCCTGGCTGGCAGGCAGGGGGTCCGGCGACCAGGCGCTTGTCGCCGAGGCCGTGCAGCGCTTTCAGCAGCTCTCCGCGCCGATCGCCGCGAAGGCCGTCGAGGACACGGCCTTTTACCGCTTCGGCCGTTTGCTGTCGCGCGACGACGTCGGCTTCGACCCGGCCCGATTCTCGATGTCGATCGACGAATTCCACTCGGCAATGGAGGCGCGGGCGGAAAGCTTACCGTGTTCGATGCTTGCGACGGCGACCCACGATCACAAGCGCGGCGAGGATGTCCGCGCACGTCTTGCGGTCCTCGGCGACATTCCCGGCGAGTGGACCGATGCCGTCGAGCGCTGGGACGCGATTACGGGCGCAGCCGAGTCCGGCGTCGCGGCAGCCGATGTCTATCAGCTCTACCAGATGCTGGTCGGCGCCTGGCCGGCCGTCCTCGAGAGCTTCGTCGGGCGAATTGCAAAGTGGCAGCAAAAGGCGCTCCGCGAAGCCAAGCTGCGCTCGTCGTGGGCGGCGCCCGACGAGGCCTACGAAGCCTCGGCGCAAGCCTTTCTTCTATCGGCGCTCGACAATCCCGCGTTCATCTCCTCAGTCCGGGGATTTGTCGAACGGATCCGGCCAGCCGCCGAAGCAAAGGGTCTCGTGCAGGCCTTCCTCCGCTGCGCCGCTCCGGGGGTGGCCGACATGTACCAGGGCAGCGAGTTCGAGGATCTGACACTTGTCGATCCCGACAACCGGCGCGCGGTCGACTTCTCTGCGCGCGAGCAGGCCCTGGGCAGAGGCGGCGAAAGTTACTCGGATCGAAAGCAGGCGCTGATCGCGCGCATGCTGAAGCTCAGGCAGGAGCACCCCGGGCCCTGGCAAGGAGATTGGCAACCCGTCGCTGTCGAGGGGCCGCGCGCGGCGGACACGGTGGCTTTCCTTCGCCGCGGCGACGGACTGGTGATGAGCGGCGCGGCGCTCCTCAAGGGGGAAGCTGCTGAGGGCGACGAGACAAGCCTTTGCTTCCCCCACCGCCGCAGGCTCGCGTCCGAGCTGTTCGCCGAGACTCCCGTTTTCCTGCAAATCGAGGAGTGCTGAGGCTTTTCGCCGCGAACCTTTTCGCGCCTGCTTCCGTTCAGGAGAAGGGGGCGAGTCAGGGAGTTTGCAAATGGCCAAAGAGACCAAGGGCCCTGCTGCCGGCGCGAAAAGAACCAGGAAAGCGGGCGCCGGCGCAAGGTTGCGCAAATCGCCGGCCACGGATGCGGCAATGGAGAAAGCCGGGAGTGCCAATGGGCAAAGCGCACGCACATCCGGCGACGATCGCGAACGCCGGGTCCGGGATCGCGCCTACGAGATCTGGGAACAGGAAGGCCGGCCCTCGGGGCGGGAATCCGAGCATTGGGCGCAGGCCGAACGCGAAACGCGAGACTGAGCGTCCTTTAGCTGACGGCGGACAAGCCCAGCTGCGGCAACCCGCCGAGAATGGCGCCATAGACGACCTGTGCGACCAGCAGCGAGGCCGGCGTTCCAGTCCCGTAGTGAAGGGCCAGAAAGCCTGGAGGCTCGAGGTGCGGCCTCGCTACCGGCAAGTCGTAGCTCGATGCCATTCGAGGGTGCACGTAGGGCATCAGCGGTAGCGCCGTCACGAGCAGGAAGAGGCCGTGGAGGAAACCAAGAATTGCGCCGAGCCACCAGCTGTAGATGCCGATGCTCGCGAAGAAGAAGAAATAGAGGAGAGCAAACGCCCAGCCGCCGAGCGTGTAGACCGTGAAGCCGGCGATTGTCGCGTTTCGCCGATTGCCGGTGAAGATCGTGCCGACGACGAAGGGAATGCTGAGCCGCGACATGCCGAGGCCGTTCGCGCCCTGCAGGATGCCCGTCATGGCAACAGTCGCCGCAAGCCCCCAAAGAGCCATGTCGACGAGCGACGGGAGCTGGGCGATCACTGGCGTTCCTCTTTTCGTTTCGCGTTCTGGATCGCAATCGCGGCATTGATCAAACCGACGTGCGTGAACGCCTGCGGATAGTTGCCGAGAAAGGCGCCGTCCCGCGGTTCGATTTCCTCTGCGAACAGGCCAAGGTCGTTGGCGCGCGCAAGCAGATCTCGAAAATGCGCTTCCGCCTCCCCGATGTCCCCGCGCATCGCAAGCTGTTCGACCGCCCAGAAACTGCAGATGCCGAACGCGCCCTCGCGGGGCGCACCGGGATCGATGCGGTGCTCGAAACGGTAGATGAGGCCGTCGCAGCCCAGATTGGCTTCGATCGCGTCGAAGGTGGAGCGCATTCGCGGCGAATCCGCATCGGCGAACCCCTGGTTGCTCATCAGGAGGACAGACGCGTCCAGCCAGTCGCCGCCCAGTTCACCGCAATAGGCGCCGCGCTCTTCGTTCCAGGCGTGCTCTTCGATCGTCGCACGGATTGCGTCGCGCTCGCTCTCGAAGCTGTCGCGGGCGATCGGGAGGTTCACCTCCCGCGAGAGGTGAATGAGCCGCTCCAGGGCGACCCAGCACATGAGCTTGGAGAAGGTGTAGTGGCGCGTCTTTCCTCGCAATTCCCAGATGCCGTGACCCGGCTTGCGCCAGATCCGGCACACCGTTCGCCCAAACCCGGCGAGAAGCGAGAGCTGGTCGGGCTGCAAGGTGCCCCCGGCGTCGTGATACTGCACAGCGGCCGCGATCAGCTCGCCATAGACGTCCAGTTGTCTCTGGTCGTGGGCGCCGTTGCCGATCCGGACCGGCCTGGATCCGCGGTAGCCGGAGAAGTAGTCGAGGGTCTTTTCGGTCAGGCCGGTTCGTCCGTAGAGGTCGTACATGACGTGCAGCCGCGGGCGCGTCAGGGCCGTCGCGTGAAGCAGCCAGCGAAGGAAGGCGGCGGCCTCGTCGAGCAGGTCGAGAGCCAGGAAGGCCCCCATCGTCAGGCTCGCATCCCGAAGCCAGCAGTAGCGGTAATCCCAGTTGAGATTGCCGCCGATCGCTTCGGGAAGCGACGTCGTCGGTGCGGCGATGACGGCTCCCGTCAGCGGAAAGGTCATCAGCTTGAGCGTGACCGCACTGCGAAGCACTGCGTCGCGGTGCAGCGTGTCGCAGCTGCAGCGTTCGGCCCAGCGCGTCCACCATTGCTCTGTTTGCTCCAGCCGCTGCTTCGCGGCCTCTTCCATTGGCAGGATGGTGGCCATCTCGCCTTTGGAAAAGGCGAGCGAAAGGCAGACTTGCTGGCCCGCGCGAACCTCGAAACGGCCGACACAGCCGGTCGAATTGAGCGTGGCGTCGATGGGGGAATCGCAGCGGAGCAGCAGTTGCTGGTTGTCCCAGTTGCAGGTGAAGGCCCGGTCCGAATGGCGGCGCATCGTCGGGCTCTTGCGTGCATAGCCGGGGCGCGGATCGAAACGCATTTCGAATGGCACTCGCCCCTCGATTCCTTCGACGATCCGAAGCAGCTCGCGCTCGGGTCGAAGCGAACCTGGATCGCCGAGCGGCATCGAATCGACGACAGCGGCAATGCCGCCCGACGTGGTGAAGCGAGTTTCGAGGACGGCGGTTTCGCCGATGTAGCGCCGCTCGCTCTTGAACGGCTCCGTCGGCGCGAGGGCGAATTGCCCGCCCTTGTCGACGTCGAGGAGAGCGGCGAACACGCTCGGGCTCGAAAAATCGGGCAGGCACATCCAGTCCACGGATCCGGACCGGGACACGAGAGCGGCGGTCCTGCAGTCGCCGATCAGGGCATAGTCGGCGATTGCCGGCTGGGTCGTTCGTGGCCGCGCCGGGTCCGAAAATCCCGCCGGGGCGTCGTTAGTGACTTCGGCGTCCGTCACGCGATCGCGGCACCGTGTCTGGTCGGAGGAGCGCTTGCGCAAATGGCGGAGAGGGTGGGATTCGAACCCACGGTACGGTTGCCCGTACGCCGCATTTCGAGTGCGGTGCTTTCGACCACTCAGCCACCTCTCCACATGCAGGGGATGCTTACGCGAAAATTGCCCCGGGGCCGGTCGGCTGGCGCGTCTAGCAACCCGTTCCGGCCTTGCCTAGCCTGAGCAGACTCCTAGATTGCAGCCATGTCCAGTCGAGAACGTTACGCCGATATGAGCTCCAGCCGCGGAGAATCGATTCCACTGGCCCGTTTCGGCATCGGCGACGTCGTCCGGCACCGGCTTCTCGACTTTCGCGGAGTCATCTTCGATGTCGATCCGGAATTCGCCAGCAGCGAGGAGTGGTACGAAGCCATTCCCGAGCCGATGCGTCCGCCCAAGGACCAGCCTTTCTATCACCTGCTCGCCGAAAACGCCGAGTCGACCTACGTCGCCTACGTGAGCCAGCAGAACCTCGTTCATGACGAAAGCGAAGAGCCGGTGGACCATCCGGCGATCGGAACGATGTTCGACAGCTTCGACGGCGAACGCTACCGACTGAGGCCCGAGCACACCCATTAGTTGACAGGCCCCGGCCGCTGCCATAGGCGGCACGCTTTCGCGCGGCCGGGCCAGCGTCCGTGAAGCGCGTCACAAGCACAGAAGAGAAGCCACATGTTCGCAGTCGTGCGCACGGGCGGCAAGCAATATCGCGTCGCCCCCGGAGACAAGATCGTCGTCGAAAAGATGGACGGAGAGGCCGGTGACACCGTCACCCTTGGTGACGTCCTCCTCGCCGGTGACGGTTCCGACCTGAAGAAGACCGACGGCCTGACCGTTTCGGCGGAAATCATCGCCCAGGCGAAGGGCGAGAAGGTGACCGTGTTCAAGAAGCGGCGGCGCCACAATTACCGCCGCAAGAAGGGCCACCGCCAGCAGCACACGATCCTGAGGATCACGGCGATCGGCGACGAGAAGGCTGCTCCAAAGAAGTCGGAAAGCAAGGCCGCGCCGAAGAAGGCCGAAAAAGCCCCGGACGAGGCGAAGAAGGCTGCTGCTCCGAGCAAAACGGCGGGTGCCGATGTTGCTGCGGCCGGCGAAAGCGTCGAATCGAAGCCGAAGTCGGCGAAGAAGGGCGCGCCCGCCAAGGCGAAGAGCGAATCGACAAAAAATGCTGCACCTGCTAAGGGCGCAGCCAAGAAACCAGCATCCAAGTCGAAGAAGTAAGCGACAATGGCACATAAGAAAGCAGGCGGCTCGTCCCGCAACGGCCGCGACAGTGAAAGCAAGCGCCTCGGCGTGAAGTTGTTCGGCAGCCAGACGGCTCGCGCCGGCAACATCATCGTGCGCCAGCGCGGCACGAAATGGCATCCCGGCGACAACGTCGGGATCGGCAGGGATCATACCCTCTTTGCGCTTACCGACGGCACCGTCGCGTTCCGCGACGGCAAGCTCGGCCGCAAATACGTTCACGTAATGCCGATTAGCCGAAGCGAGTCATAGGAACGGTCAGAAAGGGACCGTTCCCACAAGGGGCGGCCCGGACGAGATCTCCAACAGGATCAAGACCAAACAGGGAGAAGGGGGCGCCCCGGAAGGGGCCTCCCCTTTTTCTTTGCCTTCTCCTCAAACTGTAACGCGCGACCCGTAGGGGCGCGCGAGAGGAGGACGCAAATGTTTGCGCGGACGAACAGGCTGCTCCTGCGGCCCGGTTTCCCCGAAGATGCCCCGGTGCTTGCAGCCGCGATCGCAGACGAGCGAATCGTCCGCAACCTTGCGTCTGCTCCGTGGCCCTATTCGCTTGGCGACGCCGAGGCGTTTCTCGCCGCGCCGCGCGACCCCGTGCTGCCCTCCTTTTTGATCATGGAGCGCACCTCGGCCGCGCCGAGGCTGGTCGGCGCTTGCGGACTGGGGCGGCGCGCATCGGGTGCGGTGGAGCTGGGCTATTGGATCGCGCAGCCGCATTGGGGGCGTGGAATCGCCACCGAAGCGGCGCTTGCGGTCATCGAGATCGCCTCGACACTCGGCATTCAAGTGCTCGAGGCTTCGCACTTTCTCGACAACCCCGCCTCGGGGCGCGTCCTCGAAAAGCTCGGGTTCGAGCCGACCGGGATCGTTGCTCCACGGCTGAGCTGCGCTCGCGGCAAGCAGCTGCCGGCACGACTGTACCGTCGGCGGATCGCGGGCGCGACGCCCGAGCTTGCGAGCGCGCCGGAAGAGGTGCTGGCGGCCTAGCGCCGCTCCGGGAGATCCGCACTGCGGCAAGGGCGGGAACGTCTTTGCGATTGTTGAGTTTGTGGAACTCCTGTAGCGGTGCGCCCCAATCGCTGCGAGGCGAGTCGTCACTTTGCAGCGGTGCCCGTTCGCGCTCGGCCCAGGTCCGCGCGTGGACTCCCTCGCTGGCGTCCCGGTGCCAGCGAGGGCAGTCGCTTAGCCCGGAACCTTGGTTCCGAAGCAGTGTTGCGATTGCGTGGAGGCTGCACATGAACATCGTTGGAAGACGCATCACCGAGGCGATATCGCTGGCGGCGATCGGCGACGGAATGATGGCGCTTGTCCGCCCGCGCGAACATATTGCCTTGTGGCGCGGCGGCCCGGAGTGGTGGGACAAGTCGCTGGAGCCGTTCGCCAGGAGGCCGGGCCTCACTCGCGTTGTCGGAGCGGCCGGAATCCTGTTCGGCATCTGGCTTGCGTCGCGCCAGGAGGACTCCGAGCGCGAAGCGGCCTGAACGCTGCGCACTGGCGGCAATGAGCGCAGGGCGGTAAGCGACCTCTGTGCATTTTCTCGACCAGGCAAAAATCCATCTGAAATCCGGCGCGGGAGGGCCTGGCGCGGTGAGCTTCCGGCGCGAGAAGTTCATCGAGTTCGGCGGGCCCGATGGAGGCAATGGCGGCAAGGGCGGCGACATTGTTTTCGAGGCGGTGCCCGGGCTGAATACGCTGATCGACTTCCGTTACACGCAGCATTTTCGGGCACCGCGCGGCAAGGGCGGTGCGGGACGCGACAAGACCGGGGCCTCCGCCGAGGACCTGGTCATCCACGTTCCTGTGGGGACCCAGATTCTCGCCGATGACGAAGAGCGCTCGCTCATCGCCGATCTCGCCCGCACGGGGCAGCGCCTGGTGCTCCTGAAGGGCGGCCAGGGCGGGCGCGGCAACGCCAGTTACAAGACGTCCACCAACCGCGCACCGCGCCAGCACCAGACAGGCGAGCCCGGCGAGGAAATGTGGGTGTGGCTGCGGCTCAAGCTGCTTGCCGACGTCGGACTGGTGGGTTTGCCCAATTCCGGAAAATCGACATTCCTCAACGCCGTCACCAACGCGACCGCGAAGGTGGGCGACTATCCCTTCACGACTCTCCGGCCGCAGCTTGGAGTGGTTCGGCACAAGGGCCGCGAATTCGTCCTGGCCGATGTCCCGGGGCTGATCGAGGGCGCTGCACAAGGGGCGGGCATCGGCGACCGCTTCCTGGGCCATGTGGAGAGAACGCGCGCGCTTCTTCACCTGGTCGATTGTGCGAGCGACGATCCGGCGGCTGCGTGGCGCACCGTCCGAAGCGAAATGGCCGACTATGGCGCCGGACTAACCGACAAGTCGGAAATCGTGGCGCTTAGCCGCTGCGATCTCGCCGATCCGGAGCAAATCCGGGATGCTGTCGACGCGCTCGAGGAAGCCGGGGCTCCCGACCCCCTTCCCATCTCGGCCGCGACCGGTTTCGGAATGGAGGCGTTGCTCGACAAGATCGTCGAACGCCTGGGGCCGGAGTCCGATCTTGCCGAGCTGGAGGACGGCGACGGCGACAGGGACAAGTGGTCGCCGTTGTGACGATCGCGGTCACCGGAGCGACGGGCTTCATCGGCTCGCACTTCGTCGAAATGGCCACGCAGGCCGGACACCGGGTGCGGGCGCTTACCAGAAGGCCTCAGCCGCCCCGTCACGGTGTCGAGTGGATCGAAGGCTCGCTGGCCGACCCCGACTCGCTTCGTGATCTCGTCAGCGATTGCAACTCGCTCGTCCACCTCGCCGGCGTGCTGAACGCTCGTCGGGCCGAAGATTTCGAGCGCGGGAACGTCGAGGGTACGCTGGCGATGCTCGCTGCGGCGACCGCGGCCGGGATCACGCGATTCGTGCACGTTTCGTCCCTCGCCGCCCGCGAGCCACAGCTGTCGATGTACGGACGGTCGAAGGCGCGCTCCGAGGAGCTGGTTCAGCGTTCCGGTCTCGATTGGGTGATCGTTCGTCCGCCCGCCGTCTATGGACCGGGCGACCGCGAAACGCTGGAGCTGTTCCGGATGGCGCAGCTCCGGCTGATGCTCCTTCCGCCCAGCGGCCGCCTGTCGGTCATTCACGCCGACGATCTCGCTCGCCTTCTTCTCGCGCTTTCGCAGCACGATTTCCCGCAGGCCGCCATGATCGAACCCGACGACGGCCGTGCCGGCGGCTGGTCTCACAGGCAGTTCGCCAGAGCCATCGGCGAGGCGGTAGGCCGCAAGCACCTGGCCCTGTCGATGCCCAGGGCGATGCTGCAGATGGGCGCCGTCGTGGACCAGCTCGTGCGCCGCGAGCGCGCGAAGCTCTCCGCGGACAGGGCGGCTTATTTCAGCCACAGCGACTGGGTCGTCTCGCCGGACAGGCAGGCTCCGGCGGAATTGTGGCGGCCGCAGGTGCCGACGGCGCAGGGGCTGGAGGAAACCGCGGCCTGGTATCGGCTCCAGGGCTGGCTTTGACCTTCACGGCCGCCGCCGCATTCACGCCCCATTACGTTGCGAAATGGCGCCCTCCCGAATAGGGGCGAGAAGATGGACGACAGCGACGAAATCTATACGCGGGTCAAAGACCAGGTGGACGCCTTCAACAAGAAGGGCGTAGCCATCACTCCAGCCACGCGTTTCCAGCAGGACCTCGAGTGGGACAGCCTCACCGTTCTCGATTTCGTCGCGAACGTGGAGGACGAGTTCGACATCATCATTTCCATGAACATGCAGGCAGAGATCGAGACCGTGGGCGAGCTCGCCGATGCGGTCCGCGAGCTTTGCAGCGGGAAGTGAGCGACCTTCTTTCCAAGTTCGACCCGCTGATCCAGCAGCGGGAGGCGTTGCTGGAAGGCGGCGTGACCGACCCGTTCAACCTCGTCATGGAGAGGGTCGAGAGCCCAACCATCGCGATCTGCAACGGTCGGCGAACGATCCTTCTCGGCACGTACAATTACATGGGCATGACCTTCGATCCGGACGTCATTGCCGCGGGAAAGAGCGCGCTGGATGAATTCGGATCGGGGACGACCGGGAGCCGAGTGCTCAACGGCACCTACCAGGGCCACAAGGAGTGCGAGGAGGCGCTGAAGGACTTCTATGCCTTCGAACATGCCATGGTCTTCTCGACCGGTTACCAGGCCAACCTGGGGATAATCTCCACGCTGGCCGGGAAGGACGATTACGTCGTCCTCGACATCGACAGCCACGCATCGATCTACGATGGCTGCGCGCTCGGCGACGCGCAAATCGTCCCCTTCCGCCACAACGACGTCGACGCGCTCGAAAAGCGGCTCAAGCGCATCCCGGAAGGCGCCGGCAAGCTCGTCGTCCTCGAAGGCGTCTACTCGATGCTGGGGGACGTCGCGCCGCTCAGGGAAATGATCGCGGTATGCAAAGCGAACGGCGCGATGGTGCTGGTCGACGAGGCGCATTCCATGGGCTTTATCGGCGAGCATGGCCGCGGCGTCGCCGAAGCGCAGGGCGTCATCGACGATGTCGACTTTATCATTGGTACGTTTTCCAAGTCGGTCGGGACCGTCGGCGGCTTTTGCGTTTCGAACCATCCGAAGTTCGAGATTCTGCGGCTGGTGTGCCGTCCGTACGTCTTCACCGCCTCGCTTCCGCCGTCGGTGGTCGCGACGGCGGCGACCTCGATTCGCAAGCTGATGAGCAGCGGTGCAAAGCGCGCCCATCTGTGGGAGAACAGCAAGACGCTCCACGCCGGCTTGAAGGACCTGGGCTTCACTCTCGGGACGGACGAGCCGCAGTCGGCGATCATTGCCGTCATCATGCCCGACCTCGAAACCGGCGCCGCCATGTGGGAGGCGCTTCTCAAGGAAGGCCTGTACGTCAACCTCGCCCGGCCGCCGGCGACCCCTGCCGGCAAGACACTCCTTCGCTGTTCGCTTTGCGCAGAGCATTCCGCGGCGCAGGTTGAGGAGATTCTTGCGATGTTCGGTGCGGCAGGGCGGGCGACCGGCTGCATCTGACCCAATCGGGCTCCTTCCGTCGGGTAAAAGACATGTCTACACTGCTGTCATGACATCAGGTGGGGAGACGATGAGCTTCGACTGGAGGCGCTTCGGTGCTGCCGCCGGCGCCTTGGTCGCGGTCCTGCTTCTCGTGGCGCTTGTTTTCCTGGTCGCCGTTTCGAACCGCGACCGCGACCGCGCTCTCGACCTGGAGCGGCACGCCTACGACGTGACGCTTCTGACCCGCTCCATCGACGCCAACATCTCACGATCCGAGGCTGCTCTCGGCCGATTCGCACTCGACGAGGATGTGCGCACGAGCGGCAACATCTACCTCAGCTACTGGCGTCTTGCGGGGCGGCAGATCGACCAGCTGAAGCGTCTTGGAAGCACGACTTCGGAGCAGAAGCAAAGAGTGGCCGAGCTCCAGCGCCTTTACGACGAGCTCGGGGCGAAGTTCGACGATGTCGCGCGCGTTATCACGGCCAAGAAGGGCGACTACGGGATCAGCTATTACTATTCGGTCGTCGGGCCGGAGGCGAAGCCCTCGCTCGAACCGACGCTGCACGCCAAGCTTCGCGATATCGCCGACAACGAACGCGCGCTGCTCCAGACGCGGATGCAGCAGACGAAGATATTCTCGGCACGCGCGGACCGATTCACGGATTATCTGAGCTGGCTTGGCGTCATCGTCGGGGTCGCCGCGATTTTCCTCGGCGCGGTGGCTGTGCAGGCGCTTCGGCAGTTCGCCTCGATGCGCCGCGAAGCGGAAAGCGAGTCGGACCGCGCGGAGGCTCTTGAGGCAGCGGTTCGGGAGCGGACGCAGGAGCTGGTCGAGGCGAATGCGGCGCTCAAGGCCGAGGCGGCGGAACGCGAATCGGCCGAGGCTCAGCTGCGCCAGGTGCAGAAGATGGAAGCCGTTGGGCAGCTCACTGGCGGGATCGCGCACGATTTCAACAACATGCTCGCGGTGGTGGTGGGGGGAATCGATCTGGCGAGGCGGCGAATGAATGGCCCGCGGCGCGAGATCCTCGCTCATCTCGAGAACGCGATGGAAGGTGCGACCCGCGCTGCCGCGCTGACTCGCCGATTGCTGTCGTTCGCGCGCTCCGAGCCGCTACTGCCGGAACGGGTTGAGCCCAAGCAGCTCGTCACCGGCATGGGCGATCTTCTGGACCGGACGCTCGGCGAGCGTATTCGCGTCAGCATCGACATCGCCGAGGATAGCTGGCCGGTCTACGTCGACCCGCACCAGCTTGAGAATGCGATCGTGAACCTGGCCGTAAACGCTCGTGACGCGATGGACGGTGCCGGGCGGCTCACGATCAAGACTCGCAACGTTAATGTTTCCGCAAACGAGGTGGGGGATATTCGGGCCGGGGAATATGTCTGCATCTCGGTTGTCGACACCGGCTACGGAATGCCGCCCGAGGTCAGGGAGCGCGCATTTGAACCGTTCTTCACGACCAAGCCCGTCGGCAAGGGCACCGGCCTGGGACTCAGCCAGATCTTCGGCTTTGCGCACCAGTCCGGCGGCGAGGTCGGAATCGACAGCGAAGTCGGGAAAGGTACCACCGTCTCCATCTATTTGCCGCGGACCACGGCCGAAGCGCCGGTGCGGCTGCACTCGGCCGCAAACCGGATGATCGAGGACGAAAGCGTCCACGGCGCGCGAATCCTCGTTGTCGAGGACGATCCCCGGGTCCGCACGTCCACCCTGGAGGCGCTACAGGACCTCGACTACGATCCCGTCGCCTGCTCCAGCGGCGAGGAAGCGCTGCAGCTGTTCGACCAGCAGACGTTCGACCTCGTCATCAGCGACGTCATCATGCCGGAGATCACCGGACCGGAGCTGATCCGGATGCTGAAAGGCAAGCGCGAGGACTTCGCGGTCCTGTTCGTCACCGGCTATGTCGGCGAAAGCGAAGGCGACAGCCTCGTCGGCCACGAGCTTCTTCGCAAGCCGTTCACCGTTGCGGCTCTCGCGTCGGCGGTCGCCACGGCGCTGGCCCAGTCTACCGGATGGCCCCGCTCTTCAGAAGCCGCGGCAGCAAGCTGAGGCCGGCGAGCAGCGGCCAGCGCCGTTGCCACGGCTTCAGCTCGATATTCGCGCCCGAGTGGCGATTGATCTTCCACGCAATGTAATCGGCACCGCCGGCGAAGGTCGCGCTCGCCTTGGCCAGGCGAAGCACCGACAGCAATTTTCCCTTGCGCTGCATCCGCTTCCACCAGCGCGCGGAGCCGAGGCCGGAGCGCTCCACCTCTGCAAGTGCGGCTTCGCCGAACCGCGTGTAGCGAGCGGGGTCCGAGTCCACGATCGAAGCCGATCGGTCGCTTCGCTCGGCGCGCAATTCCGATGCGAAGGTCAGCTGGAAGGCACGCTTCCAATGCTCCACCAGCGAGGCGCCTTTGGGCGCAAGCGGGAGCGCCCATGCGAGAAGCGTCGGTGCGCAGCGGCTGATTGCCGCGACGACCTGGGCGGATGCCGCCTCGGTCGAACTCCAGACGAGCCGCGAGGGCTGTGCGAATCGGGCAACGACGGACGTGCTTCGCGCACTCGAGCCGCACTCGCGCTCCAGGTCCGCTTCGCTCAGCACGGCATATTTCGCCACCAGCCCGTCATGCTCGAAATAAAAGACGTTCGGCGGGATCAGCCGGTTCGCGGCCGCGAGCCAGCCCTTGTCGTAGGCGGCACGGTAGTCGGAAACGATCAGGTAGAAATCGAGCATCAGCCCGTCGAGCTGTTTCTGCCTCAGGCACGAGCCGTAAAAGAGAACGGCCTGAGACGCAGCGCCGTGACGCTCGGCAATCGCCTGCGCCATTGCCGCTACGCGCCGGTCCGCCGGCGCGCGCAGCTCGGCGGCGACAAGGTCTCGCAGCCTGTCCATGCCTCGGAGGCTTACGCCGCCAGTCGAACGAACGACAGCGGCTGGGCGGGATTGAGGCAGATCGGCTTGCCGGCCTCGGTATGGAACATCTCGCCGTCGAGGATGACGTTGGAGCTGTCGCCTTCGATCCGGATTTCGTTCACTTCCTGGAGGTGCACACCCCGAACCGAGCGCCGGCCGAGCTTTCCCGCGATGCTGGCGAAAATTGCGCCGAACACCGACGACCGCCGCTCCTCGATGGCGAGCAGCTTCAAGGGACCGCCACCGGCGGTACGAAGCTCGCTCGACAGCAGCAGCTTTTCGAGCGTGGTCACGATCAGAAGCGAAAAGCGGCCCGTCAGCGACTCGCTGGACCCGGTAGACACCTGCAGCGGACTCGCCTTTGGGGGGAGGAAGCCTGCGCGCACGCCCGAAAGCAGCCGAAACAGAAGCGCGATAGCCGTCAGGACATGGCTGATCGCGTTTGGAAGTCCCAGCGGATAGATCTTGTTGCGGCAGTAAAGCATGGTGTCGGCAAGGCCGGCGCCACCCAGGAACATCCCGATGACCGGGCGTTCCGAGCCGTTCCGTCTCAAAGCGATCAGTCCGCGCGCAACCAGGTGGTGGGCGAGGTCGCCCTGAGCGAGCTCGACGAGTCGTTTGAGCGCCGCAATCGCGTCGCCGTGTACGCCGAGATCGAGAGCGATGAGATTAGTCTTGCCGCTCGGGATGACTGCCATCGGCGGCGGCGAATCGCCGAAATGCTTGCCGTTATGGATTTCCGTCAAAGTCGCCTGGACGGTTCCGTCGCCGCCGTTGACGACCAGCATCTTCGGGCGAACCTGCGCGATGGACTTGAGCGCGTCGCCGATCTGGTCGACATGCTCGACCTCGTAATGGAAAATATCCGGATGCTCTGCGCAATACGAGCGGATGCGCGACAATTGCGCGAGGTTGCCGGTCGATTTGGGATTGGACAGAAGCGCAATTCGCGGCCTGCTCTTGATCCGCCGGCGTGCTGGAGCAGAGCGTCGCGCAAGCGGCGCTGCAGCCTGTTCCGTCACGACCTGCGTTTTCGACATGCTATTTTCGACCGGTCCGCTAAAAAGTTCGCTTCGAGCCGGAGCAGCCCTATCGCCACTGGCCCGCTTGCCTTTTTCCGCCCGCTTTGCGGCCAAATGATGGTGTAGGAGCGACGAAGTTGCGCCAGCTATCGCTGATCGACCGCTACGTAGCGCGGTCCATAGCCGTGCCGCTGCTGGGCACCCTTGTGCTCGCGGCGATGTTGCTGGTGCTCGACAAGATGCTTCGGCTGTTCGACTTCGTGGTCAACACCGGCGGACCGGTGAGCGTCGTCTGGCGCATGCTCGCAAACCTGCTGCCGGAATATTTCTCGCTTGGAATCCCGATCGGCCTGCTGATGGGAATCCTCCTCGCCTTTCGCAAGCTCGCGCTCTCCTCGGAACTGGACGCCCTTCGCGGAATCGGCGTCGGCTTCGGTCGGCTGCTTCGCGTCCCCTACATGTACGCGGGCGTGCTGATGCTTCTGAACATCGCCATCGTCGGCTATCTCGAACCGCTCGCCCACTACCGGTACGCGGGCCTGCGGTTCGACTTGAGGTCGGGCGCGCTGGGCGCATCGATGAAGGTGGGCGAGTTCAATCACCTCGGAAAGCGGCTGACGATACGGATAGACCGGAGCGAAGAACACGGAACCAGGCTCCAGGGGATTTTCGTGGCGGCGGACGATTCCTCCGGCGCAAGCGTGGCGGCGACGGCCGAGGCGGGGCGCTTTCTGTCCACCGACGACCCGCGCGTCATTCTTTTCCGCCTTCGTAACGGCCGGCTGGTGCAGCAATCGCCGAAGTTCCAGGCACCGCGGACCTTGACCTTCGACAGCTACGACCTGCCGATACCGGTGCCTGCGATCGATCCCTTCCGGCAGCGCGGAACCGACTTCGACGAACTGTTTTTCAACGAGCTGTTCCGCCTCGGCTACGGTGGGGCCGCGGCGAACCGCGAACAGCAACTGGGCGCGCAGGCCAACTTCAATTTCCGAGTGGTCGAAATCCTTATGATGGCCATGCTGCCGATGCTGGCGGTCGCGCTGGCCGTGCCGCCCAAGCGAAGCACGTCGGCATTGGGGATTTTCGTCGGAATCGTTCTCGTCGTGGCCTATCACAAGGTGAATCAATACGGGCAATATGCCGGCGCCCAGGGCCGGCTGGACCCCATCCTGGCGATGTGGGTGCCCTTTGTCCTTCTCGCAGCGCTGATCGGGTGGATGTATTACGTGATCGCGCACAGGCCGGGCGGGCAGCCGATCGGCGCGCTGGAATGGGCGGCCGCCAAGGCCGCAAGGCGGATTCGTTCTCTCTTTCCCAAGTCGACCGGCGAATGATCAATCTCGAATTCTTCCCGTCGCGCCAACTCGCGCTCTACACGGTGCGGCTGTACCTGACCCGCAGTTTTGCCGTCCTCGCGGGGCTCATCCTCGTGCTGATGGCGCTCGACCTGCTTGGGGAATCGGGCAAGATTCTTGCCGTTCCGGGCAACGGCGATGCCGAACTGTGGCGCTACGTCGGGCTGAGGGTGCCGCTTCTGGTTTCGCGCTTCCTTCCCTTCTCGGTCCTGCTTGGCACCCTCATCGTCTTCGTCTCGCTGAATCAGAACAGCGAAGTGGTTGCGATGAAGGCGGCGGGCATCTCCGCACACCAGCTTCTTGCGCCGCTGATCCTTGCCAGCGTCGCTATCGCGATTGCGGCTTTCGCGTTCAACGAAACCGTGGTGGTCCGCTCCGCGCGGGTGGTGAACGCGTGGTCCGACAACGACTACAAGCCTATCCCGCCGCAAAGCGGCGTCCTGTCGAACGTCTGGGTCATCCGTGACGGCAATCTCATTCGCGCTCGGCTCGTCGTCGGTCGAGGTGCGAATATTCGCGCTCAGGGCGTGACGATTTACGAGCGCAAGGGCGGCGCGCTTTCGCGGATAGTCGACGCGGACCGGGCACGGCCCGACGGACCGCGATGGCGGCTGGAGGATGTGCGAATTTACGATTCGGGGATGAACCTCGTTCGCAAGGTGGCTTCGACCACCGGCCTGGAGGGGGTCACGCCCGACCAGCTGACCCTCGCCAGCGTCGACCCCGACGAAACAAGCTTCTTCCCTCTGGCCGCAAAGATCCAGGAGATGGAAGCAGCGGGCAAGACGACCGCGGCTGCCCGCGCGGGATTGTGGCACAAGATTTCCGGGCCGCTCTCGATCGTGCTCATGCCGCTGCTTGCGGCGGTGGCGGCCTTCGGCCTTGCGCGCTCGGGCCAGGTGCTGTTGCGTGCGTCGGTCGGAATGGCGCTCGGCTTTGCTTACTTCGTCGCCGACAACTTCAGCCTCGCGATGGGCAACGTCGGCGCTTACCCGCCGCTGCTTGCGGCCTGGGCTCCTTTCTTCCTGTTCTTCCTGGTCGGCGAAACGGTGTTGATCCGCTCCGAGGAGTGATCGCTCCCAGCCTCAGTATTTTCCCCTAGTGGCTCGCAGCGGCGGCTCGGTTTACACTGGGCGCTTGCGGGCGAGACAGGGGGCGCGCTTGGCTGAGGAATCCTACCCGGCAATCGATCACGATTATCGAAGCGATGCGGAGGAGCTCGAGCGGATCGACGCTGCGGCGACCGAGGCTCCGCGGGGTGCCGTCACCCTGTCGGCGATGGCTGTCGCGGGACTGCTGCTCGGGTGGCTTATCCTGTATTTCTTCGTCTTCATCCCGCGCGGGACTGTCGGCTGATGGCCCTGAGCGAAAGTGCGATTCAGAAGTCGGAGGTGCGCTGGGCGTGGGTCGTCAGCGCCGTCGTGGCAGTCATTCTCGCAGCGATTCTCTTCGCCGCCATCGCGATGCACATGAATCCGCCGAGCAACCGCGAATATGTCGATCCCAAGACGCTTCACCTGTCGCCGGAGTTCACCGAATCCAACCTCGGTACCAGCGTCGACCAGAATGGCCGCGTGGTGGCGCGAATGATCGCCACGCAGTTCGAATTCGTGCCCAATTGCATCGTCCTGCCCGCCAATCGTGACGTCACGCTCCGAGTGACGTCGCCGGACGTCATTCACGGGCTGCTGATCACCGGCACCAACGTCAACACGATGGTCGTGCCCGGCTACGTGTCGCAGGTCCACACGGTGCTGAAGAGGACAGGGGACCTGCTGATGCCGTGCCACGAATTCTGCGGGCTCGGGCACAGCCAGATGCTGGCGACGGTTCGCGTGGTGCCGCCCGAGCAGTTCCGGCCGGACGTGCAGGGGAGGGTGAGCTGTGGCAACCGTAGCTGAACCGTTTCCCGCGGCTCCGCGCCGGCGCGAGGACGACTCCCAGGCGGGCGAACTGCAGACGGCCGGGCTGGTAGCAGCCCACGTTTGGCTAGCATTCGGCGCTTTCGGAATCGCGATCATCCTGGGCGTCTGGCAGATGTGGGCGCGAAGCCCGGTGGCCGCGCCCTACCATACGGCGGCGAATTACTTCCGGTCGGTGACGTTGCACGGCGTGTCGATGGCCTACGTGCTCAGCACCTTCTTCATCATGGGTTTCGGCTATTATGTCGCCGAGACGGCCCTGAAGCGCCCGCTGCCGGGCATTCGCTTCGCCTGGGGCGCCTATTTCATCGGGGTGGTCGGGGTGATCATGGCCGCTCTCTCGATCATCAGCGGCAATGCGTCGGTTCTCTATACCTTCTATCCCCCGCTGACCGCGACTCCCTGGTTCTACATCGGCCTGACTCTCACCGTGGTGGCGTCGTGGGTCTGGTGCGTCCTGATGATCGTCGCGATGAGCAAGTGGAAGCGCGCGAATCCGGGAGAGCCGGTCCCGCTGGCGATGTATGCGACGGTTGCGAACGCGATCATGTGGCTGTGGACTACGGTCGGGGTAGCGGTCGAGTTGTTGTTCCAGGTCATCCCGGCGTCGCTCGGCTTCAACAGCATGCTGGATGTGGGGCTGACTCGAACCCTGTTCGCCTGGACCTTGCACCCGATCGTCTATTTCTGGCTGTTTCCCGCCTACATCGCCTTTTACACGATGGCGCCGAGGGCCGCCGGCGGCCGCCTGTATTCCGACATGATGGGGCGCCTCGCCTTCGTGCTCCTGGTGCTCTACTCGCTGCCGGTGGGCATGCATCACCTGTTCATGGACCCCGAACAGTCGAACGGATTCAAGTTCCTGCAGATGTTCCTGACGGCGCTGGTCACCGTGCCGACCCTGCTGACGATCTTCACGATTACCGCGTCGTTCGAGATCGCCGGCCGAATGCGCGGCGGCCGCGGCCTCTTCGGCTGGATCTCGGCGCTGCCCTGGGACCGCCCGATGGTGCTCGCGACCGGTCTTGCCTTCGTCATGCTGTTCTTCGGCGGCGGCGGCGGGCTCATCAACATGAGCTACGGGATGAACGCGATGGTCCACAATACCAGCTGGGTCACGGCGCATTTTCACCTGATTTTCGGCGGTACCGTCGTCATCATGTACTTCGCCATCGCTTATGCGATCTGGCCGAGCGTGACCGGCCGCCAGTTCGAGGACCTGCGGCCGGTGAGGGCCCAGCTGTGGATGTGGTTCATCGGCATGATGGTGATGACATTGCCGTGGCACTGGACCGGCCTGTGGGGGCAATGGCGCCGGGTCGCAGCCTTCGACTATTCCAACCCGATGATCGCGCAATGGGGGCCGTGGGTATTGGTATCGCTCGCGGGCGGGATCATCCTCGCATTGAGCGGGATTCTTTTCCTCTACAACATGGCTTTGCTTCACCGCGCTGGCATAGCCGGCGCCCCGCGGACCATCGCCTACGCCAAGGCCATCCATCCGCCGGAGCGGGTTCCCGCCGCGCTCAACGGCTTCACCATGTGGAACTGGCTCATCGCCCTGCTGATGCTGATCGCCTACGGCTATCCGATCGCCCAATTCTTCATCGATCCGCCTCCACAGGCGGTCATTCACCGGCTGGCGCAGTAGACATGGCGCGCAAACCAACACCACCGCGCCGCAAGGAAGACGCTTCGCCGAAGCGGACGGCCGCAGGAGCTCCGCCGGCACAATCGGCGCTGGACAGGCCGTGGCGGCTTTGGGCAACGATCGGGGTGGTCGTCGCACTTGCGGTTGCGGCGCTTCTCGGCTTCGTCATCATCCCCGCCGGGCAGAAGGAAAACGCCGGCCTCTCGATGAGCGATGCGATGCAACGCGCCGCGGGCCTCGAAGCTGGGTCGCCCGCTGCCGGCCAGCCGGTCAGCAACGCGCGGGCCATTCCGGTCTCCACCGTCGCATGGGATCCGCAGATCATGCAGATCCTGCAGTCCGGGAACAGCGAGCGCGGTGCCGCCGTTGCGGCACAGACATGCGTCGCGTGCCACGGGGAACAGGGTATTTCGCAGAGCATGGCCCCGGGCCCAATCTTCCCCAGCCTGGCCGGGCAGAGCCCGTACGCGATCTACAAGCAGCTGCACGATTTCCGCTCTGGCGCTCGATCAAACCCGCAGATGAGCCCGGTGGCGCAGGCGCTTTCACCCGCCGATCTCGCCGCCGTCGCAGCCTATTACAGCGCCGCCTCGAGCGCTTATGCGGCGCTTGGAAGCCGGGAATATGCAGGTGAGGCACAGATCGACAAGCTGGCCCGCGAAGGCGACAGCCACCGGCGCATCCCGGCCTGTCTCGCCTGCCACGTCAACGGCTCTGGCGGGCCCATCGAAACGCCGGTGATTACCGGCCAGAGCAAGGACTACATCCTGACCCAGCTCAACGCGTTCGCCTCTGGCGCCCGAAAGAACGACGTTTACGGGCGAATGCGCGACATTTCGGCGAAGCTCACTCCGCAGGAGCGGGAGCAGCTGGCGCGCTATTTCGAAGGTACGATCTGAGCTCGTCGGGGCTGGGAGATGGGTCCGCTGCGGAGGAAGCTGTAAACCCGCGTTAGCCGCCGGCCGCGCAACGCTCGTGGGTGATCGTCGCCGCCGCCCTTGCTGCCCAAATCGCCGTCCACGCGGCAAGTCCTGCGCCAAGGTTGCGTTCGCAGGCTTCGGCCACGGTGGCGGTCCGCCATCCTGCAAAGGCCAGCCGCGGCGACTGGGAGCGAGTGCAACCGCAAAAGCGGCGCGAAGAGGTCGTGGTGGAAGAGGGCCGCCCGGTCCTGCTTCGGCTGGTCGACTATCCCTGACGCGGTCAGCGGGCGCGGGGGCGGCGAAAACTGCTCGACGTGAGGCGGACTACCAGCATCGTAAGTCCGCGGTGGCTCGCCTGATGATAGATCGAATCCTGCTCCAGCGCGCCGCACAGCCGCCGGTGCGCCGTTCCGAGCGCGTGATAGGGAAGGCCTGGAAGCAAATGGTGAAGCGCGTGGTAGCGCAGGCCCACGGGCGCCCAAAGGATCGGCAAAGTCGCCGGCGGGGGGACGTTGACGCTGTCGAGATACTGGGCGGTGACGCTCATCGGCTCGCCGTCATTCTCCCACAGGTGCGCCACCAGGGTCCGCACCTGGTTCAGGAACATCACACCGGAGGCTACCCCGAGAAAGATGAGGAAGTCGCGAAGCGGAATGATCGCCGCCGCGGTGAGCCCAATCAGGACAATGGCCCAGGCGCTGCAGGCGCCTTCCAGAAGCAACCAGTCGCGCGCGAATGATCCTTCCGGCTTCGGGCGCCGGAACCGCGGGTTGATCTGAAGTCCGGAATATTTCCCCACCACTGCCTCGCGAAGCCCCGGCACGATCAGCGACAGCGGTGCGAGGATGGCGAACCGGATCAGCATGCCGACCGGCGCAAGAAGCGCGGCAATAAGGAACACCGGCAACGTCCACGGCTTCATCAGCGCCAGGGGTAGATATTCGGGGTCGTTCGCAGTGCCGTAATAGCGCTTGGCGTGGTGCTGGTTGTGCACCCCTTCGTAAAGGAATGACGGCACGAGCAGCGGAATTCCAACCACCAGATTCCACACCAGACGAAAGCCTGGGATCGCCCGAGGCTTGAGATGCGTGAGCTCGTGAATGAAGCTCCCGGCGCGGTAGAGCGCCAGCACGGCGACGAATCCGGCCAGCAGCGCCAGCGGAGTCGAGCGCAGCAGAATCGCCGCCGCAAGAGCGACATAGCCCACCAGCGCCGAGCCCAGCATGTCGGCCCAGTAAATGGACGCGCTCGGCTTGTTGAGGTCGCGCGTGAGGTCGGCAGCGGCCTTGAGCATGGCGTTGTCGTTGCGCGCGCGAATGGCTTCGCGCGCCGAAGCGGACGCGCTCTTGTCGCGCTTGAGGGTTGCGGTGCTGGTCATTTCGCCTGCCTTTGCACACAGATAGTGGCGGCAAGGTGGCGCATCAATGAATGGTGGCGTTCGGCCGATCGCCGGGCTAGCCAACCGCAATGGCAACATCCGTGACCGTCCGCCCCGTCGAGACAAAGGCCGACCGGAAAGCTTTCGTGAACCTCGCCTGGGACGTCTACAGGGACGATCCGGCCTGGATTCCGCCATTGAAGGACGAGGTGCACGGCCTCATCACGCCCGGCAAGAACCCGTGGTTCGAGCATGCCAGGGCACAGCTGTGGCTCGCGGAGCGCGACGGCAAGCCCGTCGGCCGGATCAGCGCGCAGGTGGACCAGCTCGTCCAGGACCACATGGGCCAGGGCACCGGCCAGTGGGGCATGCTCGAAGCTCTCGATGGCGAAGCGGCCGCGGCCCTGATCGCGACCGCCGAGGCCTGGCTTCGCGAGCAGGGGATGGCGCGCGCTCTCGGGCCCATCAGCCTGTCGATCTGGGATGAGCCGGGTCTTGAGATAGAAGGACACGACCAGCCGCCCACGGCGATGATGGGGCACCACCGGCGCGAATATCGCGAGTGGATCGAGGCGGCAGGCTACGACAAGGCCAAGGACCTGCTGACCTACGAGGTCGATATCGCCCATTGGGAGGATCCGAAGATCGATCGCCTGATCGCGATGGGCGAGCGCAACCCGAAGATCAGGATCCGCAAGGTCAACAAGCGCAAGTTTGCCGAGGAAGCGGCGATTATCCTCAACCTGTTGAACGACGCCTGGTCGGCCAACTGGGGCTACGTGCCGCTGACGCAAAGCGAGATCGCCTACGCCGGCAAGAAGCTCAAGCCGATCATCTACGAGGAGCTGGTACGGATTGCCGAGTATGACGGCGAGCCGGTCGCGTTCATGATGACGCTTCCCGACATTAACGAGTTGATCAAGGACCTGGACGGAAATCTGTTCCCGTTCGGGTGGATGAAGCTGCTTTGGCGGCTCCGCAAGCCGCGCCCGTCACGCGCGAGGGTCCCGCTCATGGGCGTGGCGAAGAAGCTCCACCAGAGTCGCCTCGCGTCGCAGCTGGCCTTCATGCTGATCGAATTCACGCGCCGCGATTGCGTCGGCAAGTTCGGGATCGAAGTCGGCGAGTTCGGCTGGATCCTGGAGGACAATACGGGGATGCTGTCGATTGCCGAGCTACCCGGCGCGCGGGTGAACCACCGCTATCAGGATTTACGAGAAGCCGCTGTAGCGATCGAACGGGATCGTCACTGCGGAAAGCTGCTGATGGCTGCGCGCAGCCTTCGTTTGCGATGCCACACGGCGACGGCTCGCGGCAGTCGCGCCTCGCGAAGAGTTCGGCGGAGTCGAACCGGCGCCGCGCGTCAGCGCACGAGGAGCACCGGCACGCGAACCGTGCGTATGAGCGCGGTCGTGGTGCTGCCGACGATCAGCGTGCGAAGCGGCGAGTGGCCGTAAGCGCCCATCAGCAGGATCGCGCCGGGGGTCGCCGCAACGACATCTGCGATGACATTCTCGGGCTTGCCGCGGTCGAGCGTGGTCGTGACATCGCGGCCGGCAAGCACGACGCTCGCTTCGTCGAGCCGCGCTCGATAGCGTGCATCCTCGGCGCCGGCGACGACGACATGCACAGGCATTCCGGCAAACAGCGGCGAATTGGCGCAGCGTTCGAGCGCGCGGGCGGCCGCGGGGCTGCCGTCATAGGCGATCACGGCGGTCTTGGGCGGTTCGATGGCGCGCGAGGCGATCAGGACCGGCTTGCTGCTCGCACGCACCACGCGCTCGATCTTCGACCCGATGTGGTCGGTGGCGAATTCGTGACTGGCCCCCCGCTTTCCCATGACGACGACGCGGGCGTCGGCCTCTCGTTCGAGGATGGTCTCGACGATACCGCCATGGCGGTGCGTAAGCCGGACATCCGCCACCCCGGCGGCGCGCAGCCGCTCGTCGCCCGCGGCAAGCAGTACGCGACCGCGCTCCACCTGCAGGCGCGCGTCGGCTTCTTCGAGCCGGGTGAGTTCCTCGAGGAGGTTCGACTTTACGCCGAGGCCGATCGCGCCTGAGAGATCGTGCCGCTCGGCGACGGCATCCTTGCGCTGGACCACGTGGAGCAGTTCGACCGGGCAGCCGAGCCGCATCGCGGCCCAGGCCGCGAGATCGCAGACGCTGGTCGAGTAGCCCGAGGCGTCGATCGCGGCGAGTATCGTTTCCAATGCGCTCTCCCTAGTGCGCGCCGAGCAGCGTGTCGGCATCGGGCTTGTCGTGGACGGCGAAGCGATCGATCATGGACGCGCTGGCGTCATTCAGCCCGACGATGTCGACAGCGGTGCCTTCACGGCGAAAGCGGATCACCGCCTTGTCGAGTACGCCGACGCCGGTGATGTCCCAGAAATGGGCCGCGCTCAGGTCGATGACCACGCGGTCCAGCACCTCGCGGAAATCGAACGTGTCGGCGAAACGCTCGGCCGAGGCGAAGAAGATTTCGCCGACGATGCGATAGGTGCGGGTGCGGCGGTCAGCCGACAGCGTCGATTCCACGGTGAACATCCGGCGGACCTTGCTGGCGAAGAACAGCCCCGACAACACCACGCCCGCGACGACACCGGCGGCGAGATTGGCGCTCCACACGACAACGACGACGGTGGCGACCATCACGACCGAGGATTGCCATGGATAATGGCGCACGTCCTTGATCGAGCGCCACGAGAAGGTGCCGATAGAGACCATGATCATCACTGCGACCAGGCTGGGCATGGGGATGATTGCCACGACGGGGTTCAGGACCACGAGCAGGAAAAGCAGGAATGCGCCCGAAACGAGGGTCGAGAGCCGCGTCTTGCCCCCCGACTTCACGTTGATGACCGACTGGCCGATCATCGCGCAGCCGCCCATTCCGCCCAGGAAGCCGGTGAAGAAGTTGGCGATCCCTTGCCCGCGCATCTCGCGCGCCTTGTTGGACGGCGTATCGGTCAAATCGTCGACGATTTGCGCCGTGAGCATCGACTCCAGCAGGCCGACCGCCGCCATGGTGAGCGAATAAGGCGCGATAATCGCGAGCGTCTGCCACGTCAGGGGCACGTCTGGCAGCGCGATGCCCGGAAGCGAAGTCGGCAGCTGCCCCATCTCACCGACCGTGTTCACGTCGATATGGCCGTAGACGGTGACCAGCGTCAGGACGACGATCGCAACCAGCGGCGACGGGATCGCCCTGGTCAGCCGCGGGAACAGGTAGATGATGGCAAGGCCGGCAGCGACCAGCACGTACGTGACCGGCGCGACGTGAGTCAGCTGGGGCAGCTGCGCCATGAAGATCAGGATTGCCAGCGCATTGACGAAGCCGGTGATCACCGATCGCGAGACATAGTTCATCAACAGGTCGAGCCGGATAAGCCCGGCGATCGCCTGGAAAACCCCCATCAAAATGGTCGCTGCGAAGAGGTACTCGACCCCGTATTGCGAGACGAGCGGAACGATGACGACGGCGACAGAGGCCGTCGCGGCCGAGATCATTCCCTGGCGGCCGCCGACGAAGGCGATGATGACGGCGATCGAGAAAGAAGCGTAGAGTCCGACGCGCGGATCCACTCCCGCGATCACCGAAAACCCGATTGCCTCGGGGATCAGCGCAAGCGCGACGACGATGCCCGCCAGAACGTCGGCGCGCACGTTGGAAAACCAGTCGCGTTTTATCGCGGCAGGATCGAGCATGAACATGGTCTGTCTTCGAGACGCATCGCCCGCACAGGCGGGCCTCGCCTGGCGTCAGGTCACCCCGAAACGAGGCGATGCATGGGTTTCCCGGGGGTAGGCGCCGGGCCGAGCCACCCGGCGAGCCGGGTCCGGTGAAGCGCGCGGCTCTTAGGCCGAAGCCATTATTGCTGCAAGTGCGAAGTGCCCGCGGCGGCCGGCGTGAAGGCTGCTCGCCCTCCGGTCATCTTCGATTCCGCGCCGTCAGTGGGGCTATGCCCGCTGGCCGGCTCGCGTATTTCTCGACTAAATCTCGCGCGCTGACGCTCTGCTCGCCTTAGCCTTGGTCGTTCAAGACCACCCACGTCGGCGCGTGGTCGCTGGCTTTTTCCTCGCCTCGCGCCCAGCGGTCCACGCCCGCGCCGCGCAGCCGGTCCGCGGCCTCCGGCGAGCACAGCAGATGGTCGAGCCGGAAGCCCAGGTCGCGCTGCCAGCACCCCGCAGTGTAATCCCAGAAGGTGTAGAGCTTGGGCTCGTTGGGGTGCAGCGCCCGCAGGGAATCGGTCCAGCCGGCGTTGAGCATTCGCCGCCACACTTGCCGCGCTTCCGGCTGCATCACCGCGTCGTGCTGAGTTGCGCGGACGGAAAAGACGTCGCGGTCCTCGGGAACGACGTTCCAGTCGCCGGCGAGGACCACCGGGCGCTCTTCCGCGAGGAGCTCGGCTGCACGCTCGGCCAAGCGCTCGAACCAGCGGATCTTGTAGTCGAATTTCTCGGTCCCGACCGGATTGCCGTTGGGCAGGTAAATTGATGCCACCACGACGTCGCCCACCTCGGCCTCGATGTAGCGGCTGTGCGTGTCGTCGGGATCGCCGGGAAGGCCGGTTCGGCGAAGCTTCGGCGAATCGCCGCGCTGGAGAACCGCCACTCCGTTGAAGCCCTTCTGCCCGTGCCAGACGGCGCCGTACCCGGCCGCTTCGATGTCGGCGATGGGAAGTTTCTCGTCCGCGCACTTGAGTTCCTGCAGGCAGGCGACGTCGGGCTTCTCGCGCTCGAGCCATTCCAGCAGCCGTGGCATGCGCGCCCGGATTCCGTTGAGATTGTAGGAGGCGACTTTCACGCGACCGCCCTAGCCGCTGGCGGCTAAACCGAAAAGCTCGACCCGCAGCCGCATCCGGACTGGGCGTTGGGATTGGTGACTTTGAAGGAGGCCCCGCCGAGGTCCTCGACGAAATCGACGCACGACCCACGAACCAGCTCCAGGCTCGCCGAATCGACCACCAACCTCACCCCCTCGGTCTGCGCGACCGTGTCGTCCTCGTCCGCTCGCTGGGCGAGATCGAAGCGATAGGTGAAGCCGGCGCAGCCGCCGCCGTCCACGGCAAGGCGGAGGATCGCCGGGGCGTTCTTTCGCTCGGCGATGGCGGCTACGCGCCGTGCCGCGCTCTCGCTGAGGGTGATGTCAGGCTCGCTCACGACAGGATAAATAGGTTGCCGGCTGGGGAGCGGCAACCTTCCCGTCCTTATTTGCCGGGGTAGGGACCACCCTCGGCAACCTGGTCCATGGATCCGTTGGAGCCCGCCTTCTTCATGGCCATCAGGTAATCGGTCGAGCGCATGAACGGGATCGGGTTGACCGGGCTGTTGTCGATCCGGACCTCGTAGTGGAGGTGGTTTCCGGTGGACCGGCCGGTCGAGCCGACCTTTCCGATTTCCTCGCCGCGGCTGACGTGGTCGCCCGCGCTAACGAGAACCTTCGACATGTGACCGTAGCGGGTGATGATTCCGCGACCGTGATCGATCTCGACCATGTTGCCGTAGCCGCCGCTGTTCCAGCCGGCCCGAAGAACGGTGCCGTCAGCAGTCGCGTGGACCGGCGTTCCATAAGGCGCCGCAAGGTCGATTCCCGGGTGGAAGGCGGCGCCGTGGCGGAAGGGGTCGCTGCGCGATCCGTAGCCGCTGGTGAAAACAGCCGTCTGAAGAGGCTTGGCCGAGGGAATGGCGATCGCGCCGTCGGCAAGCGTGTCGAGCTTCTTCCAGCTCGTGAACAGTTTCTTGAAGGTCGGGTCCGCGCTTTCGGAATCGAACGGTCCCCCGACCGCGCCGGTGCCGGCCGCCGCCGGGTAGAAGCCCAGACGCTTCAGGGTCTCGGCATCGACGTCTCGCGCCTCGAGCGCTGCGGCGAGCGCGAACTGGCGCTGCTCGACCACTTGCACCTTGCGATCGGTCTCGGCCGCCAGCTTCTTGAGCTGCGCAGCATAGGGGGTCAGCATCCTGGTTTCGGCAGCCGGGCCGGCGAGCAGTTGCGCGGCCGAATAGCCGGACCAGCCGACGAGCAGGAGCGACATGAACAGGAAGAAAAGCTGGACGGGAGCGGAGATGCGGAAGCGGCGGAGGCGCTTGCCGTCATGAATGAAAAATTCGCGATCGCTCAGGACGCTTCGCGAGATCGTAAGAAAATGCGACATTTGTTCGCTCCAAAACCAGTACGGCACGCGCCAGGCGAGCCCGCGCGCCACACACCGTCGATAAAGGAGCTCCCCAGCCCCTGCGGCACGCCCGGAAATTGCCCCCGTCCGTGCCGAGGCCGAAACTCACTCCGGATAGTTAACAAATTCAACCACAGGCGCCGCATAGCGGGACGAACCGTCTGCCTCGCGCGGTGAGTTGATGCTGCGCACGCTCTACTAAGGGAACTTACGCATAGCGCCCCCCTTTGGGCGGCTCCGTTTGGGGCGCGCGCTTGCCAAGCCGGTCGCGATGTTTACACGTGGCTTCGGGCCACGCCGTCCCAACGCGGCGCGCGCTCTCTGCAAGGAGAGTTACATTGGCGAATACCCCTACCGATGCGGCCTCGCGTCGGACCCGACCCACGCGCAAACCGGCGCGTCCGTCCTTTTCCTCCGGTCCCTGTCCGAAGCCGCCCGGCTGGTCGCTCGACAAGATCGACACGGATGTGCTCGGGCGTTCCCATCGCTCCGCACTTGGCAAAGCGCGCTTGTCGCAAGCGATCGAGCGCACGCAGGCGCTGCTCGGGCTTCCGGCCGGCTATCGCCTCGGCATCGTCCCCGCATCCGACACCGGCGCGATGGAAATGGCGATGTGGTCGCTGCTGGGGGAACGGCCGGTCACGATGCTGGCCTGGGAAAGCTTCGGCGCGGGGTGGGTCACGGACGTCGCCAGGCAGCTCGAGCTCGACGCCGATGTCCGAACCGCGCCGTACGGCGAAATCGCCGATCTCGGCGGGATCGATCCGGCGAGCGACATCGTCTTCACCTGGAACGGCACGACCAGCGGCGTGCGTGTCCCCGACGCCGACTGGATCGCGGGCGACCGCACCGGGCTCGCGATTTGCGACGCCACCTCGGCCGCGTTCGCCCAGCCCATCGATTGGGAGAAGATCGACGTCGGCACGTTCAGCTGGCAAAAAGCCCTCGGCGGCGAAGCTGCGCACGGAATGCTGGTGCTAAGCCCGCGCGCAGTCGAGCGCCTGGAAAGCGAGCCGTCTCCGCGCCCGCTCCCGAAGATATTCAGAATGACGAAAAGCGGGAGCCTCATCGAAGGCATCTTCAGGGGAGAAACGATCAACACCCCGTCCATGCTCGCCGTCGAGGACTGGCTGCAGTGCCTCGACTGGGCGGAAAGCGTCGGCGGTCTCGATGCGCTGATTGCTCGCGCGGACGCCAATGCCGCCGCCCTGCAGCGATGGGTCGAGGCAAGCGAATGGGTCGACAATCTCGCCGCCGACCCGGCAATCCGCTCCAACACGTCCGTGTGCCTGACATTCGCCGATCGCTCCGACGAGGATGCGAACAGGGCACGGCAAAAAGCGATCGTGACGCTGCTCGAAAGCGAGGGGGCAGCCTATGATTTCGGCGCTTACCGCGACGCGCCGCCGGGCCTTCGAATCTGGTGCGGCGCAACCGTCGAGACCGCCGACATCGACGCTTTGACGCCATGGCTCGACTGGGCGTGGGAGGAGACGAAGTGACCGAGGCAGTGCGCGTCCTGATCGCCGACAAGATGGACCCCAGGGCCGCGGCGATCTTCCGCGACCGCGGGATCAAAGTGGACGAGAAACCCGGGCTCTCGGCCGACGAGCTGAAGGCGATCGCCGGCGACTATGACGGAATCGCGGTCCGAAGCTCGACCAGGATCGGTGCGGCCGTGATGGACGCCGCGCTTCCGCGCCTGAAGGTGATTGGCCGCGCCGGAATCGGGGTCGACACGATTGACGTGCCCGCCGCCTCGGCGCGCGGGATCGTGGTGATGAATACGCCCTTCGGCAATTCCATCACCACCGCCGAACATGCGATTGCGATGGTGTTCGCGCTTGCTCGCGAAATCCCGCAGGCCGACCAGTCCACGCAATCCGGTAAGTGGGAAAAAAGCCGCTTCATGGGGGTCGAGCTCGCCGGCAAGACCCTGGGCCTGATCGGCTGCGGCAATATCGGTTCCATCGTCGCGGATCGCGCCCATGGGCTGAAGATGAAGGTGGTCGCGTTCGATCCGTACCTTACGCCGGACCGGGCGCTGGAGCTCGGGGTCGAAAAGGTCGAGCTCGACGAGCTTCTCAAGCGCGCGGACTTCATCACCCTGCACACGCCCTTGACCGACCAGACCCGCGGCATTCTCTCTCGCGACGCGCTCGCCAAGACGAAGCCGGGCGTTCGCATCGTCAATTGCGCGCGCGGCGGGCTGGTCGATGAAGCTGCCCTCAAGGACGCGCTTGAGAGCGGGCATGTCGCCGGAGCCGCGCTCGACGTCTTCTCGGAGGAGCCGGCCAGGGAGAATCCGCTGTTCGGTACGCCGGGACTGATCTGCACGCCCCACCTCGGCGCGTCCACGACCGAAGCGCAGGTGAATGTCGCCATTCAGGTCGCCGAGCAGATGTCGGATTTCCTACTGCTGGGCGGGATCACCAACGCGGTGAACGTTCCCTCGCTTTCCGCCGAGGAAGCGCCCCGCCTGAAGCCGTACATGGCGCTCGCGGAGAAGCTCGGCCGGCTCGTCGGCCAGGTTGTCGGGCCCGCCATTCGATCCATCGATGTGGAGGTCGAAGGCGCGGCTGCCGAGCTCAACATCAAGCCGATTACCGGCGCGGTCCTCGCAGGCGTGATGAGCGCGTGGTCCGACACGGTGAACATGGTGAACGCGCCCTATCTCGCGAAGGAGCGCGGACTCGACGTCCGCGAAATCCGCACCGAGCGCGAAGGCGACTACCATACTCTCGTCGCCGTCACCGTGGGCACCGACGAAGGGCCTCGACGGGTCCAGGGCACGTTGTTCGGCAATCGCGCCCCGCGGCTGGTGAAGATTTTCGGCATTCGCGTCGAAGCCGAGCTGACAGGACAGATGATTTACATCGTCAACTCCGACGAGCCCGGCTTCATCGGAGCGCTCGGGACCGCGCTTGGCGAGCAGGGAGTCAACATCGCCACCTTCAACCTCGGGCGGCGCGCGGAAGGTGGCGAAGCGGTCGCGCTGGTCTCTGTGGACGATCCCATCACGCGGGTCGTGTCCGACCAGCTCCAGCGCTTGCCCGGAGTCCGCCAGGTGGTGCCGTTGAGCTTTTGACGGGCCGCTCGGCCTTTTTCGCACGACGAGCGGCTTTGCGCATCGCCGTTCGAGACCATACATCAGCGGCAATCGTCAGTTCCTGTACGGAGAGTTCCAATCCCTGCAATCCAAGCCGGCGCGCGCGCATTGCGTATCGCCACCACCGCCCTCGCGCTTTCAGTCGCTTCCACGCTGGTCGCGGCGCCAATCCTCACCGGCACCGCTGCGGCCGCGAAGATAACGAAAGCCGATTTCTTCAAGCCCGGAATCGCACCCGTTCGGAAAACGGGGGCCTACGATGTCACCGTCGTCTATTTCATGGACTACCAGTGCCCGGTCTGCCGTCAGCACACCGACGAATATGCGAAGGTCTTCTCCGAGGACAAAAAATTGCGCGTCATCTATCGGGACACGCCGATTTTCGGGGCCATGTCGACGGTTGCCGCCAAGCTTGCGATCGCCTCGCAATTCCAGGGGAAGCACGAGGCGTTTCACCTCGCGCTTATGCACTCGAAGGGGCGGCTTACCGATGAAGCAATCCGCAAGGCCGCTGCAAAGGCGGGCGTGAACTGGTCGCGGCTACAGAAGGATCTGAAGGCGCACCAGGCGCAGATCGACGCGCAGATCGAACAGAATACCCGGCTGTCGGAAGCGGCGGGGATTTCTGGAACGCCAGCCTTCGTGATCGGCAACACCCTCGCCGACGGAGCCTTCGACTACGAAGGGCTCAAGGGGCAAATCGGGGATGTGCGAGCGGGCAAGTAGGCCCGCTCAACGGGCTATTGTGCGGCTCCGCGGGCTTGGGTCCGGGTCCAGACCTGCGACTTGCAGAGGATCCGCCCAAGCGCGCAGCCTGAAACCTTCAGCCTCTGGTCGTCGAGCAGCTCGATCTTGGCGTGCACCCTCTTGTTCACGTCGGGGACGAACAGCCGTCCTTGCCAGCGTCCATCAGGGCGCTTCTTTACTCTCGAAAGAAGTTCGGCACCGATCAGTTCGCCGGTGCCCTTGAGTGCGTCCGCTTTGGCTTTCTCCGACGCCCATTCGACCGTTCCGCAAAGCATCTCGCCACAGGGACGAATGACCATCACAACGCTTCGCGCGGGATTGACCCACCGTCCCTCCGGCGATTCGGGGAGCGCGGCGACCTGCGCTGCAAGAGCGAGGAAAATGGCTGTCATTCGCGTCAGTTACACGGCTTTGGCGCGCTGCTCCACTGGTGACAATGCGGATGCCTCGACACTCTGCCTCTGTGGCCGTAGAGCCGCGCGGTCCGCTTGAAACGGGGAATTGGCTTGGCAAATGTGACCGTCATCGGCGCCCAGTGGGGCGACGAAGGCAAAGGCAAGATCGTCGACTGGCTGGCGAGCCGCGCGGACATGGTGGTCCGCTTTCAGGGCGGTCACAACGCCGGCCACACGCTTGTCGTCGACGGCAAGACCTACAAGCTTTCGTTGCTCCCGAGCGGAATCGTGACCGGAACGCCATCGGCAATCGGCAACGGAGTCGTTCTCGATCCGTGGGCGCTCAAAAGCGAAGTCGAGCGGATTCGAGAGCAGGGCGTCGCCGTCACGCCCGAACTTCTCATGGTCGCCGAGACTTGTCCGCTCATCCTCCCGATCCACCGCGATCTCGACGCTCTTCGGGAAGACGCGAGCGGGACCGGCAAGATCGGGACGACGCGCCGCGGCATCGGCCCGGCCTATGAAGACAAGGTCGGCCGCCGGGCGATCCGCCTGTGCGACCTGGCTCACCTGAACGAGATCGAGCCGGCTCTCGACCGATTGTGCGCACACCACGACGCGCTTCGGGCGGGCTTTGGCGAGCCGCCGGTGGACCGCAAGCGGCTGCTCGGCGACTTGGCCGAAATCGCCGATTTCGCCTTGCCGTTCGCCCGGCCGGTGTGGCGCGAGCTCGACAAGGCGAACAAGAACGGCAAACGAATCCTCTTCGAAGGGGCGCAGGGCGTCCTTCTCGATGTCGATCACGGTACCTATCCGTTCGTCACCTCATCGAACACGGTCGCCGGCACGGTTGCCGCAGGAAGCGGCACCGGCCCATCGCAAGCCGGTTTCGTTCTCGGAATAACCAAGGCCTACACCACGCGGGTCGGCTCCGGTCCCTTTCCGACCGAGCAGGACAATGAAATCGGCCAGGAACTGGGGAGCCGCGGCCGCGAATTCGGGACCGTGACCGGCCGGCAGCGCAGGTGCGGCTGGTTCGACGCCGTCCTCGTCCGGCAGGCAGTCGCGGTGGGCGGAATCACCGGCATCGCTCTCACCAAGCTGGACGTGCTGGATACGCTCGAAACGGTGAAGGTGTGCACCGGCTATCGCCTCGACGGGCGGACTCTCGATTACCTGCCCCCTCATCCCGCCGACCAGGCACGGGTTGAGCCCGTTTACGAGGAAATCGCCGGCTGGGAGGCTTCCACGCAGGGCGCTCGCAGCTGGGTCGATCTTCCTGCCCGGGCGATCAAATACGTCCGCCGAATTGAAGAATTGGTGAGATGCCCGGTCGCGCTGGTCTCCACCTCGCCCGAGCGCGACGACACCATCCTCGTCAGCGACCCCTTCGCCAACTAAGCCGCCGATTCAGTGTCGCACTTCGAAGCCGCTTAGCGCTTCGTCGTCCGCCCCTTCGGCCTCGACAGTGTCGACTTTTGCCGCCGGCGGGCCTTGCCAGATGCGCTGGATGAGCGCCTTGACCGCCGCCGCGTCGCCCTGGAGATGCGCCTCGACCGAGCCGTCGGAGCAGTTTCGCACCCAGCCGGCGACTCCAAGCTCGTTCGCCTGCTGCTGAGTCCAGGCGCGGAAGAACACGCCCTGCACGCGTCCGGTGATCCGGACCCGCCGAGCGAAATCAGCCATCGATCGACTTGAGCGCTGCGCCTGCCCGGTCCTGCAAGACCGCCATCAGTTCGCGGTGCGGGAAGGGCCCGTAACTGATTCGCGCGACTCCGGCCTCGGCCCACTCCCGGTTTGCCGGAGCGCCGGGAAAGGCGATGAGGTTCAGCGGCAAAGGGACCTCGCGAACGATGCGCTCGACCTGGCGCACGTCGGCGAGCCGCGGAACGAAGAAGCCGCTGGCACCAGAGCCGGCGAACGCCTTGCCGCGTTCAATGACTTCGCCGACCAGTGAATCGTCGTGGCTGTCGGCCTTCAGGAACAGGTCGGTCCGGGCGTTGATGAAGAATTCGGGGCCAGCCGCATCGCGAATGGCCGCAATGCGCCGGCACTGGCGGTCGAGCGGATGGACTCCCTGACCGCCGATCACCTGGTCTTCGAAGTTGCAGCCGACCGCGCCCGTGGCCCTTAGCGCTGCCGCATTCGCTCCGGCTTCCTCCGGCTCAACCGCATAAGCGCCTTCGAAATCGACAGTCACCGGAAGCTCGACCGAAGCGACGATCCGCCGGGCATTGTCGAGAACGAAGTCGAGCGGCACCTGCTGGCCGTCTCCATAACCCGAGGAATCGCCGACCGGGTGGCTGCCGGTGGCAATCGCCTTCGCACCGGCACGAGCCACCGCCTGCGCGCTTCCCGGATCCCAGATGTTGTAGAGGACGAGCGGCTTGCCGGGGACGTGAAGCGCGGCAAATCGCTCGAACTGCGAGGTCATCAGATGCGGTCTGGATAGATTGGGCGGATGTCGACCGGAAGCGAGGTCATCGTCGAGATGACAGTCTGCGCATTGGCGTCGATTACGCCCCACTTTGCCATGAACGCCTTGGTCCCGGGATAATCGCCGGTCGCCTGAAGCTTGATGGTATCGGCGATCATCGCTGCGAGCGCCGGCTGGAACCTGTCCGCGTCGATCCGGAACCGCTGCGCTGCCGGATCCCAACGAATCGCTCCCTGGTCGAGCAGGTATCGATACTGGAAGGCGGCCCCGCGCGCATGCGCGTCGGTCAGGCCCATCCGCAGGTGACGGAAGACATCGACGACATAGCTTGCGATGGCCTCGTCGCGCTCGCTCGCCGGAAGCACGCCGCGTTTTTCCATGTAGAGGATGTTCCACAGGCCGAGCATGTCGGCCTTGGCTTCTTCGAGACCGCTGGCCTGGTCCTTCAATTCCTTGTCGACGCTCGTCTGGCGGCCGTTGACGGTGATCGTTCCCGGCCCGAGGCTGTGCGACAGCTCGTGGAAGACGGTGTTCAAGGTCATGTACTTGCGGTTGGCCAGCGCCGACTGTTCGGGGACCAGCACCAGCCTGGCCATCGGTCCGGCGACCTTGTCGAACTTGGCCTCGATGAGGTTTCGAAGGATGACCTTCTTCGCGCCTTTTGCCTCGCGAACGCGCTCGTCGTTCGGCAGGTTGAAGGCGATCGACGGGATCCCGCTGAGCGCCTGCCCGCCGCCATCGACCTGGTCCACGACGGAAATGGGCGAAGCGAAGCCGCGCTTGAAATTCTTGTACTTGTCGGCGACCGGAAGGTTGGCCTCCATGTCGCGCAAATAGCTCTTGTAGACGCTCAGCGCCTTCGACTCTTCGGGATTGCGAAGAGTCACATAGGCTTCGAACGCCGTCTTCTGCCCGTAGATTGCGTCGTCGTAGGTCTCGTACGGACCGATGACGATTTCGATCGGCGTGTCCTTCAGGTCCATCCACGCCAGCTCGGACTGGTAATAATCGTCGGTCCGGAACGCCTGCGCGCGCAAGGTCAGGAAGCGCTTGAGGCTCGCGTTGGTGGTGATCCCGGCGGCTTGCTCGAGCAATCGCGCGGCCGGCTCCAGCCACTCGGCATAGGCCTTGCTGTAGGGGATTGCGACCAGCCGGTCGCCGGTTCGGCGAACGACCGTATAGGGGCTGGTCAGGGCTGCGGCCTCGTCCGGATGAGCGGCAAGATAATCGTCGAATTCCGCCTTGGTCAGGTCGGTTGGATAGACTCCGGCACCCGGCGGACGCGGAGTGTTGCCGAAGAACGGCTTGTCGTCGTCGACCGGGTCCCATGGACCGAAAAAGGTGTCGAACTTTTCGAGCAGCTTCGCCTTGTCGGGCACGTCGCTCTCGGCGATTTCGGTTCGAACGTCGGGATTCTGGGCGAATGCCTGGCGCAGATAGACCTGGTCGAGAAGCGCCGCGGCGCGGTCGAGCAGGTTGACCACCTTCCGCTGGTCGGCGGTCAGATAGCTGCTGTCCACGCTCATCCGCACCGGAGCGAGACTGTCGAAGCCGCTGGTCGGGTGAGCGACCGGGGCGAGCGGGCCCGGCGGCGGTGGCGGAGGAACCGTCGGCGGAGCCTGGAGCGGCGCAGCCGGCGTCTGGGGCGGGACGGTCGAACAGGCGCAAAGTGCAAGCAGCGAAGCGGCTGCGGCCAAATGATTGACTGTCATGGCCGGAACGCTAGCAGCGCCGCGCCGCTTGGCCAAACCGCCTTACCGCGTGCTGTTCGCGACGGTGGTGCTGAACCCCGGCGACGCAGCGTCCTTGGGCGGCGGCAGCTTGACGGTGACGCTCGTCTGCTCGGTTCGCAACCGGTCGCACCCGGAAGCGTAAAGGCACAGCAGAAACAAAGGAGCGAGTCGCGGCATTGCGTCACGCTCGCCTTCGAACCTTTACAAATTGCGAACATCGGCGGCCGGCAGCGAAGAACGCTGTGCGGCCGACCTAATGGACGAACCTTGCGACGACATCGCGGTACGATCGGCTGACCTTCACCTGCGCGCCCGAATCGAGCACCAGGAAGCATTCGCCGTTCGTGTGCGGCTTCACCTGCTTGACGAGATCGAGATTGACGATCGTCGAGCGGTGCACGCGCTGGAACCGCCTCGGGTCCAGCCTTTTTTCCAGGTCTTTCATCGTCTCGCGCAGGATCAGCGTGTTGTCGCCTGTCTGGATGCACATGTAATCGCCGGCGGCGTCGATTCGCTCGATCGTATCGACGTCCACCCGGAAAATCTGCCCCTGGTCCTTGATGTTGATCATCTTCTCGAAGCGATTGGCGGCGGGCGCTTCGGCCCCGTCCGCCATTTCCTCCGCGGCCTCCGGCGCATGCTCGGCCAGAGCCTCTTTCAGCCGCTCCGCTTCCTCCGCGCTTCGCTTTTCGGTGAGCCGCTGGCGAACGCGATCGAGCGTCGCTGCAAGACGGTCCTCGTCCACCGGCTTCACCAGGTAATCGACCGCCTGCGCTTCGAACGCCCTGACGGCATGCTCGCCGTAGGCAGTGACGAATACGAACAGCGGCGGCTCGACTTCGAGCAGGCCCTGGATGACGGAAAAGCCGTCGAACCCTGGCATCTGGATGTCGAGGAATACCAGGTCGGGCTTGTGCGTCTTGATTTGCCTGATCGCTTCGCGCCCGTTGGAGGCGGTCGCCACGACCTCGATGTCGTCGTGTGCTTCCAGGCGAAGCTGTAGCCCCTGGGTGGCAAGCGGCTCGTCGTCGACCAGGATGGTGCGGATGGTCATCAGGATTGGTCTCCGCTTTCGTAGGGAATTTCTATGATAACGCTAAAGCCGTCGTGTTCGTTCTGCCGAATGGTAAATCCGTGGGCGCTGCCATAGGCCTGCGCAAGACGTTCGCGGATATTCGTCAGGCCGACGCCGGTCGATGCGCTCGATGCCGCTCCGGAGCAACCGTCGCTCGAACCGCTGTCCGAAACCTCGATTCGCACCGCTTCGCCCTCGCGGGTGGCGGTAATCCATATGTCGGCCCCGTCCTCGCTTGGAGTAACGGCATATTTGATCGCGTTTTCGATGAGCGGCTGGAGGAGGAGCGACGGCAGCTTGGCGCCGATCGTGTCGGCATCGATTCGAAAATGCGGGCGCATCCGGTCCTCGAAGCGCATCTTCTCGATTTCGAGGTAGAGCTTCAGCGTTTCCACTTCCTGCGCGAGCGTCACCTTCGCCGCCAACTCGTTGGCGAGCGTGTAGCGGAGGAAGGACGACAATCTCGCGAGCATCGCATTGGCGCGCTCGGTCTGCTTCAGGAGCACGAGCGTCGAGATCGAGTTGAGCGTGTTGAACAGGAAGTGCGGGTTGAGCTGGTAACGGAGCATCGCCAGCTGCGCCGAGCTGGCCTGGCTTTCGAGCCGCTCGCGCTGCGTGATCTGCTCCTCGAGCAGGATGTAGTAATTGATCCCGTAATATAGTGCGGTCCACGCCGCCAGGAGCGCGAAGTTGAGGAGAATGGCGCCGAAATACTCGAATCCGACGGGCCGCGCGTCGGGCTTGAGGAAGGTTGCGTAGCTCCACGTCTCGATGACGGAAAATGCGGTCGACGCGACGACGACCGCCGCCAGCGACAAAACGGCGGTCCAGATCACGCGCATCGTAATCAACCGCCGGAACAGCGCCCCCATGAGAAGGGTGAGCGAATAGCCCGTCGCCGTCAGCAGGGCGGTGTGGACGATCCACATCGGCCCCATCGAATTGGCAAAACCCGACAGCGACCGAAGCAGGAAATATCCGGCCCAGCCAAGCCCCTGCAGGAACCAGAAGGCGCGGTTCTTGTCCTCGAAAAAAGGCTCGTCGAGCCCGACGCCCTTCAGGATGGGGCGCGCGGGCGATTCGATCTTCGGCGTCTCGCCGCGGCGGCGGCGCTGGTTTCGCGCGCTCGCCTGCGCCGCATTCTCGGAAGTCAGAGTCGCGCTCTCGGTGGCCATGGTCGGCGATATAAGGCGGTTGGCACTGCGTTGCGAGCAATCCTGCAACCGAGCGGTAGGCAGTCCTCGGCTCGTCGGCGCGCGAGTCGGTCCTTAACCGCGTTTCAACCCTCCTTCCGCTAATCCCTTGCCGACTCAGTAAGCGGGACGCGCATGTACGAAGCTCCTGACCGGTACAAAAGGATGATCTCGGCGCGTTTGCCAGACGGCGAATCGCTGGCGTTCGCCGCCGCCAACGACGGGCAGAATTCGCCGTTGCGCGATGCGCAGCTGCTCGCCCGTGCCGACCTGGCGCCCTTTTTCGCCGCTGCGAACATCGCCGCTGCGGCCATCATGCTCACCTGCCTTTCGGGCGAGGCGCCGATGGTCCTGATCGGCGGCTGGGCTGGCGTGGTCGCGATCGTCAATCTGATCGCGACGCAAATCGCACGCACCCAGGCCATCACTCACGTCGGCCGCTCCGGTCGCCGCCTGCCCGATTGGGCCATTGTCGGCGACATCGGCGTCCGGGCCGCGCTGTGGCTGTCGGTCCCGCTCTACCTGTTCCACGGCCTCGACCCCACATCGCAGCTGGTCGCGGCGACGATCATCGCCGGCCTTGGAATCGCCTCGCTCGGCCTCGTCGTCGTGGTGCCTTGCGTGGTCACGTGGATGGCGACCTTCACCGCCGGGCTTTCGTTCGTGCTCGTCATCGGCCGCAACAGCATTCCGTTCGAGCATGTACTCTCGATCACCTTCACGCTGGGGGTGGCGATCTTCGGAGTGCTCGCCGTTGCCCGTTGGGCATTCACGCAGCTCAAGACCAACGCCGACATGGGCTCGCAGAGCGAAAGCTCCGCGCTTCTGCTGCAGGAATACGAGCAGCGCGGCGTGGGCTGGCTGTGGCAGGTCGATTCGGAAAACCGCGTGACCTACATTTCCTCCCGAATGGTGGCGCTCCTCAACCGCCCCGCCAGCCAGCTCCTGGGACATTCGCTTCCCTCGCTTCTGGGCGGAAGCGGCGAGCTTGGAAGCAAGCTTCTTGCCAAGGAGCCGTTCGCCAGCCTCGAGATGGAGCTGGAGACTCCGCGCGGACCGCGTTGGATTTCGATCGCCGGTGACCCGATCATCGATACTGCCGGCCGATTCGAGGGTTTTCGCGGCGTGGGCTCGGACATCACCGAGATTCGCCAGACTCAGGAGCGGCTGACGCACCTGGCCAATATCGACGTCCTATCCGGCCTCCCCAATCGCGGTCGCGTTCGCCAACTGCTGGGCGAAGCGCTGCGCGAGGGGACGTCCGAAGGGTTCGCCTGCGCGATCCTCTTCCTCGACCTCGACGGGTTCAAGCCCGTCAACGACACCTTCGGCCACCCCAAGGGCGATGCCGTCCTGCGCGTCGTTGCCAAGCGTCTCATCCAGGAAGTCGGGGCTGCCGGCCACGTCGGGCGGATGGGCGGCGACGAGTTCGCCGTCGTCGTCCCGGACGCGCAGAGCCGAGCCAAGGTCGAGCAGCTGGCGCAGCGGATCATCGATTCGATCAAGGAGCCGTACGAGATCGACGGAACCAGCATCCGGATCGGCGTTTCCATCGGCTGTGCCTTCGGGCCTGTCGACGGAGCGACGGTCGACGACCTCATCCTCAAGGCCGACCTTGCGCTCTACGAAGCCAAGGGCGCCGGTCGCGGAATCGCCCGCTACTTCTCCTCCGAGCTTCAGTCGGAAAAAGACGACCGGATGCGGCTAGAAACGGACCTTCGTTCCGCTCTTGCCGCCAATCAGTTCCATCTCGTGTTTCAGCCGCTGGTTGCCGCCCGCACGCAGAAGCTCACCGGCTTCGAAGCGCTGATCCGGTGGAATCACCCGGACCGCGGGCTGGTGCCGCCCAACGTCTTCATCCCGGTTGCCGAGGACATCGGGATCATGCCCGAAATCGGGCAGTGGGTGATCGACGAGGCGTGCCGTGCGGCCGCGAGCTGGCCAGACACCGTCACCGTCGCACTGAACGTCAGTCCCAAGCAGATCGTTCTCCCCAATCTTCCCAACCTGGTCAGCGAAGCGCTGGCGCGGCAGCGGGTGCAGGGCAACCGGATCGAGCTGGAAGTGACCGAAGGCGTGTTTCTCGGCGATAACCGGGCGACGCTGGACGTTCTCAAGCGGCTGCGCGCGCTGGGAGTCGGGATAGCGCTCGACGATTTCGGCACCGGCTATTCGTCGATCGGCTATTTGAACAAGGCGATCTTCCACAAGCTGAAGATCGACGGCAGCTTCGTCCGCGAGGCCGGTACGCGACCGGAGAACGTCGCGATCATCCAGTCGATCGTCCAGCTCGCCAAGAGCTTCCGGATGTCCGTCACGGCCGAAGGGGTCGAGACCGCCGAGGATTTCGAGCGTATGCGCGAACTCGGCTGCGACACCATCCAGGGCTATCTGTTCGGAAAGCCGTTGAGCTATGCGCGTGCGAACGAAATGGTGCTCGGCCTCGCCAGGCAGCGCGCCGCCGGCTGATCGGCGGCCCTTCGCGTACACTCTTCCTTCAAGAGCGCCGCTTGAAGCTTTCCTGACTTGGGCGCAGAGTGACCGCTCCCCGACGTAGGAGGGCACGTGAGCCGGGTCTTTCTGAGCTATGCGCGAGAAGATGCCGAAGCCGCAAAAGCCTTGGCCGAAGCGCTGAGCGCGTCGGGTCACGACGTCTGGTGGGACCGGCACATCCAGGGCGGTTCGCGCTTCACGAACGAAATCGACAAGGCGCTGCGGGAGGCGCAAGCCGTGGTCGTTCTCTGGTCGGAGACGTCCGTCCAGTCGGCGTGGGTCCAGGACGAGGCGGCAGAAGGCCGGGACAGCGGCCGGCTCGTGCCCGTGGCGCTTGGTTCGACCAAGCCTCCGCTCGGGTTCCGGCAGTTCCATACGGTCAACCTCGGCTCCTGGAGTGGCGACGGGCAGCCGGACGCCTTCGGCGACCTCATCGACGCCATCTCAGCGACTTGCGGCGAGGATCCGGGGGCCGAAACGTCCGCCTCGTCGGAAAACGCCAAGCCGAAAGCCAAGGCGTCCATCTGCGTCCTGCCGTTCGCCAACATGAGCGGCGAGGCCGAGCAGGAATATTTCAGCGACGGGATCAGCGAGGACATCATCACCGATTTGTCGAAAGTGTCGGCATTGTCGGTGGTCGCGCGCAACACCGCCTTCATGTTCAAGGCGCAGACGGTAGACGTGAAGGAAGTGGCGAAGACCCTCGGCGTCAGCCACGTCCTCGAAGGCAGCGTCAGAAAGGCGGGCAACCGGGTCCGGATCACCGCCCAGCTGATCGACGGTGCCGCCGGCGACCATGTCTGGGCCGACCGTTACGACCGCGACCTCACCGACATCTTCGAAATCCAGGACGAGATATCCAAGGCCATCGTCGACGCGCTCAAGGTCAAGCTCCTGCCCCAGGAGAAGAAGGCGATCGAGACTCGCGGAACGTCGAGCGTCGAAGCGTACAACCTCTACCTGATGGCTCGCCAGCAATGGATTACCGGCGCCTTTTCCGACCTTCGACGCGACGAAGCGATCGAGCGCCTGTGTCGCCAGGCTATCGCTCTCGACAACGATTATGCGCAGGCGTGGGCGCTGATGGCGATTGCGCAGCTGGAGCTCCGCTTTCTCCACGGCCGCGACACCAACGCCTTGCCGGCCGCGGAACGCGCGCTGGAGATCAATCCCAAGCTTCCCGAAGCGCATTGCATCAAGGCCCGCTACCTCGAGGAGGAAGGCAAGGCGGAGGCAGCGCGCAAGCAGATCGAAACGGCTCTGAAGCTTGGCCCCGACAGCTGGGAGGTTCATCGCGAAGCGGCGCGGATGCTATTCCGTCACGGCAAGATCGAGGAAGCGGTTCCGCACTTCGAAAAAGCGGCCTCGCTGATGGACATGGATTTCAACAGCTCCGCGTTGCTTGTCACTTGCTACCATTCGCTGGACAATGACGCTCTTGCCAAGCGAGCGGCGAAAATGACGCTCGAGCGTGCGGAAAAGACGATTGCCAAGGACCCGACGAATTGCGCGGCGCTGGCAATGGGCGCGTCCGCCCTGACTGTCTTCGGCGAGCAGGAACGCGCCCGCGACTGGGTCAACAGGGCGCTTTTGCTCGACCCGGACAATTTGATGGTTCGCTACAACCTTGCCTGTTCGCTTGCCCTTGAACTGGGCGATCCGGAGGCGGCGATCGACGCGATCAAACCGTTCTTCGAAAAGATCGAAAGCAAGACGATCATGCGCCATCTCGAAGTGGACCCGGATCTCGATCCGATCCGCGACGATCCGCGCTTTCAGTCGATGCTGGCGGCCACGAAGGACCGCCTCGGCCTTGCCGATGCAGCCCAAAGCGCCTGAAACACGGCAGAGATTTCCGAGCGGGGACGGCCAGGCAGCCGCTCAGACGATAGCGTTCGGACTGCGGGCGTAGGCGATTCCGAGCGACAGGCTGCGCGCGATTCGGCCTGCCTTCTCCTGGAACGAGGCAGCGATAGCAGGGCCGAACATCTCGTCGGTCGTCTGCTTCCACAGGCTCAGCCAGCGTTCGAAGGACGCGTCGCCGATCGAGTCGCCGTGCTTCGCATGGGCTGGAAGCGGCCGGCCCTTGTAGCGGCCGCTGGTGAGCATCACCGACGACCAGAACGCCTGCAGCTTTTCGAGATGCTTCGGCCAATCGTCGATCGAGCGATTGAACAGCGGACCGATCAGATCGTCCTTTCGGATGCGCGCGTAAAAGCGCTCGACCAGCTGGCCGAGCGCTTCTTCGGTGACGGTGTCGTAACGCAACTCGTCAGGCCTCAAGCCGCATTCCTCCACGTCGGCTGCAGCTCGCTGTGAGGGGGGCAGGGCGCAATCTCCCCTGCGCACTCGCCGGCGATTTCATTGGCGAAAGCGTGGTTCACATCGCGGTGATGGGCTTCGTCGGCCCGGACCACCAGCACGACATCGCGCAGCGTCGCCTCGTCTGGAAGGTTCCAGTACCGCTTGGCGATCTCAGGCGCGGGAACGTTTGCGCTTCGCCCCTCGTCGATCTCCGCGAGGTAGTGGGTGTAACTGATTACCGCCTCCTCCTCGAAGTAGCCGACGACGCGGTGCGCAGTCTTGGAACTGATCAGGTAGAGGGCGAAGAAGAAGCAGTAAAACACCCACTGCACGCCGATGATCACTGCCCGCTCGAACAACGTGGGCTTGCTGATCTCGATGAACGTCATCAGGTGCATGCGCTCGTTTTCCGCCTCGTCCATGAGCGTTCGGATCCAGCCCTTGTCGTCGCACATGCGCCGCAGGCAGTGGAGGTGGTTGATCGTTGCTCCGACCATTCCGGGAACGGCCGCGACCGTCTCCAGCACGACCGCCCGGTGGCCGTAGCGCTCGGCGAAGAACGTGTCGGCGGTCCAGCGCAGCAGCTTCGTGAAGCCGAAGGCGATCCGGTCCGACAAGCCTTTCGGGCGATGATGGACGGAAAGGTCGATGAACGGCGGTGTCATTTGGAAAGCTCCTCTTAACTCGCGGCCGTATCGGGCCGGCCGCCGCCATTTAGGAGCCCAGCTCGGGTCGGCCATTAGGGGATTTCCACTAGGCGGCGGCGCGGCGGCCGAATTGCGCCGGTCGGCAGGGCGCGAGGGATATTGTTACGCCGCCGGGTGTTCTTGCAACCGAACAACAATCGTTTGGAGCTTCCCTTTGCGTATTTCCATTCTCCTCGCTTCCGCCGCGGCGCTGTCGCTCGCGGCTTGCGGAAACAGCCCCGTTTCGGGAGGCAATCCCGGTTCGTCCGCGTCCGCCGATTCGGGGCAACAGGTCGACGACAAGAGCCTCGAGGACCAGGTCATGGCGGCGCTCGACGACGCGCCCAGGAACGGCCTGACCAAGGACCTCTTCCTCAAAGGCGATCTTCCCTCCGACCAGGGCCAGCGGCGTCAGCAACTTCTGAAGATCGCGACCGACTATGCGTCGGCTCTCGCCAACGGAAAGGTCGATCCCAACAGTCTTCACGACGTCTACACCGTGTCTCGGCCGAAGGACGTTGCCGACGGACAGGTGCAGCAGGCTCTGGCGCAAAACAAATATCGCGAGTGGGTCAGCTCGCTTGCCCCGCAAACAAAGGAATACCAGGCACTTTCCGACGCCTTCGTGAAGCTCGTCCAACGTTCGCCCAACCTGCCGAACCAGGACATTCCTGCCGGCGGAGTCATTCACAAGGGCGATAGCGACAAGCGCGTGCCGCTCATCGCGAAGAACCTGGAGGCGCAGGGATACCTCCCGACGGGTGAGCAGCAGGGCGGAGCGCAAACGAAGGGCCTTTCGGGAAACACCTTCACTCCGGCGATGTCGCAGGCGCTTGCCCGTTTCCAGGCCGACGCCGGCCTGAAGTCCGACGGTGTCGTCGGCCCCAACACGGTCGAGGCGCTCAATCAGGGTCCGCGCGACCGGGCGCGAACGCTCGCCGTGGCCATGGAGCGGCTCCGCTGGCTCAACCGCAACCCGCCGGCCACTCGAATCGACGTCAACACCGCCGACAGCATGCTCACCTATTACCGTGACGGACAGCAGGTCGATCGCCGGAAGGTCGTCACCGGCCAGCCGGGCTGGGAAACGCCGCAGCTGGGCACGCAGATGTACGCGCTGGTCGCCAATCCCAACTGGGTGGTTCCCGATTCGATCGCGAAGAAGGATGACTTCGCAAGCAAGAGCCAATCGTGGCTGCGCGACAACAATTTCACCAAGAAGAACGGTCACTGGGTCCAGCAGCCGGGGCCGGACAGCGCGCTCGGCGTGGTAAAGTTCGCGCTGAAGGACGACCAGGCGATCTACCTTCACGACACGCCCGCCAAGTCGCTGTTCCAGCAGGCGGACCGGCACGACAGCCACGGCTGCGTCCGAGTGCATAACGCGCTCCAGTTCGCGCACAGCCTGGCCACACAGGAAGGTATCGACGACAAGTTCACGAAAGCGATGGCGTCCAAGGATGAGACGCCCATTCACCTTCCGAACGAAATCCCGGTGCGCCTGATCTATCACACCGCCTATCTCGGCGACGATGGCCGGATCCACTATGCGAAGGACGTCTACGGGTGGGACAATGCGGTCGCATCCGCGCTGGGTTACGAGAAAAAGCAACAGGCGCAGACCAAGGGTCATGCCGGCGGCGACCTCGGACCGTAGCCGACACAGCGCCGTTCCGGAGCGGCGCGCCAGTGGCGGTTTGTCTTACCTGACCGCGAAACGAGCGACGATGAAGTCGACCGCCGACCGGTATTCGGCCGGCGTCACTCGCCCGTCACGATCGCCGTCCGCAATGTCCTTGAAGGCGTGCGCCGCCGTATCGGCTTCGAAGATAGAGAGGTGTGAGTCGCGGTCGGAATCGAACCGCGCAAGAGCCCATTGCATCAGCCTCGAATCGCGCTCGAAAAGCTCGATCGCGCGCGGGTTCACCAGCCGGTAGTCGGCGGCCGCCGTGCGGTCGGTCGACGCCCCCGGCCAGGCCATCGCGGCCGCGCTCAGCATTGTCCAAATCGTCGTCACGCCAGCGTCAACGCCCGAACGGCCTTTATGGCTGCGGCGAGAGCGCGCTCCTGACCGCCTTGGACAGGGCTTCGGAGCGAAACGGCTTCAACAGCAGGGGCGAGTCCGGCGAAACCTGCTTTATGGCTTCGGTTTCGCTGTAGCCGGAGACGAACAGGATTCGCTGTTTCGGGTGGCGGTCGAGCATCCGCTTCGCGACTTCCGCGCCGGACATCGACGGCATGATGAAATCGAGGACTACCAGGTCGGGGCGCTCGCGTTCGAACAGCTTCAGTCCGGCCTTGCCGTCGCCGCACTCGCGAACGTGGTAGCCGTCCTCGGCGAGTGCTTCGGCGATGAAGCCCCGGACGTCCGGGTCGTCGTCGATGACGAGGACAGACGCGGGTTCCACGTCCGCCGGGCGAACGTCGTCCTCTTCGCTTGAAGAATCGGCCTCGGTGTGCCCGCGAGCCGCTTTGAAGAAGAGTTTGATCGCGGTTCCATGGCCGGGAGTCGTATCGATTCGCGCCGTGCCTCCCGACTGCCGCGCCATCCCATATACCATCGACAGCCCAAGGCCGGTGCCCTTGCCGATTTCCTTAGTGGTAAAGAAGGGTTCGAACGCGCGGTCGGCGACCTCCTGCGGCATCCCCGTACCGGTGTCGCTGATGCAAAGCTCGACGTAGTCGCCGTCCTCCAGCTCACCGTCGCCGGCGACTTGCACCGGCCGAGTGACGAAGGTCAGGACGCCGCCGTCGGGCATTGCGTCCCGGGCATTGATCGCAAGGTTGAGGATCGCGACCTCGAGCTGGGTCGGATCGGCCATGATCGGCATCTTTTCGGCGTCGAGGTCGAATTGCTTGGTGATGCCGGGACCCAGCACATTGCGGAGCAGCGGGCGCATGTTCTGGATGAGGGGGGCGACCTCCACCGGCCTGACCTCGAGCCTTTGTACGCGGCTGAAAGCCAGCAATTGACCCGTCAGCCGCGCGCCCCGCTCGGCCGCGGTCAGGGCATTGACGGCATATCGCTTGAGCTTGGCGTCCTCGAGCCGCTTTGACACGACGTCGAGTCCGCCAACCACCACCGTCAGCAGGTTGTTGAAGTCGTGCGCGATGCCGCCGGTAAGCTGGCCCAGAGCTTCCATCTTCTGGCTTTGACGAAGCTGCTCCTGCGCCGCCTTGAGCTCGGTGACGTCGCGCGCTTCGAACAGCAGGTACATGATCTTGCCATCGGGCCCGCGGACCGGTTGGACGGCAAGGTCGAGATAGGCAGTTGCAGCGCCGGGCCGCTCCATCGTCACCTCGGCCGTGAAAGTGGCGCCTTTTGCCGCTTTCTGGACCGCTTCGCGGATGATGGCCTTGTGCTGCGGATAGGCCTCAAGAGTCGGCGATTCCCATATCTTGAGACCGATCCCGTCGCGTGCATTCGTCGCTCGCCAGGGCGCCTGCTTCCCGTTCAGCTCGATGACCGTCCCGTCGGGCTCAAGAAGGTAAAGGACCTCCAGAACGGCGTCGAATATCGCCCGGAAGCGCGCCTCGCTCTGCTGCAGGTCGCGCGTGCGCTCGTCGACCTCGCGGCGAAGCTCGAGCTCCGCCTCCTTGGCCAGCGTGATGTCGGTTGCGACGCCGATGAAGCCAAGGAGCTCGTCGTCCGGACCGAAGCGCGGCGAGCTGACGCTTTTCAGCCATCGATACTCGCCGTCGCTGCGCTTGAAGCGCCCCTCTAGCGCGAAGGTTTTCAAGCTGGCCTCGCCGGCGATGCTTTCCGCCGTCACCCTCTCCCGGTCGTCGGGATGAATGCGGTCGTGCCAGTCGTAAAGCCTCGCGAACTCGCGGTCGTCGGTTCCGAGGAATTCCATGTAGGAGTCGTTGACGAAGTCGCGCGTTCGATCGAGCCTGGTTACCCACATCAGCGCCGGCGCCTGGTTGGCTATCCGACGGAAACGCGCTTCGCTTTCCTTCAGCGCCCGCTCTGCGGTCCGTTGCTCGGTGATGTCGTCGACGAGGATGACAATGCCGTCGATTCGCTCGCTAGCGCCCTGCCAGGGAATGTATTGCACCTGCACCGCGGTCATTCCGCGGGTCGGGTGATCGTGGTCGCTGACGAAGAATTGCCGTTCACCGGAAAGGACGGCGCGCAGGAGCGGCTCTCGATGCTCCCATGCCCGATCGCCAAGCATGTCGCACATCGTGTGCCCAAGGATTTCGCTTCGCGGTTTTTCGAACCACTCCGCCATCGCCTTGTTCAAAAACCGGTAGGTGAAATCGCGGTCCACATAGGCCAGCATCACCGGCATCAGATCGGCGAGCGCGAGCATGCCCGGCGCAGTAAAGAAATCGCGCGGCAGGTGTCCGGGTGCCAGCGCATTTGCCCCGGCAGCGACGGCACTTGCCGCTCCGGACCGCTGCGTTTTTTCCTGCTGTGTTCCCCGGGATGCCATGCGCCCGCGATTGTTTGCCAGAAATCAGGCAAGAGTCACGCAACTTGCGTTATCTCACGGCGCGGTAAAGCACAGTTACCCTGCAGCAGGCGCCTGAAAAATACTTTTGATTGTAGCTGCGTGGGGAGCGTCTTGGCGCAGGTAAGAAGCCGACTCGGCTGCTAATCGTCGCAGCGGCGGCTTTCCTTGTATTCGCCCGCGGCCGATCTTTCCTTGATCGTGACGCACTTGCCGACTCGAACTTCCTCGCGCCAGCTGCCGTCGGGGTTGGTGATCCGATTGCCCTTGGGAACGCGCTTTCCGTCCTTGATCGTGTAGTTCCAGTCTTTCGGCGTCGACTGCGTCTGCGCCTGCCCCGACTGGGCGAGCGCCGAGGACGTCAGGCCGAGCCCGACGATCACCGAAAGTGTTGCTGCAATACGCCTATTCATCGCAAAACCTGCTCCTTGCCGAAACAATAGCGCAAGCGATGTGAACCGGTAGTGAAGCGCTGTCGGATACTCGAGACACCGCGGGAGAGGCCCGCGGGAAGTGCCGCCCTGACAAATTTGGCGAGCCTGAGTCCTCCGGACTTAGCCTTGTCTCGCCTTGAAGCGCCGGTTCGTCTTGTTGATGACGTAGGTCCGGCCGCGGCGGCGGATGACTCGGCAATCGCGATGCCGGCTCTTCAGCGACTTGAGTGAGTTACGAACTTTCATCGGGCGCGCCGCCTCGTCTTTCAAACAGGATATCGGGAGGTTCTGGAAACCGGCGGCTCACCTATGGTCGAGCGTCCCCGAAGTCAAGCGGCAGCGGTCAAAGCGACACTTTGCGAAGCGCCAGCGTCATCTTGCAGACCAGCCCCTCTCGGCGCCATTCCTCATCGAGCGTGCCGGAGAATTGGCGGGTGACGGTCCGCTGGATCAGTGTCGAACCGAAGCCCGACGACTGCGGATTCGCTTCGATCGGCGGCCCGCCGGTTTCCCGCCATTCGAGCTCCAGGCGGTCGCCGCTGACCGACCACTTGATCTCGACATTTCCGGTCGGAGTCGAAAGGGCACCGTATTTGGCGGCGTTGGTCGTCAGCTCATTGATCACGAGCGCAAGCGCGGTTGCCGAATGGGGGCCGCAATCCATATCGGGGCCGGAGAGCGAAAACCGAGTTCGAGCGAGGCTGAACGGTGCGACGATCGCTTCGCTCAGTTCGCGCAGGCTGACCACAGCATCGTCTCCGGTGCCGGTGCTCCGCGCCAGCGCATGAGCGGCCGATAGCGCGTTAAGCCGCCGCGAAAGCGATTGCGCGAAGCTCTGCATCGAATCGGCGCGTTCGGCCGTCAGCCGAACGATGCTCTCCGTCACGGCGATGACGTTCTTGACGCGATGGCCCATCTCCCGCGCCAGAAGCTCCTGCCGACGAAGCGCGTTTCGAAGCTCGTCCTCGGAATTGATGATCCGCAGCGCGACGGCAACGAAGCGCGCAAGCTCCGTCGCGACTTCGGCGTCTTCCTGGCGGAAATGGCTGCAGCGGTCTGCGACCACCCATAAGGTCCCGATCGGCTGCTCGGAAATGAAAAGCGGCACCAGCAGCACTTCGGGGATGACGATGCCGGCGGCGGCGATCCAGTCGTAAATCCGCTCCGGATTACGCGCCAGCAGCGGACCTTTGCGGTCGAGAGTGACTCCGCACGGACTGTCGTTTCGCGGGGTCGTCGCGCCCTCGAAGGTGGCTAGCGCGCCGTGCAGATGCTTCCAGCGGAAGAGGCCGGGCCCATCCGCCGCCGGCTCGAAAATGCTCAGGCCGGCCGAGGCTGCGCCGGTCAGGTCCATCGCCAGTTCAACGAACCTGGGAAGCACGGCCTCCGGGTCGTCGCTAAGGCGCGCGGCAAGATCCTGGAGAGCGTCCTTTTCGCTTCGATAATCACGATTCTTTGCGGGGCGCGACGCAAGCTCGTGCGTGACGAAAACGTCGTCCGCGCCTGCTGTCGCGCCTTGCGGCTCGATAGATAGCTGCCCCGCCATTAGCCTTCAGATACAGTTGTTTCGGAAGGGAAGCGAGTCGAAACTCGCCAGCATGTAACTGAAGTTACACTACAAATACCGCAGTCGGTTGAAGGCGGCCTACTTGTCCGCCCTGGGCTCTCCCGGGGCGAAGCTGTCGCCGAAATAGTCGCCGCGGTACCACAGCGGTTTGCGGTCGGCATCGGCAAGAGCGCGCGCAATGCGATAGTTCAGCTCGGCGTAGCGAGCGCCCTGGTCCCACAGGATGTGCTGCGACAGGTCGTCGTTTGGCTGATGGTAGGTGTGGGCAAGGAAATCCTTCCAGATCGGGCCGCCGCCATTGGCATGGCCGGTCATCAACAGGATTCCTGGAATGCCTCGGGTAACGAACCGATAGTGGTCGGAGCGGGTGAAGATCGCCTCTTGGGGCATAGGATCGGGCGAAACCGCCACACCCATCGATTGCGCTGCGTCGGCGATCGTCCGCGCAATCGTCGAATGGTCGCCGCCGAACGCGACCACATCCGTGAACGGATACAACAGGAGCGGCATGTCGAGGTCGACAACGGCGACGATCGAGTCTCCGGGAACCGTCGGGTGGGCGGCGAAATAGTCCGCCCCGCGAAGACCCTTTTCTTCGCCCGTATTGGCAATGAACAGCACCGACCGTCGCGGCGGCTTGCCCGAGGCGGCAAACTCGCGAGCAGCCTCGAGCATCGTCGCTACGCCCGCGGCATTGTCGAGCGCGCCATTGTAGATGCCGTCTTCCCCCGGCTTGGCGTCCGCGTCCACGCCGAGGTGATCGAGATGGCCCATGAGCACGACATGCTGTTTCGCGAGCACCGGATCGGACCCGGGAAGCACGCCGATCACTTCGGGGCTGGTGAAGTCCGACCATTCCATCGCGTCGTCGACTTTCAGCCGCGCCGGAAGCGGAAAGCCGGGAAGCGTTCCGCCGCGGGTCGACGCTTCGAGAATGCTGGAAAGCTTCTTCCCTGCCGCTGCGAACAGCTTCTCCGCCACGCCGGTCGAAATTCTCGCGACCAGCCGAAGCTGGCTCGACTGGCTTTGACTGGCGCCGCTGGAATCCACCCAGTCCACGATCGGGTGGTCGTAATGGCCAACTCCGCTGGAGCGGTGCCGTGTTCCTGTCCCTGCGATCTCGATCAGCCCCGCCGCGCCCTTTGCGGCTGCGGTGACATCCTTGTTCGATTTCAGGTGCGCGGAGATCTCGCTTGGGAGGCCTGCGGGCGTACCCGCGACGACGACCACGATCTTTCCGCGAACGTCGAGCCCGGCATAATCGTCGATTCCAAGCCTGCGGTCGCTGATTCCGTGGCCGACGAAAACCAGCGGAAGATCGAGGTCGCGGGTTTTCTCGGTCAGGCTTGGGCGAATTCCCGCGTCCTTCGCCGGATCCAGCCGAAGCCTGGTCTTGCCGATCACGACCCAGACCGAGGGGGGCTTCGCGTGCACGGCGCGCCGGAACGGTACCTTCTCGTACCAGCCGCCGTCGGTTCCGCCGGGGCGAAGCCCCATCGCGCGGAACTGCGAAGCGACATAGGAGGCGCCGATGTCATAGCCTCGAGAGCCGGTATCGCGGCCCTCCAGAAGGTCGCTGGCGAGGAACTCGACGTCGGCCCGGACCTGCTCGGCCGCGACCTGCTGGGGAATTGGAGCGGGAGCCGCTGCAACCGTCAGCAGCGCCAGCGGCGCCGCCGCAAACTTCACAAATTTCACGCCGTTTGCAGCCCCTGCAACTTGCGCTCCCATTCAAGCGCGTGACTCACGATCGTGTCGATGTCGGCAAAGCGCGGCGTCCAGTCGAGCGTTTCGACCAACCGGCGGTTGGAAGCGACGAGTTCCGGCGGATCGCCCGCTCGCCGGCCCTTCATCTCCCGCCGGACCGGGCTCTCGGCGACTCGATCGACCGAATCGAGGACCTCGAGCACCGACAGGCCTTTGCCGTAGCCGCAGTTGAAAACGAAGCTTTCGTCCGGCCGCCCGATGAGCCGTTCGAGCGCAAGCACGTGCGCGTCCGCGAGGTCGCTGACGTGGATGTAATCGCGAATGCAGGTGCCGTCCGACGTTGGATAGTCGCTGCCGAACACGTCCACATGGTCGCGCTTGCCCGTGGCGGCCTCGACGGCGACCTTGATCAGGTGAGTCGATCCTCTGCCGATCTGTCCCGAGCGAAGCTTCGGATCCGCGCCTGAGACGTTGAAATAGCGAAGGGCACCGTAATTGAGCTCGTAGGCCGCCGAGCAGTCGGCGAGCATGCGCTCGGTCATCAACTTGGATGCGCCGTACGGATTGATCGGCGCCTTGGGGTCGTCCTCGGCGACCGGGATCTTGTCCGGAATTCCGTACACGGCGGCCGTCGAGGAAAAGAGGATGTGCTTCACGCCCGCTTCCACCGCCGCTGAAACGAGCGCGTGCGAGGCGAGCGTGTTGTTGCGGTAGTAAAGCAGCGGCTTTTCCACGCTTTCGGGGACGACGATGGACCCGGCGAAATGCATGATCGCGCCGATTTTCCTCTCGGCGAAGATTCGCTCGACGAGCTGGCGGTCGGCGATATCGCCTTCGTAGAACGGCACCTCGTCGGGAATGACAAGGCGACTGCCGTTCGACAGGTCGTCGATTACGGCGACAGGCCAGCCTCCGTCCTTCAGCGCGAGGACGGCGTGGCTTCCGATATAGCCGGCGCCGCCGGTTACCAGGACAGTGGGTTTCGCCATGGGTTCAACGCGCTAGCGAAGCCGTGCTCTTAACGCCAGCGGAAGGTTCCAGCGGCCGTTACCGCGCGTTGTTGCGGTCCTCCACGCGGTCCATTAAGCGCAGCGGGCGCAACAGGGGCGTCTATGTTCAACTGGTTTCAACGCCTGCTCCCGAAGAGGGGCGATTTCTTCGGAATGTTCGAGGCGCATGTCGCGACGCTCGTTGCTGCGGCCAAGGCGTTGCTCGAGATTGTCGAGGGCTCCAACCTCGACGGAGACCAGTTCCGCGAGATCGACCGGCGCGAGCATGAAGCCGACGAGATCATCCGGCAGGTCCTCCGTTCGGTCAGGCAGACGTTCCTGACGCCGTTCGACCGCGGCGCCATAACCTCGCTGATCGCGGCCATGGACGACACGATCGATGAGATGGAGTCCACGGCCCGGGCGATCACGCTGTACGAGTTCAAGGCGTTCGAGCCCGAAATGAAGACAATGGCGAAGATGATCGCCGACGCCGCCGACCTTACGTCCGAAGCGATCCCGCTGCTCAGGAACATCAGCCGTAACGGGGCGCGAATTCACGAACTGACCGAGCGTATCGTCCGGCTGGAGGGCGACGCCGACGAGGTTCACGCCACCGGGCTCAAGCGCGCCTTTCAGCAGGATTCGGAACGGCCGATGCAGTTCATCATCGCTCGGGAACTGTACAAGCATCTCGAGCGGATTACCGACGCTTTCGAGGACGTGGCGAACGAGATTGACGGCATCGTCATCGATCATTCCTGAGCTGTAGGGCGTGTACGAGCTCGCTTTCCCCTTGCTTGTCGGATTGATCGCGGTCGCGCTCGCGTTCGATTTCCTCAACGGACTTCACGATGCCGCAAACTCCATCGCCACCGTCGTCGGTACTCGCCTGATCGGCCCGGTCGCGGCAGTCGGCTTCGCCGCATTCTTCAACTTCGCCGCTTACTTCCTCGCCCTCAAATGGCCGGCGCTCCACAATGTCGCCGACACGATCGGCAAGGGGCTGGTGGACAAGGACCTGGTCACTCCCGCCGTCGTGTTCGGGGCGCTCGTCGGCGCGATGTTCTGGAACGTCGTGACCTGGGTGAAGGGACTTCCGTCGTCCTCCAGTCACGCGCTCGTCGGAGGAATTGTCGGTGCAGGCGTTGCCCATGCCGGATTCCCAAGCATCCAGTGGATCGGGCTGAACAAGACTCTGATCGCAATCGTCCTCTCGCCGGTTCTCGGACTCATTTTGACCATGGCAATCATGCTCTTGACGAGCTGGCTCGGAGCCCGCGCAAGCGCCCGTGGAGCGGAACGCACGTTTCGTGGGCTGCATCTCTTTTCCGCCGGCGCCTACTCGCTGGGGCACGGTCTGAACGACGCCCAGAAGACGATGGGCATCATAACCGTGCTCCTCTACTCGACCGGCCACCTTGCTACGTTCGAGGTCCCGAACTGGGTAGCGCTAAGCTGCTACGTCGCAATGGGCATCGGCACGCTGACCGGCGGCTGGCGAATCATTGAAACCATGGGCACGCGAATCACGAAGCTGTCGCAGCACCAGGGATTCTCCGCGTCGCTGGGCGGATCGATCATGCTCTTCTTCGCCTCGTACCTGGGAATCCCGGTATCGACGACGCACACGATCGCGGGCTGCGTCATCGGCGCCGGCACGGCACGGCGCGCATCGGCGGTTCGCTGGGGTCTCGCAGGGAACGTCGCGATCGCCTGGGTCATCACCATCCCGGCATCGGCAACGGTGGCGGCGCTGTTCTACTGGCTGATCAGCGGAATGTTCGTGCAGTTCGGAATAGCGCTCGGGCTTATCGCCTTCTTCGGCTACTTCGCGTCGGCATGGCGAATCCAGCATTGAGGCTCGAGGAGCGGCGCAGCCGCGTTTGCCTCATCCGTGGCCCCGCACTATCAGCGTCGGCCAATTCCAACGCACAGCTCTCAAGGATTCCATGACCCTCACAATCTCGAGCGCGTTCGACGGCGGCAACATCGCCCTCGCCAGCCAGGATGGCGACAGCATCGACCTGGAAATCGTCAAGGACCACATGAGCGACTTCTACCAGTGGTTCTATTTCCGGCTCGCCGGGGGCAAGGGCCGCCAAGTCACGCTCCGCATCACCAACTGCGGCGATTCTGCCTATCCGAACGGCTGGCCCGACTATCGCGCCTGCCTCTCCTACGATCGGGACGATTGGATCCGAGTCGAGGACACCAGCTACGACAAGGGCGTGCTCACGATCCGCTTCACCCCCAGCCAGGACGTGGCCTGGATCGCCTATTTCGCGCCCTATTCGATGGAGCGGCACCACGACCTCGTCACCTCGGTCGCATCGCTTCCGGGAGTCTCCTATTCCTCGCTCGGAAAGTCGCTCGACGGCCAGGACATCGACTGCCTCACCGTTGGCGAGGGACCGCTGAGCGTCTGGCTCTACGCCCGCCAGCACCCGGGCGAAACCATGGCCGAGTGGTGGATGGAAGGCGCGCTGGAGAAGCTGACGGATCTCGACGATCCCGTCACTCAAGTCCTGCGCAAATCATGCACGTTCCGGGTGGTTCCCAACATGAATCCGGATGGATCGCGCCGCGGCCATCTTCGCACCAACGCGGCCGGCGTGAATCTCAATCGCGAATGGCACGCGCCGAGTGCCGACAAGAGCCCCGAAGTCCTGTGCGTGCGCAACGCCATGGACAAGGCGCCGCCGGATTTCGCGATGGACGTCCACGGCGACGAGGCGATCCCCGCAAATTTCCTCGCGGGTTTCGAAGGCATTCCGTCGCTGACGGATCGCCAGTCGCGGCTGTTCAACCTTTTCAGCGAGACGCTGGAGCGGATCTCGCCCGACTTCCAGACCCGCCAGGGGTATGAAGTCGCCAAGGCCGGCGAGGCAAACATGTCCATGTCGACGACCCAGCTTGCGGAACGCTTCGGCTGCGTCTCGATGACCCTGGAAATGCCGTTCAAGGATAATTGCGACCTTCCCGACCCGGTCTACGGCTGGTCTCCGGAGCGATCCAGGCACCTGGCGCGCGCCTGCCTCGACGCGCTTCATGCCATGCTCCCGGCTTTGAAGACGGCCGACGCGGCGAAGGGAAAGGCTGAAAAGGTCGATGCCTAGGCTGGTCCTTCTCCGCCACGGACAGTCGCAGTGGAACCTGGAGAACCGCTTCACCGGCTGGTGGGACGTGGACCTGTCCGAGCAGGGCGTGGACGAGGCGATCGCCGCGGGTGAGCTGATGAGCGAGCGCGGATTCGACTTCGACGTCTGCTTCACCAGTTATCTGACGCGGGCGATCAAGACGCTCGACATCGCGCTCGATCGCATGGACCGGCTGTGGCTTCCGGTGCGCAAGCACTGGCGGCTCAACGAGCGCCACTACGGCGGCCTCACCGGTCTCAACAAGCAGGAGATGCGCGAGAAGGTCGGCGACGAGCAGGTCAAGATCTGGCGCCGCTCGTTCGACGTGCCGCCGCCGCCGCTCGAGGCGGGAAGCGAGTATGATGTCGCCCGCGACCGTCGCTATTCCGGGATCGAAATCCCCCGGACAGAAAGCCTGAAGGATACGATCGCCCGGGTGCTTCCCTATTGGGATGAAGCAATCGCCCCGGCGCTCAAGTCCGGCCAGCGAGTGCTCATCTCGGCGCACGGCAATTCCATCCGCGCGCTGGTCAAGCAGCTCTCCGGACTCGGCGACGAAGAAATCGTCGGCGTCGAAATTCCGACTGGCGAGCCGCTCGTCTACGAACTGAACGAAGACCTTAGCGCCCGCGAATCCTATTATCTGAACGAGCGCGCCTAAGCTGCGGCCGATTTCTCGTTGTACATCGCCTGGTCGGCCCGGGACATGACGGCTTCGGCCGTATCGTTGGGCACGATCAGTGCCGCTCCGATCGCGACGCTAAGCGGCAGCCGGTTGCCGTCGCAATGGCTTTCGTAGCTGTCGATCAGCGTGGTCAGCCGCTCCGCCGTCTCTCGCGCGCTTTCTTCCGTCGCGTGGGCCAAAAGAACGCCGAATTCGTCACCACCGAGCCGCGCCACGCAATCGCTCTTGCGGACGCCGCTGCTCAACAGGGCGGCGACCTGCACCAGGGCTTCGTCGCCTGCCTTGTGGCCGAAGCTGTCGTTGATGCGCTTGAGGCCGTCGATGTCGACGAACAGCATGGCCGAGCTTTCGCCATAGCGATTCGCACGGGCGATGAGCGACGCCAGGTCGCGCATGAATCCGCGCCGGTTGGGAACGCAAACGAGCGGGTCGTGGTGGGCAAGCTGGTCGAGCACGCGCACGCGCTCTTCCAGGCGTGCGACCTTTGCGCGCAGCCGCTCGATCTCGGCGACCGAATCGACGGCCGACTCTGAACCCCCGTTTGTCACCTTGGTAAACTACCCCGAATCCTCCACAGGTGAAATCTGCACGATTCGGCCGTCCCGATTGCGGACAGGCGAATGGCTTCCTAAACGGCCCTTCGGCGACGCATTTCGGGAAAGGCGAACAGTGGCGAGCCCACAAGTCGGGATCATCATGGGCAGCAAGTCGGATTGGGAGACGATGCGTCATTCCGCCGAGATGCTGGACCGCCTGGGCATCGCGCATGAAACGAAGATCGTCTCCGCTCACCGCACCCCCAAGCGCCTGTACGACTATGCCCACCAGGCACGCGAGCGCGGGCTGGAGGTCATAATCGCAGGAGCCGGCGGAGCAGCACACCTGCCTGGAATGGCTGCATCGATGACCACGCTTCCGGTTCTGGGAGTGCCGGTCGAAAGCAAGGCTCTCAAGGGCTTGGACAGCCTCCTGTCTATCGTCCAGATGCCTGCCGGCGTGCCGGTCGCGACCCTCGCCATAGGCAAGCCGGGCGCCATCAACGCCGCGCTTCTGGCGGCGTCGATCCTCGCCACTCGCGATTCCGCTTTGGCCGAACGGCTCGAAAAGCACCGCTCGGACCAGACTGCTTCGGTCGCCGATTCGCCCGAATGAGAATCGATCCGGGCTCCACGATCGGGATCATCGGCGGCGGCCAGCTGGGCAAGATGCTTGCCGTTGCCGCAGCCCAGCTCGGCTACAAGTGCCACATTTTCGAGCCCGGCGAGTCGCCCTGCGCCGCTGCCGTCGCCGCCGAGGTCACGCGCGCCCGCTATGACGATATCGACGCGCTTCGTCGCTTCGCCGACAGCGTCGACGTCGCGACCTACGAATTCGAAAACGTCCCGGTCGCCGCTCTCAAAGCGATCGAACCGAAGCTTCGTCCGGGGATCGCCTCGCTCGAGGCTGGGCAGGAGCGAGCGCACGAGAAGGAGTTTCTCGAATCCGCCGGCGCCCGGGTCAGCCCTTGGGCGCGCGTCGACAGCGAGGCGGACGCCGTTGCAGCCGAGGAGAGGCTCGGGACTCCGCTGGTGCTCAAGACGCGGCGGCTGGGCTATGACGGCAAGGGGCAGGCCTGGGCGTCCACGCCTGGGTCGATCCTCGCGGCGTGGGACGCGATCGGGCGAAAGCCTGCGGTGGCGGAAGCTCGAGTAGAGTTCGATTGCGAATTCTCGGTCGTCATCGCGCGCGACCCCGACGGCAGGACCATTACATGGGACCTGCCGCTCAACGATCATGACAACGGGATTCTCCGGCGCTCGACCGTGCCGGCCGGCGAAGCTGTCGAGAGGCATCACGACGAGGCAGTGCGGATTGCCACCGCGATCGCCGAATCGCTCGGCCACGTGGGCGTGCTGACCGTGGAATTCTTCGCCTGCGCCGACGGTCCGCTCGTCAACGAGATCGCGCCGCGAGTGCACAACAGCGGCCACTGGACCATCGAGGGCGCGGTGACCTCGCAGTTCGAGCAGCACATCCGCGCTATTTGCGGACTTCCGTTCGGCTCCACGCAGCTCGTCGGCGCGTCCGCAGTGATGGAGAACCTGCTGGGCGACGAGATCGGCGAGTGGCCACGGCTCGTCGCCGAGCCCGAAACGCACGTCCACCTCTACGGCAAGGGCGAGCCGCGCCCGGGACGAAAGATGGGGCACGTGACGAAAGTCATTCTCTAGGAATCGTTCGTGGCGCTCTCGCCGTTGATCGAGGCCGCCCGACTCAGCATCGAACGCGGCCCCGAATACGACGGACCTGCAGACTGCGGCACTAGCGCCTAGCGCGGCTGCACTTCCTCCACCGGCAAGCCGAGCGTCTTGAGCTGCGGGAGTACCTGCTTGGCATCGCCAACCACGACCCACACGAAGCTGGCCGGGTTCACGGTTTCGCGAAGCGACGCATTGAGCGTCGCCTTGCTCTGGGCGCGATACTTGTCAGCAAGCAGCTCGTAATAGTTGTCCGGCCGCCCAAGAAGCGCGTTCGTCTCCATCGCCGAAAGAACCGATGACGACGTTTCGAACTGGCCGGGCAGCGCCTTGATCCGGTTCGCGACGGTCCGTTCGAGTTCCTCGTCCGTGACACCCTTGGTGGTCAGGAAATCGCGGATGTCGGCCCGCATCGCGCGAATCGAATCGGCCGTTCGGTCGGCCTGGACCGGCGCGGTCACGATGTACGGCACGACCTTCGCGTTGAGTTCGACGGTTCCGCGGACGCCGTACGACCAGCCCTTGTCCTCGCGAATGTCCATGTTCAACCGCGACAGGAAGCTGCCGCCGAGCACGTCGTTCGCGCCGGCGATGGCCGCCATTTCGCCCCTCGGGTCGATCGGCGTCACCTGTCCCGCCATGATGTAGGACTGCGGCGATCCCGGGCGGTCGATCAGCACGATCTTTTCCGCCTTGGGCCTGTCGGGAAGGTCCCCAAAGCTTTTCGTCCCCTTGGCGGCGCCCGGCGCCTGCCAGCTTCCGAACCTCTGTTCGAGCTGCTTTTGCACCTGTTCGAGCGGGAGGTCGGAGACGACGAAGATCTGCAGGTTGTCGGGCCTCAGCCAGTGCTGACGGAAACTCTCCAGGTAGGGACGTGTGAAGGTTTTCACCGCGTCCGGGCTGCCCAGCCCGGTCGTCCCGTACGGGTGCGCCTCGCCGTAGAGCAGGACGGGGAGCTCGCGTGCGGCGATGGAGCGCGGGTCCTTCTGCGCCTGCGCGATCGCCGTAAGCGTCTGCGTCTTCACGCGCTCGAGGTCGTCCGGGTCGAACGCCGGCCGCTCCACGATGTCGGCAAGAAGATCGAGCGAGGGAGCAAGGTTGGCGCTCAGCGCCGACATGGTCACGTCGCTGCGGTCGGAATCGCCACCGGTCGCGATAACGGCGCCGAGACGCTCTTTCGCTTCCGCGATTTGCTGCGAATCCATGCCCGCCGCGCCTTCGTCGAGCATTGCCATCGTGAGGTTCTGCAATCCGCGAGCGCCGGGCTCGTCGGCCGAATAGCCGGCATCGAACACCAGCCCGACGCGCGTGACCGGAACGGCGTCGCGATGGGCGTAGGCGACCGGGATCCCGTTCGACAGCTGGACATGCTGGACGTCCGGGAAATCGAGTGGCGCGGGCTCCGCGACCGGCGGGATCGGCCGCTTGACGATCGGCGTGGCGATGTCGGCGCTCTTGCCCGTTTTCGGAGTGAACTTCGACTCCTGGTACGGGGGACGGTCGCCGGGCTCGAGCCGGATCGCAAGGACCGGACGGCTAAGCCACTGCTGCATCGCCGCCTTCACGTCCGCGGGAGTGAGGCTGGCGTACCGTGCGAGGGTCTTCTTGTAGAAATCGGAATCGCCGGCGAACACCTGGCCTTCCGCCAGGGCGACGGCCTTTCCGCCAAAGCCTCCGACCTGCTCGAGCCCGCGGATCCGGCTGCTGACCTCGCGCGTGGTCGCGCGCTGGACCTCGTCCGCCGTCGGCCCGTTGGCGATGAAATCGGCGACGATTTCGTCGAGCCTCTTCGCGACCACGTCAGGGTCGACTCCGGGCTTCACCGTCGCATCGACCTCGAACAGGCTGACCCGCTGGAACGGCTGCAGCCCGGCGCTGACGGAGACGGCAAGCTTCTCGTCGCGCACGAGGATCTTGTCGAGCCGCGAGCTTGCCAGGCCGCCCAGGATCGAGCCGCCGATGTCGAGCGCCGGCATCTGCGGCGACAGAAGGCCGGGAACCGCCCAGTGACGCTGGATCTGCGTGGTTGCGACGCGGTCCTTCATCACCACCGACTTGGGTGCAGGCAGGGTCGGGACGTCGGCGGCCGCCGGAACGTTCACGGGCCCCGCCTTGATCGACCCGAAATACTTTTCGACCAGCGGCTTCGCTTCGGCCGGAGTGACGTCTCCGGCGATTACCAGCGTCGCATTGTTGGGGCCGTACTTGTCCAGGAACCATTCCTTGACCGTGGCAAGCGTCGCCTGGTCGAGATCGGCCATCGATCCGATTGTGGAGTGCTGGTAGGGGTGGCCGTCCGGGAAGAGGTCGCCGAGGACCTCGTATTCTACGAGGCCGCCCGGCTGGTTGTCGCCCTGCCTCTTTTCATTCTGGACCACGCCGCGCTGATTGTTCAGCTTCTTTTGGTCCATCACGCCGAGCAGGTAGCCCATGCGGTCGCTTTCCATGAACAGCGCCTTCTCGAACGCCGCCTTGGGAACCGTCTCGAAATAATTGGTTCGGTCGAACCAGGTCGTGCCGTTGTAATCGGTCGCGCCGATCTGCTGCAGGTAGGTGAAGTAATCGCCCGGCAGGTTGTCCGAACCGTTGAACATCAGATGCTCGAAGAGGTGCGCGAAGCCGGTCCTGCCCGGCGGCTCGTCCTTGGATCCGACGTTGTACCACGTGCTCACCGCGACCACGGGCGCCTTGTGGTCCTCGTGGACGATAACGGTCAGTCCGTTGGCGAGCTTGAACTGCGTGTGCGGGATGGCGACTTCGCCGACCAGCGCGCTGACGGGGGCCGCCGCCGTCTCGGCCGCTGCTGCTGGGGCGGGTGCCAATGGGGCCGGTGCGGACACAGGCGCCGGAGCCGGAGCGGCTGCATATTGCGGCGCAGTGGCGCAGGCGGCCAGCGCCGATGTCGCAAGCAGCAAGGACAGGCTCTTAAGGTTCAACATTACGCTTCACTCCCCACGAAAATCGCCGCCGACCTTAGCTTCAGCGAATCGCAGCGCAACTGGCTCGCGAGCCGAAGTTGCGACCTGGGGACGGGATTGCGGGCAGCGCAGCGGTCGCGGTAGATCGCGGCGAAGCCGAAATGCGGCGCCGTGCAACCCTTCGTCGCCTGGCGGCGTTTCGTTCAAAGTTTTAGAGCCGTAACAGACTCATACGGCGCGAATATGTCGCGGCAATCAGGAGCTTCATGAGCAAGAAAGACGAATCGGCCCCTTCGGGCAAGGCCGCCACGGGGGTCGAGGGGCTCGACGACATCCTCGCTGGAGGATTGAAGCGCGGCCGGGTCTATCTGATCGAGGGCAGTCCCGGGACCGGCAAGACCACGATCGCGACGCAGTTCCTGCTTGCCGGTGCGGCAGCGGGAGAGAAGGGCCTGTACATCACCTTGTCGGAAACCGAGGAGGAACTGCGCGAAAGCGCTGCCTCGCACGGATTCGCCTTCGAAGAGCCGAATGCGATTTACGAGCTGGTCCCTCCCGAAAGCCTCCTGGATGAGGAACAGCAGCAGAGCCTCCTCTATTCGTCGGACCTCGAACTCGGCGAGACCACCAGGCGCATTTTCGATGCTGTAGAGAGGCATCAGCCGGAAAGGGTGGTGCTCGACAGCCTTTCGGAAATTCGACTGCTCGCGCAAAGCTCGCTTCGCTACAGGCGGCAGGTTCTTGCGCTGAAACACTATTTCGCGCGCAGCGGGGCCACGGTCGTAATGCTCGACGACCTCACCACCGAATCTCACGACAAGACGGTCCACAGTATTGCCCATGGCGTCATACGGCTCGAGGAGCTCGCGCCCGATTACGGTGCGGAGCGGCGGCGGATGCGGGTGATCAAATATCGCGGGCAGAACTTCCGCGGCGGCTTTCACGACTTGATCATCAAGACCGGTGGGGTCGAGGTGTTCCCACGGCTCGTCTCGGCCGAGCACAGGACGGAGTACTCGCGCGAGACGCTGCAATCGAATTCGCCGGAGCTGAACAAGCTTCTCGGCGGCGGCATAGAGAGAGGGTCGAGCACGCTCGTGCTCGGCCCCGCCGGCACCGGCAAGTCGCTCCTCACGCTGAGCTTTGCGACGCAGGCGGTCGAGCGCGGAGAGAGGGCTGCCCTGTTCATCTTCGATGAAGAACTCGGCTTGCTGTTCCAGCGGGCCAGGGGCCTCGGCCTCGACCTGCAAAAGCTTACCGACGAGGGTAATCTCCTCATCGAGCAGATCGACGCTGCAGAGCTCGCTCCCGGCGAGTTCGCCCAGCGCGTTCGCGAGTGCGTGGAAGACAATGACGTCCGAACGGTCGTGATCGACAGCCTCAACGGCTACCAGTCGGCAATGCCCGAGGAGCAGCAGCTGATTCTCCACATGCACGAGCTTCTCCAGTTCCTGAATCGTCAGGGCGCGACGACTTTCCTGACCGTCGCCCAGCACGGACTCGTCGGCGACATGAGGGCGCCGGTGGACGTCACCTATCTGGCGGACACCGTCATCCTGCTGCGTTATTTCGAAGCGGCAGGGCGAGTCCGGCGCGCGATGTCGGTCATCAAGAAGCGGACCAGCGCGCACGAGGACACGATCCGCGAATACCAGATCGGGTCCTCCGGAATCGTTCTTGGCGAGCCGCTCACCAGCTTCCAGGGAGTCTTGCGCGGCGTCCCCGAAATGATTGGCGTCGACGACGCGCTGATGGACTTGTAGCCGCCGGTGGAGAATTTCGATTCCGATGCCGCGCTGATCCTCGCGCCGGTCGGTCGCGACGCGGCCATTGCGGCGGGCATGCTCGGCGAATCCGGAATCTCCTCGCTGATCTGTCCCGATCTCGACTGTCTCGCGCGGCAGCTGGGGGACACGGTGGCCTTTGTCCTCGTGACCGAAGAAGCACTGCTGGGTGCCGATCTTCGCGGGATCTCGGCGTGGATCGGCTCGCAGCCGGACTGGTCGGACATGCCCTTCGTCCTGCTCACCCGAAAGGGCGGCGGCATCGAGCGCAATCCCGAGGCCAAGCGCCTGCTTGACACCCTCGGCAACGTCACCTTCCTTGAGCGGCCGTTTCACCCCACGACGTTGGTCAGCCTGGCCCGTGCCGCGCTTCGCGCGCGGCGCAGGCAGTATGAAGCGCGCAGTCGCCTCAAGGAGCTCGAGGAAAGCGAGGATCGCCTTCGGGAAGCCAACGAAACGCTCGAAGCGCGGGTAGAAGAGCGAACGCGCGAGCATGAGCTTGCGCTTGCGAAGCTGCACGAGGCGCAGAAGCTCGAAACGCTCGGGCGCCTGACGGGCGGAGTCGCGCACGACTTCAACAACCTTCTGACGCCGGTCATCGGCAATCTCGACCTGCTTCGGCGCCAGGAGCAGACGGATCGGTCGCGGCGGCTCATCGACGCCAGCCTCCAGGCGGCCGGGCGAGCCGCGACCCTGGTCCAGCGGCTGCTCGCATTCGCCAGGCGCCAGGACCTTCGGCCCCGGTCGGTGAACATTGCGGCGCTGCTGGACGGAATGACCGACCTCATCCGCCGGTCGCTCGACCCGTCCATTCACGTGCAAATCAGCCATTCTCCCGACCTGCCGCCGGCCAGAGTCGACCCCAACCAGCTCGAGCTCGCGATCCTCAACCTGTCGATCAACGCGCGCGACGCGATGCCGCGCGGCGGCAATCTCACCATCAACGCGACTGCCGAGAGCGTCGAGAACAGGTCGCGAATCGACCCGGGCGACTACGTGCGGATTTCCGTCAGCGATGACGGAATGGGCATGGACGCGGACGTTCTCGCGCGTGCGATCGAGCCGTTCTTCTCGACCAAGGGCGTCGGCAAGGGCACGGGCCTTGGGCTGTCGATGGTTCATGGCCTCGCGGCGCAGCTTGGCGGCATGCTGGACATCCGAAGCAGCCGCGAATCGGGAACCGTGGCGGAGATCTGGCTTCCGGTTGCGACGGAGCCGGCGGTGCACGAGGAATTGGACTCACGACCCCTCGTCGCCGCTTCGGAACGCGCGACAATCCTGCTCGTGGACGATGAGGAGCTGGTCCGCTCGGGAACGGCGGACATGCTCTCGGACCTCGGCTACGAGGTCATCGAAGCAGATTCGGGCAGCGACGCGCTCCGGCTTCTTCGCGGCGGCGCCGAGCCGGACCTGCTGATAACGGATTACCTCATGCCCGGAATGAATGGCGTCGAACTCATCGACGAGGCGCGAACTCTTGTGGCCGACCTGAAGGTGATGCTCATCACCGGCTATTCGACCATCGCCGAAGGTCCGGGCTCGTCGGTTCCGCGCCTCAGCAAGCCGTTCCGTCAGGCGGATCTCGCGGAATTCGTCGCCGAGCTGCTCGTCGCCGACGGGTCCTCGAAGATCGTCGAATTTCCCGCCGAGCGCAGCCGTTAGGCTCTTCGCCTTCGGCGCGCGTTAGTGGGGAACGACCCCGTCGATCAGGTCGCCGAGGCCAAAACCCCGCTTCTTTTTCCTGGCTGGCTGCTGCGCCTGCGGCTGCTGTTCGCCGGCGGCGCCCATCATCGCGCCCATCCCAAGCATCAGGGAGGCGGTGGTCTTGTATCGGGCGCGCACCGTCCAGGTCGGCGCCTTCGGCTTGTCGGAAAAGTAGGCTTCGGGACCATAGCCGATCATCATCGCCATTCCCGCCGGCGAAGCGCGAACCACTTCCGCCGGGACCGTGCACTGGCTGGCTGACGGCGGCAGCACTGCGCCCGAAGCGACCAGCGGCTTGACCTGCGCGGGGGAGAGATAGTCCATGTTGGGAAAGGCCATCGGCTTGTTGGCCGAATTCCAGACGATCATGTCGCCCCCCGGAGAACCGCCGAACATCGCCAGCGCATAGCCGGTCGCCTGCGGCGCCGGAGCCCAGCTCAGCGGCACCGCGCCGGAGGGCAATGGGCTGCCTTCGCGAAGCCCGAGAGCCGGCATGAAGTCCTGCCCCTGGCCAAGCGTGAAGCCAATCGGGGGCGAATAATTGCCTTCCACCTTGTGCGGACCGATCAGCGATGCCGTCGCCGGGACGGGGCGCGAGTCTTTCGCGTTCGGCCATTCGCCAAAGCCTGCCGACTGACCGGGCCGCGGTGGCTGCGCGGCGTGCACTGCGCTCATCATCGAGGCGAACCCCGGCGGCATCTGCCCCGCGGCGAGCTTCGAGAAGTCGACGATCGTCGGCTGTCCGGCGCCGGCATGTTCGCCGCAGCCCCAGTAGATGAGCATCCGGCCTTTGGGCCTTTGGAAATTGGGCGGGAGGCCGGGCGTGGCCTCGTGCACCGGCTTTGGCGCCTGTGGTGCAATCAGCGGCAGGCTGGGCCCCATCTGCATGCCTGGCGGGATGAGATGCTCCGCCCGCGGGCTGGCGGCCTTTTGGCGCGAGGCGAGCGTAAGGTTGAGCCCGTGGTTCACCCCGCTCCCGCCGCCTTGCATCATCTGCATGATCTGCGCCGGATTGGGGCGTCCGCCTCCCATGAAGCCGGCACCAAGGCCGCTCGCCGTCGAAACGTCCATCCAGTAACTGGCCACTGGCGGTGGAGAACTGGCCGGAGCCGCTCCCATCACGACCGCCGCACCCGCTAGAAGACCGATGTGCTTCATCGATTGCCCCCTTCCACGTAGCCACTATAGCGCGCGGTTAAATGACAGACATAAGCAAAATCCGAAACTTCAGCATTATTGCCCACATTGACCATGGGAAGTCGACGCTTGCCGACCGGCTGATCCAGGCTTGCGGCGGGCTTACCCAGCGCGAGATGAAGGAGCAGCTGCTCGACAGCATGGACATCGAGCGCGAGCGCGGGATCACCATCAAGGCGCAGACGGTGCGGCTGCAGTGGAAGGGCCACGAGCTGAACCTGATGGACACGCCGGGCCACGTCGACTTTGCCTACGAGGTGAGCCGCAGCCTCGCCGCGTGTGAGGGCGCGCTGCTGGTCGTCGACGCGGCGCAGGGCGTCGAAGCGCAGACGCTCGCCAACGTCTACCAGTCAATCGAGCACGACCACGAGATCGTGCCGGTTATTAACAAGATAGACCTTCCGTCGGCCGATCCGGACGGCGCGAAACAGGAAATCGAGGAAATCATCGGGCTGGATGCGAGCCAGGCGATCTTAGCGTCCGCGAAGACGGGAATTGGAATCGAGGACGTTCTCGACGCGATCGTCGAGCGGATCCCGCCGCCGAAAGGGGACGCGTCGGCTCCGCTCAAAGCCATGCTGGTCGACTCATGGTACGACCCGTACCTGGGCGTCGTCATCCTGGTCCGAGTGATGGACGGGACGCTGAAGAAGGGTCAGCAGATCAAGTTCATGCAGGCGGGCACGACGCATTTGGTCGACCGCGTCGGATGCTTCACGCCAAAGCGCACCGACTTGCCCGAGCTGCAGACCGGCGAAATCGGCTTCATCACCGCGCAGATCAAGGAAGTCGCGGAAACGCGCGTGGGCGACACGATCACCGACGCGAAGAAGCCGACGGAAAAGCCGCTGCCGGGCTTCAAGGAAGTGCAGCCGGTGGTGTTCTGCGGGATCTTCCCGACCGACGCCAACGACTTCGAGAAGCTGCGCGAGAGCATGTACAAGCTGCGGCTCAACGACGCCTCGTTCAGCTTCGAAATGGAAACGAGCGCGGCGCTCGGCTTCGGCTTCCGCTGCGGGTTCCTCGGGCTTCTCCACCTCGAGATCATCCAGGAGCGGCTGACCCGCGAATATGACCTCGACCTCATCACCACCGCGCCGAGCGTCGTTTACAAGGTCCACCTGCGCGGCCAGTCCGAGCCGAAGGAAATCCACAACCCCGCCGACTGGCCCGACGCCAATTCGATCGAGATGGTCGAGGAGCCGTGGATCGAGGCGACCATCTACACGCCCGACGAATATCTCGGCGCGATATTGAAGCTGTGCCAGGACCGCCGCGGCGTCCAGAAAGACCTGACCTACGTGGGCACCGGAAGCCACGCCCGGGCGCAGCTGAAATACGAGCTTCCGCTCAACGAAGTGGTGTTCGATTTCTACGACCGGTTGAAATCGATCAGCCGCGGCTATGCCAGCTTCGATTACCACCAGGTCGGCCACCGCGAGGGCGAGCTGGTGAAGATGAGCATCATGGTCAACGGCGAGCCGGTCGATGCGCTGAGCATGATCGTCGAGCGCGAGAATGCGGAAGCGCGCGGCCGCGGAATGTGCGAGCGGTTGAAAGACCTGATCCCCCGCCACCTGTTCAAAATCCCGATCCAGGCCGCGATCGGCGGCAAGATCATCGCCCGCGAGACGATCGGCGCGCTGCGCAAGGACGTGACCGCCAAATGCTACGGCGGCGACGCGACCCGCAAACGCAAGCTGCTGGAGAAGCAGAAGAAGGGCAAGGCGCGGATGCGGGAGTATGGCAGCGTAAGCATTCCGCAGGAGGCGTTCATCGCTGCGCTGAGGATGGGGGAAGAATGAGGCCCCGAGCATAAGCGACGGCTTTGCGCAGCAAAGCGGAGCTTATGTCGAAGAGAGGCCGAATTCCGGCTGGCGTGGAGCGAGCGGCCTAAGCCGCGAAGCGAGACCCGACCAACGTCACGAATTCACTTCGTGACGGCTACCTTCCCTTCCTTCCCCTCCGGCGTTGAAGCGCCTACCCCACCCCCTCACCAGAAAGCCCACAGCACACATGACCTACAACAGCACGTTCCAGGACCGCGCCGCCCAGTCGGCGAAGGCGAAGCAGGAGGCGCTGGCAAAGCTCCAGTCCCGCCCGCCCATCGACGAAAAGACCGCCGCCGAGCGCGCCGCCGCCGGCGAGGCGAAAGCGGCCGCCAAGGCCGAAAAGGCCGCCGCGAAAAAGGCCGAGCGCGAGGCGGGCAAGGAAGCGGCAGCGGCGGAGGCTGCGGCGAAGGCGGCTGCGGCGGCGCCGAAGTCGGAGGCGGAGCTTAAGGCGGCTCGGGATGCGAGATATGCGAAGAGGAAGGCGCGGCGGTAGGGGGAGACTGCACAGGGGCCTTGTTTGGACCGCCCAAGCAGAGGAGTTACGAGGGATGCCGAGGCTAATCGTAAAGAAGCTCTCTCTCGGGGATGTCTTTCAGGACATGGCACGCGTTGACCTTGAACACAGGCAGCACAGTAAGGCCGGAAAAGTTATTGTCATAAAGGCACACGGAAAAACCGCTTGGGCCCTAGCGAGAGGCGCGCCGGGAAGGGACAGCACCTCGATATTTCTAGACGACGCAACGCGTGATCGGCTCGACTTATCGGCGGGCGATTTAGTGGACTTCACGATCACAAAGGCCGCTTTCTGGGACGAGTTTCTTTGGGCCTGGTTTGCGACCAATGCCAGTGTCCGCGTTGCAGCGCGCTTGGGTGTTTTGTCGGTCATACTTGGCTTTGTTGGATTGGCCCTCGGCGCCATCGCCTTGCGCGTCACCCTAAGCGGTGGCTAACAGCCCTCGTTGACAATCAACTGTTTTGTTTAGCTAATAGGCGCGCTCGGGAGCGCGGGTATCCGCAACTGCAAGGTAAATTAGTGGGGGCGAGATGAAACTCACGCAAGCTCGAGTAACGAATTATCGAAACATCCTGATTCTGGTCCAGTCGATATCGGAAATACAACGTGTTTGGTGGGCAAGAACGAGGCCGGTAAGACGGCGTTCCTGCGGGCTGTTGAGGGCATCAAATCCTTCGACGCCACCTTCAAAGAATACGGCAAAACCGAAAACTATCCACGGCGGTTCCTGGCCGATTATGAGGAGCGCCACGACGGAGAAGACGCAGTAGTCGCTGCGACGACGTGGCAGCTAGACGACGAGGATGTGGCGGCGGTCGAGGATGAGCTGGGTAAGGGTTCGGTAACGAGCCGCGAGATTATTGTCTCAAAAACCTACAACTCGCGATCAACTCTCTGGCAAACCGGCATCTCCAAGTCGAAGGTTATTGGTGCGCTCAGCGATAAATACGGCCTCTCCAAGCATGATCGCGCGCCGCTTAAGGATGCGAGTTCAACGGAGGCTGCCTTAGAGGCCCTGGAAGCGCTGGACGAGACCACCGATGAGCAGGACGCGCTTATCGCGGCCATCAAGAAGTTCCGGGAGAACGCTGCGAAGTTCCAGGCGATCGACATTCTCGCGAGAAGGATGCCGAAGTTCCTTTACTTCTCTCACTATGATCGGATGAGTGGACAGATTGCCATCAATCAGCTCGCGCTCGACAAAGCCACTCCGGAGGGCATCAAAACTGGCGACCAGGTTTTTCTGGACTTTCTTGAATACGCCGGAACGACCCTCGAAGAACTCGTAAAATCTAAGCAGTTTGAGGATTTGAATGCCCGCTGTGAGGCGGCCGCTAATCGGATCACAGACCAGATATTCGAGTATTGGACACAGAACGACGAACTGCAAATTCAGGTACTGCTGACAGAGGGAAAGTGCGGGTGATCCGCCGCCGTTCAATGACGGCCCCGTCGCGCGTGCTCGCGTTCAGAACAACCTGCATCGCGTGTCGGTCCCTTTTTCAGAGCGGTCTGCCGGGTTCATCTGGTTCTTCTCGTTCCTTGTGAAGTTTGCTCAGATCAAGAAGAACCGTGGTAACGTCATTATTCTGCTCGATGAACCGGGTCTCACGTTGCACGGAACAGCCCAGCAGGACCTACTTCGCTATTTTGCTGAGCAGCTGGCGCCGAAGCACCAGCTCATCTACTCGACCCACTCACCATTCATGGTTCCTGCCAACCATCTGGCAAGTGTCCGCACTGTCGAGGATGTCGTCGTCCGTGATGACCGAGATCGGAAGATTTCGCAGGGCACCAAGATCAGAGCCGACGTGCTGACAACGGACCCTCAAACAAATTTTCCAATTTTCGGCGCCATGGGTTTCGAGGTGACACAAGGCCTCATAATTGCGCCCAACACGCTGTTGGTCGAGGGGCCGAGCGACATTCTTTACCTACAGGCTGCGTCGTCAGTTCTGACGAAAGCCAAGCGCACCGGCCTTGATCCCCGTTGGGCGATTTGTCCGTCTGGAGGAATTGATAAGGTGCTGCCGTTTGTCCGTCTCTTTTATGGAAACAAGCTAAATCTAGCGGTGCTCACGGATTTTGACCGAGGACAGCGCAAGAAGCTTGACCAGCTGTACAAGGCGGAACTGCTGGAGGAGGAGCGCATAATTCTGGCAACTGAAATTGCCGGAAAAGAAGAGGCGGACATCGAGGACTTCTTTGACCCTGCGCTGTTCGTGCAGCTCGTCAACAAAGCGTACGACCTCAAAGGTGACAACGCGCTGACGGTAAAGAAGTTAGATGAGGCGGACCCGGGGACGGAGAAACTCGTGAAGAAGGCCGAGGCGTACTTTCGCGTGCTGCCCGACAAGATTCCGATGTATAGCCACTATGAACCCGCTCTGTACCTACTGAAGAATCCAGAGCTTCTCGGTGGCAATGACAAAAAGTGCACCGCCACATTGGAGCGATTTGAGGCTGCATTCGAGCGAATTGCGAAATTCATCTGACGATGCGGTGGTCCCAGCATTCCGGCCGAACCTAAGTGACCAAAGGCGTATTCCTCTACCGCGAAGACTCGCGCTACGAAGATCGCCCTTGGGCCGTGTACCAGTTCCCGGACATCTATCTCTCCCGCGCCGCCCAGATGGTCGGCGACTGGGTCATCTACATGGAGCCGGTGAAGGCGGGCCGAAAAGGCTATCACGCCGTTGCCAAGGTGGACCGGATCACGCCCGATCCGAGCAACCCCGGAATGCATCTCGCGATCATCGATCCGAATTCGTACCTCGACTTCGATCACGAGGTGCCGTTCCAGTCAGGCGGCGATTACCCGGAGCGAAGCGTGCTCAACGAGGCGGGAAATGTTTCGGGCCGGGCGCAGGCGGCGGTTCGCCCAATCCCGGCCGACGATTTCAATCGGATCGTGGGGCTTGGGCTCGACACGCACGACGAATTGCTGCCGCGCTCGGATGCGGAAGCCGCGTCTTCAGTTGCGGAGGAGCAGGCGCCGTATGAGTTCGAGCAGGACCGGGTGCAAATGCTCACGAAGCGAACGGTCCGCGACCGGATTTTCAGGACGCGCGTGCTGAAAGCCTATGACCGCCGCTGCGCCTTCACCGGATTTCAGTTCATCAACGGCGGCGGACGTGCCGAGGTCGAAGCGGCGCACATCAAGTCGGTTCAGGAGAAAGGCCCGGACGTTGTGCAGAACGGACTTGCGCTGTCCGGCACGGTCCACTGGATGTTTGATCGCGGCCTGCTGACTGTTGCGGACGACGCGACCGATCCTGCTGTCCAATCACATCAACGACGTCGATGGCGTTCGGAAGATTTTGCGTCCCGATGGGCGAGCAAAATTTCCGGACGATCCGCACGATGCACCCGATCCCGCATTCCTGCGCTGGCACCGGGAGAAGTGCTTTAAGGGCGTGGCTTTGGGGTGAAGGTCGATCCCGGATCAAGCCGGGATGACGGAAAGTCGCTTCGGCGCTGTTTCGGTCCTCGCTTTCCTGTCGGAAAGGCTGCGGCCTACGCGACCCTCCGCCGTCGGACGAGTTCGGCGAGGTTGGGGCTCGCCGCCTCGCCGGCCGATGTGGCTTGCGCATCTCTTCGCGCTGCTCCGGCGACGCTACGCGTCGGCGTCGCTGCGCTCGGTGCTGCGGGTCCGAAACCAATCCGCCATTTCCTCCTCGCCGACCTCGCCGCCAGCTAGCGCGAGCATCGCGCGGCATCGCGTCCTCCGGCGGTGTCGGCGCAACCCTCGTAAGCGCCAGGAACAGGCGAGCGAAACCCAGGCGGTGCGCTTGTTGCCGTCGACGAACGGATGATTGCGGGCGATTCCGAAGGCGTAGGCGGCGGCGAGCGAGCAGCGATCGTCCTCGCCATGTCCCCACTTGTTCCTGGGCCTCGCAAGCGCGGATTCGAGCATGGCCGGGTCGCGCACGCCCTGGCCTCGCCATGCTCGGCAAGCTGCCGGTCGTGGACCGCGAGGGCGATCTGGACGTCGAGCCAAACCGGCTCGACGCGTTTTGCCGTCACTTGGCGAGAACGCGCAGGATGTCGCGATCTTCGCGCATGATGGTTTCGGCGAGCGCCATCTTCGCTTCGAAATCGGGGTCGGCCGCGGTCAGCCGGACGCCGTCGGGCGATTCGTGGCATAAGCGTATCGCCCGGCCGATGCGAGGCGCGCGCAGCTCCTTTGGAAGGACGACACCGGCCGAATTGCCGATCTTGCGGACTTTGAGCTCCGTGTGTCATACGAATGTTATAACAGCGAGAGCGGTCGGCAGCAACAGTGGCGCGAGCCGATGACGTTTGTTGGATACAAATAGGAATTCGCCTGCTCCACGCTGGCGGATGAGTGAGGGAAGAAGACAGAAGAACAACGTCACAGAACGTCCGCTCTCGCGATGCTGGCGCATCGCTAACGCGGCCTCCGTGACGTCGAACGACACGCCTTCGGCGGTCGTCGGCCGATCTGACCACGCATCTCTTCGTGTAAGTCCTCGCGCTGCTGCGCATCTGAGGCCTTACGCTCGGTGCTTGCGGGGGACAGAGCGTCGATGAAGTCTCGAGTCCCCGTAAAGAAAGAAGACCGCCCTCCGCTTCCAACCTTTGAACCTGTCCCCCGCAGGGTTCGCCACGACGGCTGGACGCCCGCCCGCCAGAAAGCCTTCATCGAGGCGCTGGCGGACACCGGCTCGGTCTGCCGCGCGGCGGCCATGGTGAACATGACGGCCGAGGGCGCTTATTACCTCCGCCGGCAGAAGGGGGCGGAGAGCTTTCGAAAGGCCTGGGAAGCGGCGCTCGATTTTGGCGTGGCGCGGATGAAGGACATCGCCTTCGAGCGGGCGATCACCGGCTATCTCGTCCCCATGTTCGTCGGCGGGAAGCTGATCGGCTGGAGGCGCAAATATAACGACCGGTTGTTGATGTTCTGCCTTCGCCACTATGGCGAGGACGCCAACGGCAAGCGCACGAAAATCGAATATTTCTCGACCCGGGCGAGCGCGGGGGCTGGCGCCGGCTCGAACGAAAGAGAAGAAGGCGGATCCCGGATCAAGTCCGGGATGACGGGCGGAATTGCGGAAGCGTCGACGACGACGGTGCGGACGGTGATCTCCGGCAAGAGCGGCAGCCGGGAGCTCGATCCGGCGGGCGACACTCTCGAGACGTTCGAGGGCGTCGAGCTGGACGAGGAAGCGAAGGCCGAGATCGCGTCGGGCGCTGGACGAGTGCGCGGCGAGGCGGCGCGAGGTCGCCGGGACCAAGGACGACGAGGACGAGCCGTTCGTCGCCGCGCTTCCGCCGCCGCAGCCGGTGAGCGAGCTTTGGAAGCCGGGCGACAGACAAACGCGAGACCTGCCGGTCTATGACGTTGCCGCTTCGCCGGAAGAGATGGTCGAGATTACGCCCAGGGAGGGGATCGCGCCGGAGCAGCAATATCGATCGGGCGACGGGGAAATGCCGTGGGAGATGCTCGACGACGAAGAGGGCATGCGCGCGGTCGAGGAGGCGGTGGAGAGCGTGAAGAAGGACAGGAAGAGAAGAAGGTCTGCTCCGCACAAGTGAATTCCGCTTGGCCGTCGGACGGGTTCGGCTCACTTGAGGCTCGCCGCCCCGCCGGCCGAACTGGGCCATTGCGCTTCTCCCCATGCACCCCGGCATGGCTGCGATGCTCATCTCTCGAATAGCTTAGGTGCCGCGCTTGGGCGGCTCGTTCCATCCAGGCCAACCGAACGAGCGCGGCTGTGCGCTATTCTCGGTGCTCTCGCGACGCGCCGCGCCGGCTAGTCGGCCGCGCTGTTTTCGGCAGTGTTCGCAACAGGGACTTTCCCGCCGGTCCCCTCCTCCGCGGTGACTTTACACTCGGGGAGGCCGACGCTGGCGACGTCCTTGCAATCGCGGACCTGGGCGCTTCCGTCGGGGCCGATGAACACCGCCCAGTCGCGGCCGTCGGCGCACGACGCCTTCCACATCTCCAGGTTGCGGTAGTCGGCGACATAGCCCGAGCGGGTAATCCGCGAGCAGCGGTAGCCGGCGTCGTAGATGGCGCGCTTGAGCGCGATGGCGCGGTTGAGGTCGCTGGCGGTGTGGAGCGATTGCTGCGCTTCGCCGGTGACCTTGATGGGGCGCGCGGGCGCGGTGTTTTGCGTGGCCTGCGTGTTGTCGCAGGCGGCAAGGGCAAAAGCGGCGACGGCGATGGCTGCAAGGGCCGGGGATGGGGTTCGCATTGGTCCTCCTCTCGTGCAAGGGAACGCGGCAGGCGCGGGTTGGCTTCACTCGCCGTAGCGGATGCGGATTTTGGCGGCGGCGGAGGTGGCGAGCTTCACCGCCTCGTCGACGGTTTCGGCGCGGGCGAGGGCGACGCCCATGCGGCGGTTGGGGAGCGTCTCGGGCTTGGCGAAAATGCGCAGGTCGACGGGTCGGTCGGGGGCGCCGAGCGCGAGGGCTTCATCGAGGCCTTCGAAGGCGAAGTCGGTGCTTTGGCGGTCGGCGAGGATGACCGCGGAGGCTGCGGGGCCGGCGAAGTCGATCGCGGGGATGGGCAGGCCGAGGATGGCGCGCAGGTGGAGCTCGAACTCGTTCGGGCTTTGCGCGATGAGCGTGACCATGCCGGTGTCGTGCGGGCGCGGGGAAAGCTCGGAGAAGATCGCCTCGTCCCCGCAGATGAAGAATTCGACCCCGAAGAGGCCGCGGCCGCCGAGCGCCTGGACGACCCGGGCGGCCTGGTCCTGCGCGGAGGCGAGCGCTGTGTCGGACAGCGCGGCGGGTTGCCAGCTTTCGCGGTAGTCGCCGCTTTCCTGCCGATGGCCGACGGGCGGGCAGAAGAGAACGCCGTCCTTCGTGGCGACGGTGAGGAGGGTGATCTCGCTGTCGAAGGCGATGAATTGCTCGACGATGACTCGCGGGCGGTTGCCGCGCATCTTCGCGACCGCATGGTCCCAGGCGGCGCCGACGTCGTCGAGCGTGGCGGCGGTGCTCTGCCCCTTGCCGGAGCTCGACATCACCGGCTTGACCACGCAGGGGACGCCAATGGCAGAGGCGGCGGCAATCGCCTCCTCGCGGCTTTCGGCGAAGCGGTACCGGGAGGTGCGAAGGCCGAGCTCGCCGGCGGCGAAGTCGCGGATCCCGTCGCGGTTCATCGTCAGCTGGACCGCTTTGGCCGAGGGAACGACGCGCCAGCCTTCGTCTTCCAGTTGTGCGAGCGTGGCGGTATCGATGGCCTCGATTTCCGGGACGATATAGTCGGGGCGGTGCCTTTCGACCGCCGAGCGCAGGGCCGCGCCATCGAGCATCGCAAAGACCTCGCAGGCGTCGGCGACCTGCATCGCCGGAGCGTTTTCGTAGCGATCGCAGGCGATGACGCGGCAGCCGAGCCGCTTGGCGGCAATGGTGAATTCGCGCCCCAGTTCGCCGGACCCGAGCAGCATCAGGGTGGCAATATGCATGACCCCGCGCCTATCGTGTCCGCACCAAAAGACAAGGAACGCCTATGCGCCTGCTTTCGCTGATCCCGCTTCTCGCCCTTACCGCCGCCGCTCCGGCTCCGCCGCCGACGCCGACTCAAATCGTCGATTCGGCGCCGGAGAGCGCGTGGGTGCCGATCCCGCCGGACGACCTGCTGGTGATGACGTTGAAGAACGGCGGGCGAGTGGTCATCCAGCTGGCGCCGGACTTCGCACCCGTTCACGTCGCCAACATCCGTGCACTTGCGAAGGCGCACTGGTGGGATTCGGCGGCGATTTACCGGGTGCAGGACAATTATGTCGTGCAGTGGGGCAAGAACGAAAGCGCCGACCCGCTTCCCGCCGGCGTGGTCGCCAAGCCACCGGCCGAATATGCCCGGCCCACGAGCGGGCTGACGATCCACCCGCTCGGCTACCCCGATTCCTATGCCCCGCAGGCGGGTTATGCGCTCGGCTGGCCGGTCGGTTACGACCCGAAGACCGGCACCGCGAACCTCGTCCACTGTTATTCCTACGTCGGAGTGGGCCGCGACCTGTCGCCCGACACGGGTACCGGCGGCGAGCTTTATGCCGTGATCGGCCACGCGCCGAGGCATCTCGACCGCAATATCGCCGTCGTCGGGCGAGTGATCAGCGGGATCGAGAATCTGAGCAGCCTGCCGCGCGGAACCGGCGCCCTCGGATTTTACGAAGACCGCGCCAAGGACGTGCCGATCGCATCGGTGATGCTCGGCAGCGAGCTTTCCGGACAGTGGCGGCCCGCGTTCCAGTACATGGATACGAACAGCGCCGCCTTCGCCGCTTACGTGCGCGCCCGGGCCAACCGGAGCGACGACTTCTTCATCCGACCGGCCGGCGGCGTCGACCTGTGCAACGCGCCGGTCCCGATCAGGCCCGCGCCGGCCCAGTAACGGCGATCACGCGAGGGCGATCAGGCCGCCCAGGCGTGGTGGTCGGCGTTCTTGTGCAGGATGATGACGGGCCGGTGGTGGGAGTGCGTGCTCGCCTCGGCAAGCGGCAGCGCCGTCGTGCAGAATGCACATTCCGCCGAGATTCGCCCGATGATCCACTGAGTCCGTCCGCAGCCGGGGCAGTGGTTCACCTCGTGCTCGCGATAGACCGCGTGATAGCCGCGGCGGGCATGCTGGTATCGAGTGTCGTTCTGAGCGGCAGATACAGCCATGGCACGTTCCTTTCGAGGCGGCGGAACGAGCGAAGCGGCTCCCGGTTGCATTCGCGCCCGTTTCGGGACGGGCGCAGCGGTTGTCCCGGGGTGCGTTTCCGACATTCTCGAAAACGTTACGAAAGCGGCGCGTCGTCCAGTGACAGGGGCTCGGAAAATTCCGCACCCAGGCGGTCCCCGGCGGTCCACTTGACGACCGCATTCGCCCGATCGCGCCCCGGAAGCATCAGCCACACGCGCGAGCCGACTTCGAAGTGGCCATCGGTCTGCGCCATGAAACCGTGTTCGGAGATGTTGAGGACGTGCGCCTCGACGCCATTGGCCCCGAGCTCGCGGACGGTCGCCTCAAGCTCCACGTCGACCCTGGGAGAACGCCGCCGGTCGGCAGGATCGGAGGCTTCGCCGATGCGCGCCTTCATCATCGAAAAACCCATCTCCAAGCGACTGCCCGTCACGGGGGAGCCGAAGCCGATTTGCAAGCCGGCATCCACGATACACGTGCTGGCCGGCAAGACCATGCCCCCACCGCCAGCCAAGTCTTATTGTCCCGGGCGCGCGCGGGGATCAAGGAGAAGATGCCCGCCAGCGCAAGAGCCGCGCGCGAGCAGCGCACGACAGAGCAAAGCGCATTGCGTTAGGCGGCCGGCGCTTCCAAGTACGGGCCCAAGAAGGAGAAAGCGCCATGAAACTTGGCCGGTTGAACCATGTCGGGATTGCGACGCCGTCGATCGCAAGCAGCCTGGAAACCTACAAGGCGATGTTCGGAGCGGAGCCTGCGGGCGAGCCGTTCGACCTGCCCGCGCAGGGCGTTCGCGTGTGCTTCGTCGACGCGCCGAACAGCCAGATCGAGCTCATCGAGCCGCTTGGCGAGAATTCGCCGATCACGAAATTCATCGAGAAGAACCCCGCGGGCGGGCAGCATCACGTCTGTTTCGAGGTCGATGACATCGAGGAGGCGCGAGCCTGGTTCGAAGCCAAGGGCGCGCGCATCCTGGGGCCCACGCGCATCGGCGCTCATGGAACGCCGGTCTTCTTCCTTCATCCCAAGGACATGGGCGGAGTGCTGACCGAGCTGATGGAGAGTCCGAGCCACTGAGTGCAGCGACGCCTCTTGGCGTCGGCCTCACTGCGCCCGGCGGCTCAGATCTCTTCCTTGATCTGCGCGAAGGTGAACAGCGCGAATAGGCCGGTGCCGCCGATGACGTTGCCGACCACCGCGGGCACGACGAAGCCGTAGAGCGGCCACAGCACCGGCGCGTTGCCGGTCAGCATCAGCAGGTAGGCGTCGACCGCGCTTGCGATCACGTGCGCAAAGCCGCCGATCCCGATCACGTAGGTCAGCAGCAGCACCAGCCAGAAATGGTTCGTCTTCGCCGCGACGATCAGCCAGGCAATCGTCGCCATGATGAATCCGGCGGGAATCCCCTGCAGCACAGTGGCGGCAAAGCCGCGGTCGAGCAGCGGCAGGCTCACCTCGACCATCGAGCGGGTCAGTTCGGGCGAGGTAATTCCGAAGACGGCGAAGGAAAAGGCGGCGATGAAGGTGCCGATCTGGTTGGCCAGGAAAACGATTCCCCACAGCCGGGCCAGCTTGCGCAGGTTCGACACAGACGGCGAGGCAATCGCCGGCATCACCGCCACCACCGTATGCTCGGTGAACAGCTGCAGCCGGCCGAGGATGACGATCAGGAAGCCGACAGAATAGCCGAAGGCGGTGATGAGCTTCGTCCACGGCGCGTCGGGCAGGTGCTGGTGAAGAGCCCCTTCAGCGACCAGCGAGTTGCTGATCGCCGCGCCGGCGGCCAGCCCGGACCAGAAGAGCGAGGTCAGCGGGCGCCCGAGCTCGTGTTCGCCCCTGAGAACGACCGCCTGGTAGAGGACGAGCGATTCCGGGCCCGACCTTTCCTCGGCATCGCGCTTCTCGTCGCGCTTCAGGTTGGTCTGCTTGCTGGCCTTGTCCATCGCCGCTGAACGAGCGGTTCGCGACTTCGTTTCGGGCCCGCGATATTTTCGCGAGGGGAGCCCCCGCGGCTAGTGTCCGTTTTCGACCCATTGCGGACACTAGCGACCTGCAAGCCAATTTCAACGTACGGAAGTTACACAGACGCGCAGAGGTGACTCGTGCGTAAATCTGCATTCATCGCGATTCTTTTTGCGCTCCCCGGCCGCACGAATGAGGCGCAGTCCGAAAGCGGGACCGCAACGCTCGAGCATGTCTTCCCGCGAGAGCGAAGCGATTGAGGTTTTCCCGACCAGCTACATTTGCGGGAAACTGAACGTCGATCCTGACTTCTCTACTGACATACCGTCGAGACTTTCCAAGCTCGGCCATGGCGTGCTCAACGTTGCTTTCCACGCGATCAGTACGCGGCTGCGGCAGTTGGACCTGCCGCTTACACGTGAGGGCGACACGACCGGAAATCGATTCCAATTCCACGGGGGTGGTCCGCAGCAATGCACCGAGCCGGAGGACATCCAGCTGGTGGTGTCGGTTGCGCCTGGCCCTGAGGGTGGGCGGAAGCCGCCGCCTGGTCGGCCCCTCATCACGCCTTACGTCCTGTCCGTAACAATGCGGCAAGGCGACGTTAGTCTCTCGCGCCGAGTCTCTCGAACCAAAAATCAGGCGAATGCACGACTGTTTAGCGACCCTCGGATTGCATCCGTCACGTCAGCTACTGCAGCTAGTATTGTCGACGACATTTCGGACCTCACCAGCAGCTTGGTAGTCTCGCCAGATAAGGCGCATCCGTAGTGTCCGTTTTCCACCCATAACGGACCCAGCCGCTTAGGTCTGCTTTCGACCCATTGCGGACATTGAAGGTTGCGTCAGTTTCAGTCGAGAATCTTCGGAACCGCGCCAAGCGACGTCAGCACATAGGTCGCAATCGCAGATAAAACTGCTGCGACGAGCACTAAAATAGCGACCCTCGCGGAGCGTGCGAAATGCGTAACCCGCGCCTTTGGCTCGGTCTGGAGTTCACCGCGTTGGAGGCGATCGCTGAGATAGAGTTGCAACAGGTCGAGCCCTTTTGGCGCGAGTTCCACCATCGACCGTGAGTTGTCGGAAGGGTCGAAGTGCTGCGTCACCAATCCCTCGCTCGCCAGATAGTCGATCCAGCGATTGCCCGTCGCGGGCCGCGCAAGAACGCCGTTGCACAAGGCTTCCGACGACAGCCTACTTGTCTCGGACAGGTACAACAGGAGCAGCATCTGCCAAGGCAGTTCATCGAAAAGAACGCGTGGAAAATACCATTGGCGGCGCTCCCGTTCATCGAGAATGTGTCGAGCGAGATGCTGAAGCCGGCGCTTCTTTTCGTCGTTCGTGGCGAACGAGAAGGCATTAATCTCCACGCGTCCTCCCTAGCAAACTTCAACCCTGTAACCGCCATTGGACCTTATCGTTCGTTAAGACCACCTGAGAAAACCGGTGTTGCGGATTAGCCAAGCCGTTGCCAATGTGGCGATGTACGCGCCCAATGTTCCGTCCAACCGAGCCCCTTCCGCTTTATCATAGCTGGCCGCTTCACGAGCAGGCGGGGAGATTTGAGCATGGCTTGATCCTCAGCAGCGCGGCCATCGATGTCCTGGAGCCAGGCGAAATCGGAACTCTGGGACCGCACCATGCTGGCTATTGGGAGTGCGATCTTCTTGACAACTCCTTGTCCTGGACCGGCGGCGTGTACGACATTTTCGCATTGCCTCGATCCGCAAGACCGACGCGTGAGGAGGCCGCAGCTTTCTACACCGAGGACTCTCGCGCCGTGATGGAGCGCCTTCGCGCCTATGCCATCAAACACAAGCGCGGGTTTACCCTGGATGTCGAAATTAGAGCCGCTGCCGTCCGCGAGCGCCGCTGGGTGAAACTCATCGCCGCGCCCGTATGCAGTGGACTTCATGTCGTCAGACTCCACGGCATCAAGCATTATCTGAGCGGCTGCTAAGCGTCGGCCGAACGGCAAGGTGCTGCCGCTTCTGTTGACCTTGTCATAATGTCAGGGTTCATAAAAGGCGGATGACCAACGCAAGCGAACCGCACGCCCGCTGCAGCCACGGCGGCCACGAAGCCGATGCCGGGAAGGACGCGATGGAGCGCGACCCCGTCTGCGGGATGAGCGTCGACCCGCGCACCGCCAGCTTCACGCACGACCTGGACGGCACGACCTATTATTTCTGCAGCGCGGGCTGCCGCTCGAAATTCAAAGGCGACCCGGAGCGGTACTTGTCCGGCAAGGGCGACGAGGCGGCAACGGCCGCCGACGTGGCCGAAGGTACGATCTGGACCTGCCCGATGCACCCGCAGATCCGCCAGGAGGGGCCGGGAAGCTGCCCAATCTGCGGAATGGCGCTCGAGCCGCTGGAGCCGACGGCGGAAGAGCAGGCCAATCCCGAGCTCGAGGACATGAGCCGGCGCTTCTGGATCAGCCTCGTCCTGACGCTCCCGATCGTCGTGCTGATGTTCGCAAGCGCCTTTTTCGGAGTCGAGCTGCTCTCCGCGCGGGCGGGCGTGTGGCTGTCGTTCGCGCTCGCCACGCCGGTGGTGCTGTGGGGCGGGTGGCCGTTCTTCGACCGATTCTGGGCGAGCCTGAAGACCCGCAACCTCAACATGTTCACGCTCATCGGAATGGGCGTAGGCGCGTCCTACGGGTACAGCGTCGTTGCCGCAGTCGCGCCGGGCCTGTTCCCGTCCTCGCTGCGGACGATGAACGGGCTGGTGCCCGTCTATTTCGAGGCATCGGCGGTGATTACGACGCTGGTGCTGCTGGGCCAGGTGCTGGAGCTTCGTGCGCGGGCCGCGACCGGAAAGGCCATTCGCGCGCTGCTCGGGCTGGCCCCGAAGACGGCGCGGCGAGTCGAGGGCGACCGCGAAGAGGACGTGCCGCTCAGCGATGTCGAGGTCGGCGACCTGCTTCGGGTGCGGCCGGGCGAGAAGGTGCCGGTCGATGGCGTGGTCGTCGAGGGCCAAAGCTCGGTGGACGAATCGATGCTGACCGGCGAGCCGGTTCCGGTCGAGAAGAGTGACGGCGACGCCGTGACTGGCGCGACCGTCAACGGCACGGGGGCGCTGCTTATCCGCGCCGAGCGCGTCGGGCGCGACACGATGCTGTCGCAGATCGTCCGGATGGTGGCCGCGGCGCAGCGCTCGCGAGCCCCGATCCAGGCGCTTGCCGACAAGGTGTCCGGCTGGTTCGTCCCGAGCGTCGTCGCGGTCTCCCTGATCGCTTTCGTCGCCTGGAGCCTGTTCGGGCCGGCGCCTCCGCTCAGCCATGCGATCGTCAATGCCATCGCGGTGCTGATCATCGCCTGCCCGTGCGCGCTCGGGCTCGCAACGCCGATGGCCATCATGGTCGGGACCGGCCGCGGAGCCAGCGCCGGCGTGCTGATCAAGAATGCCGAGGCGCTGGAGACGATGGAAAAAATCGACACGCTCGTCATCGACAAGACGGGCACCGTGACGCTTGGAAAGCCAAGGCTTGTCGCGGTCGAGGCCTTGCCCGGATTTGCGGAGTTGGAGCTTCTCCGGCTTTCGGCGGCGCTGGAGAAAGGGAGCGAACACCCGCTTGCAGCGGCGGTCGTCGAAGGCGCGGCCGAGCGCGAGGTCGACGTGCCGAAAGCGAGCGCGTTCCAGTCGCACACGGGCAAGGGGGTCAGCGGATCGGTCGAGGGGCACGACGTGGCGCTCGGCAATGCGGCACTGCTCGCGGATGCCGGCGCGGACGTCGCTGGCCTTGGGGATCGCGCCGACGTGCATCGCGCCGAGGGGCGGGGAGTCATGTTCGTTGCCGTGGATGGGAAGGCGGCAGGATTCCTGGTGGTTGCCGATCCGGTGAAGGAGGGGGCAGCCCAAGCGATCGCCGAGCTCCACCGCGACGGAATCCGGATCGTGATGATGACGGGCGACAATCGCGCCACCGCCGAAGCGGTCGGCCGAGAGGTCGGCATCGACGAGGTGCTTGCAGGCGTGCTGCCCGACCAGAAGCAGGCGAAGGTCGAGGAGTTGCGGCGCGAGGGCTTGCGCGTGGCCATGGCCGGAGACGGAATCAACGACGCGCCGGCGCTGGCTTCCGCCGACGTCGGAATCGCGATGGGGACGGGCACTGACGTGGCGATGGAAAGCGCGGCCGTGACGCTGGTGAAGGGCGACCTCGGCGGGATCGTGCGGGCCCGTCATCTCAGCCGGGCGGTGATGCGCAACATCCGCCAGAACCTGTTCTTCGCTTTCGTCTTCAATGCAGCGGGCGTGCCGATCGCGGCGGGCATTCTCTACCCGTGGTTCGACATCCTGCTGTCGCCGATCGTCGCCGGGGCGGCCATGTCGCTGAGTTCGGTGACGGTCATCGGCAATTCGCTCCGGCTTCGGGGAGTGAGGCTGTGAAGATCGGGCAAGCCTCGGCAGCGAGCGGAATCAGCAGCCGGATGATCCGCCACTACGAGAAGATAGGACTACTGCCCGCAGCGGCGCGCCGGGATTCCGGCTATCGCGATTTCGACGAGCGGGACATTCACACCCTGCGCTTCATCGGCCGCGCGAGAGACCTTGGTTTTTCCATTCCGGAAATCGAAAAGCTGCTGGAGCTTTGGCGCGACCGCAGCCGGGCGAGCGCGGAGGTCAAGACGCTTGCTCTTGCCCGTGCCGCCGAGCTCAAGCGAAAGGAAGCCGAACTGCACGCCATGCGCCGGTCGCTGGAGACCCTCGCCGCCGGGTGCCAGGGCAACGATCGTCCGGACTGCCCGATCATCGACGATCTTGGGCACGGCAGCGCTCCCCAAGACACGCCCGAACACGCCGACGAGCGGTGACCGCTGTTTAGCGGCACCGAAACGAAAGACAGCAAGATGCCCGATTTCAGCCGACGGCACTTCCTCCAGACCGGCGCCGGCTCGCTTGCCGCCACTGCGCTCGCCGGACTTACCCCAGCATGGGCCCGAGGCGCGGCCGGCGGAACGGTTGCCCGGCGCGGCAGCGATGTCCTGTCAGGCGAGCAGGTGACGATGACCGCCGCCGATATGCGCTTTGCGACCGGCAGACGTCACGGGCCGGCCGTGACGGTGAACGGAACGCTTCCCGGGCCGCTGCTTCGGTTGAAGGAGGGGCAGGACCTCGCCGTCGATCTCGTCAATCGCAGCTCCGACGGGACGTCTATTCACTGGCATGGAATGCTGGTGCCCTTCGCGATGGACGGCGTTCCGGGCGTCACCATGCCGGCGGTCATGCCCGGCGAGACCTTCCGCTATCGTTTCCCGATCCGCCAGTCCGGGACCTATTGGTGGCACGCGCACACGCTGCAGGAGCCCATGGGTCATTACGGCCCGATCGTCATCGACCCCGCCGAGCCGGACCCGTTCACTTATGAGCGCGAATATGTGCTGATGCTCAGCGACTGGTCGCCGATGCATCCGCACGAGATCATGCGCCGGCTCAAGGTCGCCGAAGCGCCGTTCAACTTCCACAAGACGACCTGGACAGACGACTATCCGCTCACGGGCGAACAGCGGCGCATGTGGGCGCGGATGCGGATGAGCCCGACCGACATCTCCGATGTGACGGGATCGCTCTACACCTATCTGGTTAACGGGCATGGCCCTGCCGACGGGCTGGAGCTGGCGTTCAATCCCGGCGAGCGAATCCGGCTGCGGATCATCAATGGTTCGGCGATGACCTTTTTCAACATCCGCATCCCCGGCCTGCCGATGACGGTGGTGGCTGCCGACGGACAGAATGTGCAGCCGGTCGAGACCGACGAGTTCCAGATGGGCGTCGCGGAAACCTACGACGTGATCGTCGAGCCGAAGGGCGTCGACGCGTTCAACTTCGTTGCAGAAGCGATCGACAGGTCGGGAATGGCGATCGCGAGCCTCGCAAGCCGTCCCGGAGCGAGAGCGCCGATACCTCCGCTCCGAGAGGCCCCGGTGCTGACCATGGCCGACATGGGGATGAGCCACGGTGCAGCCGGATCCGACGAAATGGCTGGAATGGGCCACGATTCCGGTCACTCGGAGATGAGCAGCATGGACATGTCCGGCGGCATGAACATGCGCGATACTTCCAGGCTGCCGCCAGATGTGAAGGTCGGGCCGGGACTGGACATGGTGGCAATGAATCCGGTCGATCGCATGGGCGATCCTGGCATCGGACTCGACGATGTCGGCCACAGGGTGCTGACCTACAGGCAATTGGTCGCCGCCAATCCGAACCCGGACAAGCGGCGGCCGACGCGGCTCAAGCAGATCCACCTGACCGGAAACATGGAGCGATACATGTGGTCGTTCGACGGCAAGAAGTTCTCCGCCGTCACCGATGATCCTATCCGCTTCGCCCGAAACGAGCGGGTGCGCGTGCGGCTGGTGAACGACACGATGATGGCGCACCCGATCCACCTGCACGGCCACTTCTTCGAGCTGGTGAACGGTGCTCCAGACGGACACAAGCCGCGCAAGCACACGGTGGTCGTGCAACCCGGCGGAAGCGCGACGTTCGACCTCACCGCGGATGCGCCCGGCGACTGGGCGTTCCACTGCCACCTCATCTATCACATGCATACGGGCATGTTTCAGGTGGTGACGGTGCGCCCGCTGGACGAGCGAGGTGCAGCATGAAGAGCATAGCCCTTCTCCTGCTGCTTTGCGCTGTCCCTGCGTACGCACAGCATTCGGGACACCAGATGCCGATGCCGTCGGCCGACCAACCGACGCAACCTGCATCGCAATCGCAGCCCGACGGCATGACCGACGAGATGGACCATTCCCAAATGGATCACTCGCAGCTGGATCATTCCCAAGCGGGTCACGACTCGCTGCCAGGGATGGAGCGTGGCAACATGCCTGCCGATGCCCCAATCCCCGAAGGCCCGCCACCGCCGGAGGCATTCGAGGGGCCGCTCCATGCCGGCATTCCCGGCGTCGATGCACAGGTCATGAACTCGTCGCGAATCCAGGTGATGCGCGAGGTCAGCGGAATGCCGGTCGCCTGGCTGCAGTTCGACCGGGCTGAGTTGCGGATCAAGGATGGCCGCAACGGCTATTTGTGGGATGCGCAGGGCTTCTATGGCGGCGACATCGACAAGGCGTGGTTCAAGAGCGAAGGCGAAGGCACGTTCGGAGAAGCGGTCGAAAGCGCCGAAGTCCAGGCGCTTTGGAGCCATGCAATCGGCCCCTGGTTCGATCTCCAGACGGGGGTGCGGCAGGACCTTGCCGGCCCGGCAAGGACGTATGCCGTCCTCGGAGCGCAGGGGCTTGCCCCCTATCTCTTCGATGTCGATGCAGCGGCGTTTCTTTCAAACACCGGCGATATCACAGCCCGCGTCGAGGCCGAGCTCGATCAGCGGATCACCCAGCGGCTTATCCTCCAGCCGCGAGCCGAAATCCGCTTGTCCGCTCAAGATGTGCCGGAGCTTCGGATCGGCGCCGGGCTGGACCGCGGCGAAATTGGCGTGCGACTGCGCTACGAGATTACCCGCCAGTTCGCTCCCTATGTGGGTGTGCACTACGGGCGTGCATTCGGCACGAGCCGGCGCTTTCTCAGGGATGCTGGCGAGAGCGACGGCGGCTGGGAATTCCTGACCGGCATCAGGACCTGGTTCTGACGGTTCCGCAAGGCGGGACTTACAACGCGCAGAGCTGGGATTCGGGGGTGTCGCAGATCTCCTGCGTAAGGAGGTGCGCCCGGAATTCGTAGGCAAGCGCCAGTTCGAGGTGAATCTGGCGCGATTTGCGCGACAGTCCGGCGCTGGAGGCGAGCCGTTCTTCCATCGCTCGCCGGCTGAAGTAGGTCGCTTCGGCTTCGATCGCGGAGCCGACAGCTCTCGTTATGTCCTCGCGTGCCGAGAGGAATACGGTGACCGGTGCGGCGACCGGCGCGTTGGCCTTCGCCGCCAGGATTTCCTTTGCACTGCCCATGTCGGCGTCCTTCCCGCAATGACGCACAAGCGAGTCCCGGCTGCCCCGATGGATGGCTCCCGGTTCGAACGGGAGCCATCCTAGCGCCGTAGCTGGGGGGGTGGGCGCTATTGGGGCAGCGAAATCGTGATCGCGGTCGCAGCAAGCGTCGAGCTGCCGGTGAGCGCGATTTCCCGCGCTCGCTGCACGGCCCGGGCCACCTGCGGCTTCGCCTGGTTCCAGGCGCTGCTGCGGCACTTGAGCGAATAGCCGTTGTAGGTGAAGCTGCCCTGGGCGGCACTCACGGCTTCCGCGCAGAGGTCCGAGATCCCGCCGCGAACGCGCGACTGGAGAGTCTGCATTCCACCGTCGGAGGCGAGGTTCAGGTCCGCATAGCTGATGTGCCGAACCACGATCTCGTTGCCAGGTTCGACGACAACAACCTGCGAAGGCTTCGCCGGAGCAGGCTGCGCGAAGAGCAAAGCGCCTCCCGCGGTGATCGCAACGGCTGCACACATGGACAGGAGGTTGTTGCAACGCATGATGCACGTCCTTTCCGTCGTTTGGGGGCTCGCGGACCACTTGGGATCCGCGCCCTGCAATGGCCCATGGTGCGTGAGCCGAGCGCGAGAAAAGCGTTAACCGTCCGTCAAATGCTCATTAATTTTTCCGCGAATTGTGATAGGGGCACGCCCGCTGGGCTTAGTATCGCGTCCGGGTGTGGCGAGACTGAGCGTAGTCACGCCCGTTGTGCTCCCGCTCGACAAGATGGGACAGAAGCATGCGTGCGATCACGGCGGGCTCGTTTGCGGTATTTTCCAGCGATCGCAAGAACATAACGCCACGCGGCAAAAAGGCGCGGGCGCTACTCGCTTATTTGATCTCGGACCCGGGAACGCGGATTCCGAAGCGGCGGATAGTCGGCCTCCTGTGGCCAGACCGAGGCGACGTGCAAGCCCGATCGAGCCTGCGCCAGGTACTTCTCGAGCTTCGAAACTACGTCAACCAGCGGCGCGAAATCGTGTGCTGGGATCGCGAGCACGTCTGGATCCGGCCCGAATGCCTGGTCGAAGCGCCTGCCGATGAAAGCGCCGGGTACAAGGAGGCGTTCGAGGACCTCGACGGGGTCAGCCCGGAGTTCGACGACTGGCTGGCGAGCGAGCGGAGCCGGAGATCGACCCGGCGGCGTGCCGAATTGAAGGCCGTAACCGAGGCGCTGCTTCGCGAAAGCTGCGCCGAAGAGGCGCTGTCGATCGTCGCGCAAATGCAGGAAATCGATCCGTACGACGAAGATGCGCTCCGCCTCGGGATGGAAGCGGAATTCCAGCGCCGGCATTCAGCGGGCCTCGCCGAGCGCTATCGCACAACGGCTGAGCTGATGATGGCGGAGCTGGGCGTCGAGCCGTCGGCGGCAACGAGGGAGCTTCGCAATCGCCTTATCGCCCGGCTGACGTCCGGAGAGCAGCGGCAGGCATCAAGCGACAACGGCCGGGGATATTTCTCGCCCCGAGCGGGCGACGGGGCGGGCGCCGCAGCAATGGACGAGACCGATCCAACGGGCGAGGGCGGGGCCGGGGCGGGCGTTCCCCTGATGTCATGGAAAAGAGAGGCGCCGGCAGCGGCCGAAGACCCCACGGTCATCGCTCCCTATCTCAAGAGACCGCTGGTGATCCATGCGGCGCGCTGGTTCAAGCATGGCGATCATCCGGCCGTCGTCGCGCAATCCGAGGCAGATCCGGTGGGCTACGTCGACACGCCCGAAGGCCGCCTGCGGGTCGATCCGGGCGACTGGATCATCACCGGAATCGCCGGCGAAAACTATCCGTGCAAGCCCGACGTTTTCGATCAGCTCTACGTGCCCGCGAGCCCACCCGCGCACGACCACGGTCAGGAGAAATAGCTGCCGTCGTTCGCAAACGTCGAGGTGGATTGGATGAGCCGGCTGTTGCCGCTGCCCCGGACTTGTGCGGGCGTGGTGCCCAGGGGCGGATTCGAACCACCGACACTGCGATTTTCAGTCGCATGCTCTACCAACTGAGCTACCTGGGCATTGCGCCGTTCGGCCGGTCGGCCGGTCAAGCGCAGCGCTCCTACCCGTCGCACCGATAGCTGTCCAGCCTCGCGAGGGGAATGGCCGTTCCGATCCCGATGCAGCCGGAACATTGCCGTTTCAGAGTCGTAATCACGACTGAACGAGTGCAGGCGAGGAACGGACGATGGCTGAAATTGTCGAGGAGACCAGGGGGCCGGTCGCGGCGGTGACCGGGCCGATGTACCTGATGCTGTTTCCGATACCGGTGGTGTGCTTCATCGCCGCGCTGTTCACCGACCTGGTTTACGCTGGGAATGCCGTGATCGAATGGCTGAATTTCTCCGAGTGGCTGATCGCCGGGGGATTGGTTTTCGGCGCGTTCGCGGCCCTTGCTTCGCTCGTGGAACTGATCGCGGCCGAGCCGCTTCGGACGAGTATTCTCGGGTGGGGCCACATCTTCCTCTTCTGGGGCGCAATGATCGTCGAGCTGTTCAACTCGCTCGTCCATTCGGTCGACGGATGGACCGCGGTTGTGCCGACCGGCCTGACCTTGTCCATCATCGCATCCATCCTTTGCGTTCTCGCGGTCGCGACTCTGTTTTTCGTTCCAGTCGCCTGGGTTCCGGCGCGGGAGGTGCGTTCATGAACATTCGTATGATATTCGCCGGCACTGCAGCGCTTGCGGTCGCCGCCTGCGGAAATAGCCAGAAAATCGACCCAAACAGCCAGTTCGGCCCCAATCCGAACCTGCCAAAGCCGGCACGCGGACTGCTTCCCAACATGCACATCCCCAAAGTGGTCGGCTGGAAAGCGGGCGAAATGCCCACCGTCCCCGAAGGCTTCAAAATCGAGGCGTTCGCAACCGGACTGTCGAGCCCGCGGCGGGCCATTCCCCTTCCCAACGGCGACGTGATCGTCGTCGAGACGAAGAAGAGCGGGAGCGAACCACTCGACCGGCCGAAACGGCCGATCATGGGATGGATGGAATCAAAAGCGCACGGCGGCGCTGGCGGCGGCGGTCCGAGCAACCGGCTCCTGCTCTATCGGGACGCGAACGGGGACGGCAAGCCCGAAGCGCACACCGTCCTCGTGGACAATCTCAACGCGCCGTTCGGCGTGGTCGTCCAGAACGGCTATCTGTATGTCGCGGATACCGACGCGATCCTGCGCTTCCCGTTCACGCCGGGCCAAACGAAGATTACCGAACGCCCGACGCTGGTGACCGGGCTTCCGGCAGGACCGATCGACCATCACTGGACCAAGGACCTGACCGCGAGCCCCGACGGGTCAAAGCTTTACGTCGGCGTCGGATCCAACAGCAACGTGATGGAACGCGGGCCGACTGCGGAGCGCGGGCGGGCGCAAATCTGGGAGGTCGATCCCAAGACCGGTGCGCATCGCACTTTCGCGAGCGGGCTGCGAAACCCGAACGGCCTCACCTTCTATCCGGGCTCCGACACCTTGTGGACAGTCGTCAACGAACGCGACGAGCTGGGACCCAACCTCGTCCCCGATTACATGACCTCGGTGAAGGAGGGCGCCTTCTACGGCTGGCCGTACAGCTATTGGGGCCAACACGTGGACGAACGTGTGAAGCCGCAGCGGCCCGACTTGGTGAAGACCGCCATTTCGCCCGATTATTCGCTCAGCTCGCACGTCGCTCCGCTCGGGCTGACCTTCTACACCGGCGCGCAATTTCCAGCGAAGTTCCGGGGCGGCGCCTTCATCGGCGAGCATGGGAGCTGGAATCGGCCGCAGCTGAATGGCTACCGAGTCGTCTACATCAAGTTCCAGGGCGGAAGGCCGGTCGGCAATCCGCAGGACTTCGCCTGGGGCTTCGTGGACAAGGACGGGAACGCCCGTGGGCGCCCGGTCGGCGTCTCGGTCGATCGCACCGGCGCGTTGCTCGTCGCCGACGACGTCGGAAATACGGTCTGGCGGATCAGCTATGCCGCGGCGGCGTACGCGAAGCCGTACAAGGTCACCGGCGCGCGCATGATCGGTCCCTAGTCCTCTTCGCCTGAAACGTCGGGACCGGCGGGCGGGCCCGGAATCCGATATCCCTCATTGAGCCATCTGAGCAGGTCGCGGTCCTTGCAGCCGCGCGAGCAGAAGGGCGCGTGATCCTTCGACGGCGGCTTTCCGCAGTTCGGGCAGGGCTTCGAGTCAGGCTTTTTCGACATAGCCGCCATGGATGGGGACTGCCGCGTCGGCGCGCAAGGCGACGGCGCCGCCAAGCTGGCGAGCGAGCGTATTCAGCCAGTCGCTGTGGCGCTCAAGGCAGGCGATCACGGCGGGATGAGCGACGAGGCGCCTGGCGCCGCCCGGCTCGAACGCTGCCCGGCGCAGCAGCGCGCGCGCCTCGAAGCTGCCGCGGTCGTGGGCGAGATCCAGAAGAGAGGCCCGCGAGCGCGGACGCACGATCTGCACGAACCCGAAGCCGTTGACGGCGGTGCGCTCGAACGGCTGGACAAGCACGGCGTCGAGGGCAGCGGCCGAGCGCTGCCGCGATTCCTTTCCAGCGACGGTCGGCAAGTCGATTCCGATCGAGCCGCCGATATCCAGCCTGCGAATGGCGTCCGCGGCGGCAGCCGCCCCGGCCACGGCAAGCTCGGCCGGCGGCAAGGTGCCGTCGATATCTATCAGCGTCATCGCGGGCGTCGCGAAGACATCGAGGCTTCCGCCGGCAAACTGCGCGTGGCCGCTTCGCGCTTCCTCTACGAGATCGTTCCAGCCGAGTTCGCCCAGTTCGTCGGCGGGAGCAGGGAAGGCGAGCTCGCGAACGGGCGTCCCGGTCGAGCGCAGCCTTTCGCCAAGCGAGCGCGGACGCCGCCGCTCGTCCCGGGTTGCCTTCGCAATCGGCCGCTTCCACGGCTCCGGGCCGGGGAGGGCCGGGCGGGTCACTTCGATGTTGAAAAGCGAACCCTCGCTGACTTCGCGCGGGACGTGGGGGAGAAGGTAATCGATTCCGCACCCGTCGCGGGCTGTTCCGTTTCGGCCGCTTCTGCCGGTGTCGACCAGGCGTGCTTCGAGGATGGTGCCGGCCGGGACCGTTCCTTCAACCTCTATCCGCGATTCGACGATCCGAGCGCTTTCGACCAGTGCGGCGCGGGTTTCGCCAATCCCCTTCTCGACCAGCCATTCAGGCAATGTCGTATCCGGCAGCTTTCAGCAGGTTGCGCGTTTCGGCGAGCGGAAGTCCCACGACGTTCGAATAGCTTCCGGACATGTGGCGAACGTAAACCTCCCCATAGCCCTGCAGAGCGTAGCCGCCGGCCTTGCCCTTCCACTCGCCGTGGGCGGCGTAGAAATCGATTTCCGCCTCGCTGAGCGGCTTCATGGCGATCGTGGTTTCCACGAGCCGGGTCCGAAGCTTTTCGCCCGGAGCGGCGAGCGCAACGCCCGTCATCACGCGGTGGCGGCGGCCGGACAGGAGCCGCATGCAGGCGCGAAGGGTCTTCTCGTCCTCGACCTTGGGAAGAATTCGGCGCCCGACTGCAACGACGGTATCGGCGGCAAGAACGAGCGATCCGGGTTCGTCTTTCGCGATCGCCTGCGCTTTTTCCCGCGCCAGCCGAAGGGCGTGGTCGCGCGGAAGCTCGCCGCGAGGCACGCTTTCGTCAATGCCGGCGGGAACGACGGCGTCCGGCTCGACACCGATTCGTGCGAGCAGGTCGAGCCGGCGCGGGCTTGCGGAGGCGAGGACGAGCCGCACTGGCGGCGGCCGCCTATTTGAACCGGTAGGTGATCCGACCCTTGGTCAGGTCGTACGGCGTCAGCTCGACCAGCACTTCATCGCCGGTGAGAACGCGGATCCGGTTCTTGCGCATCTTGCCGGCGGTGTGGCCGAGGATTTCGTGACCGTTCTCGAGTTTCACGCGAAACATCGCATTGGGCAGGAGTTCGACGACCTGCCCGCGCATTTCGAGAAGTTCTTCCTTGGCCAAACGTTACCTCTTCCAGTCCTGTCGTAAAGTCGCGGTGCCTTAGCGGCACGGCCGTCAAATGTGAAGCTGACGGGGAAATCAGATTGTCAGGACCGTCGACCCGGTGGTTTCGCGGGCCTCCAGCGCCCGATGCGCCTCGGCCGCGTTCGACAGCGGGAATCGCTGCTTGATCTCGATCTTCACCTTTCCCGAGCGGACCACGTCGAACAGGTCGGCGGCACTCTCCTCCAGTTCCGGGCGGGTGGCGACATAGTCGAACAGCGTCGGGCGCGTGAGGAACAGCGAACCCTTTTGCGACAGGATCAGCGGACTGATCGGATCGACCGGGCCCGACGCATTGCCGAAGCTGACCATCAGGCCGCGCGGACGCAGGCAATCCAGCGACTTGAGGAACGTGTCCCTGCCGACGGAATCGTAAACGACGGGCAGCTTCTGCCCGGCGGTGAGCTTCTCCACCTGGGAAACGAAATCCTGGCTGGTGTAGAGGATCGGGTGATCGCAGCCGTGGGCGCGCGCGATCTCGGCCTTTTCTTCGGTTGAAACGGTCCCGATCACGGTGGCGCCGAGTGCGCTGGCCCATTGGCACAGGATCAGCCCGACACCGCCCGCCGCGGCGTGGACGAGAATCGTGTCGCCGCGCTTCACCTCGTGAACGGCGCGAAGGAGCATCCGGGCTGTCATGCCCTGGAGCATCATCGCAGCGCCTTCGTCGAAGGCGATGTCGTCTGGGAGCTTCACCAGCCTGTCGGCGGCGATCAGCCGCTCTTCCGAATAGCTTCCCATCGGTCCTGCATAAGCGACGCGGTCGCCGGGCTGGAGGCCGGTCACGCCAGGGCCGACGCTTTCCACCGTGCCCGCGCCTTCGACCCCGGGGGTGAAGGGCGCCTGCTGCGGATACAGGCCGGTGCGGTGATAGACGTCGATGTAATTGAGGCCCACAGCCGAATGGCGCAGGCGAACTTGCCCCGGCCCGGGTTCCCCGACCTCGACCTGCTCCCAGGAGAGAACGTCGGGACCGCCGGTTTCATGGACTCGGATCGCATGTGTCATGCGCGCCGCTTACGCCTCCGCCCGCGCAAAAGAAAAGCCCCGCCGCGGCAGCGCCGGACGGGGCTTTTCCCTATTCGAGGACCAACGGCTGCTAGATGGCAGCGTGTCCGGCAAGCGCTGCGAGAAGCAGCAGCGCGACGATGTTGGTGATCTTGATCATCGGGTTCACCGCCGGACCGGCCGTGTCCTTGTAGGGATCGCCAACGGTATCGCCGGTCACAGCGGCCATGTGGGCGTCGGAGCCCTTGCCGCCGTAATTGCCGTCTTCGATGTACTTCTTGGCGTTGTCCCAGGCGCCGCCGCCGCTCGTCATAGAGATGGCGACGAACAGGCCCGACACGATGACGCCGATCAGAAGCGCGCCCAATGCGGCGAAGCCCTGCTCCGGACCTGCGACCCAGCGAACCAGGAAGTAGATGACGATCGGAGCGAACACCGGAAGAAGCGACGGAATGATCATTTCCTTGATCGCCGCCTTGGTCACCAGGTCGACCGTCCGCGCGTAATTGGGGCGAACCGAGCCTTCCATGATTCCCGGATTGTCGCGGAACTGCGCGCGCACTTCCTCGACCACGGCACCGCCGGCACGTCCGACGGCCATCATGCCCATGGCTCCGAACAGGTACGGCAGGAGCGCCCCGATCAGCAGGCCGACGATGACGTACGGATTGGCCAGGCTGAAATCGATGTCGGCAAACGAAACGCCGAGATCGCCGGCAAAGCGGCGAAGATCGGTGGTGTAGGCGGCGAACAGGACCAGCGCGCCAAGCCCCGCCGAAGCGATGGCATAGCCCTTGGTGACCGCCTTTGTGGTGTTGCCCACTGCGTCGAGAGCGTCGGTGCGGCCCCGCACTTCTTCCTCGAGGCCCGACATCTCGGCGATTCCGCCGGCGTTGTCGGTAACCGGTCCGTAGGCATCGAGCGCAACGACCATGCCGGCAAGCGACAGAAGCGCCGTCGCCGCGAAGCCGATGCCGATCAGGCCGGCAAGGCTGTAGGACACGATGATCCCGATGCAGATGACGATCGCGGGAAGCGCGGTCGCTTCCATGCTGACCGCAAGCCCCTGGATGATGTTGGTCGCATGGCCGGTCTGCGAGGCGCTGGCGACGGACTGGACCGGGCGGTGATTGGTGCCGGTGTAATATTCCGTAATCCAGACGATGAGACCGGTGACCACGAGGCCGACCAGCATCGACCAGTAAAGATCCCAGCCGGTGAACGTCGTTCCAAGGCCCGTGGCGTCGCTTGCGCTTCCGGCGACCGCGTTGAGATCGCCGAGAACGTAGGTGGTGACGCCGTAAAGCGCGAACACCGACAGCCCTGCAGTGACGAGGAAGCCCTTGTAGAGAGCGCCCATGATCGATCCGCCGTTACCCAGGCGAACGAAGTAGGTGCCGATGATCGACGTGATGATGCACGCGCCGCCGACGAGCAGCGGAAGGCTCATCAGGGACAGCAGCCCCGGTCCTGCCGTAACGAGGAGGGCCAGGAGCACCATCGTCGCCCCGACCGTGACGACATAGGTTTCGAACAGGTCGGCGGCCATGCCCGCGCAATCGCCGACGTTATCGCCGACGTTGTCGGCAATCACGGCCGGGTTGCGGGGATCGTCCTCGGGAATTCCGGCCTCGATCTTGCCGACGAGGTCGGCGCCGACGTCCGCGGCCTTGGTGAAGATGCCGCCGCCCAGACGCGCGAAGATGGAGATCAGCGAGGCCCCGAAGGCGAGCGCGACGAGCGCGTCGATGACTTCACGGTCATTCGGCGCAAGCCCGCGGATCTGAGTCAGGAAATAGAAGAAGCAGGCGATTGCGAGAAGCGCCAGGCCGGCAACGAGCATTCCGGTGATCGCGCCGGCGCGGAAAGCGACGGTGAGGCCGTTCTGAAGGCTCTTTCGAGCCGCTTCGGCGGTGCGGACGTTTGCCCGCACCGAAATGTTCATGCCGACGTAGCCGGCTGCGCCCGACAGGATTGCGCCGAGCGCAAATCCCACGGCCTGAATGCCGCCGAGGAAGAAGAAGATGAGCACGGCAACGACGACGCCGACGATGGCGATCGTCGTATACTGCCGGCCCAGATAGGCCTTCGCGCCCTCCATGATGGCGTCCGACACTTCGACCATGCGCTTGTTGCCCGTCGGCGCGCCAAGCACCTGAGAGCTGGTGAAGATGCCGTAGATCAGGGCGATCACGCCACAGGCGATCGCAATCAGAGTGAGATTCATGTCTGTCCCCGTTTGGCGGCAAGAATAGCGGCCGACGTGCTGGCCGCAGCCGGCGAATTTGCGCCTTTATGGCCGAGTCGCGCGGCTGGCAACTGCTCGGGTCAGTAATGCAGGACGAGCGCGGCGGCTATGCCGCAGGCAAGGCCGCTAAGCGCGACCAGCCACTGGCGAACTCCAATCCCGATGCTCATAACCGAGAGTCTCCGGTAGGGGCACGTCGTCATCGCGGTCGTGGAGAGCCAAATCCGATCCCCCAGTGAGCCGCCCGATGCAGGTCAGGGTCGGCGCTTGAGGTAAAGAAAGGCTTACCGGGTCGAGATCGCCGGGAAGTGCGGCCAGCAGGGCATAATCGTCGCCGCCCGTGGCCGCGAACAGGCGATCGGCCCGCTCATTGCCCCTCTCGGCAACAAAAGCGTCCGACAGCGGCAGCGCGCCGACATCGATTCGCGCGCCGCAACCGCTGGCCGCCAACAGCCGCTTCAGGTCGATCAGGAGCCCGTCGGAGACGTCCATCATCGCGCTCGCATGAGGCGCAAGCGCCTGGCCCATTTCAAGCAGCGGGATCGGCCGCCGGTAAATGTCGATCAACGGCCCGCTGGCAGCGGCCTTGTCGGCCAGCTGGGCAAGGCCCGCGGCCGAATCGCCGAGGGTGCCCGCGATCCACAGACGGTCGCCGGGACTGCCGCCCGAGCGGCTTGGAGTGTGCTCGCCCGCCCGGCCGATGGCAGTGAGGCCGTAAACGCGCGGGGCGCCCGCTGGCATCGCGATGGTGTCGCCGCCGATCAGCGGCAGCCCGTAGGCTTCGCAGGCGGCTTCGATTCCGTCGAGAATGCCGTTGTCCCAGTCGCTATCGGAGAGCGGCAGCGAAAGCAGCGCCGCGAGCGGCAGCGCGCCTTTTCCAGCGAGGTCGGAAAGGTTCACGGCGACAAGCTTCCACCCGACGCTCGCCGGCGGGTCTGTCGCCAGGAAGTGCACTCCTTCCGCGAGGCTGTCGTGGGTGAGGACGAGGCCGTCCAGAATCGCGGCATCGTCGGCAAGGCCTCGGGCAGCGGGGTGGGTGGCGATCCGCCGCAGGCGATCGATGGCTTCGGATTCCTGCATTGCGCCGGGGTAATGGGGAACGGGCGCGAGCGCAAAAAGCCGGCTCGCTCCGACTTCGCGCTGCGCCGCTGCGCGCAACCTTCCGCCGTCCCTGCCGGTTGGCAGGAAATGCCAGCGCTGTCCGACACCGGCCTGTGGATCGTCTTCGCGGTAGTCGCCGCGGCCATCTTGCTGTTCGACTTCTTTTTCCTGGCACGAATGGCGCACCGGCTGAGCCCGCAAAGGGCTCTCCTGATTGTCGCTCTCTACGCCGCCGCGGCGCTCGGCTTCGGCGGGCTCGTCTTCGCTTCGCGCGGAAGCGACAGCGGGATGGAATATCTCACCGGCTATCTGCTCGAGCAGAGTCTCAGCTTCGACAACATTTTCGTCTGGGTGCTGATCTTCAAGAACCTGAGCATCCCCGACGACGACCAGGAAAAGGTGCTGTTCTGGGGCATCCTGGGCGCGATGGTCTTTCGCGCGGGCTTCATCTTCGGCGGAGCGGAAATCCTCAACCTGTTCGACTGGGCGCTTTACGGCTTCGGCGCGCTCGTGATCTTCAGCGGAATCCGCCTGCTGACCAGCAGCGGCAAGGACAATATCGAAAACAGCCGCATCATGAAGTTCGCCAAGGCGAACCTGCCCGTCACCAAGGAGCTCAAGGGCCGCGCCTTCGTGGTCCGCAAGAACGGCGGCTGGGTTGCAACTCCGCTTCTGCTGGCGCTCGTGGTGCTCGAGCTTACGGACGTCTTCTTCGCGCTCGACAGCATCCCTGCCGTGTTCGGAGTGACCCGCGACACGCTGATCATCTACAGCTCCAACATCCTCGCGGTCATCGGATTGCGAGCGCTCTATTTCGCCGTCGCGCGGCTGATGGAGCACCTTCGCTACCTGCGGTACGGGCTGTCGCTCCTCCTGGTGCTGATCGGCGTGAAGATGATCGCGTCCAATCTCATCGACGTGCCGATCTGGATCACGCTGTCGGCGACCTTCGCGCTCATCGCGGGAACGGTGGCGCTGTCGCTGCTGAAGGGCAAGTCGCCCGAGGAGTCGAAAACTACGGCCTGACCTGTTTGGCTATCGAATCGAGCAGCCCGTTGACGAAGCCGGTCTCTCGCTTGTCGTAGAAGGCGTGGGCGACGTCCACATATTCGGAGATCACCGAGCCGACCGGAACGTCGGGCCGGGCGATGAGCTCATAGGCTCCGGCGCGCAGGATCGCGCGCATCGGCCGGTCGAGCCGCTCGAGGCTCCAGCCGCTTGCCAGGTTCGCGCCGATCGCCTCGTCGACGTCGTTTTGCCTCGCTGCAACCCCGCCAACGATGTCGTCGAAGAAGTCCCGCTCTGCGTCGTGATATTGCGCGTCTTCGATATTGGCGCCCAGCCGGTGGTCGTGGAATTCCTTGAGCAGGCGTGGGAGCGGCGTTCGCTCCATCTCCTGCTGGTAGAGCGCCTGGACGGCGGCAAGGCGGGCGGCGGATCGGAATCGAGAACGGGCGGCGGTTGTCATTGCCCCGCGCCTGTAGCCACCGTGTCGCCGGCAAGGAAGGGGGCAAGGGCATCCGCCACTTCGTCAGGAGCTTCCCAGGGGGCGAAGTGACCGGCACCGGGCAAGCGGACGATGTGCAGATCTTCGACGAGGTCGGACAGGCCTTCGAGCTGGACCGGCAGGAGGGCGCGGTCGCGCATTCCCCAGATCACCAGGGTCGGGACTCGCACATACGGAAAGTTGTCGGCCAGCCAGTCGGGCGGCGGTGTTTCTTCGCCCGGCGCGGGGACGAGGATCGGCGAGGCGCGATACCAGTTCAGCATCGCTTCGAACGCTCCGGGGCGAGACCAGTCGGCGATGTAGCGGGCCCGTTCTTCGGGTGAAATTGCTTCCGGATCGACATGCGGCGCGAACGACTTGTCGAAAAACCACTCGAAACCCTGCGCTTCGACCGCAGCCTCGAAGCCTTCGCTGCGAAAAGCGGTGATGTACTGCGAGGCAAGCCGCTGCTGCGGGTCATCGAACAGGCTTTTCTGGAAAACGAGCGGGTGCGGCGAATTGACAATTGCGAGGCGCGACAGGCGCGGCTCTCCGCGGATTGCAAGTGCCCAGGCCACGGCCCCGCCCCAGTCGTGGCCGACCAGCGCGAAGCGGTCGACGGCAAGCGCGTCGGCGAGCGCCAGCACGTCGTCGGCGAGCCGTGCGGGGCGATAGGAGTCGACCCCGCCAGGCTTGTCGGACGCGCCGAAGCCGCGCTGGTCGGGCATGACGAGCCGGAAACGATTGCGAAGCCGCGGAGCGATTTCGCGCCAGGTGCGGTGCGACTCGGGAAACCCGTGGAGGAGGATCACCGCCGGCGCGTTCTCCGGGCCGTCGAAAGCGACGTTGAGCGTCACGCCGGTCGAAAGCTCGACCCGCCGCATCTCGGTCACGGGTAGCTCACCGTCTTCGGGATTTCCGGGAGCGGGATGAACTCGTCGTGGTCGTCCGGCGGCAAAGCGAACTCGCCCGCTTTCCACGCGCGCTTGGCTTCGTCGATCCGGTCGCGGCTGGAGGAGACGAAATTCCACCACACGTGGCGTTCGCCATCCATCGGAGCGCCGCCGCACAGCATCAGCCGGGCGCCCTCGCGGCTCTTGAGAACGGGCTCGTGTCCGGGCGCGAGAAGGACGAGCTGCTGCGGCTGGATGGCGGTGCCGTCCACCGAAAGGTCGCCCTCGAGCAGGTAGAGCGCGCGCTCGTCGGCCTCGTTCTCGACGCACAGCGCCCCTTCGCGCGGAAGCACGAGCGATGCGTAGAGCGTCGGCGAGTGGCAGGTCACGGGGGAGCGTTCGCCCCAGGCTTCCCCCATGATCAGCCGCACCTCGGCTCCGTCCACGTCGATTCGGGGCAGGTCGCCGGCGGGCGTATGCTCGAACGCCGGCGCCATTTCCTCTTTCGCCTTGGGCATCGCGAGCCAGGTCTGGATTCCCGACAGGCAGGGACCGACCGCGCGTTCGTCGCCGGGCGTGCGCTCGCTGTGGGTGATGCCGCGCCCCGCGGTCATCAGGTTGACCGCTCCGGGCTCGATCCGCTGGTCGCTTCCAAGGCTGTCGCGATGCCGGATCGCGCCGCCGAACAGGAAGGTCACGGTGGCGAGATTGATGTGCGGGTGCGGGCGAACGTCGATGCCCTCGCCGGCCGAAAGGTGCGCCGGCCCCATCTGGTCGAAGAAGATGAACGGACCGACCATGGTCCGCTTCTTGTGCGGCAGGGTCCGGTGGACCTTGAACCCGCCGAGGTCGTGCGTGACCGGCTCAAGCGTCTGCAGGATGGAGTCGCTGCTCATTCGCCGGGAGCGCTTGCGCGGATCGAGAGTGCGTGCACCCGCTCCCCGACCATCTCGCCAAGCGCCTTGTGCACCATGCGCTGCCGTTCGACCCGCGACTTGCCTTCGAACTGCCGGCTTTCGATGTCGAGGCTGAAATGGCTTTCCCCGGCGGGATTGTAGCCGCCGTGGCCGCGATGCTTTTCGCTGTCGTCGACCAGGTCGACCCGCGTGGGCTCAAGCGCCTGGAGGCGGCGGAGCATTTCGGTTGCAACCGGACCGGTAGCGAGAGCGTCCATTGCACCTATATAGTCTTGTTCAGCGAACGAGAAAGGAGGGCTCGAGAGCCTTGGCGTCGCGAAACGCGAAAATGCACGGAAGGATCGAAGGCGCGACCGAGACCTGCGCAGTGCCGGGCTGCCGCGAGCCCGGCGAATATCGCGCGCCGATCCGGCCGGCGGATTTCGACGGGCCCGGAGCTTATCACCTGCTGTGCCTCGACCATGTCCGCGAGCACAACGGGCGCTACAATTATTTCGCGGGCATGAGCCCGGAGGAGATTACGGACGCGCAGCGGCCGCTTGCAGGGTGGGAGCGCCCGAGCCGGCGCTTTGCCCACAGCGGGGCCGATCCCGCGCCGGCATGGACCGACTTTGCCGATCCCCTCGACGCCATTGGCGCTCGGTTCCGCCGCGCCGACCGCGGACCGCCGCAGCGGTTCACGCCCGGCGAGAAGCGTGCGCTTGGAGTCCTCGGGCTCGCCGAGGACGCCGACCTCCATAATGTGCGGCAGAGCTATTCGAAGCTCGTTCGCCGCTTCCACCCGGACCGCAACGGCGGCGACCGAAGTCACGAGAAGAGGCTCGGGCAGGTCATCGACGCCTGGCAGACTCTCAAGAATGCGAAAGCGTTTGCCTGACCGTCAGTCGCGGTCGGGCGCGCCGAGCGGGAAGTAGGAGCGGTACGGCCGGGCGTCCTCGACGCAGCGGCTGACGGACGGGAGGGCCAGGAGCTCTGCCCTGAGCGCACGCAGGCGCGGGCAGTCGTCCGGAATCGGCTCGACCCAGTCGGCGTAAAATAGCGACGGGGCCGCCGCGCAAGTCACGAGGCTGACATGCGGCGGAAGCGCGTTGGAGCCAAGCCAGTCCTCAAGCCAGCGATAGGCCTTGCGAAGCTTCGCCTTAGCTCCCTCGATCTCCGCTTCGTCGGCTGTTTCGCGCAGCCCGAGCTCGGGCTTGTCGCGGCTGACGAAATGCGCCGCGACAACTCGCTGCATGTTGCCCATCACGTAATTGTCGAACACGCGGTCGATCATCCGCGCCACGGCGGCTTCGCGCGGGTCGGGCGGGATCAGCGGCGCATCGCCCGGGTAATTCAACGCGAGGTGCTCGACGATGCCCGTCGCCTCGACAACGATCGTATCGCCATCGACGAGGACCGGGATGTGTCCGCCCGGATGTACCTTCCCGGCGAACTGCTCGCTCAAAGGGCGGTCGTCCGCCATTTGCCTGAATTCGAACGGCGTCTCGTTAGCATACAGTGGGATGAGCGCTTTCCACGTGTAGGACGAGAAGGGGTGGCCGTGGAGTTGCAGCGTCACCAACACCCGTCCCGGATCTTCTCGCGCCTTTGCAGCTCCGCCTCGCTCGGCTCTCCGACGAACGATCCTTCCGGAACGTCTCCCGCCGGCTCGTAGGTGGCGAAGACGACCCCGCTGTCGGAGACGAAATGCTCGACGAGCCTCAGTCTCGTCGGCTTTTGGCTCTCGTCGAATATGGACTTGCCGCGACCGAGGACGACCGGGAAGGTCATGACCAGCAGCCGATCGATCAGCCCGGCGGAAAGCAGGGGCGGGTAAAGAGTGCTGCTCCCCTGGATGAGCAGGTCGCGGCCTTCGCTTCGCTTGAGCGCGGCGACCTCTTCGGCCGTGTTGCCGCAGAGCCTGAAGCTGTTCTCCCACTCCAGCGGATCGTCGGAACGCGTCAGCACATACTTGTCGATGCGCTGGAATTTGTCGCCGATCGGATTGTCCCGGTTGTACGGCCAGTAAGCGGCGAAGATGTCGTAGGTCCGCCTGCCCAGCAGCAGGTCGTACTCGGCCCCGATCACTTTGCCGAACGGCTGCTCCATGCTGCCGTCCCAGAAGTGGAACGACCAGCCGCCAAGCTCGAAGTCGCCAGTCGGATCCTCCTCGGGTCCGCCGGGTGCCTGCATGACCCCGTCGAGCGACTGGAAGACGGCGCCGGTGAGCTTACGCATTGGGCGGCTCGCCCTTCACTGCGGCTTCGATCGCGGCGACGTCGATCTTGCGCATCGTCATCATGGCCTCGAACGCCCGCTTCGCGGCGGCCTTGTCGGTGCTGCTGTTGGCGTCGAGAAGCACGCGCGGCGTGATCTGCCACGAATAGCCCCACTTGTCCGTGCACCAGCCGCACGCGCTCTCCTCGCCGCCATTGCCCACGATCGCGTTCCAGTAGCGGTCGGTTTCTTCCTGGTCTTCGGTCACGACCATGAAGCTGACGGCCATGTTCGGCTTGAAGTCGGGCCCGCCGTTCAGGCCGACGAAATCGCGACCGAGAAGCGTGAACTCGACCGTCAGCTCGTCCCCCTCGGCACCGCCGGGGTAGTCGCCCGGCGCCTCCATCGCCGCGCCGACATGGCTGTCGGGAAACAGCGACGCGTAGAATTCGGCCGCATTGCGCGCCTCGCCTTTGTCGAACCAAAGACAGGTGACCAGCTTCCCGGTCATGCTTTCCCTCTCCTCGCTGAGTCGCGCCATCGCCAGGGGCGCGGTCAGGCGCCGGTCGGTATGGTAATTTCGACTTCCGCGTGAAGCGCCTGCGTGTCGAGTATCTTGTCGAAGCCGCCCCAGAACATCCGCTTGCCGTCAAAGGGCATGCTTGTGCGGTCCGGCCGCATGCGATCGTCGTTGCGCATCTTTTCCCACGCCTGGTCGCGCGTTTCCCGGTTCGGCCATTCGATGACCGAGAAGACCACGTTTTCGGCCGGGCCGGCTCTTACGGCGCGGAAGAAGTCTGTGACCTTGCCGCGCATGACGTCGTCGCCCCATGCCTCGACGACCCGGGTGGCGCCCTGTTCGCGGAACATGGGCAGCATCTTGCGTGCCACGGTGAAATAGTCGTCGCGCTTGTCCTCCGGGACGGGAACGATCCAGCCGTCGACATAGCGGCCGCCGCCAATTCCATCGTCGATGACCGAGTCGAATCCGCCCATGATCATCCGCTTGCCGTCGAACGGCATTTCGCCAAGATCCTGCATGCGCGGGTCGTTCATGAACTTCTCGTTGGCCGAGTCGCGCTGCTGCCGAGAGGAATATTCGATCCAGGAGAGAACGACCTTCTCGCCCGGTTCGGTGGCAACGGCCTTTCTGAAGTCCGTGACCCCGCCTTCGGGGACGTCGCTTTCCCAGCATTCGACGATTCGGTCGGCGCCGAATTCCCGGACGATGGGAGCGAAGCGTTGCGCGTGGGCGGCGTATGCGGCCTTTTGCGCGTCGGGAACGGGGACCACGAAGCCTTCGAAGTAGGTCATGCTGCTTCTCCTGCCACCACCGGGTCGGCTTTACTCCCGTTTCGCAATCCAATCAGCAAAAGCTTTCGGTGCGCGAACTTGAATGTGCGCGCCCGCAAAGCGACATTGACTGGACAGGCGCCAGTCGCCCGGCGAGTCGGACTGCACCGCCGTTTCCCGCTTATTGAGCCGCAATCGCGGCTGTCCTAAGGGCGAGGCACGATGAACGAAATTTCCAATGTGAACCCTGAAAGCCGCGCCGACACGGTCATGGCCGCACCCGACAAGATGGTGAAGGTGCGCGATCTTTTCGGAGTCGATTCCGACATGGAGGTGCCCGCCTTCAGCGAGGCCGACGAGCGCGTTCCGGATCTCGATCCGGCGTACGTCTTCGACGCCAACACCACGCTCGCCGTCTGCGCGGGCTTCGCCAACAACCGGCGGGTCATGGTCCAGGGCTATCACGGCACCGGCAAGTCGACGCACATCGAACAGGTGGCGGCACGGCTCAACTGGCCGCTGATCCGGATCAACCTCGATGCGCACATCAGCCGGATCGACCTCGTCGGCCGCGATGCGATCGTCATTCGTGACGGCCAGCAGGTGACGGAGTTTCGCGAGGGGCTGCTTCCGTGGGCGTTGCAGCACCCGGTCGCGCTTGTGTTCGACGAATATGATGCCGGGCGACCGGACGTGATGTTCGTGATCCAGCGCGTTCTCGAGGCGGAGGGAAAGCTCACCCTGCTCGATCAGAACCGGGTCATCCGTCCCAACCCGTGGTTCCGGCTGTTTGCGACGACCAACACCATCGGGCTTGGCGACACCAGCGGGCTCTATCACGGCACGCAGGCGATCAACCAGGGGCAGATGGACCGCTGGAACATCGTCACCACGCTGAACTACCTTCCGGCGCAGGTTGAGGCGCAGATCGTGCTCGCCAAGTCCGGCGAGTATGACAATCCCGACGGCAAGGCGACGGTCGAAAAGATGGTCAAGGTTGCGGACCTGTCGCGGCAGGGCTTCATCAACGGCGACATTTCGACGGTGATGAGCCCCCGGACGGTCATCAGCTGGGCGCAGAACGCGCTGATCTTCGGCGACATCGGCTTCGCGTTCCGGGTGTCGTTCCTCAACAAGTGCGACGAGTCGGAGCGCTCGATCGTGGCCGAATATTACCAGCGCGTCTTCGGCAGCGATCTTCCCGAAAGCGCCGTCGCCGGCTGAGCCGGAACTCGCGGATAAGCAAAAATTGCCCCGGCCGAAGCCGGGGCACGACGTTATCGCCTGGGCCTGGGCTCAGACGAGATAGTAATCGCTCGCATGCTGCTCCAACACCGACGCCGCCATTGCCGCCCGGGAGATTCGGAGCGGCTCGCTAACGCCGCTTCGGCGAACAAGGAGAATCCGGTGGCGGACCAGCAGCTTCCAATCAACCAGCGGTTCAAGTCGCTCGACGACTACCTGCTCTGGCTCAAGCAGACGCAAGCACCGATCGATCGTGCCTGGTACAAGGAAGTCAGGCCCGGGGTTTACGAGCTGCAGACGGGCGGGAACCTGCACCTCGACGTGCCGAGCCACCAGCAGCGACTCTTCACTCGCGAAGAGCTTGAGAGGAAATTCGGTTTCACCCACTGATCCGACCGCACTCGAACCCTTCGCGGTTTGCTCCTAAGTTCCAGCGCAATGACAGCCTTCGCCTGCGCACCTGATTCGTTGATGCCTGTGGACCCGCGTCGAGCGGGGATCTGCGGCTGATGGGCGATTCGTCTTCCCTCGATCTCTTCCGACGGGCGCTTGCCGGCGCAACGCGGGCGATCGCGAAGAACCGGGACATGGACGTTGTGTTCGCCTCCGAAACCGCAGCGCCGGCGGCGCGCGCGGCTCGCGTTCCCTCACCCGGGCCGGGACTGGAGCCGAAGCTGGTCGCGGAGGCGCGCGGAGCGGCGGATTCGGCGGCGCTCAACCTTCGCTATCACGACGTGCGGCTTCACAATTCGCTCGCCCCCGCGGACCCGGAGGCGAGGGCCGTTTTCGACGCCCTCGAGACGGCGCGGGTCGAGGCGCTCGGGGCGCGAAGCATGAGCGGGGTCCGGGCCAACCTTTCCCAGCTTGCCGAGGCGCGGGTCCGGAACGACGCCATCGTGCGCGCGCGCAATGCCGAGGAAGTGCCTTTGGCGACGGCTGTCGGGCTGATCGCGCGCGAGCGGTTGACCGGAGATGCCGCGCCCAAGGCGGCGCGATCGGGGCTGAAACTCGTCGAGCCATGGATCGAGGAAAAGGGCGCGGCCGAGCTCGACTCGCTTGCGCTCACGCTCGACGATCAGGCGGCTTTCGCAAAGCTGTCGCGGCGGCTGCTGGAGGACCTCGACCTTGCAGCCGCGGAAGAGAGCGAGGAGTCGCTGGAGGAGAGCGGCGAGGACGAGGCCGACGAGGGTGGCGGCGACGAGGGCGAGGACGAGGGCGAATCGGCTCCGCAGGAGGGCGACTCCGAAATCCGCTCCGAAGAATCCGAGCAGCAGGGCGAGGAGGACCAGGGCGCGGAGGACTTCGAACCCGGCGAAGAGGAGCCCGCCAGCGGCGAGGAATCGAGCGACAGCGCCCAGCCGGGGCAGTCGCGGCGCAACTGGGACCTGGCTCCGGCGAGCGACTACAAGGCTTTCACGACGAGATTCGACGAGATCGTCGAAGCCGGCGAGTTGTGTGACGAAGCCGAGCTCAACCGACTTCGGGCCTATCTCGACCAGCAGATCGGCGGGTTGCACAGCATCGTCACCAAGCTTGCGAACCGGCTCCAGCGGCGGCTGATGGCGCAGCAGGCGCGAAGCTGGGACTTCGACCAGGAGGAGGGGCTTCTCGATGCCGCGCGGCTGGCCCGCGTCATCGTCAGCCCGACTCATTCGCTGAGCTACAAGATCGAGCGGGAAACCGAATTCCGCGACACGGTCGTTTCGTTGCTGATCGACAATTCGGGATCGATGCGCGGACGGCCGATCGCGATCGCAGCCATTTGCGCCGACATTCTCGCGCGTACGCTCGAACGCTGCGGCGTTGCGACCGAGATTCTCGGTTTCACCACTCGGGCCTGGAAGGGCGGCCAGAGCCGCGAAGCGTGGCTTGCCGCCGGACGCCCCGCCGACCCCGGGCGGCTCAACGACCTGCGCCACATCGTCTACAAGCCGGCCGACGAGCCTTATCGCCGCGCCCGGCGCAGCCTGGGCCTGATGATGCGCGAGGGGCTTCTCAAGGAGAATATCGACGGCGAGGCGCTGCTTTGGGCGCACAATCGGCTGATCGCGAGGCCCGAGGAGCGACGAATCCTGATGGTCATCTCGGACGGCGCGCCGGTCGACGATTCGACCGCGTCGGCCAACGGCGGGACCTATCTCGAACGCCACTTGCGCCAGGTGATCGCGTGGATCGAGCAGCGGTCGCCGGTCGAGCTCGTGGCAATCGGAATCGGCCACGACGTCACCCGTTACTACGACCGGGCCGTGACGATCATGGATGCCGAGCAGCTGGCCGGGGCGATGATCGAACAGCTCGCGAGCCTGTTCGAGGCGGCGTAGAAACAGTTGAGCCCGGCGCAGTGTCCTGCACCGGGCTCGCCCTCGATACGCGACGCGAGGGAGTTCCGAAGCGACAATGACTGCCGCGCCAATGGCAGCGGGGAAAAAGGGGGAAACCCCGCTACGTCAGGGACTTATGCCCGAGTCGTAGCGAATGAACGCTGAACCGCAAGTGCAGTCTGCGTTCATTAATCGCGGGCGCTGAGAGATGGCGGCGCGGAGCTATCGCAAGCTTCCCCGCCGGCGGCCGGCGCGGTGGCTCAGGCCGTGGCGGTGGCCGCGGCCTTGCTCTTCGCGACTTCGCGCTTCAGCTTGCGCGCCTTGGCCGACAGCTTTTCGTCGTCGGTCTTGAGAAGCCAGTTGTCGAGCCCGCCGACATGCTCGACCGAGCGCAGCCCGTGAGTCGAGACGCGCAGCTTGACGCTCCGCTCCAGCGTGTCGGAAATGAGCGTCACATCCTGCAGGTTGGGCAGGAAAACACGCTTGGTCTTGTTATTGGCGTGAGAAACGTTGTTCCCCACCTGCCGGCCCTTGCCGGTCAGCTCGCATACGCGCGACATTGGACTAATCCTGATTTTGGACGGGCCATATGGGCCCATGAAAACGCGGGCGTCCGTTAGCTCGCGCAGCCGCGCGCGTCAATGGAAGAGGCCGCAACTTCCCCAGCGGGCGTGCGTTTGCAATCGTCATGAACCCGACTTATCCCGAAGGAAGAGGATGCGAGCGCTCCTTTTCGTCTTGATCCTGGCAGTTGCCGCGCTTCTGGTCGCACTTGGGACCGGGTGGCTCGATATCAGCCAGACTCGGCCGGCCCAGTCGCCGGACGTCCGCGTCGATCGCTCGGGCGTCAGCGCCAGGGGCGGGCAGACGCCGACGTTCGACGTCGAGACCGGATCGGTCGCGGTCGGGACCAAGAGGAAGAACGTTCAGGTCCCCACCGTGCAGGTGACTCCTCCTGGCGGTAACCAGCAGGACAGCAACAACATCGTCGCCAACGCCGGGTGAAGCGCGGCAATGACAGCGGCCGGAGACTGCGGTAGCGCAATTTCGTGCCATTCCCGCTGCCACCGCCGATGCGCCGGGCGCTCGACCTTGCCGCCGAGGCCGCCGAGGCCGGAGAGGTCCCCGTCGGTGCAGTCGTCACGTGGGGCGAGCGAATCGTCGCCGAAGCGCGCAACGCGATGCGCGGCTCGCTCGATCCGACCGCTCATGCGGAGATGGTTGCCATCCGCGCGGCGGCGGAAACGCTCGGACGCCCGCGGCTCGACGGCTGCACCTTGTGGGTAACGCTGGAGCCGTGCGCGATGTGCGCAGCGGCAGCATCGGTCGCTCGAGTGGAGGCGATCCGCTACGCGGCCGAAGACCCGAAGGGCGGCGGGGTCGCTCACGGACCGCGAATCTTCGCGCAGCCGACCTGCCATCATCGGCCCGACGTGCTGGGAGGGCTCGGCGAATCCGAATCGGCAGCGCTGCTGAAGGACTTCTTCGAGGCTCGGCGAAGCTGATTGGCGCCGCCGCTTGCTGCGGCGCGGATTTGCGGGCAAGGTTTCCGGCGCCGCAATGAGCGACCATCTTCTCCCATTTCCCTGGTTCGACCTCGTCATCATCCTGGCGCTGGTGCTCCTCAACGCGCTTCTCGCGATGAGCGAGCTTGCCGTCGTGTCGTCCCGCGAAGCGCGACTGAAGGCGTTGGCGCGCAGCGGCAGCGCGGGGGCGCAGTGCGCGCTCGACCTTGCCGCCAACCCGGGACGGTTCCTGTCCACGGTCCAGACCGGGATCACGTTGATCGCGGTTTTCGCAGGCGCCTATTCCGGGACGAACCTCGGCGAGCCGACAGCGCAGCGACTTCAATTGCTCGGGCTCGATGCGGAAAGTGCGCGAAAAATCGGCTTCGGCCTCGTCATCCTTCTCGTCACCTACGTGTCGCTGGTCATCGGCGAGCTCGTTCCCAAGCAGCTCGCCTTGCGATCGCCCGAGCCGGTAGCGGTCGCGGTGTCGCGGCCGATGCTGTGGCTGTCGAGGGCCGCCGGCCCGTTCGTGTGGGTCCTCGACCGGACGAGCGCGCTGGTGTTCCGGCTGCTCGGCCTGAATCGAGAATCGTCCAAGGCCGTGACCGCCGAGGAACTTCACCTGGTCGTTGCCGAAGCGCAAACGGCCGGCGTGCTGGAAGAAAGCGAGCGGGCCATCATTTCGGGAGTCGTGCGGCTTGCCGACCGTCCGGTCCGCGAAGTCATGACTCCGCGCACGGAAGTGGACTGGATCGACGTTTCGGCCACCGGGGAGGAACTCAAGGCCGAGCTCAAGGCCACGCCGCACAGCCGGATCCCGGTCGGTGACGGATCGGTCGAAAACATCGTCGGAGTCGTCCAGACCCGCGACCTGCTCGAGGCGATGCTCGACGGCCGCAAGCTCAACCTTCGCCGGCTCGCGCGAGCGGCGCCAGTCATTCCCGACCTCATGGACGCAATGGACGCTCTTGCGGTGCTTCGTTCGGCCGAGGTTCCGCTGGCGCTGGTCCACGACGAATACGGTCATTTCGACGGAATCGTCACGCCCGGAAGCCTCCTTGCCGCGCTGGCCGGCGCGTTCCGGCACGACATCGACGAAGGCGAGGAGCCGGACGTCGTCGAACGCGACGACGGCAGCTACCTGCTATCGGGAGCGGCGAGCGCCGACGTCCTTGTCGACCGCCTCGGAATCCGGCTTCCGGAAGATCGCGATTTCTCCACCGTCGCCGGCTTCGCGCTCGAGCATCTCAAGCACTTGCCGGAAACAGGCGAGACCTTCAGCCACGACCGCTGGCTGTTCGAAGTCGTGGACATGGACGGACGCAAGATCGACAAGCTGATCGCGGCGCGCGTCAAGCGCAAGAAAGCCGCGGACGCCCGGTAAGGACGGCGCCCGCAAACGGCGTTCAGAGCTTCCCGAACTTGTACTCGAACCCGTCGACGTCGCCGCGGGCGAGATAGTCCGCCTGCAGCGGAATCTGGTCGCGTTCCAGGCGTCCCTTGAATGCACCGAGGCCCTCGTTGAGCCGGTCGAGATCGCCCTCGCTCAGTCGCGCGAGCTGCTCGAAGCGGGTGATTCCGATGTCGTTGAGGAGCCGGGCGAACTTGGGGCCGACGCCCTTCAGCCGGGTAAGGTCGTCGGGCGGTCCCGACGCGCCGGGAAGGTTCGCGTGCACCGGCGCGCCGATGATCTGGCCGCTGACGTCGCTCATCGCCGTTGCGGCCTCTCCCGCAATGCCGCGGTTCACGTGGCTCTCCCGGGCCTGCATGTGCGGCCTGACCGGAGTTTCGCTCTGGCTCAGCTCGACGCGCTGGCGCGGTCGGAAGACGAGGTAGATCACAATCGCGGCGACGACGATCGCCACCAGGAGAACAGGCCAGTAAGTGTTCAGGAATTCCATTTCGTCACCATGTCCATTGCGCGTTGTACCGACGGCGAAGCTCGATCACATAAGCGAGCACAAGCCCTGCAAGAAAGCCCAGCACGGAAACCCCCAGCCCCTGCACGATTAGCGGAATGCCCCCCGATTGCGACCAAGTCGCGCCCGAAGCGCCCGGAATCTGGCGCAGGATGACGACCAGCTGGTCGCGCTGGAAATCGTCGGCCCGCCCGGAGAGCATCAGCCGCCGAGTGAGTGGGCGGCGGTGGAGATGCGCCTGCACCTGCGTCATCTCGTAACTGTCGAGGCTCCTTTGCGCCGAGCGTTCCACGGTCGAGGCGAAACGGTCTGCCGCGCCGAGGGGTCCGTGCCACAGCGCCGCGCCGGCGAGCGTGATCGCGCCGGCGATTGCGAGCGGCAGGAGCCGCTTGCGCCGAAGCCAGATCGTGCCGGGCACTCCGCCGAGCAGCATGCCCAGCACGAACACCGGCCAGAAATACGCCCATAGCGGGCTCATGCGGGGCCTCGCTTGAGTTCCCGCCAGCCGATGTCGCGGCGATGGAAACCGTCGGCGAAGTCGATCTGGTCGACGGCGCGATAGGCCCGCGCCCGGGCTTGCGCGAAGTTCTCGGCCACTGCGGTCACCGCCAGCACGCGGCCGCCGGAAGCGACCAGCCCTTCGTCGCCGTGCGCGGTGCCGGCGTGGAATACGGTTACGCCCTCGACCTGCTCGGCGCACTCCAGCTCGCGGATCAGACCTCCGCTTCGCGGCGAGCCGGGGTAGCCGTGAGCCGCGACGACGACCGTCACCGCGAACCGGTCCGAAAGCGCCGGCTGCGCTTCGCCGAGCCGTCCGCTCGCGACCGCCATCAGGAGCTCGGCGAAGTCGCCATCGACGCGCGGCATGATCGCCTCGCACTCCGGGTCGCCGAAGCGGACATTATATTCGATCAGCCTGGGCCCGTCCGCGGTCAGCATGAGGCCCGCGTACAGGACCCCGGAGAAAGGCGTTCCAGCGTCGGCAAGCGCCTTTGCCGTCGGCACCACGATCTCGTCCATCGCGCGGCGCTGCAGTTCGGGCGTCAGCACCGGCGCAGGGCTGTAGGCGCCCATGCCGCCGGTATTGGGGCCGGTGTCGCCTTCGCCGACCTGCTTGTGGTCCTGGGCAGTCGCGAACAGCACTGCCGTTTCCCCGTCGACGAGCGCGAACAGGCTCGCCTCCTCGCCTTCGAGAAACTCCTCGATCACCAGCGGCGACCCGCCCGCGCCCCGAATTGCGCCTTCCGCTTCCGCGCGCGTGTGCGCGACAGTAACGCCCTTGCCGGCGGCAAGGCCGTCGGCCTTGATGACCACCGGCAGGCCGAAATCGTCGAGCGCCGACAGCGCCGTATCCACACCCGTCGCCCGAACGTAACGGGCGGTTGGAATGCCGTTCGCTTCGCAAAGGTCCTTGGTGAAGCCTTTGGAGCCCTCCAGCCGGGCGGCAGCGGAATCGGGGCCGAAAACGGCGAACCCGGCGCTGCGGAGAGCGTCGCCAACGCCCGCGACCAGCGGCGCTTCCGGCCCGATCACCACCAGGTCGGCCGATTTTCGGCGGGCAAGGCCGACAACGGCTTCGCGGTCGCACGGATCGAGCGCCACGCACTCCGCCCAGCGTCCGATGCCGGGGTTGCCGGGCGCTGCGACAAGTGCTTGGCAGCTGGGCGATTGCCTCAGCCGCCATGCAAGCGCATCCTCCCGACCGCCCGAACCGAGTAAAAGTATATTCAATGGATCTCCCCGACGACGCGCGCTCCGGCCTGTTAGCCAACGTCCCGCCCGGCGACAATTCGCCTGCGCTTAGTGTCGGCGAGCTTGCGGGTTCGCTCAAGCGGGTCATCGAAGGCGCATTCGGTAAAGTTCGGGTGCGCGGCGAAATTTCCGGGTTCAAGCGCCACAGCTCCGGCCACTGCTATTTTTCGATCAAGGACGAGCAGGCGTGCATCGATGCAGTGATCTGGCGCGGGAACGCGAACGGTCTCGCCTTCCGGCCGGAGGACGGGGCCGAAGTCATCGCGACGGGCAAGGTGACCACCTATGCCGGCCGCTCGAAATACCAGGTCGTCGTCGATCGGCTCGAGCTTGCCGGCGAAGGCGCGCTGATGGCGCTGCTGGAGCGGCGTCGCAAAGCGCTGGCCGCCGAAGGGTTGTTCGATCCGCAGCGCAAGCGCGCGCTTCCGTTCCTCCCCAGGGTGATCGGAGTCGTCACCTCGCCGACCGGGGCCGTCATCCGCGACATCCTCCACCGGCTCGAGGACCGCTGCCCGACTCGAGTGATCGTTTGGCCGGTCGCGGTCCAGGGCGAAGGCGCATCGGCGAAAATCGCGGCCGCGATTCGCGGATTCGCGCGGCTGGACGAGTCCGGCGCGGTGCCTCGGCCCGACCTCCTGATCGTTGCTCGCGGCGGCGGCTCGATCGAGGACTTGTGGGCGTTCAACGAGGAAGACGTCGTTCGGGCCGCGGCCGAATCGCCGATCCCGCTCATTTCGGCTGTCGGCCATGAAACCGATACCACGCTGATCGACCACGCCGCCGACCGGCGCGCGCCGACTCCGACCGCTGCGGCGGAAATCGCCGTTCCCGTCCGCTCGGAATTGTTCGCGGCGGTGGACGAGTTTGGCCGCCGCGCGCAGCACTGCCTGTCGAGGATGGCGGACCGCGCCCGAGAGCGGCTCGATCTGACCGTTTGCCGCTGGCCCGAACCGCAGGGCCTTTTCGCACCGGCGGCACAGCGGCTCGACGAAGTCGGAGACAGGCTTCCGCGCTCGCTCGCCTCGCGCGCGGGCGCGGCGCGCGCGGATTTGAACGCGGTCGCCCCGAGGCTTCGCTCCGAGATCCTTTTCGACCGGATCAATCGGTCCTCCGAAGCCTTGCAGTCGCTGTGGCGGCTTGCACAGATGGCGCACCCCGAACGGCCGCTCCAGCGGGGCTTCGTTCGAGTGACGGATCGGTCCGGCGTCACTCTCGGCCATGCTTCGGAAGCGATTGCCGCCCGGCTTCTCACCTTGCACTTCGGCGACGGCGAAGTGGAGGCATCCACGGGACCGGCCGCTCCGGCACCGGTTGAGCGCAAGCGCCGCGCCACCTATGTTCGAAGCCAGCCTGGACTGTTCGACGAAACGGAGACGTGAGACAATGTTGATGACCGGCGCCGGGACTCCTGCGCGCGTGCACTATATGGCCGGCACGTTCCGGGTGCTTGCCAACGGCGATCACGTCGTGTGCGCCGTCACCGGCACGCGAATCCCGCTTCACGAACTTCGCTACTGGAGCGTCGATCGCCAGGAGCCTTATGTCGACGCCGAGGCAAGCCTCGCCGCGGAAAAGCGCGCCGGCACCGCCTGAACGGCGGCCCTAGCCGATTCGCTTCACCTTGATCCCGTTCTGCCCGGGAATGAACAGGCGGAAAGTGCCGAGCGCTCCGCGCTTGACGATGACCGTTTTCCCGCGGCGCGGGTCGAGCCCCGGCCAATCGTCGGTCTGGCTCCACACCGATCCATCCGAAAGCTCGATGATCCAGCCGCCGTCGGCATTGTGGCCGGTGCTTTTGATTGTGCTCTCGATCTGCGCGACTTCGTCGTCCCCGCCGCCGAAGATCCCCCCGAAGTCCGGGACCGAAAAACCGAACAGCGAGCGCTTGGCCGCTCTTGCCTTCTGCTTGTCCACGACGACCAGGTTCTTTGCCTGGATTGCCGCCTCCATGGCCGCGGATTCGCGATCGAAGCAGGCAAGCCGCTGGGCCGGGTCGGTTTCGGCGCGGCAGTGGATCAGCCTCTGCACCTGTTCGGGAGGCGCTTGCTCGGGTGGTGGCGAAGCGTGCGCTGTCGATGCAACGGTGAGGCCGTAAACGCCCGCGACGACTAGAAAATTGCGCATGAGAACCCCCGCTGAAAGGCTTCCGCCACACTAGGCCGGGTGCAGTATTCCGGGCAAGACCGGCCCTGTTGCAAATTTGATACAGCGCGTTGACAACTTCATTCGATGCACTCGTCGAGCGTTGCCAGTGGCTTCGCGCATCACTTATCAGACGCAGCAGTTCGGCAGTCTCGCACTGTCGCGCCATACGGCCGTGCTCGGTGGCACGGCTTACAAGGGGATGGATTTTATGAAGCTCGAACTTCGTCAGCGTCTTCTCGGAACGACGCTTCTCGTCGGCGCCAGCATGGTTGCCGCTCCAGCTTTCGCGCAGGACACGTTGCCGCCTCCGGCTCCGGATCCGCAGGGCACCCCCAATGCTCCCGACACGAGCGCCGTGCCGACGATTCCGGAGACCACTGCTCCGGTCGAGGGTACGCCGATCCCGAGCAACAACGCTCAGGGCGCGCCGACCCGCTCCGCGCAGGACGTGATCGTTACCGGCTCGCGCATTCCGCAGCCGAACCTCGAGTCCACCAGCCCGGTGACCGTCGTCACCAGCCAGGACGTGAAGCTTTCCGGTACGTCGCGTACGGAAGATCTCGTCAACTCGCTTCCGCAGGTCTTCGCCAGCCAGGGTTCGAACGTTTCGAACGGCTCGAGCGGAACCGCCACCATCGACCTTCGCGGCCTCGGCTCGAAGCGCAACCTCGTCCTCATCAACGGCAAGCGTCTCCAGGCCGGCGACACGGGCAACCCGGTTGCCGACATCAACTTCATCCCGCAGCAGCTGGTGAAGCGCGTTGACGTGCTCACCGGCGGTGCGTCGTCGGTCTACGGTGCCGACGCCGTCGCGGGTGTCGTCAACTTCGTCATGGACACGACCTTCACCGGCCTTCGCATCGACGGCCAGGCCAGCGTGTTCAACCACCACAACAACATGTCGTCCGACCTGACCGCAGCGAACGACGCTCGCGGCTTCCTCCCGCCGACCGGCTGGAGCACCAACGGCGGAGCGCAGGACATCGCGGGCATGTTCGGTGCGTCGTTCGACGACGGCCGCGGCCATGTCATGGCCTATGCCACCTATCGTTCGCAGGACCCGGTTCTCGAAGCCACCCGCGACTATTCGTTCTGCGCCCTGTCGGCGCGCGCGACGCGCGACCCGCGGTCGTGGAACTGCGGTGGTTCGGGAACGTCGGCGTTCGGCACCTTCTACACGAACGTCGGTACCTTCCACGTTGACGGCAACCAGTTCGCCGAGGGCGTCATTCCGTTCAACTACGCGCCGTACAACTACTTCCAGCGCCCGGACGAGCGGTACAACTTCGGTGCGTTCGGCGACTACGAAATCAGCCCGGCGTTCAAGCCTTACGTCGAGATGATGTTCATGGACGACCACTCGGATGCGCAGATCGCGCCGTCGGGTGACTTCTTCAACGCCAACCACGTCAACTGCGACAACCCCTATCTTTCGGCGCAGGAGCTCTCGATCATCTGCGACCCGGCGAACACGTTCGTCACGCAGCGTTCGGGGCAGGACGTCACCGTCGGCTTCGCCTACATCGGTCGTCGTAACGTCGAAGGCGGTGGCCGTGACGACGATATCCGTCACACCGATTACCGCATCGTCGCCGGCATGCGCGGCGATCCGGCTCGCGGCATCTCGTATGACGCTTACTACCAGTCGGGTCACACGCTTCGCCAGGAAACCTACCTCAACGACTTCTCGGTCACGCGCCTGAACTTCGCGCTCGATGCGGTCGACGAAGGTCTGTACAACGGCGGTCCCGCCAACGGTAACATCGTCTGCCGTGCGACGCTGGCTGGCGTTCCGGGTTCGGAAGGCTGCGTTCCCTACAACATCTTCCAGAGTGGCGGCGTAACCCCCGAAGCCCTGAACTACCTTCAGACTCCGGGCTTCCAGCGCGGCAACATCAACGAGACGATTGCTCACGCCGACGTCACGTTCAGTGGCGACGAGTACGGGCTTCGCTTCCCGTGGGCGGAAACCGGTGTTGGCCTCAACGTCGGTGCCGAGTACCGCAAGGAATCGCTCGACTTCCAGGTCGACCAGGCGTTCAGCACCGGGGACCTCTCCGGGCAGGGCGGTCCGACCCCGCCGACCAAGGGTCAGTTCGATGTTCGCGACCTCTTCGCCGAGATTCAGATCCCGATCATCGAGCATAGCTTCATCGACACGTTCAAGATCGGAGCGGGCTACCGCTATTCGAACTACCATGTCGGTGGAAACAGCTTCAACACCGACACCTACAAGATCGAGGCGGATCTCGCCCCGGTCCGGGATCTGCGCTTCCGTGGCAGCTACAACCGCGCTGTTCGGGCCCCGAACATCGTCGAGCTGTTCTTCCCGCAGGCGCTTGGTCTTTCGGGCACGAACGATCCCTGCACCACGGCCACTCCGGCAGCGACCCTGGCTCAGTGCCAGCTCTCCGGTGTGACGGCGGCTCAGTACGGAACGCTCAACCCGAACCCGGCTAACCAGTACCAGGCCCTGTTCGGCGGCAACCCGAACCTGACCCCTGAGACTGCCGATACCTGGACTGCAGGCGTGGTCGTCCAGCCGCGCTTCATCCCGGGCCTCGCGGTCACCGCTGACTACTTCAACATCAAGGTGAAGGACATCATCGGAACGCTCGGCTTCGACCAGGTTCTGCTGGGCTGCATGGGCTACGGCGGGGTTGCTCAGGACACCTCGCTCTGCTCGCTGGTCCACCGCGGTCCGAACGGCTCGCTGTGGCTCGGAACCGACAGCTACGTCGAGCTCACCAACGTCAACCAGAGCGGCGTCGGCCTCGAGACCAACGGTTGGGACTTCAACGCCAACTACTCGCGTCGCCTCGGCGGCCTGGGAACGGCGAACATCGCCTTCGTTGGTACGTTGCTCAACAAGCTCGAGAACCCGCACATCGGCATCAACTGCGTCGGCAACTTCGCTGGTGCCTGCGGCACGCCAAATCCGAAGTGGCGGCATGTCCTCCGCGTCGGCCTGACGATGCCGAACGGTCTCGGCACGTCGGTTCGCTGGCGGCACTTCTCCGGCGTGAACGCACTCACGGCCGCTGGCCCGGCGGAGGAGCGCCTCAGCTCGCAGGATTACTTCGACCTGACGTTCACGGCTCGGCTCGCTCAGAGGCTGAACCTTCGTCTTGGCGCGAACAACATCCTCGACAGCGATCCGCCGCTCGGTGGTGGCAACATCCCGGCCGGCTTCGGTAACGGTAACACGTTCCCGCAGGTCTATGACGCTCTCGGGCGCTACCTGTTCGCCGGCTTCACCGTCGACTTCTAAGTCACGGCGAAGAGTTGAAAGATCGGGCGGGCTCCTTCGGGGGCCCGCCTTTTCTTTTGCCCAGGCGCCTGGCGTCGCGAACTGGCTCCGCTCGCTGGACTCCGGCGATCATGGGTCGGCGTGACGACGCGTGATTGCAGTGCTAATTCGGGCCCATGCGGCTGCAAGAACCCTTCCTGAAGCTTCCCATTCGCTTCGCACGCGACGCGCTGCAGGCGGAGATTGCTGCGCTGCCGAACTCCGCCTGGGTCCCGCACGCCACTGGCTTTGCCGGCAACGTTGCGGTCCGGCTGGTTACAGCGGGTGGCGGCGCAACGGACACGTTCGAAGGGGCGATGCGCCCGACCGAGCATCTGGAGCGCTGTCACTATATCCGCGAAATCATGGCCGAACTTGCGGGCGTTTGGGGCCGGAGCCGGCTCATGGGGCTGGAGCCCGAAGCCGAGGTTCCGGCGCACGTGGACGTTCATTATTACTGGCGAACCCACCTTCGCATTCACATCCCGATCGTCACCAATCCGGGAGTGACCTTCACCTGCGGCGACACGTCGGTGCACATGGAGCCCGGTGAATGCTGGGTCTTCGACAGCTTCCGCTGGCACGATGTCCAGAACAGCGGCAGCGAGCGCAGGGTCCATCTCGTGCTCGACACCGTCCCCACCGCCCGCCTGTGGGACCTCGTGGAAGCGGCCCGAACCGGCGAGGCTGAGCCTGTCCTGCTCGAGCCGGGGACACGCGAGCCGGGGCCGTTGATGTTCGAGAACTTCAACGCCCCCAAGGTGATGTCGCCATGGGAAATCCGCTGTCACGTCGGCTACCTCGCCGACCATGCGAACAAGGGCGCGGCGCTCGACACGCTGCTTCGGCGCCTCGACCGTTTTGCCGATTCCTGGGCGGCGCTGTGGTCCCACTACGGGCCGGCGGACCAGGGCCTTCCTGCCTATTGGCATTTGCTGCAGGCCAGCCGTCACGGCATCAAGCCCGATGCGGAGGCGGTGCAGCTCGACAATGAATTGAGCTTTTACACCGCACTCGACCAGTCGGTGTTCGTGATGGCGCTCCATCCGAGCGTGCAGCAGCAGATGCAGGCGCGCGGCGGCGCAACGCGTCTCGCCTCCTGACCTGCGCCAAGTGACGGACTTTCGAAGCCTCCTCGACCGCCCCATCGTTATCGTCAGCACGCCGCGATCGGGCTCGACGTTGCTGTTCGAGACGCTGGAACATGCGCCGGCGCTGTTCACCACGGGGTACGAAAGCCACTGGCTGATCGAGGACGTTCCCGGGCTTGCCCCGTCCGCGCGCGACTGGTCCTCCAACCGGCTTCTCGCTGAGGACGCAACACCTGCCCGGGCGGAGCGGATTTCGGCCGACTTCTACCGCCAGCTTCGGAACCGCGATGGCTCGCCGCCGAGCGGCCGCGTGAGGATGCTGGAGAAGACACCCAAGAACGCGCTCCGGGTCCCCTTCTTCGACGCGCTGTGGCCGGACAGCGTCTTTGTGTATCTCCACCGCGACGTTCGCGAGACACTCGCCAGCATGATGGAGGCCTGGGCCTCGGGCGCGTTCAGGACCTACCCCGATCTTCCCGGCTGGACCGGCTATCCCTGGTCGCTGCTCCTGGTCCCCGGGTGGCGCGATCTGGCCGGGCAGCCGCTTCCCGACGTGGTGGCGACGCAGTGGGCAACCACGACCGAGGTCCTCACCGACGATCTCGCCGCCTTGCCCGCGGAGCGGGTGCGGGCGCTTTCCTACGCGGATCTCCGCGCCGACCCGCAATCGGCGGTCGAGCGGCTCGCCCGCTCGCTCGATCTTCGCTGGGACCGGCAGCTGGGGCCATCGCTGCCCTTTTCGAAGACGACCGTCTCACCGCCGAGGCCCGATAAATGGCGGCGGCTGGAAAAGGCGATCGAAGCGGTGCTTCCGATCGTCGAGCCTGCCGATTCGAAGGCGCGCGCTTTCCTCGAGAGGAACCGCGCCTGAGCGGAAATAGCTGCGCCCCGGCAGCGACTTGGTTATGGAAACGCCATGGCAACTTCAGCCCCAACCCAGCCGACGAGCTTCGAGCAAGCGCTTGCCGCCTACGAAGCCGGCGAGCGGGCGCAGCTTCTCGGCCCCCTGGATGCCGCGATTCGAAGCGGAACCGGCGATCCCCGGCTGTGGCACCTGCACGGCCTTGTTCTGCGCGATCTCAACCGGCGGGAAGAGGCGCTGCCGTCCCTTCGCCAGGCGGCGGCGATTGCCCCCACGTCGGCAAAGATCGCCCACGCGCTGGCAAGGACCTTGTACGAATCGGGGCTGCCGTCGCTCCAGGCTTATGGACAGGCGCTGAGGCTTGGCCCCGGTGATATCGACATCGTCACCGGGATGACCTCCGCTTTCGTCGCCGAGGGCGACGCCGAGTCCGCGATATCCGGCCTGGAGAAAATCTTGTCGCGATCGCCCCACTGGGTCGAAGGGCACGCGTTGCTTGCAAAGCTCCGCTGGGCACAGGGGGAGCGCGAGAATTTCGCGCGCAGCTTCGCGCCGGCGGTCGAGCAGATGCCGGAGAATCTCCATTTGTGGCGAGAGTGGATCATCGCTCTCAGTCACGCGGAGCAGTGGCAGGAGTTGCTCGAGGTGCTGGCGAAGGGCCGCTCCGCCGTTGGCGATCATGCGCTGTTCGACGTCAACGAAGCGATCGTTCGCGCGGAACTCGGCGAAACGGAGCGGGCGGACCGGCTGTTCGAGCCGTTCACGCAAATCGAGGACGGGTCGGTCCAGGTGCGGATTATCCGGCACTATCTGCGTTCCGGACGCCCGGAAGAGGCGGATCGCGTGCTCGAAACGTGGTTGAAGAGCCCGGACGCTTTCATGTTCTGGCCCTATGCGTCGCTCACCTGGAGGATGCTCGGCGATTCGCGCTGGGAGTGGCTGGAAGGCGACGAGCGGTTCGTCGGAGTTTACGACATCGCCGACCGGCTTCCGCCGCTCGACGCCTTGGCAGAGAAGCTCCGCAAGCTGCACACTTTGGGCGGGCAGCCGCTCGAACAATCGCTTCGCGGCGGAACGCAGACCGATGGCGACATCTTCACCCACATCGACCCGCTGCTCGTCCAGCTTCGCGAGGCCATCCGGGACACTGTCGCCGAGCATGCCGCGCAGCTGCCGCCCCGGGACGAAGCGCATCCGCTGCTCGGACCCGATCGCGCTCCGATCCGCTTCTCCGGCGCCTGGTCGGTGTGGCTGCGCGAGAAGGGCTTTCACGCCAATCACGTGCACCCCGCCGGCTGGCTGAGCTCCGCCTTGTACATCGTGCTCCCGTCCGACATCGGCGAAAACGGCTCGGGCGTGCTGACGCTCGGCGATCCCGACGCGCCGACTTTCAAGCTGGGGCTGGAGCCGTTCCGAACAGTCGAGCCCAGGCCCGGCCGCCTGGTCCTCTTCCCGTCCTACACCTGGCACGGAACCCGCCCGTTCGGTGAGGGCGAGCGAATGACGGTCGCGTTCGACGTCGCGGTTCCGTCGGGGGCTGCAGCCAGCTGATTTTCCAAAATCCGGCCAATCGTGTTACAATGGCGGTTAGGGAGATCGCTATTATGTTCAAAGGGATAGCTGCGGTAGTGCTTGTCATTGCAAGCGCGGCCTCCGCCCAGGACGCGGTCTCGTTCAGGACCGACAATCCGACACCCAAGCGCGGCGACCCGAACAAGATCGTCTGCGAAACACAGGAAAAGATCGGCACTCGTCTCGGGGGCAAGAAGGTTTGCATGACGGTCTCCGAATGGGAGGAGCGTCGAGCCGCAAATCGTCAGATCGTGGAAGCCATCCAGATGGGGACTCGCGCACCGTGCGAGCAGGCCGGCAACCCCTCGTGCATGTGATGCGCTCGAGCGCTCGAAGCCGCTCGCGATAGGCCGCCGATCCAGCTATAAGGAAAAACTCGAAACCGAGGTGACTATGAACAAAGTGTATTTTGCAATCGCGGCAAGCGTTCTGATTGCCGCTCCCGCCGCGGCCCAGACCGTGCAAGCGCCGCAGGTGATCGAAAACAAGATCGCGCCGAACAAGTCGGACGTGAACAAACTCGTCTGCGAGCGGCAGGAAGAAATCGGATCGCGCCTCAAGGGCAAGAAGGTTTGCCTGACGGTCGAGCAGTGGAAGGAATTCAAGGCGCAGAGCAGCGAGGAAGTCCAGCGCATGCAGCAGCATGCGAACACCAGGCCGTCCGGTTAAATTTCGCCCAAAACCGTCTTCAGCTGCTTTTCGTAATTCCGCCATCGCCCGCTTGAACGGGCGTGAAGCGGCTCGCGCACCTGCCAAACGCTCGCGGTCTTCACCGGGCCTTTGCGAGCGTGGAAATCGAGCAGGCCCTCTTCCCACTCCAGCCCCAGGAACGCGACGAGCCGCTTGAGCAGCGGTTCGGGATCGCGCACCAGCTCGTCATAATCGACGTCGAAAATGTCGTCGGGATAGAGCGATTTCCAGTGCGCCATCAGCCGTTCGTACTGCGCGTGCCAGTGCGCCGAATCGGCGAGGTCGAGCGCATAGGCCATGGTCGGGGCGAGGTGGGCGAAGTGGACCGACACCAGGTTGTCGAGCCTGTTTCGCCGCGTGTGGACGATCTTCGCCTTTGGAAACAGGGCCTTCACGAGCCCTATGTGAAGGAAGTTGTCCGGCCTCTTGTCGGTGACGATCGCGGGGCCGCTCCGAACGCGCTCGACGCCCTCCCGGTAAAAGCGCCGCCACGCTTCCAGATCGGCCTCGCCGGCTGATCCGGCAGCTTCGGGATAGCCCCGGATTCGCGCAGCAAGCGACGGGACAAGGTCCAGCTCGCCGCCGGAGACGACCGCGCTGTGGCCGGAGACAATCTGTTCGACCAGCGTCGAACCCGACCGGAACATGCCGAGGATGAAGATGGGTGGCTGCTCCGGGCCATCGCCGCCGGCGGGGGCTGGAAATGCAGCCATCAGGCGGTTCACGAGCGCTTCCTGCTCGCCGCGGTCGTAACCACGGAAAGTCGGGCCGAAACTTGCCCGGCTGGCCCGGTTGGCAGCCTCGCAGGCGGCGAACGCGCGCGCATAGTCGCCGCGCAGGTCGAGCAGCCTCGCCAGCGCGAAACCGAGGTCTGCGCGCTCGGCGGCACTCGGGTCGAGCGCAAGCGCTCGCTCGATCTCGGCCATGACGCGTTCGCCTTCCTTCGAGCGCGGATCGGCGATTCCGGCCAGTCCGCCCGAGAGCGAGCGCGCTTCCCGGAGCAATGTCGAGCGCGCGGCGGTACGCCGCCTCGGCGGCGGCGCGGTCCCCCTGGTCTTCCTCGAGATTGCCGAGGTTGAGCAACGCCGGGACGTAATCGCGATTGCACTGGAGCGCGGCCTCCAGCTCGGCCTTGGCGTCGTCGGGACGGGCAAGATGATCGGAGAAAATCACGGCACGATTGAGATGGACCTCCTCGGGCCCGCGAACGCCGCGCTCGAGCGCCTGCGCATAAGACGCCAGCGCGTCTTCGTAGAGCCGCGCCTGCCGCTGCAGCCAGCCAAGATTGAACCAGCTGTCAGGCAGGTCGGGCTCTCGCTCGACCAGCTCTTCGTACGCGGCAATCGCTTCGGCAACCCGGCCGGCGCGGCGCAGCGCCGCCGCGCGTTGCAGCAGTGACGAGGTTTCGCTGTCCATCGCACTTGGCCTAGCGGGGTGGCCGAACCGCTGTCGAGTGTTACTCGGCGGCCGCCCTGACCTTGCCCAGCGGCTCTAAAACCAAGTGCCCGTCGCCTTCGTCCACGCGAACGACGTCGCCGTCCTTCACCTGGCCGGAGAGGATCGCATCGGCGAGCGGGTCTTGCAGATACTTCTGCACAGCGCGCTTGAGCGGCCGCGCGCCGTAAACGGGATCGTAGCCGACCCGTCCCAGCCATTCGCGCGCCTTGGGCGTCAGGTCGATCGCGATCTTGCGATCTTCCAGCAGCTTTTGAAGCCGCTCGACCTGGATATCGACGATCGGCCCCATGTGCGCCGTCCCGAGCCGGTGGAAGAGGATGATCTCGTCCAGGCGGTTCAGGAATTCCGGCCGGAAATGGGCTCGAACCACCTCCATCACCTGCGGCTCGACCGTCTCGGCCGATTCGTCCTCGCCGAGCCCGGCAAGGAATTGCGAGCCCAGGTTCGACGTCATGATGATGATCGTGTTGGTGAAATCGACGGTGCGTCCCTGGCCGTCGGTCAGCCGCCCGTCATCGAGCACCTGCAGGAGGACGTTGAACACGTCCGCATGCGCCTTTTCGACCTCGTCGAACAGCACGACCTGATAGGGCCGGCGGCGAACCGCCTCGGTCAGCACGCCGCCTTCTTCATAGCCGACATAGCCCGGAGGCGCGCCGATCAGCCGAGCGACCGCATGCTTTTCCATGAACTCGCTCATGTCGATCCGGACCATCGCGCTCGAATCGTCGAACAGGAATTCGGCGAGCGCCTTGGTCAGCTCCGTCTTGCCGACGCCCGTGGGGCCCAGGAACAGGAACGATCCCAGCGGGCGGTTCGGGTCCTGCAGGCCGGCGCGGGCACGGCGAACCGCGGCCGACACGGCTTTGACCGCATCTTCCTGGCCGATCACGCGAGCGCCGATGGCCTGCTCCATCTGCATCAATTTCTCGCGCTCTCCCTCCATCATCCGTTCGACCGGGACTCCGGTCCAGCGGCTGACGACGGCGGCGATATCCTGGTCGGTGACTTCCTCGCGAAGCATTGCGCCCTCGCTCGCCGCCTGAGCCTCGGCCAGTTGCTTTTCGAGTTGCGGGATTCGGCCGTACTGGATCTCTCCCGCCTTGGTGAGATCGCCGCCGCGCTGCGCCTGCTCGAGTTCGATCCGCGCCTGGTCGAGCTGTTCCTTGAGCTTGGCTTCGGCCGAGATCTTTTCCTTTTCCGCCTGCCAGCGCTGAGTCAGCTCGGTCGATTCCTGCTCCAGGTTGGCGAGCTCGCCTTCGAGCTTGTCGAGCCGCTCCTTCGACGCCTTGTCGTTTTCCTTCTTCAGCGCCTCGCGCTCGATCTTGAGCTGGATGATTCGCCGATCGAGATTCTCGATTTCCTCGGGCTTGGATTCCACCTCCATGCGGATCCGGCTTGCCGCCTCGTCCATGAGGTCGATCGCCTTGTCGGGAAGGAATCGGTCGGTGATGTAGCGGTTGGACAGCGTCGCCGCGGCGACGATCGCCGCGTCGGTGATCCTGACGCCGTGGTGAAGCTCGTATTTCTCCTTCAACCCGCGAAGGATGGAAATCGTGTCGGGAACGGTCGGCTCGCCGACGAACACGGGCTGGAATCGCCGCTCGAGCGCAGCGTCCTTTTCGACATGCTTGCGATATTCGTCGAGCGTGGTGGCTCCGATGACGTGCAGCTCGCCGCGAGAAAGGGCGGGCTTGAGCAGGTTCCCGGCGTCCATCGCGCCTTCGGTCTTCCCGGCCCCGACGAGCATGTGCATCTCGTCGATGAACAGGATGATGCTCCCTTCGCCCTGCTTGACCTCGTCGATGACGCCCTTCAGCCGCTCCTCGAACTCGCCGCGATATTTCGCGCCGGCGATCAGCGCGCCCATGTCGAGCGCGAGCAGTTTGCGGTCCTTGATTCCGTCGGGAACGTCGCCGTTGGCGATGCGGATCGCGAGGCCTTCCACGATGGCTGTCTTGCCGACACCCGGCTCGCCGATGAGGACGGGGTTGTTCTTGGTTCGGCGGGCAAGGACCTGCACGGTCCGCCGGATTTCCTCGTCGCGGCCGATGACGGGGTCGAGCTTGCCTTCGCGAGCCGCCTCGGTGAGGTCGCGCGTGTAGCGCTTGAGCGCGTCGTAGCGGTCCTCGGCCCCTTGCGTATCGGCGGTCCGCCCGCCGCGCAATTTCTCGATTGCGCCGTTGAGGGCCTGAGGCCGAACGCCGGCGCTCTCCAGCGCCTTGGCGACATCCGTGCCTTTGGCCAGCGTCATCGCCAGCAGGATCCGTTCGACGGTGACATATTGGTCGCCGGATTTCTTCGCGACCTCTTCCGCCTGGTCGAGGATTCGGATCGTGTTGCCGTCCAGCGCCGGCGCGGAGGAGGCGCCGCTTCCGGTGACGGTGGGAATCTTTTCGACCAGCGCATCCACTTCGCGGCGCGCCGCCTTGGCATCGCCGCCGGCAGCCTCGATCAGCCCCGCAGCCATGCCCTGTTCGTCGTCGAGCAGTGCCTTGAGCAAGTGCGCGGGCGCGATCTGCTGGTTGTGCTCGCGGACCGCGATGGTCTGCGCGGCCTGGAGAAAGCCACGGGCGCGGTCGGTCAGTTTTTCAAAGTCCATTCATTCCCCCTTGTCGGTCGGGAGCGATATGGTGTTGCATATGGGCAACACAAGAGTGCGCAGCGGCTATTTGCGCGGTGCCGGCGGCTGCGCCTTCGAAACTGCAACGGACGGCTTGGCCCGCGTATCCGCCGAAGCTGCTGCGCCGGGCTTGGGAATCGGCTGCCCGACCGAGGCGACATCCTCGGGATGGACGATCGGCGGGCACAGGGCGAGAACCTTGGGATCCATGTTCCAGCGGCGGAACTTCGTGCTGTCGACGTGGAAACGGAGGAAAGCGTAAAACCCGAGCCCCGCGCCGTACGGTTCGCCGTGGCGCGTATGCTCATCGCACAACGTCTTGATCAGCGCTTCGCGCGCGATCGGGTGAAGCGGCACCATGTCGACCGCGGAATCGAGCTTGTGGGCGCTTTCCGGAGCGCCGCCCGCGCACACGTTCAGCGTCGGATTGCGATAGGCCGAGACCGGCTCCACGGGGCCGATTTCGGGGATGACATAGTCGCGCACGTAGCGGAGCGTCTGGATCATGTGCGGCCATTCGCTTGCCGGCGGCACTTCGAAGGGCTGCGCGCCGCAATCGTGCCACGAGGTCGCGGTCCGAAGGAGCTGCCACGTCGGCACCACGCCGGCCACGCCGGCCGACTGCAAGTAATCGTTGAAGGCTTTGACCTGCACGGCCCGCGACGGGCTTGCGAGATACCAGCTTCGGTACCCCGGCTCGTCCTGTCCGGGGCTGATGTAATCGGCTGCGGGGTCCCAGGCCGCCGCTTGCGGGGCAGGGACGCCCTGCGGCGCGGCAGGCGCGTCTTGTGCGGCGGCAGGCGCTCCAACGAGCAGGAGCAAAAGCAGTGCGGTTCGCATGGCTCCGATGATACTCTCATGCCGCGGCTTGAAAAGCGGGCAGCGGTAGGCGACACCGCATTTATGGCCCAACCAATCGATGTCGATCTGCCGCACAAGCTCGGCAAGGAAGAAGCCAAGAGGCGACTCGGCAACAACATCCACAAGTTGCACGAACAGCTTCCCGGCGGCGGTAACGTCGAATCGCACTGGGAGGGCGACACGCTCAAGCTCGCCGTGGCGGCGATGGGCGATTCGATCAACGCCGACCTCACCGTTCGCGAATCGTCGGTGCACTGCCACTTCGACCTGCCGGGGCTGCTGGGCATGTTCGCGCAGCCGATCGCCGCGATGCTCAAGGCAAAGGGCGGCGACCTTCTTCTCGAGGACGGGCGCGAAAGCTGATGCGGCACTTCGCGGTGGTCGGATCGGGGCCCTCGGGCTTCTACACCGCCGAAGCGCTGAACAAGGCGTACGGGGCCCAAGCCCGGGTCGACATCATCGACCGCTATCCGGTCCCCTATGGGCTGGTTCGCTTCGGGGTCGCTCCCGACCACCAGTCGCTGAAAGCCGTCTCCAAGCGCTACGACCAGACCGCCGATAGCGCCGGAGTCGATTTCATCGGCAATGTCTGCGTTGGCCGCGACGTTTCCGTCGCCGAGCTTCTCGACTGCTACGACTCAGTGGTGCTTGCGATTGGCGCGCCCAACGACCGCAAGCTCGGTATTCCAGGTGAAGATTTGCCCGGAGTTGTCGGATCGGCCGCCTTCGTCGGCTGGTATAACGGCCATCCCGAATTCGCCGATTTCGACCCGGCGCTCGGCGGTACGCACGCGGCCGTCATCGGCAACGGCAATGTCGCTCTCGATTGCGCGCGAATCTTGTCCAAGTCCCGAGCCGAGCTGGAAAGCGGAGACATCGTCAATCACGCGCTCCAGGCGCTGGAACAGTCGCCGATCCGGACCGTCACCATTCTCGGCCGGCGCGGCCCGCTGCAGATCTCCATGACTCCCAAGGAACTGGGCGAGCTCGGCCGGCTGGACTCAGCGACGCCGGTGGTCGAGCCGCAGGATTTTCCGCCCGCCGAGGCCGACGAATTGCTCGAGCCGGGGCAGCGCAAGTCGGTGTCCATCCTTCGCGACTTCGCCGCCAACGGCCCGGACAGGTCAAAAGAAACGCGGATCGTCTTCGACTTTTTCGCCCGGCCGGTGGCGATCGAAGGAGACGGCAAAGCGGAGCGGATCGTGGTCGAGCGGACGAAGCTGGACGAGAACGACCGCGCGGTCGGCACCGGGGAGACCTACGATGTGCCCGCGAGCCTGGTCATCACCTCGATCGGCTATTCGACCCCGCCGATGGAGGGCGTTCCGTACGATGGCCGCGGCGGCAAGTTCGACAATGACGAGGGTAGGATTGCCGACCGGCTTTATTGTGTCGGCTGGGCCCGGCGCGGTCCCACGGGCACCATCGGCACCAACCGCCCCGATGCACAGGAGGTCGCCGCCACAATCGAAGCGGCCATGCCCCCGGGAAGCTCCAGCGATCGCGGCGGCGCGGTCGCGCTGAAGTCGCTCCTCGAGTCGCGCAACGTCATGGCGACGGATTACGACGACTGGCGCAAGATCGAAGAGACGGAAGCTGCCAACGCCCGGCCGGGGTCGCCGCGCGAAAAATTCGTGCGAGTCGAGGATTGGTTGGCGGCCCTGGGCAAGTAGCGGTTGCGCTGCCGCAAAGGCCCATCTATCTAGCCGCGGCCTTGGCTCCCGCTGCGACCGTGTCGCACTTCAAGCGGGTTCCGGTCGGGGAGTAGCTCAGCCTGGTAGAGCACTGTCTTCGGGAGGCAGGGGCCGGAGGTTCGAATCCTCTCTCCCCGACCACTTATTTGCAGTGCACACTCGCAGCGTGACGACCCAAAAGGACAGAGGTCGAGGGCACACAATGAACCTGCAACCGTGAAACGCGTCGAATCGAGGGGTCCGACACTCCCGGCATCGAGAGCAACTTTCCCCCATATCCGTAGTAACTCTCCTCTGAATGGCGTGGAATCGAACGGCCGGTAAGCGCCATTACCGGTCGTCCAATAAGTTCAACTGGATGCTCAACAGCGGACGCTGAGAGAATTTGAGGGTTCGATGCGCTCCACCGCTACCACACCCATGGATAACTGTCGGAATGTAAACGGTTTTTTCATCCAAGTTTTGGGGGCTGGTAGCGGGTATGATTTCGCATTTCGCCTTTTCGCCATGTGACTGTCACCCGCTACCATCATAGTTCTGACGGCGATTGAGGTATGGCCCAACCGTTGCCCCGTCGACAATTCCTCTGGCATGAGAGTGCAAGGGGAAGCTCACCTCTCGGGAACTAAGGAGCGCTGTGAAGTGGGCGTACATCCACAAGCGAAGCAGAGGCTGCTCGAAGAGCTCAAGAACGGCCTTGCCACGGTACGGGTAAAGAATGGTCTCTTTGTCAGATTCATTCATTGCCTTCCTTTGTTTTCATAAAGCTGAAGAGGTTCTTCCAAAGTCTGGAAAGCTTCGGGTGCTGCTGGAAGATTGGATCTACACTCACCAATCACCACGTTTATGACCGACAGGCTGCGTCAGGAGCTGCGCAGTCGGTCTAAGTATGATTCAAAGGATGAACTGAAGAAACTGGGCGACCTAGACGGGTTCGCGGATACGGATGCACTTGCAACACGTCTTCTAGAGGAGTTTGAGAGCCTTCCTTGGGGCTACACTCTGACAGTCCGCTTTCCTGACGCCCTTCCACCATTTCCACCGGACAGGACGACAGTTGAGTTGGGGCCTAGTTCCCGCCTCTCAGTGTCTGACCTCTTCTTCCGTGAGACGTACGCCTTGGATCACGATGACGAGGAAGTGAGTCGCGGGTCCTCAAAGGATCTGGTGGCTTGGCACTATTGATCGCTGGCGAGTTTGAGTGGGAGGAAGGTGTTCCATACTCCAGTTTGAAGCAGCTGTTCATCGGACCGTATGGCGGCGCGTTCAGTTCGATGGGGCGAATAGAGCCCTTCGACGATTTATCGGCCTAGGCTTGGGATGAGCTGTTCGCTCATCAGCACCAGTTTTCACCCTATCCGAAACGGCACCATGTTATTCACCGGAAGGTCGACGAACGTTGGCGATAAACGAACGGCTTGAATCGATGTTGAAACTCCGCTGTTATGGACAGCATCAAACTATGGAACAGCTTCGAGAGACATACCCAGAGGATCAGAAGTGCCCTGGCTCCAAGGTCTCTTGTCGAAGGTTGGCAGACCCTCAGCGTCTCACCGGATTCAACCTTCGGATTGGCCGCGGATGGTTTTTCGACAGCTTCAAAGGCGCGATGAAACCCTAACTTACGTGCGCCGCATGACCTGCCTCGAGATTTTGCTAGGGGAACACGGCGACACATCAAAATCAGCCTCGTGAACTTTTAGGAAACCGTTGTCCTATCTGATCGGTCGGAGCCGAAGCGATCTTACGTGCTTAAGGACTTCCGAGAATCTACGGCTTAAGATCTCGCATCCTCCACCATGGCAAGCACCGATTTACCCGAGAGGAACGGGCCAAGCTCTGGAAACTTCGCATTTTTTGCGAACGAGCGTTGCAAGAAGAAGCCAGATGCTGACAGCCGACGTCGCTTGATCCAAACGCAAGCATGGATCCGAAATTCATCCTCGTGCAGCCGCTGCCATCGACGCTGATGGCGATGGCCTTGTGGCCCTGCTCAGTGTCAGGCCGATAGAGCCAGAACCAAAGCGCAGTTTCACCAGCCGTATCCCGACGGCTCGCACAATTACTGACAAGGATATGGTCGATGAGCCGATCATGCTCTTAAGCGGCCCAGAAGGTGACTGCGTGGCACGCTACTTCTTTGAAGAGAAGCAGCGGATTGGCTTGGATGGCGATGCGTACCTAGAGCTGCGCAAATGCGTAGAGAGGGCTAGTCGCACAAAACCATTCTCAGATGGTTTAGCCCGGAGTTTCTGGAAGCAGAGACGTTCAAATGGTGCCGGACAAAACATCGCGACGCTGGTGCCCCGTCGCTTTCAGATACCTTGGTTGGCCTATACCAGGCTGAAGTGAAACCTCGTCGAGTGCTCGTCCCCATCATCGGCATAGAATTCGAAAAGCCATTCATTCTCGGCGACGTTCGCGTCACGAATGTTGGCAACGACATTTTTGACCGAGGTTAGCCTACACGCTCGGAGTGCGGCCCGCGGAGGAACATGACGAGATCAAGAATGCCGTAGAACATTTGCGCAAAAAGCACCTGGGCTGGACTGCGATTGAAGTTACTGTCACCGGCGAAGAGCGTTTCGCCTATGACCGCGCTTTCGCGATAGCTAATGATATGGCTGCTGTATTTCGTTTCATGGCTCCAGCAGCCGTGCGGGCAAATCTGCCTTTCCCCTGTTTCGTAGCCGACAAGAGTGGGTTCCGACCAGGTCCGCCTACATGATCGACGATGCTACGGGCGGGTTTGGAATGACTAGCGGAATTGTTCACCACGCTATGCACAATTACTGCATGACGTTTGCGGAGCTCGACGAAAAAATGCGTATGGGCTTCAGCAAGTTAGCCATTTTCTTTGACGGGACGAAGCTGAACGACCACCAACAACGAGTTCGCGGCGCGCTAATGTCGTATTCTCGTGGGATTGGTAGCTTCGACCAAGACGACCGGTTGGTCTACGCAATGACGGCGGCGGAACACCTGCTACTCAAGGACGGAAACGAGCCGATCCAAGGCAATGTCGGCGAGCGCATGGCGTTCATCATCGAACAAGATGTCGCAGGCCGGAAGAGGGTCGCAGCAACCTTTAAGCAAGCTTACGCGCTGCGCTCCAAATATGTTCACCACTACCGCAGCATCGACGACCAGACTGTGCTGGGTGAGTTTTTCTACGATATGTACCGCCTGCTATTCGTAGCGATTTCAAATATGGACCGCGTCCCGAGCCAAGCTGCTTTCTTTGAAATGCTGGACAACGCTAAGTTCAGCTAGTCTAACCGCGACTGAGGTATGGCCCAGCCGTTGCCCCGTCGACAATTCCTCCGGCATGAGAGTGCAAGGGGGAAGCTCACCTCTCGAGGTACCTGAGCGGGGCCGGCGCACTCTCGTGCCGCTGCTCTCACACGACCACCGTGGTGAAGCGCTTGTAGCGCAAGAACCTGCTACAAAGGGTGTAACGGCCCTCCGCTACCAGTCTTGCGTCAAATTGGCGCGCGCACCGAAATCCGGCCGTCCGCTGCCGGCCATCTCCAGCCAAGGTTGCTGAGGAACCCAGAGTAGGCCGCATGGCGGGCGCTTTGGAACGCCGACAGAGTTGACCGGCAGCTAGTCAGCTAAAGCCAAGTTGACGACCAACTGTCCGGTGGTGATAAGTCACACTACCGAACTGCCGGCGAGGATTTTTCGCGGGCTGCACAGGGTGCAAATGCGCCTGGGCAGGCACGCGGTATCTTTCTGCCTCGTGTCGGTGGGGGCACTGGCCGCATGGGAGACCGTGCGGCTTTTGCTTTTTGGGATTCTAGTAGGAGGCGTACGCGTCAATGGATTTTGAGATTGCCAGGGAGCGTCTCCAAGCCGAGTTCGGCGAGCCAGCCCGCCAGACAGCGAAGGTGGTAGCGTGGGATAAGAACGGCATCGGTATTGTCTTGCAGATTGACCAACCGAACCGAGATCCGGCTGCTTACATCTGGCTGCCCTACCCGGAGGAGGGCGGCTCCGTCCCCGAAATCGCGCTCGAGTACGCAGCTGAGTCAGGACGGCACAGCGGGATTTATGCATCAGCCGGGCTGGAGAAGGGGAAGCCCGCGTTGAAGCTGATCGTGCGTACAGCGCGCGAGCTTGAGCAGACTGTAGATTACGTGAGAGCTATGGCAGCGAAGCGCCCCTTACCGGCCGTGGCAGCATGCCCGAGCGATAGAGAGGCTGCCGTTCCAGCAGCCGCGGCGACCACTACGGCCTCGTCTGCGTCCAAGCGCCCGCGACGGGAGGCAATACCTCGTGCCGTGCAGCGCGATGTTTGGCGCCGGGATGAAGGGCGATGCGTCGAGTGCTCGTCGAAGGAACGCCTCTGCTTCGACCACATAATTCCCTACTCCAGGGGCGGCAGTAGTACGGCGCGCAACCTGCAGCTGCTGTGTGAACGGTGTAACCTGTCCAAAGGGAATCGGATCTAGCCGCCCCTCGGCTGTTTTGTTCGGTCCGGCGGCGGCTAGCAAGCGGTCGCTTGGCATCGTTACGGACGTTTAATGCGGGCATGTCGCTAACCGGACGGTAAGCCATCACCCGTTATCTCTTCGCGGTGACGAAGCACTGGAATCCCCCGCCGGCTAGACGGGACGTTGTTGAACGACTTCGCAAACGCGACGGCGGCCGATGCTGGCTGTGCGATCGCCCGATCGATTTCAAAGCGGAGCCGAATTCGGCACGGGCGCCGAGTTTGGAGCACCTCATCCCTCAGTCCCGTGAGGGACCGGACACGCCGGACAATCTGGTTTTGTGTCACCCGCCCTGCAATCGCCAGCTTGGAGACCTCCCGCTGAGTGCAAAGATCAGGATGCGCGAAGAGCGCAGGGAAGAAGCCTGGAAGGCCGGCATGCGCAAACAGATCGGCAAGCTCCTGATTGGCTAACCGCGTCCAGCGAGCATGTGCGACCCGGAGCCCGCGTCCCGAAGCTGCGATTTCTCTCCTCCTCCTGCTCAGGCCCGACAGACTATGATGTGCGGTGCATGGGTGGATATGGCGGACCTGGGACGGCAGCTCTGCCGCGCCCATCATCACAAGCCGGAGTTCAGTGTGGGATTGTTTTTTGTTGCGGATATGCACTTCGGGAATTCGCGGAACGCGAAGGCCCGCGGGTTCTCATCGCCTGAAGCCATGGATCAGGCGATATGCGATGCCTGGTGCGCGCGGGTGCGCGAGGGAGACACAGTGTGGGTGCTGGGCGACGTCGGAGAAGTCAGTCCGCTGCAGAGGCTGCCGGGTGAGAAGCACCTTGTTTACGGCAACGACGACCGACCGAAGTCGCGGCTCATCGGGAGCGAATGTTTTCAGAGTCTCCAGGATTTTCACCTGCTCGAGACGGACTGCGGTCCCATCGAGTTGGTCCATCGGCCACGCATTCCCGAGAACCAGACATTCCCGTTTTGCATGGCCACACGCATGCAATGCCTGATGAACCAGACCCTCGTTTTCTCTCTGTGTCAGTAGACAAGACCTCCTGGGGTCCGGTCACGTTTCAAGAAGTTTCGGAACGTCTGCGCGAAAGGAGGAAATGCTGTCTGCCAGTCTCCGCTGACAGCGCTCGTTCGTAGCAAGGGACACGGGGCGACGGCCGTGTGACCCGGAGAGCTCGAAAACGGCCGCTATCGGAACTGCCGCGCGCATCTGGTCGTTCAGAAACTCGCTACTTGAGCCCGCCAGGGGCTGACGAACTGGCGAAGCTACCTCAACTTTCCTGAAGCGGCGGCCTAACTGTCACGTGGGCGTTCGCTTCGATCGCGGATCGACGAACGGTTGCCCGCAATGGCAGCGACGCAGCAGGCACAAATTGGCCGCAAACGTGAGGGCGCGGAATCGTTCGTCCGGCTTTCGAAATCGCGCATTGCTGCATTCGAGCACTGCCCGAAGCGGCTCTGGCTTCAGATTTACCGCCCACAGCCGCAGATGTGGACGCAGCCACGTTGCGATTGTTCGCGACCGGGCACCAGATCGGCGCAATTGCCCGAAGCCGCTTTCCGGACGGGATTCTTGTGCCGGAGAACCACCGCGACTTGGGAGCGGTCCGTGCTGGACATATGGCTGAAGACACCACTTCTGACGTTCAACCGAACCTTTCCGCATGAGATCAACCGGTTCGTTCCGGCGCTCTGCTCGCCACCCGAACTGGCAGACCATATCCGCTTCGCTTCTCTTTTCGGTCTCTCACACGATTTCCGCGCTTCATATTTGGCCGGCTTCGAAGACCGGGAAGCTATTGCCGCGATGGATATCCTCGCCGCCGCTGATGAGGTCGTGAGTACGGGTGATTATGTGACGGAAACCCGCGGTGTCGCACCTCCATCCACCGCGGGGAAAAGCGGCGCATGACAGTTCTTTACTTCCAGGGCTTTATTCTCCTCTCGATATTTCTGGTGAGAATCGTGGTCAGACGACATCTGGCGCTGGTTTGTGTCCTCTGGACAGCCTTTACGCTCTTCAGCGTCTTCTATTCGCCGCTTGTGATTCTGCAGCTGATCACGATCTGGGGGAGCTACATTGCGCTCGATCGCGAGCAGACTTCGCCCGCTGCAGCCAAATCCGCAGGTCCATTACCGTTCGACAGTTTGATCGCAGAGGGCGCGTTCCATCGAGAGGTTTCGACCAGCCCTGCGTCGTCGCAATTCTCTGGCACCGAAAGCAGAGATGCAGTGGCAGGAACGGCACGTGGCGCTACCTCTTCTGCATCGCATTTCGCGATTGCAGCAAAGGCAACGGGCGCACTCGCCGAAAAGCTTGCGGAGGACAGAAAGCTGGCTGCGCGAGCGCTGGCGAACTGTGTCGCCGCTATCCAGCTGGAGCGCTACCTCGAGCAACAGGGCCCAGGTTCCGCGGAGTGTTTGAACGCGAAAGAGCCACTCACAAGCGTTCTTTGCGTCGGGAGCATGGGTTGCCGGAGCATCAGCTTTGCGCAGTAACGCTGCGCCGAGGTTCTTCAGGAGACTTGCCTAGTTCTATTCAGGACCGCGTTGTTCACATTCAGCGGGAGCGGGATGTCTTCCTCGACGAGGTCTTCCGACAGTTTGGCGAGCAATCTATTCCGTGGCCGGTTTTCAGAAGGGAAATAGAGAAACTCGGTGGACACGGGCTGCTTCGGGATCTTCAGTTCAGAAGCCGCGGTACGGGATAATGCCACACGTCTTTCTGGCGCCTGACGGCCCTTGGCGCGTTCGTTTTGAGCGGCTGGGCAGAATTTCCGACCCGGCGATCTCAAGGTTAACGCTTTCGAAGCAGCGCATCGGCATTGTCGCTGTGCGTCGGGGGATACGGGAGGTTCAGGTATCGTGGGTTTCACTGACGTTGCGAGCAACCTCGTCACTCTCGGCGGCTTTGAACAGGTAAAGGCTGCCCGCGAAGAGTACGATCTTGTCTTCTCGAAGTACGAAAGAAGTCGCAAAGAACTGATCGCGCTTGATGCGAGGCTGCAGAAAACAGTTCGCGACCTGGGCGAGCTCACAATCTCATCGATGAAGCTTCTCGAACGCGCTGCACGCAGGCTGTCATTACACCGGGCGGCACCTGTCGGCCGGCGCCCTCCGGGTGAGAGCGCCTCCGCTGAAGTCGACCGCCTAGTCTCGCCAAGGTCGATCGCGTTGTGTCGAGCTACTCGGCTGCGCTCTCTGCAGGAGAAGGCCTAGGCTACGGATCGGTGGTCACGGCCGGAACCTGGGCAGTGGTCGTCTCGTCGGGTCGGCTTCCACTGGAACGGGAATAGCGGCGCTGACGGGTGTCGCGGCCACGAACGCGACGCTCGCCTGGTTTGGAGGCGGCGCACTAGCAGCCGGAGGCGCCGGCATGGCCGGCGGAACGCTGGTTTTGGGCGGTATCGTGTTTGCGCCAGTCGTCGCAGTCGCATCGTGGCGATCAAGGGCGAAGGCGAAAAAGTTCATCGCCGAAACAGAGCGCGTGCGCGGTCAGCTCGTGATCCTCGAACGGGAAACCGTGGCGCGCGGCAGGAAGTTTGCTGAAGCGATTTCGACGTTCAACGCCATCTACCCGAGAGCGCAGGAGTTCTCGAGAAAGTTCGCGATGTTAGAGAAGGCTCTGTTCCCGTTGCCCGATATCTCGTGGCTTATCCGGCGAGTCCGCCTCGCGGTCGGTCGCGCCGCCTACTCCCCGGCAGAACTGGCAACCGTCTTTGAGCTTGAGAAAACCGCCCTCAGGTTCGCGTCCTGTTTCGATCCTGAAGAGCGTCGTCTGCCATCCTAAGTATCCGGCGAGAAGGTTCCATCGACAACCACCCGAGGACGATCTCTACTCCACCATGCGGCTCAGACGACCAACGCCTCAAGCCCGAGCCCGGACAGCGCCGTAAGCCACACGAATGGCCAAAAAATATTCACTTACAGACTGCTTCGAACACTTCGGCGTCAGCTGCAAGAACGTCCAGTGGAGCTGGTCTGGACGCGGCGCAGATAAAGTGGCCGTGACGCTCTGGCAGGACCGATTTCTTGAACGTGGCACCGCCTACGAAAACTGGAAGAGCGATGCTCCGGGTGAATGGAAATCCAGGCTGGGCTTCGTCGAGTTGATCGAGAACCTGGCTTTTGCCGAGGATAACCTTGGTGGCTTAGTGTGCCAGGCTGGATCGTAACGCTGGCACCTTTCGTCTGGAGCGAATCGGCTGAGAGAACGCTCCCGTGAGTGGCCATGCGAAGCGCTTGCAGAGCTAGTGAGCTGCGGGAGTGGCAGACTTGGGTGTGTCTGGAGGCGCAAATAGACAGGGGTCGAGGTTCACTTTGAACCTTCGAGGCCGAAAAAGACCGCAAAACACGAGTTCTGATCACATTCTGTTCTCTCCAGGGCGCATGGCTTGCTCTCTGGTGAGGGGAGGAGATACGTCTTCGGGAGGCAGGGGCCGGAGGTTCGAATCCTCTCTCCCCGACCACTTTTTCTGCCCGCCTCGGGGAGGGCCAGCGGCCGCTCATGGACGCTCTTGCGGGGTCGGCTTTCGAGCAGCGGGCATCTTTACAGCGAAAATCGCAAAGGGACGATTTCGCACTCGACCTGGCTGACCAGCAAACTCGGTGGAACGAACGCGCGCCGGAAGGGCGCTAACGGGCGCTCCGATCGACCGTTTCCGGGCCGATCTCGCCAATGTTCACGTGGCCGGTGAGCGCCATGGCAACGCGCATTTCGGCGTCGATAAGCCTGAGCACGTGCGCGACGCCCGCTTCGCCCGCTGCGGCGAGTGCATAGGCCCAGGCGCGCCCCAAGAGGACGAAGTCGGCTCCGAGCGCGAGCATCCGCACCACGTCGAGCCCCGAGCGAACGCCTCCGTCGACCAGCAACGGAAGCTTGCCGGCGACCGCTTCTGCGATCCGGGGCAAAGCGCGCGCCGTCGAAACCACGCCATCGAGTTGCCGTCCTCCGTGATTCGACACGACGATGGCGTCGGCGCCGTTGTCGACGCACGCGCGGGCATCGTCGGGGTCGAGAATGCCCTTGACGATCAGCTTGCCGTCCCAGCGGTTTCGAACCCATTCGACGTCGGGCCAGCTGACCGACGGGTCGAAATTGTCGTGAATCCACTTCTGGAAATGGGCGAGCGGCGCCTTCTTTCCCACAATCGGCTCGAGATTGCCGAGGCTGATGGGGCGGCCGCGGATTGCGACGTCCCAAAGCCAGTCGGGCCGGGCGGCGAGCTGCACCATGCGGCGCAGCCCCGCACCGGCCGCGCGCGTATCGCGATAGCGCGATCCCGGCACCGCCAGGTCGACGGTGAGAACGAGCGCTTCGCACCCTTGCGACTTCGCTCGTTCGATCAGGTCGGCGACGAAGCCGCGGTCCTTGACGAAATAGAGCTGGTACCAGGGCACGTGTCCGCTTTCGGCGACTTCCGCTAGCGAACAGGCGCTGACCGTCGACAGCGCCATCGGCACATTCGCGGCGGCAGCGGCGCGCGCCGCCTGCACTTCGCCCCGGCGCGCATAAAGCCCCGCCAACCCGACCGGGCCGAGGCCGACCGGCATCGCCCAGTGGCGGCCGAACAGCTCCGTGGAGAGGTCGATTTGCGAAACGTCGCGAAGCACGCGCTGACGAAGCGCGACCGCTTCCAGGTCGGTGACGTTCCGCGCCAGCGTTACCTCGCCGTACGAGCCGCCGTCGAGATATTCGAACAGGAAATGCGGGAGCCGCGCCTTCGCAAGCGCGCGGTAATCACCGACGTTTGCCGCCCCCGCCACGCGCGGCTTCAGGTCGCGAAGCTCGGGTCGAGCCGATAGGCCTTGCGCTTGAGCGCCGGCCAGGCAAGCAGGTTGGCGGCGACGTTGAGCCCCGCCGCGCCCTGTTCGGCAGTCACTTCCGGCGCGCCCTGCGGCGGCATGTTCACGTCCTTGCCCGCCGACAGCGCCATCACCTGCGCCTGGCACGCCCGCTCGAGGAAGTAGAGCTTCACGAAACACTCGCCGACGCTTTTCCCGACCGCCAGCGTGCCGTGATTGCGAAGGATCATCGCGCCCTTGTCCCCAAGGTCGGCGACCAGCCGCTCGCGCTCGTCGAGATCGACGGCGACTCCTTCATAATCGTGAAACGCGACATCGTGCCGGACCAGCATGGCGGTCTGGGTCAGCGGCAACAGCCCCTCCGAATGGGCGGCGACCGCCTGTCCAGCAGGCGTATGCAGATGCATCACCGCCTGTGCGTCCTCGCGCGCCATGTGGATCGCCGAATGGATCGTGAAGCCGGCCGGGTTGGTGATGAACGGGGTCGGATCGACCGGATTACCCTGCACGTCGACCTTCACCAGCGACGAGGCCGTCACCTCTTCGAACATCAGCTGGTACGGGTTGAGCAGGAAGTGATGCTCCTCGCCCGGGATGCGCGCCGACAAATGCGTGAAGATGAGGTCGTCCCAGCCATAAGCGGCGACCATCCGGTAGGCGGCGGCAAGATCGACCCGGATCTTCCATTCCTCGTCGCTGACCTTTCCCTTCAGGGAGGGAATGTCGAGCGAATCGAGAGCGCTCGTGTTCTCGATCCCGCGGTTCATGCTGTCGACGCGGTTCATTGCGCTTGCTCCTGGAGGTCGGGATGAGCCGCCGCGAAGGCGGGAAGGGCGGTCGCGCTCGAGTCCGCTCGAACGAGCGTCGGGAACCCATCGACAGGGACATTGAACCGCCGCGCATTGTACATCTGCGGAACCAGGCAAATGTCGGCAAGCGTGGGCGTATTCCCGAACAGGAAGGCACCCGCCCGCGGCCTGGCCATCGCCTCCAGCGCGTCGAAGCCTTCCGTCACCCAGTGGGCGTACCAGTGGTCCCGCTGCTCCTGCTCCTGGTGGAGCGTGCCGCTGAGATATTTCAGGACCCGCAGGTTGTTGAGCGGGTGAATGTCGCAGGCGACGGTGAGCGCCAGGGCGAGCACATGCGCGCGGTCCGCGGCATCGGCGGGAACGAAGGGCGGCTCGGGAAAGGTTGCGTCGAGATAGTCGCAAATGGCGAGGCTTTGCGTGATCCTGCGATCGTTCATCTCGAGCATCGGAACGAGGCCCTGCGGGTTGAGCGACCGGTAGGCGCGGCCGGCCTGCTCGCTTTCCAGCAGGTTCACCGGCCTTATCTCGTAATGCACGCCCTTGAGATTGAGCGCGATCCGCACCCGGTAGGCCGCCGACGAGCGGTAGTAATCGTGAAGCACGGCCCGAGTCATCGGCTGTTGCTTACTCCGCCTCGCCAAGCCACGCTACCGCTTGCCGTCACGCCACCTCAGTCAGCACGAAAGTGAAGCTTTCCGCGACCTCGTGCAAATGCTCCCAGCGGCCCGACTTCCCGCCGTGCCCGGCACCCATGTTGATCTTGAGAAGCAGCAAATTGTCGTCCGTCTTGGTCGCGCGGAGCTTGGCTGCCCATTTCGCCGGCTCCCAATAGGTCACGCGCGGGTCGTTCAGGCCCCCCGTGATCAGCATCGGCGGGTAATCCTGGGCCTTCACGTTGTCGTACGGACTGTAGCTCCGGATCAGCTCGAACGCCGCCTTGTCCTTCAAGGGATTGCCCCACTCCGGCCACTCGCCCGGGGTTAGCGGAAGCGAATCGTCGAGCATCGTGTTGAGGACGTCGACGAAAGGCACGTCGGCGACCACCGCGCCCCACAGCTGCGGGTCGGTATTGGCGACCACCCCCATCAGCTCGCCGCCCGCCGATCCGCCGTTGATCGCGATGCGCCCGGGCCTGGTGAACTTCGCGGCAACCAGCCCCTTCGCCGAATCCACGAAGTCGGTGAAGGCGTTGTTGCGCTTGGTCAGCTTGCCGTCGAGATACCAGTTGTAGCCAAGGTCGTCGCCGCCGCGGATATGCGCGATCGCATAGGCCCAGCCGCGATCGAGCAGACTGATTCGAGCGGTCGAAAAACCCGGCGGAATAGCGTGGCCGTACGCGCCATAGGCGTAGAGGAAGAGCTTGCCCTCGCCGTTCTTCTCGAAGCCCTTGCGATACACCACGGAGACGGGGACCTGCTTGCCGTCGCGCGCCGGCACCATCAGCCGCTCGGTCGCATATTGCGATGCGTCGTAGCCCGACGGAATTTCCTGGACCTTGAGCGTTTCGAGCTCGCCGCTCTTCGGGTGGTAATCGTAAACGGTCCCGGGCGTGACCATCGACGAATAGCCGATGCGGTAGGCCTCGGGAGCGAATTCCGGATTGCCCGCGAACCCGGCGGAATAGCTCGCTTCGTCGAACGGTATTCGGGTCTCTTCGCCCCCGTACGTGCGCAGGATGAGTTGGTCGAGACCGTCCTCGCGCCGGTGCATGGCAATGTGGTCGCGATAGCTCGCCGCGCCCATGAGATAGACGCGGTCGGAACCCGCGATGACGGTTCTCCAGTCGCCCGGATTGTCGATATCGGCCTCGGCCAGGCGGAAATTGACGTGGTCGTCGTTGGTGACGATCCACAGTTTCCCGTGCGCCGCGTCGGGCGAATATTCGACCCCCTCCTTGCGGCGAGCGATCAGCACCGGCTCGGCAAGAGGGTCGGAGGCGGGGACGAAGCGCACTTCGCTGGTGGTGTTGTCGCCCGTGGCGATGAAAATGAGGCTGCGGTCCTGCGAATTGTCGATTCCGACCGAAAAGCCGAGGTCTTCGGTTTCTTCGTAAATCGTTCGGTCTTCGCCGGGCGGCGTTCCAAGGCGGTGATAGCGGGCGCGATAGCTTCGCCAGTTGTCGTTGACTTCGGTGAAGACGATCCCGGCGCTGTCGCTCGACCACACGGGCGAGCCGATTCCGACCTCGGTAATGGACTCGATGTCCTTGCCGGTCGAAAGGTCGCGAATCGTCAGCACGAACCGCTCCGACCCGTTGGCGTCGGTCATCGTCGCCAACAGCTTGCCGTCCGGGCTCACTTCGAGCGCGCCGAGCCTGAAATAGTCCTTTCCCTCGGCTTCCGCCGGTTCGTCGAAGATGAGCTGGTCGTCGCCTCCTGCAACGGGTTTCCTGTACCAGCTGCGATATTGCGCACCGGGCTTGAACTTCCACCAGTAGAGCCAGTCGCCGTCGCGGATCGGGACCGAACTTTCGTCTTCCTTGATCCGGCCCTTCATCTCCTCGAAGAGCTCGTCCACGAGCGGCTTGTGCGGCGCCTTCCACGCCTCGAAATATGCGTTCTCGGCCTTCAGGTAGGAGAGGACGTTTTCGTCGGTGACGCTGGGATAGCCCTGATCGCGAAGCCAGGCGTACGGGTCCTCGACCCTGTGGCCGTGAAATTCGAAACTGTGGGGTTTTTGTTCGGCTTTGGGCGGGGCGGGGAGATTGGCGCTTTTGTTCATGTGCCCGCTCTTAGCGCGGAAGGGCGATACCGACACCCCCGGCGCGATGCACGGCTAACGAGTTGCGGCGCACGCCTTCGCGGCTATGATCGCGATGCCGTTCCGTGCGTGTACCGGGGGAATTTCCATGATCCGTAAGTCGTTGTTTTCGTGCGTCGCAACCGCCGCTGTCGCCGCATCTCTTGCGCTTGGCGCTGCTCCGGTCCTTGCCCAGCAAGCGCCGCTGGAACAGCCTGGAAAGTGGGCTCAGGACTACACCGGCCGAAAAGCCGACCCGGCGGTCCGGTTCGGGACCCTGCCCAACGGGCTCCGCTACGCGATCATGCACAACGAGACGCCGAAGGACGGCGTAGCCATGCGGATGCGGATCGGTTCCGGTTCGCTGCAGGAGCGTGACGACGAACAGGGGCTTGCCCACTTCATCGAGCATATGGCCTTCCGCGGAAGCACGAACGTCGCCGACGGCGAAGTCGTCCACATGCTCCAGCGGCAGGGGCTGCAGTTCGGCCCCGATACCAACGCCTTCACCGCCCAGGACGAGACGGTGTACATGTTCAACTTCCCCAAAGCGGATGCGGCTGCGCTGGACACGGGACTGACCCTGTTTCGCGAAATCGGCGGACGGCTCAATCTCGCTCCGGCGGCGATCGACGCCGAGCGCGGCGTGATCCTGTCAGAGGAGCGGCTGCGCGACACGCCGACCTACCGGATGGCGAAAGCGGAATTCGCGACCGCGTTCGACGGCACGCGCCTGATCAATCGTTGGCCGATCGGCAAGACCGAGGTCATCAAGACTGCCGGTCACGACCAGTTCGAGCGCTATTACCGCGCCAATTACCGGCCGGACAATGCGACCATCGTCGTGGTCGGCAACATCGATCCGGCAGCGGTCGAAAAGCAGATTGTCGCCCGCTTCTCCGACTGGAAGGCGGCAGGATCGCCCGATTCGATCGATCTCGGCACGCCGACGGGCGCCGACAAGGTGGGCGAGATGGTCTCTCCCGGCGTTCCCGACCAGGTGACTCTGGAATGGGTGGGGCCGGCCGACCGCCGCGCCGAAACCGAGGCCCTGGACCGCGAAATGCTGCTCCGCCAGGTCGCGCTTACGGTCCTCAACCAGAGGCTTGCCGACCGCGCGTTGAAGCCCGGAAGCCCGTTCGTCGGTGCGCAGACGATGGAAGTGCGCGGTCGCTCCTCCATTCCGGGCTCGCTGACGTCGATCGACGTGTGACGACCACGCCCGAAAAATGGCCCGAAGCGCTCGACGCCGTCACCGCCGAACAGCGGATGCTGCTTCGCGACGGCGTTCAGCCCCGGCGAGCTCAAGCGCGCGGTTTCGACCGTCAGGACGCAGCTCGAAAACGCCGTTTCGACGGCTCCGGCCCGCAAGTCGGCGGACATCGCCAATGCCATCGTCAGCACCACGAACGACAAGGAAATCTATCACCAGCCCGGCACAGAACCTCGCGCTTCGCGACACCGATCCTCGACAACGTCACGCCCGAGCAGGTGAATTCCGCGCTCAAAGTGGCTTTCGCCGAACGAGGGCCCGATCCTGTTCCGCTCGGCCGAAAAGGACCCGGCCGGAAACGCCGAGCTTGCGAAGGAACTGAGTACCGCCTATTCACCGGCCGCTTGGCGCGGCGGCAAAGCAGGCGACAATCGAGTGGCCGTATACCGACTTCGGAAAAGCCGGCGCGGTAACGTCGAAGACCGTCGAACGCCAAGCTCGGAACGACTCTCGTCCGTTTCGCCAACGGCACGCGGCTTCTGGTCAAGCCGACGGATTTCGAAAAGGGCAAAATCTCGGTCGCCGTCGCTGCTCGGCAACGGCCGCTCCGGGGTTCAGCCGGACCGCGCCGATTCGCTTTGGGAAACGCAGCTGTTTCCGCTGGTCGGAACCGAAAAGCTGCCGCTCGCGCAGATCACGCAGTGGGCGCAGGAGAATGACAAGGTTGCGTCCGTCGGGTTCGATGCCGGAAACCGCGAGTTCATTCTCAAGGGCGAAACCCGGCCAGCCGATTTGCTGACCCAGATGCAGATGCTCGCCGCCTATGCGCGCGACACGGGCTTCCGGCCCGAGGCGATCGAGAAGGCCAAATCGGTCGCGCCGATGATTGCGGGCCAGATCGCCGGCAACCCCGGCGCCGTCTACAGCCGCGGAGCGCAGGCGCTGATGGTCGGCAACGACACGCGTTTCCAGGTTCTTCCGACCGAAAAAGGCCTGGCGAGCGTTGAACCCGAATGACCTCGCCACTCTCCTGAAAGCGCCGCTGGCGATCGCAGGCCGACGTGGTCGTGGTCGGCGATGTCACGGTCGACCAGGCGATTGCGGCGACCCAGGCGACGTTCGCGGCGGGCCCGGGCGGCCAGCCGTTCACGTCGTCAAATGCCGCAGGTCGCCATGGCCAGGCCGCGGCCGGCGCCGTACGTCTTCACCCACAACGGAAGGGCCGACCAGGCCTATTACGGCGAATATTTCCCGCTTCCCGACTATTTCGCCGCTCCGGAAACGAGCGCCGTTGCCGATGTGGCGGCGGCGATCATGGCGAGCCGCCTCGTCGACACGGTTCGCGAGAAATCTCGGGATCACCTACTCGCCGCAGGTGAACGCGGTTTCGGCCGTCGACCTGTCCGGGGAATGGGCTTCCTGGGCGTGACGCTGGAAACGCCGCCGGAGAAGTTCGACACCTTCCACACGCTCCTGGGCGAGCAGATCGCCGATCTCGCCTCGAAGCCCGTCAGCGCCGACGAGCTTGCGCGCGCCAAGCAGCCGCTGATCGAAACCGAACGCAAGAAGCGGGAAACGAACGGCTTCTGGGCGGCCAAGCTGTCGCAGGTGATGCGCGATCCGCGGGTCGAAGGCGAAGTCCTGGGAACCATCGACCGGCTCAAGGCAGTCACCGCCGCCGACGTGCAGGCGCTGGTCGCCAAATATGTCGCCGGCAAGCAGCCGGTCACCGTGATCGCGAAATCCGCCGCGGCGAAATAGGCAAACCGCTCCCCTCCCTGCGAAGGGAGGGGCCGCCGGTGCGCGCGCCTAGTGTCCGTTTTGGGTGGAAAGCGGACGCTAGCGGTGCATTAGTAATAAGATGATCAGATACGCGATGCTTGCCGTTGGTGTTCTGGCAGTTGCTGGATGCGGCGAACACCTTCCGGGCGACTACACGATCCGAGTGGCGGATCGCGGAAAGTCGTGGCTTATTGGTCCTGACAGCTTGGTGGTGCTGAGCAATGTCACCGCCGTAGGCCATGACGACCGTCGCATTTTCACTGAGACACGCAGCCTTCGCGGCAAACCACCGTACGGATACGCTGAATGTCTGTACCACGTAACGGATACGGCCACTCGCAAGACCGTCGATTTGGCTCCACAGGACCGCGAGATAGTCCAGCGGGTGAGGGAGCAAATACGTCGATCTCAAACCGACAGTAGCTCCCGTTCTTGCCTTTAGCCTCGCTTGGAGCGGCCAATGGCTAGTGTCCGCAATGGGTGGAAGCGGACCCTAGCGGTCAACAGGCTGTTCGTCGTAACAGGCGAGGTCCAGGAACTGGCCATCCGATATTCGGTATCCAAAGGTAACGACGCTGCAGTGACCAGCGTCCTTCGCCGGCATGGGTAGCTTCTCAAGGCCAGAAAGCCACACGCGGTTTCCTGCCCCTACGTTGGTGCTCTTCGGCCAGCCAAAGGTGCATGGCCCGCTGGCCCTGTTCTCGCCGAGTTGCTCACAACCCTGTCCCGGTGGAAGCTCGTCCAAACCGGGCAGCATATACATCGCAGCGATGTCAGTTCCCGCTGGAGCGTAGTAGCGGACGTAGGAATTGATCGGCTTTGCGCCTGCCGGGAGATGAATCGACGCCTCAATCTTGTCGAGCAGCTCGTTGCGCTGCCAGACTCCGGGAGATGAGCAGCCGCTCATGCACAACATCAGCAGACCTGCGGCCGCAACCTTCATGTGACGAGAGTGTCATGCCACCCAAATGTCGGCAATGGGCCGCTTACTGTCGCGTCCGTTTTGGGTGGAAAGCGGACACCAGCTCTATGGGCAGATGTAGCCGTAGATCCCTCGAATGCTCGTCAACTTTCCAGCGGCGGAGTGCCAGCGGACAATCCATTTCGTGGTGCACGGAAAGTGGCGGCGCGTGAGTTCGGCTCCCGATCCGCCCACCGCAAAACCTTGCCCCGACAGCGTTGCACGAACGGCTGTCTCGGGAGTGTTGGACGGAAACTCCTCAACGACTCTCCGGTTGAACTCGGCTTCGGCCTTTCGAACGTCGCTTGGGAGACCTGTTGCTATCGGCGGAAGCGGCTGCTGGCCCGAGCATCCAGTCAGCAGCAGTAGAGCGAGAACCGGGCGGCACCCCATGTGCAGAGGGTAACAGCAGTTCGAGTGACCGCAATGGGTGGAAAACGGACATTTGGCGATATACCCTCTCACCGTGAGTTACGCATCGTTCGTGCATCGATTGACGCGCTGGAATTGGCGCTTCGGTCGTATATTCATTCCTCTGTGGATAGCGGTTGCCGCGCTGTTCACGACTGCCGCCGCCGCTGACGCGCTGTGGCACTTCGGATGGGGCTACGGCTGGCGAGACGCAGCTGGCGGGCTTGGCCTTGTCGCCTTTGGCGTCGCATTTTGGTTTGTCTGGAATTGGATGTTCAAGGTTATCCGCTGGCTGAACGAAGCACGTTTCGGCCCTGACCCGCAGCGAGATTTTGGCAAGACAGACTAGCGTCCGCGAGGAGTGAACCGCGGTCGCGGCAGCTCAGGGTGGAAAGCGGACATTGACCGCGCAGTCGTGCCCCGCGATGCTCCATCGATGCTCGCTCGCTTCTGGTTCATCGTTCCGCTCGGCTACGCAATGGTCGCAGCAGTTATCATTGCACTAGTCGTTGAACGGATTTGGCACCGACGCAGCTTAGCTTGGGGTGTCGGAGTGCTTGCACTAGTCGCCTGCTACGCTGGCCTCGCGGCATTTTCGAGAGCACCGGATTTCTGATGGCTTGAATGTCCGCAATGGGTCGTAAACCGACACTGGCGAATTGGCTGTCCTACAGGAGCCCAGCCGTGCTTCACTCGGACCATGGCCGAACATTATCCCCGATCTCGTGGCGCGCCGCGCGCCGCGCCCGCTCGATCGCTTAGGGTCACACCAAAAGCCGCCAAACCGCGTGACTTTAGTGACTTTAGGCGCTTGCCCGCCACCTTGTTGCCGGCCGCCGGCGAGCCTAGGTAGCGGCCATGTCCAGCCATGCAGACCGCCTCGCCGCTCTTCGCGAGCAATTGAAATCCGACCGTCTCGACGGCTTCGTCGTCCCGCTGACCGACGAGCATATGAGCGAATATATCGGCAGCTATGCGCAGCGGCTGCAGTGGCTGACCGGTTTCGAGGGATCGGCGGGATCGGCGGTCGTGCTTCCGCAGGAGGCCGCGATTTTCGTCGACGGGCGCTACACGCTCCAGGTCAAAAGCCAGGTCAGCGCCGACGACTGGAGCTATCAGTCGGTGCCGCAAACGAGCGTCGCGGGCTGGCTCAAGGATCATGCGCCCAAGGGCGCACGCATTGGCTACGATCCGTGGCTTCACACCCGCGAGTGGGTGAAGAAGGCGAAGCAGGCGCTTGGCAGCCGCGGTGCGGAGCTGGTCGCCGTCGGCGAGAACCCGATCGACAAGATCTGGCGCGACCGGCCGGAAATGTCGGACGCCAAGCTGGTCGTCCAGCCGGACGAGCTTGCCGGGAAGAGCTCGGCCGCGAAGCGCACCGACATCGCCGAATGGCTTGAAAAGAACGAGGCGGACGCGGCGGTCCTGTCGGCGCTCGATTCGATTGCCTGGGCGTTCAACGTGCGCGGCGCCGACGTCACGCATACGCCCGTCGCTCTGGCTTACGCCATCGTCAACAGCGACGGCACGGCTGACCTGTTCGTCGCGTCCGAGAAGGTCGGACCGGAAGTTCGCCAGCACCTCGGCAACGGCGTTCGCCTGCACGAGCGCAGCGAATTCGAGCAGGCGCTTTCGAAGTTCGAGGGGAAGACCGTTGCCGTCGATCCGGAACGCGCGGTCTCGGCCATTTTCGACGCACTGGAGAAGGCCGGCGCCAAAGTCCTGGCGCTGCGCGACCCGGTGGTTCTTCCCAAGGCGATCAAGAACGAAGCGGAAATCGCCGGCCAGCGGTCGGCGCAGAATCGCGACGGGATAGCGATCGCGCGATTCCTTCACTGGATCGACGAGGAAGCGCCGACGGGCGACGTCGACGAGCTCAAGGCCTCGGACAAGCTCGAATCCCTCCGCCGAGAGAACCCGGAGCTCAAGGACCTGTCCTTCGATTCGATTTCGGGCGCGGGGCCGAACGGCGCAATCGTCCACTACCGGTCGAGCGAAAAGACCAACCGCAAGCTCGAAAGCGGCTCGCTCTACCTGATCGATTCGGGCGGCCAGTATGTCGACGGGACCACCGACATCACGCGCACCGTGCCGATCGGCGAGCCGACGGACGAAATGCGCGATCGCTTCACGCGCGTGCTGAAGGGCCATATCGCGGTCGCCACTGCGGTCTTTCCCAAGGGGACTCGCGGGACGCAACTCGACAGTTTCGCCCGCCGGCCGCTGTGGGAAGCTGGGCTGGATTACGCCCACGGGACCGGCCACGGCGTTGGAAGCTTTCTCGGCGTGCACGAAGGTCCCCAGCGCATTGCGCCGATCACGAGCGGCCAAAGCGGCGGCGACGAGCCGCTGGCCGAGGGGATGATCCTTTCCAACGAGCCCGGCTATTACAAGACCGGAGAGTACGGGATTCGAATCGAGAACCTGGTGCTGGTCGTCGCCAAGCAGATCGAGGGCGCGGAGAAGGACATGCTCGGCTTCGAGACGCTGACCTTTGCCCCCATCGACACGCGGCTGGTGAAGACCGACATGCTCAGCGACAAGGAAGTCGAGTGGCTGAACGACTATCACCGCCAGGTGGCGGAGAAGATCGGCCCGAAGCTCGACGGCGCAAACCGGCAGTGGCTCGAGAAAGCCTGCGCCCCGATCTAGCCGCGCTTTTCCTTGGGCTCGGGCTTGAGTTCGCGCGCGTGCGCCTTGCGGCGCTTGAGGTTTTCGCGAAGCGCTTTCGCCAGCCGTTCCTCGCGCGACTTGTCCTGCTGTCCCATGGCGGTACATTGCCTGCGCGGCTCGAACCGGGCAAGGTCGGGTTGACGCCGGTTGGACGCTTGGCCATAGCGCCGCGTCTTCTCATCAACGTGCTGCCGTAGCTCAGTGGTAGAGCGCATCCTTGGTAAGGCTGAGGTCGTGAGTTCAATCCTCACCGGCAGCACCATTTCCGCCTGCAGACAGTCCGGGGGACTGTCGAAGCCGGAAATCGCCTGCAGACAGTCCGGGGGACATTGCGCGCAGGCCATGCGGTGAGCCCAACTGCTTGCTTCGATGTCGAACTCGCCGACAGCGGCGAGGGACTGACGATTGCGGTGCGCTTCGGCGGGGTGACGAAGGTTTATCCGCTGCAAGGCCGAGACCAGGCGGATTTCTCCCGGTTTTACGCGCGGCTGGCGGAGGATTTCGGAACGCGACCGCCGGAAAGCGCGGCCCCCGCTCGAAGCGACGCGTCCGATCCGCCGTGGCAACCGCTGCTGACCGAAAACGTCCACCCGAACATCCTGTCAGGCTACGGCGATCCGGCTGTGATCCGCACCGGCGAAGGCTATTATCTCACGGCAACGTCGAACGATGCGCCCGACGCCTTCCCGCTGCTCCATTCCGACGATCTCGACCATTGGCGCCACGTGGGTTTCGTGTTCCCGGAAGGGGACGCGCCGCCGTGGACGGCGCACGGCGTTCGGACAGGGGATTTCTGGGCTCCGGAAATCGCCTGCGTCGGCGACGAATACTGGCTGGCCTACACGGCGCGCGACAGGAGTCTTGCTCTTGGCATCGGGCTGGCGAGGGCGAAAACGCCGAAGGGGCCTTGGAGCGATCTCGGCCGGCCGCTTCTCACCGGCGGCGCGATCGACGCGCACATCTTCGTCGAGGACGATGGGGCGCCCTACCTGCTGTGGAAGGAGGATCGGAACGGGCTGTGGCCGCGAAAGCTCGCTGCATTCTTTCGCGAGCGCCCGGAGCTGATCGACCGCGTTTTCGAAAGCGAGACCGACCGGCGAACGGCGCGATTCGCTGCCGCGGTCGAGCCGCTCGCGGCTCCTCGCCGGCCGATCGAGCGATTTTTCCTGATGCAGCCGTTCATTCGATCGGCGGTGTCGTCGTGGACGCGGCTGCACGAGGTGCTTGCCGGCTGTGATGGCGCCGAGGAAATCGTGGCGGCGATGCGGACCCCGATCATTGCCCAGCGAATGGCCGCCGACGGGAAATCGCTGGTCGGCGCGCCGGTTACCATCCTGACCAACAGCGCCGAGTGGGAGGGGCATGTGGTCGAGGGACCGTTCCTGTGGAAAGAGGACGGGCGATACTGGCTGTTCTACGCGGCCAACGATTTCACCGATCCGGCCTACGGAATCGGAGTCGCGGTCGCCGATCGTCTGTTCGGTCCGTACGTGAAGCAGCCGCAGCCCCTGCTCAAGTCGGGCAGGAGCTGGTCGGCCCCGGGCCATCCGTCAGTCGCCTGCGGACCGGACGGAACGCCGCACATCTTCTTCCATGCCTATTTCCCGCAAACCGGCGGATACAACGTCTTTCGGGCGCTGTTGACGGCACGGCTGAGGTTTGCGGGCGGCGGAGTGTCAATTTTCTGACCTTGCCAAGCTCCCGGCGATGCGGCCATGCGCGGGCATGCGCTTCTTCTCCGACAATGCTGCGGCCGCCCATCCGAAGGTAATCGAGGCCATCCTGGAGTCGAACCGGCTCGACACTGCTTATGACGGCGACGAATGGAGCCGGAAGCTCGACGGCGCCTTCTCCGACCTGTTCGAACGCGAGGTAAAGGCGCTGTGGGTGACCACCGGCACCGCTGCCAATTGCCTCGCGCTTGCGGCGCTGTGCCCGCCCTACGGAGCGATCCTGTGCCACGAGGACGCGCACATCGAGAATGACGAGGCCGGCGCGCCCGGCTTCTTCACGCACGGTGCCAAGCTGATGCTCCTCGGCGGCGAGGGCGCGAAGGTCGCGCCGGAGGCGGTCGAGGAAGCGGTCGGGCGAATTCGCAAGGACGTGCACCAGGTGCAGCCGAAAGCGCTGTCGATCACCAACGCCACCGAATACGGGCTTGCTTACCGCGCGAGCGAAGTGGCCGCACTCGGCGAGGCAGCGCGCAAGCACGACCTCGGCTTCCACATGGACGGGGCGCGCTTTGCGAACGCGATCGCAAGCACCGGCGACAGCCCTGCCGACGTGACCTGGCGCGCCGGGGTGGATGCCTTGTCGTTCGGCTTCGTGAAGAACGGCGGCCTGAGCGCGGAGGCGCTGATCCTGTTCCGGACCGACCTTGCCGGCGAGATTGCGGTGCGGCGGAAGAGGGCAGGGCACCTGCTGTCGAAAGGCCGCTTCCTCGCCGCGCAGATCCTTGCGATGCTGCAGGACGACCTGTGGCTGGACAACGCACGCGCCGCGAACGCGGCGGCGGCCACGTTGGCGGCGGCGGCGCCTGGCCGGCTCGTCTATCCGGTCGAAGCGAACGAAATCTTCCTTCGCGCATCGCCCGACGAAGCGGCTGCCCTGCGTTCCAGGGGCTTCGATTTCTACGACTGGGCACCGGGAGAAATCCGCCTGGTGACGAGCTGGGACCAGGGCGGAGAGGCGGTCGAGCAGCTCGCGGACGCGATTCGCGCGCTATGACCGAGCGGCGGACCTCGAGCTTGCTCGAGATCGTCCTTCCCTTCGCGGCATTCACCACCATCTGGGGCTCGACCTGGATCGTCATTCGCGACCAGCTGGGAGAAGTCCCGCCGCAATGGTCGGTCAGCTATCGCTTCGTCATCGCGGCAATCGCAATGGCCGCGATCGCCCGGATCAAGGGGCGGCCCTTCCTTCTCGACCGGCAGGGGATGCTTGCGGCGCTGTTCATCGGGGTCGCCCAGTTCTGCATCAACTTCAACGCGGTTTACCTGGCCGAGCGGCACATCACCTCGGGCGTCGTCGCGACCATGTTCGCGCTTCTGCTGATCCCCAACAGCCTGCTCGGATGGGCCTTTCTTGGCCAGCGGCCGGGGCGGCGCTTCGCTGCCGGCTCGGCGCTGGCGGTGGCTGGAATCGCCTTGCTGTGCATCCACGAGCTTCGCGCCAACCCTGCGCCGACGCTTCAGGTCCTTGCCGGCATTGGCCTGACGCTGCTCGCGCTCCTCGGTGCCTCGGCCTCGAACGTCTACCAGGCGCGCGAGCACGTGCGGCGGCATCACCTCGCGAGCCTGCTTGCCTGGTCGATGGCGATCGGCGCGATCATCGACATTGCGGTTGCCTTCGTGGTTGCGGGGCCGCCGGTGTTCACTACGCGTCCCGCCTACTGGGCCGGAGTCGCTTACCTCGCCCTTTTCGCCTCGGCGCTGGCGTTCAGCCTCTATTTCCCGGTCGTGCGGAAAATCGGACCCGGAAAGGCGGCCTATTCCAGCGTTTTGGTGCCGGTAATCGCAATGGCCTTCTCGACGGCAATCGAGGGCTATCGCTGGAACTGGGTCGCCGCGGCGGGCGCGGTCCTGGCGTTGTCGGGCATGCTGGTGGCGATCAGCCGCGGCCGAGTGGCGGTGCAGCAGCCCGACGCCGGCTAGGCGCGTCGGACTGCCACTTCGCCCCTAGCTGCCCGACGGCTGCGCCAGCTTCTTGTTCGATCCGGCGAGGCGTGCGTCCCAGAAGATTTCCCCCTGGGTTTCGAAAGATGTGTGGGCCCACTTCGCCTGCGGTGCCAGACCCCAGATCACGCCGCAGTTCCAGCCGCCGGTGCGCAACAGGCAAATCCGAACATCGACAGCCTTGCGGCACCCGTTGATGACGACTGCCTGCAACTGGCCCTTGCTGGATCCTTGCGAGACCACCGGCGAAGCGACGCACTGGCGTGCATCGTCGTCCGACGTCTCCGGCTTGTCGTTTTCGGCGAGCTGCTCTTCGACCGGCTTGTTCGCGGCAATATCCGCGCAGGCGGCCTGGTCGCCGCTGAGGCAAAGCGCGTGGCGCCGCTGCGCTGCAAAATATTCCTGCTGCCGGCGATTGGCCTCCGCGAGCTCGCGCTCGTAGGCGGCTTTCTTGGCCGCAGCAGCCTCGGCATTGGCGGCAAGCTCGGCCTGTTGCCGGGCGATCTCCGCCTCGCGCTCGGAAAGCTTGCGCTTGTAATCGGCAACGCTCTTTTCATGCGCCGCAAGCTTCGCCTGGAACTCGGCTTCGCGCCTGGCCTTTGCCTCGGCGCGCTCGGCAGCAAGATCGGCGGCCGTCCTGGCTGTCGAAGCGCCCGGGTTGGCGGCGGCTGTGCTCTCGGTCTTGGCCGGCTTCGATTCTGCCGTCTCGGCGTCCTTAGGGGCGGACCGAACGAGCGATCGCCATCGCGGCTGGAAGTCGACGATTTTCACACCGCCGTATGTGGACTGGCTCGCGCGTTTATAGTTCGCGAACTTTTCGAACATCTCGCTGGACGTCCCGAAATAGCAGTGGGCCCCATATTCGTCGGTCTTGGTCTTCCAGTCGTTGAGCATCCGACTGGCGTCGTCGGTCGTCATCCCGGGCGGAATCGCGGCAGGCTCCGACACTCGCTGGCCGTTGGTGCACATATAATAGCCGCTGAAAGGCGCGGCGTTCGCCCGCGAAGACTGACCGGCGACCACGAACACAAGAGCTGCGGCCAACAGCCCACGAACCCGACCTTGCATGAAGTCCCCCCGCTGATTTCGGACATTAGCCGGGACTAATCGTTCGCGGTCAAGCGCTTTGGGGTTGGACTTGCTCCGGCATGTTTTTTACCGGGGCGGCAATGGCGGCTCCAATCCTCTCCTACGAAAACCTCGGCCTCATCCAGGGCGAAGGATGGCTGTTCCGCAATCTCGACATCTATATCGGCGAGCGGGACCGGCTGGCGCTGATCGGCCGCAACGGGGCGGGGAAGACCACGCTGCTCAAGTGCCTGGCAGACCAGATCGACCCGGACGAGGGTCGGCGGACGATCGTGCCGGGAACGAAGGTCGTGCTGCTTGAGCAGGACCCGGCGATCGGGCGCGAGGGATCGCTTCTCGACTGGGTGCTGTCGGGGGAGGATGCGCCCGCGCAGCACGAGGCGGAAGCGGTCGCCGACCAGATCGGGATCGAGCTGGAGCGGCCTGCAGCGACGGCAAGCGGCGGCGAGAGAAGGCGCGCCGCAATCGTCCGCGCGCTTGCGCAGGCGCCCGACGTGCTCCTCCTCGACGAGCCGACCAACCATCTCGATCTCGGCGCGATCGAGTGGCTCGAGCAATGGCTGAACCGTTTCACCGGCGCCTTCATCGTCATCAGCCACGACCGCACCTTTTTGAAGCGGCTGACCAGCAGCTGCCTGTGGCTCGACCGCGGTCAGATTCGGCGCGCGGAAATCGGTTTCGGCGGGTTCGAGGCGTGGACGGAGAGGGTCTTCGAGGAAGAGGCGAAAGCCGCCGAAAAGCTGGACGCGAAGCTTGCGATCGAGCTTCGCTGGCTGGAGCGCGGAGTGACGGCGCGCCGGCGGCGCAACCAGGGGCGGCTCGCGAAGCTCCACGAAATGCGCGCGCAACGGGCGGCGATGCTCGGCGGGCCCGGAAGCGCGAAGCTGGCGCTCGCCAAGGACGACGTGCGCTCGAAGGCGGTCATCGATGCCGACCACGTCAGCAAATCCTATGGCGAGCGACCGATCGTCCGCGACTTCTCGCTTCGGATCCAGCGCGGCGACCGCATCGGCCTGGTCGGCCCCAACGGCGCGGGGAAAACGACGCTGCTCAAGCTGCTGACGGGCGATATCGACCCCGACAGCGGCACCGTCACGCGCGCAAAGACTCTGTCGGGCATCGTCATTGATCAGCAACGCAAGCTGATGGAGCCGGACAAGCGCGTGAAGGACGTTCTTGCAAACGGCGGCGACTGGATCGACGTTCGCGGCCAGAAGAAGCACATCAAGGGCTATTTGAAGGAATTCCTGTTCGACCCGGCCATTGCCGACGCCCCGGTCGGTTCTCTTTCGGGCGGCGAGCGGTCGCGAGTCCTGCTCGCCCGGGAATTCGCCCGCGAGGCGAACCTGCTGGTGCTCGACGAGCCGACCAACGATCTGGACCTGGAAACGCTGGACCTGCTTCAGGAAGTTATCGCCGACTATGAGGGGACGGTGCTGCTTGTCAGCCACGACCGCGACTTCCTCGACCGGACGGTCACCATCACGCTTGGACTCGACGGCTCAGGCAAGGTGGACATCGTTGCCGGCGGCTACGACGACTGGGAGAAGAGGCGGCGGCCGCAAAAGCCTCAGCGCAAGACGGCGTCGAAGCCCGCGAAGCCCGTTCAGGAAAGCCGGCCCGCAGCCAAGCTCACCTACAAGGACCAGCGCGACTTCGATCGCTTGCCGAAAGAGATCGAGCGCATCGAGAGCGACATGGCGACAGCCGAGGAGGCGCTTCACGATCCCTCGCTCTATTCGCGCGAGCCGGACCGGTTCGCCGAACTTACGCGAACCCTCGAGCGGCTGCGCGCCGACAAGGCTGCGGCCGAGGAGCGGTGGCTGGAAGTCGCGGCGCTCGCCGAAGAGCTCGAGCAGGCGCAGGGCTGACGCCTTGAAGGGTGTGCGGCGGCGCGCCATCTGAGCGTCATGATCGACATTCGCCCGTTCGACAGCCTCGGTCACGCCGACCACGGCTGGCTCGACGCCCACCACCATTTTTCCTTTGCCGGCTATCACGACCCGGACCGAATGGGCTGGGGCAGGATTCGCGTCTGGAACGATGATACCATCGCCGCGAAGAGCGGATTTCCGCCGCACCCGCACCGGGACATGGAAATCGTCACCTACGTCAGGACGGGCGCGATCACCCACCAGGACTCGATGGGCAATACGGGCCGAACCGCGGCCGGGGACGTGCAGGTGATGAGCGCCGGCTCGGGCGTCGTCCACGCCGAGTATAATATCGAGGACGAGGCAACGACCCTGTTCCAGATCTGGGTGGAAACCGACAGGCCGGGCGCTGAGCCGTCGTGGGGCGCAATGCCGTTTCCCAAGGACAGCCGCGAGGGAGCCTTCCAGCTCCTGGCAAGCGGCGACGCCGGAGACGGGGCGCTGACGATCAACGCCGACGCGCGCGTGCTCGGAGCGGCGCTCAAGGCGGGCGACAGCATCGCATACGATGCCGGTCCGGACCGCCACCTCTATATGGTGTCGAGCGGCAACGTGCGGGTGAACGGAACCCCGGCCGGCCCTCGCGACGGGATTGCCGTGACCGGCGAGGAGCGGATGGAAATCGAGGCGGTGGACGATTGCGAGCTGGTGCTGGTCGACTCGCGTTAATGTACGCCGTGCTTGAAGTACCGCGCGCGCGGCGGCATTGAGCGCCCGCGCAGCTGCGTACTCCATCGAATCGCGAAGGACCCATGAAGCCGCTCCGGCGAATATTTTTTGTGGCAGCATCGTCGCTGGTCGCCTCGGCGCCCGCGCTTGGCCAGCAAGCGGATGCGCCGCCGGCCGAGAACGAGGTCGTTGGCCCGCCGCAGCTGAAGGACTTCACGCTCAACGGCACGGTTACGCGCCCGAGCGAAACGGCGCCGCAAACGCCTGTTCGCCAGCAGCCGCCGGCGAGTCCGGCAGCTCAAGCGCCCAAACCGGCGCCCACCGGGCAAACGCCCGCGCCGAAGCGGAGCGGCACGGACAAGGTGAGCGCGGTTCCGGCGACGAGCAGTGAAGCGCCTCGTTCCGACCGCGCTCGACCGGCGCCACCCGCGGCCGCTCCAACCGCGCCTGCGCCGGCGCCTGCGCCCTCCGCGACAGCGGCAGCCTCGCCTGCCGCCGGTCCGGACAGTACTCCCGCGCCCGCTATCGCTCCCGCGGATGCGAGCGAGACATCGGCAATATCGATCTGGCCGTGGCTTCTTGCGGCGCTTGCGCTTGGCGGCGCCGCTTTGTGGTGGTTGTGGCGGCAGCGCCCGCGCGAACGCCTGGCCGTCGCCGGGGGTCACGCGTTCGACGTGGCCGAAACAGCTCCGCCTCCGGCTCCAAATCCGGCCCCTTCGCCACCTCCCTCGACTGGCCCCGTCGCGAAGCCGCCGGTCCAGTCCGCGCCACCGGCAGCGCCCGCGCAGCCAACGGGCGGACTCGTCTCGGCTCGACTGCGGCCGTGGCTGCAGCTCGAATTCGTGCCGCAGCGCGCCGTCCTCGACGATCAGAAGGCGGGAATTGCATTCGAACTGTCGGTCTTCAACGCCGGGAGCGCACCGGCCCGCGATGTCCTGATCCAGGCGTCGATGTTCAATGCCGGTCCGATGCAGGACCAGCAAATCCAGCTGTTTTTCGATAATCCGATCACCCAGGGCGACCGCATTGCGGCGATCGGGCCAATGCAGCGCATCAAGGTCGAAACCGCCGTCTTCCTCGCTCGGGACCAGGTGAAGCCGATCGAAATGGAAAACCGTACGCTGTTCGTCCCGCTCGTGGGCTTCAACATACTCTACGGCTGGGCGACGGGAAGCGGCCAGACATCGGCAAGCTTCCTTGTCGGCAGGCAAACCGCCGGCGAGAAGCTGGCGCCGTTCCGCGTCGACCTGGGGCCGCGCGTTTCCCGCAACCTCGCGGCGCGCGAGCACGAGCTTCAGGTGCGCAGGTAGCCGCTACTGGGCGGCCACTTGGCGGCTCGCCCCTATTCGGCCGGAACGGCCGCCGGGACGTGGTCGGTTTTCAGCAAGCCGGAGAGCTGAACGAGAAAGATCAGCACGCCCGCAAGCCACAGGAAAGATGCGGCAATCGCCAGCGCCGGCTGCCCTTTGAGTACAGACAAGGCGATTCCGGCCGGAAGTAGTATCGACCCGGTCGCCGAAAAGGCGAAGTGATAGGGTGCGAGCTTGCGCGCAGCCAAGGTCGGATAGGAACGGTAAACCAGCCCGAACAGCGCCAGGCTCGCCCAACCGGCGAGGTTGAGGTGCGCGTGAACAGGGACGAGCTGGAAGTCCTCCCGCGCGCCCATGACGATCCCGAGAATTGCGCCGCAGACCAGGAGTACGGTCGCAAGAAGAAGAAAATACAGGTCGATCCGCTTCATCAGGGCCTCCCCGAGTCGATGAGGCGGCAAGGATGCACTCGCCGATGCCGCGCGACAAGCGTCCTAAATGACGTCGCTGTTATAGCTGTGCCAGGCGAGAATCGCGGCCGCGCCGCGGTGCGGGCGCCACGCTTCGGCGACTTCGCGGAGCCGCTTTTCGCTCGGTTTTTCCTTCATTCCCAGCAGCCGCCCGATCTCGATTTGAACGGCAAGATCGCCCGCCGGCCAGACGTCGGGGCGTCCTTCGGCGAATAGCAGGTAGATTTCCGCCGACCAGCGCCCAATGCCCTTGATCCTGACAAGGTGGGCTATCGCGTCCTCGTCGTCGCTCGGAAGCGACGTGAGGTCGAGCTCACCCGAAAGCACGAGCTCGGAAAGGCTTCGCGCATAGCCGGCTTTCTGGCGCGAGATGCCTGCCAGCCGAAGCTCGTCGTCGCTCGCCTTGCCGATCGCGGCAAGGTCGGGCGGCGAGCCGAACGCCGATTCCAGCTTCGACCACATCGAGCGTGCCGCGGCGACGCTGACCTGCTGGCCGACGATGGTGCGAAGCAAGGTATGCGCCCCCGGCTCGCTTCGCCGGGGCTCCGGGATTCCATGGCGTTCGACCACTCGCGCGAACGCTTTCTCTCGCTCGGCAAGCGCTTCGACGGCGTCGCGAATGGATTCGCTCGTGCGGACCATCAGCCGGTGGTGGCGGCGTAAAGCGCGACGGCTGCGGCATTCGACACGTTCAGGCTTTCGACGTCGCTGGCGATCGGAAGCCGGGCCAGCGCATCGCAATGTTCGCGCGTGTTGGGACGCAGGCCGGCGCCTTCCGCGCCAAGGACCAGAGCGATTCGCTTCGGGCCGAGCGCCTCCTTGAGCGTCATGTCGGCATCGCCGGTGAGTCCGATCCTCCAGAAGCCCGCCTGCGCGATTTCCTCGAGCGCCCGCGCAAGGTTCACTGCGCGCACCCAGGGCACCGTCTCCAGCGTGCCGGAGGCTGCCTTGGCCAGGGTTCCCGTTTCGGGCGGGGAGTGGCGGTCCTGTGTGACGATCCCGATGGCCCCGAAGGCCGCTGCCGAACGCAGGATGGCGCCGACATTGTGCGGGTCCGTGACCTGGTCGAGCACCAGGAGAACGGCACTTTCCGGCGCATCGGCGACCAGAGCGTCGAGCCAGGCGCTCTCGAGCGGCTCGACCTCGACCACGACGCCCTGGTGCGGCGAATCGCCCGCAACCAGCCGGCCGAGATCGGCAACGTCGGCGAACGTGACCGGAACGTCGTCGGGGAAGCGCATCGAGTCGGCAGCGTCGCGCGTGGCCCACGCCTTGACGATCCTGCGCTGGGGATTGTCGAGGGCGGCAGCGACGGCATGGCGGCCCCACAGGCGCGGGCGTTGCGGCTTGTGTTGCTGGTGCGATTTCTTGCGGCGCGTCATTGGCGTCCAATGCGGACACAGAAGCGTAGGTGCAACAGCTTCTAGGCGGGAAGCGCCTCGGAGTCGCGACTGCGGCGCTGGCTCCGCCAGGTTCCGGCGACGAGAATCACAAGCATGGGATAGACCCAGAAAATCATCGCGGCGGCGTAGGCCTTCGAGAACAATTCCGAATCGGCAAGCTTGAGCAAGTGGCCGATCACCGTCGTCAGTTGCAGCCCCGCGATCCACAGCGGCCAGAAACGCTGCGAGCGAAGCGCCACCCACAGAAAGCCCGCGAAGACGGCCATGTCGACGAGCATGACCTTCGTCTCGATCGACGAGAAACGGTGTTGAAGCGGCGAAATGACAAGATGAGTCGCAATGACCCCGGCCACGAGAATGGCCACCATCTGGCGCTCGTCGCGCTTGCCGCGAACCACGGCGTAGAGCGCGACGAGTACCAGCAGAATCCGGAAAAGTGTCGGGGCCATTTCGATTTCAATCGCAGCACGCCCGGAGGCATGCAGTCAATCGATCGCCAGCCTTACGCGACGACTCGAAGGTCGGCCTTGGCGCTGGCGGGCGGGCATTCTTCGTCACCGATTGCGACGGTTCGAAGACCGGGCACGTGGCCTTTGGCGCTGGCGAGCGCCTCGTGACAGCCGACGATTGCGCCGCGGCTCTCGACCAGGCGGGTCACGGCGCTGGCGACGCGCTCCAGGGTCGGGTGGACCACTGCGAAGCCGACTCCGGCGACGGAATTGGCTTGAAGAATGCGCGACTGAAGCTCGGCGATTTCGGCGAGCGCGAGGTCGATCGAATCTTCGACGGCGCGGACCTGCGTTGCGACTTCGTAGGCGGCATTTTGGATGGCTTGCTTGCGCATGACTGCTCCTTGTCCGCGGCAGTGCGGCCGCGGAGTGAATTGCCCGTTCGACTTGAAGGTTCGGCTTCCTAGCTCTTGAGCATCCTTGCGAGGCTCTCGAGCCCGGCGAGATACATGCCCGCCGAAAACGCTGCTCCCGTCGCGATCACCACGATCCAGAGCAGCCGGACGCCGACACTCATGTCATTGCGGGGGTGGCTCCTCGTTGCGATCGGCAGTTGCAGGGAAGACCAGAAAGACCCGCGCTTCTGCTCGGTATGAAAGCCCGCATCCCCCCGGGCCTTCCCTGCGCGATCAGCGTGCCGAATTTGATTGCTGACCGCGGCGCTTTCGTCCCCGGAAGCCCGCCCGGACTCAATGTGCGGCGGTTGATGTATCAAGCGTTGATATGGCTCGCGCCCTTGAGCGACGATTCGCGCGGCCTGCGTTCGGCGGCTGACGCCCAGCGTGTGCAAAGACTGGCGAACGCGCTGGTCGACCGTGTGCGGCGAGATACCGAGCTCGGCCGCGATTTCCTTGGAAGACAGATGTTGGGCGACCAGCTGCAGGCACGTAAGCTGCCCGTCCGTGAGCTTGGCCACTCGAGCCGCGACATCTGCGTCGAGATTCGCGGGATGATCGTCCTTCAGCGCGGGATTCGGCACCCGGGCTTTCCTTTCAAACTTCCTGCTCACTGCCCTGTCGTCGAGGCCGAGTCAGCGGCAATCTAGGCCACTGTGAACCATTCAGCCAAGAACAGAGGGTTATCGACTGTTAACATTGCCCGCAAGTGAGTGGCGCATCGCAACGAATCGGCGAGAGCAAGCGGCTTGTTGGCGTCATGGTGGAGGGGGCTGGATTCGAACCAGCGTACGCTTGCGCGGGCAGATTTACAGTCTGCTGCCTTTAACCACTCGGCCACCCCTCCTGAGGTGCGGCAGGCGCGCGAAATGGCCGCAGCGTGCGGCGCTGTCAACGGCAGGGGCTCTCAATCGTCAGCCGTCCCTGTTGTCTCCGGCCTTCTCGGCGCTGGTACCCGGATAGGCGCTGCCCTTCAGCAGGCCGGCGACATGGGCGGCATTGGACGCCAGCATCTGTGCCGTTTGCCTGACCATCTTCGGGACCGAGTCGAGGTCCTTGAAATCGGTCGAGTGCATCGCCTCGCCGACCCAGTAGCAGGAGCATTGGGCGGGAATGGTCCAGCCGACGTCGTTGAGCGCCTGGAACAGTTCCGCGGTCACGTGGTGAGCGCCGTCTTCGTTGCCCACGATCGCTGCGACGGCCACCTTGCCGAATGCGGGTCCGCGCCCATGCTCGTCCGTTTCTCCCAGGAAAGCGTCCATCCGCTCGAGCACGCGCTTGGCGACACTGGACGGCTGGCCCAGCCAGATCGGCGTTCCGAAGATGAGTATGTCGGCGGAAAGAATGCGCTTGCGAACGTCGGGCCAGTCGTCGCCGGGCCCTTCGTCCGAGGTCACTCCGGGCAGGATGTTGTGCTCGGAAGCCCGAATCACCTCATTGAGCGTCACATCGTGCTTCTCGAGTTCGCCGGCGATGAGCTGGATCATGTCGTGCGTCGAGGACGCCGGATCGTCACATGATTTGAGTGTGCAATTGATTGCGATGGCGCTGAGCGGCACGGGCGTCTCCTGATGTCGAGTTCACGACAGGGAAGCGGGCAGCGGCCACGAAGGTTTCGAAAAAGGCGGTTGGTGAAGCATCCTGCGGGTCCCGGTGCTTTCGATGCGCGTCTCGCCGCTCGCCTGTGCTCGCGTGCGCTCCAAAGCTTCGACATGCCCTCGGCATGTCGGCCGTCGCCCGTCGCTTCGCTCCGGCGCTCCATGCTCGGCAATCCCCCGGATTGCGTGTCGCCCCGCTCGCTTGTGCTCGCGTGCGCTCCAAAGCTTCGACATGCCCCCGGCATGTCGGCGGTCGCCCGTCGCTTCGCTCCGGCGCTCCATGCTCGGCAATCCCCCGGATTGCCTGCGCGTGGAGCGGGTGAAGGGAATCGAACCCTCGTCGTAAGCTTGGAAGGCTTCTGCTCTACCATTGAGCTACACCCGCTTGCCGCCAGGCAGCGATGCGCCATTGCCACCGTCCATCCGGCATCGTCAACTGCAATGGCAAGAGCCGAGAGTTGCTTGACTTGGCGGCGGAAGCTCCAGTAGCTGAAGCCAATGGCATACCTGAACGCCACCGCTGCAACCACGACTGTCCACTTCTGGTGGCATTCGTCGGCGCATGCGGCGCGATGGCGCGACTGATCGAATAGCTACCGATCATCGACTGCCCGCCCGCCAACCGGCGGGCTTTTTTGTTTCAGGACCACATTCATGACCATTGCCACACTTCGCGCCCAAGTTGCCGAACCGGGCCCGATCGCCCAGACCACCGACGTTCCCGTTCCCAATCCGCTCCCAAGGCTCCTCGAGGGCGAAAACCTGTCGAGCGAGGATTCGCAGCACCTGTTCGAGCGGCTCGTGCTTGGGCGCCTCGATCCGGTGGAAATCGCCGGCATGCTGATCGCCCTTCGGATGAAGGGAGAAACGGCCGAGGAGACGATCGGCGCGGCCCGCGCGCTGGCCGCCGCGGCGCGGCCGTTCGAACGGCCCGACTATCTCTTCGCCGACAGCTGCGGCACCGGCGGCGACTGTTCGGGATCGATCAACGTTTCGACGGCAGCCGGCATCGTCGCTGCCGCCTGCGGCCTTCCCGTGGTCAAGCACGGCAACCGCTCCTTCACCTCGAAATGCGGCTCGGCGGACGTTCTCGAACAATTGGGCGCGCGGCTGGATTGCTCGCCCGAACAGTCGCGGCGAGTGCTCGACGAAACCGGCTTCTGCTTTCTTCTCGCACCAGCCTACCACCCGGGAATCGCGCACGCCGGAGCCGTTCGTCGAACGCTGGGCGTGCGGACGATCATGAACCTGCTTGGCCCCTGCCTGAACCCGGCGCGGCCGCCGGTCCAGCTTCTCGGCGTCCCGAGCCCCGATCGCCTGCTTCCGATCGCGGAGACGCTGCGCGCACTCGGTGTCGAGCGGGCGCTGGTCGTCCACGGGTCCGGCCTCGACGAGGTTGCGCTGCACGGCTTCACGCAGGCTGTCCGCCTCGCCGACGGCGAACTTGAGACGCTGGAAATTACGCCCGAGCAGGCGGGCGTGAAGCGATTCCCGCTCGATTCGATTGCGGGCGGCGAACCCGCCGACAACGCGCGCCTTCTCGCCGGCATCCTGAGCGGCCGCGGGTCGGAAGCACAGCAGTCTATCGTGGCGATCAACGCCGCGGCACTGCTGGAGACCGCCGGAATCGCCGCCGACATTCGCGATGGAGTCGAGCGGGCGCGGGATTCGATCTCGTCCGGTCGCGCGCTCCGGCTGCTCGACAATTTCGTGGAGGCGAGCCGTGGCTGAAGGTGTTCTCGGCAGCATTGCCGCCTCGAGGCGCGCCGACCTGGCGACGCGGTTCGCCGGCGTCGACATCGGCCAGTTGCGCGCGCGGGCAAGGCCGACCGGCCGAAGCCTTCGTGACGTGCTGGCGAGGCCCGGAAGCCGATTCATCCTCGAGATCAAGAAGGCCTCTCCGTCACGTGGGGAGATCGCGCCAAAGGCAGACGTTGCGACAGTGGCCAAGAGCTATGCCCCGGTTGCCGATGCGCTCAGCGTCCTGACGGAGACGCGCCACTTCGGCGGCTCGCTCCGCGACCTCGAGTTGGCGAGGCGGCACTTCGGCGGGCCCATTCTCGCCAAGGATTTCTTTCTCGATCCGCGCCAGGTCGTCGAAGCGCGCATCGCGGGGGCTGACGCAATCCTGGTAATGCTGTCGCTCGTCGACGATCGTCTTGCGCGCGAGCTGATCGGCGAGGCGCGGCGCTTCGGAATGGACGCGCTGGTCGAGGTGCATGACGAGGCGGAGATGCGGCGGGCCAATGCGCTGGAAGCGCCGATCATCGGAATCAACAACCGCAACCTTGCGGACCTGTCGATCGATCTTCGCACGACGGAGCGGCTTGCGAGGCTCGCCGCAGCCGACATCGTGGTTTCGGAATCCGGAATTGCTACGCGCTCGGACGTCGAGCGGCTGGCGGCGCATGCCGACGCCTTCCTGGTCGGCACGGCGCTGATGCGTTCGCCCAATCCGCCGCAGGCCGCTCGCGAAATGGTCTTCGGGAGAGTGAAGTTGTGCGGGCTTCGCCGGCGCGCCGATGTTGAGGCCGCTTCGGCTGCCTCATTCGCCGGCTTCGTCTTCGTGCCGGGCACTCCAAGGCACGTCACCGCCGAATGCGCTGCTCCGCTTGCGGGGCTTGCACGCGGCTCCGGCGTTCTTCCGGTCGGCGTCTTCCGGGACGCGCCGCTTGGCACCGTCGCCGACCTTGCCCACCTTCTGAACCTGCACGCGGTGCAGCTGCATGGCGGCGAGGACGATGGCTACGTGCGCCGGCTCCGGCGCGAACTCGGCGGCGATTGCGAAATCTGGACAGCGGTCGAAGTCGCAAGCGGCCCAATCGGCTTCCGCGGCGGCGACCGCACGCTGTTCGACAGCGGCCCCGGCGGGACGGGCAGGCGGTTCGACTGGAATCGCATCCGCGGCCATGCTCGCCTGGAGCGCGGGATCGTTGCCGGCGGGATCGGGCCCGGCAACGTCGGCGAAGCTTCGGGGCTGCGCGCCTTTGCGATAGACGTCGGCTCGGCGACCGATGTGGAGCCGGGGGTGAAGTCGCCAGAGAAGATCGCGACGCTGTTCCAGGAATTGCGGGCGCCGTGCCGTCGGGCGTTGAGCAAATGCGCCTGAGCGGGCGGTTTGGCCGGTTCGGCGGCTGCTACGTCCCGGAAATCCTGGTGCCGGCGCTCGAACAGCTCGAGTCGGCCTTTCTCGACGCACAGGAGGACCGGGCCTTCACGGCGGAGCTGAACGAGCTGCTCGCGCATTATGCCGGACGGCCCACGCCGCTGACCCGCTGCCGCAACCTTCCGGGCAACATTTATCTCAAGCGCGAGGACCTGCTTCACGGCGGCGCGCACAAGACCAACCAGGTGCTTGCCCAGGCCCTGCTTGCAAAGCGGATGGGCAAGAGCCGGCTTATCGCTGAAACGGGGGCCGGACAGCATGGCGTCGCCACCGCGATCGCGGGCGCCCTGATGGGGCTGGATACGGAAATTTACATGGGCGCCGAAGACGTCGAGCGGCAGCAATTGAACGTCTTCCGAATGGAGCTGATGGGCGCGCGCGTCATCGCAGTCGAAAACGGTGGAAGGACGCTCAAGGACGCCATCAACGAGGCGCTGCGGGACTGGTCGGCAAGCTTCGAGACGACGCATTACCTGCTCGGCACCGCTGCAGGCCCGCATCCCTTTCCGCTGATGGTTCGCGAGTTCCAGCGGGTGATCGGGCGAGAAGCGAGGGCTCAGATGATCGAGCAGTTCGGTCGCCTGCCCGACGCCGCGATTGCCTGCGTCGGCGGCGGCTCCAATGCCATCGGCCTCTTTTCCGATTTTCTCGACGACGACATCCGGCTCATCGGAGTGGAGGCGGCCGGCAAGTCGCTCGACGGCAGCGAGCATGGAGCCACGCTTCTTCGCGGCCGCCCCGGAATTCTTCACGGCGCCGAGACCTATGTGCTCCAGGACGAGGACGGGCAGATTTCGGACAGCTGGTCCGTTTCCGCCGGCCTCGATTATCCCGGGGTGGGACCCGAGCACGCGCACCTCAAGGAGAGCGGGCGGGCCGAGTATGTCGGCGCCACCGACCGGGAGGCGCTGAACGCCTTTCGACTGTTGGCGGAAAAAGAAGGGATCCTCTGCGCCTTCGAATCCGCCCACGCGCTCGCTCACGCGCTGAAGCTGGCAGGTCATGATCCGGACCTGGTTCTGCTCGTCGGATTGTCCGGACGCGGCGACAAGGACGTTGCCCAGGCGCAGCGGCTCGTGGGGGCGGCGGCATGAGCCGCTACGCCGAAATGTTCGAGGAGCTTCGCGAACGGGGCGAGGGCGCATTCGGTGCCTTCGTGATGCTCGGCGATCCCGATCTGCCGACCGGCGCGGCTCTTCTCGATGCGCTGATCGCCGGCGGTGCGGACATGATCGAGGTCGGAATTCCCTTCTCCGACCCGGTCGCCGACGGCCCGGTTATCCAGGCCGCGGCGAGCCGCGCCTTGCGTGCCGGAGTTCGCACCGTCGATTGTTTCGACCTGATCGCCGGATTTCGCCAACGCCACCCGGACGTTCCCGTCGGCATCCTCACCTATGCCAACATCGTCGTCGCTCAGGGACGGGGCGAATTCTTCCGCGGAGCCGCAGTTGCAGGCGCTGACAGTCTTCTTGTCGCCGATCTTCCTGCGCTGGAGGCCGAGCCCTGGGTCCAGGAGATGCGAGAGGCCGGACTGGACGCGGTGCTGATTGCGGCCGCCAACACGCCGCCCGACACTCTGGCGAGGATTGCCGGGCTTTCGAGCGGTTACACCTATTGCGTCAGCCGTGCCGGAATCACGGGGACGCACCGAAAGGGAGCATTCGACTCCGGACTGACCCGCGCGCTTCGGGATCTGCACGCGCCGCCACCGGTGTTCGGCTTTGGAATCGCCACCGCGCAAGACGTTCGAACGGCGCTGTCCGCCGGTGCGGAAGGGGTGATTTGCGGGTCCGCGATCGTCGAACTCGCCAGCAGGGGCGGCGACGTCGAAGGGCTGGTAAAATCGCTGAAGAACGCAACTCGGGAACGACTCGCTACCGCAATGAATTGAATCGTCGATTCCAAGGAGGCGACTCAAGATGGCGGCAAGACCCGTTTGGAGAGGACAGATCCGGCTGGCGCTGGTGTCCATCCCCGTCGAGCTGTTCCCGGCGACGACCAGCGGCGCCTCGATTTCCTTTCACCAGATTCACCAGCCCAGCGGCAAGCGGATCCGCTACGAAAAGGTGGTGCCGGGAATCGGCCCCGTGGACCGCGACGAGATCATGAAAGGCTATGAGGTGTCGAAGGGGCATTATGTCCTGCTCGACCCCGAAGAGATCGAAAAAGTGAAGCTGGAGAGCAAGAAGACTCTCGATCTCGTCCAGTTCGTGGACGTCGGCGACATCGACGCCATGTATTACGAGAAGCCCTATTACGTCGTCCCCGGCGACGACCTTGCGGAGGACGCGTTCGTGGTGCTTCGCGAAGCGCTCCGAAAGGCGAAAAAGGTCGGAATTGGCCAGCTTGCGATGCGTGGGCAGGAATATGTCGTCGCTCTCAAGCCGTGCGGCAAGGGCATGCTCCTGGAGACGCTTCGCTATGCCGACGAGGTGCGCAAGGCGAACGACTATTTCGGCGATATCGGCACCGGCAAGCCCGACAAGGACATGCTCGATCTTGCCGAAATGCTGATCGACCGAAAGAGCGCAGAGTTCGACGCGGACGAATTCCACAACCGCTACATCGATGCTCTTCGCCAGCTCATCGAGGAGAAGCAGCAAGCGAAGGGTGGCAAGATCATCCAGGACCCGGATGCCGACCAGCCGCCGCCCAAGGGGTCCAACGTCATCGATCTCATGGCTGCGCTCAAGAAGAGCCTCGATACCAGCGGAGCGGAATCGGGAACCGGGAAGACGCAGGGCAAAGCCAAGCCCGCGCCACGAAGCAAGGCGCGGCCACGTTCCACCGGAACGAAGAAGAAGGCCGCCGGCGGGCGGAAGTAAGCGATGGCGGCGCGCAACCTCGACATCGAGACCTACAACGAGAAACGCGACTTTTCGAAGACGAAGGAGCCGAAAGGGCGCAAGCTGAAGGGGAAGGGCAACAGCTTCGTTGTCCAGAAGCACGATGCGTCGCACCTCCACTACGACTTTCGGCTGGAAATGGATGGGGTGCTCAAAAGCTGGGCCGTTCCCAAGGGCCCCAGCCTCGACCCGGCGGAAAAGCGGCTGGCGATGCGCACCGAGGATCACCCTCTCGACTACGGCGATTTCGAAGGCACGATTCCCAAGGCGGAATATGGCGGCGGGACCGTGATGCTGTGGGACGAGGGCACGTGGATTCCGCAGCCCGGCAAGGACCCGGCCAAGACGATCGAGGAAGGGCACCTCCACTTCACGCTCGAAGGCGAGCGGATGAAGGGCGAATGGGTGATGTTCCGCCTGAAGCCGAAGAAGCCGAGCGATCGCGAAAGCTGGATGCTCAAAAAGGTCGACGACAAGTTCGCCGAGCCGGAGAACGGCGATGAGCTGGTCGACGACTGCACGACGAGTGTGACGACGGGGCGAACGATGGCTGAAATCGCGTCGGGCAGCGACGTCTGGCGCTCCAACCGCGGCGGTCAGAAGGGCGGGCGCGGCAAAAAGAAGGCGGGCGACGCTCCGCCGCCGTTCCAGAAGCCGCAGCTCGCGACTTTAGTCGACGAGGTCCCGACCGGCTCGGACTGGCTCTTCGAGTACAAGTATGACGGCTACCGGCTGCTCCTCGCGACCGGCGCCGGTGCAGCGACCGCGTGGACCCGCAACGGCAAGGACTGGAGCGACAAGTTTCGCGCGCTTGTGAAAGCGGCGGAAAAGCTCCCGCCCGGATGCCTTCTCGATGGCGAGGCAGTGGCGCTTAACGACAAGGGCAAGCCCGACTTCCAGCTTCTCCAGTCGACGCTGAAAACAAGCGCGGGCAAGAACCTCGTCTTTTACGCGTTCGACCTTCTCGTCGACCAGGGCGAGGACATCACCAGGAAGTCGAACCTCGAACGCAAGGAGCGGCTCGCCGCCGTTCTCGACAAGTCGCCCTCGGTCATCATCTACGGCGACCACGTGATCGCCAAGGGCGAAAAGCTGTTGCAGGCGGTATGCGCCGAAGGCGGCGAAGGCGTGGTGGCCAAGAAAGCGACGGCTCCGTACCGCAATGCGCGCACCAGGAACTGGCTCAAGATCAAGTGCATCGAGCGCCAGGAATTCGTCATCGTCGGCTGGACCGAAAGCGACCGCCGGGTCGGCTTCCGCTCGCTTCTTCTCGCGACCCACGAGGACGGCAAGCTCACCTACGCTGGCAAGGTCGGGACCGGCTTCAACAACAAGACGATTGTGGAGCTTCGCGACCGGATGAAGCCGCTGGAGCGCAAAACCGCTCCCGTCAGCATCCCCCGCGCGGACCGCAAAGGCGCGCACTACATCAGGGCCGAGCTGGTGGCCGAGATCGCCTTCACCGAATTCACGTCCGAGGGCATTCTCCGGCATCCGAGCTTCATCGGGCTTCGCGAAGACAAGCCCGCAAGCGACGTCGTCCTGGAGAAAGAAAAGAGCCTCCCGGAATCCGCGAAGAAGCGCGAGCATCCGACGCCCGAGAGCTTCGGGATCAAGATCAGCAGCCCTGACCGCGCAATCTATCCGACCGAAAAGCTGACCAAGTACCAGCTCGCCGAATATTATGCGGCGATAAACCCGCTATTGATGGTGGACGCGGCCAACCGGCCGTTGACCCTGATCCGTTGCCCGCAGGGCCGCGCCAAGAAGTGCTTTTTCCAGAAGCACGACACCGGGTCGATGGGCGACGAGGTCAAGCACGTGCCCATCAAGGAAAAGAAGGGCGGCGTGCAGGACTACCTCTACGTCGACGACATCAAGGGCATCCTTGCCTGCGTGCAGATGGGGACGATCGAATTCCACGGCTGGGGAAGCCGGGCGGACAACGTCGAGCACCCGGACCGGCTGGTGTTCGATCTCGACCCCGACGTCGGGCTCGATTTCGGCGACGTCCGAGCGGCGGCGCGGCGAATCCGCGACCTGCTCGCCGATATCGGCCTCAAGACCTTTCCGATGCTGACCGGCGGCAAGGGCGTTCACGTCATCGCGCCGCTGGACGCGTCGGCGGATTGGGACGCGGTGAGCAGCTTTGCCGAACGGTTCGCCCGCGCCGTCGCCGAAGCGGAGCCGGAGATGTTCACCGCCAACATGCGCAAGGTGCAGCGCAAAGGCAGAATCTTCCTCGACTGGCTGCGCAATCAGCGCGGATCGACGGCGGTGATGCCCTATTCGGCGCGCGCCCGCGAAGGTGCCCCGGTCGCCGCCCCGATCGCCTGGGACGAGCTCGACGATTACGAGGGCGGCAATGCCTTCACCATCCGCGAACTCGACCTGTTGTTCGAGCGGTCGGAATCAAAGCTGCTCAAAGGCTGGGGCCAGGCGAAGCAGTCGCTCCCGAAAGCCTGAAGATCCCGCAGCGTCAGACCCGGATGTTTTCGGCGCTCCACTTGGCAAGCGGCAGCCCCCACCACGGAATCTTGCCGTGGTTGCGGAAGAACATCTCCTTGTAGGCAAGCTTCTGTGCGAAGGGGAGATAGCCCATTTCCAACTCCTGCGTGTCGCCGCCGAACCACGAGTTGGAGTGGATGTAAAAGGCCTTTCCGCCGCCCATGTCGCCGATGCAGATGACTTCCGGCATCCACTCTTCGTCGGCGTCCCTGGCATCGAGCACGCCGAGGTCCTTGGCGATTTGCTTGCCCACGACTTCCGCTTCCTGGTGGCCGATCGCGCCAAGCTTGGGCACCGTGATTGCGGCGGCGTCGCCGCAGGCGAACACCTTCGGGTAGCCGGGACAGCGCATCCGCATGTCGGTGACGATGAAGCCGACCTCGTCGCTGATCGGAAGCCCCTTGAGGAACGGGTGCGGCTTCCAGTTGGGAAAGACGATGTTGAGCTCGGTTTCGAGCGATTGGCCGTTGGCGAATTCGATTCCCTTCGCGGTCAGTCGCTTGATGTCCTGCGTGTTGTTGACATAGCCGAAGCCCATCGAGGACGCGGCCTTGAGAAGCTTGTTGACGACCTCTTCGCCGGCGTCCTCGGCAATCAGCTCGGCCGGCGTGAACATGGTGATGTTCGACGGGCCGCCCTTGCCGTTTTCTCCGAGCCAGTGGGCAAGCGCCAGCGACACTTCCACCGGCGGCCCCTCGCAGGCGGCGAGCGCAATCGGAAGCCAGTCCGGCTTGCCCTTTGTTCCCTGCTCGAATCGCGCCGATCCGACCGCGATCGGCCCGCCGCGATAATCGTTCTCCAGGTAGTCCATCAGGCGATTGGCGTGGAAGGCATCAGTGACCGTATGGCCATGCTCGGCGAATCCCTCGATATCATCGAGCGCCAACCGCGCTCCCAAAGCGATGACGAGATAGTCGTAGGGCAGGTCGTAGGTGGGCGAGCCGGGCCGCTCCGTCGGGCGCACGGTCACCGTTTCCGAGGCCAGGTCGATCGACTCCACCTCCGCCTGTTCGAATTCGATGTCGTCGCGGGCGAGCGTGTCGACGAGGTCCATGTGCATCGTGATCGCGGGGTCGCGGCCAGCGAAGATTTCGAGCGGGATGTTGGGAATGTAATCGAGGTAGGCCTTGCGGTCGACGACGGTGATCGAAGCCTTGTCGCCGGCGTACTGGCGGATCTTCTGCGCAGCTCCCAGACCGGCGAAATTGCCGCCGAGGACGAGGATGTGCGGTCGCGCTTTCTTCACGTTTGACTCCTCTCAACAGGTGGGAAATCAGTCGGCCGGCGCCTCTTCCGAAAGGAGCGCGGGCTTGACGGCAACCGATCCCCATTCGTCGGTGCGCGCGCTTTTCTTCTCGACGGTGTCGTCGTCGCCCACCGAGATTTCCTCGGTGTGGCCCATGCCCTTGCGATAATCGACGACCGAGACATGTTTGCATTCGGCCTTGATCATCGCCGCCTCGGTCCGCTCCGGGAGCTCGAAATGCTCCAGGTTGGGGTGGCGCGCGACCAGCACATCCCAGGCGTGCTTGCGCTCGGCGGGATCGGTGAGTTCCGACGCGTGCGCCGCGGCATAGACCGCCGTCGCCTGGCTGAGGTCCTTCGAATCGCCTCCAACCGCAAAGGAGACTCGCCGGTCGCGGCGGATGTTTGCGAGCTTCTGGCTGGACCGGAAGATCAGGAAATAGAGTGTCAGCCCCTCATTGGCATAGCCGACGATCGTAGTTTGCGGCCACCCGTCGGGGCGAAGCGTCGATACCGCCATCAGACGATGCGAATTCAGGATCTCGATCGCACTGTCTTCCATCTTGCCTCCTTGCGCGGAGCCGCCGCGCATCGTGATTCAACCGACAAATACCTGCCCGGGACATGGTGCGGCATTCGTAACTATCCCTAGGCGCGGCGCTCGGGTGGACCGCGGCGGCTCGGTGGCTAAAACGGCAAGATGCGAATCCTCCTTCTCCCGCTCCTCCTCGTTCTGGCAGCTGCAACATCGCCTGCCGATCTCGCCCGCGAAAAGGCTGAAGCCGCGCGGGTGACGATCGCTCGCGACGATTGGGGCATCGCGCACGTGCATGGCCCGACCGATGCCGACGCCGTGTTCGGGATGATTTACGCCCAGGCGGAAGACGATTTTCCCCGCATCGAAGCCAATTACCTGACCGCGATGGGCCGGACCGCCGAAGCCGACGGCGCAAATGCGGTGTGGCAGGACCTTCGCGCGCGGCTCTATTACAGCCCGGAAAAGCTGCAGGCGGACTATGCGCAAAGTCCGGCGTGGCTGAAGCGGCTGATGAATGCCTGGGCCGACGGGCTGAACTATTTTCTCGCCACTCATCCGCAGGTTCATCCCAAGGTGATCAAGCATTTCGAGCCGTGGATGGCGCTGAGCTTTACCGAAGGGAGCATCGGCGGCGATATCGAGCGGATCGACCTCGACAAGCTCGCCTCTTTCTATTGCTGCGGCGGCCCGCCCCGACCGGGACAGGCGGCGAGAGCGGTCGCGCTGAACCGGGACGGGCCGGTGCAGATGAGCGAACCACAGGGGTCGAACGGCATCGCCATCGCGCCGAAGATTACCGCTCCCGGGACTGGCTCGCTGCTCCTGATCAACCCGCACACCAGCCTCTATTTCCGGTCCGAGCTGCAGATGAAGAGCGATGAAGGGCTCGACGCTTATGGCGCGGTGACCTGGGGGCAGTTCTTCATCTACCAGGGCTTCAACCCCCATGCCGGATGGATGCACACGTCGACCGGCGCGGATTCCGTCGACGAGTTCGCCGAAACCGTCGAACGGCGAGGCAACGGCTTTTGCTATCGCTACGGAAACGAATGCCGGCCGGTGAAGGCGCAGGCGATCACGATCCGTTACCGGACTGCGGGTGGCGCCATGTCGAGCCGCACCTTCACCACCTATTCGACCCACCACGGACCCGTCGTCGCCAGCAAGGATGGAAAATGGCTGTCCTTCGCGATGATGGATCGGCCGGTCCCGGCGCTCCAGCAAAGCTTCCTCCGGACCAAGGCCAACGACCTTGCCTCGTTCATGAAAGTCGCGGAGCTGAAGGCCAACAGTTCGAACAACACCATCTTCGCCGACGATCATGGCGAAATCGCCTATCTTCACCCGCAGTTCGTTCCGCTGCGCGACGACCGCTTCGATTACACGCAGCCGGTGGACGGGTCGAACCCGGCGACCGACTGGAACGGGCTGACTCCACTCGACAAGCTTCCAAGCGTGCTCAATCCGGTCAACGGCTGGGTCGACAACAACAACAATGCGCCGTGGTCGGCGGCCGGTCCCAACAGCCCGAAGGCTGCCGATTATCCCAAATATATGGACATGTTCGGGGAGAATTTTCGCGGCCTTCACGCGCTGCGGCTGCTGACGGGGAGCAAGGGCTGGACACTCGACGGGCTGAACAGGGCCGCGTTCGACAGCTATCAGCCTGGCTTCGCGGCCTTGATCCCGCCGCTGCTCGCTGCGTACGACGCGCTTTCGGCAGGGGATCCGCGAAAGGCGCGGCTGGCCGGGCCGATTTCGGCTCTTCGCGGGTGGGATTATCGCTGGGGCGCGGAATCGGTACCTCAAACGCTGGCGATGTTCTGGGGCGATGCCCTCTACCCGTTGCTCGAGGGCATCCCGGCCGAAGCCGGCAACAAGAAGATGATGCGCCTGGCAAGAGACACGAGTGCCGACCAAAAGCTCGCCGCGCTCGATTCGGCCGTCGCCCGGCTGACACAAGAATTCGGAGGCTGGCGCGTGCCGTGGGGCCAGATCAACCGCTACCAAAGGCTGACCGGCGACATCCTCAGTCCCTTCAACGATAATCTGCCGAGCATCCCGATTCCCTTCGCGAGCGGCAATTACGGATCGCTTGCGTCGTCGGGATCGACTCCGGAGCCGGGGACGAAGCGCTGGTACGTGACGAGCGGCAACAGTTTCGTCGCCGTCGTCCAGTTCGGGCCGGGCCGCGTACGGGCGCGCGCGGTTACAGCCGGCGGGGAAAGCGGCCATCCCGGGTCGCCACACTTCACCGACGAAGCCGAGCGCTACGCGTCAGGCAATTTGCGCGAGGTCTATTTCTATCCCGACCAGCTCAAAGGGCCACACCGAGCGGACTTACCACCCGGGCGGCTAATCAGCGGTCGGCGAACTTGTCGGTGGCGCGGACGAAAGCGTCGATCATTCCCGGCTCGTTGAACAAATGGCCGCTGTCCGGAATGATTTCGAGCTCCGCTTCCGGCCATTGCTTGTGAAGCGCCCAGGCGGCCGCGACCGGGGTGCAGCAATCGTGCCGCCCCTGGCAGATGATGGCCGGGATTCCTTTCAGCTTTTCCGCGCCGCGCAGAAGCTGGCCTTCTTCGAGCCAGCCCTTGTGCACCATGTAGTGATTCTCGATCCGGGCGATTGCGACCGCCTTCTTCGGCTCGGTGAATTCTTCCATCACGTCCGGATTCGGAAGCAGCGTCACGACATTGCCTTCCCACGCAGCGAAAGCCTTCGCCGCCGCGACCTGTTCGTCCATGTCGTCGCTGGTCAGCCGCTTGCGGTAAGCGGTTAGCATGTCCCCCCGCTCGGCTTCGGGGATGGCGGCGACGAAGTCTTCCCATTTGTCCGGATACAGCTGCGAGGCTCCGCCGTGCTTGTAGAGCCAGTCGAGCTCATACTGATCGAAAAGGAATATCCCGCGAAGCACCAGCTCGGTCACCCGCTCGGGGTAGGTCTGCGCATAGGCCAGAGACAGAGTCGAGCCCCACGACCCGCCAAAGACTTGCCACTTGTCGACCTTCGCGACCTGGGTGCGCAGCGCCTCGATGTCTTCGACCAGGTCCCAGGTGGTGTTGTGGTCCAGGCTCGCGAACGGCGTCGACTTGCCGCAACCGCGCTGGTCGAACACCAGGATCTTGTACTTGTCCGGGTTGAACTGGCGGCGGTGATCGGGGCTCGACGCGCCGCCGGGGCCGCCGTGAAGGAAGACCACCGGCTTGCCATCCGGGTTGCCGCACAGCTCCCAATAGAGGCTGTGCCCGTCCCCCACCTCCAGGTGACCCGTCTCGTACGGCTCGATGGGCGGATAGAGCGTACGGCGGTTCTTTGTCTCGAGGATCAAAAGCTGAACTCCGAATAGACGTGGCTGACATCGCCTTGCCACGGCCCGTTGTAGAGGTCGAGGAGCCGCTCGGCGGGGCACTTGCCGCTCGCGACGATTGCGTTGAGCGGATCGAGAAAGCCACTCTCGTTGTCGCCCGCCGAGTTGAGCTTCGCGCGGCGGGTCAGGCCGTCGGACGCAATTTCGAGCACCGTCTTCGCCAGTTGGTGGACGGTTCCGCCGCCCGGCACCGGCGCCCGGAGGGCCATCCGGGGGACGTCGCGGCGAAGCTGCTCATGCTCTTCGATCGACCAGTGCTTGACGAGATCCCACGCCGAATTGAGGGCGGTATCGTCGTAGAGCAGGCCTACCCACAGTGCGGGAAGGGCGCAGATCCGGTTCCACGGTCCACCGTCCGCTCCACGCATCTCGAGAAAGCTTTTCAGGCGCACTTCGGGGAAAATGGTCGAAAGGTGGTCGGTGAAGTCGGCCAGGCGCGGTCTCTCGCCGGGAAGCTGCGGCAGTCGCCCGTCCAGGAAATCGCGGAAGCTCTCGCCCGCGACGTCCAGGTATTTCCCGGCGCGGTAGATGAAGTACATCGGCACATCGAGCGCGTAGTCGAGGTATCGTTCGTACCCGAAGCCGTCTTCGAAAACGAACGGCAGCATGCCCGTGCGGTCGGGATCGGTGTCCTCCCAGATGTGGCTCCGGTAGCTCAAATAACCGTTGGGCTTGCCTTCGGTGAACGGCGAATTGGCGAACAGCGCCGTCGCCACCGGCTGGAGCGCGAGCCCGACCCGGAATTTCTTCACCATGTCCGCTTCAGAACCATAGTCGAGGTTCGTCTGGATCGTGCACGTGCGAAGCATCATGTCGAGGCCGAGGCTGCCGACCTTGGGCATGTAGTTCAGCATGATGGCGTAGCGGCCCTTGGGCATCACCGGCAGCTCGGCTCGAGTCTTGTCGGGCCACATGCCCAGGCCGAGAAAGCCGACACCCAGCCGCTCGCCGACGGCCTTGCACTGCTTCAGGTGGCGGCCGGCCTCTGCGCAGGTCTGGTGGAGGTTCTCGAGCGCCGCTCCGGAAAGCTCGAACTGGCCGGCGGGCTCGAGGCTGATGGTGCCATCGGGCCCGGTAAGTGCGATCGTGTTTCCGTTCTCGACGACCGGGCGCCAGCCGAAGTCCGTGAGCCCGACAAGCAGGTCGCGGATTCCTCCCGGCTCGTCATAGGACGGAGCACGGTGGTCGTCGCAGCGGTAAACGAACTTTTCGTGCTCGGTGCCGATCAGCCACGTGTCGCGCGGCTTCTCGCCGGCCGCAAAAGTGGCAAGCAAGTCGTCGCGGCTCTCGATCGGCACGCTCTCACTGTCATCGGTCCGCGTCGTCATCTGTGGCGGCGCTTAGCGCCAGTCTCCCGACAGCGCCATACAGGCCGTGAGTGCCGCGAGCGCCGCCGTCTCCGCCCGCAGGATGCGCGGCCCCAGGGAAATGGCGACCGCGTTGGGCGACGAACGGATTGCCGTCCGTTCCTCGCTCGTAAAGCCGCCCTCGGGTCCGACGAGAATGACTGCCGCACCTGGCTTGAACGCCCGAACCGCTGCTTCGCCGCCATTCTCATCCGCGAAATAGAGGGGCCGCTCCGTTTCTCTGCCGGCAAGGAAGCGCTCCAGGTCCTGCGGCTCGGCGATGTCGGGAAGCCGCGTCCGTCCACATTGCTCGGCAGCCTCGATCGCGATCGCCCGCAGCCGGTCGAGCTTTACGCGGTCGACGATCGTGCGCTTCGTGATAACGGGCAGGAGCCGCGCTGCCCCGAGCTCCGTGGCTTTTTCAACCACCCAGTCGGTCCGAGAGCGCTTCACCGGCGCGAAAGCCAGCCAGACGTCGGGGATGTCCTCGGCCTGGCGAGTCTGCTTTTCGACAGCGAGCGTCATCCGCTTCTTTCCAGAGTCCGCGATTCGCGCCAGCCATTCGCCGGAACTTCCGTCGAAAAGGAGAAGCTCGCTCCCGGCCGCGAGACGCAGCACGTTACCGAGATAATTCGCCTGCGCGGAGTCCAGTTCGACGCGAGCGCCCTCGCCGAGCGCCGTGCGGACGAAAAGGCGCGGAAGGCTTCGGGGCGGCCAGGCGGGCGTTGCGGGCATGGGCCCGCTCCGGATACGGATCGCGAGTGACTGCCACAACAGACATTGTCCCGGATAGCGAAAGACGCGGGTTGATCGGCGCTCTTCCGCCGCCGCTCCGGCCCTTCGCATCGCTGATGCGGCTCGACCGCCCGATCGGGACCTGGCTGCTCTACTGGCCCTGCGCCTGGAGCGTCGCTCTTGCCGGCGTTGGCGACCGCTGGAGTCTGTTCCTGTGGTTTGCGCTTGGTGCCTTCGCCACGCGCAGCGCGGGCTGCGTCTACAACGACATCGTCGACCGGGACCTCGACCGGCGTGTGGAACGCACGCGGTTGCGGCCGCTTGCGAGCCGCCGGGTTTCAGTCGGGAGCGCCTGGATTCTCATCGGCCTGCTTCTCGCAATCGCGCTGCTGGTCCTCGCGCAACTCGATCCTGTCGCCCAGCTGGTTTCGGTGGTCAGTGTCGCGCCGGTCGCCGCGTATCCGTTCATGAAGCGCATCACCTGGTGGCCGCAGGCGTGGCTCGGCCTAGTATTCTCGTGGGGAGCCCTCGTTGGCTGGCCGGGCGTAACCGGCACTCTCGACTGGCCGCCGGTGCTGCTGTGGTTCGGGAGCATTGCCTGGGTGATCGGCTACGATACTCTCTACGCGATCCAGGACATCGAGGACGATGCCCTCGTCGGCGTGAAGAGCAGCGCGCGGCGGATGGGCGACAGGGCAGCGCTTGGCGTTGGCGTCTTTTATGCGGTCGCGCTGCTGTTCTGGGGAGCTGCGGTGTGGTCGGTCCGCCCCGACTGGCTGGCGCTGGTCGCACTCCTGCCCGCCGGGGGCCACCTCGCAAACCAGGCGCTCCGAGCGGACCCGGCAGACGGCGCGGGTGCGCTTGCGCTGTTTCGCTCCAACAGGACCTGCGGCTTGCTCGTGTTCCTGGCGATGCTGGTCGTGGGCCTGTCGAGCCGCTAACGCGCGGCCATGCTTTCGAAAGACGAATCCCGAGCCGCGGCCGAGCGGCTTGTCCAACGCGCAGCGCAGGCCGGCGCCGACGCCGCCGACGCCATGTGCGTGTCCAGTCGCTCAACCGATGTCGAGGTCCGGCTCGGCGAGCTCGACAACGTCGGCCGTTCCGAAGGCGAGCGGGTAGGGCTGCGAGTCTTCGTCGGCGACCGCTCCGCTTCTGTTGCGTCTTCTGATCTCTCCGATGACGCTTTGGCGGAACTGGTCAGCCGCGCCGTCGCCATGGCCAGGGAAGCGCCGGAGGACCCGTTTGCCGGCCTCGCTCCAGCAGCGCTGCTGGCGCAGGAGCCGTTCGCGGATCTCGACTCGACGGACCCGGTCGATCCCGACCCCGCCGAGCTTCGTGCCCAAGCGCTGGACGCGGAATCGAGCGCCCGCGGGATCGCGGGAGTGACGAATTCCAACGGCGCGTCGGCGAGCGCTTCCATGTCGGTCATCGCACTGGCGACGTCGGGAGGGTTTGCGGGCGCTTACGAAGCAACGGGATTCAGCTGCTCGGCAGGCGTGATTGCCGGCGAAGGCTCGGCCATGCAGCGCGATCATGCGTTCCACAGCGCTCGCCATCGGGAGGATCTCGACCCGCCCGCGGAGATCGGGCGTCGCGCCGGGAAAAGGGCCGTGGCGCGGCTCGATCCGGTTCGGCCCAAACCCGGCAGGATGGCCGTGCTGTTCGACCCGCGAGTCTCGCACAGCCTGCTCGGCCATTTCGCCGGCGCCATCAGCGGGTCCTCCATCGCGCGCAAGTCGAGCTTCCTTCAGGACCGGCTTGGAGAGCGCGTCTTCGGCAGCGGGATCGCAATCATCGACGATCCGCTACGCCTGCGCGGCCGGCGGTCGCGGCCATTCGACGCGGAGGGGCTCTTGGTCAGTCGCAGGAGCGTCGTCGCCGACGGCGTTCTGCAAGGCTGGATGGCGGACAGCGCCTCGGCTCGCCAGCTCGGGATAGACCCGACGGGCAATGCCTCCCGCAGCGTCGGCAGTGCTCCCGGCGTTTCGCCAACCAATTTCTACATGGAGCCGGGCCAGCGCAGCCGCGACGAGATGATCGCGTCCGTCGGCGAGGGCCTGCTGGTGACCGAGCTGATCGGGCAGGGGGTGAATCCGGTGACCGGCGATTACAGCCGCGGCGCCGCCGGGTTCCTTATTCGCGACGGCGAAATCGGCCCTGCCGTGCAGGAGATCACGATCGCCTCCAACCTCATCGAAATGTTCGCCACGATCGAGCCGGCGTCGGACCTGGAATTCCGGCGTGGGATCGATGCGCCCACTTTGCTCGTGCCGGAAATGACGGTCGGAACCGCTTAAGGTCTCGCGGCTGTTGCGGCGCTCAGTTGGGAGTGCCGCTCGGTAAGGCCGAGAGCGGGTAAGAGGAGTTGTCAGCACCCGGCAGGGGAACCGTGGTTACCGGCCGTGACGCATAAGGCTCCTGCCGAGCGGCAGTAAGCGCCTGCGTCCCAACGCGATGAACGACATGGGGCGTCACGATGATGTACAGTTCCGTTCGCGATCGCGTGCTGTGCGTCGACTTGAAGGCTTCGCCAATAAGCGGGATGTCACCCAGGATCGGGATTTTCCCCTTGTTCACGATGTTTTCGTCCTGCGTCAGTCCTCCGATCACGAAGGAGTCGCCATCGCGAACCGTCGCGGACGTTTCCGCCTGGCGCTGGCTGATGGTCGGATAGCCCTGGCTGAAGCCGGTGACGCTCGAGACGACTGCATAGACATGGCTGGTGACGAAGCCGTCGGCGCTGACTCGCGGCGCGATCTGCAACGTCACGCCGACGTTCACATATTGCACCTGCTGCGATACGCCGTTGACTCCCGACAGCGTGATCGCGGTCAGGATCGGCAGTGCGTCGCCGGTGATGATCTTGGCGGTCGAACCGCTCTGCGCCGCTATGCGCGGCTTGGAAACGATCCGGCCATTGCCTTTCTTTATCTCTGCATAAAGGGCGGCCTGGAATTGAACGCTGCTGAGGCGATTGCCGGACGGAATACCGGGCGGAATGAACTGGCCTGACTGGAACGTGGCAACGCCGAGCTGGCCGTTCGTGTTGGTGAAATCGATCCCGAGGTCCTTCGACCCCGATTCGGTGAGCTCCACCATCTGCGTTTCCAGGATCACGCTGTCCACGGGGATGTCGATCATGGCGATCATCGCTTTCATGCGCGCGATCTGGTCTGGAGATCCGCGCAGCCATATCGCGTTGAGCCGGCGATCGATCGCAATGGCCGCGTTGATGGACTCGCCGAGCGGTTCATCGGTCGTGCCGGGAGCCGGCGCTGCCGGCTGCGGCTGGTATGTATTTCCGGTGAGACTGTTGGAGCCGAACGACGGCTCTTCCGGGTTGAAGACGTCGTTGGACTTGGTCGTGGCGTCGGTGAGGAGGCCGACCACTTCCGAAACATCCGCATATTTGAGGAGCACCAGCTGATAGCCGTCCTGGCCTTCCGGGGGCCCGTAGAATTGAGCCGCACCGTTGCCGCTGCGGATCGTGGATTCCTCGTCAGCCTCGTTAGTGGCTCCGGTGCTGACGACGACGTCGATGAGCTGATCGCCATTTCTCGACGCGGTGATCGTCGCATTCGAGTTGACGACGAAGTGAAGCACCAGGACGCCCTCAGCCTGAACGAACTGGATCGAACGCACGACGCCTTGCAATCCTCGCGGTGACACCGCCGACGACGAGCGTGTGGTCAGTGCCAGCGCAAGCGCGGGATCGTGCGGATCGTTCGACAGCGCCTGGAACGGATTCGCCTGGGGCTGAAGCGTCAGCTGGAAGTGAGATTCCGTCGCGCTTTCGCTGACCAGGTCCACCTTCGTGAGAGCGACTGGTCGCAGTATAGGGCTCGATTGCGCGGCGGCCGCACTGGCGCTCGCAGCAAGTGAGACGCAGCATGACAGGGCAAGCGCGAGGACGACGCGAAAGATTGTCGAGAAACCTGCGGACAAGATCATCAACTTGGATCGATAGGGACAAAAAGCGGGCTGTGCCAAGCACAGCCCGCCAGTGTTTCGTTCAGACTAGTTGCTGAACGCATTCAGGCCGTTCGGCGTACCGAGGCCGGTCGGTCCGTCGTAGCCTGCCTGAGCATTGCAATAGTAGCTGACGGGACAGCTGCTGCCGTTGCTCCCGCTCGTCACGTCATGAAGATTCGACGTGTGCGAGTAGATCGACGAAGCGGCGTTGATGCTGCCGTTTCGAAGGGCAAACAGGGCGCCGACAAGCGGAGCCGACGCGCTGGTTCCGCCAAACACCATCCAGCCCGAGGACTTGCGGTTGACGGGACCATAGACGGCAACGCCGGTGTTCGGATCGGCGACGGCGGAAATGTCCGCCTCCATCCGCCCCGCGCAAGCGTTCGTCACGCCGGCCTGCCAGCTTGGCTGTGAATGGTAGAGGCCGCATCCGCTGCCACCGCCACTCCAGGCGCTTTCGCTATAGCCGCTGCCGCTGTGGGTCAGCGTCGTGCCGCCAACTGCGACCACGCCCGGAGATGTTGCCGGATAGGCTGCTCCGTAACCGCTGTCGCCGGTGCTTGCGGTGATCGCGATGTTGGTGGCGCTGTAGGTGGTGTCGTAGCTGGTGGTGCTCGAAGAATCGGAGCCGCCGTAGCTGTTCGAAATCGCACGAACGCCCGGAATTGTCTTCGCGTAGTTTACTGCCGCAGCGAGATCGGCGAACGAGTTCGAGTTCGCCTCGACGAGGACGATCTTGCAGTTCGAGCAGGCGGCGCTGGCCATATCGAGATCGAGCGCCGATTCCTGCGCCCACCCGGTATCCTCGCGAGGATAGTTGCTGCCGCCGGCCTGATCGACTTTCTTGAAGCAGCCGTTCGCCGTCGTGCAAGCCGGAAGGTTGTACTGCGAACGATACGCCGCCAGGTCGGATTCCGCGTTGGCATAGCCGTAAGCATCGACGATCGCGATCGTGGGCGAACCGGTGCCTGCCGGAATGGCGTAGGCGGCTTTCAGATCGGCCGGACCGTATCCCGAGGGAGTCGAGGGTCCCGGCTTCGGTTTGCCCGGCAGGGGGTTACCGCGCGCGTCGGTGACGACGTGTGCGAAGCAGCGCGCAGTGCCATGCGGGTTTCCGCGCGGACAGACCGCCGCGTGGTAAACTCGGCCACTACGCTCCAACTGGACGCGATGCGATTGCGCTGCGGTCATTGCCGACCCACCAAGCGCAACCGTGAACCCGAGGCCAACAAGGCCCCATGTGCGTAGATTCCTGCTTAATTTCCTCCCATTCTTGCACCGAGCAAGGTGGAGGATGCTGGCAGCGAATCGGCAAAAAGCAAATTCGGCAGTTTTGCTAAGGTAAGTAGCTGCTGCTGCTGCTGCTCAAATCAAGCGACTCGGAGTTTTCTTTACGAATCCGCTGGTTAACGCAGGGGTTTGATCGTCAGTTTTTCTACTCGAGAGTCGTGAACCCAACATATGAACTCGAATTGGCGGCGGATCAGGTGGTGCGTGTTCGCGTGTCCCGGAGCAGGCTTTCCCATCCCGATCGGGGCCGTCACCGGGCCGCGAATTATCGTCCAACCGTTCGTACCGGACGACGCCTGCACGTCGATGCTGCTGATGTCGGCAGATAACTTGCGCTCGATCCTGGGGCGGCAAAGTAGGAGCGCACTCTGGACGGAATTGCCGTCGGCCGGCTGAACTGCGACTGTGGCGGTCAGAATCAATGCTGTTATCATGGGCTTGCTTCTCAGGAACGGCCGAAGTGGCATGGCGTTGCATGCCGATACGAGGAATGTTGAATGCGCCTGATTGCTTTTGCCGGCCTCTTCGTCCTCGCCTCCTGCGCGACCGATGGAATTCGCCCGTTGCGGCCGTACGAAATCGCGACCTCAACCTACCGCGACGGCGACGCTCAAAGCTACGTGGGAAGCCTCATGTATGAAGACGGGTGCTTGCTGTTCCGCAGCGAGGACGGACAGACCCGGCTTCTTCCGGTCTGGCCGACGGGCAGCCGCTTCGAGGAATCGCTACTGACCTTTCACCAGCCCGCGAAGGCTGAGCAACGGCTCGTCACGGGCGAGGAGGTCAAAATCGATGGACTCCCCGGTCACTGGTCCGATCTGGATCAGCGCCGCTTCGCGCCCTTTCGCCACCAGTGCGGGTCGGAGCCGTTCTTCGTTACCGGAGTTACGCCGGCGAACTAGGACTGCGGCGTTCGAAGCGTGTGCAGGCAATTTGCCTAGGCTTCGGTGGATTCTCCGACTGCGGGAAGCCCGAGCTTGAGCGTCTCGATCTTTGGGCAGCGGTTCATCACCACCTTGAGCCCTGCGGCTTCGGCGCGCTCGGCCGCGTCGCGGTTGATGACGCCCAACTGCATCCAAACCGCCTTGGCGCCGACCGCGATCGCCTGATCGACCGCTTCCCCGGCATCCTCGGACTTGCGGAAGATGTCCACGATATCGATCGGCACGCCGATCTGGTGCAGGTCGCGCCAGACGTATTCACCGTGGATCCGTTCGCCGGTAATTGTCGGATTGACGGGAAAGACCTTGTAGCCCCGGCTCTGCAGGAACTTCATCACCACGTTCGATGCGCGATCCGGCTTGTCCGATGCGCCGACCAGCGCGATTGTCCTGGAGCTTGTCAGAAGCTCGGCGATTTCGTCGTCTTCACGAAGCATTTGCACTCTCCTCGAATGGAGAATGTTTTTGGGCTGGCGCTGTTTCAATTCGCTGCAAAAGTGCGTTCGCAATCGCCTGGAAGGCATCCGACTGCGGACCAGACCCCGCCGCCGGCGGGGTCCCGGAGTCGGAAGCCTGGAGGAGGCTTGCGTCGAGCGGAATTCGGCCGAGGAAAGGAATCCCCATCGCCCTGGCCGCTTCCTCCGCTCCGCCGCTCCCGAACGGGTCCGACTGTTCGCCGCAGTGCGGGCAAGTGTAACCGGCCATGTTTTCGACCAGCCCCAGCACCGGCACCGAGACTTTTCCGAACAGGTCGATCGCCCGCGTCGCGTCAATCAGCGACAGCGCCTGCGGCGTGGACACGATTACTGCTCCGTCCGGCCGCGACTTCTGCACAAGCGACAATTGCACGTCGCCCGTGCCCGGTGGGAGATCGACAACCAGGATCTCGGCGTCGCCCCAATCCGCTTCGACGAGCTGCGCAAGTGCGCCCGACGCCATCGGTCCCCGCCAAGCCAGCGCATGGCCCGGCGACACCAGTTGGCCGAGAGACAGAAACTTGATTCCATGCGCCCGCACCGGGTTGAGGCGCTTGTCGGTCGCGGTGGGCCGCTCGTCCGTGCCAAGCAGGCGCGTCTGCGATGGGCCGTAGACGTCTGCGTCTATGAGCCCGACCTTCTTGCCCGTTCGGGAGATTGCGATCGCGAGGTTCGCCGAGAGCGTCGACTTTCCGACCCCGCCCTTGCCGCTGGCAATTGCAATCAGCGTTCGTCGAGGCTCGGTCGCGGTCAGGGCGACCCGGACCTCCTCGACGCCGTCGATGCCGTTCGCCGTCGCCTTGATCTCGTCTTCGAGGCGGGTTCGCGCCTCGCCGTCCAGGCCGGTGGCGTCCACGACGATGGTCGCGACCCCGCCCGACAGCCGCCGCGAGCGGATGCGCTGAGCGCCTGCAAGAGAATCGAGCGGCTCCAGTCCCGTGCTGGTCTTTTCTGTGCTGGTTTGGGGCATTGTCCCCGCGACATAGGGACTGGGCGGGGCGTTACCACTGTTTTTCGGCCCTGCCGCTCCCTATAGTTGCGGACATGAGCATGATTTCGGGGTGGGGTGGCCGGGTTCGCGGCCTCTTTAGCGATAGCAAGGGGCCGTGGGGGCCCAAGGGTTCGGGCGACGATTCCGGCAAGCCCTCGCGGGGGCCGTGGGGCGGACCGCCCAGGAGCCCGGGCGCGCCTTCGGACTCGACGGACAATGTCAGTTCGCTCGAGGACTTTCTTCGCAAGAGCCGCGCGCGCTTTTCCCCCGGCGGGGGACTCCCGCGCGGGCCGAACAGGTCACTCGTCGTGTGGGGCGTTCTTGCGCTCGTGGTCCTGTGGCTGCTGTTCACGAGCTTTCACAGTATCGCGCCTGCGGAGCGCGGAGTGGTCACGCGCTTCGGGCGCTACGTCTATACGCTTGGACCGGGCGTGGGCATGACCCTGCCCTCACCGATCGAGCGGGTCCGAAAGGTCGATGTGGAGAGCATTCGTTCGGTCGATCTTGGATCGCCCACGACCGAAGACCTGATGCTGACCGGCGACGCGAACGTCATCGACATCGCCTATTCCGCCCGCTGGAGCATCCGCGACCCCGAAAAGTACCTGTTCCAGATCGAGAACCAGCAGGAGACCATCCGGCAGGTGGCGGAGAGCGCGATGCGCTCGATCATCAGCCGTGTCAGCCTGGACGATGCGATCGGCGACCGCCGGAGCGAGATCGAGGAACGCGTCGCCCAGACCATGCAGACCATCCTCGACAGCTACGATGCCGGAGTGACGATCCGCGGCGTCGCAATCCGCGAGGCCGATCCGCCCGAAGCGGTCATCGATGCGTTCAAGGACGTGTCGGCGGCGCAGCAGGACGCACAGCGTTACGTCAATGCGGCCAACGCTTACTCGCAACAGCTCAAGCAAAAGGCGCAGGGCGAGGCGACCGCGTTCGACAAGGTCTACGAGCAGTACAAGCTGGCGCCCGAGGTGACCCGCAGGCGGATGTATTACGAGACGATGGAGAAGGTGCTCTCGAAGATCGACAAGACGATCGTCGAAGCGCCCGGAGTGACTCCCTATCTCCCGCTTCCGGAAGTGAAGAAGCAGGCACAGAAGGAGTCGGGGCAGTGATCGACAGCATCAAACGCCATCCGGTCCTTTATGCCGCAATCGCCTTGGTCGTGCTTTTGATCGCGGCCATGGCTTTCCCGGTCGTTCCCGAGACTCGCCAGGGCGTCGTCGTTCGCTTCGGAAAGCCGGTGCGAATCCTCAACCCATATGACGCGGACACCAGCCTGGGGGCCAATTCCGGCCACCGGATTCCCGGCAACCGGATCGGCGGAGGCGGCGCAGGGCTGACCTGGCGTATTCCTTTCGCCGAGCAGATCGTGTGGATCGACAAGCGCCTGCTCGACGTGGAAATGGACCGGCAGCCGGTTCTTTCGACCGACCAGAGGCGTCTCGAAGTGGATGCGTTCGCTCGCTATCGCGTAGTCGATCCGCTGCGGATGTACATTTCCGCGGGGTCGGAAAAGCGGCTCAACGATGCGCTTCGCCCGATCCTTGGCTCCGAAGTTCGAAACGAGCTTGGCCGAGTGCCGTTTTCGGCGCTTCTTTCGCCCGAGCGCCGCGGAGTCATGGAAGACGTTCGAACGGCGCTCAATCGCGTCGCGATGCAGTATGGCGCGCGAATCGTGGACGTTCGGATCAAGAAAGCGGACCTGCCCGACGGAACGCCTTTGCAGTCCGCGTTCGAGCGCATGCAGACGGCACGCGAACAGGAGGCCAGGTCGATCAGGGCCGAAGGGTCGAAGCAGGCGCAGATTATCCGAGCGCAGGCCGACGCCGACGCCGCTCGAACTTATGCCGCGAGCTTCGGCAAGGACCCGTCGTTCTACGATTTCTACAGGGCCATGGAATCTTACCAGACGACATTCCTCGGCGACGGCTCGGAGAAACCTGCTCCGACCACCGTTATACTGTCGCCGCAGAACGACTATCTGAAGGAGTTCTCCGGCCGGCCGCGGTGAGTCACATTCAATTCAAGTTCACCCTCGGCGACCTATTGCGCTGGTGAACATGCAGACCAAGGGGTATCGATGAAGTCAAAGGAGTCCGGAAAAGTGCGCTATGCCTATGGGGTCGCAACCGCCCTGCTCCTCGGTGGCACGGCGTTTTCCCTCGCAACCGGTCCCGTAGGGGCACAGACCGCGCAGAATGCGCCCGCAGCCTTGGCTCCACGTGGAGCGCCGCAATCCTTTGCCGATCTCGTCGAGCGGCTGCAGCCGGCGGTGGTGAATATCTCCACCAAGCAGAAGATCACCGTCAAACAGCAGGTGGATCCGCTCGAGCAGTTGTTCCGGCAATTCGGAGCACCCGTTCCGGAGCAGCAGGGCGGGCCTCGAACCCGTGAAGCCGGCTCCCTCGGTTCGGGCTTCATCATCTCGCCCGACGGCTACATCGTTACCAACAACCACTTGATCCAGGGCCTCAATGGCACCGGGACGGTCGACCAGGTGACGGTCACGCTCACCAACCGCAAGGAATATCCCGCCAAGATCGTCGGCCGCGACGAGCTTGCGGACCTCGCATTGCTGAAAATCAATGCGCGCGATCTTCCGTTCGTGCGCTGGGGCGACAGCACCAAGGCAAGGGTCGGCGACTGGGTGCTCGCGATCGGCGATCCGTATGGAATCGGAAGCACGGTCACCGCCGGGATCATCTCGGCGCTTCACCGTGTCACCGGCGCGTCCAACGCCAGCTCGGCGGCTTACGACCGCTACATCCAGACCGACGCCGCCATCAACATGGGCAATAGCGGCGGCCCGATGTTCGACCTCAACGGCAATGTCATCGGCATCAACTCGGCCCTGATCTCGCCCACGGGAACCAATGTCGGAATCGGCCTTGCCATCCCCGCCGAGGCGGCAAAGCCCGTCATCGATGCGCTTCGTCGCGGCGAGAAGCCGCAGCGCGGTTATCTCGGAGTCGGCCTCCAGCAGGTCGATGACGAGGATCTCGCTGCGTCGCTGGGGATCCAGAAGGGCCGGGGCGAAATCGTCCGCACGGTCCAGCCGGGCGAGCCCGCGGCAAAAGCCGGATTGAAGCAGCAGGACGTGATCGTCGCCGTCAACGGCCAGCCGGTCACTCCGGAGCAGAGCGTTTCCTATCTGGTTGCCAACCTGCCGGTCGGATCGAGGGTGCCGGTCGAGGTGGTCCGCAACGGGCGCCACATCACGGTCCCCGTCACGATCGCCCTCCGACCCACGCAGGAGCAGCTCGAAAAGCAGCTCGGCGGCGGAAATGACTCGGCAACTCCGCAGGGGCCTCATGGCGCCGGAGGCGAAAGCCTCGGTCTTTCGCTGCAGCCGATGAATGCCCGCATTGCCCAGGCGCTGAACGTGCCGCCCGGCACCGGCGGCGTGGTCGTCACTGCGGTGGACCCGGACAGCGACGCGGCGCAGAAGGGGCTTCAGCAAGGCGACATCATCCTTGCGGTCCAGGGACAGCGCGTCTCCACTCCGGCGCAGGTGATCGCAGGGGTCAACGCTGCCAAGCAGGCGGGCCGGCGGAGCGTTCTCCTCATGGTCAAGCGCGGGACTTCGCCGGAGGCGTTCGTCGGCATCGACATCAGCGGCGGTTAGCGGCTGGACGCATCTAGCGCTTGCGCCGCGCGCATTGTTTCGCAATCGTGCGGACGTGACGCGGGATGACGCTTTCTTTGCCGGCACAGCCGCAAGACGAGGCCGCTGTGGCGGCTGACGACTGCGAGCTGATCGGCTCCCTGGAGCGCGAGTGGCGCGATTCGCTATGCGCGAAGGACCTCGAGCGCTTGCGCGCGCTCATCCACCCGCGGTTCACCCTCATCGGGACCCGGTCCACGGGCCCGTTCACCCTCTCGCGCGATGAATGGCTCGACGCGATCGAAAAGCGCGAGCTGATCAGCATCGACCTCGACATCAAGAACGCCGTGGTTCTTGAAAACACGATCGTCGGCACGGTCGAGGCGCGCTGGCGGGTGTCCTATCTCGGCCGCCCGATCGAAGACTGCGTCCTCCTAACGGACGTCTGGGTTCGCGAAGAGGGTCGCTGGCAGGTGGTCCGGCGACACTCGAGTCCCATTCCGACCGCTGCCGAGCACTCGGCCTGAATCCGCAAAAAGAGACGAGAGGTCCTGAATGGCGACTGTGACTGACCCTGGTGCGATTCGTCGCGACGGCACTCGCGAACTGACGATCCGCGGGATCGTGCTGGGCGCGCTCATCACGGTCCTGTTCACGGCGGCAAACGTCTACCTGGGGCTGAAGATCGGGATTACATTCGCGACTTCGATTCCAGCGGCCGTCATCTCGATGGCGGTGCTCAAGTTCTTCCGCGATTCGACCATCCAGGAAAACAACATCGTTCAGACGATTGCCTCGTCCGCAGGCACCTTGTCGGCGATCATCTTCGTGCTTCCGGGACTGATCATGGTCGGATGGTGGACCGGCTTCCCATATTGGCTGTCGGTCGCCGTCATCGGGGTCGGCGGAATCCTGGGGGTCATGTACTCGGTCCCGCTTCGCCGGGCGTTGGTCACCGGTTCCGATCTTCCCTACCCGGAAGGAGTTGCTGCAGCCGAAGTGCTCAAGGTGGGAGCGGGCGTCGGCGGTGCTGAAGAAAACCGGCGCGGGCTGGTTGCCATTACCGTCGCGAGCCTGCTGTCGGCCGGCTACTTCATCCTGGCGAAGATGCATCTTGTGGTGGACTCGGCGGCGCGCGCGTTCCGCGTCGGCGGCGGCGCGACGTCGGTTTCAGCAAGCCTCTCCATGGCCCTGATCGGCGTCGGTCACCTTGTCGGAATGGCCGTCGGAATAGCGATGTTCACCGGGCTGGTGATAAGCTGGGGCTACCTCGTTCCGCATTTCACCGCTCTCACCCCCGCAGCCGCCGGAATGTCCGTCGACGATTGGGTCGGGGACGTATTCGTTCACAAGGTCCGCTTCATCGGTGCCGGCACGATCGGCGTCGCGGCAATCTGGACCCTGCTTCGTATCCTCGGTCCAATCGCGTCTGGAATCCGTTCGGCAATGGCCGCCAATCGCGCCCGCAAATCGGGCGCCGGCGGCGAGCTTGCGCTGACCGAGCGCGATCTTCCGATCGGCATTGTCGGCGGGGTCATTCTTCTTTCGATGATCCCCATCGGCCTGCTCCTGGGTGCATTTGGAAGCAGCAATCCGATCGCCGGGAATCCCGGCGCGACCTTGCTGTTCTCGATCCTCTACATCCTTGTGGCCGGAATCGTGATCGCCGCCGTCTGCGGCTACATGGCCGGGCTCATCGGGGCATCGAACAGCCCGATCTCCGGCGTCGGAATCCTGTCGGTGCTTGGAATTTCGCTCATCCTCGCGCTCCTGTTTCCGGCTGCAGACGCGGCGGGAACGCGATCCCTTGTCGCCTTTGCCCTGTTCGTCACCGCCATCGTGTTTGGCGTCGCGACGATTTCGAACGACAATTTGCAGGACCTGAAGACGGGCCAACTCGTCGGCGCGACACCGTGGCGGCAGCAGGTCGCGCTGGTGCTTGGCGTGGTGTTCGGCGCCATCGTCATCCCGCCGATCCTGACCGTTCTCAACAGCGCCTTCGGTTTCCAGGGCGCTCCGGGGGCGGGCCCGGATGCGCTTCCGGCGCCTCAGGCGGCACTCATCTCGGCCATTGCCCAGGGGGTTCTCGGGGGCAATCTCGACTGGGGCCTGATCGGTATCGGCGCCGCAATTGGCGCCGCAGTCGTCATTGTCGACGAACTGCTTCGGGGCACGACATCGCGCTTCAGCCTTCCTCCGCTCGCGGTCGGAATGGGCATCTACCTGCCGATGGAATTGACCTTCTTCGTTTCTGTGGGAGCGCTCGTCGGCTGGCTCTACAACCGGTGGGCGCGCGGAGCGACCAATCCCGCCTTCGCAGAGCGCCTTGGAACCTTGATGGCAACCGGCCTGATCGTCGGCGAAAGCCTGCTTGGAGTCGCGTATGCAGGCGTCGTCGCGGGCGCGGAAAAGGCCGGCGTAACCGACAGCGCCAACGTCCTGACCGTCATCGGGACCTATCCCTTGGCGTCTGTGGTCAGCCTTGTCGTCTTCGCGGCCGCGATCGCCGCTTTGTACGCCTGGACCCGCCGGCGGGCAGCCGTCCCGATTTCCGCCGACGATCACCCGGACGACGTAGAGGCGGGCTTCCGCTAACCGCGCCCGCGGTACGGTGCGACGCCCTGGTCGGGCAGCCACAGCCCTTCGGGCGGTGCGCCGCTCTGCCAGAAGACGTCGATCGGCATGCCGCCGCGCGGATACCAATAGCCGCCGATTCGAAGCCATCGCGGCTTCATCTCGTCGAACAGCCGCTGTCCGATCCCGACCGTCACGTCCTCGTGGAAACCGCAGTGGTTACGGAACGAGCCGAGGAAGAGCTTGAGGCTCTTGCTCTCGACGATCGTCTCGCCGGGCGCATAATCGATGACGAGGTGAGCGAAGTCCGGCTGTTCCGTCACCGGGCACAGCGACGTGAACTCGGGCGCTGCGAAACGCACCAGGTACAGCTCTCCTGCGCGCGGATTGGCGACATAGTCGAGCACCGCCTCTTGCGGAGAAGCGGGCAGGGCGGTCTGTTTTCCGAGATGCTTCGGGTCCATGGCGCTGCCCCTTACTCGGCGGCAACGCCCTGCGGCAACGCCCAGTCGATCGGCGCCTGTCCACGATCGCGCAGGAAAGCATTCGTTCGGGAAAAATGAGCGCAGCCGAAAAAGCCCCTGTGCGCGGAGAGCGGCGACGGATGCGGAGCCTTGAGAACCAGATGCTTCTCCTGGTCGACGAACGCCGCTTTCCTTTGCGCGTAGCTTCCCCACAGGAGAAAGGCGACGGGCTCGCTTTTCGCGTTCACCAGCCGCACGACGGCCTCGGTGAACCGTTCCCACCCGCGCTCGCGATGGGATGCCGCAGCGCCCGACCGGACGGTCAGCACGCTGTTGAGAAGCAGCACCCCTTGCTTCGCCCAGTGTTCCAGGAAGCCGTGAGCCGACGGGGCGATTCCGAGATCGCTTTTCATCTCCTTGAAGATATTCGCCAGGCTGGGTGGCGGCCGGATCCCGGGGCGGACGGAAAAGCACAGGCCATGGGCCTGCCCTGGCCCGTGGTAGGGATCCTGGCCGAGGATGACGACGCGCACGTCCTCCAACGGCGTGAGGTCGAGCGCTCGGAACCAGTTCGCCGAGTCCGGGAAAATCGTCTGGCCGCTCTTGCGCTCGGCAGTGAGGAACTGCCCGAGCCGAGCCATGTACGGCTGCTCGAATTCGTCGCGAAGCGGCTCGCTCCAGCTTCCGTTGAGAGTAATCGGGCGGCTCGCCATCGTGCCATCTTGGAGCGTATGACGGCCAAATGGAATCGCTTGTCTCAACCGATTGGCTGGCCCACCATCTCGGCGAAGCCGGCCTGACCGTGGTCGATTCGAGCTGGCACATGCCAGCCACGGGCAGGAACGGTCGCGAAGACTATCTTGAAGCGCACATTCCCGGAGCGCGGTTTCTCGATATCGAGGCGCTCAGCGACTCGTCCAATCCGGCTCCGCATATGCTTCCCAGCGCCGAAGATTTCGGCGCGGCAATGGAGCGGGCCGGCATAGGCCGGGACGATTCCATCGTCGTCTACGACAATTCGCCGCTGCATACGGCCGCTCGCGGCTGGTTCACTCTTCGTCACTTCGGAGCTCGGAACGTCGCGATTCTCGACGGCGGCTTCGACAAGTGGAAAGCGGAAGGGCGCCCGATCGAAAGAGGAGAGCCCGAGCCACGAACCGCCAGCTTCGATGCCGCCGTCCGCGCCGGAGAGGTGGTCACCAAGCAGCAGATCCTGCGCGGCATCGGATCGCAGCTCGTCGATGCCCGAGGCAGGCCGCGGTTCGAAGGTTCCGAACCGGAGCCACGCCCGGGGATGGAATTGGGGCACATTCCCGGCGCTCGCAACATTCCCTATTCGTCGCTCTACAACGCAGACGGCACCTTCAAGTCCGCCGGCGAACTCCGCCGAATTTTCGAAGAGGCGCGGTGCGATCCGACGCAGCCGTTCGTCGCCAGCTGCGGTTCTGGAGTAACTGCCTGCTCACCCATCTTTGCCGCTCATCTTCTCGGCAATGACGAAAGCCGGCTCTACGATGGAAGCTGGAGCGAATGGGGCGCGGACCCGGCAACCCCGAAGGAAACGGGCCCCGCCTAGCGGGTGAGGACCCGCTCGAGGTCCTTGAGACCGCTTTTCAGTTCGTCCGCGATAACCTGCAGGGCGGCAACGCTTGCGTCCAAGCCGCGCTCGCGCTGGAAGGAAACCGTTTCCATTCCCGCGCTCGCGACTGCGACGAGCTCGGCCGAGCGGCGGTCGAAGCAGCGCTTTGCTGCCTCGCCCGCGCTCTCCCACCGCTCCGAAAGCGAATCGTCGAAATCCGGTGCCGGTCCGCCGCCGAAGTCGTCAACGACGCGAAGCGCATTGCGAAGGCTGGCGAGCCGCGTGATGGGCTCGGGATGCAGTCGCTCGGGCTGTTGCGGTTCCGGTGCTTCGGCGAACAGGTGTAGCATGGCCTCGATTGTCGCTGCTCACGCTTAACAAACTGTAAAGTTCTTGGTCCCCTGCGACGGCAGGGACACCCGTCAGGCGCCGCTCTCCGGCTCGATGTCGCGCAGGATCCACCCACGCTGCGGGATGGTCTCGATGAACTCGGCACCGCCCGCGGCATTGCGAAGCTTTTTGCGGAGCTTCGAGATGAAGACATCGATAATCTTCGGCTGCGGCTGGTCGTCCGAGCGGCGGTAGAGGTGCTTGAGAAGCATTGCCCGCGTGACGACGTTGTTGCGCGCGAAGGCGAGCAACTCGAGAACGCGATATTCCATCTCGGTAATTCCGATCGGGTGCCCGTCGATCCGGATCAGCCGCTGCACCTGGTCGACGGAAAGCCGGCCGCCGCACAGGCTTTCCGGCATTTCCCCGCCTGACGCGCGAAGCGAAGTGACCAGCTTGGACGCGGCTTCGTCGCTCTCTTCGCGCGACACCGTTCCCGGCGATCCGATCAGCTCCTGCTGGAGGTCGGCGAGCGCCTTGTGCGCTTCCTCGACCAGCCGCGCGCCTTCTTCGTACCGACGGCGCGACCGGTCCAGCATCGACTCGATTTCAACGAGCCTCGTGGAAAGCGATTCTTCAGCCATAGGCGTGCCTGCTGTCCCCCCCGTTTTTCATCAAGGCACCTGCGCCGAAGCAATCTCGGTGTCGGATTCCGGTGCCGCGATGATCGCCTGAGTCGCCGAGCCCATGTCGACGACGTTGGTCTTCGGATCGCCTGCGATGGAGCGCACTCCAAGCGCAGCCCGGTCCCGTCCGGCTGCGTCGAGAAGCATGGATTCCGATTGCGGCCGTGGCGCCGGACCGCCGAACAAGGCCTCCACGGCCTGTTGCTGCGCATCCTCCGGCGTGCTCGTCACGGTGCCGGCGACGGGCGGGGTCAGGCTGTAATCGGGCGGAATCACCAACGGCGCGTTGCGTGCGACGGCGAACTCGTCGGGACTCGCGGCCTTGTGGTGAAAGATCGAGCAGCCGCCGAGCGCCATTACCGGCATCAAAAGAAGGGTCAGGCTCTTACGCATTCTCGATGGACTCCTCAGGTTCTTCTTCGCTGCGTACCAGGAACGCGCGCACTAACAGGATCGCGACGCCGATGCTAATCGCAGCGTCGCCGACATTGAAGACCAAAAACGGGCGAAACGCCCCGAAGTGAAGGTCGGCGAAGTCGACGACATAGCCATGGCGTGCGCGGTCGAGGATGTTGCCGAGCGCACCCCCCAGGATCATGCCCAGCGCAGCCTGGTCCCAGCGCGCCTTTTCGCGGCCGATCCACACGGCGACGCCAATCGCGATCGCGCTGGTCAGCGCAACGAGCATCCAGCGGCCGAGAGGATTGGTGGCGTTCAGCAGGCCGAGGGAGATCCCCTGGTTCTGCGTGTAGGTGAACTGGAACCAGGGCAGCAGGTACAGCTGCGCACCGACATAATCGACGTGCAAAGGACCGGTAACCAGCCACTTCGTGAACTGGTCGAGCGCAAAGACCAGCAGCGCGATTGCAAAGCCGAACGTCCGCTCACGCATTCACGACCTCCTGACAGCGGCCGCACAGGGCTCCGTCCTCTTCGACTTCGGGCAGATAGCGCCAGCAGCGCCCGCACTTGGCGTAGTCTGTCTGTGCAATCTTGAGCGTGTCGCCCTGGTGAACGGCCGACGTGATGAACAATTCCGCCAGGAAGTCGGCCGGCGCCGGAAGGGCAGGCAGCGTCACTTCCGCCTCCAGGCTGGAACGGATGATCTTGTCGCGGCGCAGCGGCTCGATCGCCTCCAGCACCGTTTGCCGAAGCTCGCGAAGCTCGCTCCATTTGGCCTCGTCCGCCTCGACCGCCGGAATCTCCGGCCATTCCAGCAGGTGAACCGACCCCGAGTCCGGATACCGCGCGCGCCACACTTCTTCGGTCGTGAAAACGAGCACCGGCGACAACCAGCGCACAAGCGCGTGGAAAATGTGGTCGAGAACGGTGCGGTAGGCCGCTCGCCGCTGCGATTCCGCCCCGTCGAGGGCGTTGACGTCGCAATAGAGGACGTCCTTGCGGATATCGAAGTAGAAGGCCGACAAATCCTCGTTCGCGAAGTTCGTCAGGGCCCGCGTGTAGTCATTGAAGTCGAAGTCATCGACCGCATTGCGCAGCCGCTGGTCGAGCCGGGACGTGAGGTGGAGCATGTACCGCTCCAGCTCCGGCATCGATGCGACGTCGCTTACACGTTCGTCGGAGGAGAAGTCGGACAGCGCGCCGAGAAGATAGCGGAAAGTGTTGCGCAGCTTGCGATACTGGTCGGAGACTCCCTTGAGGATTTCGTCGCCGATGCGGTGATCCTCGGTGAAATCGACGCTGAGCGCCCAGAGGCGAATGATGTCGGCGCCGTAGGTCTCCATCACCTTGTTCGGATCGACGGTGTTGCCGAGGCTCTTCGACATCTTCTTGCCGGCGGCGTCCATTGTGAAGCCGTGAGTCAGCACCGCATTGTAGGGCGCTCGGCCGCGCGTTCCGCAGCTTTCGATCAGGCTGGACTGGAACCAGCCGCGGTGCTGGTCGGATCCTTCCAGAACGAGGTCGGCAGGCCAGCGCTCTTCGGGCCAGCGGTCGCCCTCCAGCATGAAGGCGTGGGTGCAGGCGCTGTCGAACCAGACGTCGAGGATGTCGCCGACCATCTCGTAATCGTCGGGGTTGCGATCGGGCCCGAGGAAGTGGGAGGCGCTTTCGGGCGCCCATGCATCGATCCCGCTTTCCCTGAATGCGTCGACGATCCGCCGATTCACCTCATGATCGACAAGAACTTCACCGCTCCTTCGCTCGACGAAGAGCGCGATGGGGACGCCCCAGGCGCGCTGTCGGCTCAGCACCCAGTCCGGCCGGCCCTCGACCATCGATCCGATGCGGTTGCGGCCCTTCGACGGAACGAAGCGGGTCTCGGCGATGGCGTTCATCGCCAGCTGGCGAAGCGTCGCCCGCTCGCCGGTCTGGACGGGGTCGAAACCGCCTTCGTTGTCCCAGCGCTGTTCGGCTGTGGTTTCCGGCGAGAAGGGCGCCAGCGGCTTGTCCATCGCGATGAACCACTGCGGCGTGCAGCGGTAGATGACCTTGGCCTTCGACCGCCACGAGTGGGGGTAGCTGTGCTGGAAGTCGGCGCTCGCAGCGAGCAGCGCATCGGCGTGGTCCAGATCAGTGCAGATGGGCCCTTCGGGCGAATTGAACTTGGGGTTGATGACGCTGCCCTGACCGCCGAGCCACGCCCAGTCCTCGCGGTAGCGGCCGTCGGCGGTGACCGCGAACACGGGATCGATGCCGTTGGCGCGGCACAGCTCGAAATCGTCCTCGCCGTGGTCGGGGGCCATGTGGACGAGGCCGGTGCCCTGGTCGGTGGTGACGAAGTCGCCCGGAAGGAACGGACGCGGCTTGGCGAAGAACCCGCCGAGGTGATGCATCGGGTGGCGGGCGACGGTGCCGGCGAGCGCGTTGCCGAAGTAGAATTCTTCGGTCACGAAAATCAGCATCTTGTCAGAGAATTGCGCTTCGAGCTGCGGTCTAACTCGTGCTTGGAATTGCTCCGCCAAATCTCGCGCGACGAGGAAACGGCGGATGGTCGTGCCATCCTCGTCTTCGAGGCGGTAAGTGATGTAATCGACATCCGGCCCATAAGCCAAAGCCTGGTTGACCGGGATCGTCCACGGAGTCGTGGTCCAGATCACCGCGTAGGCGCCCTTCAGTTCCTCGATGGGCGAGTCCACGATCTCGAACGCGACATCGATCTGCGTCGAGACGATGTCCTCATATTCGATCTCGGCCTCGGCCAGCGCGGTCTTCTCGACCGGAGACCACATGACCGGCTTGGCGCCGCGGTAGAGCTGGCCGGTTTCGGCGAACTTGAACAGCTCGGAGACGATGGTCGCCTCGCTGTCGATATTGCATCGTCAGGTACGGGTGGTCCCAGTCGGCGCTGATCCCGAGCCGCTTCAGCTGCTCGCGCTGAACGTCCACCCAATGCTGCGCATAAGCGCGGCACTCGGCGCGGAATTCCTTGGCCGGGACTTCGTCCTTGTTGAGCTTCTTCTTGCGGTACTGCTCCTCGACCTTCCATTCGATCGGAAGCCCGTGGCAATCCCAGCCGGGAACGTAAGGCGCATCCTTGCCCAGAAGCGTCTGGGTGCGCACCACCATGTCCTTCAGTACGTGGTTCAGCGCATGGCCGATGTGGATGTCGCCGTTGGCGTAGGGCGGACCGTCGTGGAAGATGAATTTCTCTTGGCCTTCGCGGCTCTTGCGAATCTCGTCGTACAGCCCCTGTTCCTCCCAGCGGGCAAGGATCGCCGGCTCCTTCTGCGGCAAGCCGGCTTTCATCGGAAAGTCGGTCTTGGGAAGGAATACGGTCGGCCTGTAATCGGGCTTTTCGGGTGAGTCCGCCATGGAGCGCGGGCCTTAGCGGGCGCTTTGCGGAATGCAAATGGCCACTGGCGCTCGTGCAAGGGGGAGTGAATGCGCTACAGTGGCCCGATGGCGGCCGAGCGAAGCGAACTGATCGAATCGGTGGGACTGAGCCCGATTGCGATGGTGGTCAGCAATCCGCGCAGGGCGGACAATCCCCTGGAGCTGGTGAACGCCCCCTTCTGCGAGCTGACCGGCTATGGGGAGGCCGACGTCGTCGGCCGCAACTGCCGCTTCCTTGCCGGGGAGCGCACCGACGACAGCGTCAGCGGGCAGATCCGTTCGGCCCTGCGCTCGGCGCGGCCTGTACTGGTCGATATCCTCAACTATCGGCGGGACGGCACAGCGTTCCGCAACGGAGTCATGATTACGCCGCTGTTCGGCGATGACGGCTCGCTCGCCTGGTTCCTGGGCTCGCAGGTCGATCTCGGTCACGATCCCGGCAACAGCTTCCTCCAGCGCCGCTCCGCCGCGTCACAGCGGGTGGACGCCTTGGCGCTTCGGCAGCGGCAGGTGCTGGAGCTGATGGCGAAGGGCCTGCTCAACAAGCAGATCGCATGGCAGCTCAAGATCAGCGAGAAAACGGTGAAGATGCACCGCGCCCTGGTCCTCGAGCGGCTTGGGGTGAGCACGTCGGCCGAAGCGATCCGAGTCGCCGTCGAAGCGGGGCTTTAGCCTGGCCATACCGGCCAAAGGCCGTATCGCGGCCATCCGTCGCGCGCACTATTTCAGGCTGCCAAGGGGCGTGCGGCGCGGTTCCCATTCAATTCCCACGCGCCGCGCGCACCCGCCAAACCAGCAAGGCGGAGTTTTCCTCATGCGCGCAGTGAACGTCCTCACTCTCATTCTCCTGATCGTTGGAGGCCTGAACTGGGGCCTTGTCGGCCTGTTCGGCTTCGACCTCGTTGCGGCGCTGTTCGGCGACATGTCGACCCTGAGCCGGATCGTTTACGTTCTGGTCGGCGCCTCGGCCGTCTGGCAGCTGGTCCCGCTGGTCCAGGGCGAACGTGGGCTCGAAGGCAGCACCGCTCGCGGCTGATGGGCGTTCCTGCGATCGTGGAGATCGAGCGCGAGCAGGTTGCGGACGCGTTTCACCGGGCGGTCAACATGACCGCGACGGAGATTCGCGAGTGGCTGGCGACCCCGATGAGCAGGGAGGTCGGCTGGAAGGGCCGCGACGGAGAGCTTCACGAGAGCGTCGGCCACGCCAGCGGGCGCTGGATTGCGGACATATTGGACACGGACCCGCGCGCGCTCCGGGACGAAGATTACGCCCACATGCGCAAGGTCGTCGGCTACGTGCGCCGTCACCTGGCGCAGGAGCCGGAGAACGTCGTCACCTCCCGCTGGCGATATTCGCTGATGAACTGGGGTCACGACCCCCTGAAGGGTCAGGCGGAGACTTGAAGAATTCGACGGGCGTCGGCCTCGTCCTCGCTCATTCTTTGCACGAGCGCATCGATGCTGTCGAACGTCGCTTCCGGACGGATGAAGGCGACCAGCGCGATCTCGATGGTTCGGCTGTAAAGGTCCTCGTCGAAGTCGAAAATGAAGGTTTCCAGGACTTCTTCGCCGCCCTCGAACATCGGCCGGGTGCCGAAGCTTGCAACGCCGCAATGTTCGCTTTCCGTTGTCGAGACAGACCCGTACCGCGTAAATTCCATGTGCCGGCCGCTGGTAGCGCCCAAGCGACACGTTCGCCGTCGGGTAACCGAGCTCGTGGCCGCGCCCGTCGCCGCGCTCGACCACCGCCTGCACCGCGAACGGTCGCGTGAGCAGGTGGGTTGCGGTGCCGGGGTCGCCGTCCGCAAGCGCCTTTCGAATCCGGCTCGACGAGACCGGCTCCCCGTCGATTATCACCGGCGGCACGGTTTCGGCGGCGATTGCATGCCTGCGCCCGAGCTCGCGCATGGTCTCGGCGTTCCCGGCGCGCCCTCGACCGAAGGTGAAGTCGGTGCCGGTAACCACCGCCGCAATGCCAAGCCGTGCCGCGAGGATGTCGGACACGAAGTCTTCTGCGCTGGTGGTCGCAAGTGCCTTGTCGAAGCTGAACACCAGCATTCCGTCGGCGCCCGCGTGGCCGAACAGCCGTTCGCGCTGGTCGAGCGTCGTCAGCCGAAATGGCGGCACGTCCGGCCTGAAGAACCGGACGGGGTGCGGATCGAAGGTGGCGACGACGACCGGCCGGCGCTGGTGGAAACCGAGCGCGATCGCCCGGTTCACCACGGCTTGATGGCCAAGATGGAATCCGTCGAAGTTGCCGAGCGCGAGCACGCTTCCGCGAAGCTCTTCGGGCACGCCGTCGTCGAAGGTGAACCGCTTCATGACGAACGAGGCTGTATCGGGGCGCGGCAATCTGGGCAATCTTCGCGGCCCGGCTTCTTGACTCCCCGCGCGGCGAATCCTACATCGCATCCATCCCGTTCAACCGGTTTCCGGCGGCGCATTCGTGCGCGCGTCGGTTTTTCGTCTGGAAGGGATGCGAATAGCGACGAGATGGGCGTCGACGTTCGCGAGGGGCGAGCGCTGATTGCGTCATTCCCCACGCGACGCCGCGCCTGTGGAGCTTACAGAAGGAAATAGAATGGCACGAATCGCCGGCGTCAACATCCCGACGAACAAGCGCGTTGAAATCGCGCTTACTTACATCCACGGAATCGGCCGTACGACGGCCAAGGACATCATCGCCAAGCTCGGGATTGCACCCGACCGGCGGGTCCAGGACCTGAGCGACCAGGAAGTCGGTCAGATCCGGGAAGCGATCGACTCGAACCACAGCGTCGAGGGCGATCTCCGCCGAGAGACCGCGATGAACATCAAGCGGCTGATGGACCTCGCGTCCTATCGCGGCTTGCGTCACCGCCGTGGCCTTCCGGTCCGTGGCCAGCGCACGCATACCAATGCGCGCACCCGCAAGGGCAAGGCCAGGCCGATTGCCGGAAAGAAGAAGTAAGCAGCAACTACAGTCCGGAGGACTGTTGCGCCGCTTGCTTCTCCGCCGGATGGCGCGAGAAGAAGCCCGCAGCGCCGGTCTTCCGCTCGATCAGGGATTAGGAACGAAAAATGGCTCAAGCCCCCCAGCGCCTTCGTCGGCGGGAACGCAAGAATATCACGGCCGGCGTCGCTCACGTGAACGCCAGCTTCAACAATACGATGATCACCATCACCGACGCGCAGGGCAATGCAATTGCCTGGTCGAGCGCTGGAATGATGGGGTTCAAGGGTAGCCGCAAGTCGACTCCCTACGCCGCCCAGGTCGCCGCGGAAGACGCCGGCCGCAAGGCTGCCGACCATGGCGTTCGGACGCTCGAGGTCGAGGTGAAGGGCCCCGGATCGGGCCGAGAGAGCGCCCTTCGTGCGCTTCAGGCGGTCGGATTCACGATCACCTCGATCCGCGACGTCACTCCGATCCCGCACAACGGGGTTCGGCCAAGCAAGCGCCGCCGGGTCTAACCGACGGAGCGCCGCGGGGCCTGACCCCGCGTTGGACAGATTTTGAAAAGGCGGGGGACGCCCCGCCCAGAGGCAGGGACAACAAATGGCCGTCAATGCAAAGAACTGGCAGGAACTGAAGAAGCCCAACGCGCTCGAGAAGAAGCAGGGCGGCGATAGCCGAAGCCGTGCCGCGTTCGTCGCCGAGCCGCTCGAGCGCGGCTTCGGGATGACTCTCGGCAACTCTCTGCGGCGCGTGCTTCTCTCGTCGCTGCAGGGCGCAGCGGTGACCTCGATCAAGATCGAGGGCGCTCTTCACGAGTTCAGCTCGCTTCCGGGCGTGCGCGAGGACGTCACCGACGTGGTCCTCAACGTGAAGCAGATCGCGCTGAAGATGGAAGGCGAGGGCCCCAAGCGCCTGCAGCTTTCCGCCACCGGCCCTTGCGAAGTGACCGCGGGAATGATCGCCACCAGCGGCGACATGGAAATCACCAACCCCGATTTGGTCATCTGCCATCTCGACGACGGTGCGACGCTGAACATGGAGCTGACTGCCGACATCGGTAAGGGCTACGTTCCGGCGGCCGCGAACCGTCCGGCCGATGCGCCGATCGGGCTCATCCCGGTCGACTCGCTCTACTCTCCGGTTCGGCAGGTTGCCTACAAGGTCGAGAACACCCGCGTTGGACAGGAGCTCGACTACGACAAGCTCACGTTGACCATCGAGACCGACGGCACCGTCGCTCCCGAGGACGCGCTCGCCTATGCGGCGCGCATCCTGCAGGACCAGCTGCAGCTGTTCGTCCACTTCGACGAAGCCGCGATCCGCACGGCCGCCGCGCCCGCGATGATCGGCCAGCCGGCAATGGCCGCCGAGACCACCGCCGACACGAACCAGCTCAACCGCTACCTCCTCAAGAAGGTGGACGAGCTGGAGCTTTCGGTTCGAAGCGCCAATTGCCTGAAGAACGACAACATCATCTACATCGGCGACCTGGTGCAGAAGACCGAGGCGGAGATGCTCCGCACCCCGAACTTCGGCCGCAAGTCCTTGAACGAGATCAAGGAAGTGCTCGCCAGCATGGGTCTTCGTCTCGGCATGGATATCCCCGGGTGGCCGCCTGAGAACATCGAGGAGATGGCCAAGAAGCTCGAGCAGGAACTGCTCGGCTAACGCGTCTCTCGGTCGAGACTTACCAAAGGGCCGCTGGCAACAGCGGCCCTTTTTACGTGGGCTTCCTCATACCGCGCGAACCCGGCGCGGGCGGACCGCCGCGGTGATCTTTTCACTTCCCGCCAACCACGGCCAGGGGTGGCAATCCGGCTTCGAGGCCCTACCTCGACCCCATGACGACATCGAAGAAACCCGGGGGCGGCACGCCAACCGCCCGGCAGCTGATAGCGGACGCGCACCGGATCGTAATCAAGGTCGGCTCGTCCCTCTTCCTCGACCAGTCGGAGCGCGGTCCGCGCAGGGAATGGCTGACGAAGCTCGCAACGGACATTGCCAAGCTGCGGGCCGACGGCAAGCAGATCGCGATCGTTTCGTCCGGAGCGGTCGCGCTGGGAAGGCGCCGACTGAAGCTGAAGCGTTCCACTCGCCTCGACCAGAAGCAGGCGGCTGCGGCGGCCGGACAGATCCTGCTGATGGACATCTGGCAGAGTGCGCTCGATTCGCATGACATTCCCGTCGCACAGCTCCTCCTTACGATCGGAGACACGGAGCGGCGGCGACGCTGGCTCAACGCCCGGGCGACAATGGAAGTGCTGCTTGCGAGTGGCGCACTGCCGGTCATAAACGAGAACGACACGGTCGCCACCGAGCGATTGCGCTACGGCGACAACGATCGCCTTTCGGCGCGGGCAGCGCAAATGATCCACTGCGATCTGTTGATACTGCTGTCCGACGTCGACGGCATCTACACGGCCGACCCCAACAAAGATCCCGATGCCCGGCATCTTTCGTACATCCCCGAGATCACTCGGGAAATCGAAGGCTATGCCGGAGGCGAAACCGCCGGCGGCGTGGGAAGCGGCGGAATGCACACCAAGGTCGAGGCGGCGCGAATCGCAAGTGCCGCCGGATGTGCCACCATCATCACCTCGGGATGGGAGGATTATCCGATCCAGCGCCTGATCGAGGGCGGGACCGCCAGTATCTTCGCCGCGCACGGATCGCCGGCCAGCGTTTACAAGCAATGGATTGCGGGAACCCTGGATACGGCCGGCACGGTCCTCGTCGATCGCGGTGCGGCACGCGCGCTTGCATCGGGCAAGAGCCTTCTTCCCTCCGGAGTCGCGGATGTGCTCGGCGACTTCGAACGCGGGTCCTGCCTTGCGATCGTCGGTCCCTCGGGTGCCGAAATCGCGAAGGGGATCAGCGCGTACAATGCCGCGGAAGCACGAGCGATCGCCGGTCACTCGACGAGAGAAATCCAGGACGTGCTCGGGTACCGCGGCCCGAACGAGCTGATCCATCGCGACGACCTTGTGACTTTGGGGATATGACAATGGAAACGACGATGAACGAGATGGGCCGAAAGGCCCGAGCCGCTTCGGCGACTCTTCGCGATGCATCGGCGGAAACGCGAAGCGAGGCAATTCGTGCGATGGCTCGCCACCTCAGGACGAACGCCGATTCGATCCTGAAGGCGAATGCGGACGACGTGGCTGCAGCAACGGCGAGAATCGACCGCCTTCGGCTCGATGAAGAACGGCTCGAGGGTATCGCGCAATCGCTGGAGCAGGTGGCGCAGCTGCCGGATCCGGTCGGGATCGAAATGGCGCGCTGGCAGCGGCCGAGCGGGCTGGACATCGCGCGCGTTCGCACGCCGATCGGCGTGATCGGAATGATCTACGAAAGCCGGCCGAACGTCACGGCCGACGCGGCGGCGATATGCATTCGTTCGGGCAACGTGATTATCCTGCGCTCCGGATCGGATGCCCTGCAAAGCTCGCTCGCAATTCATCGGGCCCTTGTTGCGGGCCTGGAGGAAGCGGGACTTCCGCCCGCCTGCGTGCAGATCGTGCCGACGTCCGATCGTGCAGCGGTGGGGATGCTTCTTGGCGGACTCGACGGCACGATCGACCTCATTATCCCGCGGGGCGGGAAGGGCCTCGTCGCGCGCGTGGAAAAGGAGGCGAGGGTGCCGGTTCTCGGGCATCTGGAGGGCCTGTGCCACGGCTTCGTCCACGCCTCCGCCGATCCCCAGATGGCGGTGGATCTGGTGGTGAATTCGAAGCTTCGGCGAGTGTCCATCTGTGGCGCGCTGGAAACGTTGCTGGTCGACCGCAGCGTTGCTTCGAACCTGTTGCCGAAAATCGCGGCCGCCCTGCGCGAAGGCGGATGCGAGCTTCGGGGCGACGAAGACAGTCGCGCCATCGTCCCGGGAATGACCGCTGCGACCGAGGCGGACTGGACCACCGAATATCTCGAGCCGATCCTCGCGGTCAAAATCGTCGACGGCGTGGAGGGGGCGGTGGCGCATATCGCCCGCTACGGGTCCGGCCACACGGACATGATCGTCGCCGAGGACGAGAAGGCGGCCGAAGCCTTCACGAGACAGGTCGATAGCGCGATCGTGATGTGGAACGCATCCACCCAGTTCGCCGACGGCGGCGAGTTCGGATTCGGCGCCGAGATCGGAATTGCAACCGGGCGGCTGCACGCGCGCGGACCCGTTGGCCCGGAGCAGCTCACGACCTTCAAATATGTGGTGAGGGGCGGCGGCGCGATCCGGGCCTGACCGCTTCCGGCAGAGCGTTTCCCGGCCTCCGGCCGTCGCGGTCGTCGAAATGAACCGCCGCACCGCTGGAAATCGTCTTTCCGGGGCTTGACGGGCGAGGCTTTGATTCGCTCATGGGCCGCTCGATCCAGGTGCGCCGGCGACGGCGCGCCTTTTTCTTGCTGCCTCAGGGAAACGACCGCCGCATGCTCGACCTACTGCTTACCATCGCACTGCACATCGCCATCGTCAGCGTCTTTGCGCTGGCGCTCAAGTTGGCAACGCGCGAGCCCGTGGCATTGAAGCCAATCGCCACGGCGATCGCTCTCCTGCTCGTTTACTGGGTCATCATTGTCGCGGGAGCGGAGGTGCAGGGGCTGCTGCCGTTTGCCGCTTCCCTCAAGTGGAATTGGGCCGGCAAGATCGTCGCCATCTGCGGGACGCTGGTCATGATGCTGGCGGTCCGCCGCGGAACGCTCGCCGAGTTCGGGCTCACTCTTCGCCAGAGGCCCGGCGCCGTTATTCCGGCGCTGGTGGTGACGGCGGCGATTTGCGCCTTGTCTTGGGGCGCCGAAGCATGGGTCAACGACGGCACCGACACGTCGCTGGAGCGGCTACTGTTCCAGGCGACGATGCCCGGAATTGACGAGGAGTTGTTCATGCGCGGGCTTCTGCTCGGCATGTTCATGCGAGCGTTCAGCGACCGCTGGACACTCGCCGGAGCGCCGGTCGGCCCGTCGATCGTGGCCGTGACCTTCCTCTTTGCCGCCGGGCACAGCCTGGCGTTCGCTGGCGGCACTCTTCACTTCGACGCGGTCGCGTTCGCGCTTACGGGCGCGATCGGCTTCGGCCTCGCGTGGTTGCGTTTGCGGACCGGCTCGCTTGTCGCGCCCATTCTCGCGCACAACCTCGTCAACGTCGGCAACAGCTTCCTTTGAGCATCGTGGTTGCCGGCGCGAGGCCGTCAGGAACTTGACTTGGCGGCGTTGTTGGGGTTGAGGGGCGCCTTCCTCGAAAGAGAATCGGGTTAAGGCGCGGTCCCGTAAAAAGCCGCGTGGCCGGAGCTACCTGGTACGGGCTCCCGACGAACGGAGAAAAGACATGCGTCATCGCGTAGGCGGACGGAAACTTCAGCGCACGAGCAGTCACCGGCAGGCGCTTTTGCGCAACATGGCGGCCGCGCTGATCAAGCACGAGCAGATCACCACCACCACCGCAAAGGCCAAGGAGCTTCGCCCCTACGTGGAGAAGCTGGTGACGCTCGCCAAGAAGGGCGGCTTGTCCAACCGCCGTATCGCCCATTCACGCATCATGGACGAGGCGCAGGAGCGCAAGCTCTTCGAGGTGCTCGGTCCCCGCTATGCAGAGCGTAACGGCGGCTATACGCGCGTGATCAAGGCCGGCATCCGCATGAGCGATGCTGCGCCGATCGCCGTCATCGAGTTTCTCGACCGCGACACTAGCGCGAAGGGCCAGGACAGCGGGCCCGTCATGGCCGAGGACGAATTCGAGGCTGCGTAAGCTGTAGCCGGCGCGGAGCGAATCCGCACCGTCCGTCCTGTTGCTACATGTAGGCTGGCCGGGATTCACGGGTGTCTTCGGCGCAAGTCCCTTGTGCCCGGCCATTCAGGCGAGAAACCGTAAATCCGGCGTTTAGACACGACAGAGCGTTCTCGTACGGCGGTAAAACGCCGTTCGGGGGGGCCGTCGCCGCCCCTTTGCCTAAACCTTCGGCCCCTTCGGTTCGTTCTATCTCATGAACTCGGGAAGAACTCGAAGGAGGCAGCCATGAAGGCTCTCAAGACACTGACGATGGGTACCGCCGGACTTGTCGCGCTCGCTGGAGCGGCGGCACCGGCGCACGCCCAATATGGATACGGCCAGTACGGATATTCGCCGAATGTAATCGGCCAGGTGCTGCAGTCGATCCTCAACCCTTACGGCCAGTTCGGCTATTCCGGCTATAACCGCGTCAATCCCCAGGTGGCGGTGAACCAGTGCACGGCGGCAGTCCAGCAGCGGCTGAGCTACAGCTATCGCGCGGGTTACCCGTATGGCGGCTATGGCGGCTATGGAGGCTATGGCGCGTACGGCAACGGCTACAGCAATGCGCGCATCCTTGGCATCACGCGCGTCGACCAACGCTCGCCGACGACCCTTCGGGTTCGCGGCTTTGCGACGAGCGGAATGAACTACGGACGCTACGGCTACGGCACCTATGGTGCGCTCGGCTACGGCTATGCCCAGCCGGCGGACCTGTCGTTCAAGTGCGACGTGGATTATCGCGGCTACATCCGCGACATCGACATCAACCGCCGCCGCTAAACGGCACGGCAAGAAACAACCACCGGCCGCCGGGGTCCAAAAGGGCCCCGGCGGTTTCGTGTTGAATCCGGGCGGTGACCGACCATCTGGACTGCATGGTGAAACTCTCGGTCCTGGACCTTGCCCCCATCGTCGAAGGAGGAAACGCCGGCCAGGCGCTTCGGAGTTCGGCCCGGTTGGCGAAGGCAGCCGAACGGCTCGGCTACACCCGCTACTGGATGGCGGAGCACCATTCGATGCCTGGCATTGCCAGCGCTGCGACCGCAGTGGCGCTGGCCTATGTCGGCGCGAACACGTCGACCATCCGAATCGGGGCCGGCGGGATCATGCTTCCCAATCACGCGCCGCTGGTCGTCGCAGAGCAGTTCGGAACGCTGGAGTCGCTGTTCCCGGGCAGGGTCGATCTGGGGCTCGGCCGAGCGCCGGGCACCGACCAGGCCGCCGCTTATGCGATGCGGCGAAACCTCGCGTCGGACGAGAACCAGTTTCCCAACGATGTGGTCGAACTGCTTGGCTATTTCCGCGGCGAGAATGGCCGCGTGCGTGCGATTCCGGGCGAGGGGCTGAACGTGCCGCTCTACATCCTGGGCTCGAGCCTGTTCGGGGCGCAGCTCGCCGCCGCACTTGGACTGCCCTACGCCTTCGCCTCTCACTTCGCGCCGCAGATGATGGAGCAGGCGATCGAACTTTACCGCCACCGGTTCGAGCCGTCGGCCCAGCTTTCCGAGCCTTACGTGATGCTCGGGTTCAACGCCTTCGTCGCGGATACGCAGGAGCAGGCGAAGCTTCTCTCTACCTCGATCCAGCAGGCATTCGTCGCCCTTCGCACCGGCAGCCCTACGCAGCTTCCGCCGCCCGATGCGGACTATCCGAACAGCCTTCCCGAGCGATCCCGCGCCATTCTTGACGGCGTGCTGTCCTGCTCCGCTATCGGTACGCCCGAGCAGGCGCGCAGCCAGGTCGAGGCGTTCGTCGCCAGGACCAAGGCCGACGAGCTGATCGTCACGTCGCAAATTTATGATTTCGACGCGCGTATCCGCTCCTACGAACTGCTGATGCAGGCGCTCCGCGAAGGTGCGGCAGGCGACTAGCCCGCCGGGGCAAGCTTTACACGCATGCTCAAATGGCTATCCGCCACGCATGACGGTGCAACCTGCAAACTCGATCCTGATCGTCGACTTCGGAAGCCAGGTGACGCAGCTGATCGCCCGGCGCGTTCGCGAGGCCGGCGTCTATTGCGAGATCGCCCCCTTCAACAGCGCCGAGGAAGCCTTCGACCGGCTCGACCCGAAAGGGGTGATCCTTTCCGGCGGTCCGGCTTCGGTGATGGCGGAGGAGAGCCCGCGAGCGCCGCAATGCATCTTCGACAGCGGCTTGCCGTTGCTCGGCATCTGCTACGGGCAGCAGGTGCTTCACCAGCAGCTGGGCGGGAAAGTCGTCAGCTCCGACAAGCGCGAGTTCGGCCGCGCGTTCATCGAAGTCGTTGCGCCTTCGGCCCTGTTCGACGGGCTTTGGACCGTCGGGGAGACTCACCAGGTGTGGATGAGCCACGGGGACCGGGTCGAAGCGCTGGCGCCGGGCTTCGACGTAGTCGCCAAATCGCAGGGTGCGCCCTTCGCGATTGCCACCGACGAAGAGTCCAGGCGCTACAGTCTGATGTTTCACCCGGAGGTGGTGCACACGCCCGACGGCGGGCGGCTGCTCGCGAACTTCGCTCGTCACATCTGCGGCTGCTCAGGCGACTGGACGATGGCCAGTTTTCGCGACGCCAAGATCGCTGAAATCCGGGATCAGGTGGGCGACGGCAAAGTCATCTGCGGCCTTTCGGGCGGGGTGGACAGCGCCGTCGCCGCAGTGCTGATCCACGAGGCTATCGGTGACCAGCTGACGTGCGTCTTCGTGGATCACGGCCTTCTTCGGGCCGGCGAGGCGGAGCAGGTGGTCGGGCTTTTCCGCGGAAGCTACAACATCCCGCTCGTCCACGTGGATGCAAGCAAGGACTTTCTCGGCGGCCTCAAGGGCGTGACCGACCCGGAGAAGAAGCGAAAATTCATCGGCGCCGAGTTCATCAACGTGTTCGAGGCCGAGGCGAAGGCCATCGGCGGTGCCGACTTCCTCGCCCAGGGCACGCTCTACCCGGACGTCATCGAGAGCGTCAGCTTCACCGGCGGCCCGTCTGTGACGATCAAGAGCCATCATAACGTGGGCGGCTTGCCGGAACGCATGAACATGAAGCTGGTCGAACCGCTTCGCGAGCTGTTCAAGGACGAGGTTCGCGAGCTCGGCCGTGAGCTCGGGCTGCCCGACGGGTTCGTCGACCGGCATCCGTTCCCGGGTCCGGGGCTGGCGATCCGAATCCCGGGCGCGGTCACGCGCGAGAAGTGCGAGATCCTTCGCAAGGCGGACAGCATCTATCTCGAGGAAATTCGCGCTGCCGGACTTTACGATGCCATCTGGCAGGCGTTCGCCGTGCTCCTTCCGGTGCAGACGGTCGGCGTGATGGGGGATTACCGGACGTACGAATATGTCTGCGCGCTGCGGGCGGTTACGAGCGTCGATGGAATGACGGCGGACGTCTATCCGTTCGACAGCGCCTTCCTAAGCCGAGTGGCGACTCGAATCGTCAACGAGGTGCAGGGGATCAACCGCGTCGTCTACGACTATACGTCCAAGCCTCCCGGGACGATCGAATGGGAGTGAAGGTCTGGATTGCGCTCGCCGCGCTTGCCACCTCCGGTGCGGCCGCGCCCAAGCTGGATCCGGACACCGCCAAATGGTGGGCGACGACGGCAGAGCTCTCGAACGATTCGATGCAGGGCCGCGATACCGGCTCGGCGGCGTATTTGCGCGCGGCAAAGCTCGTCGCTGCCAAGTTCCAAGCTGCTGGCCTGAAGCCGGCAGGGGAGAAGGGCGGCTGGTTCCAGACGGTACCGATGCACGAAGTCGCCGTCACGAGTGCCGCGATCGAAGTCGGCAACCGGCGGCTGCGTTTCCTCCACGACATTACCATTTCTCCCACCGACGCCACTCCGCGCACCGTGGCCGCGCCGCTCTACTACGGCGGCTATTGCGCGGCCGGCTCGCTTGGCGGAGCAAAGGGGCGGATCGTGATCTGCCACGGCACTCACAAGAGCGGACTCCCTGACTCGGCCGATCGCGAAGCTGCGGTGCGCGCCGCCGGCGGAGTAGGCATGGCGACGATCGCCGACCCCGGCTTCACCGTCGAACCGCCGCGCTGGCCCTATGCCTATTCGCGCCACGTGCAGCTCGCGACGTCCGAGCCTGATCGCGATCGCTTCTTGTGGATGACTCTCAACGCGAATTCGCTTGGTATCATTCTTGCCGGATCCGGCAGGAATGCGGCGGCGCTGGTCGCTGCCGGAAGTGCAGGCAAGCCCTTGCCGAGCTTCGCTCTACGCGATCGCCTTAAAGCGCGCTTCACCGTTCGCCGGCGCGACATCGGTTCGCCCAACGTGCTGGCCATGCTTCCCGGATCCGATCCGAAGCTCGCGGACCAGGCGATCCTGCTTTCCGCTCACCTGGACGGCTACGGTTACGGCGAGGCGGTCAAGGGCGACCGGCTGTACAACGGCACGCTCGATGACGCCGCCTATGTCGCGCTGCTCATCCGCCTGGCTCAGCGGCGCGACGGCGACTCCTACCGGCGGCCGATCCTGTTTGCCGCCTGGGCGGGGGAGGAGAAGGGGCTTCTCGGCTCTCGCTGGTACGTCGATCATCCGACGGTGCCGCTGTCGCGGATCGCCGGCAACATCAACCTCGACCAGTTGCGGCCGATCTTCCCGCTGAAGCTGCTGACCGTGCACGCACTCAACGACACCACGCTGGGACGCGACGTTCGCGCTGTCGCGGCGAGCCAGGGAATCGCGGTCCAGGTGGACCCGGAGCCGGAGCGCAACCTCCTTCGTCGCTCTGACCACTGGCCGTTCCTGCAGGCGGGGATACCGGCGACGGGTTTCGTCTTCGGCTACAAGCCGGGCTCGAAGAGCGAGCAAATCTACCGGCAGTGGTACCGGACCGGCTATCACAAGCCGCAGGACGACCTGAAGCAGCCGATGGACTTCAAGGCGGCTGGGGATTTCAACCGCTTCTTCTACAAGCTTGTCGATCGCGTGGCGAACGCCGGAAAAGCTCCGGCATGGGAGCCCGGAAGCACGCTTCGACGCCGCTAATCAGGAGTCCTGGGACTGAAGCCACTGCTGGAGCTGTTCGGTCCCGCCGATGCGCTTTCCGTCGACGAACACCTGGGGTGTCGTATCGACTCCGTGCTCCGCCTCGAATGCATCTGTTTCCTCGCGAGAGCGAAGGATGCGGTCATCGAACTCGATTCCACTCTGGTTGAGCATTTCGGCACACATGACCCCGAAAGGGCAGGTGTGGTCGGGAAGAATCATTCGATAGAGGACAACGGACTGGGGCACTTGGCGAATCTCCTGCTGGCGCTGCGTCTCAGCGCCGGAGTGGCGTACAGGTTCCGCTCGCTTCCGCTTTCCGCGCTCGCCGTCGCAATCGCCGGTATCGCCAAGTAATCGCTAGAGAGAAACGGCGGTTAACGGCTAAATTTGCGTTTACCATCCACTTGACCGCTTTGACCGGTTGCGCTGTTTAACTGGTCGATGCGCACAACCGCTTTCGTTGCAGCCGCTTTTGCCGCTGCCTTGCTTGCAAGCTGCTCGACCGCTCCAAAGCGCGTGGCGCTCGCTCCTCCGCCGCCCGCTCCGATTGCGCTCCCCTACCAGTGGACGCAGGGCAATGCGGAACAGGCCCATGCCGACGCCGTGGCCGCCTTCGGCCCGCTAACGCTCAAGCCTGGCGAGTATAAGTGGGTGGCCGACATTCCCAAGGAGGGCGAAGCCAAGGTCGTCATCGATCGGCTCCAGCAGCTCTTCTACGTCTATCGCGGCGACAAGCTTGTCGGCGTGGCGACGGTCTCGACGGGAAAGAAGGGCCGCGAAACGCCGCTCGGCTTCTGGAAGGTGCGGACAAAGAAGGTGAAGGGCTATTCGCGCAAGTACGACAATGCGCCAATGCCCTACATGCAGATGTACGACGCGAAGGGGATTGCCTTTCATGCCGGACCCAATCCCGGATATCCGGCCAGCCACGGCTGCGTGCGGCTGCCGCTGAAATTCGCCGAGAAGCTGTACGGCCTGACGAAGATCGGCACCGAGGTCATCATCGAGGGCTGACCTCCGCTCGGAACCGCCCGCCGGGTGACTCGCTTCTCCTCCGGAACGTTTCGGAGGAGTTGCCATGGATTGGGTCGACAAATTCTACATGGCAATCGGCGAAGCCGGCGGCACGATCGGCTGGGCCGAGATGGCGGTGCGCGCGCTCATCATCTTCTTCTACGGTATCGTCATCACGCGGCTGGGCGTGTGGCGGGCGTTCGGCCGCTGGTCCACACCCGACATCATCGTCACCATCATCGTCGGCTCCAACCTTAGCCGGGCGCTAACCGGGCCGGCGCCGCTGATTTCCACCATGGCCGCAACGACGGTCTTCCTTGGCGCGTGGTGGGCGGTCAGTTTCGCGGCCAGCCGTTCCGATAGACTGGACTGGCTTCTGAAGGGCGGTCCCATTCGCCTGATCAGCGAGGGGAGCGTGGACAAGGACGCCATGCGCGAGGCGGTGCTGAGCCAGAGAGATCTCGACGAAGGACTTCGCGAGAAGGGCGTCGGCCAGGCGTTCCGGGTCGTGGCCGCCTTCCTGGAGCGCAACGGCAGCATCACTGTCATTCGCAAGGAGGACGTCAAGTGAGCGAGCCGAACGCGAAGCGGCGGCCGGTCGAGGTCGGGGTGATCATCGCTCCAACGCCGGGCGAAGCGAGCGAGCTGAATTCCTTCGCTTCGCAGCTGGCTCAAGACGTCGAGGAGCCTCTGACCGAGGCAAGCGGCCGGGAATGGCGGTTCCATCGCGGCGAAATCGTGAAGCTGGAGAGCGATTCGACCAAGACCGGCGCCGATTTCGTCTCCGAGGCGAGCCTGCGTCTGGCTGAGGGATCGTTCGACCTAATGGTGGTGGTTACCGATGCTGCGCTGAGTTCCGGGAAGGAGCAGATCGTATCGGGCGTGGCGTCCCCGCTGACGCGCATCTGCGTCATTTCGACCCGCCAGCTGAGGAAGCAGGCGCGCGGCGCCGAGCTTCCGGTAAATTCCAAGCCGGTCCGCTGGAACAGCGCGACTCTGCTTCTCAACCTGATCGGGCGGATCCTGGGTGCGACCGAAGGCAAGGCCGGTGCAATGGCGCGTTTTCGCAACGAACCCTCCAGGACCAAGGTGGAGCCCTATATTCCTCCCAAGATCATTCGAGCGCTGTCGGACCGGTTCATCGAGCCGTCCTACCGCGTGTCCGGCATCTTTACGGAACTGTGGGCGCACATCAGGAGCATTTTCTTCGACCCTGGCATGCTGTTGCGCGCGCTTGTTCGAAACCAGGCTTTCCTGCTTCCGCTAAGGCTGTCCGGGCTTGCCGCGGCTGCAGTCGCTCCGGTGTTCATCTTCGTCTTCACTGCCGAAATGTGGGACGTCGGACTGAACATGGCGAACCGCACGGCCGAGATTTATTCGGGCGTCACGATCGCCGTTGCGACGCTGTATTTGACGTTTGCGCTCAAGCTGTTTCTTCCGCGCAAGGAGACGCGGCGGCTTCCAAGGCACCTTGCACTCGCCAACGTCATCATCTTCATCACAATCCTGCTGGCGATGATCGGCCTGTTCGCGATGCTGGTCGGGCTGAGCCTTGTGCTGGAGATTGCAGTGATGCCGCACAAGCTCGCCTACACCTTGCCCACCCTCCCGCTGGATCAAGTGAATTTCTGGGACAAGCTCCGGCTGGGGATGTTCAACAGTGCGGTCGGAGTTGCGACGGGGGCGCTGGCCGGCGGAATCCAGGGACGGGACGTGCTTCGCCAGCTTGCGCTGTTCGAGACCGCGGCCTGAGCGCGGGCGTTGTGGGTCCGGAACGAAAGGCGTTTAGCCCGCTTTATGACAGCACGACAGGCTGATGGAGCGTCGCCGTAGTGAGTTTCCGGAGTTCCAGCTGCAGATGCTGAAGTGGTACGTGACCTTCGGGCGCAAGGAGAACTGGGACTATTTCATCGGCCTCGGCCGCGTGTTCGCCGGCGCGGTCCTGTTCAGCCTTCCGATCCTGATGACGATGGAGATGTGGTGGCTGGGCTTTTACATGCCGCCGCTGGTCCTCGCCCAGTTCGCAATCGTCAACTTCATCGTCCTGATCGGCCTGTCGCGGCTGTCGGGTTTCGAAAAGACGACGCGCTGGGACGAAGACCTGATGGACGCTGCCGCGGCCTATGGAATCGCCGCTGTCTGGTCGCTGGTGATCCTCCTGATGTTCGAAATCATCACGCCCGGCGAACCGCTCGTGGACATGCTTGGAAAAGTCATCGTGGAGACCATTCCGGCAAGCTTCGGAGCGATGATCGCAAGCAAGCAGATGGGCAGCCGAAAGGCGCAGAAAGGTGGCGAGAAGCAGCGGCGAAGCTATTGGGGGCAGTTGTTCCTGATGTTTGCAGGAGCGCTGTTCCTCGGATTCAGCGTCGCCCCGACCGAGGAGATGATCCTGATTTCCTTCCGCATGTCGGCCTGGCACAGCATCGCGCTGGTGCTTCTCTCGCTCGTCCTGTTGCACGCCTTCGTCTACACGGTCGGGTTTCGGGGCGAGGCCAAGCCCCCGGGGCCGACCGACTTCGTCAGCATCTTCCTGCGATTCAGCGTCACCGGCTACGCTATCGCCGCTCTTGCCAGCCTTTATTTGCTGTGGACGTTCGGGCGCACCGACGGAACAGCGTTTCCGCAGGTGATGGCGATGGTCGCGGTTCTCGCCTTCCCCGGCGCGATCGGCGCCGCAGTGGCCCGGCTGGTAATCTGATGGCGAAGACCGGGCCCGAACGACTTCCACTCGTCGAATGGCTGGCGGCGATCTTCGGTGCGCTCGTCGTCATCGGCATGATCGGATTCCTGCTCGCCGAGGGTCTTGGCCAGCGCGATGGTGCGCCGCCGCTGATGAGGGTCGAGCCGCTTCGCCTTGCGGCGATGGGCAACCAGTTCGTTGTCGAAATTTCCGTTTCCAACCTGACCCAAAAGACGGCCGCATCGGTACAGGTCGAGGGCAAGCTGACCAGGAGCGGGTCCGACGTGGAAACCAGCACTGCAAGCCTGCGCTACGTCCCTGGAGAATCGCGCCGGCGGGCTGGACTGATCTTCACGCACGACCCGCGCAAATACCGGCTGAAGCTGCGCGTCACGGGCTACGAGCGGCCCTAGGCTGGCCGGAGGCGGCGAGCGAAGCTACAAGCCCCGTCCATGTCGAAAGTGACGATCGATACCGATACCAGCCGCGCGACTCCTTCGCCTGTGCCGGGCAAGCGAACCACCGTTCCCTCGATTCGGGAGCGCAAGGTCGGGGACGTAGCCGAACAGCCGATCGTCATGCTGACCGCCTACACCATGCGGATGGCGCAGTTGCTCGATCCGCATTGCGACATGATCCTGGTCGGCGACAGCCTTGGGCAGGTCATCTACGGTTTGCCGTCCACCATTCCGGTCACCCTCGACATGATGTGCGCGCACGGGGCGGCCGTGGTTCGCGGAAGCTGGCATGCGCTGGTCGCAGTCGACATGCCGTTCGGAAGCTACGAAGCGTCGCCTCAGGACGCGTTCGACAGCGCGTCGAGGATTCTCAAGGAGACCGGCTGTGCGGCGGTGAAGCTGGAAGGCGGCGAGGCCATGGCTCCGACGATCGATTTTCTCTCGCATCGCGGAATCCCGGTTATCGGCCACGTCGGCCTCACCCCGCAGGCAGTGAACGTGCTCGGCGGCTATGCTGCTCGCGGGCGCGAGGATTCCGAGGCCGACAAGATTCTCGCCGATGCACGCGCAGTCGCCGACGCCGGGGCATTCTGCCTGGTGGTCGAAGGCGTCATGGAAGAAATCGCCAGCAAGATCGCGCGCTCGGTGTCGATCCCGGTGATCGGGATCGGTGCGTCTTCGACTTGCGACGGGCAGGTGCTCGTGACCGAGGACATGCTCGGCCTGTTCGAGCGCACGCCGCGGTTCGTGAAGCGATACGGCGATCTTGCCGGCGAAATCAGCAAGGCGGCCGAGACCTACGCGCGCGAAGTGCGCTCACGCACCTTCCCGTCGGCGGAGCAGACGTACCGGCCCAAGGGCTGAAGACGCCCGGCCGGCGGTGCCGTTTATCAGCCGCCCACCTTGCGAATTGCCCGCTCCACCAGTGCCGGATCGTCGACCAGGGCGATGGCCTCGTGCCGGCCTGCGTCGGAGCGCCTGGTGAGGACCAGCGCAAACTCCTCGTCGCTCGCAATGCTGTCGAGCGCGACGGGCGCAGCGGTGCGTAGCCGCTTGCGCGCCTGCGCCGTCTTGCTTTCCGGTTTGGAGTCCGGCCTTCGCGCCTGCCGTTCTGCGGCGACGAGCGCTTTCAGGCCGCCCGCCTGCGCCTCGATGAAGTCGAAAAATCCGCCTGCCGCTACCTCCTGCCGATCCGCGTAGGCGAGCGCGGCAGAATATTCCGTGATCCGCGCTTTGTCGCAGTCGATTCCGAAGACGAGCTTCACGACCGGAGTCATTGGCGCGCGCGATTGCGCTTTCACGCCGGATTCCTCCAGCAGCTCGGCGAAATCCTCCGGCTCCTCCCTCGCGGCGAGAGCGAAGTCGTAGGCGCACGAAAGGGCGCGATAGAGCGACTCTCGGGTCCGCCCCTCGGCGGCTTTCAGAGCGTCGGCCGTCTCGCGGGCGACCCAGAGCCTGTCAGCAAGGCCGGCATCTTCGCCAATGTCGATCGCAACGACCGCTTCGGATTCGTCCAGGTCCTGGTCGGTCCGCTCGGCCGCGGAGAGCATCGGCACTTCCACGCGATCGGTGAGCTCCAGCGGCTCCTCCGCGGGCTCTTCGGCCTGACTATCGGGCGCATCCGCCACTTCGGGAACATCGAGGTCCGGGCTGATTGCCGGCTGCTCGGCCGCAACGGCCGACTCGATGGAAACGCCGACCGTTTTCCAGTTGATGACTCCGTAGATGAAATCGATCGTGTCGCCGTCGGAGGAGAAGGGCATCAGGATTCCGCGGTAACGGATGTTCTCGCCCCGCTGGTTTTCGAATTCCGCTTCGAAGCCGACCGGCGCTCGGTTGGCGATGATTTCCATGTAATGGTCGGTGAGCCTCGACAGCAGCGAGCGGCTTGGCACATCCGCGATCGTGTTCACGTCGCCGGCGAGATCGCATTCCTCGCGAATCGCAACACCCACGTAGGGCGTCGCCGGATTGTCCCGGCCGCCGGTGAAGTCGAGGAGAATGCTGTTGCCGGCAAAGTCGACGAGGTCGCCGGGTTCGAGATCCTCTATGGAGGGATAGTCGCGGCCGTCCAGCAGCGACACCCAGTGATTGTAGGCGCGCACGTGCATGCGCCGCTCGTCGGTTCCGATCGCAGCGACTGTGTTGCTGTTGTCCTGATCCTCGGCAGCGACCGCGGACTCAAGCTCGCTCGGAATGTCCCGATAGCTGTCCATTCAAGAAGCGCCCCGCTAGTAATGTGGACGTGTGCAATGCCGCAGCGCGGTTACCAAAGCGTTAACCCTGTTGCTGTTCTAGAAGGCCGTCGTACTTGTGCTTGCCCGGGGGATTGGCGACTGTTAGGGGCGGCGCTCGCCGCGCGGATTCGCGCAATTTGGGCGAACAGCCGGTTTAGCTCAGCTGGTAGAGCACATCATTCGTAATGATGGGGTCAGAGGTTCGAGTCCTCTAACCGGCACCACCGCTCCTCACTGGGGCGCGTGAAGGGGGCAAGAATGACCCGGGACAGCGACACGTGAAGGTCTGCATCGTCGGTGCCGGAGCAATCGGCGGCTGGATCGCGGCTCGCTTTGCACTCGCCGGTGTCGATGTGAGCCTGCTTGCACGCGGCGAAACGCTGAGAGCGATCGATAGCGAGGGCCTCAGGATCAGCGACGCGGGCGAGACTTGCTGCGTCGCCGTCGCCGTCGAAGACAATGCTGCGGCACTGGGCGAGCAGCAGTTGCTCATCCTGGCGGTGAAAGCGCCGGCGCTGGTCGAAATCGCCTCTGCACTGGAGCCGCTGATCGGACCGGAAACGGTTATCGTGCCGATGCTGAACGGTGTTCCCTGGTGGTTCACTCAAGAGCCGTTGCGCACCGTCGATCCCGATGGAAATATTGCAAGCGCCTTCCCCGTTCACCAGCTGGTGGGCTGTGTGGTGCACGCAAGCTGCCGGCGATTGGCGCCCAACCATGTCGAGGTCGTCCACGCCGAAAAGCTGATCATGGGACTTCCGGAGGGCGGCGCCGGCGAACGGCTTTCCAACGTGTGTCAGTTGTTCGAAGGTGAAGGAATCCGCTGCGAGCAGACCGACGATGTCCGCCGGGCCATCTGGTACAAATTGTGGGGCAACGCGACGATCAACCCGCTTTCGGCGCTCACTCGCTCGACCGCCGACCAACTGCTCGAAGATCCCGGCATTCGCGGATTCATGGCCGAGGCGATGGACGAACTTGCCGCTGTCGGTACCGCAATCGGTTGCCCGATTGCGGAGACGGCCGATGACCGAATGCAGGTGACGGAACGGCTCGGCGCATTCAAGTCGTCGATGCTTCAGGATGTCGAGGCGGGGCGGGCGATCGAATTGGAGGCACTGCTTGGCGCACCGCGCGAAATCGCCCGGCGCGTGAACGTGCCGACGCCGCAGCTCGACCGGATTTACGCGATGACGGCGCTGATGGCGCGCAACCTCGGACTTCTCTAGCCGCCCTCGACGACTTTTCCGACGCACTGTCCGAAGCCGATCCGCACAGCGCCGTCGCCCTCGCACCACGCCCGCAGAGTGACCTCGTCGCCGTCCTCGAGGAAGCTTCGGCTCTCGCCGCCGGGAAGATCGATCGGCTGCTTTCCGCCGCGGCTGATTTCCAAAAGCGAGCCGAGGCCGCTGTCGTTGTCGGTCGACAAGGTGCCGGTCCCGATCAGGTCGCCCGGCTGGAGATTGCAGCCGTTCGACGAGTGGTGCGCAACAATCTGGGCCGCGCTCCAGTACATGGCCGCCGAGGCTGCACCTCGGGAAAGCACCTTCGGTGTTATTCCCTCCTGCCGCATCCTGGCGGTGGACAGCGTCACCTCCAGCTGGATGGCGAAGGTGGTGTTGTCGCCCTGCAGGTACGGCAGGGGCTCGGGATCGCCTTGCGGCCGCGGCGGCATCGGCACTCGGAACGGCTCCAGAGCGTCGCTGGTGACGATCCACGGCGACACGCTGGTGAGGAAGTTCTTGGCGAGGAACGGCCCCAGCGGCTGGTATTCCCAGGCCTGGAGGTCGCGCGCGGACCAGTCGTTGAGAAGGCACCAGCCCGCAATGTGCTCCGACGCCTCGCCGATGGGGATAGGGTCGCCCAGCCGGTTTCCACGGCCGATCCACAGTCCGAGCTCCAGTTCGTAGTCCAGACGCCGGCTGGGGCCGTATTCCGGAGCGTCCGCGTCCGGAGCCTTGCGCTGGCCGCTGGGCCGGATGACGTCCTCCCCCGAAGCGCGGACCGAGCTCGCTCGTCCGTGATAGCCGATTGGCACGTATTTGTAGTTTGGAAGCAACGGGTTGTCGGGCCGGAACTGCTTGCCGACGTTTGTCGCGTGGTGAATTCCGACATAGAAGTCCGTGTAGTCGCCGACAAGGCAGGGCACGTGCATCCGCACTTCGCTCTGGCCGATCAGCTGCGGCTCGACGTCGTCGCGGTAGCGTTCGTCCGTCAGCAGTTCGGAAAGGCGCTCCCGAAGCGCTCGCTGGTCGTCACGCCCTCGCGCCAGCCAGCCGTTGAGCACCGGCTGCGACAGGTCGTCGCGCCATTCCTCGTCGAGCAGTCCGGAGATTTCGGCGAGGTCGAGAATGTAGTCGCCGATCGCCACGCCGGGCCGCCGGCGTCCCTTGCTTTCCGAGAAAATCCCGAGCGGGAGGTTTTGTACCGGGAAGTCGCTGCCGCGTGCGGATTCGACCCAGCTGACCAGGTCCGGATCGTTGGTTGCGTCGATTTCGCTCATGGAAGTTTCGCCTTCGGGAAACCTGCCCAGGCCTCGTCATAATCGGGCTGCGCACGATCGAGCGCGAAACGGGTCGGGCGATAGGGCCAGCAGGTTTCGAGCATGAATGCCATCGTCCCTTCGATTTTCACGGGCTTGAGGTCGGCCTCGCTGGCCTTGCGCCAGCTGTCGAGGTCGGGGCCGTGCCCGCTCAGCAGGTTGTGGAGAGAAAGTCCGCCGGGAGCAAAGCCGTCCGCCTTTGCGTCATATTCGCCCGCGATCAGCCCCATCGCCTCGCTCATGACGTTGCGGTGGAACCACGGCGGGCGGAACGTATCCTCGCCCACCATCCACCGCGGCGGGAAGATCACGAAATCGGCATTCGCCCTTCCGGCAACGTTGCTCGGGCTGGTGAGCACGGTGAAAATCGACGGGTCGGGGTGGTCGAAGCTGACCGTTCCGATGGTGTTGAACCTGGACAGGTCGTACCGGAACGGTGCGTAGTTGCCGTGCCAGGCGACGACGTCGAGCGGCGAGTGGTCGAGAGTTGTCGTCCACAGCTGCCCGAGCGATTTCTGGACGATCTGCGTCTCTTCGTCGCGGTCCTCGAACCAGGCGACCGGCGTTTGGAAATCGCGCGGATTGGCAAGCCCGTTGCTTCCGATCGGCCCCAGATCGGGCAGTCGGAACGGCAGCCCGTAATTTTCGGCCACATACCCCGTCGAAGGACCATCAGGCAGATCGACTCGAAATCGCACCCCGCGCGGGATGAGCGCGATCCAGCCCGGCGAAACGTCGAGCTTGCCGAGCTCGGTTTCGATGCCAAGGCGGCCCTCGCGCGGCAGGATCAGGAACTCGCCATCGCTGTTCGCGAAGACGCGGCGCATCGGGGCGTCCGCGCGATAAAGGTGCACCGCGCATCCCTCCAGGTCCCCGGGCTCGCGCGCAGTCAGCATCGTCACCAGCCCGTCGACGAAATCGGTCCCCTTCGGAAGGTCCGCCGGCGGCGCCCAGCGCAGGCGATTGGGAGCGAGCGGCGCCGCATCGCCCGGGCAGCCGAAAGACGGCGCACCGTTATAGCGCGTGAAGGGACGGTGGTCGGCGGTAGGGCGCATTCGATACAACCAGCTGCGCCGGTTCTCGTGCCGCGGCATCGTGAATGCCGTTCCGGAAAGCTGTTCCGCATAGAGGCCGAACGCAGGCCGTTGGGGCGAATTGCGCCCGCGCGGAAGCGCGCCCTCGACTGCTTCCGTTTCGAAATGGCCTCCAAAGCCGCTCATGTAATCGAGGCTCATGCGAGGCGACTACTGCGTCGGCGCACCACAATCAAACGGGCGCAGCTCCATGACTGGAACTGCGCCCGTCACGCGCGGGACTCGCCTACCGCGCGTCGGTTCGCCGGGACCGTGCGGAAAGGGGCCGCACGGGTCCCGCACGATCAGGTCTGGTTGATGTTTACGTCGACCGAATTGGGAACGTTCACGTTCGTTCCGCCGCCGGTCAGTCCGAGACTGTCGCGGAACACCCAGAGAAGCACCAGCACGACGATGATGAGGAGAACGACAGCGAGTACGCCGCCGCCTCCGCCCCCTGTATCTCGTTCGACGACGGTCGTGTGTTCGGTATCGCGATCGCGGTCGTCCACCATGGGAATAACTCCTGTTGACCCTGTTTAGGTTGCGTAACGAACGAACGCCTTCGGGACCGGTTCCAAGCCGCTTTGGCCACCGTTTTTCGGAACCTTCGCGTGCTCTGGCGTTCTCATTGGGAATGGAAAGGCGAGATAGAAAAATGCGCTTCCCCCTTGTTGCCGCGGTCATGCTCCTGGCAAGTGCCTGCTCACCGCCGTCGCCGCAGCCGCAGCCGAGCGAAGAGGATACGGTCAACGCGACGCGAGTGGACGAGGGCGCTCCGGCCGGAGCGCTCGGAAACGAGAGCGGCAATTATGCCGAAGGACCGGTTACGCCGGGCGAGCGCGGGTCCATTTACGACGTCAACAAGGAAACGCCGGCGCAGGTCGCCGGGCGCTTCGCACGCCTTCTGGACCAGGGGAAGTATGGCGACGCCTACGCCATGTGGGACCCGCAATCGACGACGCTCTCGAAAGACGAATTCGCACAACAGTTCGACAAGTTCCGAACCGTCGACGCGGCGGTCGGCAAGATCGGCCCAGCGGAAGGAGCCGCGGGATCGATTTACGACCAGGTGCAGCTGACTCTGTCGGGCAAGACCGCTGCCGGCGAGAACTACGTATTGACCGGGCCGGTCACATTGAAGCGGGTAAACGACGTTCCCGGTTCAACCGCCGAGCAGCGGCGATGGCGAATTGTGAAGATGCAGCTCACCGCGAAGCCGAACACGGCCGAGGCGTTGATCAAGGGATGAACGAGAAAGGAGACAATACCATGAGTCGCTTTGACGAGATCAAGGAGCATATGCAGGTCATCGACGCCGAAGGCGCTCCCGTCGGCAAGATCGACGGAATCGAGGGTGACCGCATCAAGCTGACCCGCGACAGCAGCAGTGCGGGAGTGGGGAGCCACAAGGGGCATCACCATTTCATTCCCAAAGGCCTTGTCGCCGACGTCGAGGGTGACACCGTTCGGTTGTCGGCGCGTGCCGATGCGCTCGAATCGATCTTCGAGACCGAGGAAGACGGCAAGTCCGCCTGAGCGGTTAGTCGAGACCTAGTGCGCGAGCGGCCGCTTCGACGTCTTCGTTCGTCGCGGCTGCTCCGGTCGAATCGCTAGCGTCAGCGCCGTTCGTCGCCGGAGCCGTTGCGGGCGGGGTGGCGGATCCAGCCACGTCGACGGCAAGCCAAATGACCCCGGCTGCCCAGAGAAGGGCCATCCAGCGGCTCTTGAAGACGGTGCTGGTGCGCATCGGGATCATGAGCGCTTTATCGCCCGCCCACGGTTAAGATCGCGTTTTCAGCTGCGCCTGGTCGCTGCGACGAGATAGTTCAGCCGTCGGTCGTCGCTCAGGTGCAGTCCTCGTGTCGGCGACCAGGCGATGCCTTCCATGTCGATGCAAGTCAGGCCCACGTCGGTGAGCTTTGACTCCATCTGCTCGGGCGTGATGAACTTGTCGAAATCGTGCGTACCTTTGGGAATCGCCCCGATCGCTTCGGCCGCACCGACCATCAGCAGGCGCGACAGCGCCGTGCGGTTGGGAGTCGACAAGACGAGCAAGCCGTCATCGTCCAGACGCGCCGCAAGGGCTGCGAGGAAGGCGCCCGCGTCGGCGACATGCTCGATCACCTCCATCGACGTGACGAGGTCGAACTTGCCTTGCAAATCTTCGACTGCTGCAACCTTGTAGTCGATCGCGAGGCCCTGGCCTCGCGCGTGCAGCTCGGCGGCGGCGATGAGCTCGGGCGCGGCGTCGATCGCAGTGACCTCGGCGCCGAGGCGCGCAAGCGGCTCTGCAAGGAGTCCCGCGCCACATCCGACGTCGAGCGCTCGCCTGCCTTCGAGCGGGCGCAAAAGATGCTCGTCGACCTGCCAGTGCTGGTCGACCCGGTCGCGGATGTAGGCGAGCCGCACCGGGTTGAGCTTGTGAAGCATTGCCGACGCGCCGTCGGGATCCCACCAGTCGCCGGCAATTGCGGCGAAGCGCTCGATTTCTTCCGGGACGATGCTCGTTTGCGTCATGGCCCCAGAATGCCCGCAATTTCCGCAAAGCAAAAGCGGTGCGTGTGCCGAACGGCCGCTCGCCGGTTGCGTGCACCGAGCCAGTCGGTAAGACCGCGCGCAGCATGACCCGCCGACGCCAGAGAATCGTGATGAAGTTCGGCGGCACCTCGATGGCCGGAATCGAGCGAATCCGCCACGTGGCCGAACGCGTCCGGCGCGAATCGGGCGCGGGCAACCAGGTGCTGGTGGTGGTTTCGGCGATGGCGGGGGAAACCGACCGGCTGGTGCAATTGTGCCGCGAAGCCGCGGCGCTGCACGATCCCAAGGAATATGACGTCGTGGTCGCGAGCGGAGAGCAGGTGACGGCCGGGCTTCTTGCAATGACGCTTCAGAACATGGGCCTCAACGCGCGCAGCTTCATGGGCTGGCAGCTGGTGAAGTCTTCCGGCGTCCACGGCAACGCGCGGGTGGATGCGGTTGAGAGCGCGCTCCTCGACGAGGCGCTCACCGGCGGGACCATCGCCGTGATTCCCGGGTTCCAGGGCGTTTCCGACGAAGGGCGCCTGGCGACGCTTGGCCGCGGCGGGTCCGACACCAGTGCAGTCGCAATCGCTGCCGGCGTCGATGCCGACCGCTGCGACATCTACACCGACGTGGACGGCGTCTATACGACGGACCCGCGCATCGTGCCGAAAGCGCGCAAGCTGGACGCGATCACGTTCGAGGAAATGCTCGAGCTTGCAGGCGTCGGAGCGAAGGTTCTTCAGCCGCGATCGGTGGGACTTGCAATGCGCGAGAACCTGCCGCTGCGGGTGCTATCCGCATTCGAGGACGTGCCTGGGACGCGGGTCGTCGCGGAGCTTTCAGGAGCAGATATGGAAAGAAACGCCATTGCGGGAATTGCCGCCGACCGCAACGAAGCGCGAATCACGCTGACCGGCATCGCCGACCGCGCAGGAGCAGTGGCAGCGGTCATGACTCCGCTTGCCGAGTGCGGGATAAGCTTCGACATGGTCGTTCACGCCGCCACGAAGGGTGAGACCGCGAGCGACCTCACCTTCACGGTTCCGCGCGCAAGCCTTGCCCAGGCACGGTCGATTCTTGCCGAGCACAGGCAAGCAATCGGTTACGGCGACCTCCTGACCGACGACAGCGTCGCAAAGGTGAGCATCGTGGGCGCCGGCATCCGATCCAATCCCCAGCTCGCCGCGAAGATGCTCGAGACCCTTGCGGAGCGCGGAATCAACCTGCTCGTCATCTCCACGTCCGAAATCAAGGTCAGCGCCCTCGTCGCGGAGAGCGATCTCGAGCTTGCGGTGCGTGTGCTCCACACCGCCTTCGGACTGGATTCGGAGGAAGCGGCATGAGCGGCGAGGGCCTGATCGCCGATCCGCGCACCGTCCATCCCGGCGCCGGTCACGCGCGGCTCAAGGAGCTCATGCACCGCGGCATCGACTTCCTGGGCTGCGACTGGGCGATCATGGGCGGCGCGATGAGCTGGGTTTCCGAGCGCAACCTCGTCTCCGCCATCTCCAACGCGGGCGGCTTTGGAGTGATCGCGTGCGGGGCGATGGATCCCAAGCTCCTGGACACCGAAATCGCCGAAACCAAGGCGCGCACCGACAGGCCGTTCGGGGTCAACCTCATCACCATGCACCCGCAGCTTTCGGAGCTGATCGACGTCTGCGCCAGGCACGAGGTCGGTCACGTCGTTCTCGCCGGCGGCCTTCCGCCCGGCTGGGCCATCGACAAGGTGAAGGCGAACGGGGCGAAGCTGATGGCTTTTGCACCGGCTCTGGCGTTGGCGAAGAAGCTGCTCCGTTCGAACGTCGATGCGCTGGTCATCGAGGGCATGGAGGCCGGCGGCCACATCGGCCCCGTGTCCACATCCGTGCTCGCTCAGGAAATCCTCCCCCACGTTTGCAACGACATCCCCATCTTCATCGCCGGCGGCATCGGCCGTGGGGAGGCGATTGCCGCTTACCTCGAAATGGGCGCGGTCGGAGTCCAGCTGGGAACGCGGTTCGTTTGCGCCGAGGAAAGCATCGCCCACGACAACTTCAAGAAAGCGTTCATCCGCGCCTCGTCGCGCGACGCGATCCTGTCGGTGCAGATCGATTCGCGGTTGCCGGTAATCCCGGTGCGGGCGCTCAAGAACAGGGAGATGGAGCGGTTCGCGGCCAAGCAACGCGAGGTCGCAGACCAGCTCGACAGGCAAAAAATCGAAATGGCCGAGGCCCAGCTTCAGATCGAGCATTACTGGGCCGGCGCGCTCCGGCGCGCGGTCATCGACGGGGACGTGGAGACCGGATCGGTAATGGCGGGGCAATCGGTGGGCATGGTCAAGAAGGAAGAGCCGGTAGCGGCGATTATCCGGGAGCTGGTCGACGAAGCTGCCGCAGCTTTGGAGACGCGTGGATGACCATTTTTCGAGTTGCGGCCCTGTGTCTGGCCGCAGTCGCTTCGACCGCCGCGGCGGCCGCACCGTCCAAGTACAACCCGCGCGAGACCTTCGCTCCCTTCGATCCTGGACAGCCGGTCAACGTCTATCGCTCGGGCAACGGAATGCCGGGGCCGAGATACTGGCAGAACCAGGCCGATTACACGATCGCGGTGACGCTGGACCCGGCGACCCACGCAATCAGCGGAACCGCCCGGATCGGCTACACCAACAACAGCCCCGACACGCTCGACGTGCTGTGGCTCCAACTCGACCAGAACCTCTACAGGCCGGAGTCGCGAGGGCTGCTATCGAACGGCGGACGGCCGGGTGCGCCGCCTGTCCCTCGCGGTTTCACCGAGGGAATGACGCTCGATTCGGTGGTCGTCACCGTCGGTGGGCGCAAAGTGCAGGTGAAGCCCGTGGTCAGCGACACGCGTGCGCAGATTCTGCTGCCGGTGCCGCTTGCCCCGGCAAGCCAGGCGGAGCTCGTCATCCATTATCACTACACTGTCCCGAAGGAGCCCTGGGGCGGTCGAACCGGCTGGATGGATAGCCCCAATGGCCCGATCTACTCGGTCGCCCAATGGTATCCCCGGATGGCGGTTTACGACGATCTTCGCGGGTGGGATCCGCTGCCTTACCTGCAACAGGAATTCTACCTCGAATATGGCGACTTCGACTATTCCGTAACGCTTCCCGCCAACTACATCGTCGCCGGTTCCGGCGAACTCGCGAACGCCGATGACGTGCTGCCCCCGGTGCAGCGCGAGCGGCTCGCGCGGGCGCGGCAAAGCGACGAGACGGTCACGATCCGCTCTGCCTCGGAACCGTTCGGCTCGCCGGAGCGGACGCGCACGTGGCGCTTCACGATGCACGACAGCCGCGACGTCGCGTTCGGCGCTTCGCCGGCGTTCAACTGGGACGCGGCGCGCATCAACCTTCCGAACGGGCGGACGGCGCTTGCCCAGTCCGTCTATCCGCAAGAGGCCAAAGACTGGGACCGGTCGACCCAGTACCTGAAAGATTCGGTCGAGCACTTCTCGTCCCGGTGGTTTTCCTTCCCGTGGCCGGTCGCGACCAACGTGGCTGGCCCTGCAGCCGGAATGGAATATCCGGCGCTTGCCTTCGACCCGATCGAAGCCAAGCCGAAGGACCTTTTCGGAGTCACCGCGCACGAGATCGGCCACAGCTGGTTTCCGATGACGGTCGGTTTCGACGAGCGCCGCAACGCCTGGATGGACGAGGGCTTCAACACCTTCATCGACATCTACGAATCGGACGCCTTCAACAACGGCGAGTTCGCGCCCAAGCGCGACAGCGAATATGCTCCCGGCGGCGGCAATCCAGTCGACGAAATCCTTCCGCTGCTTGCCGATCCGGATGCTCCGCCGATCCTGTCGCGGCCCGACAGCATCACGGAAAAATACCGGCATCCCGTCACCTATTTCAAAACGGCGCTGGGCCTGGTCCTGTTGCGCGAGCAAATCCTGGGACCGGAGCGGTTCGACCACGCCTTTCGCCGCTTCATCGCCCAGTGGGCGTTCAAGCATCCCGCGCCCGCCGATTTCTTCCGGGCGATGGACAGCGAAGCCGGCGAGGACCTCGGCTGGTTCTGGCGCGGCTGGTTCGCGAACAACTGGCAGCTCGACCTGGCCGCGACCGCGATCACGCCATTTCCGAAGGGGAGCGCGTTCGAGGGTTCAGCCGTCACCGTCAAATCGCTCGACAAGCTGGTCATGCCCGTGACGATGCGGGTGACGTTCGCCGACGGATCGAAGCGGGACATCCGCCTTCCGGCAGAGACCTGGATCCGGCAATCCGCGACGGACGTGCCGGTGGTCGGCAAGTCGCCCGTCGTTCGGGCCGAGCTCGACCCTGATCACAAGCTTCCGGACAAGGACCGGTCGAACAACGTCGTGCGACGCTGACCCTGTCGAACCCGGTCAGAAGTCGATCGTGAAGCTGCGGCTGATGCCGACGCCGGCGGAAAACTGGTCGGGCGAACCGAACTGCCGGATGATTGGCGACTTGCGCGCATCGCCGACCAGCCGGTCGTAGCGGGCGAAGCCGAAAAGGCCCCAGCCGCCGCCGATCTGATAGTCCGCCCCGGCGATCGCTCCGACCGAGTGAATTCCGCCGCCCGGCCGATAGGGATCGAGGCCGGACGCGAGCGCGGCCGCGGGGCTCACACCGAAGAAAGCGCGCTGGAACTTGCTGTCGGAAAAATGCACTCGCGGACCGATCGTGAAGACGTAATTGTCGCCGTCACGAGCGACATAATCCGCGCCGATGCTGCCGACGATTCCTTCGTGACCGCCGATTCCCTTGCGGAGTTCTCCGCGAAGTCGAACCGATTGGCCGAGGTACTGCTGCAGATAGCCGCCGAGCTCGACCGTTCGCCCGACATCGCCCACGGGCGCACCGACGTCGCTGTCGTTGCGACCGCGGCGAAGCCTGGCCACCGGGCCTGCTGAAAAGCCGCCGGTGTGGATGAGCTTTATTCCAAAGCTGTCGTCGGGCGCTCCGACTCCGAACGGCTGGTCCCCGAACGCGACTGCGAAATGGGGGAAGGGGGCGATGCTGTTGTTGTCGGCGCCGAGGTAGTCGGGCCTGGTCTTCACGCCGATCCCTGCGCGGACCTTCACCTTTCCGGCAAGCTGCGCGTCCGCCTGTGCAATGGGCAAGCCGATCAGGAGGGCGCCGGCGAGTGGGAGAAACAGTCGCATGATGCGAAAAACTGCCGCACGGCCGAATTGTTGCACCGCCTCAACAACGATCCGCGCTGCGTGACAGGCCGCCGGTTCATCTGGTAGCCGGTTTCCACCATGCCACTGACCGCCGCCGCGTCCGCCCGCGAGATCCTGACGGGCCTTCACGACGTGATGGCCAGCCGCGGATCGGCGCAATCGAAGCTCGACAAGGTCGTCGACCTCATCGCGGAGAAGATGGAGAGCGAGGTTTGCTCCATTTATCTTCTGCGCGACAACAAGCTGGAGTTGTTCGCCACCCACGGACTTCGCAAGGAAGCGGTCCACGTGACTCGGCTCAAGCTTGGCGAGGGTCTTGTCGGCTCCATTGCCGCGGAGGGGCGAATCCTCAACCTCGCCGAAGCGTCCGGTCACCACGAATATGTCTATCGCCCCGAAACGGGCGAGGAGCACTTCCACAGCTTCGCAGGCGTTCCGATCGTCTATCGCGAGAGTCCCGTCGGCGTGCTCTCGGTCCAGCACGACGAGCCGCGGCGCTATGCCGACGTCGAAATCGAGGCGCTGCAGACGGTCGCAATGGTCCTCTCGGAGCTGATCGCCGGCGCCCGGCTCGTCGACGGCGCGCGCCGCGGGCGTCTTCGAAGCGCCGGGCCCCTCCGGCTGACGGGGCTCAAGCTCGTCGCCGGAATGGCCAAGGGCCAGGCGGTGTTTCACGAGCCACGAGTGGTCGTGGAGCACACCGTCGCCGACGACATCGAGGCGGAGCGCGAGCGCGTTTACGCCGCCTTTCGAAAGATGCGCGGGCAGATCGACAACATGACGCGCGACGCCGAATTCGGAAGCGCCGGCGAGCACGAGGAGATCCTCGAGACCTATCGGATGTTCGCTTACGACGAAGGCTGGTCGAGGCGGATCAACGAGGCCATCGATTCGGGCCTGACTGCGGAAGCCGCGATCGAGCGAGTGCAGCAGCGCACCCGCGCGCGGATGCGCGAGATCGACGATCCGCTCCTGGCCGAGCGAATGCACGATCTCGAAGACCTTTCGAACCGGCTGCTCAGGATCGTGTCGGGGCGAATCGGAACGGCGGCGCAGACAGGGCTCGTGCGCGACACCGTTCTCGTGGCTCGAAATCTCGGCCCCGCCGAACTGCTCGAGTACGATCGGCGGCGGCTCAAGGCCGTCGTCCTGGAGGAAGGGTCGCTGACCGCGCACGTGACGATCGTCGCCCGTGCGATGGGCGTGCCGGTGGTCGGCCGCCTCCACGACGTTCGCCATATCGTCGAGGAAGGCGACACCATGCTGGTGGACGGCGACAACGGCAGCGTGATGATCCGCCCGTCCAAGGCGCTGCTCGGAAGCTTCGACCAGCGCATGGCCCTGAGCCAGAAGCGGCGCGCAAAGTTCGAAGCCGTACGCTCGCTGCCGGCCGAAACGACGGACGGCGTGCCGGTCAGCGTCATGGTCAATGCCGGGCTTGCGGAGGATGCCGCATCGCTCCCCCTGACCGGCGCCGACGGGATCGGCCTTTTCCGGACCGAGTTCCAGTTTCTCGTATCGGCAACGCTCCCCGGTCGCGAAAGCCAGCTTCGGCTGTACAAGCGCGTCTTGCAGTCGGCAGGCGACAAGCCGGTGGTGTTCCGAACGCTCGATATCGGCGGCGACAAGGCGCTGCCCTATCTTTCGAGCGACGAAGAGGAGGCGGACAACCCGTCGATGGGCTGGCGGGCGCTTCGCCTCTCGCTCGATCGTTCGACGCTGATGAAGGCGCAGGCGCGCGCTCTCGTCCAGGCTGCTGCCGGGCGTGTCCTGCGAGTGATGTTCCCGATGATCTCGGAAGCGTGGGAATATGAGCAGGCGCGCGCGCTGTTCGAAGAGCAGGTCCAGTGGGCGGAGCGTGGGAATCGGCCACTGCCCGCGCGAATAGAGTTCGGGGCGATGCTCGAGGTCCCGTCGCTTGCGGAGGAGCTCGACCTTCTGCTTCCGCGCATCGACTTCTTGTCGATCGGCACCAACGACCTGACCCAATTCCTGTTCGCTGCCGATCGAGGCGACCCGCGTCTGGCCGAGCGCTATGACTGGCTGAGCCCCGCCATCCTGCGGTTTTTAAAGCGGGTCATCGATGCCGCTCGCGAGTCCGGGACGCCGGTTCGGATTTGCGGCGAAATGAGCGGCCGGCCGCTCGAATGCATGGCGCTCGTGGGACTTGGCGCGGAAAGCTTTTCGATCACGCCCGCAGCGGTCGGCCCGATCAAGGCGATGGTCCGCTCGCTCGACGCCGCCGCGGTGCGATCGCGCATGGAGCAGTGGCTGGCAAGGCCGCCGCAGGACCTGCGCAGGGCGTTGGGCGATTGGGCGCGAAGGCACGACGTGGCAATCGGCTGATGGGCGGTTGACACACCGCCGGACGCCTTCGAGAACGTAGGCGCCGGCAGACAAAGGTGAGGAATGGACGAAGAGACTGAAGTAGCCGAAATTCCTTCCGTCGGAGAGCGGCTGGCGCAGGCGCGCGAGGAACAGGGCTTCAGCCTCGATGACATCGCAGCGGAAACGCGAATCCCGCTTCGCCATCTCCAGAATCTGGAAGCGGGCGAGTGGGACAAGCTTCCAGCACCCACGTATACGATCGGATTTGCCAAGAGCTATGCGAGCGCGGTCGGCCTCGATCGCGGCGAGATCGGCGACCAGCTCCGCGGCGAAATGGGAACGTTCCGGCCCGATACGTCCACTGTCGAGCATTTCGAGCCAGCGGACCCGGCTCAGTCGATGCCGAAGTGGATCGTGATTTCGGCCATCGTCGCAATCGTCGTCGCCGTGCTGCTGTTCACCTGGATTCGCAATCGCTCGCTGACCGAGGAGCCGCAGGCGGACATTCCCGTCGCCACCCAGTCGCAGCCGGTACAGCAGGCGCAGCCGGTTCCCGGCTCGCCGGCAGCCCAGGGGCAGCAAGCCGCTGCCCAGGGCCCGGTGGTCATCACGGCCACCGCCCCGGCGTGGATTTCGAGTCACCGACCAGGGCAAGACCCTGTTCGAAGGCATGATGCAGCCGGGGCAAGCCTATACGGTGCCCTCGTCCGCCACCGCTCCGATCCTTCGCGCCGGCGCGCCGGAAGCGCTTCGCATAACGGCGGGCCGCTCGGTTGCTCCGCCTGTCGGTCCGTCCGGCCACGTCGCCGACAACGTCAGCCTGCTCCCGTCGGACCTTCTCGGCAAAGGCCAGTCTGGCGCTCAGCAGCAGCCGCAGCAGCAGCAGGGCGCAACCGCCGCCGCTGCGGATAATTCGCTGGCGCAATAGATTCATCGCCGCGTAAGCTGGCGTGAGTCAGGTTGGTTGGAACAGGTCAATTGGTGGTGGGGAATCACATGAAATCCGCGCATTCGCGCATCGCTCTCGCGGCTTCGGCGCTGCTCGTTTCCGCGGCGTCCCCGGTCATGGCTCAGCGCCCTCCCAGCCCCGAGCAGAGGATAGCGGTTCTCGAGCAGCAGCTAGCGGTCAGCCAGGCGTCCGCGGTCAGGCTCGAGCAGCGGCTCAATTCCATCGAGCGCCAGCTCCAGCAGCTAATCAACCAGGGCGAAGTCAACGCCCACCGAATCGGAACCGTCGAGTCCAGCGTTTCCAAGCTTCGCGGTGACATGGATTCGCGGCTGACGGCGCTCGAATCCCGGCCTGTGATGCAGCAGGCGCCGCAAACGGTGAGCGCAGCGCCGAAGAGCGGCGACGATGTGCCGGCGCCGTCCGTCTCCAGGCGCTCGTCCAAGACGACCGCGGCGCCCGAAGAGCCGGCCAAGACAGCGGAATCCTCCCAAGACGCCGCGTCCGACCCGGGCGAGGAAGCCTATTCGGAAGGGTTCCATCTGTGGCGCGACGGCAAGTACGATCGGGCGATTACGGCGCTTCGGGCTTTCGTCTCCGGTTTTCCCAATCATCGGCGGGTCAGCTTTGCCCGCAACCTCATCGGCCGCGCGCTCCTCGACGAGGGGCAGCCACGGCCTGCGGCGGAAGCGCTGCTTGCCAATTACCGAGCCGACCCGAAGGGCGAGCGCGCGCCCGACAGCCTCTACTATCTCGGCCAGGCGCTGATGCGGCTCGACCAGCCCAGCCAGGCCTGCAAGGCCTATGAAGAGCTCGAGGACGTTTACGGATCGTCGGTCCGGCCGGACCTCAAGGCGCTGGTCGCCAAGGGAAAGGCCGACGCGCACTGCTCCTGACCCGGCGCTGGTCGGGCGTTTCGCGGCCGATCTCGACGCGCTGATCGCGCCCGACTCGCGCCTCGGCATCGCGGTCTCCGGCGGGCCGGACAGCGTTGCGCTGCTCCTTCTCGCGGCGGCGGCCCGCCCGGGGCGGATCGAGGCAGCGACCGTGGATCACCGGCTGCGCGCGCAATCGGCTGCCGAGGCGGCATTGGTTGCGCAAGCGTGCGAGCGCCTTGCGGTGCCGCATTCGACCCTGACGCTCGACTGGGACAGGCCGGAAACCGCAGTCCAGGAACGGGCCCGAAAGCAGCGTTACCGGGCGCTTGCAGGCTGGGCCCGCGAACGTGGCCTTTGTGCCGTCGCGACTGCGCATCATGCCGATGACCAGGCCGAGACCCTGGTGATGCGGCTCGGCCGTGGCGCCGGAGTCGGCGGACTTGCTGCCATGCGCCCCATTTCCACCGTTCCCGGCAGCAGCATTCCCTTGCTTCGGCCGTTGCTGTCGTGGCGGCGGTCGGAGCTGCAGCAGGTCTGCGATCGTGCAGGCGTCGAGGCGGTCGACGATCCGAGCAACGGCGACGAGCAGTTCGAGCGCGTGCGCGTTCGACGGGCGCTTGCCGGGGCCGATTGGCTCGACATCGATGCGCTTGGCCGAAGCGCCGCAAACCTGGCCGACGCCGATGCCGCGCTGGAATGGGCGGTGGATCGCGAGTGGGAGCGGCAGGTCACCAGCAGCGACGCCGACATCGTCTATCGCCCCGGCGCTCCTCGCGAGGTTGCACGGCGAATTGCCGCCCGCGCCGTTCGCGCCCTCGCCACGGAGGGAAACGAAAACTCCCTTCGGGGGCGCGAGCTCGACCGGATCGTCGCTGTCCTTTCAAACGGCGGTACGGCCACCCTTCGCGGCGTGCTTTGCGCGGGCGGCGCGGCTTGGCGGTTCAGCCGTGCACCGTCGCGGCAGGGACGGCGGTAAAGCTCCGAAACGGACAGAACGTTCACTCGCGCTCAGTGACGGCGGCTTACCCACGAAGGCTGACGTGGGAGAGCGATCCGTGCGGAATTTGGCTAAGCGGCTGCGGCCATGGCGGGCGGGAATGCGCGCAGACCTCCTCGCGCATATCCTCAATTCGGTTCCGCAGGTGATCTGGTCCGCCGGAGCGGACGGCAGGCCCGACTTCATCAGCGATCAGTGGCTCAGCGATTACGGCGGAGATCCGCGCGACATCACGGGTGACGGCTGGATCGCGCGGGTCCATCCCGAAGACATCCTCGAAACCCTGGAGGCGTGGGCGAGCGCGCTCGACCGGTGCGAGCCCTACCAGGCGCAGTTCCGGCTGCGGCTGCCCGACGGCCGCTATCGCTGGGCGCTTGTCTGTGCGAAGCCCGAGCTTGCGCCCGACGGAACGGCTCTGCGCTGGTTCGGGACCTGCACCGACATCCACGACAGGATCGCCGCCCAGGAGGCACTCGCTGAGAAGCAGCGGCTGTATCGCAGCGTGCTGGAGGAGAGCGCGGACTGGATCGCCATCATGGACCCGGACGGCAAGCTCCAGCTGGTCAATACGCCCGGGCTGAAGTCGATGCAGCTGGAGCATGTCGCGGACATCGCAGGTGCGAGCTGGTCGGGGCTCTGGCCGCTGGAAACGCGCGAAACCGTCGAGCAGTCGGTGAAACGGGCGGCGAGCGGCGAGACGGTTCGCTTCCGCGGTTCCTGCCCCAGCGCAAGGGGTGAGGAAAAGTGGTGGGACGTGGTCGTCACCCCGATCCGCGACGATAGCGAAACGGTCACCAAGATCCTGGCAATCGCGCGCGACAGCACGGTGGAAGTGCAAAGGACCCAGCAACTGCTTTGGGCGAGCGAACACGATTCGCTGACCTGCCTGCCCAACCGCCGCGCATTCCAGAGCCGCCTCGAAAGCGCCGTCTGCGACTGTCTCCAAAGCGGAGGCAAGGTCGGCCTCCTCCTGGTCGATCTCGACCATTTCAAGCACGTCAACGACACGCTCGGCCACACCACCGGCGACCAGCTCTTGCAGGAGCTCGCCTGTCGCCTGGAGAAATCGGTCCGAAGCGGGGACTTCGTCGCGCGAATTGGCGGCGACGAATTCGCGATCATCGTCACCGGCCTTTCCAGCACGCAAGACCTGGTGGCCGTTGCCGAGGCCGCAAACACCGCACTGACGTCGCCGCTTCGGCTCGACGGGCGGAGCTTCAGCGGCGGCGCAAGCATCGGCGGTGCCGTCTTTCCGGATCAGGCGGAGACCGCCGACGACTTGTTCAAGCTTGCCGACACTGCGCTCTATTCGCTCAAGAACGACGGGCGCGGCGGAACGCGTATGTTCCACGCCCACATGCTCCACGAGGCGCAGCGGGTCGCTTCGCAACTCGCGCTCGCCCGAGCCGTGATCAACGACCAGTCCGTCGTTCCCGTGTACCAGGCCAAGGTCGACCTCCAGAGCGGCGAAATCGTCGGCCATGAGGCGCTTTTGCGTTGGCGCAACGGACAGGATCTCGAGCTTCCGGAAACGATCGAGCAGGCGTTCAAGGAGCACGACCCCGCCGCCGCAATCGGGCGGCTGATGCAGGAGAATGTCTTTCTCCAGATGCGGAAATGGCTCGACTGCGATGCCTGCTTCGGACGAATTGCGCTTAATGCGGCGCCGGCGGAGTTTCTCCGTGACGATTATGCCGAAAGGCTGCTGGAGCGGCTCGGGAGCATTTCCATTCCACCGCAGCTCCTCGAGCTGGAAGTGACGGAACACGCACTCATGGAGCGCGGATCCAGCTATGTGGAACGCGCGCTTTGGAAGCTGAAGGAGTTGGGGGTCACGATTGCGCTCGACGACTTCGGCACCGGCTGTTCATCGCTGTCGCACCTGAGGGACTTCCCGGTCGACGTGGTCAAGATCGACCGGAGCTTCGTCCAGCAGATGGACGACAACCCTGAAATTCGAGCCATCGTGGCGGCGGTCGTGAACCTGGCGGCAAGTCTGGAGATCGAGTTGGTCGCCGAGGGAATCGAGTCGGACACGCAAGTCCAACTCCTGCGCGCGATGGGGTGCCGGATCGGACAGGGTTATGCGCTCGGACGGCCGGTATCGGGCGACGAACTCACGACCGCGCGTTCTGCAAAGGCTGCTTGAACGAGGCCTTTAGTACGGTCCGGGCGGCGTGGCCTCGGGCGGCGGAACGGCTTGGGTAGTCGCTTCGCGCGCCTCCGCTTTTGCGCGGTCGATCATGTTTTGGAGGCAGCCGGTATAGCCTCCCGGGCCAACGGCCGAGCAGCTCTGGATTCCCGTGCGTCCGACATATTCGAAGCTCTTGGCTCGCCTCGCCCAGCTTTCGCGCGATTGCCTGGGCCCTTCCTGGCGATAGCGTTCGGGAATTCGATAGCGGTCCGCCTCGGGCTTGCGGGCGCACACGACGACCTCGCTGTCGCTGGAGCGCGGACAGGGGTCGTTTCCGTAAACGATGACCTCCGCGATCCTGGTGTTGTCCTGGGCGAAAGCCGGCGCTTCGGGCAGGGCGAACGCCGTTCCGAGGAACGCCGCGGCCGTCAGTGGGATCAAGACTCTGGTCATTGCTCTAAAACCTTTCACGGAAATAAGCGGCCGGGGTGCGGAACCGGTTCCGCTCAGACCCGCTTCGACAGCGCGATTGCTACACGGCATGCCGCTCTGATCGCTCCGGTCAATAGGGGATAGCCCGGGGCCCGCTGCGCGCCGGCGGCACGCGCGGTGTCCCGGTGTTCCAGTTCCTCGGCCCGAAACTCGGCGATATTGCCGGAAAGCTCCGGGTCTTCGTCGCCAAGCTTGTCGAGCTGGTCCTGGTAATGGCGGTCGATCTCGGTCTCGATGGCGTCCGTGCAGGCCATCGCCGCTTCTTCGCCGATCAACGCCGTGCCGGCCCCCAGCGCAAAGCCGGCGACGTTCCAGAACGGCTGAAGCAGCGTCGGGCGCACCCGCCGCTCGGCGACGAGCTGATCGAAGCGCTCCAGGTGCCGCTGCTCCTGCATCGCCATTCGCGAGACCAGTTTCGCGGCCGCCGAACCGGGATTGAGCACGGCAAGCTGGCCGGCATAAATCCGGGTGGCGCCATATTCCCCGGCCTGGTCGACCCGGATCATCGCATCCCGGTCGGGGCGAGACTGCCCGGGACGCCAGGGGCCGCTCACCGCGACCGCCTGCCGCTGACGGCGAGGATTGCGATGGTGGCTGCTCCGGACAGGGAAAGGATGGCGTTCCAGCCGGCCATGGATATGCCGAGGAACGACCATTGGACCTGGTCGCACCGGATCAGCGGCACCTTCATCAACTGCTTGAGCAGTTCCTCCGTGGTTGCCGCCTTCGCGGTCGTCGCGCAGGTCGTGAACCCTTCGAAAACGCCAAGCTCGACACCGGAATGATAGACGCCGATGGCGCCCGAGACGGCAATTGCAGCGGCGGCGACGAGGACCAGGGCGAGCGAGCGTCGCGAGTTGACGGGAGCGGTGAAGGAGAGGGCCGCGACCAGGATCGCAATGGCATGGGGATAGCGCTGCCAGTAGCACATCTCGCAGGGGTAAAGTCCGCCGAGATATTGCGAGCCGAGCGCGCCTCCAAGAAGTGCGAGCGGCAGCAGCAATGCGATCAGGCGGGCAATCTCAGGGCGCGACGGCGGCATCACGCCCGGCCTCCCAAGGACCGTTTCGGCCACGGACTAGCGCTTCGAGCCGGACTTGCCACCCGCCGAAGCGACGGCGGTCGAACCGCGGAGCCGCTTGAGCGTATTGAGGGCATAATAGAGCTGGAAGTCCTTGATGCCCTTCTTCTCGAGCTCTTCCGATGTCGCCGAGAAGCGGGGATCCTGGGCGGTATCGTCCTGTTCGAGAAGCTTGTCGTCTGCTTTCGCCTGGGCAAGCAAATGGCGGCGAAGGTCGGCTTCGCGAACGACCGGTCGGTTCTTGTAGTCCTCGTCGGAAAGCTGCGGCACCGTGATGTCGGGATTGATCCCGCCGGCCTGAACCGAACGGCCCGAAGGCGTATAATAGCGCGCCGTGGTCAGGCGAAGCGCCGCCTTCGGACCCGTCTGCACGACCGTCTGGACGCTGCCCTTGCCGAAGCTGGTCTCGCCCATCACCAGCGCCCGCCGCTGGTCTTGCAAGGCACCGGCCACGATTTCGGCTGCCGATGCCGTTCCAGCGTCGACGAGCACGATGACGGGAAGGCCGTGCGTCATGTCACCGGGCTTGGCGTAATATCGCTCGATGTCCGTCTTCTCGCGGCCCCGCTGGGAAACGATTTCGCCGCGATTGAGGAAGTCGTCGCTGATGTCGACGGCCTGGTCGAGAAGTCCGCCGGGGTTCGATCGAAGGTCGAGAATGTATCCGAGCGGATGGCCGCCGGTCGCCTTGTCGACTGCCGTCAGCGCCGCCTTCGTCTCTTCGGCCGAATTGCCCGAGAAGGTGTTGATGTCGATGACCGCGACGCCGTCCTTGATCTCCCACTTCACCGGCCGCAGCTGAATGCGTTCGCGAACGATCGAAACGTCGAACGGCTTGTCGCGGCCGGGGCGAACGATCGTCAGCTTGATCGACGTGCCCGGAGGGCCGCGCATCTTGTCCACCGCCTCGTCGAGGCTGTCGCCGTAGAGCAGGTCGCCGTTGATATGGGTGATATAGTCGCCCGCCTTGATCCCGGCGCGCCATGCCGGAGTGTCCTCGGTCGGTGCGATGACTTTCACTGCGCCGTCTTCGACCGTAACCGTCAGTCCCAGTCCGCCGTAATTGCCGTCGGTCGTGGTCCGCAGCGTGTCGAAGTCACTGCCTTCCATATACGAAGAATGCGGATCGAGGGCGGCAAGCATGCCGTCGATTGCGCCCTTGATGAGCGTGTGATCGTCGACCGGGTCTACGTAATTCGCCTTCACCCGCTCGTAGACGCTCATGAATTTCTCGAGCTCCTCGTAGTTGGCGACATCGGCCGCGGCCAGCGAGCTCGTGGTCACCGGCACCAGTGCCAGCGCTCCGACGAGGACCAGCGGGGGGAGGAGTTTGTGAATTGTCTTCATGGATGGTGCCTTAGCGTGTCTTCGGCTGGCAGTTTAGCCGTCTTTGTCGGGATTTGACAGCATCGCAGATGAACCTGCGATGAGAGCAGGGGATACGGTCGCCCCTGCGTGATGGAGCTCTACCTCGACGGGGCCGAGCGCGATTCCGAGCGGCTGGCCGAAGGCGATCGTGCTCCCCTTCTTCAATCTGGTCCCGGCGTTGACGAGCACGCTTTTCCACCCGTGTCCGTGATCGATGATGACGATTCCGTCATAGTCGCCGAACGGACCCGTAAACAGGATCGTGCCCGAGGCAGGCGCAAAAAGCGGCGTTCCGCGGCGGGTCGCAAGAGTAACGCCGCGCGAGCGCACGCCGTTTGCACTGACCGAGCCAAGACCGTCGATCACGGCTGCATTGGCGGGAAGCCGGTATTCGAGCGGGCTGGATCTCGCCGGGGGCGCCGGCGGCAGCGGAGCGGGCCCTTCCCGCGCAAGCTCCCTTGCGAGCTGCGCGGACCCGCGTTCGGACCGCGCCTCCTCTTCGGCGGCGGAAAGGCGGTCCTGGAGTGCCAAAGCGACGTCGCCCGCTCCTAGCGCACGGTTTCCCTTGTGCTTTGCGACTTCGAATGCGCGTTGCTCGAGCTGCGCGAAGCGGGTGCGGCGGCGAGAGAGCTCTTCGCGGCTTCGCCGGAGTTGGCGTCGAGCGGCCAGAGCCGCCGTCTCCAGCTCCGCGTCACGCTGCAACTCGCGTGTCAAAGCCGCCGTCTTCGACCTGATGTACGGAGACGTCGCGGACACCAGCACACGCAGCTTCACGAGCTCGTCTGCCGACCGGGAATCGGCCACAACCAGCAGCGGTGGACGCCGGGAGGTCAGGACGAGCGCGCCCAGAAGCGCACTGACCGGCCGCTGCTCCGCGACGAGGCGCTTGCGTTGGGCGGCAAGAAGCGCGTGCGTGAGCTGCTCCTGGGCGTCGGCGGCACTGATTTGCGCCTCGGCAGCCGTGATCGCCTGGGCGGCAGCGAGTTGCTGTGCATGCAGCCGCGACACGTCGTCGCGCGCTTTGGACGCCGCCTCTTCGAGGCGCTTTTGCTCCGCGGTGGCAGCCCGGGCTTCGGTTCGCGCCTGCGCGAGGCGAACGTCGATCGGCTCGCGCTCGATTGCGACAGGTGCGCTCGCCGCGAGCGCGCCCGTCGCTGCACAGACGAGCAAGGCGGAACCCAGGCGAAGCAACCTCTTCATCCTTCCCGGTGGTAGGGGTGATTGGCGAGGATCGATGTCGCTCGGAAGAGCTGTTCGGCAAGCATCGCGCGGGCCAGAAGGTGCGGCCACGTCGCCGGCCCGAACGACAGCAGCATCTGCGCCTGCTGGCGCTGCTCCTCGCTGTGGCCGTCGGCGCCACCGATCGCAAATCGCGCCTCCCGCTTGCCGTCGTCCCGCCACCGCTCGAGCGCGCTCGCCAACTGCAGCGATGTCAGCGCGGTTCCCGTCTCGTCGAGAAGAACGCTGACGGAATTCGCGGGGATGGCCGGTGCAGGTCGACCGTCATCCGCCAGTTCCGTGACCCTGGTCGGCCAGGTAATTCGCTTGAGATAGCGGTCGACGAGCTCGGATTCGGGAGAACGGCCGATTTTGCCGCGCGCCACGATGTGAAGGAGCACGTCGTGCGCGAGCTATCGCCCGCTGATCGCGGACGCTGCGGTATAGGGCCAGCCGACTACGGCGAGGAAGCCGTCGTAAACCGTCTTGGCTGCTTCCGCGATCGCGTGCGGCCGGTTGTCGCCCCCGCGTGCGAAAATCGCCACTGCGATCCGGTGCCCGTTGGGGAGCGTGATGAAGCCGACGTCGTCGCTGAGCCCGTTGAGCGTGCCGGTCTTGTGTTCGACTTGCGTGCCTTCGGGAAGGAGCCACTTCATCCGGTTGCGGCCCGTCATGCACTGAGCCATCAGGTCGAGCAGGTAGGACTTGCTCTTGTCGCTGATGAGGTAGCCCTCGTCGAGTCGCTTCAGGAACGTCACGAACGCGATGGGAGTGGCGGAATCGCGCCGGTCGTACAGGTCGCGCTTGTCGCGAAGGAGCTGGGCGATTGTGCGGTCGATGCGAACGCCGTCGACGTGGTGCCAGTCGAGCCATTTCTGGACCGTTCTTGGCCCGCCGAGGTTGCGGATCAGAAGGTCGGTCGCATGGTTGTCGCTATGCACCAGCATGCGCTTCATCAGGGTCGCAGCGGAAACGCCGCTGATCGTGTCGTCGAGGGACCGGTCGCCCTTTTCGACGTAGGACAGATACGTGGCTGCGACGGCGACCTTCACCGTGCTTGCAAGTGGATAATGCTGGTCGCCGCGAACGCTCACCATCTCGCCGGTGGAAAGATCGAGCGCGGCGATGCCGACGTCCGGCGACTTGGACGTGACGAGCGTGGCCAGTTCGTTCTGCAGCGAAGCGACCAGCGGGCTCTGTGCCGCAGCCGGCTGCGCGACGAACGCGAGCATGCAGAAAAGGAAAGCAGTCAGTTTTCGCATCGGCTCACCCACCTTGAGCTGTTGCAGTCAGATTATCGTCCCCGAACGCCCACATTCGTTCCAAATTGTAAAAACTTCTTACCTCCGGGCGGAACAGGTGAACGATGACGTCATCCGCATCGATTAGCACCCAGTCCGCAGCCGGCAACCCCTCCACTCTAACAGATTTTCCGAACTTCTGCTTGATTCTCTCCGCAAGCTTCGTCGCAATCGCCGCAACCTGCCGGGTGGACCGGCCGGTGGCGACCACCATGTAGTCCGCGATGCTGGACTTGCCCTCGAGCGGAATGGACACGACTTCGAGAGCCTGATCGTCGTCCAGCGATTTGAGGACGAACTGATGGAGCTCTTCGACGTCGAGCGTCTGGCCGGCCTCGGCCTCAGGTGCGGTCTTGGGCAAGGGGTCTCCTCATTCAGGCAAGTCGCCGTTCGGGCGCGAACAAGCGTCTGGCGATTGCTGCTGGCGGTACCAATCTGGATTGAGCGCGCGAATGGCTGTTGCGGAGCTTGGGCTGGTCGGCAGGCGAAGAAACAAGATCGCCGGTAGACTCCACTCCGTCCAACGTTTCGCCTCACTTTCGGGCCGGACAAAGCCCGAAAGCCAGCCCATCGCGCGCGCCGCGTGGGCTGACTTATCATAACCCGGGCGAGGAAGCACCGCAATCGGAACGAGTTGCGCCATGTCGCGCCACTCTTTCCACCTGTGAAATTCGGGCAGGACATCCGCGCCCATGATCCAGATGAAGCGGTCGTCCGGGTGCCTGGCAAGGAGCAGCCGGAGGGTGTCGATGGTGTAGCTGGTCCCGGACCGTTTTTCGAAATCGCTGACTTCGATGCTAGTGTCCGCGGCGATGGCGCGGGCGGACTGCAGCCGCGATTCGAACGGCGCCATGTCGGTGGCGCCCTCTTTGAGCGGATTGCCGGGGGAGACCAGCCACCATAGTTCGTCGAGGCCGAGCGCCTCGATTGCGGCGAGACTGAGCTGGAGGTGCCCGCCGTGCGCAGGGTTGAACGATCCTCCCAAAAGGCCAATTCGCCGCATCGTTTGGAGCTAGCATGGCGCCGCATCCACGCATAATGGTGCCGTCGAAGCGGGGGTGAACGGATGCCGGACCTAGAAGCGATAGGCGACGCAATCACCGGCGGACTTGTCGGCGGTGCGGTCGAGCCCGGCGCCGGCGAAGCGGCCGACGGTCATACCCATGAACGCAACTGCCTGAACTGCGGGACCGCGCTAGCGGGGGATTATTGCTTCCATTGCGGCCAGCGGGCGCACGTACACCGCACCCTGTCGGCCTTTTGGCACGACCTGGTGCACGGCGCTTTCCACTTCGAAGGCAAGATCTGGCACACGCTTCCGCTGCTGGCCTTCAAGCCGGGTGAGCTGACGCGCCGCTACATCGAAGGCCAGCGGGCGCGGTTCGTCTCGCCGATCGCGCTGTTCCTCTTCTGCGTCTTCCTGACCTTTGCGACCTTCACCCTGCTGGGGCACAGCGCCGCCCAGTTGCCCGAGGCAGCCAAGCAGGACCTGCAGAAGGACATGCAGGCGCAGCAGGCGAAGCTTCACGCGCTCGAAGCGCAGCTCGTTGCAGCGCAAAAGGCCGGCCGGTCCACGGTGCCCCTGGAAACGCAGATTGCCGACGTGCGCGGCGCGATAGCTGCGGGAGAGGCCGTTCAGAACGGCGACTTCAGCAAGGCAGACCTGATCCGGACGCAGGGAATCCCGGACTGGGCCGGCAGCTGGCTGGGCGGCGCTGTCGCGAAAGCCAGGGAGAATCCGGAGCTGGTCTTCTACAAGATCAAGACCAATGCCTATAAGTTCGGCTGGGCCCTGATTCCGATTTCGGTCCCGTTCGTCTGGATGCTCTTCCCGTTCAGTCGGCGCTTTCGCCTCTACGATCACACGGTCTTCGTGACCTACTCGCTCAGTTTCATGATGCTGCTGCTGATTGCGGCGACCCTCGTCGGACTCGTCGCGTCGTCGATTGCAAGCCTCGCCTGGTTCATTCCGCCGGTTCACATGTACCGGCAGCTGCGCGGCGCTTACGGCGTCAGCCGCTGGGGCGCGATCTGGCGAACCATGGCGCTCACCATCTTCGCCTTCATCGCGATCAGCCTTTTCGTCAGCCTGTTGGTGACGATCGGCGCGTTCGACTAGGCCGTCGCCGGGCCGCCGATCGGGCGGGGCTTCTTGCGGCCGGCTTTCGGGATCGACGATCCGGCGGCGGGAAGCGCCGGGCCCGCGGGTCCGCCGCGATCGATCGCACCGCCTTCCATCAGCGCCTTGATCTCCTCGCCGGTCAGGGTCTCGAACTCGAGGAGCGCCGTCGCGAGTGCTTCGAGCTGGTCGCGGTTCTCGTCGAGGCAGGTTTTCGCCCGCTCGTAGGATTCATCGACGATGCGGCGGATTTCCTTGTCGATAGCGCGCGCCGTTTCATCGGAGACCTGCGACTGCTTGTTCATCGAATAGCCGAGGAAAACTTCCTCCTCCGGCTCGGCATACTGAAGCGGGCCGAGAAGGTCGGAGAGGCCCCAGCGGGTGACCATGTCGCGGGCGAGTTTGGTCGCATACTGGATGTCGGACGCCGCTCCGGAGGACACCTTGTCGTATCCGAAGATCACTTCCTCGGCGACGCGCCCGCCCATGGCGACGGCGAGGTTCGCGTACATCTTGTCGCGGTGATAGGAATAGTTGTCGCGCTCGGGCAGGCGCATGACCATCCCCAAAGCGCGTCCGCGCGGAATGATGGTCGCCTTGTGGATCGGGTCAGACGCAGGCTCGTGGAGCGCAACCACGGCGTGCCCCGCCTCGTGGTAAGCGGTCATCCGCTTCTCGTCCTCGGTCATGACCATGGACTTGCGCTCGGTGCCCATCATCACCTTGTCCTTGGCCTCCTCGAACTCCTGCGCGGCGACGAGCCGCTTGCCCTTTCGAGCGGCAAGGAGCGCGGCTTCGTTGACCAGGTTCGCGAGGTCGGCGCCGGAAAAACCGGGCGTTCCGCGGGCGATCACTCGCGCGTCCACGTCGGGCGCAAGCGGCACCTTCTTCATGTGAACCGCAAGGATCTTCTCGCGGCCGTCGATGTCGGGCCGTGGGACGACGACCTGGCGATCGAAGCGGCCGGGGCGCAGAAGCGCCGGATCGAGAACGTCCGGGCGGTTCGTCGCGGCGATGATGATGATGCCTTCGTTGGCTTCGAAGCCGTCCATCTCGACGAGGAGCTGGTTGAGCGTCTGTTCGCGCTCGTCATTGCCGTTGCCGAGACCCGCGCCGCGATGGCGGCCGACGGCGTCGATTTCGTCGATGAAGAGGATGCACGGAGCGCTCTTCTTCGCCTGGTCGAACATGTCGCGGACGCGGCTTGCGCCGACACCGACGAACATCTCGACGAAGTCCGAACCGGAAATGGTGAAGAAGGGGACGCCCGCCTCGCCGGCGATGGCGCGGGCGAGAAGGGTCTTGCCGGTGCCCGGCGATCCGACCAGCAACGCACCCTTGGGGATCTTGCCGCCCAGCCGCGCGAACTTGCCCGGGTCCTTCAGGTATTCGACGATTTCCTGCAGCTCTTCGCGCGCTTCGTCGATGCCGGCGACGTCGGCGAAGGTGACCTTGCCGTGCTTTTCCGTCAGCATTCGGGCGCGACTCTTGCCGAAGCCCATGGCGCCCGACCCCGCATTTTTCTGCATCTGCCGCATCACGAAGAAACTGATCCCGATGATGAGCAGCAGCGGCAGCGAATTGTAGAGCATCAGCAGCCAGATGCTCGACCCTTCGTCGCTCTTCACGCTGACGTCGACTCCACGCTCGACGAGCTTGGAGGAGATGGACGCATCGGCGGGCGCGGTGGTGTGGAAGGGGCTGCCGTCGGCGAGCTTTCCGGCGACCATGCTGTTGCCGCTCGAGGTTGTCGACATCGTGACCGAGCGGACGTTGCCTTCGTCCACCTGGTGGACGAAATCGGAATAAGCGATCGGGTTGCCGGTCGAGGCCCGAGAACCGCCGCCCAGCATCTGAACGAACAGGACCAGGCCGAAGAGAATGCCGACCCAGATCAGCAGGCTCTTCACCCAGGGCTTGGTGGGTTTCTTGTCGTCCATTCGCTCGTTTCCAGCCTCTTCAAAGCGCAGTTCGGGCAAGGGCATAACGCCCCGCCATCAAGATAGGCGCATCCGGACCAATAACAATGGAGCGCTTGCGAAGCGGTGAACGCACATTGCGCCAAGCCGAAGTGCGTTGCGCCGGCGGCGAGTCGGGAGCATGAGAAGGAGATCATGAGCAAGCCCGACATCGCGCCGCCGATTCCCCCCTCGGCCGAACGATGGACCCGGATCGATGCCTATATCGGCGGGCTGAGGAGGCGACGCGCCGGCCACAGCACGATGAGCGCCCGTCAGCACGCCCCGTCCGACTCGCCCAGGATGATGCTGAGCACCATTCCCTTCGCCGCGCTGATCGCGGTGCTTGGGGTGCTGGTCATTGCCTTCGCGGTCGCTGCCTGGCCTGCCACCCAGCCGGAGTTCAAGGCGAAGCCGGTGCCGAGGGAACAAGGAACCGCGCCGCCCGGATGGTTCGACGAGGCGAAGAAGGAATTTCGCTAAAACGCGGCGTGGGGCTAAGGTGCGGCAATGCTGCGCTCGCCAATCGCCGCTTTGGCGCTGGTCGCCACCGCCGTCTCCGCCGATGCTCGCGCGCAGCAAACGAATCTCTCGCAGCCGCAGCCCGGCTCCGTCGCGGTCAGCACCCCGGCACCCGCGACCGACTGCCGAAGCGGCAGCGGCCCCGATGTGGTCGTGTGCGGAAATCGCGGGCCGAGTCCCTACCGGATCGATCCCGTCACACTCGATGCCATGCGCGCGAAAGAGGCGCTGCAGCACCCGGAGCGAGTCGCGACTCGCGAGCCGCCGCCCGAGGCGTGCGGAACCGTCCGCAACGAGTGCAGCGGCGACTATCTGCCGATCTTCGGGCCTGTGATGAAGGTGGTCGGAGCGCTGGTGAACGCGGCCAATGGCGAAGACTGGAGAGAGCCGTTCCGGACCGGGCCCGACGAATACCAGCTCTACCAGGAAGCCAGGCGCAAGCACGCGCGCGCCAGCGTGAGCGTAAGCGTGGGCGCCTCGTCCGGGTCTTCCGGGCCGCGAGAGTAGGATTGCGCGCGTCCTGCTAACCGACTGCTAACCAGCAGTGGGTACGACAGGCGCGATGACCAAGCCGTTGATGACAGCAAAGAAGAGCGTCGAGCTGGGCCAGCCGGTGCCCGGGTCGCGGATTCGGCGCAAGGACGTTCCCGCGCCCAGGCGGGAGTTGGCCGCCGGCGAGGGAAAGGAGCTGCGCTGGAGCTCGAGCGAACGCGAAATCTGGCTGGCGCTGATCGGGATCGCCGCCTTCGCGATCGCGATCGACGTCATCGCCCTTGGACTGGGCGCTTACTGGAAGTGATTCACCCGGCTCGCGATCGCTGAGCCAGTCGCCGATTTGCGATTTGGCCAGCGGCCCGCGACAATGCCGCCGCAATGGCCAGATCACCCGACCCGCTGTCCGACGAGGACGTCGCCCGTTTCGAGGCGCGGCTGGCGGAGCTTCGCGAGGCGTTGCGGGCGCAGGACCGGGACAGCGAAGCCGCGCGCTCGGCCGTCACCCTGGACCAGCAATCGGTCGGGCGGCTGAGCCGCATGGACGCCATCCAGCAGCAGGCGATGGCCGAAGCGGAATCGCGCCGCCGCAAATCCGACCTTGCGCGGATCGACGGCGCCTTCCGGCGGATCGAGGCGGGCGAATATGGCTGGTGCGACACGTGCGGCGAGCCGATCCACAAGAAGCGGCTGGAGGTCGATCCGATGGCGACGCAATGCGTAGGCTGCGCGCGATGAGGCGAGTGGCGACTTCCCGCTGACAGGCCTCGCTCGCTCGCAACGCGCGCTAGCAGTGCAATCCGTTGCCGCTCCACCACATGCGATCGGGCGAGCAGGTGCCGCGTTGGCGTGCCTCCACGACCCAGCGCGGATAGCTTCGCCACGGCTGGTCGTGCCACCAGTCGTTGAAGCTGTCGGATTGCCAGCCCTGGTTGTTGTACGCCGCCCATGCGCCGCCTTCGTTGACGAATACGGTGTCGGCGTAGCCGTTGCCGCGATCGCCGCTGCGGCGGTCGTAACGCGGGCCGTCGCGGCGAGGGCCATGGTGCCGTGCGCCGGCGGTGAGGCTGTGCACCCTGACGGTAGATTCATCCGAGTCCCGCCACTGCGCCTGCGCTGCTGCGGGGATGGTCACGGCGGCGCAGGTCGCCGCCAGGCCGAGCAAGAGGGTTCGCATCGCGCTTCCTCCATTTTGCTGCCCACCGTGCAGCATCAACGCGCAAGGAGCCGCCGCGGTTCAGCCGGGTCCGCCGCTAACCGGGCGCTAACCCGATTGCGCTAGGGCGCGCGGGCGATGAGCGCGCCATGGAAACCGACGTGGAAGCGGGGGAAGATTCGCCGCGTTCGAACCACCTGGTTCGGCGCCAGCCAGCCGCGGTCGACGCTGCCCCGCTACCTGCGTGGCGCGAAGCGCCTGCGGGGGCTGCACGAGTGGCGGGACCCGCCGCGGAAAAGGGTCCAGCGTCGGCGGATCGGATCCGGAGCGCTGGTGCTTCTCGGCGCCGCAGTGGCCGGCATTGGCGCGGGGGCGGTGCTCAGCTTGAACGAAGCAACGCGCCCGGTGCCCGTCGCAAAGATCGAGACCATCACGCCGCCGATCGTCATGGACGATGCGGACCGGGAATGGTCGGCGCGGGGGAGGGAACAGGTTGGCACGGCGACCGGCTCGGTGCATGCGGCCGGCGGGGGCGTCCGGGCCGTCTTCACCTATTGCAAATGGGGCGGCGGGACGAATTGCGTGGTGGACGGCGACACCTTCTGGATCGGCGGGCAGAAGGTGCGGATCGCCGACATCGACGCGCCGGAAACTGCACGACTACCGCTGCCGTCGGAGCTGGAGCTCGGCGAGCGCGCCGCGCGGCAGCTGCAGGCCCTGCTCAATTCGGGCGCGGTGACGATGACCAGCATCGACCGCGACCGCGATGTTTACGGGCGGCTGTTGAGGAACGTGTCGGTGAACGGGCGGGATGTCGGCGACGCGCTGGTCGTCGGACGGGCGTCGCGCGAGCTTATGCGGGTGGGCGGAGGAGTTGGTGCGGCTGAGCCGCCGAGCAGAAGGGACGCGATTGCGAAGCAATCCGGAGCTTCTGTCGAGAGACGGCGTAAGCCCGGCCGGCGGGTGAACGAGCGAAGCGAGGACAACCCGTTCGACGTCACGGATTTACTCCGTGACGGTTCACTTCACCCTACGACTTTCGCATGGGTTGCGGACAGTTGCATGACCGAATCCAGTGCTTTCGGACTGTAACGTTTGTGGGTTTGGCTCCCCAATTTGTATTCTTTGTACATCTGCTGATCAGATTTCAGATCGAGGTCTCGAATCATATTCAGCACGTCGGTTCGATTTAATTGAGGATATTTCCCACGGACCTTTTCCGCGACGTTCTTCAGATACAATGAATAATAGCTGAGATCATTTACCGTCTTGACGCCAACAACCGCTGCGCCAGGTGTGCCCTCCGGTACCAACGCCACGGCATCGGCGTCGGCCTTCCCTGCCTTGCGAATCTTTAGAACCAGCCCCGCATCATGGCCGTCCGGATCGATGCGTATAGTATTCACGCCGGGAAAAATTTTTCGCCAGTCTTCACCCGCGGCTATGCGCTTCGCAAACTTGTCGAGCTCCGCGTCTGAATGGTGAAGTTCGCTTCCAGACAGTGACCGCTCAAGAACACCGAACGCTCTGATTTTGGCCTTGGCGTCTAACCGCTTGCGCGAACCAGGATTGAGCATAGCCCGAATGGCGGCGAATTCGAGATCCAACATATTAGCGAAATTCTCAGGAATGGCGGTGCCCACCAAACTAAGCCGTTCGGGAAACTGCTCGCCCGGCTCGAGCCCGAATTCAGACTTAAGTAGCTTCAGGTAAATTGAGAGGCCAGATTGTGCGTAGACGTACAGCTGCCCTTCTGACACGCCGACTATGTAGTGCTGCGCCGCGTCTCGGAGCAGATTGAGACTCTGGATGGAGATCGCCTCTTCTTCGCTGATACACTTAAATTGTTTGTTGGAGACGCATTTTCGTAACGCTTCACTCGACCCAATGCTCAACGACCTATCTTTCCGGTCCGAAATCTTGCCGCCGCGGTTAACGATGATTGCCTTCATGAGAAGCTCGAAGGCGCGATCGAGGAAGATGAGAACGGCCTCAGTACGCCCTCGATCCCAAAGCCGATTGTAGTGGTCGATACCGATGACTGCGGAGTCCACCGACTTCTCAAGTAGATATCGTGCCTCGCGTTTCACGTGGCCCTTAGTCCGCTATGGTCACGTTTCCGCGCCCGGCTGCTGCAAGCCGCCAGAGATCATCCGTGCGGCGCTGCCCGATCCCTCTGAAAACAATCTTTGCGCCGCTTGTCTGCGTTGCTGCGGCCAACCTCCACAACTGATCCGTGGTGTAGCCGCTGGCGTCGAAATCCAATCCCCCTCCCGCCGCAACAATGCGCCATAGGTCGTCTACAGGTTTCGCCGACAACACTTGCTCACTCCACTTCCGCTGCGTCGGGAGTATGGAAGCCGATCCGCGCCGCCACCGGACCGATTTTTGGTGCTGCAAGCATAAGCAAGTTGAGTTGCGACAGATGCTGGATGAGCCGAACTGGCTTTTGCTCGCTATCTATACCAACAAAAACCAACTTGTCCGTGCCGAACCGGTAAACCTCGCGCACGTGAACGCAGAGACCGGAGGGTCCGCCAACAACAGGCATTCCGATTTCATGATCGGAATCCAAAGTGGCTTCGAAGTCGGCAATCTCCTCATAAATCGCCTTTACGGCATACTCAGCCATGTTTGGGGGCCGCAGAGCGCGGTTCAAGTCAGCAATGTTCGCGATCCGCTCCGACAGGTCCGGCATCTTCGGGATCACTGGCGACAACTTTGATGGATCAAAAGTCATATCACTACTCCGCAGCCACCCCCGCATGCCCGAACATATCCGGATCGTCGCCCTCTGACGCCTCGCCAGCCTCGCCGTCATTCGCGGCCTTGGCCTTCTGCCGGCGGTCGAAATTGTCCCAGACCTCGTTCCAGTTCCCCTTCGTCGCGGCCTTCGAATATTCGGTCGCGCGGGTCTCGAAGAAGTTGGCGTGCTCGACTCCGTTGAGCAGCGGGGCGAGCCAGGGAAGCGGGTGCTCGTCCACCATGTAGATCGGCTGGAAGCCGAGCTGGCCGAGCCGCCAGTCGGCGATGAAGCGGATATACTTCTTGATCTGCTTGGCGGTCATGCCCTCGACCGGGCCCATTTCGAAGGCGAGGTCGATGAACGCGTCTTCGAGCCGCACCGTCTTCTGGCAGGTGTCGATGATCGCTTCCTTGACGTCCTTCGTCAGGCAGTCGCGTTCGCGGCAGAAGGCGTGGAACAGCTTGATGATTCCTTCGCAGTGAAGGCTCTCGTCGCGGATCGACCAGCTGATGATCTGGCCCATGCCCTTCATCTTGTTGAAGCGCGGGAAGTTCATCAGCATCGCGAAGCTGGCGAACAGCTGCAGCCCCTCGGTGAAGCCGCCGAACATGGCCAGCGTCTTGGCGATGTCCTCGTCGCTATCGACGCCGAACTGCTGCATGTAATCGTGCTTGTCCTTCATCTCCTTGAACTGGAGGAAGGCGCTATATTCGCTCTCCGGCATCCCGATCGTGTCGAGCAGGTGCGAGTAAGCGGCGATGTGCACAGTCTCCATGTTGGAGAAAGCGGCGAGCATCATCTTGATCTCGGTCGGCTTGAACACGCGGCCGTATTTTTCGTGGTAGCAATCCTGCACTTCCACGTCGGCCTGGGTGAAGAATCGAAAGATCTGCGTGAGCAGGTTGCGCTCGTGGTCGGTGAGCTTCTGCGCCCAGTCGCGGCAGTCCTCGCCCAGCGGCACTTCCTCGGGCATCCAGTGGATCTGCTGCTGCCGCTTCCAAAGGTCGAACGCCCAGGGATATTCGAACGGCTTGTACTGCTTGCGGGCTTCGAGAAGGGGCATGACTTAAGCTCCTGTGAAAGCTGATATGGCGACGGCGGCGCCGAGGACAACGGCGCACACGGCGACGGTGATTGCGAGCACCTTGCGGTTGCGGCGAAGCTGAAGCGAATCGACCGGCGTTCCGGGCTGGCGGCGCGAGTTGATGAGCGCAATTCCGATCATCGGAAGCGCAACGAAGGCGGTCGGCCGGTCCAGGCCGATGTCGATCCAGCCGAAGCGTTCGGCAGCCCAGGCGAGATAGCCGGCAAGCCCGATCCAGACGAAGCCGACTCCGATCCACTGCATCCGATTGTACGGGCGCAGCGGCCGGCCCGGCTGTTCGTAGGCATAAGGGTCGTAGGTGGATTGGCGATAGCTCACATCGCACCTCCCGGCGGTGCCCAGGCGGTGAAAGCGGCGACGAACAGGACGAGGACGAGCCCGAAGGCGGTCAGCATCATTCCGGAAATGCGAAGCGCGTAAGCGGCGGCGTCGCTGTCGGCGATGCCGAGCAGCCGGCGAGTCACCGACGGGTGAAGCAGGGTCACGAGCCCGACCGCAAGCGTGAGCACGCCGATGACGAGCATGACGAGATGGCCGGTGGTGATCGTGCTCATGCGCCGCCGTCCTCGCCCATAAAGCTGATTCCGAAAGCGAACAGGAAAGCGGCGGCCGCAAGCAGGAACAGGCCCGCGGCGAGACGCGTCTTGCGGGCGGTGTCCGGTCCCTGCGACCTCGCGTTGGCGAAATAGAGGAAGGCGATGGCGACGAACGCAAAGGCGAGGGCGAGCGAGCTGTAGCGCATCAGTCGACCCTTTCGCCTTCGATTGTCGGCCCGCGGTCGCGGTAGACCACGCGGTCGCGATAGACCGTGGTCGATTTGCGCGTGCCGACGCCAAGGAAGACGATTCCGACGAAATAGCCGAAGTCGTACCAGCCGCCGTTGTTGGGCACCGCGTAAATGGCGATGTCGCTGCTGAACAGCGACCCGACCCACGACAGCGGGAAGATGAAGCCGTGCCAGACTCCGAAGAAGAAACCGGGCGCGGCCGGCTTCACGGCGGTCGCGACCTCACGGGCGCAGGCCGACAGCACAAGCGGCACGGCGACCGCGGCGATCAAGCGGAGCCGCAGCGAAAGCCCACCTCTTCCGCTGCGGCTCCTTGTCCCGCGCGCGCCGTCGTGCGAGGCGCTTGCGCGGTTCACCCCCACCCCGGGACCGTCGAACGTCATCGTCTTGCGTCGGCTCATCGACCGGTCTCCGATGGAAGCGGCCGGTAGTGCATGAGCCCGAGGCCATGAATCGCAATCAGTGCGGCGACGATGAACAGGATCACCGCGCCCTGGCTTCCGTCGCGGCGGAACGCCACGATTCCGGCGATGACCAGCACCGCCGCGATTGCGACTTCGATGACCTCGGTCGTCGTCACGAGCTCGTTCTCGCCATCGCCACTGCCTGGTCGAGCCGGTCGGCATAAGCTTCGATCACCGCCGCGGTGCGCGCGACATAGGCACGGGCATCATCCCAGCGGCGCTGTTCGATGGCTTCGCGAACCCCCGGCAGGGTCTTGGCGCCGTAGCCGGTCAGGGTGCCGGGAGCGGAAATCAGGTTCTTGTACCAGGGCCGGCCCGGAAGCCCCTGGGGATCGAGAAGAAGCTGGTCGATACCGTTGAGAGCGCCGTCGATCCGTGCCTGGGTCGCGGGGGCAAGCTTGTCCGCGCGGGCGAGCGTCGCGTCGGCGGCGGCCGCGGCGCGGGTCAGGTGATCCGACGCATTCTGCAACGCGAGCATGTCGATGAGAGGCGTCACGCCCTTGTCCGCCGGCGCAAGCGTCGGATCGGTGGGCGAGGACGCCAGCTTGAAGTCGCCCTCGCGGCGAAGGTCGGCAAGCGTCCGGTCCTTCTCGCGCTGGTCGGCGGCGAGCTTCTGCACTCCGGAAAGATAGTCCGAAATCCCGGCCGCGAGGTCGGAATAACGGGCGGGCACGCGCGGCGCGTCGGCACTGCGCAGGACCAGTCGCCCGACCACCTTGGACAAGGCGGCGCCGTACTTCAGCCCCGGATCGTCGAAATTGATGACGTGATAATAGCTGTCGTAGATCGAGTGATAGCTTCCACCCGACATGTCCTCGCCGCCGAAGCCGATGTTGAGCGCGGGGATGCCCAGGTGCTGGGCGAAGGCCGAATAGTCGGACCCCGATCCGAGCGGCGACAGCGGAAGCTTGCCCGCCTTGGCATCGGCGACCAGTCCCGGCCGCACGTCGTCCGGGTCGAGGTAATCGCCGGCAAGGATCGCCGCGCGGCTGCGCTCGAGAACCGGCACGCCGGTCTGCGGATCGAGCACGTCGGCGGCGACCTGCGTCGTCAGGCGCTGCAGCTCGCCATTGCCCTGCGCGAACAGATAGCCGCGGCCGTTATTGTCGGTGTTGATGTAGAGGACAGCCTTGCGTTTCAGCTCGTCGGCGTGGGCCTCGGCCCACTCGGTCGAGCCGAGAAGTCCCGGCTCTTCGCCGTCCCAGCTTGCGTAAACGATGGTCCGGTCGGGCCTCCAGCCGGAGCGGCGTAGCGCGCCAAGCGCCTTGGCCTCGCTCAACAGCGCAACCTGGCCGGTGAGCGGGTCGGATGCGCCCATGACCCAGCCGTCGCGATGGTTGCCGCGGACAACCCACTGGTCGGGATAGCGAGCGCCCGGAAGCTTGGCGATGACGTCGTAAACGGGCTTCAGCGACCAGTCGGAATGCACCGCGAGATGGACCTTGACCGCATCCGATCCGCCCCAGTGATAGGCCATGCCGAGCCCGCCGCGCTGGCGGCCCGTGACAACCGGCCCGTCGAGCAGGGCAAGGATTTTCGACGCATCGGAATATGAGATCGGAAGCGCCGGGATCTTCAGGATGACCGGCGATGTCTCGCGGGTGAGACGCTTGGCGTCGGCGGTAGCCCCGACTCCAGGCGTGAGCGGGTCCCCGGGATAGAGGGTCATGTCCTCGACCGAGCCGCGCTGGACTCCGTGCTCGGGCCGGGCGCCGCCCTTGGGATAGGGATCGTCCTGCGCGAAGCCGTCGTCGGCCGGATCGGAATAGATGAGCGTTCCGACGGCCCCGTGCTCCTGCGCGAGCTTGGGCTTCAGCCCGCGCCAGCCGCCGCCGTAGCGCGCAAGGATGATCTTGCCCCGTACGTCGATTCCGCGCCGTGCAAGCGCGTCATAGTCCTCGGGCATGCCGTAGTTGACGTAAACGACCGGGGCAGTGACGTCGCCGTCGCCCTGGTAGGCCAGATAGGGCGGAAGCATTCCGGCCGCATTCGACGTCGGGTCCTGCGCAACCGGTGGCTCCTGTCCGCCGAGCGTGACGCGCGTCGGAGTCACCAGCTCGACGGTGGTCGAGACCGGCGTTGGATAAAGAACGTCGAACTGCTCGATGTGCGCGTCCCAGCCCCACTGCTTGAACAGCGCCAGCTCCATTTCGGCGTTGGCCTTGTCGTGCGGCGAGCCCACGTGATTGGGAGCCGAGGCCATGTCCTGCAGCCACTTCATCTGATCGGCGCTGCTGACCTGGGCGTCGAAGGCGTTCTCGACCGCGGCCGGGTTGGCAGGAGCGCCAAGCGCGGGCGTTGCGGCGAGCGGCGAAACTTACCGACGCGAGAAGAGCCAGCTTGCGTATGATCATCGATTCAAAATCCCCCATCCCAGAGCCGCGGTGACGACTGCGGCGATTGCATCCATGGCGAGCAGGCCGACCGCGACCGCTGCTATGCGTTTCGAAGTCTTGCCGAGCGCAAGCGGACGCCTCACGCGCGCGGCGGCAGACTGTGACCTCATGCCGGGCCTTATTGGCACGCCAGGCACTCGTCATAATCGGTCGTCGACGCGATCTGGATTTCCTTCAGATCGGGCGTGTTGTCCGCCTCCACACCGCCGGCGAAACCGGCGCGCTGAACGGACTTGGAGCGAAGGTAATAGAGCGATTTGATGCCAAGCTCCCACGCGCGGAAGTGCAGCATCAGCAGGTCCCACTTGTCGACGTCGGCGGGGATAAACAGGTTCAACGACTGCGCCTGGTCGATGTAGGGCGTCCGGTCGGCGGCAAGCTCGAGAAGCCAGCGCTGGTCGATTTCGAAGCTGGTCTTGAACGTGTCCTTTTCCTCCTGGGTGAGGAAGTCGAGGTGCTGGACCGATCCGCCGCGTTCGAGGATCGAGTTCCACACCTTTTCGGCGTCCTTCGACTTGCTCTCCAGGAGCTGCTTCAAGTGCGGGTTCTTGACCACGAACGAGCCCGACAGTGTCTTGTGCGTGTAGACGTTGGCCGGGATCGGCTCGATGCAGGCGGACGTGCCGCCGCAGATGATCGAGATCGACGCCGTCGGCGCGATCGCCATCTTGCACGAAAAGCGCTCCATCACGCCCATGTCCTGCGCATCGGGGCAGGGGCCACGCTCTTTCGCGAGCATCATCGACGCCTGGTCGACCTGCGCGCGGACGTGCTTGAAGATCTTGAGGTTCCAGCTCTTGGCCATGGCCCCTTCGAACGGGATTCCGCGTGCTTGCAGGAAGGAGTGAAAGCCCATCACTCCAAGCCCCACCGAGCGCTCCCGCTCGGCCGAATATTTGGCGCGCGCCATCTCGTCGGGCGCACGTGCGATATAGTCGGACAGCACGTTGTCGAGGAACCGCATCACGTCCTCGATGAACTGCTTGTCGCCGTTCCACTCGTCCCAGGTTTCCAGGTTGAGTGAGGACAGGCAGCACACGGCGGTGCGATCTGCGCCGAGATGGTCGCGGCCGGTCGGAAGCGTGATTTCCGAGCACAGGTTCGAGGTGGTGACCTTGAGCCCCAGCTCGCGGTGGTGGCTCGGCATTGCCGAGTTCACCGCGTCGATGAAGATGATGTAGGGCTCTCCGGTCGCAAGGCGGGTCTCGACCAGTTTCTGGAACAGCGCGCGCGCGTCGACGGTGCTTCGAACGCTTCCGTCCTTCGGGCTCTTGAGCTCGAACTGGGCACCTTGGCGAACGGCCTCCATGAACTCGTCGGTGATGAGCACGCCGTGGTGGAGGTTGAGCGCCTTGCGGTTGAAGTCGCCCGACGGTTTGCGGATTTCGAGGAATTCCTCGATCTCGGGGTGGTTGATGTCGAGATAGCAGGCCGCCGAACCGCGCCGGAGCGAGCCCTGGCTGATTGCCAGAGTCAGCGAATCCATCACCCGGACGAAGGGAATGATTCCGCTGGTCTTGCCGTTGAGGCCGACCGGCTCGCCGATTCCGCGGACGTGGCCCCAGTAGGTGCCGATTCCGCCGCCGCGGCTGGCGAGCCAGACATTCTCGTTCCAGGTTCCGACGATCCCTTCGAGGCTGTCGGACACGCTGTTGAGATAGCAGCTGATCGGAAGGCCGCGCCCGGTTCCGCCGTTCGAAAGGACCGGCGTCGCCGGCATGAACCACAGGCGGGAGATGTAATCGTAGATCCGCTGCGCGTGATCGGCGTCGTCGGCGTACGCGCTTGCGACACGGGCGAACAGGTCCTGGTAGCTTTCGCCGGGAAGAAGGTAGCGGTCCTTGAGCGTTTCCTTGCCGAATTCGGTCAGGAGCGAATCGCGGCTGTCGTCCTTTTCGACCGGGAAAGCGGGCGGCGCGACGGTCTTGCTCGACATCGCGGCCGGGGCCGTCGAATCGCTGCTTGGAACTTCGCTTCCAGTCGTGAAATCCATCGCTCTACCCCGTTCACTCGTTAAGCCGACTCGCCGGCCATTCGTTCTCGAATCGTTCTACCCGCCGCACCGAATCAAGGCGAGCAGTTTGAAACGTTTCAAGGGGATTTGACATGGACTCACCCTGTGGAAATCGGGGACGAGTTCGTCCGTCACCGGAATATAGGTATTCCGGCGTCCAACACCAGCAGTTGAGTGCTACCCCTCTCTCGCTACAACCTATTGTGCCTCATCGGCTGGTGAACGCAAGCAGGTAAATGCATTTCGAACCGAATTTCCTGTGGATTTGCCGCGCTGCAACAGGTCGCTGCGCGCTGCGGCGCTAGCCGTAAGGACGATTACCTATTTTGCGCCTGCCTCCAGGAGCAGAGACTCTGCACAATTGAGATGGAGGCCACTCATGGCAGATGATTTTCCGCTACGCCGCAAAAGCGTGTCGAGGCGGGACTTCCTGAACGTTGCGGCAGCTGGGGGCGGGGCAATGCTCGCAATCGGGCTGAGCAGCACGCCGGCACGAGCGTCGAGCAAGATGCCGCACAATGCCGTGTCCTACCAGTCGAAGCCGAAAGGCGACCAGCGATGCGACAATTGCGCGCTGTGGCAACCGCCGTCGCACTGCAAGCTGGTCCAGGACCCGATCGAACCAACGGGCTGGTGCGTCCTCTACCGCGCGAAATGAAGCTGGATCTTTGCATCGAGGGGGAGCGATCGTGACGGCATTTCAGCGGACCAGCCGACTGGCACTTCTTGCCGGGGCAGCGTTGACGGGACTGGCGCTTGCAGGACATCGCCCCGCCAGGGCCGTTCCCGCTTTCGCGATCCAGACCAGCCAGCCGTGTGCCGCCTGCCACGTGGGCGGGTTCGGACCCCAGCTGACGCCCTTCGGCCGAGCGTTCAAGCTGGGCGGCTACACGCTTCGCGCAAACAAGTTCAACGTGCCGCTCTCGGCGATGGCTGTGGCCTCCTTCGTGAAGGCGAAACGCGCGCTCGAAGAAGCACCGACCGATGATTCGAAACGGAATAACAATCTTTCATTCGACGAAGGCAGCGTGTTCCTGGCCGGCGGCGCGGGGTCGCACGTCGGCGGCTTCGCGCAGGTAACCTACAGCGGAGCCGACGAGGCCTGGGCATGGGATAATGTCGACCTGCGTGCGGTCGGGACCGGCAAGCTGGCGCGGCAAGGACCTAGTCTACGGCCTCAGCCTGAACAACAGCCCCGGAATCGAGGATCCGTGGAACACGCTTCCGGTGTGGGGCTTCCCCTACACCGACTCCGATTATGCACCCGCCCCCGACGTCGCGCCGCTGATCGACGGGGGCCTGGGGCAGGCTGTGATGGGGGCGACCGCCTACGGCTGGCTCGATTCCAGATGGTACCTGGCGGGAGGCGCCTACAGCACGCCGTCGCCCGGCACCCTGCGCTGGCTTGGTGCCGACCCCTACGACCCGGGCGCCATTCACGGCCTCGCTCCGTACGGGCGTGCCGCCTTCCAGACCACGCTCGGCGGCGGGACCTTCGAAGCGGGCGCGTTCGCGCTCAAAGCGTCTCTGTGGCCCGGCCGCGACCGGTCGAGCGGCTACACCGACCGCTTGACGGATGTTGGAGTGGACGCTTCCTGGATCCGGACGATCAAGTCCGGCACCGTGACGGTCAACGGACGCTACACGCACGAGGCGCAGTCGCTCGACGCCACCTGTGCACTCGCAATGGCTGACGGCGAAATCCCGATGGCGCCGCTTTCTCAGTGTGCCGACAACAGCCTCGACGAGCTTCGCGCCGACGCGTCTTACTATTGGCATGACGCCGTCGGTGTGACGATCGGTGCATTCGACGTCACGGGGTCGAGGAACCGGTTGCTCTACGGCGACTACAGCAGCGGCCGGCCGGACAGCTCAGGCCTTCAGTTCCAGGTGGACGGGACGCCCTTCGGCCGCTCCGGATCGCCGCTGGGGCCGAGGTTCAACGTACGCGTCGGCCTGCAATACACCTTGTATCGCACGTTCAACGGCGCGCGATTCAATTATGATTCAAGCGGGCGTGACGCAGCAGCCAACAACACGTTGAGAGCCTTCACCTGGGTCGCGTTCTGAAGCCGGCGCGGGCGTGGCTGCTTTCGTACAACCGCCCTCGCGCGCTCTAGCGCTCCAGGATGTCCTTCTTGCGCTGAAGATATTCGTCGCGGTCGATTTCGCCGCGCGCATAGCTCTCGTCCAGCATGTCGAGCGCGGAGCTGTTGTTCGGCGGCCGCGATCGGCGAGTCAGAGACAGGGCCGCGAACGCGACGAGGCCGAGAAGAAGCAGCCAAAAGGCGCCGTGGACCAGCATCCAGCCGCCCCAGCCGCCTCCACCCCAGTAATAGTCGTGCATCGGCATTCCTGTTCTCCAATTAGCGCTGGCGGTGCATTTCCTGGCGCATCTTCATCATCTCTTCGCGCATGGCCTGCATCTGCTGCCGCATGGCCTGCATCTGCTCGCTCATCTGCTGCCAGTTCGTGCCGCCGGGGCCGCCTTGCCCCTGCTGGTACATCATGCCGGGACCCATGCTGCCGTGCATGCCGTAGCCCTGCATCGGGCAGGCGAACTCACTGGACCGGTTTTGCTGCGGTGTTGCCGGCGGGTCCGAGCGCTGCGCGGCTGCCGAACCGGCTGAAAGAGCTGCGAGCGCGAAAACGGCGGCTGCGCGCGTGACGATTGCATGGGACATGACGGCTCTCCTTTTTCGGTTCACCCGAAATCGGGCATTCACAGCATCCGGGGCTTAAGCGACCGCGCCAATACGCAGAGTCACTGAGGGAGCGGTTCGGTCCGCGAACCATTTCGGCTACGGACCGTTTGCTGATGGACACAAGGGGAGAAGGCGAATGAAATTGTGGCGGACGATGGCGACGCTGGTCCCGGCGCTCGGGTTGATGGCATGCGCGAGCGTAGCGCCGCCGCCTCCAGCGCCGATGCAGGTCGCGCAGGCAGCCCCGCAGGGCCCGCCCGAACGGATTTCCAAGCCGCTCCCGCCCGAAGAACTGATCGACATGCAGCACATGAGCGAAGTCACTCGAGTGCTTGCCTCGGACGAGTTCCAGGGCCGCGCGCCGGGGACGGAAGGGGAAGCGAAAACGATTCCCTACCTGATCCAGCAGTTCAAGGCGGCGGGCCTGGAGCCGGGCGGCGAGAACGGAAGCTGGACGCAGACGGTACCGCTGATCCGCACGCAGCTCCACGATACGAAAGTCATCGTCCACCAGGCTGGCAAGACGATCCCGCTCGACGATCCGGACGACATCTATGTCGGCACCGTGCGCGCCGTCGACGAGGCGAAAATCGCCAACGCGCCGATGGTCTTCGTCGGCTACGGAGTGGACGCGCCCGAGCGCGGCTGGGACGACTTCAAGGGCGTCGATCTCAAGGGCAAGGTCGCGGTATTCCTGGTCAACGACCCCGACTTCGAAGCGACCGCTGGCGAGCCGGTCGCCGGCAAGTTCGGCGGCAAGACCATGACCTTCTACGGCCGCTGGGTTTACAAGTTCGAGGAAGCGGCGCGCCGTGGAGCGATCGCGGCTCTGGTGATCCACGAAACGGTTCCGGCAGGCTACGGCTGGAACGTGATCGAGAGCCCGGGCGGTGAGAGCTACAACATCGTCCTGCCGCCGGACGCGCAGCAGCCGGTGCTTCTGCAGGGATGGATTCAAAAGCCGGTTGCAGAGGCGCTGCTCAAGCGCGCTGGCTATGATTTCGACACGGCCAAGCGGCAGGCGCGCACCGCGGCCTTCAAGCCGATCGACCTCAAGGCGACGCTAACGGCGACGGCCAACGTCGACCTCAAGCACATCACCAGCCACAACGTCATCGGCAAACTGACGGGCGCGAAATACCCGCAGGAAACCGTCAGCTACGGCGGCCACTGGGACGCCTACGGGCTCGGCGCGCCGGACGCCCTGGGACGGCGCATCCGGCCCGGCGCTGCGGACGATGCTCTTGGGCTTGCGGCGATGATCGAGGATGCGCGCCTGTTCTCTGCCGGTCCGAGGCCGGACCGGACCGTGCTGTTCTTCGCCTGGACCGCCGAAGAGCGCGGGCTTCTCGGGAGCGAATATTACGCTCAGCACCCGATCTATCCGATGGACAAGATGGTCGCGAACCTGACTTTCGATACGCTGCAGTGGAACGGGCCCGTGAAAGACGTGGTGCTGATCGGAAAAGGGCAGAGCGAGATGGAGGATATTCTCGCGCAGGAAGCCGACAAGCAGGGCCGCTACGTGACCCAGGAAGGCCACCCGGAGCGTGGGCTATTCTATCGCGCCGACCATTTCTCGTTCGCCAAGCGCGGCGTTCCGGTGCTTCTCGATATGGCGCTCGCGGGTGCCTACGACATGCGCGACGGCGGGCGCGACGCCGGGGAGAAGTGGCTGACCGAGTTCACGGACAATTGCTACCATCAGACCTGCGACGCCTGGTCGCCGGATTGGGATTTGCGCGGAGCGGCGCAGGAGGCCGCCCTGTTCTACGACATCGGACGGCGGCTCGCGAACGACCGCGAATGGCCCAAGTGGTACCCGAGTTCGGAATTCAGGAAAGTACGTGAGGAAAGCGCCGCTGCACGGCAGTGATTGCAGGGCTGATTGCGCGGGCGAGCGACCGGTGACACGATGAGCCGGTGAGGCTCGGGGCTGTTTTCTTCGCGATGCTCTTCGTCTCGACCGCTGCCGCGGCCGAAGGCGACGAGCCGATCTGCGCCGACCGCCCCGGCAAGGCCAACCCCAGTTGCACCGTTCCGGCCGGGATGATCCAGGTGGAGACCGGACTCGTCGACTGGACCAGCGACCGCTGGCAAGGCAGCCGAAGCGATGAGGTGGACATCGCGGCAACAGCGGTGAAGTTCGGGCTCTCTGACCGCCTTCACATCGAATTCGACCTGCCCGCTTACACGCATGTGCGGACGCGCTTCGGGCCATTGAAAGCGACCGAGGACGGACTGGGCGATGCCGGGATCGCAGCCAAATACCGCTTCACCGATGCCGAGGCTCCGGTGCAGGCGGCGCTGTATCCATTCATGAAGCTACCGACGGCAAATCACGCGCTTGGCAACGGCAAGGTCGAGGGCGGCCTGGCTGTGCTGGTCGATTCGACCTTCTCCGGCTCCTCCATCGGCTGGAACATCGCCCCGGAGGCTGACATCGTCGCGGATGGCGATGGGTCGGGTTATCACCTGGCGATGGTCCAGGCTCTCAGCCTCGGCGTTCCGCTTTCGAAGCGGCTCAGCATTTCCGGCGACGTATGGGCGGCATGGGACTTCGATCCCGCGGGAACGATCCGGCAGGTCTCAGTCGACGCCGCGGTGGCCTATCTTGTCTCCGGCAACGTGCAGGTCGACAGCGGGATCAACCTCGGTCTCACGCAGGAAACCCCCGACCTGGAAATATACTCCGGAATCGCGCTGCGCTTCTGAGCCCACCAAGCCCAAGCACGGGGGGTTGCGCTTTGCGCTACGCAGGCCAAGAGACCCCCTGTGGCCGCAGGCGACCTCTTTCACAGGGCATCGGTGCTGTTCCGCTGGTACGAGCGGAGGCACTTGCGAACCCCGCTTGCCGTAGCGCGACGCCGAATCGCGACGGGTTTCGGCGCCGTTGCGCTTGGCGTGGCGGCGCTGCTTTTCGCCAAGATCGCGGACTTCGCGAGGATTGGCTTCGAACATATCGTGGCGGCGGCGCCGCTGTTGCCGCTGGTCCTGACGCCGGCGGTTTTTGCAGGCGTTGCGTACGCGACCCGGCGATGGGCTCCCGAAACCCGCGGATCGGGCATTCCGCAGGTGATGGCCGCTGCGCGGCTTCCGGCCAGCAAGGCGGCAAAGTTGCTCGTCAGCTTGCCGGCCGCGATTTTCAAGATGCTCCTGACCGTTGCCGTGCTCCTGGTCGGCGGCTCGGTCGGGCGCGAAGGGCCGACGGTCCAGGTCAGCGCGGCGATGATGGTTCTCGTCCATCGCCTGATGCGGGTACCGATCACGGCGGGCGTGCTGATCGCGGGCGGAGCGGCGGGCGTTTCCGCCGCTTTCAACACGCCGCTTGCCGGGGTGGCCTTCGCGATCGAGGAGCTTGCCGCCGCCTACGAGCAAAGGGTGGCGCTGCTGGTGATGGGCGCGGTCATGATCGCGGGCCTGGTCGTGATCGGAATCGGCGGCGACTACGTCTATTTCGGAGTGCTCCACGAGACGTTGAGCATCGGCTCGACGCTTGTGATCGCGCCGACGCTGGGAGTCGCCGGCGGTCTTCTCGGCGGTCTCTTTTCGCGGATGGTGCTTGGCTTCGGCCGCACGACGTCGCCGTTGGTGGGCCAGGCAAAGCGCCGACCGGTTTTGTTCGCCGCCGCCTGCGGCCTTGTGGTCGCCCTGCTCGGCATCACGTCGGACGGCGCGACATGGGGAACCGGCTACCACTCCTCGCGCCTGCTGATCGAGGGCGGGAGCATCACCTACTGGTTCGGCCCGGCGAAGTTCCTCGCCTCGCTGGCGACGACTTTGAGCGGCACTCCCGGCGGCATCTTCGCCCCTTCGCTCGCCGTCGGAGCCGGGCTCGGAAACAGCCTCGCGCCTCTCTTCGATGCGCCCACGTCGGCGATCGTGCTGCTCGGCATGGCGGCCTATTTCGTGGGCGTGGTGCGCGCTCCGCTTACGGCGGTGATCATCCTGATGGAGACGACGGCGAGCCGAAGCATGATCCTGCCGCTGTTCGCCACCGCGCTGATCGCCGACGGAGTCAGCGCGCTCGTCTGCCCCGAGCGCCTGTATCACGGACTTTCGAAGACGTTCGGCACGAAGCCGCCGGCGGCCAAGCAGTCAGGCGACGATGAGGCGGGCGCCGGCAAGAACCAGGACGCCTGACAGAGCGATCCTGACGAGTTTCTCGCTGACGCGGTGGACGAGCAGCGATCCGATGACGATGCCCGGGATCGACCCGATCAGCAGGTTGAGAAGAAGCGAGCCGTTCACCGTCCCGATCAAGAGGTGGCCAACGCCCGCAACCAGGGTCAGCGGGATCGCATGGACGATGTCGGTGCCGACAATCTGCTTGGAATCGAGCCGTACCGGGTAAAGGAAGACGAGGAGGGTCGCGCCGAGCGCGCCGGCACCAACCGATGTCAGCGTCACGAGTACGCCCAGGATCGCGCCGGCGACGACGGTGAGCGCAAACTGCGCCCGCACCGGCGCCACGGGACCGTCGGCGGCCCGGCTGACCACCCATCGGTGCAGCGACGGCCTCGCGATCGCCGCAACGGCGGTGGCAAGAAGAACTATCCCGAGAGCGAGCGGAAGCCAGCCCTGCCTCACCTGGCTCCAGTGCATGGAGTTGAGAACCGCCACCGTTGCGATTGCTGCCGGAATGCTTCCGATCATCAAGCGGCCGACGACGGTCAGGTCGGCATTGTGCTTGGCGTGGTGGACCGCGCCGCCAACGCTCTTGGTGGCGCAGGCGAACCAGAGGTCGGTTCCGATCGCGGTAATCGGGACGACGCCGAAGATGAGGATGAGGACCGGCGCCATCAGCGATCCGCCGCCGACGCCCGTCAACCCGACCAGCAGCCCGACAAGCAAGCCGGAGAAGGCGACAGCGAGGTCCATTGGCAGCCGCTAGCACGCGTTTAACGGCTTGGGGAGCAGGGAAGATTTACGCGCCTGTGCCGTGGCGGGAACGCAACAGGGAAACTAGCGCCGGTCCAGCAGCGACAAGGCCCGCGAGAAAGCCACTTCCTCGCTCGCTCGGAAGGCGCTTTTCCCGCGCGGCGGATCGGACCCCAGGCCGGTGACGAAAAAGGCTACTCCCGTTCCGTGCTCGCGGTCGAGCCAAAGCCCTGAGCGAAGGCCATAGGCATCGCCGGCATGGCCCTGCCGCCGTCGGCCATCCGCCACCGGATCGTCATTGCACCCGCGCACGGGTGTCGGGATTGTCTGCGTCGCCAGCCCGTAGGTGCAATAGAAGCCGTGGTCGGTGTCGCCATTATGCCCGTCGAAGCGCCATGCGGGAGCGAACAGCGCCTCGACGGATTGCGCCGAGATAATCCGGACACCGTCGAGCCTTCCTTCGTTGAGGAGCATACGCCCGACCCGGCCAAGGCCGCGAGCGGAAATCCTGAGCCCGCCCTGCGGAGCGAACAGTGAGCCGTTCTCGCCCGGGCGCCACAAAGACAGGTCGCACGGCTCGTTTTCGCGGACGAAGACGGGACAGTCCGGACGCTGCCCGTGCAAGTCGTCCTTGAGCGGCTCGCCGCCAGGAGTGTCGAGCTCGACGGCACGCGCGATCGCTTCATCGCTGCACGTGGGCCAGTTGTAACAGGCGTCGATCGCCATCGGATCGAGGACGTTGCGGCGCATCCACATGTCGAAGCGCTCGCCGGTGACTCGTTCGACGATCGAGGCGACAATCGGGAAGTTCATGTTGGAATAGGCGAAGTAGCCATTTCCCGGCCCGTGCTCCGGGTCCCACGACCGGCGGTCGGCCATGGCGTCGCGCACGGACCCGCCGAGCGGGATTGCATATTGGTCGTCATGGTCGCGAACGGAGCTGGTGTGCGACAGGAGCTGGCGAAGCGTGATGGCGCGCTGGGGGAAAGCGGGATTGCGAAGGCTCCACCCCAGCCACTTCGAAACATCGCCATCCAGGTCCAGCCTGCCGGATTCGACCAGCTTCATGACTCCGATCGCAACGACCAACTTGCTGACCGACGCGACGCGTACGGGGTCGTCCGCAGTCACCGCGCGCCCGGTCTTCGGATCTGCGATTCCGTCGGCGAAGGCGCCAACCTCGCCCGAGCGATCGAACGCGACCCCGGCTTGCGCGCGCGGCTGCGGCGGGTTGCGAATGGTCGTGCATCCGCTGGCGACGACGGCGAGGCTTGCGATCAGTGCGATCCTCCCTTTCAAGACGCGATCACCGTCAGCGCCTGCGGGCGTGCAACATAGCGCAGCGGCGTCTTCATGAGCGCGGTTTCGCCGTCGAGAGAAACGGTGAGGGCGCTCCGGGCGCTGTCCACTTGAAGGTCGCGCACGTCGTCGATCCGAGCGACGTCCTGACGGCGTTCGCGGCCCAGCACCGCGCGTAATGCCGCGGCGGCAAAGCCGGGCAGCGACTTGCGGCGCAGCACGAGCACGCACAGCTCTCCACCGTCGAGTTGTTCGCGCGTTCCGGCACGTGGCATCCGCAGTCGGTAGCGGTTGTTGCCCACGAACAGCAAAGGCGTTTCCACGCTGGCTTCGCGGTCGCCGATCGTCACGTTCAGGCGATTCTTCGAAAAGCGAATTAACGTTCGCGCGGCGGCGATGGCCATTGCCAGCGCCTTACCGCGTCCGAGCTGGCGCCGCTGCGCATCGCGTTCGCGCACGAGCAGCGGATACACTCCGATCGAGCTGTTGTTGACGAACACGCGTCCGTTCACTTCGGCAACGTCGACTTTGCGCCTTGCGCCGGAGGTAATCAGCTTCGCTGCCTCGTCTATGTCGAGCGGAATGCCGAGATCGCGCGCGAAATGGTTGAGCGTTCCAAGCGGCAGTATCCCAAGGGCAACGTCCGTTCCGCAAAGCGCCCCGGCCGCTGCGCTTATCGTCCCGTCACCGCCGCCCGCGATGACCAGTCGGGCCCCGGCATTCACCGCGTCGCGCGCCGCTTGCGCGATTTCGGAGCCCTCGAGCCAGCGCCCAGTTGCGGCGATGCCGGCGCGTTGAAGCGCCTCCTCCACGCGCGAGCGATCCGTTGCCGAGCCGCCGCCACGGTTGAGCAATATTGCCGTTTCCATTCGCGTCCGAACGCTCGAACGGCAATCAGGGCCCGTTTTTTGCGGGCAGAGAGCGGCTGCTGCCCGGAGCGGGCCATTGCTCATCCGATCAGGTCGTCTCGCCCGTGCATTCGCCGACGCGCTTGGCGTTGACCGTCATCGTCATCGTCATGCCCTTGTTCGCGCCGCCGCCCTGGCTGTGCGACTTCAGGTGCATCGTGTAGGCGTTCGAGGAATAGTCGCCGGTCATCTGCATCACCTGCGTAACGCCGCTCTGGGTGCAGTGCATCTCGGCATCGATCCTGCCGCCGGCCATGTTGAAATGATCGTAGCGGCACTGATCGTTGCCCGAGAAGAAGTCCGCCTTGGGTTTCCGTGCTTCTTCGGGCGTAAGGCAGTTCTGGCTCGTGTGCTGTCCGGCAATCATCTTCTTCATCTGCGCGGCAGCTGCCGGTGGCATGCCCGGTACCGCCATGTCCTCGATGGTCACGCTGGACACCCATTTGCCGGGCCTGATCAGCCCCTCATCGTGAGAGGCCTGGCGGACCTTCTCGCTGACCTGCTCGACGCTGGCGTTCTTCTCGCTGACTGCCGGCTTCGAACCGCAGCCGGCTAGCGGCAGCGCAAGACCGAAAAGAAGGATCGCGGATTTCATGAACTTGGGCCCCCTTTTAGCCAAAGCATAACCGAGCAGCGCCCGAGGTCTAGCTCCCCATGGGTATCGTGACCATATAGCCCGCCATGGCAATCCAGATCCGAACCACGCTTGCCGAACCGGAAACGGGCGAGGCCTTCGTCCCGCACAAGCCGGCCCGGCCCGAGAAATCGGAAGGCGGGCGCAAGTTCGTCCTGAAGTCGGACTACGAGCCTGCGGGCGACCAGCCGCAGGCGATCAAGGAACTGACGCAGGCCGCGACCGAAGGCGAGCGAAGCCAGGTCCTGCTCGGAGTGACCGGCTCGGGCAAGACCTTCACCATGGCCAAGGTCATCGAGGAGCTGCAGCGGCCGGCGCTGGTGATTGCTCCCAACAAGATTCTCGCCGCCCAGCTCTACGGCGAGTTCAAGAGCTTCTTCCCCGACAACGCGGTCGAATATTTCGTCAGTTACTACGATTACTACCAGCCCGAAGCCTACGTCCCGCGCACCGACACCTACATCGAGAAGGAGTCGAGCGTGAACGAGGCGATCGACCGGATGCGCCATTCGGCGACGCGGGCGCTTCTTGAGCGCGACGACGTGATCATCGTGGCGTCGGTATCCTGTCTTTACGGAATCGGATCGGTCGAGACCTACTCGGCGATGACCTTTTCGTTGAAGAAGGGGGAGACGTCCGACCAGCGCGAGGTCATCCGAAAGCTCGTCGCGCTCCAGTACCGCCGCAACGACAACGCCTTCGCTCGCGGCAATTTCCGCGTGCGCGGCGACAATCTCGAGATCTTCCCGTCGCACTATGAAGACACGGCCTGGCGCGTGAGTTTCTTCGGCGACGAGATCGAGGAGATCGTCGAGTTCGATCCGCTGACTGGGAAGAAGGCGGCCAGCCTCGACAGCATCAAGGTCTATGCGAACTCGCATTATGTGACGCCCGGCCCGACCCTGAAGCAGGCGATGGAGGCGATCCGCCACGAACTTGGCGAGCGGCTGAAGGAATTGCAGGCGGAAGGACGACTGCTCGAAGCGCAGCGGCTCGAGCAAAGGACCAATTTCGACCTCGAGATGATCGCCGCCACCGGGTCCTGCGCGGGCATCGAGAATTACTCGCGCTTCCTGACGGGGCGGTTGCCCGGCGAGCCGCCGCCGACCCTGTTCGAATACCTGCCCGACAATGCGCTATTGTTCATCGACGAGAGCCACCAGACGGTGCCGCAGATCGGGGCGATGGCGCGCGGCGACCACCGCCGGAAGATCACGCTTGCGGAATATGGATTCCGCTTGCCGAGTTGCATCGACAACCGGCCGCTTCGTTTCAACGAATGGGATGCGATGCGCCCGCCGACGACCTTCGTCTCGGCGACGCCCGGCCCCTGGGAAATGAACGAAACGGGCGGAGTCTTCTCCGAGCAGGTGATCCGCCCGACCGGGTTGATCGACCCTCCGGTCGAGATCAAGCCGGTCGAGGACCAGGTCGACGATCTCATCCACGAGGCCAAGGAAACGGCGCGCAAGGGCTATCGCACCCTCGTCACGACCCTGACCAAGCGCATGGCCGAGGACCTGACCGAATACCTCCACGAGGCAGGCCTGAAGGTCCGCTACATGCACTCTGACGTCGAGACGCTCGAGCGCATCGAGCTCATCCGCGAGCTTCGGCTGGGAGTTTACGACGTGCTGGTCGGGATCAACCTTCTTCGCGAAGGCCTGGACATTCCCGAGTGCGGACTGGTCGCGATCCTCGATGCCGACAAGGAAGGCTTTCTCCGCTCCGAGACGTCGCTGATCCAGACCATCGGCCGCGCCGCGCGCAACGTGGACGGGCGGGTAATCCTCTATGCCGATACGATCACCGGATCGATGGAGCGCGCCCTCGCCGAGACCGCCCGCCGACGCGAGAAGCAGGAGGCGTACAATGCGGAGCACGGCATTACGCCGGAGACGATCAAGCGACAGATCCACGACGTGATGGCTCACCTTGCAACGCGCGACGGCGTCGTCGTCGATACCGGCGACGAGGAGCGGCCGCACCTCGTCGGGCACAACCTCAAGGCCTACATCGCGGATCTCGAGGAGCGAATGCGCAAGGCCGCCGCGGATCTGGAGTTCGAGGAAGCCGCGCGGCTCCGCGACGAAATTCGCCGTCTCGAAGAGGACGAGCTCGGGATTCCCGAGCTAGAGCGGGCTGCGCCGCGACCGATCGGCAATTCCACCGAAGGGAAGCCGGGCACGCGCAAGGGCCGCTATGGAAAGGTGCAGCGCAAGTTCGGCAAGTCGAGATCGAGATAAACCGACCAAAATCAGCAATTTGATTGCTTGACTCATATCAAGAAGCAGATAGCGTCGCGGTCATCACTTTGCGGGGGGCGTGATGATGATCCGGTTCGTGTTGCTTTTCTTGCTGGCCGCAGTCTTTGCGCCATTTTCTGCAAAGGCATCCACTCTCGCGCAGATGCGCTCGACGTGCCAGATCGGCACCGATCCCCAGCCGTCGGGCTCGATGCCTCTGTCCGAACCGGGAGTCGTGGTCATTTCGGCGGCCGAGGCGAAGTGCGTCCTCGACCGCTTCAAGGATGTCGTGCTGATCGCTCCGATGGCCGACAAGCAGCAGATTCCCGGCGCGAACCCCATCATGTCGCTCGCCAGGGCGCCCGGCGATGCCGAGGCGCGCGCCAAATATACGCCCTATGTCAAGCAGCTGACGGGCGGCGACCTGTCGCGGCCGGTGATGGTCTATTGCCACCATTCGAGCTGCGGCTATTCCCACAATGCGGCGATCAATCTTCGCAACCTCGGCTATCGCAACATCCTGTGGCTGCGTCCCGGACTGAAGGGATGGGCGGAGGAGAAATATGCGCTGGCTGCTTCGCGCGATATCCGCTTGCCCCTCGATATACCGGAGTTCGTGCGACTTTATGCGGAATCGGAAGAAGAGACTTACGGATGTTTCGGTGAGAAAAAAGCCGACGCCTGCGACAAGAAATACGATCTTTTGAAGCAGGCGCTGGCGGCTCCGGGAGTAAGTCGGCCGACAAGGAAAAGCTCTATGGCGAGCTGTTCAACACCGGTGCGGTGCGCGCTGAAAATTTCCGCGAAGCCGGAAATCCAAGGGCTTCGTACGAGGCGATCAAGCCGCTTTACGCGCAGCTGGTCGAGCGTGCCGCCAAGACCGGCGTGGGAACGCTAAGCCGCAACTCGAAAGTCGTTCGCGAATATGCGCTGGATAGCCTTGAGTTCAATCGCCCGGCCGACGCCGCGGCCGCTCTCGAACTGGCGCGAAAAGACGGCGAAGCGGCGTTCGCGCGGCTGTCGGGCACGGGAAAGGGGACCGACGCCCGAAAGGCAGTGCATACGTCGATGCTTGCGATGGAGCGTCTCGAGCGTGAGGTTGCAGACTACGCAGCCAATCGCGCCATCGACTATTACAGGGCGAGGAAGCCAAGCCTGGCGCTTCCTTTCCGGCGGGTTGCGGAAACGGCGGTGACGCGCGCTCAAACTTGGATCAACCGCAACGGCGCGGAGGATATTCGAGGGATATTCGACTTTCCTCCGGCCGACAGGATCGACACAGTGATGAAGATCGATCGAAGGTTGAGGTACGCAGCCGGCGACGAATAGGCCGCGGACAGAGCCTGATGCCAAACGACTTTCGCAAGGCGCTACCCGGAGGGGCGCGGACTCGACGCTCGGCAGGTGGCGGGGTTAACCCGCCCCTTAGCGAGAGGAGCTAGCGGAGAACGCCCTTCTTCTCTTCCCTCCAGCTGTACCAAAGCAGGAAGGCGGCGACGGCGACGATCACATAGGGCATCATCCCCATGACTCCCGCCGTCATGCTGGCCGGCATGGTCGTCATGAACAGCTGGTAGCCGATACCGACGGCGGCGCCGACGAAGGACAGTGCGAACGCCCACACTGCATAGTGGCTGCGAATGAGCAGCAGCAGCGCGCCCGCAAGGCCGCCCCAGACGCCTAGCGCCCAGAAAGCGACCGTCCAGCCGGGGAGGCTGTTGGAGTAGGCCACCATTTCTGGCGGGAAGTTCGACAGATAGGCCGAGTTGGCGCTCTCCGTCATCAGATAGTCGTAACAGCCGAACGCGTTCCAAAGCAGTGCAATCAGGCCGACAACCCACAAGTGCGTGGGCGTCCGCCGCTGGGCAGTGGTTGCCATTGCTGTTCCCCTCCAAGGCGGCGCCAGCGCGCCGCGCAATGGATGAGGCTCCGAAACGAAATCGAAGTCAAGACGCCACTAGAAGCCGAGCCGCACGCCCACATGTGCCGAGGTCTCGTTGCCCCAGTCCTTTCCGAGTGTCGTCGACACGGCGGCTTCGACGGCGAGGCTGGACAGGAGGGACGCCGAAAGGCCGCCCGTGACCCGCCCGTAGAGGCTGGTCGAGCGATCCGGGTAGGTGAAGCTGTTGACGATTCCAGGCGCGCTCGTCTGTGCGTAGAACAGGGTCCGCCCGTCGCCGACCAGGTCCTTCTCGAGCATTGCCGCAGCGTAGGGATGGACTCCGACCCCCGGCACTGCGGCAGAGCCGTGAAGCTCGATGCCGAGATCGCCGGTCAAGGCTTCGTAGGTCTGCTTCGACACGTTGAGCGTAAGCGCCGGATCTCCGCTTTCGGTATAGCCGTCCACCTTGGCGCGCGCGTAGTCGACGCCGACCACCGGGCCGACGCTTACCGGGCCCATCGGCATCAGATACCCGGCCTTCGCGCCCGCCACGACGTGGCTTCCGTCGGGGCGCGCGACCATGTCTTCGGCGACTCCCGCGCGGCTGATGCGATGCTTGTCCTTTCCGTAGCCGACGTGGGCCTGCGCGAAGACGGGTCCGAATGCCGTGCCGGCATAGGCGCCGATCTGATAGCTGTCGGCATTCTCCCTGAGCGCGTCATTGCCGAAGCGGACGCGGGGGCGAGAGTAGTTGGCCGCGACTCCGGCCACGCCGGCGGCAAGACCAACCTCCACGCCCGCCGTCACGCCGAGCCCGTCGATCGTGAACGGGTCGTTGGTCTCACTGTAGGGGACGCTGCGCGTGAAGCCGTCGCCGATTACGAAAGCGTGGACGCCCGGCGCCGCGGTGCGGCCGACCAGGTCGGTTCGCAGCGCGAGGGTTCGGTTCCACTGCCGCGCGGTATCGAGCGCCATGTCGCTGGGCGCCTGCAGGGTCAGCGGCGCTTCCAGCTGAGTAGCGACGTAGTGAGCGACGATTGCGAAGCCGGCCGAGGTCAGGTGGACGTTGTCGACATAGAAGAGGAACTGGTTGTTGTACCCCGAATCGCCGATGCACTGCGGAGCGGGATTGCACGGGCCGGCGCTCACCAATCCATAGGCCGCCGGATTCTGGGCGATGTTGGCGCCGATGAGCGACAAGTCGAGATAGTGAACCGTTACGCCGTCGGCCGCGTAGCCGGCGAGCACGTCCTGCATCGCGGTGTTGAAGGTGGTCGAATAGGCGTTTCGGATCTCCTGCGCGCCGGCGTCGCCGGCGACCTCCGGAAGCATTGCCGTATTGCCGGCCAGGAAGCTGATGTTTCGTGCTCCCGCGCCCACCAGCGCATCGACTCCGGCCGTCGCATAAGCCGCGGAGGCTTGTGCGGCCGCCGGCGCTCCGGCCAGCGTTCCGCCCGTCTGCTGGTAATATCGGGCGTCGTTGCCGCCGATCGACAAGGTTACCAGGTCTCCCGAATCGAAGGTTCCGGGAACGGTCGGAAAGACGCCCCCGCCGCCTGCGAGATAGGCATTCCATTCCGTCACGAAGCCGGGGATGCCGGGTCCATTGACGTTGGTGTTGTCGGTGTTGGCGCCGCCGATCGCGAAGTCCTCGAGAGGAGCATTGAGAAGCTGCGACAGCGTATCGACGTACGTGGTCCCGCCCGAGAAGCGGCCAGTCGGGTAAACCTGCGGCGCCGGGTTGAAGCCGATGATGGCGAACAGGTTCCCCGTGTCGGCATAGCTGTCGCCGAATGCGACGATGTTGTCGATTCGCTGCGCGCTTGCCGGAGTGGCGGCTGCAAAGGCGAACAGGGATGCGCCGATGAAGGCGCGCGAGACGACGCTACGTGACAGCATGAAGAAAACCCTCCCACGCGCCAGAAAGGGAAGAAGGCGCGGCCGCGACTATGGCGCGCCTGCCGGCGCTGGCAAGTCACTACAAAGCCACAGCTTCCGGAAAAACGCAGAGGTCGCCAAGCGGCTGGCGTTTGCTCTTTTGTCGCGTTCAGCGCTGCGAAAAGCGAACTATCCTAGTGTTTTGGCGTTAATCCGGAAAGCACAACGGAGGCGCCGCGGAAGCGGCGCAAAGTTTATGAACAAGAAGCTCGTCCTCATTCTCGGCGGAGCGGCGCTGGTCGCGTCCGCCCCGCTTTCCGCTTTTCCGCAGGGCGACGAGCCGATCGCCGTCCCGCGTAACATCAAGCAGGGGATCGATTTCGTCTATGTCGATCCCAAGTTGAGCAGCGTTGCAAAGCGGCACGAAACCCCGGTCAACTGGCTGTTGAGGACAGTCGGGCTCGACTGGGCCTTCGGGCGCGACCGCAGGAACGCCCCCAACCCGATGTTCGCCGAACTCGCGCGTGGGCTGCAGCAATACCAGCAGACCTGGGGCAGCCTTCCGCAGATCAAGATTCCGGGCGGAGCGACCCTGAAGCCGGGAGCGACCGGAAAGCGCGTCCAGCTTCTTCGCACGCGGCTCGGCCTGGCGCCCGGCGGCGGCTATGACCAGACGCTTGCGGGGATGGTCAGGGCGTACCAGCAAGTGCACGGCCTGGATCCGGTCGATGGAATCGCGGGTCCCGACACGATTCGCTCGCTCAACCGCGGCGCCGACTATTACACGCGGCGAATCGCCATCAACATGGAGCGAGCTCACCGGCTTCCGCCGCGCGGGCGCTTCTCGCGCTACATCCTCGTCGATTCGGGGGCAGCCGAGGCCTATCTGTTCGAGAACGACCGCGTTGCCGATGCGATGCGGGTGGTGGTCGGAGATCCGGACACGAAGACGCCGATGATGGCCGTGGTCATGGAAGACGCCAAGGCGAATCCCTATTGGAACGTCCCGCCCGAACTTATCCGCTCGCTCACTGCGAAGCGCATCCAGCAGCAGGGCCTCTCGTACCTGAAGAATTATCATTACGAGGTTCTCTCGGACTGGAGCGGGAACGGCCATCCGGTCGATCCGGAGACCGTGAACTGGAAGGCAATCGCTTCGGGCAAGAAGAAGCCCACTGTCCTGGTCAGGCAGCTTCCCGGGCCCTGGAATTCGATGGGCGAGATGAAGTTCGAAATGCCGAACGACTACGGCATCTACCTCCATGACACGCCTCACAAGGAGCTGTTCCAGCACGACGATCGCTGGGTCAGCAACGGTTGCGTGCGGCTGGCGGATTACAAGCGATTCGCGTCTTGGGTCTTCGGATCGGTGCCGCGGGCGAGCACGTCGCGCGAGCAGACGTTTCCCCTTCGCGATCCGGTGCCCGTGTATCTGAGCTATTTCACGGTTACGCCACGGGGCAACGGGGTGGTCTTCCGGCCCGACCGCTACGGTTTCGACAAGATGGCGATGCCGCAGATGTTTGGCGACTCCCGCGACCTGGCCTCTTCGCGTTAGCTATCGCTGCCCTTGCCGCCGAGCACCTGGTTGAGCTCGGCCCCGATCAGCAGAATGTACGCCGAGAGGTAAAGCCAAAGCAGGAAGATGATGATCGCTCCCAGAGCGCCGTAGATCGCTCCGAAGCTACCGAAGTTTCGGACGTAAAAGCCGAACACCCACGTTCCAACCAGCCACGTGCCGGTGGCGACTATCGACCCGGCCGTCAGCCATTGCCACGACGTGTCTTCGCGATTGGGCGCGTAGCGATAGATGAGGGCGATGACGACGCTGACGGCGGCCGCGGCGGCGATCCAGTAGCCGATCTGGAGGAGGTCATCGACCACTCCGCCCACGTTGGGGACAATGGAGGTCAGGAAGGCGACGAGCGAAATGCCGGCGCTGGCGAGAAGGAAGGTGACGACCAGCCCGATGGTAATCGCAATCGCGACCAGCGTTTGCCAGATGAAAGAGCGGCTCTCGTCCACCTCGAAGACCATGTTGAGCCCGCTGATGATCCCGGTTGCGCCGCGAAGCGCGCCGTAGAGTGCGATCCCAAGCGTGACGAAGAGTCCGAAACCGGTTGCCGAACTGGCCGTCGAGACCGTGTGCCGGAGCTCGCTCCCGACGATATCGGCGGCCTGCTTCGGGAGTACGCCTGTCAGCGCGGAGATATGGCTTGCAACCTGCTGGGGTGAGGCGACAATCCCGTAGGTGAGAACCACCGAGGTGAGGAAAGGAACGAAGGCAAGGAAGGCGTTGAAGGCGATTCCCGACGCGACGAGCGCGAGGTGATCGTCACCCGATTCCTTCCAAAGCTGCTTCCCCACTCGTTTCCAATCGACGTCTGGCAGGACATCGGGATCGGCGGATCGGTGCTGCTGTGCTGCCGCGGTCTGGTTCACGCTTACCTCCGCTTTAGCAAAAGCGTCGGCAAGGTGCCGGTTCCGCTACCGCTTTTCGCGCGAGAGTCGGGTCAGGAGCAGCGCGGTTCGCTTCGCCTGCTTGAAAATCGAGGGGATGTCGACCGTTTCGCCCGGCGCGTGGGCGCCGCTTCCCGACGCGCCCATTCCCGCCAGTGAATCGACGTCGGCGGCAACGAAGCTGATATCGCCGGCGCCGCGATCGGACGGCGGGAGCTCGCCCATTTCGGGCAGCCCGAGGTCGCGGTTGACGGCATTGAGATCGGCGAGAATCGCGCGGTTGCCCGCGGTCGGCGCCATCGGCGGATAATCGCCCGGATCGAAGCTAAGAAGCGCCGTGGTGCCGGGCAGCGACCGCGCGACGATGGCCTGCATCTTTGCCTTGGTCCGGTCGATCTGCTCCTGGCTAAGAGCGCGAATATCGCCGCGGGCGATCGCGATCGCCGGGATGATGTTCGTCTTGCCGGTGGCGACGCCCTTGAGCGTGTCGTCTTCGAGTTCGGCGGTCGCCCCGCCGGTGACCAGGCCTACATTGTAAGTGAGGTTTTCCTCGGGAAGCTCGCGGCGGAACTCGTCGAGGATCCGAGCCAGCTCGTAAATCGCTCCGAAGCCGACGCCCGGGGCGAAGATTCCGCTCGAATGGGCCGAGCGGCCGCTCGCGATCACGGTCCAGCTTCCCGAGCTCCTTCGCGCCGTCGATCCCATGTCGCGGCCGTCCTTGACCGCAAGCGGCTCGAAATCGATGGCGACGTCGGCGCGCTTGCCTTCACGAACCAGCGCGGCGCGGGAGATGGTGACGGGATTGCCGGCGTCTTCCTCGTCGCCGCTCAGGACGACGGTGATGTCGGCGTTCCTGAGAGTCCCGGCGGCCTTCATTGCCCTGAGGGCGGCGACGATGACCGCCATGCCGCCCTTGTCGTCGCTGGACCCGGGGCCGATCCCGGTGTCGCCCTCGACCTTCCAGTGCTGAAACGGGGACGACTTTTCGAACACCGTGTCGAGATGGCCAATGAGGAGCAGCTTTTTCCCTCTGCCCTTGTGATAAGCGATCAGATGTCCGGCCCGGTCGGCGCCCGTTTCGTCCGCCCAGCGCACCGCGAAACCCAGCGGCTTGAGCTCGGATCGGAGCATGTCGCCGACCGCGCGGACACCCTCGAAATTCATCGTCCCGCTGTTCTGCTCGACCCATCGGCCGAGCATGGCGACCGTCCGGTCGCGTTCGGAATCGATGGTGCGAACCATCGTCTGCTCGGCAGGCGAGGCGGCGGCGACGGCGGGCGCGCCGGGCAACAGGGCGGCGGCGAGCGCGAGGATTGGGCGGTAGAGCATGAAGCCACCCTAGACGGCCCTGAGGCCGGCGCAACTCGCAACGGCCTCCACGTACAAAGAGCTTTCCTACATGTAACCGATTTGGTTCATATGATGCCAACTCGGTAACCGGGAAAGGGAAGTGGGATGAACGTTGCCGCTCTTATCGACATGTTGATCGACCGCGAGGGGGGCTATGTGAATGCGCCCGCAGACCGCGGCGGGCCTACCAGGTTCGGAATTACCGAGGCCGTCGCCCGCGCTCACGGCTACGCCGGGCCGATGCGCCAGCTCCCGCGCGAGGAAGCGGCGGCGATTTACAAGCGTCTGTACTGGCTTCGGCCGCGCTTCGACCAGGTGGCGAAACGAAGCTTCGCCGTCGCCGCCGAGCTGTTCGATACCGGCGCCAACATGGGGCCGGCCGTCGCCGCGACTTTCCTGCAGCGTGCGCTGTCCGCGCTCAACCGGGACCGCAGCGACTATCCCGACCTGGTGCCGGACGGGCGCATCGGCCCCTCGACGCTCTCGGCTCTCGATACCTTCCTGAAGCTTCGTCGCGGCGGCGGTGAAAAGGTGCTGCTGAAGGCGCTCGATGCGCTTCAGGGAGAGCGGTACCTGCGCCTCGCCGAGCGGCGGCCCGCCAACGAGGCCTTTCTCTATGGCTGGCTCGCGAACCGCATCGGTTCCCTGCAAAGCTGACGAACCGGAAGAAGTGGAAGGAGTCGCGTTTTGAATGATTCGAAGCTTGCAATTGCCGGTCCGCCGCCGGCGACTTTCGCTGAGGGCCAGCGGCTGATCTACGGCTGGCTTGCAGCCGCCGCCGGCATGTTCTGCGGAACCTGCTCGGTGTTGCTCGTGTGCCTGTTGATGTGGGGCGACTGGAGCGCTCGCGAAGAGCATACGATTGTCGTGATCTTCGGTGGCGCGCTCGGCGGTTTCATCATCGCCATGACGTCCGTCATCATCGGGCTGCTGGTCGGCGGCCCTGTCGGTCGCTTCAAGGGCAGCGCGTCGCGCGACGGTGTGGCGCTGGAAGCTTGCGGGGATGGCCAGTGATACCCGCCCCCTGGCTCTATCGAATGCTTGCCGGTGCGCTCGCGGCCGCTGCGCTTCTGTGGCTGGTCCAGAGCCGCGACGGGTGGCGCGACGAGGCGAAGGCGAACGAACGCCTCTTCCACCAGGAGCAGGCCGCACATGCAGCAACGGTCGCAAGCTATCGCGCCGCCGCCGAGCAGGCGCGCCGAGAAGACGCCGCCAATCTCGCCCGGGTGACGGCCGAGCAGGCCGCAATCAACGAAAGGACCAGCAATGACTATGAAAGCCGCATTGCCGCTGCTCGCGCTCGCGCTGACCGCCTGCGCGGGAAAGCCTCACCCGCCGCAGCCGATCCCGGCGCTGGCTCGGCAGCACCAGTGCCCGGGATTTCCCTTGCCTCCGAAGGATCTTCTCAAGACCCCGGCGAAGACGGATTTCCTGCAGGCGACCGACTGATCGCCACTGAACAGGCGATCCAGCTCGACGAGCTGATCAAATGGGTGCGCGCTCAGTCGGAGGTGCGCACCGGCGGCGAGTGAGCGAGCTTGCAACGGCTGCGGCGGCATCGCAGACGTTGCCGATGAAAACAGCCATTCTTGCGCTCGCCCTTGTTGCTGCGGTCGTGGATAGCTCGCCCGCGACCGCCGCACCTCCGGTGGAGTCCGCGACCCCCATTACCGAGCAGGCTGTCGCGCAGATCGACCGAGATTTGACCGAGGCCGCGGCAAAGGGGTTCGGTGGCGCCGTCATCATCCAGCAGGGCGGCAAGACGCTGCTGGGCAAGGGCTACGGCTATGCCGACCGCGAACGGCAAATCCCCTTCACTCCGGACACGATCGCGCAGATCGGATCGATCACCAAGAGCCAGACGGCGGCAGCGCTGGCAACTCTGATTGCCGAGGGCAAGGTTTCGCTGTCCGATCCGCTCTCGAAGTTCGTTCCCGAAGCGCCGGAGCCGGGACGGTCGCGGACTATCGCACAGCTGGTGTCGCACAGCTCAGGACTGCTCGACAGCTGCACCGACGACTTCGATCCGCAGTCGGAAAGCGACTTGGTCAACAAATGCCTCGCACGGCCGCTCGCCCACCCGGCCGGCGAGGATAATTACTCGAATATGGGTTACTCGGTGCTGGCCCTCGTCATCCAGCGAGTGACCGGCCAGAATTGGGAAGAGGCCGTCCGCGAGCGCGTTTGGGAGCCGCTCGGGATGAAGCGGATCGGCTTCTATTTCCGCGGACGGCCCGATGACGGCTTTGCGCACGGCTATCTCAATGACGCGAAGCAGCCGGTGATCTCTGAATCGATCGCCAAGCTCGGGGGAAGCGACTGGGCGCTTCGCGGCAACGGCGGAATCCAGGCTTCGGCACAGACGATGATCCGTTTCCTGGACGCAATTCTCGACCCCCACGGCGGCCTGCCCGCCGCGGCGCGAATTCTCGTCCTCGCTCCAGTCCCCGGTCAGTCGGGCGATGTCCAGGAAGGCTTCGGGCTCGCTTTCCGCTTCGACGAAAGCGGGAAGGTGGTCCGCATGGGCCACGCCGGCTCCGACGGGACCTTCTTCTCCTACATGGGATGGGTGGCGGCCAACGACGTTCGGATCTACTTCGTCGGCAACAATGGAGAAGCCGAGGTAAAGCCGGTGCTTCAGAGCGTCCTCCGAATTGCGCGGGACTTGCCAGCAAGCAGGGAAGCGACGCTGTGAAACCCGAGCGGATGACCGCATTCACAGATGGCGTGTTCGCCATCATCATCACGATCATGGTGCTGGAGCTTCACGTCCCGGACGGGAGCGGGCTCGGAGCGCTTCGGCCCGAAATCCCGCTTTTTGCTGCTTATGTCTTCTCCTTCATCTACGTCGGCATCTACTGGAACAACCACCACCACATGCTTCAGTCGGTCCGGCAGATCAGCGGATCGGTGCTGTGGGCCAACCTGTTCCTCTTGTTCTGGCTGAGCCTTTTCCCCTTCCTGATCCGCTGGGTCGGGGAACGCGGGCTGACCAGCGGGCCGGCGGCGGCATTGGGAGTGGTCCTATTCATGGCCGGAGCTGCCTACGCGCTTCTCGAACACCGGCTGATCGCGGCTGACGGCGACGCCTCGGCGGTCGCGAAGGCGGTTGGACGGCGGAGCAAGGAATTGCTCAGCGTCGTCCTCTATGCGCTCGGCGTTGCGTGCGCCTTCTTGGTCTCGCCTTTGCTTTCCGTCGGCTTCTATGCGGCGGTTGCTCTTCTCTGGCTGGTGCCCGACCGAAGGTTCGAGCGAAGCTTGTAAGCCGCGCTCGAGCGCCCCACCTCCTCGCAATGGAACAGTATCACGGCACGACGATCCTTGGGGTGAAGAAAGGCGGCAAGACCGTCATTGCCGGCGACGGGCAGGTCAGCCTGGGCAACACGGTGATCAAGCCGAACGCGAAAAAGGTTCGGCGCCTTGGAACCGACGCGGCGGTGATTGGCGGCTTCGCGGGTGCGACGGCCGACGCTTTCACCTTGTTCGAGCGGCTGGAAAAGAAGCTGGAGCAGTATAACGGCCAGTTGCTCCGCGCCGCGGTCGAGCTCGCCAAGGACTGGCGGATGGACAAGTATCTTCGCCAGCTCGAGGCGATGATGATCGTGGCCGACAAGGATTCGATGCTGATCCTGACCGGCAATGGCGATGTCCTCGAGCCCGAAGGCGGTATTGCCGCAATCGGATCGGGCGGAAATTATGCGCTCGCCGCCGCCCGCGCGCTTTCGGATTACGAGCCCGACCCGGAAAAGCTTGCTCGCCGGGCGATGGCCATCGCTGCCGAAGTTTGCGTCTTCACGAACGACCAGCTGACGATCGAAACGGTTGAAGCCTGACCTCGCGCCTACAATCTAGCAGTCCCATGAATTACCAGTCTCCAATCCCCCACGACGGCGGACCATCCGAAGTGCTCAAGGAAAAGCTCACGCCCAAGGCCATCGTCGCCGCGCTCGACGAGCATATCGTCGGCCAGGACGATGCGAAGAAGGCGGTCGCGGTCGCGCTTCGCAACCGCTGGCGCCGGCAGCAGCTCAGCGCCGAGCTTCGCGACGAGGTCACGCCCAAGAACATCCTGATGATCGGGCCGACCGGGTGCGGGAAAACCGAGATCAGCCGCAGGCTGGCACGGCTTGCCGATGCGCCGTTCGTGAAGGTCGAGGCGACCAAGTTCACCGAAGTCGGCTATGTCGGCCGCGACGTCGAACAGATCGCCCGCGACCTTGTCGAGGAAGCGGTCCGGCTGGAGCGCGAGCGTCGGCGCGAGAAAGTCCGAAAGGGCGCGGAGGAGGCGGCGATGGACCGGCTTCTCGACGCGCTGACGGGGAAGGGGTCCAGCACCGCCACCCGCGACAGCTTCCGCGAGCGCTTCGCCGATGGCAGCCTCGACAAGGCCGAGGTCGAGATCGAGGTTTCCGAAGCGCAGTCGATGCCGTTCGACATTCCCGGCCAGAACGGCGTCAGCATGATCAATTTGTCGGAAATGATGTCGAAGATGACCGGCGGCCCGCCCAAGCAGCGCCGCAAGCTCAAGGTGCCCGACGCCTTCGCCCGGCTGGTTGAGGAAGAGGCGGACAAGAGGATCGACCCGGACGACATCAATCGAGTCGCTCTCGCCGACGCGGAATCGAACGGAATCGTGTTCCTGGACGAGGTCGACAAGATCGCGGTCAGCGACGTTCGCGGCGGATCGGTCAGTCGCGAGGGCGTGCAGCGCGATCTCCTCCCTTTGATCGAGGGAACGACGGTCGCGACCAAGTATGGGCCGCTGAAGACGGACCACATCCTGTTCATCGCGAGCGGGGCCTTCCACACCGCCAAGCCCGCCGACCTGCTGCCGGAGCTTCAGGGGCGCCTTCCCATCCGGGTTGAGCTGAAGGCGCTGACCGAAGCCGATTTCGTGCGAATCCTCTCGCAGACGCGCGCAAGCCTGACCGAGCAGTACAAGGCGTTGCTGGGCACCGAGGACGTCACCGTCGAATTTTCGGAGGACGGAATCGAGGAGCTGGCGCGAATCGCGGCCGAGGTGAACGACGCAGTCGAGAATATCGGCGCCCGGCGGTTGCAGACGGTGATGGAGAAATTGCTCGAGGACGTCAGCTTCGAGGCCGAGGAACGCACCGGCGAGACCTTGACCGTCGATGCCGCATTCGTTCGTGACCAGCTGGCCGGAATCGCAAAGAACGCGGATCTTTCGCGCTACGTGCTGTAGGGGGCGCTACTCTCTCCGCAGCGCCTTGCGCTTGCGTTCGCTTATCCCCCTGCCTAGATGCGCGTCACCGTCTGTCGCGACGGTAGTCGGGGCGTAGCGCAGCCTGGTAGCGCATCACACTGGGGGTGTGGAGGTCGCTGGTTCGAATCCAGTCGCCCCGACCATCCCGCCAACGAAAGTGCTTCTTGACGATGTCCATCGGATACTTCCTCACATCGACGGCCGCGGCGGCAGGGGCAGGCCAGGCCGGCGGAGTGTCGGCGATGCTGGTCGGAATTCTGCCATGGCTGCTGATCTTCGTAATCTTCTACGTCCTGCTCATCCGGCCGCAGCAGAAGCGGGCCAAGGAGCACCAGGCCGAGATTGCGTCGGTCAAGAAGGGTGACGAAGTCGTGACCGGAGGCGGCATTCGCGGGCGGGTGACCAAGGTGGCCGACTCGGAAGTCGAACTCGAGATTGCGCAGGGGGTCCGGGTACGGGCGGTCAAATCGACGCTGGCCCAGGTCGTGAAGCCCAGCGCCAAGCCGGCCAACGACTAGGACCGCCGCGGCGATGCTGGATTTCCCGCGCTGGAAAGTGTTTTCGATCTGGGCGGTCGTCCTGCTCGGAATCCTGTTTTCGATTCCCAGCCTGCTTCCGCAGAGCGCTCGCGATCATTGGCCATCCTTCCTTCCGCACGCGACGATCAACCTTGGGCTCGATCTTGCCGGCGGAAGCCACCTCCTTCTCGAAGCCGACCAGTCTGACCTGCTGAAACAGCGACTTCAGAGCATGGAGGACACGGTCACGACGGAAATGCGGCGCGGCGACCCGCCGATCAGGATTTCGGATGTTTCGACCAGCGGCGGCCGAATCTCGTTCATCGTCCGCGACCAGAGCCAGGTGGATGCGGCGGTCGAGCGAATGCGCGCGGTCACCCAGCCGGTCGGATTGACGGGCAACCGCGACTGGGACGTCGGCGTCGTCGATCTCAATCGCGTCGTTCTCACGCCCACCCAAAGCGGCACGCAGCAGGCGCTCAAGGACGCGATGACCGTCGCACGCGACGTCGTCCGGCGCCGGATCGATCCGCAGGGGACGAAGGAAATCACGGTTCGGACCGAAGGATCGGACCGAATCCTGGTCCAGGTTCCAGGAGTCGAGGATCCGGAAGCGCTGAAGAAGCTGATTGGCCAGACCGCCCGGCTCGAGTTCAAGCTCGTCGACCTGAGCGCGGATGCCGAACAGGTTCAGCAGGGCCGCGCTCCGCCGGGAAGCGAAGTCCTGCCGATGGCGAGCGGCAGTGGTTTGATGGCCGTCAAACGGCGGGTGATGGTGTCGGGCGACCAGCTGTCCGACGCCAGGCAGGGCTTCGACCAGGACGGGCGGCCGGTTGTCGACATCACGTTCAACGCCACGGGGGCGCGCCGCTTCGGCCGCGTGACGCAGGAGAACGTCAACAAGCCGTTCGCGATCATCCTCGACGGCAAGATCCTGTCGGCTCCCAACATCAACGAACCGATCCTCGGCGGCCGCGCCCAGATCAGCGGTGGCTTTACGGTCCAGAGCGCGGGCGACCTCGCGATCAGCCTTGCTTCGGGCAAATTGCCGGTGAAGCTGAACGTGATCGAGGAGCGGACGGTCGGTCCTGACCTCGGCAAGGACTCGATTCACAAGGGCGCGATCGCAAGCATTGGCGCAACGCTTGCGGTCATCGTTTTCATGCTCGTCACTTACGGGCGCTTCGGCGTCTATGCGACGCTTGCGCTGGTGGTGAACGCGTTCCTGATCCTTGGCGTCATGGCGATTTTCAACGCTACGCTGACGCTCCCGGGAATCGCCGGATTCGTGCTGACGATCGGTGCCGCGGTCGACGCGAACGTGCTGGTCAACGAACGAATCCGAGAAGAGCAGAGACGCGGCCGCAAGATCATCGATTCGGTGGAAACCGGCTATCGTGAAGCCATGCGCGCGATTCTCGACGCGAACATCACCAACGTCATCGCCGCCGCGCTGATGTTCTACTTCGGCTCCGGCCCGGTGCGCGGGTTCGCGGTCGTCCTGACCATCGGCGTGGTCACCTCGGTGTTCACCGCGGTCAACTTCACCCGGATGCTTGTCGCGCAATGGCTCCGGCGGGCGCGTCCGCGCGCGCTGCACATCTAGAAGGTCTCGCGATGCGTCTTCTCAAGCTCGTCCCGGACAATACCAACGTCGACTTCATGCGCGTTCGCAACATCGCGCTGGTGATCTCGATCCTGCTGACCCTCGCGAGCATCGCGCTGGTCAGCGTTCGCGGGCTCAACCTCGGCGTCGATTTCGTCGGCGGGCAGGTGGTCCGCGTCAGCTTCGAGCAGCCCATCAACGTCGAGGCGCTCCGCAAGCAGGTGGACGGGCTGAAGCTCGGCGAGGCCAGCATCCAGGAGTTCGGCGGGCCCAAGACTTACCAGATCCGGCTTCCCAAGCCGGAGGGCGGAGCAGGCTCGACCAATGCCGCCGCCGACCGCGTGCAGCAGCTGCTGACCTCCACTTACCCGGGGGCGCGGGTAGATTCGGTCGACACCGTCTCCGGGAACGTCAGTGAGGAGCTGGCGTGGAGCGGGGCGATGGCGATCACCTTCGCGATGATCGCGATCGCCATTTACATCTGGTTCCGGTTCGAATGGCAGTTCGGGGTGGGCGCGCTTCTGACGCTTGCGCACGACGTGTCGATGACGATCGGCTTCTTTTCGCTCACTCGCCTGCAGGTCGACCTGAACGTCGTCGCCGCGATCCTGACGATCGTCGGATATTCGCTCAACGACACGGTGGTTATCTACGACCGCATTCGAGAGAACCTTCGCAAGTATCGCAAGATGGCGATCATCCCGCTCATCAACCTGTCGCTGAACGAGACGCTGGCGCGAACCGTCGTGACGTCCTTGACCATTCTGATCGCACTGGCGGTGCTGATGCTCATCGGACCGGAGGTCATCTTCGGCCTCACGATCGCGATTTTCCTCGGAATCTTCATCGGCACCTACTCATCCATCTACATCTCGTCGCCGGTGCTCGTCTGGCTTGGCGTGACGCCGGTCAGTTTCGTCCGAGCCGAGCCGGCCGGCCCGACCCCTGCGACTCCGGCCTGATCCGTTCAGCCGGGGTTCGCCTTCGTCCGCGCAGGCGAACCTTGCCTGCCCCCGAGCCGACGCTAATGAGGATTGCATGTCGAACATGACCCGAATTGCAGCCGTAGCCATCGCTGCCGCGCTGGTTCTCCCCGCTTCCGGATGCGCCCGAAACAAGGCCGCGACCGACACGGGATACGTCGCCCGCGACGTCAACACGCTCTATGCCCTTGCCAAGAAGCGGCTCGACCAGGGCGATTACGAACAGGCGGCCAAGCTGTTTGACGAAGTGGAGCGGCAGCACCCTTATTCGGTCTGGGCCCGCCGAGCGCAGCTGATGAGCGCGTTCAGCTATTATGTGGCGAAGAAATACCCGGAGGCGATCAGCTCCGCTCAGCGATTCCTGAGCATCCACCCGGGCAACAAGGACGCGCCCTACGCGCATTACCTCGTCGCCATGAGCTATTACGCCCAGATCACCGACGTTGCCCGCGACCAGCGAACCTCGCAGCAGGCCCTGGACGCGTTCGGGGAGCTGGTTCGCCGCTATCCGGAGAGCCGCTACTCATCCGACGCGCGGCTGAAGATGGACCTTCTCAACGACCATCTCGCCGGTAAGGAGATGGAGATCGGGCGGTTCTACGAGCGGTCCGGCAAGTGGCTTGCCGCCAATCTGCGGTTCCGCAAGGTGGTCGACGATTACCAGACCACCAGCCACACGCCGGAGGCGCTGGAGCGACTGGTCGAAACCTACCTGTCGCTTGGAATCCCCACCGAAGCGCAGAAAGCGGCGGCCGTCCTGGGCGCCAATTATCCCGGCAACAAGTGGTACAAGCGCGCCTACGACCTGATGGCCCGGCACCCCGCTCCGCAGCAGCCGCTACCGCAGCCGCAGGCGGCAGAGGCAGCCCAGCCGCAAGCGGCTCCGCCCCAGGCAACGGCGCTCCCGGCTGCGCAGCTTCCGCCACCGCCGGAAGATTCCGACCAACCGCAGGAATGACGGGCGCGGATTGCCGATGCTGAGACAGCTCGCGATCCGCAACGTCGTCCTGATCGACAGTCTCGAGATCGACTTCGATTCGGGGCTGGGCGTTCTCACCGGTGAAACCGGCGCCGGAAAATCGATCCTTCTCGATGCGCTTGGGCTGGCCCTCGGGGCGCGCGCCGACAGCGGCCTCGTGCGCCAGGGTGCCGACAGCGCATCCGTCACCGCCGAAATCGAGGTTCCAGCCGCGCACCCCGCTTTCACAACGCTGTCCGAGCAGGGCCTGGAGGCCGATCCGGGAGAGCCGCTGCTCTTGCGCCGCACTTTGAAGAGCGACGGCGGGAGCCGAGCCTTCGTTGGCGCAGTGCCGGTCGCGGCGGGCACCGTCCGCGACCTCGCGGCCGGTCTCGTGGAAGTCCACGGCCAGCACGATGAACGAGGCCTTCTCAATCCGCGCGGACATCGCGCGCTTCTCGATTCGTTCGGCGGCATCGACAGCGCTCCCGTCCAGGCGGCGTGGAGCAAGGTCACGCAGATCGAGCAGGAGCTTGCACGCGCACGCGCCGAGGCCGCCGAGGCCGAGCGCGACCGCGACTATCTCGCGCATTCGATTGGCGAGATCGAAGCGCTCGATCCCCAGCCTGGCGAGGAAACGACGCTTTCCGAGGAGCGATCGGCTATCCAGGCCGGAGCCAAGGCCGCAGAATCGCTCGACGGGCTCGACGAGCTCCTCGGCGGCTCCGACGGTGCTCTTTCCCAGCTTCGGCAGGCGGCCCGGCGAATCGAACGCGGAGCGGCCGATCATCCGGCGCTCGCCGAGGCTCTTGCAGCGCTCGACCGCGCGTTGATCGAGGCCCACGATGCAGAGGACAAGATCGCTCGCGCCGCCGAGGCGCTGGCCTACGACCCGGCACGACTCGATGGCGTCGAGGCGCGCCTGTTCGACATTCGCGGACTGGCCCGAAAGCATCGGGTCGAGCCGGATTCGCTCGCCGAGCTGAGCACGACGATGCGCGCACGGCTGGCCGAGATAGATACCGCGAGAGACCGAATCGAATCGCTGGACTCCCAGCTTGAGCAGGCGCGTATCGACTATTCGAAGGCGGCGCAGGAGCTGAGCGGCAAACGGCACGAGTGTGCGGTGCGGCTGGACGAGGCAGTCGCCGGCGAGCTTGCTCCTCTGAAGCTCGATTCGGCACGATTTCGCACCGCCGTCGACGAAGCCGAACCGGGACCTTCGGGAACCGACAGGGTGGAATTCGAAGTGTCCACAAACCCGGGTGCGCCGTTCGGGCCGCTGACGAAGATCGCGTCGGGCGGCGAGCTGTCGCGGTTCATACTGGCGCTGAAGGTCGCGCTCGCGGAGGCGGGAAACGCAGCGACGATGATTTTCGACGAAATCGACCGCGGCGTGGGCGGCGCCGTCGCCAGTGCAATCGGGGAGCGGCTGGCGCGGCTGGCGAAGGACAGCCAGGTCCTGGTCGTCACCCATTCGCCGCAGGTGGCGGCGCGGGCGAGTCAGCATTACAGGATCGAAAAGTCGCACGACGGCGGTTCGACGCGAACGGTCGTTCGGCGGCTTGGCCTCGACGAGCGCCGCGAGGAGATCGCGCGGATGCTCTCGGGGGCGGCAATCACGGACGAAGCGCGGGCGCAGGCGGCCCGCTTGTTGGAGGCGGCATGAGCAAGCAGACACGAGTTCCACTCGACTACGAGGGCGAGCACCTCGAGAGCATTTTCGTCGGAAGGCGTGATGGCCAGGCGCGCCCGACAGTCGTCCTGATTCCGACCGTGATGGGGGTTTCCGACCTCGAGACCGGATTTGGCAGCCAGCTGGTCGAGCTCGGCTACAACGCCTTCGTTGCCGACCTGTTCGGAAAGAAGTTCCATGGTGCGCCGCGCGACACGATGTTCGGCGAGATGGGGCGGCTGAAGGACGACCGCGCGGCCCTTCGCAAGCGGCTTCTGGCGCTTCTCGACCAGGCGCGCGGGCTCGACGGCGTCGAATCGGACGAGATCGTCGTTGCCGGTTATTGCTTCGGCGGCCTGTGCGCCCTCGATGTCGCCCGAAGCGGAGCCGACATTCGCGGCGCGGTGAGCTTCCACGGACTGTTCGACCCGCCCGGTCTTCCCGAGCAGAAGATCAAGGCGAAGGTCCTCGCCTTCCACGGCTGGGACGATCCGATGGTGCCGCCCGACAAGGTGGTGGCGCTTGGCAACGAGCTGTCGAAGGCGGGCGCCGACTGGCAGATCCACGCCTATGGCAATGTCGCCCACGGATTTACGAATCCGAATGCGAGCGACCTCGAAATCGACGGAGTCCGCTACAATGCGCTCGCTGCCGAACGGTCGTGGACCAGCTTCGTCAACTTCCTCGAGGAATTGTTCGGCGGGAATGGCTGACACGATCAGCGAGGCGGACGCCGCCAACCGGCTGATGCGGCTGGCGAAGCTGATCGCGCACCACGACACGCTGTATCACGCCAAGGACTCGCCCGAGATCACGGACGCGGAATATGACGCTCTGGTTCGCGAGAATCGCGAGCTGGAGGAGCGCTTTCCACATCTGGTGCGGGCAGACTCGCCGTCCCGGCGCCTCGGCGCCGCGCCGTCCGGCCCGCTCGCCAAGGTCGCGCATGCTCGTCCGATGCTCAGCCTGGAAAACGCCTTCTCCCCGGAGGAGGTGGAGGAGTTCGTCGCGCGGGTGAAACGCTTCCTCAACCTTGGCGAGGACGACGAGGTGGCGATGACCGCGGAGCCGAAAATCGACGGCTTGAGCTGCTCGCTTCGGTACGAAAAGGGCGAGCTGGTGCTTGGCGCGACTCGCGGCGACGGGTCGGTGGGCGAGGACGTGACCCCGAACGTGCGGACGATCGCGGACGTGCCGCAGGTGCTTCGCGGCGCTCCCGAGGTGCTCGAGGTCCGCGGCGAGGTCTACATGTCGAAAGACGACTTCGAGGCGCTCAACGTGCGGCAGGAAGCGAGCGGAGGGAAGATCTTCGCCAATCCGCGCAATGCCGCGGCGGGGTCGCTCCGGCAAAAGGACGCGGCAATCACGGCTGCTCGCCCGCTGCGGTTCTTCGCCCACGGCTGGGGCGAGCTGTCGGAGCCGATTGGCGACACGCAGTTCGAGGCGATGAAGCGGATCGAAGGCTTCGGTTTCCCGGTCCCGGAGCTTCTCGACCGCTGCGCGAGCGTCGCGGAGATGCTCGCCCATTACCGGGCTATCGAGAAGGCGCGCGCCGACCTGCCGTTCGACATCGATGGAGTCGTGTACAAGGTCGATCGGCTGGATTGGCAGCAGCGGCTGGGCCAGGTCGCGCGCGCTCCGCGGTGGGCGCTGGCGCACAAGTTCCCGGCCGAAAAAGCCGAGACGACTCTCGAAGCGATCGATATCCAGGTCGGCCGGACGGGCAAGCTGACGCCGGTCGGTCGGCTCAAGCCCGTCGGGGTGGGCGGAGTCGTCGTCGCCAACGTCACTCTTCACAATCGCGACGAGATCGCGCGCCTTGGGCTGCGCATCGGCGACCGGGTGCTGATCCAGCGCGCCGGGGACGTGATCCCGCAGGTGGTCGAAAACCTGACTCGCGACGAAAAGCGGCGCCTTACGCCTTTCCCGACCATTGCCCCGAATGCGGCAGCGAAGCGGTCGCCGAGGAAGGCGAGGTCGACGTGCGTTGCACCGGCGGGCTTATTTGCCCTGCGCAACGGTTCGAACGGCTGAAACATTTCGTCAGTCGCGGAGCACTCGACATCGAGGGCCTCGGCGAAAAGAGTATCGGCGAATTCCTGGAACTTGGCTGGCTTCATTCGCCGGCCGACATCTTCAGGCTGCGCGGGCACCGCGACGAGCTCGTCGGACGTGAAGGCTGGAAAGAGACCAGCGTCGACAAATTGCTGGCCGCGATCGAGGACAAGCGCCAGCCGGAGCCGGCGCGGCTTCTGTTCGGCCTGGGAATCCGCCACGTCGGGATCGTCACCGCAAAGGACCTCCTGCGGGCGTTCGGAACGATCGGCGAGCTACGGCGAGTCGCGACCTCCGGCAGCGCGGCCGAAGACCTGTCGGCGGTAGAGGGCGTGGGACCGGTCGTTGCCGAAGCGCTGGTCGATTTCTTCCACGAGCCGCACAATCGCGAGGTGCTCGACGACCTGCTGTCGCAAGTTTCGCCGAAAGCCTTTGTCAGCCAATCCAAGGAGACCGAGTGGACCGGCAAGACCATCGTTTTCACCGGCAGCCTGGAGACCATGAGCCGCGACGAGGCCAAGGCGCAGGCGGAGCGGCTCGGTGCGCGGACGGCCGGATCAGTCAGTGCGAAAACGGACCTGGTCGTCGCCGGCCCCGGCGCTGGGTCGAAGCTGAAGAAGGCCGAGGAACTGTCGATCCGGGTCATCGGCGAGGACGAATGGGCGAAAATCGTCGCGTCGGCCTAGCTTGACCACGGTCGTGCTTTCCATAGCGACCACACCGCCACGGCGGCCAGCACGATCAGCGCCGCGCCCACATCGACGAGCCAGTCGACCGGATCGCGATCGCGGCCGACGAACGGGAGTCCCTGAACCACTTCGATGAGCGCCCCGAACGCGGCGAGACCGAGCAGCAGGTAACGCTTCCGCAAGGCCGGATAGGCGGCGATGCCGAGAACTGCGAGTACCAGGAAGGCCGCACCGTGCTGGAGCTTGTCCGGCGGATCGCCCGGAATGGGCGGCGGATCCGGAAGGACCGCCATCACGAACGCGAACAGGCCCGCTGCCCAGAAGAGGGGGCGAGCGACCGCGCGAATCTGCAGCAGCCCGATCACCGGTCAGCGAAGGTTGGACGTTCGCCCGATGAAGTCGGCGACATTGTGGTGCAGCGCTGCAAGCGAGGGCGGGTGCACGTAAACCATGTGTCCTGCCGGGTAATAGCGATACTCGATATTCCCGCGCAGGCTCGCCGGGATCGGCAGGTGCCGCATCTCCATGAACCCTTCGAAATAGGGCGTCGACACGTCGAAGTAGCCGCCGTTCACCATCACCTTGAGCCGCGGGTTCATCTTCATGGCGGCAGCGAGATCGGGAAGCACGTTGGGAAGCATGATCAGCGGCTTGTCCGCGCCGGGCGGCTGATGCTTGTAATCCCACTTCCCGTAGATCGGGATGCCCGATTTGAACGGGAATTTCGGGTCGTAGTGAAGCCGGTCGCGCACGTAGTCGTGCCATGCCGCGATGTAGGCCGCACCGAGCGCCGATCCCTGCGGATCGTAGCTCGCGACCTTGCTCAGCGGGTCAAGCGTCGCTCCGACGAATCGCGTGTCCAGGGTTCCCGTGGTCTGCTCGGCATCCGCGAGCAGCTCCTTCTGGAACGCCCCGTATTCGATTCGCAGGTTCGACTTGAGCAGGTACGGAACGCTCAGCCCGGTATAGGCCGCGAGCTTCTCGGCAACGCGCTTCCGTTCTTGATCGGGAAGTGCCGCCCCGGCGATCAGCGCATCGGCATAGTCGCCGGTCGCGAACTTCTCGACCTCGGCCAGGAACGGCTGCAGTTCGGCGGGCGCGTGCGGTACCTTGTGGAAATACCAGGCGGTCGCCGCATAGGTCGGGAGAGCGACGATGTACGGCATGTCGATGCCGGGGTTTAGCTGCGGGTCGTCGGGCATGAAGTCCCAGTTGAGGATGTCCGACAGCAGGATCACGCCGTTAAGGTCGACGTCCGCATTCTGCAGCGCCAGCGACAGTCCGGCGGCGCGCATGGTGCCGTAACTTTCGCCGAACACGTATTTGGGCGAATTCCAGCGTCCGTACTTCGTGAGAAATTGCGTGATGAAGTCCGTGAACGCGTGGATGTCCTGGTCGACTCCGTAGAACGCCTTTTCCTTGTCCTTGCCGGCGATTCGACTGAAGCCCGTTCCCGGCGCATCGATGAAGACGAGATCGGATTCGTCCAGCAGGCTGAAATCGTTGTTGACGGTCGAATATGGCGCTGGCGAGCTGTGGCGGGTGTCCGGCGTCTGTACGCGAACCGGGCCGAACGCGCCCATTCGCAGCCACACGGTGGAAGAGCCCGGGCCGCCGTTGAACAGGAAGGTGATCGGCCGCTGCGAACTCGGCGCGCCCTGCTTGAAATATGCGGTGTAGAACATCGAAGCTTCGGGCTTCGGCTCGTCCTTGTCCGATTTCTCGCTGGAGTTGTCGCTGGCCTCCAGCGAGTCGGTATCGCTCCAGTCCTTGGAGTGCACCACCAGCGTCCCGGCGATCGCGTTATAGGCAATCGGTTGACCGCCGACAGTGACGGTCCCGGTCGAACGAGTCTCCGTCGGCTGGAAAAACACGTCGGGACCGGTCGTTGCCCTGGACTTTGCCTTCACGACCTTCGCGGCGGTTTTCTTCGTGACCGGCTTTGGATGCGCGGCAGGTGCTGCTGCGAGCGTTGTGGTCGCTGGCGCGGATACAAGGAGCGCCGTGGCGGCGAGTGCGGCTATGAACTTCATCGGCGGCTGATTGCAGGGCGGATAGCCGCTGGCAAGAGTCAGGAGCGAAGCACGAGCACCGGCCAGTCGCTGCCGCCTTGGCTTGCGAGGGTGACGCCATGCTCCGCATAGGCGGCGGTCACGGCGGCTTGCTGCGATTGGAGAATGCCGGCGAGGACGATCGTGCCGCCGGGCGAGAGCGCAGCTGCGAAATGGGGTGCGAGCTCAACCAGCGGCCCGGCCAGGATGTTGGCGATCACGAGGTCGAAAGGCTTGCGTGCGCCAAGAAGCGGGGAGTCCATCCCGTCGGCCTCGGCAAGCAAAAGCTCGCCTTCGCCATGTCCGAGCTTCACGGAATTGATCGCGGCATTGTCGCGAGCGACGTCGATTGCAACCGCGTCGATGTCGGTGCCGATGCACCTGGCGTTCGGCCACAGCGCCAGGGACGCAAAGGCGAGAAGGCCGGTGCCGGTGCCAATGTCTGCGATATTCTTGAAGCGCACGCCATCGCGTTCGAGCCTGTCGAGAGCCTCGAGACAGCCGGCGGTGGTCGCATGCTGCCCCGTTCCGAAGGCGAGTCCGGCGTCGATTTCAAAGGCGATCGTCCCTGGCGGGCGGCCGCGATACATGGGTGTGTGGACGAAGAACCGGCCGGCGCGGATCGGCTGCAGGCCGGACTGGCTCATCGTTACCCAGTCCTCCTCGCCAAGCTGCTCGGCGCTCGCCCGCCCGGTTCCCAGACGTTCCAGCTGCTGCAGGTCCTCTGCCGTCGGGGCACGATCGAAGTAAGCGTGGACGAGCCAGTCGTCGGGCCTGGACGGATCGGGCTCTTCGGTGACCACGACCGGCGGCGAATTGCCCGGGAAGAGATCGCCGGCCTCGGGCAGCGCCTCCGCCTGCGCGCGCGTGCAGGGGAGGGTGACCCGCCAGCTCACCTTACGAAGCTGGCGCCGTTGACGTCGATATTGGCGCCGGTCGCGGACGGCGGGGCCTCGGTCGCAAGCCAGCGGATCGTTTCAGCGATCTCGTCGGTGCTCGCCACGCGGCCGAGCGGGATTTCGGAAAGCACCTTTTCGCCGCCGCGGCCGGCAAGATATTCCTCGGTCATTTCCGAGACAGTGAAGCCCGGAGAGACGACGAAGGCGTAAATCCCTTCTTCCGCGTAGCCGCGCGCAATACTCTTGGTCATCGCGATCATCGCGCCCTTGGACGCGGCGTAATGCCAGTGGTCGGGGCTGTCGCCGCGCGATCCGGCACGGCTCGCCACGTTGACGATTCGCCCCTCTCCGCCGCGCTCGCGGAAATGCTGGACGGCGAGACGGCTGAGGTCGGCGGAGGCAAACAGGTTGATTCGCATCGTGCGATCCCAGGCCGAATGCCAATCGTCGTCGGACGCGTCGTCGCCGATGGCCTCATAGACGCCGGCATTGTTGACGAGGACGTCGATGCGTCCGCCGAGCCGCTCGAGCGCCTGGCTCCACAGATTGCGGGGCGAGTCGGGGTCGGTCAGCTCGGCTCCGATCAGTTCATCGCTCCCCCGGCTGGAGTGGCCGACGACAGTGTGGCCGCGCGACTTGAGGAGGTCGTACGTCGCCGCTCCGATCCCGCGGCTTGCTCCGGTGACTAGAATGTTCATGGGCGCGGGCTTTAGCCGCGCTCACGCACGCGTGAAAGTCAGGCAGCGATTCCGGCGACGAATTCCTTGGTCGTCGACGTGAAGTTGGCGATCTGGTCGGAAAAGCGGCCGAAGCCCTTTTCCACCTCGTCGATGTCCTTGGCGACGTTCTCTGTGTCGCTCCGGATCGCGGCGATCGTCGAACTCATCGAATCGGCCGCGAGCGCCGTCTCGTCGACGGCCGCGGTAATCATCGTCACCGTCTGCGCCTGCAGCTCCATCGCCTGGCGGATCCGGTCGGCGGACGTCTGCACTTCCTCGACGGTCGTGCGAATCGAACCGTTGGCGTCCACGGTCTGCCTGGTCGCCTGCTGGATGGCGGTGATCTTGGCGGTGATGTCGTCGGTCGCACGCGCGGTCTGCGAAGCGAGGCTTTTGACTTCCTGCGCGACGACCGCGAAGCCGCGGCCGGCATCGCCCGCTCGCGCCGCCTCGATCGTGGCGTTGAGCGCCAGAAGGTTCGTCTGGCCTGCAATGTCGCGGATCAGGCTGAGGATCGATTCGATCGCTTCGACGTGGCTCGACAAAGCGTGGCTGACCTTGACGGCCTGCTCGGCCTGTCCGCCTGCGCGGGTTGCCACGTCGGCGGCGACCTCGACTTCGCCTCGAGCGTCCTCGATGGCCCGGATCAGCCCGGCGGCAGTCTGCGCAGCCTCGCGCATCGCGACTGCGGATTGCTCGGCGGCTGCGGCCACTTCGCTGGTCTTCCCAAGCATTCCGCGCGCCGAGGCGGCCGTTGCCCGAGTCCGTTCCGTCAGCGTGTTCGACTGCTCGGTGCTTCCGCGAACCAGCTCGGCGACCCGCAGCTGGAAATGGTCGCTCTGCCGGCCGCGAGCATCGGCTGCGTCGATCGCCTCCAGGAGAGCGACCTGCGCAAGTATGATGTCGGTTTCGAACTGACCGACCCGAACCAGCGCCTGGATGCACTCCTGGAGCTTCTCGGGATCGGCGGAGAAACGCTCGACGATTCGAGCGATCATCCGGTCCGAAGCCTGGCTGCGCTTGGCGATATATTCGGGAACGGGAGTCTTCTCGCGATAGATTTCGCGCCCGTACTCGGCAACTCCCTGCACCCAGGCCGAATCGATCTTGCCGTTGTAATTGTTCGCGAAGCGCTCGGCGCGTTCGGCGCCGAAAACGGCGAAGACTTCTTCGGCGACGATGTCGAGCGCCGATTCCTTCAGGAGCTGGACGTCGCGCTCGAGCGATCCACCGGAATTGTAGGCCTGCAGCCGGGCCTTCACCTGCTCGTCCGTCAGCCGCTCCAGGTGCGAAGTCTCGCTCGTCATGTGCTCGTCGCTCCGTCAATCGTTTGGCGGGCGAAACCCGCCTTTGTCGCCCGGCGTCTTGCGCCGACAATGGTTAAAGGCCGGTTAGGAGCGAGCATTGCGGCTGTTTCGCTGTGGCCGCCTCCCAATCCGACCGCGGCCAACGGGTGCAAGCCTTGCGCCGTTCCGGGCACGGTCTTAAGCGGGCATCGGCCGACAGCAGCCGGCCAGGCAGAATATCCGAAGGGGAAGCGCCGCACATGGCCGCAGTCCGGACAAGACCGTTATCGCCGCACCTGACCATATGGCGCTGGGGCCCGCACATGGTCGTGTCCATTCTTCACCGGGTCACCGGCGCCGGCCTGTCCGTTTTCGGGCTCGGTATCCTGGTGTGGTGGCTGATGGCGGTAGCCGGAGGCCCGGAGAGCTATTCGACCTTCACCAGCTGGCTTTGGGCCGATGCGTCACAGCTTCAGTGGAGCGGTGGCGCGATCGTCGCATCGATCGTGAAGATCCTTTTCAAGCTGCTCCTGATCGGTCTCACCTGGGCTTTCTTCCAGCACCTGTTCTCGGGCATTCGCCACCTGGTGATGGACACGGGCATGGGGTTCGAGCTCAAGGCGAACAAGGCGGGCGCAATCGCGACGATGGTCGGTTCGGTCGCGGCCACCGTGCTGATCTGGGCCTGGCTCCTGGGGGTCTTCCAGTGAGCCTCGGCGACAGCGCCACCCCGATCGGCAAGGTCCGGGGGACCGGGTCCGCCCGCGAGGGCGGGATCGACTGGCTCGCCGAACGCGTGTCGAGCGTGGCCCTGCTTCTGCTCGGCGCTTGGTTCGTGGCATCGCTGCTGTTCCTTCCGTCACTCGACCAGCGAACCGTCGCTGAATGGCTTCGAAGCGCGAGCGGAGCAGTTCCGATGGCGATCTTCATCGTCGTCGCCTTCTGGCACGCGGTCGACGGCCTCAAGCAAGTCGTAGACGATTACGTCACGGGTGAAGTGAACCGCTGGTTTTTGAACACCCTCATCCTTTTCCTTGCCGTCGCAGGAGCGTCCCTGGCCCTGTTCGCGCTCGGCAAGATTGCCTTCGGAGCCGCCGCGTGAGTTCTGCCTACAAGATTATCGACCACACCTACGACGTCGTCGTGGTCGGCGCCGGCGGATCGGGGCTTCGTACGACCATGGGCGCGGCCCAGAACGGGCTGAAGACGGCCTGCATTACCAAGGTCTTCCCGACCCGGAGCCACACGGTCGCTGCGCAGGGCGGCATTGCCGCGTCGCTCGGCAACATGGGCCCGGATCACTGGACCTGGCACATGTACGATACCGTCAAGGGCTCCGACTGGCTCGGCGACCAGGATGCGATCGAATATCTCACTCGTGAAGCGCCGGCGGCGGTGATCGAACTGGAGCATATGGGAATGCCCTTCAGCCGCACGCCGGAGGGCAAGATCTACCAGCGGGCGTTCGGCGGGATGACGCAGAACATGGGGGAGGGGCCGGCCGCGCAGCGCACCGCCGCCGCCGCCGACCGCACCGGTCACGCGATGCTTCACACGCTCTATCAGCAGAGCCTGAAGTACGATGCCGACTTCTTCATCGAATATTTCGCCATCGACCTCATCATGGAAGACGGGGTGTGCCGCGGAGTGATCGCGCTCAGCCTCGAAGACGGGTCGATCCACCGCTTCCGCGGGCAGGCGGTCGTGCTCGCGACCGGCGGCTACGGCCGGACCTTCTTCTCGGCCACCGGTGCGCATACGCAAACCGGCGACGGCAATGCGATGGTGCTTCGCGCCGGGCTTCCGCTCCAGGACATGGAGTTCGTGCAGTTCCACCCGACCGGGGTGTATGGAGTCGGCGTGCTCATCACCGAAGGCGCGCGCGGCGAAGGCGGCTATCTGACGAATTCGGAAGGTGAGCGCTTCATGGAGCGCTATGCCCCGAGCGCGAAGGACCTTGCCAGCCGCGATGTCGTCTCGCGCTCGATGATCATGGAAATCCGCGAGGGCCGCGGAGTCGGCGAGCACAAGGACCACATCTTCCTTCACCTCGACCACATCGACCCGAAGATCCTGGCCGAGCGGCTTCCGGGGATCACCGAGACCGCGAAGACATTCGCCGGAGTCGACCTGACCCGGCAGCCGATCCCGGTGGTGCCGACCGTTCACTATAACATGGGCGGAATCCCGACTAATTATCACGGCGAAGTCGTCACTATCCGCGACGGCGATCCCGACTCGGTCGTGCCGGGGCTGTTCGCCGTCGGCGAAGCGGCGTGCGTTTCGGTGCATGGCGCCAACCGGCTGGGATCGAACAGCCTGATCGACCTGGTCGTATTTGGCCGTGCCGCCGGAATTCGGCTCGCCGAGGTCGTCAAGGCGGGTGCGCTGCAGGAGCCGTTGCCGAAGGATTCAGCCGACTTCGCGCTCCAGCGCCTCGACCATTTCCGCCATGCGGAGGGGAGCCGTCCGACCGCCGAAATCCGAATCGAGATGCAGCGCACGATGCAGGCGGACGCGGCGGTGTTCCGGACCGAACGGACTCTCGCCGAGGGCGTCACCAAGATCGACAAGGTCTACCACCAGATGACGGACGTCTCGGTCGCCGACCGAAGCCTGATCTGGAACAGCGACCTCGTCGAAACTCTCGAGCTTGATAATCTGATCGCCCAGGCGGTGGTAACGATGCACTGTGCCGAAAACCGCAAGGAAAGCCGCGGCGCGCACATGCACGAGGACTATCCCAAGCGCGACGACAAGAACTGGATGAAGCATACCGTCGCCTGGTTCGACGGCTGGGGCGGCAAGGGCGGCGACGTGAAGATCGATTATCGCCCTGTGCACGACTTCACGCTCACCGACGACGTCGAGTACATCAAGCCAAAAGCGCGGGTGTACTGAGCTCGATCCCGGAGCAAACTGCCTGTTCGAACCAGACGCCCAGCCGCGGTGAAGGATGGGGGCTTGGGCTTGCGACTCCGCTCCGCTAGAGCCGCTCGTTCATGGCTGATTCCACTCCCCCCAAGCGCATCTTTCCGACCTCCAAGGTCGATGCTCATTCGGCGCGTCACGTGCCCTCGATCCCGCAGACGGAAAGCGAGGCTTACAAGCTCGCCTTCCAGGACATGGACTTCCTGGTCCGCGAGGACTTGCGTCCCGTCCGATTCCAGCTCGAGCTCCTGAAACCCGAGCTCCTGCTCCAGGAAGCGAAGATCGCGTCCACGTTCGTCTTTTACGGATCGGCGCGGATCCCCTGGCCGGACATGGCGGACAGGCTGGTCGACAGCGCGACCAATGACGAGCAGCGCAAGATCGCCGAGCGGCTCAAGGCGAAGTCCCGCTACGTCGAGGTGGCGCAGGACCTGGCCAGACTCGCAAGCCGCTGCGCCAACGACTCCGACGGAATGCGCCATTTCGTCGTCTGTTCGGGCGGCGGCCCGTCAATCATGGAAGGGGCCAACCGCGGCGCCTGGGAAGAGGGCAAGGAGAGCATCGGGCTCAACATCGTGCTTCCGCACGAGCAGCTTCCCAATCGTTTCGTCACACCTGAGCTCAGCTTCCAGTTTCACTATTTCGCGCTTCGCAAGATGCACTTCCTGCTGCGCGCCCGGGCGGTCGCCGTCTTCCCCGGCGGCTTCGGGACGTTCGACGAGTTCTTCGAGCTACTGACGCTGATCCAGACCGGCAAAGTGCGGCCGCTTCCGATCATCCTGTTCGGGAAGGAATTCTGGAACAAGGTGATCGACTTCGACGCGTTGGCCGAGGAAGGCGTCATCGCCCCGCACGATCTCGATCTCATCCACTGGAGCGAAGACGCTCAGGAAGCGTGGGACTATGTGGTCCGATTTTACAAGGACCACCCGGACCCGCCGCACATCCAGACGGGCCCGCCTGAGTAAAAGCTATTTGTTCGGCGCTGCCGGGCCCTTCACGTCTTCCGGAGTCGCCTGATTTTCGGTGAGCACCGGCTCCTTCTGTGCCTTTTGCCCCGGAATATCGCCCTCGGTCGCAGCGGCGGCATTGCCCGCATCGCCGCCCGCGGTCGGGCTTCCCGGGGGCGCGGTCGGCGGCGCCGGCATCGGCTTGGGCGAATCGCTATGCTGGTTGAGGAACGCGATGACGTCGGCGCGGTCCTGCGGCTTGCTAAGCCCCGCGAAGGTCATCTTCGTGCCCGGCGCGAACTTCTTCGGGCTCGTCAGCCACTTGCTGAGATTGTCCCAGTCCCAGTTCCCGCCAACGCCTGAAAGCGCGCTCGAGAAAGCGAATCCCTTGCCCTTGCCGATCGGCTCCCCGAGCACGCCCCACAAATTGGGTCCGAGCTGGTTGGGTCCGCCCTTGTCGGCGTTGTGGCAGGCGCCGCACTTCTTGAAGACCTGCTCCCCGTGTGCCGGGTCGGCACTGGCGAGATAGAATTCGATCGGCTTTTCGGCTTCGGCGGCGCCGCCCTCCTGCTCGACGCCCTCGATGGGATATCCCATCGTTTCGGGGCGCTCCGAGTGGAAGGCCTCGCCGGCGATGATCGAGCCGCCCAGGGCCACGATTCCGGCGAACAGGACCCAGCCTGCGATGGTATTGAAGCGGTCGTCCATTGAATCCCCTGCGGCGGCTGCCGAAAGCGTGATGTGCGCGCGCTTTAAGGCGGCACCGGCGCTTCTTCAAGACGCCAGCCACCGCTCCAGCAAAGTTCGCGCAATGGTGTGCGGTGGCGGCGGATCGAAAGGTGCGTCCGACCCTGCCACCGCGGCTGCGACCTCTTCACGGCTGAACCAGCGCGCGTCCTCCAGTTCGCAGCGGTCGATGGTGAGGTCGGCGCCGAGCGCGCGCGCCGTACAGCCGATCATCAGCGAGGATGGGAACGGCCACGGCTGGCTTGCCAGGTAACGAACGTCTTCGACGTCGATGCCCGCTTCCTCGCGCAGTTCGCGAGCGACGGCGTTCTCGAGCGATTCCCCGACTTCGACGAATCCGGCGAGCGCCGAATAGCGGCCGGGCGAATAGCGATGCTGACGGCCCAGCAGGAGTCGCCCTTCATGTTCGGCCAGCATGATGACGACCGGGTCGACGCGGGGGAAATGCTCGGCCGAGCAATCGTGGCACGACCGCGACCATCCGCCACGGACGATTTTCGTCGCCGTCCCGCAGCTTGGACAAAAACCGTTGTTCGAATGCCACCGGGCGAGGCTGAGCGCGGCCGCGAACAGAGGCGCCTGCGACGGTTCGAGCGCCGCCACCAGCGCAAAAGCGGCAGGCCCGGCGGCAATCTCCTGCTGGAGCGCACAGAAACGCGGCGAGCCGTCCTCGAGGCCAAGGAAGAGCTCCTTCGACGTGGCAACGCTCCACTTGAGCAACCCGTCCGGGCCGATCGCCGGCAGGCCATCCTCCCACACAAGCTCTCTCGCGGCGGAGTTCGAGGCGAATTGTGCCAGTGCGGCCGGGTCGGCGCGTGCAGGATCGGCGCGGTCCAGGCCGGGGCCGCAAAAGAAAGGATCAGGTTTCACTGTTCGTCCTGTTGCAAAGCGCGGCGTCGACTGCGCGCCGATAGAGTGTCGGAAGCCCGGCTTCGCCGAGAGCGCCGATCGGATGCCACCACGCCTGCGCCGGCGGCTCGTCCGATTGGACCACCGTCAGTTCGAGCGCGAAGTGGGTGAAGACATGGCGGACGCGCGCAAGCGGTTCGGCTTTGGCCGGGGTCTTGTCGCTGGTCCAATCGTCGCCTGGAAGCGCAGCCATTCCGCCCAGCAGGCCGCTCGGCGGCCGGCGCACGAGGCAAATTGCACCGTCGCGCTCGATCCACTGCGCGGTTCCATAGCGGACGGGCTTTGCGCGTTTCGCCTTCGCTTCGGGGAACGCCTCGGGAGTTCCGGTTGCGAAGGCAGCGCAGGAACTTGCGATCGGGCACTTGCCGCAGAGCGGCGCTCGCGGCCGGCAGATTGTCGCGCCGAGGTCCATCATCGCCTGGGCGAAATCCCCGCAGCGCCCGGATGGAGAAAGCGCCGTCGCAGCGTCGCGAAGTTGCGCCTTCGTCGGCTGCCTGTAGCCCTTGAGCCGGGCGACAACCCGCTCGACGTTGGAGTCGACGGCGACGCAGTCGCGGCCGAAGGCGATCGCCGCGACTGCCGCTGCAGTATAGTCGCCGATACCGGGGAGCTTTCGAAGCTCGGTTTCGCTTGCCGGGAAGCCCCCGAGTGTGGCGACTTCGCGAGCGCAGGCGATCAGATTTCTCGCCCGCGCATAATATCCAAGGCCGGCCCACTCGCTCATCACCTCCTCGTCGCCGGCAGACGCGAGGGCTTCGACAGTCGGCCAGCGGTCGAGGAATCGCTCGAATCGGGGCATGACAGCAGCCACCGTCGTCTGCTGAAGCATCACCTCGCTAAGCCACACGCGGTACGGGTCGGGTGGCTTGCATCCCGGCGGCGAGCGCCACGGCAAGGTCCTTGAGTTATCCACATAATGTTGGAGCAGCCGCTCGGCGACATTGGCGCGCATGGGCCGCCTATGGCATGCTGGAAGGCAATGGCGAAGACACGGGTGGGAAAAAGCCGCGAGAACGAGGCGCCGCGTCACGGCCGCGTGCGCGCTGCGGGCGAGCTGATCGGCAACGCCGGCGCGCTTGCTTTTCGGCGGTTCGGCTTCATCCAGGCGTCGGTAGTGAGCCGCTGGGGCGAAATCGTCGGCGAGCGTTACGCAAAGGTGTCCTCGCCCGAATCGATCCGGTTCCCGGCCGGCAAGAAGTCGGGCGGCGTGCTCAATATCGTTGTCCAGGGTGCGCACGCGCCGCTCATGCAGCACCTGGCGCCGTTGATCGTCGAGCGAGTGAACCGATTCTTCGGTTACCCGGCGGTCGCGAAGCTGGCGTTCAGGCAGGGTGCCCCAGTGCAGCGCCACAGCGCGCCGAAGCGGCCGCAGCTTCGCAACGTCCCCACCGAGCTCGGCGAGGGCTTGCGCGAGATTACCGATCCCGAGCTTCGCGCCTGTCTCGAAGCCCTTGCGGCGCGGGTCGAGGCGAGCGATGGACCGCCCGAGGTCGACCCTCCCGAGACGAACCCGATTCCAACGATTGGAGTGATTAGTTGATGAAGCCGAGCACCATCCTTGCTTTTGCCGCCGCGCTCGCAAGCAGCGGCTGCAACACGCAGAAAGGCAATGACGCAGCCGCGCCGGAGTCCAGTTCAACCGAAGCGGTCAAGGCGCCCGCCAACGGCGACTGGACCGAGGCCGTGGTCAGGACCGACGCGGGCGGCTTTCGAATGGGCAATCCCGACGCCAAGGTGAAGCTCGTCGAATTCGGATCGATGACCTGTCCGCACTGCGCTTCGTTCGAGGAAAGCGGGTACGCGCCGCTCACGAACAATTACGTGAAGAGTGGAAAGGTCAGCTACGAGTTTCGCAATTACGTCCGCGATCCGTTCGACATTGCGGCATCGCTGATCGCACGCTGCAACGGCGCGAACAGCTTCTTCCCGCTGACCAAGGCGCTCTACGATGACCAGCGGCAGTGGGTCGGAAACCTGCAGCAGGCGCCGCAGGCAAAGCTTGAGGAAATCCAGAATCTCGGCCCCGACAAGCAGTTCCTGGAGATCGCCAAGGCGGCGGACCTGCAGAAGTGGGCGGCGATGCGCGGAGTTCCGTCAGCCAAGAGCACGCAGTGCCTGACGGATCAGAACGCGGTCAACAAACTCGTCCAGATGAATAGCGATACAACCAGCGCCTACCCCGATTTCCAAGGCACTCCGACCTTCGTCATCAACGGCAAGATGGTCGATCTTGGACGGGTCACCGAAGCGCAGGTCTGGTCGGCTCTGGAGTCGAAGATCAAAGCGGCACTGGGCGACTAGGGCGGCCACGGAGGGGTCGATGCGGTGAGGATCCGGCGCCTCAAACTCAGCGGGTTCAAGAGCTTCGTCGAACCGACGGAGCTGAGGATCGAGCCCGGCCTGACGGGAGTTGTCGGCCCCAACGGCTGCGGCAAGTCGAACCTCCTCGAGGCGATCCGCTGGGTGATGGGCGAAGGAAGTCCCAAGTCGCTTCGAAGCGACGGAATGGAGGACGTGATCTTCGCCGGCACCGCAAGCAGGCCGGCCCGCGATTTCGCCGAAGTCTCCATTCTCGTCGACCGCGAAGTCGATGACGATGGCAGCCCGGACGGCGGCGACAGCGAAGTGACCCGACGCATCGAACGTGGCGCGGGATCCGCCTATCGGATCAACGGCCGCGATGTGCGTGCCAAGGACGTCGCCTTGCTGTTCGCCGACGCCGCGACCGGCGCCCATTCGCCCGCGCTGGTAAGCCAGGGGAAGATCGCCGCGATCATCGCCGCAAAGCCTACCGAACGGCGGCTGCTTTTAGAGGAAGCTGCGGGAATCTCCGGTCTTCACGCCCGCCGCAAGGATGCCGAGCAGAAGCTTCGCGCGGCGGAGGCCAATCTGGCGCGATTGTCGGAGCTTCTCGGGGACCAGGAGCAACGCGCGGCGTCGCTGAGGCGCCAGGCTCGCGCGGCCGAGCGTTATCGACAGCTGACCGACAAGATCCGCGGCGTGGAGGCGCGGCTCGTCCATGCCCGCTGGGCCGAGGCCGACGCTGCAGCCGAGCAGGCCCGCAACGAAGCGACGGCCGCCGAGAGCGAGGTCGAACAGCTTCGTCAGCAGGTCGAGAAGATCAAAAGCGAGCAGGAAAAGGCCGAGACGCTTCTCGCCAGCCGCCGCCGCGAAACGAGCGACGCCCGGGCGCGGGGAAGCGAAATCGCTCACCAGCTCGCGACCGCCCGCGCGCGCCGCGACACAGTCTCAAGGCGGTTGTCGGAACTGCAGCGGTTGCAGGCCGGGAACGACCGAGGAAATCGGCCGCGAGCAGGCACTGAAGGACGACGCGGCCCGCGCCGTCGCGCAACTCGAAAACGAGCGATCGGCAATCGAGGCGAAGCTCGCCGATGCCGAGGGCGAGAGCTCTCGAATCGCGGTCGAGCTATCGAAGCTGGAGTCGGAATCGCGCGATTGCGAAGCCGCTCTTGCCGACCTGCTCGCGAGGCAGGCCGCGATGCGCGCGGAGCGAAGGGTGGCGGAGGCCGCAGTCGAATCGGCGCGTGCGCATTTCTCGCGAGTGGAAAGCGAACGCGACAAGCTCGCTGGCGAAATCGAAGCCCTTGGCGACGGTTCGGATGCCGCAAAGGCGAAGGCGGAGGCGGCCCAACGCGCCGCCAGTGCCGAGGCCGCGCGGGCGGCCGCCGAGAAACGTCTTGCTGCGGCTGAGGACGGCCGGTCGGCGGCCGCCGACGCCCGGGACACGGCGGAGACCCAGCTAGCCAAGGCAAGGGCGGCATTGTCCGCGGTGCGCGCCGAGCATGATGCGCTTGCGCGAGCGCTCCAGCAGGGCGGCGGTGCGGCGATCGCGAAGATCAGCGCCGAGCCGGGGTACGAGCAGGCGCTCGCCGCTGCGCTAGGCGACGATTCGGATGCCGAAATCGGAAGCAAGGGCGCGCGGCGGTGGCAGGGCAGCGACATCGGCGAGGACGATCCGCCGCTTGGCCCGGGACTGGAGCCGCTTGCAAGCCACGCGACCGCTCCGGACGAGCTTGGCCGGCGGCTGCGCCAGGTCGGAGTGGTCGAGATGGATTCGGGCCAGCCGCTTGCGGTTGGTCAGCGGCTCGTCACTTTCGAAGGGCGGATGCGGCGTTGGGATGGCTTCGTTTCCGAAGGCGCCGGTGCTGCTGCTGCGGAAAGGCTGGTCCGCGCCAACCGGCTTTCGAAGCTTGCCGCGCAACTGCCCGAGTTCGAGAGCGAAGCGCAAACATGCGAATCGACGCGCAGGCAAGCGATCGAAGCGTTCGACCGGCTGCGCAGCGAGTCGGAAACCGCTCGAGCGGATGCCCTTCGCGCCGAACGCGACGTGCGCGAAGCGGAGCGCGCCGCCGACGCCGCGGCTTCGGCGATCGAGCGGTCCCAGGCGCAGCGAAGCGCACTGCAGCAGCGGCTGGCCGACCTCGAGCCGCTCGCCAACGCAGCGGCGGAGGCGCTCGCCAGCGCGCAAGCCGCCGTCGGCGCGCTTGCCGATCCCGACGAGCTTCAGGCGGAAGTCGAAAGCGCACGAGCGCGCGCAGCCGATGCCGGGGCGGCAGTCGCCGAGGTTCGCGCCGCGGCCGCGACCCAGGCGCGTGAAACGGCGGCGGCTCGCGACCGGCACTCCGTTGCCGGGAGGGAGCAGGGCGAATGGCGACGTCGGCAAACGGACGCCGAACGGCGGCTGGAGCAGGCACGCGAACGTCTCGAGCAGCAGCGGCAGGAGCATGTCGAGCTCGAGCGCGAGCCGCAGGCTCTCGACAAGCAAGTTGCCGAGCTGGAACAGGAAAACGCCGGAAGCGAAGCGGCGATGTCCGCTGCCGTCCAGGCCGAGCGCGAAGCCGAGCAGTCGCTTGCATCGGCCGCTGCGGGCGTGAGCGCGACCTCCGAAAGGTCGGCCTCTGCGCGGGAACGCCGGGCCGCCGCCCAGGCGCGCTCGGAAGCGCAGGAATCGCGCCGTTCCGAATATGCGCGAATCTGCCTCGAGAAGTTCGAGTGCGTGCCCCAGCGGCTGCCGGAGACGATGCAATTCGATCCCGCCGACGTGCGCGATTCCGAAGCCGAATCGGCATCGCTCGAGAAGCTCACGGCCGATCGCGACCGCATTGGACCGGTGAATCTCGTGGCCGAGCAGGAGCTCGCCGAAATCGAGGAGGAGAGAGGGCGCGGTGCGGCCGAGGCGGAAGAGCTGGGCCAGGCCATCAACCGGCTTCGCGGATCGATCGGCAATCTCAATCGCGAGGGGCGCGTGCGGCTGCTCGAGGCGTTCGAACGGGTAAACGACCATTTCCAGAGTCTCTTCACCACGCTGTTCGAAGGCGGGCAGGCGCACCTCGAACTGGTCGAGAGCGATGACCCGCTGGAAGCTGGGCTGGAAATCATGGCGCAGCCACCGGGCAAGAGGCTGCAGTCGCTGACCCTGCTTTCTGGCGGAGAGCAGGCGCTGACCGCAATCGCGCTGATTTTCGCGCTGTTCCTTACCAACCCGGCCCCGATCTGCGTCCTCGACGAAGTCGATGCGCCGCTCGACGACGCGAACGTCGAACGGTTTTGCGACCTGCTCGACCGGATGACTCGGGAAACCGAGACCCGCTACCTCATCGTGACTCACAATGCGGTCACCATGAGCCGAATGCACCGGCTGTTCGGCGTGACGATGATCGAAAAAGGCGTGAGCCGGCTGGTGTCGGTCGATCTCGGCGGCGCGGAGACCTTGCTCGCTGCCGAGTAGGGGCGTCAGCCCGCCAGTTTCGTGGCGCGCGCCCAAATTTGCCGCATTTCACTAACGAACCGCTCGCGCTCTTCCTGCCTGCGGTCGCGGTCAGGCATTCGAAGCATCGCGCTTGGGTGCATGGTCACCCAGCATTCCGAGCCGTCGGCGAGCTCGATCGGCGAACCGCGAACCTTGCTGATGGTCACCACCTTTCCGATCAGCGACCGTGCCGCCGTTGCGCCAAGCGCGACGGTAAGCGGAGGGCGGATGAGCTCGCGCTCCTGTTCGAGCCAGAATCGGCACGCATCGATTTCGCCGCCATCGGGCTTGCTGTGGATTCGCCGCTTTCCGCGAGCCACGAATTTGAAGTGCTTGACCGCGTTGGTCACATACGTCTGCGCCCTGTCCACGCCGGCTTTTTCCAGGAGGCTGTCGAGGAGCTGCCCGGCGGGCCCCACGAAAGGCCGCCCCTCCATGTCCTCGACGTCCCCTGGCTGTTCGCCGACAAATACCAGCTTCGGATCCAACGGTCCTTCGCCGAACACCGTTTGCGTTCCGCATTCGTAGAGGTCGCAGCGCGTGCAGCCGCGCGCCTCCTTCATCAGCGCTTCCCAGGATGCGCGCAGGTTGCTCGGGCGGGCCGCCTTGCGCTCCGCTTCGAGGGCGTTTTCCAGCCCCTCCTTGCTTGCCGAACGGTCGATCATTTCCAGTTCTCGTGAACGTGCAGTCGCTATCAATGGCCGAACGAGCGACGTCTCAGGCATGTTGCGCCAATATTTCTTCGGCATCTCCTTGAGCATCGCTCCGACCTTGAGGCGCGCCGGGTTGAAGGTGGACGAATAATAGGTGCGCCATGCGTCTTCGGTGGAGTCGCCCGACGGCGCATCGGCCCGCGATGCGCCGGCGCTCTCCCGAAGCGATTTCCCGTCCCAGTGGATCGACAATTCCGGCGTGAGAATCGACCAGCGCATGTTGGTGAAGCGGTTTACGAAAAACTCCGCGGCGGAGCGGACGACATGATGTTCCGGCTCGAAAAAGCTGACGAAGCGGGTTGCGCCGTCCGGCTCCTCGACTTCCCGGAAGCGAACGAAGGCATGCATCTTGTGAATGTCGCGGCGAACCGCTTTTGCCATCTTTTGCAGCCGCTGGACCAGCGGGTCCGCCCAATCGTCAAGGGCGACGCGATTGGCGCGAAGCCGGACGAGCATCGCGTAGAGCAGCGCGAAGCGTTCCGGGTCCGAATGGCAGATGACGAGGCGCGCGAGTTCGAGGAACGCTCGCGGAACCGACGATCGAGGCTCACCGGACGAATTAGGCAGTCCAGCGGCGAACAGGTCTGCTTCGCCTCCCTCGACAACCCAGCTCACGGCCTCGGGCGCAATGCCGGCTTCGGCAAGGTTTCGGGCCGCGTTGCGCCAACCTTCGAAATCGTCCGGCGCCTGTAGAGTGACCGCATAGCTCTTCACGGCTGCTAAACCCGCGGGCGAGGCAACATGTCCAGCGCGACGGCGTTCACCGTGGAGGAGACGTGCAGATGACGAAGACATTTTCCGGAGGCGACAAGGTCAGCTGGAACACGAGCCAGGGGCGGACTCACGGGACGGTCGTCCGCAAGCAAACCAGCGAAACCCATATCAAGGACCACAAGGTTGCCGCGTCCGAGGACGATCCGGAATATATCGTCAAAAGCGACCTGTCGGGCGATCTCGCTGCACACAAGCCGGACGCTTTGACCAAGGAAGACTAGGCCGCGAAAAGCTCGAGCTGCTGCTGGTTGCGCGGCACGATCAGCGATTGCAGGTCGTCGCGGTCGGTGAGGTTCGCCGGCCGCCAGTCGCTCGCGACGATGAAGGGCCGCACCTTCGCAATCGAAACGGTGAGCCGGGCGACGTCCGCGAGGCCCAGGGTCCGCCAGCGCCGTGACTGCAGGATGCGATCGACTGCCTTTTTCCCGATCCCCGGGATTCGCAGGAGCTTCTCCTTTGGAGCGCGATTCACATCGACGGGGAAGTCGTCGCGAAACTTGAGCGCCCAGGCGAGCTTCGGGTCGATGTCGAGCGGGAGCATCCCGTCGGCGTTCGTCGCCGCTTTCACCTCGTCGGCGGCAAAGCCGTAAAAGCGCATCAACCAGTCGGACTGGTACAGGCGGTGCTCGCGGACCAGCGGCGGGCGCTTCAGCGGCAGCACGGCGCTGGCGTCGGGAATTGGCGAGAAGGCCGAATAATAGACGCGCCGCAACCCGAAGCGGTCGTAGAGAGAACTCGCTTTCGAAACGATGTCGCGGTCGCTCGCCGAATCCGCTCCCACGATCATTTGCGTCGATTGCCCCGCGGGCGCGAACCTGGGCGCAGACTTGAAGCGCCTGGACGCGTCACCGGTCTCCTCGATCGAGGACCGCATGTCGCTCATCGCGCTTTCGATTCGGGCGCCGTCCTTTTCCGGAGCGAGTCGGCTCAGCCCGCTCTCGGTCGGGAGCTCGACGTTGATCGAAATGCGATCCGCAAACGTACCGGCCATCTGCACCAGCTGGGGGTCGGCGTCGGGGATTGTCTTGAGGTGGATGTAGCCGCGAAAATCGTGGTCTTCCCGAAGCGCCCGAGCGACTTCGACGATCTGCTCCATCGTATAATTGGATGAGCGGATGATTCCGGACGAGAGAAACAGGCCTTCGATGTAGTTGCGCTTGTAGAACGCAAGCGTCAGGCGAACGACCTCATCGGCGGTGAAGCGGGCGCGTCGGATGTTCGAGCTCTTGCGGTTGATGCAATAAGCGCAATCGAAGATGCAGCTGTTGGTGAGCAGGACCTTCAGGAGCGAAATGCATCGCCCGTCCGGCGCATAGGCGTGGCAGATCCCCATGCCGTCGGTGGACCCCACACCTCGACCGCTGCTGCTGTCGCGCCTGGCGGTTCCGGACGATGCGCAGGACGCGTCGTACTTAGCCGCGTCGGCGAGAATCGCGAGCTTGGATTGAAGGTCCAGTTGCGGCATTTGTTCTTAATATGTTCTCGGCCATCTCCTGTCCATACAGACCTTTAGCCATGTGAGGCACTGCCCTTGCGGCATCCCGGGCGGGCCCTTACGACGATGCAATGGCCGCACGCTCGATCATCCAATGATGAAGGCTGCCCCCGTGCCGGTGATGCTGCTGTTCGCGCTGTCGCTCGCGCTCAATTTGTGGTTCGCCGGGGTTCCGGATTGGCGATGGATTCCGGCGGCGCTCGCGGCGTGGTACATTGCCGACCTGCTGTCCGGGCTCACCCACATGTACATGGATTACCGACCCTGCACGCCGGGAGTCGGCCTCGGCGAGATGTTTCGCTACTCCGGCTCCCGGGAAAGCGAAGAGTATTTGGCGCTCCGGGCCCGCGTACTGCCCCGCGTTTCGCCGTTCGAGCGGCTGGTTTACGATTTCAAAAACCACCATCCCCGGCCGGACGCGCTGGGTCGCCGGCCTTTCCTGGTGCAGATCGGGTCGACGATCCTGTTCCTGTCGCTGCCGGCGTCGCTGCTTCTCAACCTGCTTGCAACCGCGGTGCCCGTTGCTGGCTGGGTCCTCGCCGGCAGCGTCGTCCTGATCGTCGGCGGTACTCTGGCGCAATATTTTCACGGGACGCTACACCGGTCCGATAACCCGTGGGTAGTCCACGCAATGCGCAGAGTGGGGCTGCTGATGAGTCCGGAAGCGCACGCCTTGCATCACCAGACGCTGAAGCGCGATTTCGCTACCAACACGGGCTGGTCGAATCCGCTGGTCAACGCGCTGTTCCGAATGGCCACGCGGCGGGGCTGGCTTTCGGAATCGGGATTGGAGCCGCAGTAAACCACGCCGCTTGCCGCAGCGAGCGCGCTTTTCTACCACCGCTTGATGACCAAGACCGCGCTTCGCCTTTCCGCCGCCCTTCTTCCGCTCTTCGCCCTGACCGCCGCAGCTCCGCCCGAGCGCGTGACGCCGATGACGCCGGACGTGGTCGAGTCCTACAACCCCGTCCTTCCGCAAGCCGACTTCGTCAGGCGCGTGGAGATGGTCCCGATGCGCGACGGCACCAAGCTCTACACCGTCATCGTGATGAAGAAGGGGACGAGGAACGGGCCGATCCTGCTGTCGCGAACGCCCTACGACGCCAAAAGCGGGATGGCGCGGATCGCCGACCAGTCGGCGGTCGACAACATGTGGATCATGTTCCGCGAGTTCATCAACGACGGCTACATCATCGTCCAGCAGGACATCCGCGGACTGCACAACAGCGAAGGCACGTTCGTGATGAACCGGCCCATCGTCGGTCCGCTCAATCACACCGGGATCGACGAATCGACGGACGCCTACGACACCATCGACTGGCTGGTGAAGAACGTGCCCGAATCCAACGGTAAGGTCGGGACGATCGGCTCGTCCTACCTCGGGTTCCTGACGCTCGCCTCCGAGATCAACCCGCATCCGGCGCTCAAAGCCGCGGTCCCGGAAAGCCCGATGGTCGACGGCTGGATGGGAGACGACTGGTTCCACAACGGCGCGTTTCGCGTCGGCGGGTTCGACTTCGCGCTGTCGCAGAGCACGGGCAAGGCCGACGCCGGAGCAAGCATTCCGGCCGGTCCGGGCGACGACTACACGCGCTACCTCGAAGCGGGTTCGATGGGGGACTATGCTCGCAAGTACCGCATCGAGAACGTCCCCTTCGTGCAGAAGCTGATGCAGAACCCGGCCTACACCGAGTTCTGGTCGGAGCAGGCGGTCGACAAGTGGATGGCGGCGCGCCCGCTGACCGTTCCGACGATGATCGAGGTCGGCCAGTGGGACCAGGAGGACAGCTATGGCGGGCCGGCGGTCTACAAGGCGCTGAAGGACAAGTACGAAGGCACCGACCTGTTGCACCTGGTGATCGGGCCGTGGCGCCACTCGGGCGCCAATCACTACGGTTACGAGCTCGGCGATCTCACCTTCAACGGCGATACCGCGCTCCAGTGGCGCACTCGCTGGCTCAAGCCGTTCCTCGATCATTACCTGAAAGGAGCGCCCGATCCGCAGACGCCGGCGGCAATCACCTATGCCACCGGCATAAACCGCTGGGAGGAAAGCCCGCGCTGGCCGATGGGGACGCCGACGCCGGTGTACCTGACCGCGAACAATGGCGTCAGTTTCGATTCGCCCGCCGCGGCCGGGCACGACGACTATGTGTCGGACCCGGCAAAGCCGGTGCCGTTCCTTCCGCGCCCGATCGACATGGGCGACGCGGACCAGTGGCATACGTGGCTCGTTCACGACCAGCGCTTCGTCGATGGCCGCCCCGATGTGCTGACCTACACCAGCGCTCCGTTGGCGACGTCCGTGCACATCATGGGCGCGCCGCAGGTCAAACTGTATGCCTCGACCAGCGGCACCGACAGCGACTGGGTGGTCAAGCTGATCGACGTCTATCCGAACGAAGCGCCCGAGGAGCGCTCGCAGGGATCGAAACGCGACATGTCCGGCTTCGAGCTGCCGATCGGGATCGAGATCTTCCGCGGCCGCTACGTCGACAGCTTCGCGCGCCCGCATGCCCTCGCTCCGGGCAAGGTCGAGGAGTTCAGCTGGAACCTGCCCAACGTCGATCATGTCTTCCTGCCCGGCCACAAGATCATGGTGCAGGTGCAGTCGACGCTGTTCCCGCTGTATGATCGCAACCCGCAGACTTTCGTCCCGAACATCTTCCACGCAAAGCCGGCCGACTATCGCAAGGCGACCGAGAGCGTCTTTTACGGCGGCAACACCGCAAGCGCGATCATGCTTCCGGTGGTGCGCTAGCCGAGCGCTTTCGCCTGGTCCTCGGGCGTGTCGGTCATGCGCCCGCCAAGCACCGCCTTGAACACGGCGAAGGCGACCAGGCCGACGCCGGCGCTCGCGACGTGGATGAGCCAGAAGGTGGTGGTTGGAAGCGACGAATAGAGCTGCCCGACGGCGCCGACGACCTTGTTGGCGATAAAGAAGGACAAATAATAAAGCCCGATTACGGTGCCGCCAATCTGCCGCGGCGCCAGCTTCGAAAAGAGCGCAAGGCTGATCGGCATGACGTGCGCGAATCCGATGGAGTTGAAGAGCTCGAACACCAGCGGCCAGAACATGCTGATTTTTCCGCCCGAGGGCTGGGTCAGCGCCGCCATGAAGAGTGCCAGCCCGCCGGCCACGATGAACACGCTGCCGATGATCATCTTGCTGATTTCGTCCGGCTCCCGGTGGTTCATTCCCCACCACTTCCAGAAGGCGGCGACTGCGACGAGCATGGTGAAGCTTACGGCCGCATCGATGGTGATCAGCCAGCTGCTCGGAAATGCGAAGCCGAGTACGTTGAGATTGAAGTGGTCGTTGCCCCAGACGAGGTAGGCGTTGAAGATTTCCTGGTTGGTCAGCATCGAAATCGCCAGCACGGGGATGAGAATGACGAGCGCCAGCGTCCGCGACTTGTCGCGACCGTCGAGGTTACGTGTGAGTACGAAGTAGAGGGCGGCGATCAGCACGACGGCAGAGACGAGTCCGACGACGACGGACGAGAACAGGACGCTTGCAACTGCCAGCCAGATGAGCGCGAGAACGGCGATTCCGACCGCACCTGCGATCACCAGCCACGTTGCCCGGCCCTGCTGTTCCGGAGCACTCGTGTCAGGCGGCAAATAGGGCTGCGCGTACAGGTAGAGGGCGAGGCCGGCGACCATCACCACGCCCGCGCAGCCAAAGCCCCAGTGCCAGCCGACGTTTTGGCCTAGCGTGCCGGAAACCAGCGGCGCGACGATCACGCTGACATTGATGAAGATGTAGAAGATCTGAAACGCCATCGCCCGGCGAACGTCGCTTTCGCTGTACAGGTCGCCGACCTGAGTGGCGATGTTGCCCTTGAACAGCCCCACCCCGACGATCAGCGAAATCAGCGCGAACAGGAACATGCCCTGGAACGCCATCAGGAAATGGCCGAGTGCCATGATCAGCCCGCCGGCAATCATTGCTGCCTTCCGGCCGGTCAGTTTGTCGGCAATGATCCCGCCGAGGATGGGTGTCAGGTAGACCAGCGAGGAATAATCGCCGAAAATCGCGGATGACAGCGGTTGGCCTGAAAGGCCCGGATAATGCCAGCCGCGAAGCCAGCCGAGGCCGACGACGCTCCCGATATGCTCGGGCAGAAGCAGGTAGCCGACCATGTAGAGTACGAGCAGGGTCTGCATCGAATAATAAGAGAAGCGCTCGCAGCCCTCGACGAAGCCGAGGTAGCCAAGGCCCTTCGGATGACCGAGGAACGCACGGTCGTCATGGGTGCCGACTTCATAGTCCGGCGTGGCGTCGGCAACCGTCATCAGCTTGGCTCCTGTTAGAAATCGACCTTGTCGTAATGCTGCGGCGGAACGATCACTTCCATTCGTTCGCCCAGCAGCGGCCGGAAGCAGGGCCGTGATTTCATGACCGCGTACCAGTCCTTTGTCTGCCGGTGACCGCGCCAGTCCAGCGCTCCCAGGTAATCGATGACGCTCAGGTGGGCGGCTGCGGTGAAATCGGCGAGGCTAAGGCCCGGCCCGGCAATCCATCGCCGATGATCGAGAAGGTAGTCGACGTAATCGAGATGGTTGTTGGCGATGCGCATGGATTCCCGAAGAACGCGCGTGTCCGGGCTTTCGCGGCTGACGATGCGCTTTCGCATGCGCTCGTTCATCAGCGGCTCCACGGTTTCGCGGTAGAGCTTTTCGTCGAACCATTCGACGAGCCGCCGGATCTCGGCGCGAAGAACGGCATTGCCGTGGATCATCGGCATCTTCTCCACCGTCTCGTCGAGATATTCGACGATCGGCTGACTGCCGATCAGCACGACTCCGGCTTCTGAATCGACCATCACCGGTGTTTCGCCGGCCGGATTGAGGTCGATGAATTCGTCGCGCCGCTCCCACGGATTCTCGCGCACCAGCTCGTGCGCGATCCCCTTTTCAGCGAGGACCAGGCGGACCTTCCGGGAAAAGGGGCAAAGGGGAAATTGATAGAGCTGCCACATGAGACGCGGGCAGCTTTAACGTGCCACGCTCCAGCGTCTAGACGCGCTGGAGCCCTGCGGCGTAACGCGCCGCTTTTTCTGCGTAATGTGCCGCTGAAAGGCGGAGCGCCTGCTTCTCCTGTCCGGTCAGTGGGCGCACTACGCGAGCGGGCGCCCCGACGATGAGGCTTCCGGCCTCGAACGCCTTGCCCTCCGTGATCAACGCGCCTGCCCCGACCAGGCATTCGGGGCCCAGGACCGCACCGTTGAGGATTCGTGCGCCCATGCCGACCAAGCAGTCGTTGCCGATCGTGCAGCCGTGCACGATGGCCTGGTGCCCGATGGTGACGCGATCACCGACCGTGAGCGGTGCGCCGGGGTCGGAGTGCCCCACCGCGCCGTCCTGCACGTTGCTGTCCTCGCCGATCAGGATGGGCGTATTGTCGGCCCGTATCACCGCGCCGAACCAGACGCTCGCGCCACTGGACAACCGGACGTCGCCGATCAGGTCGGCGGAAGGCGCCGCCCAGGACGTGTGGGCAAGCGTCGGTTCAACACCCTCGATCGCGTACAGCGGCAATCATTCCTCCTTTCGGTCCGGACCGACGTCGAGAAGCTGCACGTCGCCCTGGTACCGGTCCGGGTGAGGGCGGACGAAAACCCGGAACAGGTCGGGGTGCTTCTTGCGCAACTCCATCTCGAGGTTGCCAATGATCTTCTCGATGTCCGGCGCTCGAAGCTGGTCCTCGAATTCGACGCCAACATTGGCGATGACCTGGCCGGGGCCAAGCTGGCTCGTCAAGATGCCTTCTACCCGCGTGACTCCCTTCTGCCGCCGCGCGGCGTCGCGGATCGCCTTGCTGAGCTCGGGCCGTGCGCGTTCCCCGATCAGAAGCGCCTTGCTCTCGCGTGCAAGGAGGATCGCTACGAGGGCGAGGACCCCGCCGATGCAGATGGAGCCGACGCCATCGATCCACGGTTTCTCGAGACGGATGGAGAGGAACGTCGCGGAGGCTGCGATGACGATTCCGATCAGCGCCGCGGAGTCTTCGAACAAGACCATGAAGGTGGTCGGATCCTTGCTCGCATGAACGGTGCCGAGGATACCGCGGTCGCCCATCACGCGGCTGAAGGCTTTCCACCCGAAATACCAGCTTCCGCCTTCGAACAGGGCTGATGCGCCGTAGACGATATAGTTGATCGTTGGCCGCTCCATCGGCTCTGGGCGAAGGATGTGGATGACGCCCTCATAGGTCGAAACGCCGGCGCCGAGCGCGAAGATCAGAAGCGCGACGACGAAGGACCAGAAATAGATCTCGCGGCCGTAACCCAGAGGGTGCGTTTCGTCGGGCGGCTTTTTGGCCCGATGCTGTCCGTACAGGAGGAGAACCTCGTTCCCGCTGTCCACCACGGAATGGATGGATTCGCTGAGCATCGCCGAACTTCCGGAGATGACCGCAGCCACGCCTTTCGTAGCGGCAATGAGCACATTGCCGACGAGTGCTGCGATGATTGCGGTTCTGGACTCGGCCATTGGTTCGAACAACCGCCGAGCCGAATGATTGTGCCGGTTGCGCGCGCCTCTGCTGCCTGCGCTCAGCCGCCAGGCGTGGCGTCGCTGTCCACGGGCCTCGGGTGAGGCCGAATGAACACCTTGACCAGTTCCGGATGCTTCTTTTGCAGCTCGGTCTCCATTTCGCCGATCAGGGTCTCGATGTCGGTCGTGCTGAGACCGTCGCGGAACTCGACCCCGATGTTGGCGATCACCTGGTCCGGACCGAGCTGGCTCGTCAGCAGCGCTTCCACGCTTTTGACCCTGTCATCTCCGCGGGCGACATTTCGGAGTGCTTCGCGAAGTTCGTCCCGAGCCGGTTCACCGATGAGCAGTGCCTTCGTTTCGCCGGCGATAAGCACTGCGCCGACGGCCATGACGACGCCGATGCAGATCGACCCGACACCGTCGATCCAGGGCTCGTCGAGGCGAAGCGCGAGGAAGGTGGCCGTCGCGGCGATTGCGACTCCGACGATCGCTGCCGAATTGACGAACAGCACCATGAACAGCGGTGGGTCCTTGCTGACTCGGATCGTGTCCATGATGCCGCGATCGCCCATCACTCGGGAGAAAGCTTTCCACGCAAACCACCAGCTGACGATCTCGAACAGCGCCGCGCAGGCGTAGACGATGAAGTTGACGAGCGGCCGCTCCATCGGCTCGGGATGAAGAATGTGGATGACGCCCTCGTAGAAGGACACTCCCGCGCCAAGCGCGAAGATCAGAAGCGAGACGACGAAGGACCAGAAGTAGAGTTCGCGCCCGTAACCCAACGGATGGTCCTTATCGGGCGGTTTCTTCGCGCGGTGCTGACCATAGAGAAGCAGGACTTCGGTGCTGCTGTCGACCACCGAATGAACGGCTTCGCTGAGCATCGCAGAGCTTCCGGAAATTATTGCCGCAACGCCTTTTGTGGCGGCGATGAGTACATCGCCGACAAGGCCGGCGATGACAGCGGTTCGGGAAGAATGTTCTGCCATTGACGTTAGGGACAACCGCCGATCCGCGCGATTGTGCCGGTTACGCCTGTTTGCCTACCCCGATCCCCACTGAGCGATCTGTTCCTTGGTGTCGGCACGCTCGATCCAGACCTTGCCGAATTCGACCGAAATGATGCAGCTCGGCCGTGCGCCACCCGTGGACTTCGTGCAGGCGATAACCCGCCCGTCGGGAAGCGGCGCAAGCCGCCCGCTGAGAACGAAGTCGAACCCGCCTGAGGGCTTATCGCCGGCTTCGAGCCGCTTCGTCGCCTCGTAGGGACGCCCGGAACGGCGCATCGTGCGCGGCCCCGTCGCGGTGAAGAATTGAGCGATCCCCACGATGCGCGGCTGCGTCGCTGCGGCTTGCGCCGCTGCATCGGCCGACGGTTTGGCGTTGTCGGCTGAGGCGGACGGCTTCGTTTTGCCCGTCTCGGCCGTCTTGCCGTCCGACTGTCCGCTATCGCTTTGCTTTGCGGGTGTCGCTGCCTGCGCCTGATCTTTCTCGATCGCGGGACATACGGCGCTGAGCAGCCATGGTTGCGCGACCCAGAATCCCTCGACGGCCTCGAATGCCTCGCCGGCTATGGCTTCGACGGCGGCGTTCTTCGTCGACAGCGCCGGGGTGGCACGGACCTTCAGTGCGCGAGTCTTGTCGTTGAAGGTCCAGCCGAAGTCTTTGCCCGAATCGGCCTTGTCGGGACCGTTGCAGCCGAACCGGAAGCGAAATTCGAACTTCTTGTCGGCAAGGTCCTTCTGTCGCTGCTGGTCATCGACACCCGAAGCGAAATCGGTCGCAGCACGAAGCACGTCGACGAGCAGCTGCCCGCGGTCGAGCGGTGCCTGGAATGAGGGCACCGGCAACGGAACCGTCTGCTGCTGAACGGCATTGGCAGCATTCGCAGCCTGGTTCTGCTGGTTGTCATCGCGCGCGCACGCGCAAAGCGCGAGAGATGCGGCAGCGGCCGCCGACAGCGATTGCCGGATCGTCAGCATGAGCCAAGGAATAGACCGATGATACGCCCGAAAGTCCAGAGTGGGTTGGCCAACGGGCCGATATGCGCGAAGGAGAGCCTCCAAACAGGGCGGGGTACTCGTGACATTTGAGCAAGTCGCCACTTTACTGGTCCTTGCGGCAGTCGTCGGTGCGCTGATCTGGGACAAGCTCAGGGCCGACATCGTCGCCCTGACCGGAGCGGCCTTTTTGCTGATGGCCGGGGTCGTTCGCCCGGTCGAAGTGCAGGGCGCGTTCGCAAGCCCGGCGATCATCGCGCTCGCGTCGCTGTTCGTCATCGCCTACGCGATGGAGCTTTCCGGGCTTCTCGACGCGGCGATCCGGGTAATGGTCCGGATGTGCGAGAAAATCGGTCGGATCGGCATCTGGACGACGATCGGAGTGGCTGGAGCGGCGTCCGCCTTCCTCAACAACACACCCATCGTGGTGCTGAGCGCGCCCGTCATCCGCGACGTCGCGAAGTCGCTCAAGCAGTCGCCGAAGGTGTATCTGATCCCGCTGTCCTATGCGGCGGTGCTTGGCGGCACCATGACGCTGATCGGCACGTCGACCAACCTGCTGGTCAACGACATGGCAGCGGTGTCAGGCCAGCCGCGGTTCGGAATCTTCGAAATCACGCCCGTTGGAATTTGCGTGGCCGTGGCGGGCGGAATTTACCTGCTCCTGTTCAGCTCGCGGCTGATCAAGGGCGCCATCGACGGCGCGAGCGAGGAAGAATCCCTCAGCTACGCGAGCGAGCCGGGTCTTGCCGGCGGCCAGATGGGCTCCGCGCGCGCCTTTGCCGATCATGTGCCTCTGAGCCCGTGGCGAGCGATAACGTCCGCGACCGTCTTCGCCGGAGCAATCGCGCTCGCCGCTCTCAACGTCGCTCCCATCGCGGCCACGGCCTTCGCCGGAGCGGTCCTGCTCATTTTGATGCGAGTCATCACAGCTGATGAAGCGTATCGCGGGCTTCGTCCCGAAGTGCTGATGCTGATTGCCGGCATGGTGGTTTTGGGAATAGCGCTCGACACCACCGGGCTTGCAGGCTCCGTTTCCGACTGGCTCGTCTACGAGCTGGACGGCCTGAGCCCGATGATTGCGCTCGCTGTCATCTATCTTGCGACGCTGCTTTCGACCGAAATCCTGTCCAACGCCACCGTCGCCGTTCTCTACACGCCTATCGCGGTCGCGTTGGCCGAAACGCTGGGAGTCAGCCCGCGGCCGTTCCTGGTCGCGATCATGATGGGGGGAAGCGCCGCCTTCGCGACGCCGTTCGGCTATCAGACGAATACGATCGTCTACCAGCTCGGCGGCTACAACTACATGGATTTCGTGAAGGTCGGGATTCCACTCAACCTCGTCACCTGGATCGTTGGAGTGATCGCGATCCGGATCTATTTCCCGTTCTAGCTCAGCAGGCGGCGCTCAGGCCCGGTACGGGCTGGCAGCGGGTGCGCTCGGCTGCGCTCGCGCAAGAAGGTAAAGGCAGCCGGCTGCGATCAACGGCGAGATCATGCCGAGCGCAAAGAAACCGCTCGGAGGAATCTTCAGCCAGTAAGCCCCCATCACTCCTGCAAGGAGGCTGCCGAGGAACTTGGCGATGTACCAGCCGCCCATCGCAGTCGCCGCGAACGCGGCGGGGGACAGCGTTTCGACGAGCGCCAGCCCGACCGGAATCACGAACAGTTCGCCAAGCGTCAGAAGGACGAAATAGCCGATCGTCCACCAGTAGCTGACTCGCAATCCTTCGGGTCCGCTGACGGAGGACGCGACGACCATCAGCATCATCGACAGTCCCGCAAGAACGCAGCCGAAGCTCATCCGCCGAAGCAGGTGAGCAACGCTCTCGCTGCGCTTTCGCGAACGCCAGAAGCGGATGAGGAACGGCGTGAGAACGATGATGAGGAGCGGGTTGATCGACTGGAACCAGGTGGCGGGAATCGCGGCACCGGTTCCGAAGATCGGAACCGAGCGGTCGGTGAAGTCGCGAACCCACAACGCAATGACGTTGCCGCTCTGTTCGTAGCCGACGCGAAAAAGCACCACCATCGCAACGATCAGCAGCAACGTCCGGATTTTCGAAGCGTCGATCGGGGTTCCGCCGATCGATTGGCCCGTTTCGCGGGCCAGCCGCCTGGGTTCCGGCGGCAGCAGGCGAAGCGAACTGACATAGACGATCAGCCCAATCCCCATCCCCACGCCAGCGGCGCCGAAGCCCCAGTGCCAGCCGTAGAGCTCGCCCAGCGTGCCGCACACCAGCGGCGCGAGGAACCCGCCCAAGTTGATGCCCATGTAATAGGCGCTGTAGGCGTAAGACTTGCGCGGGTCGTCGTCGCCGTAGAGGCTCCCGACCTGTGTCGCGAGGGGCGGAATGAACAGCCCGTTGCCGAGCGCCACCAGCGCAAGAGCGGGGAAAAGCAGGGATTCGAACGCCATCGCGAAATGGCCGAACATCATCATCGCGCCGCCGATGATGACGCTCGCGGTTCGCCCCAGCCAGCGATCGGCGATCAGGCCGCCGAAGAAGGGGCTGAAGAACGCGGCCGCGCCGTAGGTGCCGTAGATGAGCGACGACTTGGTCTGGGAGAAACCCAGGTGTTTGGTCATGTAATAGACCAGCAGCGCCTGCAGGCCGAAGAACGAGAATTCGGCCCACATCTGCGTGGTGAACAGGACGGTCAGCCCCGGCGGATGTCCGAAGAGGGTGCGGGCCGGCCTGCCCGCCGCGACGCTGTTGCCGGCCCCGGTCACCCGATCAGTAGGTCAGCGACGGCGTGAGCAGGCCGACGTTGAGCGCCAGCCAGACCAGGAACACTGCCGCGAGCGCGATCAGGATCGCCCAGATCGTCCGAAGCACGTGCCGGCCCGGCGCCGTCGCCACCTTCCAGGCGTTCCACACCGCCGCGATGGTGCCCACGATCGCCAGCAACAGCAGCAGCTGCAGAAGGCGCATCCAGACGTCGAGGCCGCTGTCGAGTGCGGAAAGATCGCTTTCGAGAAGCGTGAAGATGGTGAACCAGCCAGCGAGCACCAGCAGGAACAGCCAGGCCGTCGCGCGGGTCACGCGGTGGAGGAGAAGGGCACGGCCGCTCATCGTTCGAGCAATGCCGTAGCGCCAGCGTGTCAGCGCGACGATCGGCCAGGCGAACGCGGCGATGACGATGATCAGCAGCGCAATGGCCGCCAGCGGAAGAATCCACCCCGCATCGAGCGACGCCGGTGCCGGAAGGAACTCGATGATCGGCGCGTAGGGCGTGATGGAGAACATCTTGATTCCGCCGTTGCCGTCGGGGATCGCCTGAAGGCGGTCTTCGCCGTTGATGTCCTTCCAGATCCACGGACCGATTTCCCGCCACCTGCGCGGGGTCCCCGCCGGATCGGTGATCGACGACACGACCAGGTAGCCGTTCTCATCGACGCTGGCCGTGGTTTCTCCCAGCAGCGCCGCCAGGCGAAGGAAGTTGAACCCGCTTGCCCGGCTGCTGACGTAGTGGCCGGACATCACCTGTCCGTGCGCCTTGGCCGTCGAAGTCGTTGGAATGTTGGGCTCGGGCCTGGGGAAATAGCGGTCCGTGAACTCCTGCAGGAGCTCTTCGCGGAGGGAATGGGCAGCACCGCCTTTGCCGATGCTGTTCATGGAAATGTACAGCCCGACGCCCTTGTCGAGGAACAGGTGAAGGTCGGAGTGGAAGAAAACCGTGTCGCCGCCGTGGCCGATGATGTCGAGGCCGTTGCGGTCTTCGTGATAGAATCCGAGCGCCATCCCCGGCAGGGCCGAGTACGGCTTGAAAGTCGTCGTGTGCATCAGCTTCGCGGTCGCGGGAGCAAGCAGCGGACCGCCATTGTTGAGGTGGGCAATCATGAACTTGCCCATGTCGTCTCCCGACGCGGAAAGCGCTCCGGCCGGTGACATCCCGATGACTTCGTAGGGCTGCGGCTTGATCGAGCCGGGCTTGTAGGCCTCCGAGAGAAGCGGATCGAGATAAGGCGGCAGCGGCTGGAGGAAGCTCGAGTGAGCCATTCCCAGCGGCGCGAAGATGTGCCTGCGCACATATTGCTCGAACGGCTCGCCCGAGACGCGCTCCACGATGTAACCCGCGACCGACGCGCCATAGTTGGAATAGGCTGACATCTCGCCGGGGGCGTAAATCTGTTCGGGAATGGTGTCCTTGAGGATGGACCCGAGCGGCGCCGGCTTCTTCTTGCCGAAGAGGATTAGCCCCTTGACCGTCTCGCCGAAGCCGGGCCGGTGAGTCATCAGGTCGCGAACGGTGACCGGCTTGCCGTTGTAATGCGGAATCTTGAAATCGAGGTAGGTGTTCACGTCGGCGTCGAGGTCGATCTTGCCGGCCTGCACCTGCTGCATGACGGCAGTCCAGGTGAACAGCTTCGATACCGAACCGGGGCGGAACAGGGTGGTTTTCGGATCGACGGGCTTGTGGGCCTTAAGGTCGGAATAGCCGAACCCGCGCTCGGTGAGCACCTGGCCGTCCTTGACGACGACGACAACCGCGCCGGGAATGCCGCCGGCCTTCAGTGCGTAAGGGATGTAGCCGTCGAGCCAGGTGTCGACATCGCTCTTGGTGAGCTGCGCACCGGCGTCGCTGGCCGTGGCCGTTCCGGTGACCGGCTTGTCCGCGGGAAGAACAGCCGAGGTCGTACTGGTCGGTTGCAGCTGGGCCGGTGCCTGCGCGGCCGCCGGAATCGCAATTGCCGTCAGGACGGCAAGCGCCCACTTCATCCATCGCATGTGGCTGTTCCCCCTTAGTATTGGAATCCCACGGACACGCCGACCGTCCGCGGAGTGATGATTCCCGTTCCGATCGCACCGCCCGGATAGATCGAAAAGGCACCGAACACCTGCGTCCCGGTCGTCGACGTGACGCCGTGGACATTACCGAGATTCTTCACGAATGCGTCAACATTGACGCGACCGAAATCGAGACCGGCGTTGAGATCGACCACATTATAGGGGTCGACGTGCCTCTGGTGGCCGTAGGTCGCGACGAACGTGGGATCGTAGCTTGCCGTCTGGCCCGACAGGTGCCGGACCGAACCGCCGAAGTGCGCCATCGTGTTTCCGCCCACGTTCCATTCGTAATCGGCGTTGATCGCGCCGCTGAATTTGGGCGTGAACGGAAGCTGGTCACCGGCCCTGCCGCCGACGACGTCCGGCGTGTCGCCGCTCAGCCGGGCGTTCGTGTAGGCGGCGTTCGCCGACAGGTTGAGACCGGGCACCGGCCGCGCCGCCGCGGTGATCTCGAAGCCGTCGCTCTTGGCCGAGGCCCCGTTGGTGTTGAAACCGAAGCCGCTTTCCACCGCGAACAGCTGAATGTCTTTCCAGTTGATATGGAAAACGGCGGCATCGACGCTCAGCCGATGGTCGGCGGATTCGGCCTTCACACCGGCTTCGTAGCTGATGAGCGAATCCGAATTGTAGGTCGCGAACTCTTGCGGCGCGCCCGGTGGAAGCACGTTCGGGCCGCCCGGCCGGAAGCCCTTCGCGACGCGCGCATATATTGTCGCGTTCGGGCTCAGCTTGTACTTGGGCGCAACCGACCAGGTGAAAACGCTTTCCGAAGAATGGACCGTAAAGTCGCTTGCCCCCGCGAGCGCTCCAGCTGTCACCTGGTGAGCGGACTGCTTGTTGTGGCTGTATCGGCCGCCGAGCTCCACGTCGAACTGCGGCGTCACGTGGACCGTCGCGTCGGCAAAGCCGGCCAGTTCCTTGTACTTGGAACTGACCGTCGCGCTCCCCAGCCCGCCGATCGAGGCGAAAATGGGCGGGAGTTCGAGCGGGGTCAGCGTGCCGGGCTCGAGCGCAACGAAGTCCTGCGCGATGAGCCCGTCCTCGTTCGTATAATAAGCGCCGATCAGCCAGTCGGCGAAATGCGACTGGTTGGACAGGCGAAGCTCCTGCGTGAACTTCTTGTCGTTGGTCTTCTGGGCTTCGATGAATTCATTGTCCGGAAGGCCCAGCCCGCCATAAGCGAGCGGGAGCTGGAGATAGCCGCTGAGCGGGAAGGTGAAGTCGATCCGAAGCGTCTGCTTTTGAGTGCCGTAGCTCGTGGACGAGGTGAGGTCCGCGAATCCGAGATTGAAATCGCCCGTGGCGTTGTAGATTCGATAGGCCACGTCCGCCTTTTGCGGGACGAACTGCGACTGCGACAGTCCGTGAAGCGGTTCGAGCGTGACCGGATCCGCCTCGACGATCGTCGGCGCATCGACCTTGATGTCCTGGCTGATCGCACTGAGCCGGATCGAAGTTCCCGGGCCCGGAGCGAACAGCAGCGAGGCGCGTCCGCCATAGCTGTCGGAATCGTTGATGTTCTTCGCGACGTCGGAGGTGTGCGTGAACCCGACGATGTCGGTGCCGCTCGTCCCGATCGAATCGATGAAACCGGGATTCTTCCGATAGTAGCCCGATGCCCTGAAGGCGACGGTGCTCGTAATCGGCGCGTTGAGCATCAGGTTCGTGGACCAGCCGAGATCGCCGCCGGCGACGCTTTCCAGCGCTGCCCGGCCGTGGACCATGAGCCGCTCTGTGGAGGGGGCGTTGGTCACGAAGCGGAGAACGCCGCTGAGCGAGCTTGCGCCGTAGAGAGTTCCCTGCGGGCCGCGAAGGACCTCGATGCGGTTGACGTCGAACGTATCGAAGTCGCCGGCGAGGACAGCCCCGTTTACGAGGCCGCTGCTCGACCCGAACGGCGTTTCATCGACATAGACGCCAACGGTGGAGGCAACGCCGCCGGTGTTGATCCCGCGCAGGATGAGGCGGCCTTCGCCCGGCGTGTCCTGGTCGAGCTGCAGCCCGGGAACCAGCTTCAGGTAATCCTGGAAGTTGTTGGCGTGCTGGTTTTCCAGCGTCTTGCCGGTGACGACGGTAATCGACTGCGGAACGTCGATGAGAACCTGGGGGCGCTTTTGCGCCGTCACCACGACGACGTTTTCGTTGGTGTCGACCTGCGCCTTGGTGACGTTGTCCGTTGACGTGGCGGGGCCCTGCTGGGCGTTCGCCTGGGTTGCGAAAGCTGCCAGGCAAGTGCCTGCAAGCGAAAGCGCGATCGTTCGATTCATTACTCTAGCCCTCCCCGGCCGATTAGTGGCATCATGCCGTGTGTTTCCGGAATAGCAACTGCTTTTCTAAATCGAGGCCAAATGGTAGGATTACGAACGACCCATGACTCCGGGGCTGCCGCGGACGGCGATCCCGGCGGCGTTCCCGCACCGAGTCGGGCGCTGCGCCAGGCGCGGCTCGACCAGGGCTTGAGTCTTCGCGCGCTGTCGGCCCGGGCAGGGCTTCCCTACTCGACACTGTCGAAGCTCGAGAACGGCAAGATGGCGTTGACGTACGACAAGCTCATCCGGCTTGCGCAGGCGCTCAACATCGATCTCAAGGACATCATCGCCGAGGGCGAGCAGGCGAGCGCGCCGGTCGCGGTCGGGAGGCGAAGCGTCACGCGTTCGGGCGAGGAGCTGGACGCCGATTCCGAACGCCACGTTCACCACTATCCAGCGGCCGATTTACTTGGGAAAATGATGATTCCCATCCTAATCGACGTCCAGGCGAGGAGCGTCGAGGAACTCGGCGGACTCGTCCGCCACGCGGGCGAGGAATATCTCTACGTCCTGAGCGGCGTAATGGACCTCCACTCCGACCTTTACGCGCCGCTTCGCCTCGGTCCCGGCGACTCGGTCTACTTCGACAGCGGCATGGCGCACGGATACGTCCGCACCAGCAGCGAGCCGTGCCGGGTCCTCGCGGTTTGCGCAGGTCCGGGAATCCAGCAGCTCGCCGGTGCAGCGGGCAAGAGCTGGCGCCTCACAGAAGACGGGCCGCATCGCATCGACTAATGTTTCTGTATTTGAAACTTTGTTCGTCATTGCTATGCATCGGCAATGGCAACGACAACCGCAGCGCGTGCTCTCACCGTGGAAAGGGCCGCGATTCGATTCGCGTCGCCCTTTCGTATTTCCGGCTATTTGTTCGAGGCGATGCCCTCGGTCGTGGCGACGATTTCCGACGGCAATCTGGCTGGGCGCGGAGAGGCGGCGGGGGTTTACTACCTCGGCGACGACCAGGATCGCATGGTCGCGACTCTCGAGAACGTGCGCCCTGCGGTCGAGCACGGCCTGAACCGCGAGGAGCTGCAGTCGCTGCTGCCGCCTTGCGGTGCACGCAACGCGCTCGATTGCGCGCTTTGGGAGCTCGAGGCCAAGTCGCTCGGCACGTCCGTGTGGTCGCTCGCAGGGCTGCCGCCGCCACGGCCGCTGGTTACGACTTTCACCCTGCCGGCCGACGATCCGGCGGCGCTTCGGGAGCGGATCGGCAGCCTCGATTTCGCCAAGTCCATAAAGCTCAAGCTCGACGGCGATCTCGATGCGGACGCCGAGCGTCTCCGGGTGGTGCGTTCGGCCCGGCGCGACGTCTGGCTTTCGGTTGACGCCAACCAGGGCTTTCAGTCCGAAGACCTCGATTCGCTGGCCGCGCTCCTGCTCGAGCACGGCGTTGCCATGGTCGAGCAGCCGCTCGCCCGGGGGAATGAAAAGCCCTTGGCGGATTGGCGCCCGGGAATTCCCGTCGCTGCGGACGAGAGCATTCTCGACCTGGCCGAGCTTCGCGAACGCGGCGAGCTGTTCGACATCGTCAACATCAAGCTGGACAAGTGCGGTGGCCTTACCGAGGCGCTGTCGATGGTCCGCGCCGCGCGGATGCTCGGGCTCAAGGTGATGGTCGGCAACATGGGCGGCTCGACTCTCGCAATGGCGCCAGGATTCGTTCTCGGGCAGCTGTGCGATTACGTCGACCTCGACGGGCCGTTCAGCCTTGCCGACGACGAGCTCGCCGACAGCATCTATTCGGACGGGGAAATCTACGTCCCGGAGAAGATCTGGGGAGGAGTGAAGCGCGGCGGCTGATGCCGGCAGCGCGGCCGCCAACAATGCAATCAATTCATCCGCAGGAGTAAGCGATGCTAAAGCCATTTGCCCCGTGGCGGGCCCGTTGGGCCGGAGCCTTCGCAGCCGCCGCTTTGCTCGCTGGAACCGCGCAAGCCTCGCCGCCGGCCGGATTCGATCAGCGGGTCGAGCAGTTGCGGCAGAAGTTCGGTGCTCCGGGGGTGGCGATCGCCATCGTGGAGGACGGAAAGGTGACGCTCGCAAAGGGGTGGGGCGTTCGAGACATCACCACCGGACAGCCGGTGAATGCCGACACGATCTTTTTCACCGGCTCCACCGGCAAGGCGTTCACCAACGCCGCGCTCGCGACCTTGGTCGATGAAGGCAAGATCGGGTGGGACGACAAGGTGATCGACCACATGCCCTATTTCCGCATGTGGGACGCGTGGGTGACGCGCGAGATGACCATTCGCGACCTGCTGGTCCACCGGAGCGGCCTCGGGCTGGGTGAAGGCGACCTGCTCTTTCTCCCCAACAGCACGCTCTCGCGGAAAGAGACGGTCCGGCGAATTCGCTACCTCAAGCCGGCCACCAGCTTTCGCAGCGGCTACGCCTACGACAACATCCTCTACATGGCCGCAGGGCAGTTGATCGAGGAAGTCAGCGGCGAGCCGTGGGAGCAATATATCCACGACCACGTCTTCGGACCGCTCGGGATGAACCATTCGACCGACAGCGCGGCCGAGTTCCAGGCCAACCCCAATCACGCCCGCCCGCACAGCCGCAGCAGTGGCCCGATCCACGGAATGGGCGTGCAGAAGCCGCTCGACGCAAGCGCGACCATCGCCCAAAATGCGGCGCCCGCGGGCGGACTTGCAATCAGCGCCAACGACATGAGCCGGTGGCTCCTGACGCAACTCGCACGCGGAAAGATTCCGGGCAGCGACAAACGGCTTTTTTCCGAAGAGCAGTCGAAGCAGATGTGGACGGGCCAGGTCATCACTCCGGTCCACCACTTGCCGGGTGACTTCGCGGTGACGGAGCCCACCTTCGGCGAATATGCGCTCGGCTGGCAGATCGAGGATTATCGCGGCGCCAGGCTGGTCGATCACGGCGGGGCCGTCCTCGGTTCGCAGGCGACGGTCACGCTCCTTCCGGGAAAGAATGTCGGCATTTTCATCGCCGTGAACAGCGAAGACGGAGAAATCGTCCTCGGGCTTCGCGACGAGCTCCTCGACCACTACCTCGGTTATCCGAAGGCGAACTGGCCGGAGAAGTTTCACGACTACAAGGTAGGCAAGCTCGCCGCCGCTGCGAAGATGGTGCAGGCTGCCCACGACGCGCCGGCTTCCGCAGGGCCATCGCTTGCACTCGATCGCTACGCCGGACGCTATACGGACCCGTGGTACGGGACGATCGAGGTAAAACACGCCGGCGATGGACTAACCATCGATTTCCCGCATTCGACCGGCATGGGCGGTCCGCTCACCCACTATCAGTACGACACGTTCAGGACCCATCCGTCGCTGGACTGGGTTGAGCCGGCTTACGTAACCTTTTCTCTCGATGCGGAAGGGAAGATCGCGCAGGTGACGATGAAGCCGGTGTCGCCGGCTGCCGACTTCAGCTGGGATTACCAGGACCTGCTGTTCACGCCCGAGGCCCCTGCGAAATAAGCGCGGGCGGGCTACGCTGCACAACCTGCAAGGATGGTGCCCAGGAGAGGACTCGAACCTCCACGCCCTTGCGAGCGCCAGCACCTGAAGCTGGTGCGTCTACCAATTCCGCCACCTGGGCACTTGCGAGCGATTTTCGGGTAGGCAGGGCGCGCCATGTGGAGCCGGTTTTCTCCCTTGTCAACCGACCGGGACTACGTCGGAACGCCGCCGCTCCAGCCTCGTTTCCCCGAATGAAGGAAGGAAGAGGGATATGGATCGCCCGGAACAGGACAAGCATGACGTTCGCGAGAAGGATCGCGAGAACGAAAGGCCGGGGTTCACTCCGGCAGGGCGCCGCGAGGAAGATTCCGAAACGGCTCCGTCGACACGCAATCTCGACCAGCCGAGCGCGCTTGGCGGAAAGGTCTCGACCCGGTCGAAGGTCAAACAGAGCGACTGACCTCAAGCGCTTCTTGAATCCCGTGTGGCAGCCGTTACTGCCCAGCGCATGATCAACCCGGATTCTCGAATCGTCACGGTGTTCGGCGGAGGCGGATTCATCGGCCGCTACGTTTGCGAGCGGCTGTTCAGGAACGAGGTTCGCGTTCGGGTCGCCTGCCGCCACCCGCGCGCCGCCTATTTCCTGCAACCGCTGGCTACGGTCGGGCAACTTGGCTTCATGCGCGCCGACGTCACAGATCCGCAATCGGTGCGCGCGGCCGTTCGCGACTCCTCGGCGGTCGTCAATCTCGTTGGAACCTTCAGTGGCTCGCTTCACGCCAGCCACGTCGAGGGCGCGCGCAACATTGCAGCGGCCGCCCGTGACTCTGGCGCAAGCGCGCTCGTCCACGTTTCCGCAATCGGCGCGGACGTCGACTCGGAATCGGTCTACGGTCGCACGAAAGGGGAGGGCGAGCTTGCCGTTCGCGCGGCTTTTCCCGCTGCGACCATCGTCCGGCCCTCTATCGTTTTCGGACCCGAAGACGATTTGACGAACCGCCTTGCCGGGCTGTCGCGGCTTCCGCTTCTTCCCGTTATCGCCGGCAAGCGGCGCTTTCAGCCGGTCTATGTGAAGGATGTCGCGAAGGCGATCGTCATGGCGGCGCTCGACCCGGGCAGCTTTGGCGGAAAAACCTTCGAAATCGGCGGGCCGCAGATCATGACGATGGAGGACATTTACTCCGTGTGCGCGCGATCGGCCGGCCATGAGCCCGAGCTGCTGGACCTTCCAAGCTTCGCGTCGGCGTTCCTGTCCCTGTTCGGGTTCCTCCCCGGAGCGCCTCTCACGCGCGACCAGTGGAAGATGCTGCAGAGGGACAATGTCCCCTCCGGCAAGTCGGCAGGGCTGGAGGCATTCGGAATCGAACCGACCGCGCTCGAAGCGGTCGCGCCCGAGTGGCTGGGGCGGTATCGAACCGGCGGGCGCTGGGCCGCGCGTGCCGTGCAGCAAGCCGCGTAAGACCCGCGCGTGCCCATTCTCCTGATCGCGATCATCCTCGGAATCGTCGAGGGGGTGACGGAGTTCATCCCGGTCTCGTCGACGGGGCACCTCATTCTCGCAACCGAACTGCTTGGCTTCAACGCCGACCAGTGGAAAGCCTTCAACGTCATCATCCAGCTCGGTGCGATTCTGGCTATCGTGGTCCTCTACTGGCGCACCTTCTGGGCCGTTCTCGAAGGGCTATTGGCCAACCAGCGCGTGTCGTGGCGCTTCGTACGCAACGTGCTCATCGGCTTCCTGCCGTCGGCAGTCCTGGGCTTTCTCCTGATCAACCAGATCGAGGCCCTGCTCGGCAACGCCGTCGTGGTCGCATGGGCGCTGGTGATTGGCGGCATCGCCATCATCGTCATCGAGCGAACGGTGAAGGCGGGCGACATCGTCGGCGTTTCCGAGATGCCACTGGGGCGGGTTATCGGCATCGGCTTCATGCAATGCCTTGCCATGATCCCGGGCGTCAGCCGGTCCGGTGCGACCATTCTGGGCGGCTTGTCGCTGGGCGTGGAGCGGCGCACGGCGGCGGAGTTCAGCTTTTTCCTCGCCATTCCGACGATGCTTGGCGCGACGGTGCTGGAGATTGCCAAGCACCATGACGAAATTCTCGCCGGGGCAAGCGGAGTTGGCTTCGGCACTGTCGCGATCGGCTTCCTGGTCAGCTTCGTTGTCGCGATCGTCGTCGTTCGCGCCTTCGTTCATTACATCTCTCGCCACGGCTTCGCGCCGTTCGGCTGGTATCGAATCGTCGCCGGCGGAATCGCCCTGGTCTGGCTGGCAGCGCGCTAGGCGCCGAGCTGATACTGCTTGAGCAGGTCGTAGAGCGTCGGCCGGCTGATCCCGAGTAGCTTTGCCGCACCCGAGATATTGTTGTCGGTCTGCGTCAGCGCCTGGCGGATCGCTTTGCGGTCGGCAACCTCGCGGGCTGCTCGAAGGTTGATCGGAAGCGCGCTTTCGGCACCGGCCTTGCCGGGAAGGTCGAGGTCTGCCGCCCTGACGAGTTTGCCGTCGGCCATGATCACGGCTCGCTTGATCCGATTCTCAAGCTCGCGGACGTTGCCGGGCCAGGCATGCGCGTCGATTGCCGCCGCCGCGTCGGGAGCGAGGCCCTGCACCTTGGGGTTCAGGTCGCGAGCGAACAGGTTGACGAAATGGCGGGCCAGCAGGACGGCATCGCCAGAGCGCTGGGACAACGGGGGGATTTTGACGACGATTTCGGCGAGCCGGTAATAAAGGTCCTCGCGGAATCGTCCCTCGGCGATCATCGCGTCGAGGTCCTGGTGCGTCGCGCACACGATCCGGGTCTCGACCGGAATGGGTTGCCGCCCTCCGATCCGCTCGATGACGCGCTCCTGCAGGAAGCGAAGCAGCTTCACCTGCAGCGGCAGCGGAATGTCCCCGACCTCGTCGAGGAACAGCGTGCCGCCCTCGGCGAGCTCGATCTTGCCGACGTTCGATTTCACAGCGCCGGTAAAGGCGCCTCGCTCGTATCCGAAGAGTTCCGCTTCCAGAAGGTTTTCGGGAATGGCGGCGCAGTTTATCGCGACGAACCCGCCCGAGCGGCTGCTCCGGTCGTGGACCGCACGCGCGAGCAGCTCCTTGCCTGTTCCGCTGGCGCCGAGCAGCATCACAGACACGTTCGTCGATGCAACTCGCTCGATCGTGCGCGCAACCGTCAGCATTTCGTCGGCGCCGGTAATGATGGAGCCGAGGACGCGACCGTTTCCGGCGCTTTCCAGCCGCCGGTTTTCCTCTTCGATGGCGTGGACGTGAAAAGCCCGCGCGACGATCAGGCCAAGCTCGTCGATGTCGATCGGCTTGCGGTAGAAATCGTATGCGCCCAGCGCGATCGCGGTCATCGCGCTTTCGCGCGCGCCGTGGCCGGATGCGACGACGATCTTCACGTCGGGCTTGAGCGTTAGCATTTCCTTCAGGGTAGCGAAGCCTTCCTCCGTACCATCGGGATCGGGGGGAAGCCCGAGGTCCAAGGTCACGACTGCGGGCTCGTGCAGGCGAAGCGCCTCCATGGCCGATTCGCGGTCGGCGGCGGCGACGACCCTGTAGCCGTCATAGGCCCACTTGAGCTGGCGCTGCAGGCCCTCGTCGTCCTCCACGACCAGGAGCACCGGGAGGTCGTGTTCATTGCTCATGCGATTTTCCGAAGCTGCTGCTGCGGCCCGTCGGCGGCAGCAAGGTGGATGGTGAACTCGCTGCCCTTTCCGGGGCGGCTTTCGACCGTCACTCGCCCGCCCATCGCACCGATCAGCGATCGCGCTTCGAAGGCGCCGATCCCGAAGCCGGTTGCCTTGGTGGACGCAAAGGGACGGAACAGTCGGTCGCGGACGAATTCGGAATCCATCCCGCAGCCCTGGTCGATGATGGAAATTGCGACTTCGCCGCCGTTCTGGCGTACGCGCACGGTCACGGGCGAGCCGTTGCTACTTGCCTCGATCGCGTTCTGGAGCAATTGCCCGAGCGCCTGCTCGAGGCTCGCGGAGTCTGCCATCACCCACTCGCCGCGGCAACCGATCAGCTTGACCTCGTGCTTTCCTCGGCGGGCGGCAATCGCGGCCACGACTATGTCGCGAAGCGAAGCGGGCTCCACTTTGCTGGACCGCCGCGCCTGCGGCGAGAGCCGTGCCAGCAGGTCGTTCATCTTGCCCACGGAAGCTTTGAGGGTGGCGATCATGTCGGCGCGGAACTCGGCATTGTCCGAGTGCCGCTCGGCATTGCGGCTGACGAGTGTCAGCTGGCTTGCGACGTTCTTGATGTCGTGAAGAATGAACGCGAACCGGCGGTTGAATTCCTCGAACCTCTGCGCGTTCGAGAGCGCCTGCTGCCCTTGCGCTTCGGCAAGCGAGCTTGCCGCCTGCCGGCCCGCAGTGCGCAGGAGGTCGAGATCCTCCCAATCGAGCGGACGCCGGTAGTCGGGGGCGGCGAGCAGGACCACGCCCAGCGCCGCGCCGTTATGGACCAGCGGAACGGCGAGCCATGCGTCGGCTTCCTGCAGCATCCACCCCGGTGCTGCGCTGTCCTCATCGAATCCTACCCAACCAGCGCGGATGGCGTCGAGCTCGAGGATGTGACCGCTCGATGCCGACCGCCAGTAGAGCTCTGCACTGTCGCCTGCGCAATCGACGGCGGTCCGTCCGTGCCAGTTCCACGCCGCGGCGGTGACGAAGCCGCCGCTCTCGTCGCGCTCGACCAGAAGGCCTCCGGGAGCATCGAGGATGTCTGCGAAAGCCTTGACGATCCGCTCCCCCAGAGGCCGGGTTTCACTGTCCGTCCCACCGAGGGTTCCGGTGAATCGCAGCCATTCGGTTCGATAGTCGTAGCGGTGTTCGAAGAAGTGCTTGGCGATCTTGACCTTTGCCCAACCGCGCACCCGCGGGCTTGGAAGGAGAGCCATTGCGGCGACCATCATCACCGCGAGAAGGGCAGCGGGAAGGGACCGAAGCCAGTCGCCGTCGGCGCCGCGCAACGCAGTGGCGAGGATCGCCATTACCGCGAAATAGGCGCAGATCGCCAGCAGGGAGAGCGACTGGAAGGTCGCAGCCCGCGAAAGGCGGATTCGCCAGTCGTCTTCGTGGCGGGCAGCGAGCGCGAACAGCGGCCCCGTCAGCGCAACGGCAATGCCGCGCCAGTCGGACAGGCCCGCGGCTGCACGGGCGTCGAGATAGCTGATCGTGTAAAGATTGAGATCGTAGGCCCAGCTAAGCGTCAGCGCCAGCATCGCAAAGCGGATGTTGGGCCGGCTGGAAGGTGCTGCCTGGCCGTAGAAGTTGTGAACGAGGACCAGGGATCCGGCGGCGGCGGTAATCCGAAGCACCGTCCCCGTCTGCTCGACGGCTTCCCCGGCCGAGCCGAGAAGGACAGTAGTCACAACGAGCTGAAAGCCCAGCACCGCCGATACGGCCCCATAGACCAGCCGGACGCCCTTCTGCCGGCCGTCGCTGCTCGAAGCGTAGAGACTGTAAAGAAGTCCGACCCAGACCAGGTTGCGCGCAGTCTCCGCATATTGGGCGAGCGGACTGCCGAAATCGATGGCCTGGAGCCAGGCCCAGCACGCCGTCAGTGCGAAGGCGCCAAGAAGCAGCCGATGGCCTGTCTGGCGAGCGCCAGCGGTCACCCGCCAAACCAGGAGCGACGCGAACATCGCTGCGGCGAGCGAATGGCTCCAGAAGGAAATCAGCGGCGACATTGGGAGGGGTGTCGCTAAACTTTACAAATAAGTGATGAACGCTTCCTCGCGCTGCGCTTTCTCGTTAGCGAACAATCGGAGGCATCAGATGGTCGAAAAGCGCCCGATCGGGACAAGCGGAATTGAAGTCGCGCCACTGGCGCTGGGCGGCAACGTGTTCGACTGGACGGCGGACGAGAAAACCAGCTTCGAGATTCTCGATGCGTTCGTGGATTTCGGCGGAACGATGATCGACACCGCCGACGTCTATTCCGCGTGGGTTCCGGGCCATAGCGGCGGCGAAAGCGAACGGCTGATCGGACGCTGGTTGAAGAAGGATCCGACGAAGCGCCACAAGATCGTGATCGCGACAAAGATCGGAATGATGGCGGGATTGGCTCCCGACACGATCTACGAGGGCTGTAACGCCTCTCTCGAACGTCTCGGAGTCGATTGCATCGACCTTTATTACCAGCACAAGGATGACGAGAGCGTCCCGCTCGACGAGAGCCTGGGCGCCTTCAACCGCCTCGTCGAGCTTGGCAAGATCAGGGCTGTCGGCATTTCGAACTTCACAGCGGACCGGGTCGACGAAGCCGTGCAGACGGCGCGCACGTGCGGATACACGCCGCCCAGTGCGCTGCAGCCGTGGTACAACATGATGGAGCGTCAGAAGTTCGAGGGAGAGCTTCGCGGGTCGGCGATCCGCCACGGGCTCGCCGTCTTCTCCTACTACAGCATCGCCAACGGCTTTCTGACGGGTAAGTACCGTTCGCGAGCCGATCTCGACAAGAGTCCGCGCGGGCTACGCAACGTCGACTATCTCGAAGGCAAGGGGCCCAAAGTGCTCGAGGCACTCGACGAGGTCGCTGCCGAAACGGGCGCCGCCTTGGCGACCGTCGCGCTCGCATGGACGAAGGAGCAGCCGGCAATAACCGCGCCAATCGCCAGCGCGACGAGCATTCCGCAGCTTGCGGAACTGGTCGCGGCCATGTCGCTCGAATTGACGCCGGAGCAGATCGCGCGCCTCGATCAGGCGAGCGCCTGAACCGTTAACGGCAGGGCGCCTCCCGAACGCGCCCGGACGAACTTCCCTACCGCGACCCCGCGCTTACTGTCGTTGGCGAGGAGTTGAGTGCATGGCGTGGATGATCGGCCGGACGGCAATCGTTTCTGACCCGGAGGGGGCAAGGCGAAAGGCGCTGGAGCTGTTGCAGGGGCTAAGCGAGGTCGAAGACCCTGAAAGCTTCGTCGTGCCGATCCTGATCGACGCGATCCTGATGGTCGAGTCCTATCGCGGCGCTCGTCACCAGATCACGCAATTGCCAGAGCTTACCGGCGCAGTGGATGCGCTGCTCCGGGAGCTCACGATCATCGAGAAGGCCACCCGCTGGGCGGCAGAGTAGATCAGCCCTTTTTCAGCACGTCGAGCGCGGCGAGCGTCATCGCCTCCGTGGCGGTGGAAATGACCTTTTGTGCGTCCGGTGCCCAGAACGGGCTGTGGAGCGAGGGAAGCTTTTGCGTGTCGCCATCGACCGCGTCCCACTTCGCCTGCGGAACCCCGCCGACCCAGAAGATCAGGCTCTGCATCGACTTGTCTGCCAGCCAGTAGCGGCTGAAGTCCTCGCCGCCCATCACCGGCGGCGTCTTGATTGCCCTGTCGTCGCCGAAATGTGTCTTGAACAGCGCGAGCGCGCGGTTCGTCAGCGCTTCCGTGTTGAAGGTGGACGGCGTGTATTCGCCCTCTCGGACGGCCACGTCGGGCATCTTGTCCTGCGGCAGGCCGGCGGCGATCGCTTCGCCGCGCGCGATTCGCTTGATGCCGTCCAGAAGCAGCTTCCTGACTTCGGGCGTATAGCTTCGGACCGTGAGTTGAAGCTTGGCTTCGTCCGAAATGATATTGTGCTTGGAACCGGCATGGAAGCTCCCGACGGTGACGACGGCCGGGCTTTGCGGGTCGTTTTCTCGGCTCACCAGGGTCTGAAGCGTGGTCACGATCCGTGACGCGAGCACGATCGGGTCCTTGGTGGCCTGCGGATAGGCGCCATGGCCGCCGATGCCGTGAACCGTGATGTCCACGCTATCGACGTTGGCGAGAGCATAGCCGGGAGTGACTCCGATGACTCCGGCCGGAAGCGACGCGGAATCGTGGAAGGCAAGCGCTACGTCCGGTTTTGGAAAGCGCGTGTACAGGCCGTCGCTCAGCATCGCCTCTGCGCCCGCGCCGATTTCTTCTCCGGGCTGGAGGATCATCACCAGCGTTCCCGACCACTGGTCCTTCATCGCCGCCATCCGCCGCGCGGTGCCGATCCAGGTCGTCATGTGCGTGTCGTGCCCGCAGGCATGCATGATCGGCGTAGGCGTTCCGTCGGGAAGCTTCCCAACGGCCGCAGAGGCGAAGGGGAGCCCGGTCTGCTCCTTGACCGGGAGGGCGTCCATGTCGGAGCGGATGAGGAGCACTGGCCCGGGGCCGTTTTTCATCACCGCCACGACGCCCGTCTTGCCGACATGTTCGGTGACCGCAAAGCCAAGCTTGCGCGCCTCCGCGGCAAGCTTCGCGGAGGTCTGCACTTCGTGCATCGACAGTTCGGGATGCGCATGGAGGTCGCGGTACAGCGCCATCAGCTGCGGCATGTCCGCTTGGACCGCCTCGTCCAGGGTGGCTGCGGGAGCAGCGCTCGACAGAATCATTGCGAGCGCTCCGGCGGTAACTGCAAACCTCATTGGTAAACCCCTCCCTCTGTTCGCCCGCTTTCGGGCAGCAATTCCATGATGTCGATGGTGGATTCGAAATGCGGCCGCGGCATGATGAGCCGCCACCGGTCGGGCCCGATCCTCTCCACGAAGCCGGCGACGTCGCGCTCGGGATCGACGCCGTAATGCATTGCGCGTTGCTCGTCTCCGACGACGAGCGTGCCCAGGAAGACCTGGCGAAGGCTGCCGTCGGGGAAAATCAGCCCCACGTGCCTTTGAAGACCGTCCAGCTTCCTGAAATCCTGCACCGCGCCGTGCTGCCGGACCCGGCAGTGGAAAGCGGGATAAGCGACGAAGTCAGGGACGCCGGGCGACTGGGCTCCGAGCTTGATGACCCGGCAGCGGTAAGCCCCGTTCGCAATCCCTCCTCCGATTGCTGCGTCCGGGTCGAGAAGAACGCCTTCGTCTTCCACCTGCGATGCATATCCGCCGGCCCGCGCCGCTGCGAGACCCGCGGTGAAGGCGTCGCGCCACTGCGCAAGGCGCTCCCGGTCGGCTCCGGTGGCGACGGCTCGCCAGTCGCGATTCGGCGCGACGACGGCGCCCGACGGCTGCAATGCCGAACAGCCGGTGCAGGCGAGCGCGAGCGAAGCGAGAAAAAGCCGCATCGGATGCAGCCTATGCAGCCGTCCAGCCGCCGTCCATGCTGATGTTCGCGCCGGTGATTGCCGAGGCATCGTCGCGGCACAGGAAAAGCGCGAGAGCGGCGACCTGTTCGGGCGTGACGAACTTCTTGGTCGGCTGCGCGGCCAGGAGGACGTCGTTCATCACCTGCTCGCGGGTCAGCCCGCGCGCTTTCATGGTGTCCGGAATCTGATTTTCGACAAGCGGCGTCCACACGTATCCCGGCGAGATGCAGTTGACCGTCACGCCGTCGCGGGCGGCTTCTAGAGCGACGGTCTTGGTGAAGCCTGCCACGCCATGCTTGGCGGCGACATAGGCTGACTTGTTGGGGCTGGCGACGAGGCTGTGCGCCGATGCGGTATTGATGACCCGGCCCCATCCGTTTTGCTTCATCGCGCCCAGAGCGAGACGGGTGGTGTGGAAGACCGCGGAGAGATTGATGGCGATGATCGCGTCCCACTTGTCAGGCGGAAAGCTCTCGACCGGCGACACGTGCTGAATGCCGGCGTTGTTGACGAGGATATCGGGGCCACCGAGCTCGCCGGCGCAACGTTTCATCATGCGTTCGATGGAGTCCGGGTCCGACATGTCGGCGCCGTCGTGAATCGCTCCGAGTTCGTCGGTCAGCTTTTCGATTTCCGCTGCATCGCCAAATCCGTTGATCATCAGCTTCGCACCTTCAGCCGAAAGTGCGCGAGCGATGGCCAATCCAATTCCTGACGTCGACCCGGTGACCAGCGCGACTTTTCCCTCGAGAATCATGCCAACTCCTTTCCCGCCCCCAGTCGCCGCACGAGCGCCTCTTTGCAACTGCTGTGGCGCTCGCGCATTGGGCGGGAGACGGAGGACAGGCAATGCGGTTCGGCAATCAACGGGAAAGCAGCAACTTCCGGGACGACACCGGCCGAAGTGTCGGCGGGTTCGGCGGCGGTGGCGGCGGTCTCGGCTGCCTGATCCCGCTTGTCGCAAGCCGCTTCGGAATTGGCGGTGTCGTTGTCCTCCTGGTCGGCTACTTCATCCTCAGCTCCGTCGGCGGCCTTGGCGGCATTCTGGGCGGCGGCGGCAGCCAGCAACCGCAAAGCCAGCAATCCGCAGCTTCGGGCCAGAGCACGCTCGACCCGCAAATGGAGCATTTCCTGCGTCAGGTGCTCGGCTCCACGGAGGACGTTTGGAGCAGGCTCCTGCAGCAAAAAGGTGTGAATTACACGCCGACCGAGTTGGTCGCTTATTCCGAAGCCGACCGCTCAGGTTGCGGAATGGCACAATCGGCGATGGGGCCGTTTTATTGTCCGAACGACAAGAACATCTACCTCGATACCCAGTTTTTCGACGAGCTTGCCAGGCGATTCCAGGCTCCCGGGGACTTCGCGATGGCCTATGTGATTGCGCACGAGGTGGGGCACCATGTCCAGGATGTCACTGGCACGCTCGACAACGCATCGCGCGCACAGGCTCGCGCGGGCCGTGTAGAGGGCAACCACATCCAGGTCGGAGTGGAACTTCAGGCGGACTGCTATGCCGGAGTGTGGGCGGCAAATGCGAAAGCACCCGACGGACAACCTGTCATGCAGCAGGGCGATTTCGAAGAAGGAATGCGCGCCGCGGAAGCCATTGGCGACGACACGCTTCAGAAGGAAACCCAGGGCCGAGTGGTCCCGGACAGCTTCACGCACGGGACATCCGCGCAGCGAATGGCGGCGCTTCGCACGGGCTATACCAGCGGTGATCCAGCCGCCTGCCAGAATCTCCGCTAGACGCGAACGAGCATCTTGCCGGTGTTGGCCCCGGTGAACAGGCCGAGAAAGGCATCTGCTGCCTTGTCCAGTCCGTCGAAGACGGTCTCGTGCGGCTTTACCTTCCCGCTTGCGACCCACTCGCCCATGTCGCGGTAGAATTCGTCCAGGCGCGACACGTAATCGCCATAGAGAAAGCCCTTCATCGTGATCCGCATCGCGATCATTCGGATGATGTAGCGAAATTCCATCGGCTCTCGGCTGTTGTAGCCGGCGATCATTCCGCACAGGGCGAATCGTGCGTGCAGGCGAGCTCGAGCGAAGGCGGCGTCGAGATGATCGCCGCCGACGTTGTCGAAGTAGACGTCGATTCCGTCCGGGGCAGCGTCGCGGAGGGACTTGAGGATCGGGCCGTCGCGGTAATCGACCGCACGGTCCGCACCGAGAGCGCGGACGAAATCGCACTTGTCGGGACCGCCGGCCGACCCGATCACCGTCATGCCCTTCGCCTTCGCGATCTGCACGACTGCGGAGCCAACCGCGCCTGCGGCCGCGGAGACGAAGACGATGTCGCCTTCCTTCGCCTCTGCGCAATCGAGGAGCCCGAAGTAAGCGGTCGCTCCCGGCATTCCCAGGTGGCTGAGGAACGCCTTCGGGTCCGCGCCGATCTGCGGAAGCTTCGTCAGCGCCTTTGCGGGCAGAACGGCTTCGTCGCGCCAGCCGGCCATGTGCAGGACGAGGTCCCCGGGAGCGAAGCCGTCGGCGTTCGATTCGACCACTTCGCCGACCGCGCCGCCTTCCATTGGGGCGTCGAGCTGGAATGGCGGGATATACGATTTCGACTCGTTCATTCGCCCGCGCATGTACGGGTCCACCGACAAGAAGAGATTGCGGACGTGCACGTCGCCGTCACCGAGCTTTGGAAGCTCGAGATCCTTCAGCGCGAAGTCCTCGCTCGAGGGCAGTCCCTCCGGACGGTTCATCAGGTGCCATGCGCGCGCCATCGATCTCTCCTGCTAGCGAGCCGTTGCGATAGCTTCCGGGCGGCCCATGCGAAAGACCCGGCAGCCTTCCAGCCGCCGGGTCCTGTCGGTTCGGTTATTGGCGTACGTCGGGATTAGCTCTCGTACGTGCCCGAGAAACTGCGATTGAGGTTGGTCTCCTCATCGCGGTCCCGCCCGAAGAAGGCACGGTCGTTATCCGTCTCCTGCCAGCGGTCCTTCGCTTCGCTTGCGGACACGTCGAGGCGAACCTGGTCGCCTTCGATGGACTGGACCATCGAGCAATCGATCGCATGGTGCCGATTGTCGTCGGAATCCGACTTGGTGAGAATGATGTGGTCGCCGCGGACCTTGTCCACCTTTCCGACCCTCTCGCCGTCGTTACCGACCACGTCCATGTGCTCGCGAATTCCGCGCAGTTGCTGGCGCTTGTTCATCCGGTTCTCGCGCCAGGCGCCGAAATCGCTTTCGAACCGCTCCTGCCGTTCGCGGCAATATTGATCGTAATCGCGGTCGAGGTCGTTGAGCTGCCGTTGCCGCCACGCGGTATAGTGACGCTCGTTGCCGCGGTCGGAGCCGGCATAGCTGGTGTTGCGATAATCGTCGCGCTCCCAGTTGCTTTGCGAGCGCTGATAGCGTCCGCGGTCGAAGTCGCGGTCATAGTCTGAGCGGCCGCTTCCGTAACCGCTGCTTCCGTACGCGTCGCCGGAGCCGTAGGCAGGGCCGTCGCCGCGGCTGTAGCCGTAGCCGCCGATGTAGCTGGTGCCTGGATTGTGGACCGACGGACCATATCCGTAGCCGCGTGGCGAGGTATCGCGGCGATAGTCGTCATAGCCCCTGCGGTCGAAGTTCGAACGCGGCCTTGACGAGCGATAGTCGCGGTCGCTCGACGTCCAGTTCATCGGCTCGTAGCCGGAGCGGTCGTAATCGGGGTGGCGGGCGCCGGTGTCCTGATAGCCACGGTAGGTGCTTCGTTCGCGCTCGCGATCGTAGCCACGCTCGTTGTTGCTGTCGCGGCCCCAATAGGGATCGCGGCCCCAGCCGTCGTCGTCGCGGTTGCGGTCCATTTCGTCGTTCCGGCGTCGGCGCTCGCTCTCGTCGTCGCCGAACCAGGAGGCGATTTCGTCCCCCGCCTTTTCGAAAAATCCGCGTTCGTGTTCTCTGTCTCGACGGCTGTCGTAACGGTCGTATGCCATGTGCTTGTCTCCCTTCGTGTGAAGTCACGTGTCGAAGGGCCGGGCTGGCGCCTTCGCCTAGTCAGTTCAAAAACGAACGGAAGAGTTGCGCCGTTCCGGCCGGAAGCGCCCGCGAACGGCTGTTTTCGGCGGGGCGGGGCGGCGGTGCGGCGAGCGATTGCGCCGCGGCCAAAGCACGGCTAAGGAGCCGCTTCCAAACGCCGGGAGAGACCCGGGTTTTCTTGTCCAGGCTGGCGGCGCGGGGCTGTAGCTCAGATGGGAGAGCGCTGCAATCGCACTGCAGAGGTCGGGGGTTCGATTCCCCCCAGCTCCACCAGCCACTGGCATTTGAAAACAAAGACTTTCCTGGCGCAAGCGGCGCTGCCATGGATATGCGTGAAGCCTGACTTCCACGATCTAGGTTCGCCGTCCATGGCAATCGCGCGACAAACCGCGAAAAACAGCCACATTCTCGGCTGCGCATGAGCCTCTATGCCGGAGTTGAGCTTGGCGGGACCAAGTGCATCGCCATCCTCGCGAGCGGGCCGGATGACGTGCTGGAGCGGCATGCGGTCCCGACAACCACCCCCGATGAGACACTGGGATCGCTCGCCGGAATGCTTGAGACGTGGCACTCCAGGTACGGCATCGAAGCGCTCGGAATTGGTGGCTTCGGTCCGCTCGATCTCGACCCGAAGTCACCGCGCTTCGGCCAGATTGCCAGCACTCCCAAGGCGAAGTGGCGGGGAGCCGACGTACTTGCGCCGCTGCAGCGCGCCGCGTCGGCACCGGCCGTGCTGGACACCGACGTCAACGGCGCCGCTTTGGCCGAAATGCGATGGGGCTCGGGCCGGGGCTTCGGCGATTTCGCCTACGTGACCGTCGGCACCGGAGTCGGCGTTGGGCTGATCGTGAATGGGAGACCTACGCGTGGCTTTGGCCATTGCGAGCTTGGCCATGTCCGCGTGGCGCGGCGGCCGGGCGACGATTTTTCCGGATCCTGCCCCTATCACGGGGATTGCGTCGAAGGCCTTGCCGCCGGCCCGTCGATCGAAGCTCGAGCGCAGGGCCGGCCGCTAGCCGAACTCGCGATTGACGACCCGCTCTGGACCAACGTCTCCTGGGCACTTGCCCAGCTTTGCCACGCAATCGTCTGTGCGGCAGCACCACGCGCCGTCGCGATGGGCGGTGGTGTGATTGCGCGGCAGCCGCACTTGCTCCAACGGGTAAACGCACTGCTCCTCGACAGCCTCAACGGCTACGTCGGCCTGCCCGAGGGCGAACCGTATGTGCGCGCACCCGCCCTGGGGAGCGATGCCGGCCCGCTGGGCGCAATTGCGCTGGCGATGACGGCCTAGGCGACTGCTCCGACAAGCAGCCGCGCATCTTCCGACTCCAGGCGCTGACCGGCTTCGGCGAGCAGGACGTCGCCCGGCCTGGCGCACTCGCCCTCGCTGCGGACCTCCCCCCTTAGCGGAATTACCCAGCGCCTTCGGTCCGTCAGGGCATCCTGGCTCGCCTGGACAAGGATGAAATCCGGACCGTCGACGAGGATGCGATGTTCGTCCGCTTCCAGGTGCTGGGCAAGTGCGGGCGGGTAGGGCTCACGGCGGGCAACCGCCAGCCCTTCGTCCAGGTGGAGCGGGCGGCCGCGCCCGTAATCGTAAAGCCGGTAAGTGACGTCGGAACTCTGCTGGAATTCAATAAGCGAAATCCCGCCGCCGATGGCATGGATCGTCCCCGGCGGGACGAGGAAGAAATCGCCGGATCGAACCGGATGCCAGTCCAGCATCTGCTCGATCGAGCCGTCCAGTGCCGCTTTCCGGAGATCGTCCGCCGCAACATCGCGCTTGAGTCCCAGCCCGAGAGTCGCGCCTGGCTGCGAATCGACGACAAACCAGCATTCGCGCTTGCCGCGCCCGATTCCGCGAGCGCGGGCCTGGTCGTCGTTTGGATGAACCTGGACGGAGAGGCGCTCGCTGGTGAAGAGCCACTTGACCAGAAGCGGTTGATCGCCCGCTCCGGTAAACCAGACTTCCCCGATGCGCTTGCCCGCCGCCGGCTGGTCGAACATCGGCGGGAGGTCAGTCACTCCCCAGGGCTTTTCGACATAAAGCCGATCAAGTCTCATCCGCGGCACTCGACGCTCGTCAACCAATAGAATTTCACAACCACGCTCATCGTTGAAAGAGTCAGACAAATCCACCCAGGTTTGGCGAACGGCACATGTTGCACAGATTCCTGCCGAACGTGAGTGGGTCGGTCGGGGCTGATGATCAGAGCATCCGCTGAGCGAGCAGGTCCGCGAGGTGGAGCGTTGGGCGCCCGGTGCCCTGCTCGATCTGCTCCCGGCAGCTGAAGCCGTTCGCGAGGATGAGCGTGTCGCTCGGCGCCTTTCGCACAGCCGGCAGCAACACGCGTTCACCGATGGTCATGCTGACGTCGTGCGTTTCCCGCGCGAATCCGAATGCGCCGGCCATTCCGCAGCAGCCCTGGGGCGGCCGGTCGACGTCAACCGCGAGCCGGTCGAGGATCTCTGCTTCGCAGTCGAACCCGATAACCGCGTGGTGGTGGCAGTGCACCTGGAGCAGCGCTCGTCCGCCGGTGCGCGGGTCGGGGAAGCGGTCGAAGTTGGCGGCGACGAAGTCGCTGAATTGCACAACTTGCCCGGAAAGCGCCTTCGCCTCGTCCCGTTCAGGGAAAAGCCCCGGAAGCTCGTCCTTGAAAGCCGACGTGCAGGCGGGCTCCAGCCCGATGATCGGGATTCCGGCTCGAATCGTTTCGGCAAGCGCATCGAACGTGCCTTCCCAAAGCGCCTTTGCTTCGTCCAAATACCCCCAGTCGTAGAGAGGCCGTCCGCAGCACAGCGGCCGCGGCGGAATCGTGACGGCGAACCCTGCCGATTCCAGCACGCGGACCGCCGCCATCGCGGTGTCGGGCCGGAAGTAGTTATTGAACGTGTCGGGCCACAGCATCACCGTGTCGGACGATGTGTCCTTGGCGGAAAACCGCTTCCGAAAAGACGGGGTGGCGAAGCGCGGCACGCGCCGCCGCTGATCGATTCCGCCGACCCACTTCGCCAGCGTTGACAACCCCGGCGCACCAACCGCGACGTTCGCAAGCCTCGGCGCATGGTCGGCCATTCGCGCCCAGCGGTGGATGAAGCCCATCGACCAGGCCGAGCGCGGGCGTTGCCGGTTCCGGTAATGGTGAGATCGGAATTCGGACTTGTAGGTGGCCATGTCCACGGCGACGGGGCAGTCGCTTCGGCATCCCTTGCAGGCGAGGCATAGCGACAGCGCGTCTTCGACCTCCTCGCTGTCCCAGCCGTCGCGGACCACTTCGCCGCGAACCATCTCGTGCAACAGGTGCGCCCGGCCGCGGGTGGAATGCTTCTCCTCGTTGGTGGCGAGATAGGACGGGCACATCACCTCGTCGTCGACCTGGCGGCGCCTGCACTTGCCGACACCCACGCAGCGGATTGTCGCCCGCGCGAAGGAATTGCGATCGTTGGGGAACGCAAAATGCGTATCGAGTTCCGGCGGGTCGTAGGCGGGGCCGAGCCGAATGTTCGAATCCAGGGGGAAGGGCTCGATCGCCTTGCCCGGGTTCATCTTGCCTCGCGGGTCCCAGATCGCCTTGAACTTCCGGAAGCCTTCGACGAGCTCCGCGCCATACATGATGTCGAGAAGCTCGGCGCGCGCCTGGCCGTCGCCATGCTCGCCCGACAGCGATCCTCCGTAGGACGTCACCAGCCTTGCTGCCTCGGTGACGAACTGCCGGTAGTTGGCGAGCCCCGGCTCCGTCCGGATGTCGAAGTCGATACGGCAGTGCAGCACGCCGTCGCCGAAATGCCCGTAGAAAGCGGCTTCGTAGCCGTGCCTGTGCATCAGCGCGCGAATGTCGCGCAGGTAATCGCCCAGCCGATCGGGCGGGACGGCGCTGTCCTCCCATCCGGGCCAGGTGGACGGTTGACCCGGGATCCAGGCCGTCGCCCCGAGCGAGGCTTCGCGGGCGGCCCACACCTGTTTCTGCTTCGCCTTGTCGGCAATGACCTTCGAGCGGCCGAATTCGCTGGCGACCGCTCGGGCGCGGTCTTCGGCTTGCGCCATGGTCTCGCCGCCTGTCTCGACGATCAGCCATCCGCCGCCGTCGGGGAAGTATCGCAGGCCCTGCGAGGGCGCGTTGCTGGTCTGAATTGCGCGGTAAAGACGGTCGTCGAAGCCTTCGAGCCCGCACGGTTCGTGTTCGAGCACGCGCGGGACCGCGTCGCCGGCCGCATAGACGTCGTCGAAACCGATGATGGCGAGGGCGCGATATGCGGGGCTGTGGACGAGGTTGAGCTCGGCTTCGAGCACGAGGACGCAGCTTCCCTCGGTCCCGGTCAGCGCCCGGGCGACGTTGAAATCCCGTCCGGGGAGAAGTGTGTCGAGATTTTCGAACCCGGAGACCCGTCGCGGGATCTGCGGATATCTCTGCTCGATCAGGCGTCCGTAGCGGTCGCGAAGATCAACGAGATCGCGATAGATCCCTCCACGCCTTCCGCCCTCTTCGATGATCGACGCCAGTTCGGCTTGTGGAGTTGGTCCGACCTCGAGGATTTCGCCGTCGTAGGTCAGGATCGTCAGCCGCTCGACGTAATCGGCCGTGCGCCCGGACATCACCGAATGGACGCCGCAACTATTGTTGCCGATCATTCCGCCGAGCGTGTTGTGATCGTGCGTCGCCGGGTCTGGACCGAAGGTGAGGTTATGCTCTTCGGCTGCGTCGCGAAGGTGGTCGAGGATGCAGCCCGGCTGGACTCGCGCGCGGCGCGAGGCAGGGTCTAGCTCGAGTATCGCGTTCATAAAGCGGCTGAAGTCGAACACCACCGCGGCATTGCACGTCTGTCCGGCAAGGCTGGTGCCGCCGCCGCGGGACAGCACCGGCGCGTCGTGCCGGCGACAGATCGCCAGCGCCTGGACGACGTCCTCCTTGTTCCGCGGAAAGACGACTCCGATCGGGACCTGGCGGTAATTGGACGCGTCGGCTGCGTAGAGTGCCCGCCCCTGCCTGTCGAAGTCTACCGGGCAGGCGAGCGAGTTGCGCAAATCCTCTGCAAGGGCGCCTGCTTCGCCGGGCGGATAGAACAGGTAGTCTGCACCGATTCGGCCCGATGGCCGCTCCTTGCGTATGCGCTCGCCGGTGCGAGTCACACCAGTTCGCGAACAGTGTCCGAAGCGACCGTCAGAGCGATCTTGCCGGCGTGCGGAGTGCCTTTCGCAAGTGCCTCGGCGAAGTGAAGCGCCTGCTTGGAATTGATCTTCGGCGGCATCGGCGGCTCGTTAGGATCGACGACTGCTTCGATGAGGCACGGGCCCTTGCGCGACAGCGCGTCGCGAAGCTGCTCGCTGCATTTTTCGGCATCGTCGATTCTGACCGACGGGACTCCGCAGGCTTCGGCAACCTTGCTGAAGTCGATCGGCTCGAGCTCGCAGACGTATTCCGGGTTCCCCAGGAAGACCATCTGTTCCCACTTGATCTGGCCGAGGACATTGTTCTTGATGACGATCAGCTTCACGTTCAGCCCGTATTTGTCGAGCGTGACGATGTCGCCCATCAACATGCCCGCCGAACCGTCGCCGACCACTGCGACGACCTGTCGATCCGGATAAGCGACGGCTGCAGCGATGGCGTAGGGCAGGCCGCAGGCCATGCTGGCAAGCGTTCCCGAGCAGCTGAACTGCATGTCGCCGCGCATGTCCACGTAGCGCGCCGTCCAGGTCGTGATGGTGCCGCTGTCGGTGATCAGGATGGCATCGTCGTCGATCAGCTTGTTGAGCTCGTGCGTGACCACCTGCGGCTTCATCGGGCTGTCGGTCCGGGTGCCGCGCTCTTCCAGCCGCTCGCGCCAGTCCTTCATCGCATCCTGCGCGTCCTCGAGATGGCCGCGATCCTCGTTGCGGTTCACCATTGGCAGCAGCTCGCGAAGGACGGCGGCGCTGTCGCCGACAAGCCCTGCATCGACGGGATAGCGCAAGCCGATCCGCCGCGGGTCGAGCTCGATCTGAACCGCCTTCGCTTCGCCGGGCTTTGGATAAAATTCGATGTAGGGGAAGCAGGAGCCCACGATCAGCAGCGTGTCGCATTGTTCGAACGCATCTTGCGAGGCGGGCGTGCCGAGGAGGCCGACGCCGCCGGTCGCAAACGGGCTGGTGTCGGGAATCGCGCCCTTGCCCAGCAGCGCCATGCCGACCGGTGCTCCGAGCTTGTCCGCCATTTCCTCCAGCTCGCGCGTGGCGCCGATTGCGCCGCGCCCGGCGAGGATGAACGGCTTCTTGGCGGAATTGAGAATGTCGGCTGCCGCCCTGAGCTGCGCCTGATCGGGCAGGTGGCCGCCGTGGGCCATGATGTCAGAGACGTGGTTGGGCACATTGCGCTTCGAGCGGTGCGAATCCTCGACCGGCATCGATTGGATATCGACGGGAATGGTGACGTGCGCCGGCTGGCGGTAGCTCAGCGCCGTCCTGCACGCGAGCTCGACGACATTGGCCGTGTGGGCAGGACCCATGATTCGCGCCGAATAGACGCACGGATCCATGAACAGCTTGTCGAGTTCGATGTCCTGCTGTGTGTGGGTGCAGAGCAGGTCGTGGAACTGGAGCCCTGTAATCGCAAGCACCGGCTGGCTGTCGAGCTTGGCGTCGTAGATGCCGTTGAGCAGGTGCACGCCGCCGGGACCGGAGGTGGAGATGCACACGCCGAGCTTTCCGGTCCATTTCGCATAGGCGCAGGCAGCGAATGCGGCCGCTTCCTCGTGGCGAACCTGGATGAACTGGATGTCGTCCTCGCGCTCGCGAAGCGATTCGATGACCCCGTTGATGCCGTCTCCGGGAATTCCGAAAACGACCTCCACGCCCCAGTCGATCAGGGTCTGGACGAGAATATCGCCGGCAGTGGTGCTCATTGCTCAGCTTCTCCTTTCGGTGAGGTAACGCGTGGCGCTGCGCATCGGTCCGGCTGCTCCGGCTGCGGAAGGCGGCGAAGGACCAGCTCCGGGGGAACGTTCCGGACGTCGGTGATACCCGTTAGCGCCATTCCGATGCCCAGTTCCTCGGACAGGATTTCCAGCGCCCTCGTAACTCCCGCCTGTCCGTAGGCGCCGAGCCCGTAGATGTAGCTTCGCCCGCAAAAGCAGCCCCTGGCGCCGAGACCCAGGAACTTGAGGATGTCGAGCCCGCTTCGGACGCCGCCGTCGACATAGACTTCGGTCCTGTCGCCGATCGCTTCCACGATGCCGGGCAGGACGGCTGCTGTGGACGGCGCGCTGTCGAGCTGCCGACCCCCGTGGTTGGACACGAGAACCGCGTCTGCGCCCGAATCCACGGCAATTTTCGCGTCTTCTACGTCGAGTATCCCCTTCACGATGAGCTTGCCGGGCCATAGCGACCGAACCCACTCGAGCGTCTTGCGATCAAACGACGGATCGAGCTGGCTCCTGACGAGCTGCGCCATTTCCTTGACGCTGCCGGACTGTACCCGTTGGGCGTAATTCCCGAAGCTCCAGCGCTTGGAGTGAAGCATCGCAAACGCCCAGCGCGGGTGGGAAACGATGCTCCAGATGTTTGCCGGCGTCAGCTTGGGCGGCGCTCCAAGACCGTTGTGGGCGTCGACGTAGCGAATGCCCTCCACGTGCAGGTCCATGGTCAGGATCAGGACCGGGCAGCCGACGGCGTGCGCCCGCTCGATGAGGCACTTGGAGAAGCCGCGGTCCTTTTCAAGGTAAAGCTGGAACCAGAACGGCCGCTCCACGCCTTCGGCGACATCGTCGATGGACAGCAGCGCATTGGTCGAAAGGGCGAATGGGATTCCGAAGTCATGTGCTGCTCGGCAGGCGAGTATTTCTCCATTCGACCAGATTGCGCCGCACATGCCGACGGGACCGAGCGCAAGCGGCATCGTCACATCGTGGCCGAGCATGGTCGTGGCGAGATTGCGTTTGGAAACGTCCGCCATCACTTTCTCGCGAAAGCGGATGGACTCGAGGTCGCGGCGATTCTCGCGAAGCGTGATCTGCGAAAAGGATCCTGCTTCGACATAGTCCATGAAGGGACCGGGGACTCGCCGGTGCGCTTCTCGGCGGAGGTCCTCGATACTGGCGATCCGGTCGGGAACGCCGCTCACGTGTCCCGTCGCTCCGGCTTGGGTCCATTCCGGCACATTTCCAAACGGTCAACGCGCGGGGGGGTGAAAGCTTTCCGAGCCGATGAGCGCGGCGAGAAGGGGAGCATGGAGCAGGCGCGAAAAAGCCCCGCCATCGCTGACGGGGCTTTTGTCTTCAGGCCTGGATTGCTTCGCCCGCGCCGAAGCGCGGGCTCGCAATGGCGACTACTCCTTGTCGTCGCCGGTCAGGAACGCAGGAGCGAACGTCGGCTCGCCGCCTTCGTCTCCGCCCTGGCGTTCGTTGTCGCCTTCGTTGCGGTCGCCGCGCGGTCCACGGTCACGACCGCCGCGTCCGCCGCGATCTCCACCGCGTCCGCCACGATCGCCGCCGTCGCGGCGGGGTCCACGGTCACGGCCGCCCCGGCCGCGATCTCCCCGGCCGCCGCCGTCACGATCGCCTCTCGGCTCGCGCGGGGGACGCGTGTCCTCGAGTTCCTCGCCGGTTTCCTGGTCGACGAGACGCATCGACAGCCGCACCTTTCCGCGCGGATCGATTTCGAGCAGCTTGACCTTCACTTCCTGGCCTTCGGAGAGAACATCGCGGACGTTCTCGACCCGCTCGTTCTTGATCTCCGACACGTGCACGAGGCCGTCCTTGCCCGGCATGAAGGTCACGAAGCCGCCGAAATCGACGATGTTGGCAACCTTACCGGTGTAGATCTTGCCGACTTCCGGCTCGGCGACGATTCCGGTGATCCACTGGCGGGCCGCCTCGATCTGGCTGAGATCGGACGAGCTGATCTTGATGATGCCCTCGTCGTCGATATCGACCTTGGCGCCGGTCTCGGCGACGATTTCGCGGATGACCTTGCCGCCGGTGCCGATAACCTCGCGGATCTTGTCCTTGGGGATCTGCATCGTCTCGATGCGCGGCGCGTGCTCGGAAAGCTCGGTCCGCGTCTCGGGGAGGGCCTTGGACATTTCGCCGAGGATGTGCGCGCGGCCTTCCTTGGCCTGGGCCAGCGCCGTCTTCATGATCTCCTCGGTGATTCCGGCGACCTTGATGTCCATCTGGAGCGAGGTCACCCCATCGGCGGTACCCGCGACCTTGAAGTCCATGTCGCCGAGGTGATCCTCGTCGCCCAGGATGTCGGACAGGACGGCGTAATCGTCGCCCTCCAGAATCAGGCCCATCGCGATTCCCGCGACCGGCGACTTGATCGGAACGCCCGCGTCCATGAGAGCAAGGCTTCCGCCGCACACCGTCGCCATCGACGACGAGCCGTTGGACTCGGTGATGTCCGAGAGAACGCGCACCGTGTACGGGAACTCCTCCGCACTCGGCAGCACCGGGTGAAGCGCGCGCCAGGCGAGCTTCCCGTGGCCGGTTTCACGCCGCGACGGCGCGCCGAAGCGGCCGACTTCGCCGACCGAATAGGGCGGGAAGTTATAGTGCAGCATGAACGGCTGGTAGGAGAGGCCGGCAAGCCCGTCGATCATCTGCTCGGACTCCTTGGTGCCGAGCGTAACGGTGACGACCGCCTGGGTTTCGCCGCGCGTGAACAGGGCCGAGCCGTGGGCGCGGGGCAAGAAATGCACCATCGCCTCGATCGGCCGCACCTGCTTGGTGTCGCGTCCGTCGATCCGGCGTCCGTCCTTGAGGATGGCGCCGCGGACGATGTCGGCCTCGAGCGCCTTGACCGCCTTTTGTGCGACCAGCTGCTCCTGCGGTTCGGCTTCGGCGAAGGCTTCCTTGGCCTTTTCGCGGACCTCGGCGAGAGCGTTGGAGCGCTCCTGCTTGTCCGTGATCTTGTAGGCCTTGGCGATGTCGTCGCCGACGAGGTCCTTGAGCTTGGCCTTGATCTTCGCCTTCTCGTCCTTGTCGGTGTTGAGCTCCCAGGGCTCCTTGGCAGCCTTCTCGGCGAGCGAAATGATCGCGTCACAAACCTTCTGGCTGGCCTTGTGTCCGAACATGACGGCGCCGAGCATCTGGTCCTCGGAAAGCTCCTTGGCTTCCGACTCGACCATCATCACCGCATTGGGCGTTCCGGCCATCACCAGGTCGAGAGCGCTGTCCTGCATCTGCTCGGGCGAGGGGTTGAGGATGTATTCGCCGTCCTTGAAGCCCACGCGAGCTGCGCCGATCGGGCCCATGAAGGGAACACCGCTGATCGTCAGCGCGGCCGATGCGGCGTACATGGCCACGATGTCGGGCTCGTTCTCGCCGTCGTACGAGAGAACCTGCGCGATCACGAGGACTTCGTTGTAGAAGCCTTCCGGGAACAGGGGCCGGATCGGCCGATCGATCAGTCGGGAGGTGAGCGTTTCCTTCTCGGTCGCTCCGCGCTCGCGCTTGAAGAAGCCGCCCGGAATGCGCCCGGCAGCAGAGAACTTTTCCTGGTAGTGGACGGTCAGCGGGAAGAAGTCCTGTCCCGGCTTGACGGTCTTCGCGGCGGTGACTGCGCACAGCACCACGGTTTCGCCGAGGGTCGCGATAACCGCGCCGTCGGCCTGGCGGGCAACGCGGCCCGTTTCGAGCTTGAGGGTTTTTCCGCCGAGCTCGATTTCTACAGTTTTGATGTCGAACATTTGATTTCCTTCAACCCGCTCGCCGGATGCGATGCGGGACAGCATTGGCAGACAAGCCGGTCTGCTAGCGGTTCGGGGCGTTCAGTCCTGCCCCCTGGACGCCCGCCGGATTGCGGGAGGTCCGAAACGAAAACGGCTCCGCGAGGGAGCCGTTCACGGGTTACTTGCGAAGGCCGAGCTTCGCGATGATATCGGTGTAACGCTGTTCGTCCTTGCCGCGAAGGTAATCGAGCAACGAACGGCGCTGGTTGACCAGCATCAGCAAGCCACGCCGGGAATGGTTGTCCTTCGCGTGGGTCTTGAAATGGTCGGTCAGGTTGCGGATCCGCTCCGTCAGGATGGCGACCTGGACCTCGGGCGAACCCGTGTCGTCCTTTCCGCGGCCATGTTCCTTGATGAGCTTCTGCTTGCGTTCAGCGGTAATCGACATGCGTTGTTCACTCCGCGACATCTCAGAAATTGAAACCCCGAACGACCTTGAGGCCGTCGGCCGCGGCTTCGACGAGTGCGACGGGGGTCGTGCCCTCGACCGCGAGTTGAAGCCCCGGCATCTCCGGGAACCCGGCAAGCCGCTGTCCGTGACGGAGCAGCCGCGCCTGATCGGGAGTGACGGGGAGGGCCGGGATGTCGTCCAGCGCAGCTTCCAACGGAAGCACCGCCCTCGTCAGGTCGCGCGCCTTAGCGAGTTCGTCCAGAAAGTCCAGCGAAATGGCAGATTCGAGGGCGAACGGGCCGGAGCGCGTTCGCCTCAACATGGTCACGTGACCGACGCTATTCAATGCGCGGGCGATGTCCCGCGCCAGGCTTCGGATATAGGTGCCCTTGGAAACGGTGGCCGCGAGCGTTGCAGAGCCGGAATCAGCCGCGACCAGGCGAAGCGCATGAATGGTGACGGTTCGCGACTTCATGTGGACGCTTTCGCCGGCTCGCGCTCGCGCATAGGCCGGCTTTCCTGCGATTTTCAGCGCGGAATAAGCGGGGGGCAGTTGCTCGATCTCGCCTGTGAAACGGGCCAGCACGGTTTCGACCTGCGGGGTTGTGGGGCGGACATCGCTGCGCGCAACCACCTCGCCCTCGGCGTCAAGCGTATCGGTCTCCTCCCCGAACCCAATCGTGAATTCGTACGTCTTGGTCGCATCGAGCATTCGGCCTGCAACCTTCGTGGCCTCGCCGACGGCAATCGGCAGGACTCCGCTCGCCAGCGGGTCGAGCGTGCCGCCGTGACCGACCTTCGTCTTCGGCTCGCCCGCCTGGCGAAGAGCGCGCTTCACGGCCGACACCGCTTGAGTCGAACCCAGCCCGACCGGCTTGTCGAGGATGATCCAGCCGTCCATCGGCTACTTTCCGTCGTGCAAGGCCGCGACGCTGGCGAAATACTCCAGGCGCTCGAGCACGGCGTCCGCGTAGGCGCTGTCCTCGGCACTGAAATAGTCGCTCCAGCCGCCCACTTTCCCGCGCCGCGCCTTGAGGCTTTCCGAATCGGACGTGTCGCCGCCGCCGAGGCGCGAGCGGCGATCCTTTGCAGGGCCGAGCGCCAGCTCCAGCCGGCGCATGTTGTCGAAAGCGCCGTCTTCCACCGCGCGGCGAACGCGGCTCTCATCGGCTTGCGCGCCGGTAATGAACTCGACGATCCGCGACAGCTCGCCCTGCGTGTCGGACTGCAGTCCGCGGTAGCTGACGCTCATGAAATCCCGGAACAGCGGAGCCGATTCCAGCCACAGGAGATTGAACCGGGCGATCTTCTCGATCCCGAAGCGCGGATCGCGGATGAATTCGTCGAGACTCCCACGGAATCGCCGCCCTTCCTTGAGCCGCTTCGATGCCTGGAAATAACTCGAAACGGCCGTGTCGCGCGGGTCCCGAAAGAGGAAGACGATGCGCCGCTTCGACCACTTCGCCGGTCGCCCGCGAATCTGCTCGAACGTCCTGCCGTCGCGCGTTTCCGCTCCGGCATGATCGTACTTCGTCTCGACCCCGACGGACGCAAGCATGAATCGCACCCAGGTCCGTCCCGACTTGGGGAAGGAGATAAGAGCGCTGTCCTCGCCCGCGCGCAAGCGGCCGGTCAGAGCGGCCCAGAGGCTGTTGGGTTTTGAAGTCACGTTCGTCCTTCTTGCCGCTCGCCCGGTCAAAAGCGCAACGGCTTGCGCCACCGGCGGGGCCGCGGCCGTTCCGCTGCTTCGACAGGCGTGAGAGGGTAGCCATAGTCGCCCAGCGGCAGGTCGTGGCTTGTCGCAAGCCGGCAATTGTCTTCCACGTAAGAGTTGCAAAGCCAGTCCGCGGTGGCCTTTCCGACGAGCTTGGTCAGCCCCGGCGCGGATCCGAAGGCGCCGGTGCGATTAACCTGTTCGAGCAGCGCTCGCCGTGCGTCGTACCATCCGGGCAGGTGGAGAACGGACCTCTTGTCGAGCACCGAGCGCGCAGTGAACAGGTTCATCGCCCGCGCCGAGCGGATCAGGCCAAGCGAATAGCTCTTGAGCTTGCGGTCGATCGACACCTTGTCCCAGTCGACGTCCAGCCCGAGCTCGTCGGCATATTCGTGAAGGAAATCCATCCCGCCCTGGACGAACTGCTCGTAGAGGAAGACGTGCACCTTATCTTGGCCGAACAGGCGTTCATACAGGTTGATCACGCGCGAATAGCGGAAGAAGTCGATGTCGAACCGCGGCTGCTTGTAGGTCGCGGCATTGGGGCCGATCAGATAGTCCTTGGGAAAGAAATACCGGCGCGCCGAGTGGGTGCCGCCGGACCGGACATATTGGGCGTAAGCGGCGACGAGGATGCTCGGCTGCGCGCGGATGAAAAGGACGATCCGGGCGTCCGGATAGGCCTGCTTCAGCTGCTCCGCGAGCACTTTGGTGACCATCCCGCCGACGCCGCCATTGTGGAGATAGCCGACGAGTCCTTCCTCGCTGATCAGGCCCGGCTCGTTTTTGGCGAGGCCCAGCGCCGGGAGCGAAACGCCGCCGCGTCGAAATCGAGGGCGTTCCAGTCGGCAAGCTCCGCCTTGAGCGCGTCCCGGCCGATGTAACGAGGCGAGCGGAGGTGCGGGTAGAAGGCCTTCTGGAACCAGGTGCTTGCGGTCTTGGGATAGCCGACGTGGATGACCGGCATTCCGCCGTTAGCACTCATTCCGCCGCCTCCTTGCGGGGAAGGCCAAGGCTCAGCTGGCGCGCCTCGCCCTCACGAAGCCGCTCGAAGAAATGGCGGCGGCAAAGGGCCACGTAACGGTCGTTGCCGCCAATCTCGGTCTGCGCGCCTGCGGCAACGGCGAAGCCCTGGCTGTCGACCCGAAGGTTCATGGTGGCTTTTCGCCCGCACTCGCACACCGCCTTCAATTCGATAAGTGCGTCGGCGAGAGCGAGCAGGGCGGCGCTTCCTTCGAAGAGGTTCCCCTGGAAATCGGTTCGAAGGCCGTAACAGAGGACCGGGACGCCGACTTCATCGCTGAGGCGGCAAAGCTGTAGAACATGATCGCGGGTGAGGAATTGCGCCTCGTCCACCAGCACGCAATCGACTTTGCGGCGCTTCAATTCATCGCTGACCGCTTCGAACAAATCGGTATCGCTGTCATACAGATTCGCCTTGGCACCGATCTCCAGCCGCGATGCTATTCGGCCTGTGCCGGAGCGGTCGTCGTGCGAGGCGGTCCACAGCATCGTTTCCATGCCGCGCTCGCGGTAATTGAAGTCGGCCTGCAGGAGGGTGGTCGATTTCCCCGCGTTCATCGCTGCGTAGTAGAAATAGAGCTTGGCCACGGCGCGACGCTTAGCGCGGCTTTGGCGGACGGGCTATCGGGGAACCGCGAATGTCCGTTTTCGGCCCATTGCGGAGCGTTAGACCGGCCATTCATCCTTGAGGATGGCGAAGAGGACGGTGTCGCGAAGGTGTCCCGTCCAGGTGACGCGGTCCGAGCGCATGATGCCCTCCTGGACCGCGCCTAGCTTCCTGCAGGCGGCCTGCGAGCGCAGGTTGCGGCGATCGACGCGAAGCTCGACCCGGCGCAGTCCGCAGTCGAAGGCGCGGGCGATCATCATGTCCTTGGCCCGGCGGTTGAAGCCGGTGCCTCGGAATTTGGGCCGATAATACGTGTTTCCGATCTCGACGACGCCGTGCCGGTGGTCCGCATTGATGAAGCTGGACATTCCCGCGAACTCGTCACCCTGAAACAGGACGAAACGATGCCAGGGAAGCTCGGCGATGCGATCGAAGCTGGCGTCGAAGCCTTCCGGTCCGAAGTCGAGCATCCACAGCTGGAAAATGTCCGGATCTTCGGCGCAGGCGGCGCGGAGTGCCTCGCGGTGCGTCTCGGTCATCGGTTCTGCGCGAACGCCATCGCCCTGCATGGGCGCGCCGAGCGCTGTCATTCGGCCTCGTTGCCCGCGCCCAGGTCCTGGGCGACCTTGTCCGATCTCAGCAGCTTGTCGATGTGGCTGCCTTCGTCGAAGCTCTCGTCGGCGAGGAACTTGAGCTTCGCCGCGAACTTGGTCCGGACCCGCTGCGCGACCTCGCGCTGAAGAAAAGCGGTGTTCTGGCGAAGCGCCTTGAGCACCGCCTCCTCGTCCTGGCCCAGCAAAGGCTTCACGAAGACGGTGGCGTGGCGAAGGTCGGGCGACATGCGGACTTCGGTGACGCTGACCAGGTGCGATTGCAGGACCGGGTCATGCACGTCGCCGCGTGCAAGCAACTCGCTCAGCACGTGACGCACCTGCTCTCCGACGCGGAGCAGTCGGACCGAGCGGCCTTCAGCGGTTTCGTTGCGGCGCATCCCCATTCTCCTAAAGCCGCAGCGGCGCTGACAGTCGCATCGCCGCGCCGTCGGTCCTGACGGTCAGCGCGGCTAAGGCCGCTCGTTCCCGCGCCGCCGCAAGCCGTCATTTACTGCCAGTCTTTTGACGTACCGACGCTCGTTTCGCTCCCGCATTAATCAAAGTTGACGCTCGGCGGCATCACCGGTCAGAGTGTCCGTGCTCTCTCTTCCACCTCGAACACCTCAAGGCTGTCGCCCGCCTTGATGTCGTTCGTGTCGGCAAGAAGCACGCCGCATTCGAGGCCTGCCTTGACCTCGGCCACATCGTCCTTGAACCGCCGCAGCGAGGAGATCGTCGTCTTGGAAACGATGACATCGTCGCGCGTGAGGCGGGCGTTGAGACCCTTGCGGATGACGCCCTCGAGGACGAGCAGTCCGGCCGCCTTGTCTTTCTTGCCGGCGGGGAAGACCTCGCGGACTTCGGCTCGGCCGACCACCGTCTCGATGATCTCCGGACCAAGCTCGCCGGCCATCGCGCCCTTCACCCAGTCGGTGAGGTGATAGATGACGTCGTAATAGCGGAACTCGACGTTGGTCCGCTCCGCGACCTGGCGAGCCTTGGCGTTGGGGCGGACGTTGAAGCCGATGATCGGCGCTCCGCTTGCCCCGGCCAGAGTAACGTCGCTTTCGGTGATTCCGCCCACGCCCGAATGCAGGACACGGACCTTGATCTCGTCGGTCGAGAGCCGGTTCAAGGCGTGCACGATCGCTTCCAGTGACCCGTGAACGTCGGCCTTGATGACCAGCGGAAGTTCCTTGGTCGTGGAGGCGTGCGAGGCGAACATGTTTTCGAGCGTCACCGGAGCCGCCGTCGTCCGCTGCTTGTCGAGAACGCCCTGCCGGTAGTCCGCGACCTCGCGGGCACGGGCCTCGTCCTCGACCACCGTGAACGGATCGCCTGCAGCCGGGACGGCCGAGAGCCCGAGCACTTCGACCGGAACGCTCGGACCGGCTTCCTTCACCTGGCGCCCGCGGTCGTCGATCATCGCGCGAACCTTTCCGCTCGATGCGCCGGCCACGAAGACGTCGCCGACACGGAGCGTTCCGCGCTGGACGAGAACGGTTGCAAGCGGACCGCGGCCCTTGTCGAGCTTGGCCTCGACCACGGTGCCTTCGGCATTGCGGTCGGGGTTGGCCTTGAGCTCCAGAAGTTCCGCCTGGAGCTGGACTGCGTCGAGCAGCTTGTCGAGGTTGGTCTTCTTCAGCGCGGAGACCTCGACGTCCTGGACGTCGCCGCCCATCTGCTCGACGATCACTTCATGCTGCAGCAGTTCCTCCCGGACCTTCTGCGGCTTCGCCTCGGGCTTATCGATCTTGTTGATCGCGACGATCATCGGAACGCCGGCCGCCTTGGTGTGATTGATCGCCTCGATCGTCTGCGGCTTGAGCCCGTCGTCGGCGGCGACCACGAGGATCACGATGTCCGTGACGTTGGCGCCGCGGGCGCGCATTTCCGTGAAGGCCTCGTGACCCGGCGTGTCGAGGAAGGTGAGTTTCGACTTGTCGGGCAGGGAGACCTGGTAGGCACCGATATGCTGGGTGATTCCACCTGCTTCGCCCGCGACCACGTCCTCTCCGCGGATTGCGTCGAGAAGCGACGTCTTTCCGTGATCGACGTGACCCATGACGGTGACGACGGCCGGACGGTCCTTGAGCGTTTCCGGCGCATCTTCCTCTCCGCCGATTCCGATCTCGACGTCGGCTTCGCTGACGCGCTTGATGTTGTGGCCGAACTCGGTGACCAGCAGTTCCGCCGTATCCTGGTCGATCGTCTGCGTAAGCGTGACTGGCATGCCCATCTTGAAGAGGGCCTTGACCAGGTCGGCGCCGCGCTCGGCCATGCGGTTGGCGAGGTCCTGGACCGTGATCGCTTCGGGAACGACGACGTCGCGGACCTGCTTTTGCGCGGGGCCGGACTGCTGGTGGGCGCGCTTTTCCTTCTCGCGGGCGCGACGAAGCGCCGCCAGCGAGCGAGCCCGGTTGTCATCCTCTCCGGCGAGCGCCTTGCTGACGGTCAGCTTACCGCGATGGCGATGGTCCTCGCGGCCGCGTGACGGACGTGCGGGCTCGGGCCTCTTGGGCGCAGGCGTGCTGCGGCGCTGGCCCTTGGCTTCGGCTTCCGGTTCCGGCTTCGCAGCGGCGCTTTCCGCTTCGGCCACAGCCTCGGCTGCCGCCTTCACTTCTGCCTCGGCGCGGATTCGCGCTTCCTCCGCGCTTTCCTCCGCGTTCCGGTTTTCCTCCGCCCGGCGCCGCTCCTGCTCGTTCTGCTCCTGCCGCTCCTGCTCCTCGCGGCGGCGCGCTTCCTCGGCAAGGCGGAGGCGGTCTTCCTCGGCTTCCCGAAGAAGGCGTTCCTGCATTTCCTTGCGGGTCGCCATGTCGTCGATCGGTGTCGATCGCGACGGGCGCGGCGGAGCGGGCTTGGGCGCGGGCTTCTTGGCGACCGGCTTCGGCGCTTCCGCCTCGGGCTCGGGAGTCTTCGGCTGCTCGGGCGCTTCGCCCGGCTTGCCGAGAACCCGCCGCTTCTTGACCTCGACCACGACCGTGTTGGAGCGGCCATGACTGAAGCTCTGCTTCACCTTGCCGGTTTCGACCGTGCGCTTGATCCCGAGCGGTGCGCGCGCTCCAAGCTTCGGTTTGTCGGTCTGGTCGCTCATTCTGTTCCTTCAACTTCTTCAGCCGAGCCGGTTCCCGAGGCGGAATCGCCGCCATCCAGGCCGGCATCGGGGTCAATGAATTTGCGCCACCGGGCAAGCGCATGCGTCACGCGTGCCGCGGCAGCGGGGTCTGTCAGGGCAAGATGTACCACATTTTCGCGGCCCAACGCCAATGACAAGATAGTGCGGTCCGCCGGGAATATCACCCCCTGCACGCCGCCGGAGCGGGTTGTGGCGCCCACTCTGTGTGCCTGGTCGAGCTTGCGGGTGCCGTCCTGAGCGGCATCGGCGGCGTGGACGAGCAGGTGAACCTTGCCGCTTCGGGCGGCTGCTTCGATGCGATCGGAGCCTGTGACGAGGGTCCCGGCGCGCGCTTCCATTCCCAGCCGATCGAGAGCCGCTCGCCGGAGCGCTTCGCCCGTTCGCTCGGCGAGGTCGTCCGGGATGGAAACCTCGCGGGTCTTGAAGGCGCGCTGGAGAGCGCCCTTCAACCTTCCGCTGGCGGTCGCATCCGCAAGCTCGGCCTGGCCCACGCCGATCCAGGCACCGCGGCCCGGCGCCCGGGCGCGAACGTCGGCAGCCACGGTCCCGTCCGGCGCAAGCGCCAGCCGGATCAGCGTGTCGCTCGGAGCCTTGCGGCGGGTGAGGACGCAGGTCCGCTCGGGCGTGTGCTTTACGCGCTCACAGGTATCATTTGGAGGATTCCGCATCGGCGGCCTCCTCGGTCTGCGGTTCGTCGCCGGACGTGGATGCGCCATCCTCGTCCTCGAACCAGTGCGCCCGCGCTGCCATGATGATCTCGTTCCCCTGCTCCTCGGTGAGGCCATAGTCGGAGAGAATCCCGCCCTTGTCCTCGGAACGGAGCGGAGCATCGGAGCGGCGCCTCGGCTCGACCCTTTTCTTCTGCACCAGCTCGTCGGTCGCGAGATCGGCGAGATCGTCGAGAGTCTTGATCCCTGCCTTGCCCAGCGTCACGAGCATCTGCTCGCTCAGGTGCGGCATTTCAGCCAGCGCATCGTCGACGCCGAGCTTTTGCCGCTCCTCGCGCGCCGCGGCCTCGCGGCGGTCGAGCGCTTCCGAAGCACGGCTCTGAAGCTCCTCGGCGATATCTTCGTCGAGGCCCTCGATGGTGCTGATTTCCTCGCGCGGAACGTACGCGACTTCTTCCAGCGTGGTGAAGCCCTCGGCGACGAGGAGCTGCGCAAGGGTCTCGTCGACGTCCAGCTCTTCCTGGAACATGGTCGACCGCTCGACGAATTCGCGCTGGCGCTTCTCGCTCGCGTCGGCCTCGGTCAGGATGTCGATCTGCGAATTGGTGAGCTGGCTCGCGAGACGGACGTTCTGCCCGCGGCGGCCGATTGCGAGGCTGAGCTGGTCGTCGGGAACGACGACTTCGATCCGGCTCTCTTCCTCGTCGATGACGACTCGGCTGACCGTTGCCGGCTGAAGGCCGTTGACGACGAACGTCGCGAGGTCTTCCGACCAGGGGATGATGTCGATTTTCTCGCCCTGGAGCTCCTGGACGACGGCCTGGACTCGGCTGCCCTTCATGCCGACGCATGCGCCGACCGGATCGATCGAGCTGTCGTGGCTGATGACGCCGATCTTGGCGCGGCTGCCAGGATCGCGGGCAGCGGCCTTGATCTCGATGATTCCGTCATAAATCTCGGGGACTTCCTGCGCGAACAGCTTCTTCATGAAGTCCGGATGAGCGCGCGAGAGGAAGATTTGCGGGCCGCGCGCTTCGCGGCTGACCCGGAGGATCAGCGCCCGGATGCGGTCACCGACGCGAACCATTTCGCGCGGGATCTGCGCATCGCGACGGATCACTCCCTCGGCGCGGCCGAGGTCGACGACGATGTGGCCGAACTCGACCCTTTTCACGACTCCGGTGATGATCTCGCCGGCGCGGTCCTTGAACTCCTCGTACTGGCGCTCGCGCTCGGCGTCGCGGACCTTCTGGAAGATGACCTGCTTGGCGGCCTGGGCGGCGATTCGGCCGAACTCGATCGGAGGCAGGGGATCGACGATGAAGTCGCCGAGCTTGGCATCCTTCTGGAGCTTTTGTGCGCCTTTGACGTCGACCTGCTTGAACTGGTCCTCCGGCTCTTCGACGACCTCGAGAACGCGCCACAGGCGAAGCTCGCCCGTGTTCGGGTCGAGCTTGGCGCGAATGTCGTTCTCGGCGCCGTAGCGTGCGCGGGCGGCGCGCTGGATCGCGTCCTCCATCGCCTCGATGACGATTCCCTTGTCGATCAGCTTTTCGCGCGCGACCGCGTCGGCGATGGCGAGCAGTTCGGCCTTGTTTGCAGTCGGGGCCGCGGGTGCTGCGGTAGCCATGTCTTCTTAACCTTCCGTCTTGACCGTGTCCGCCCCTTCGGTGCTGAGCGGGCTTGTGGCTTTGATGAGTTCGTCGGTGAGCAGGAGCTTCGCCGAGGAGATGGAATCGAACGGAAGGACATAATCCTTGCCGTCCTTGCCGAGGATGTGGACGACGCCGCTTTCGCCTGTGCCGCGAAGTACCCCGGAGAATTGCTTTCGCCCGCCTTGGGGCTCGGCGAGCGTGATCCGCGCCTCGTGGCCGGACCAGTCGTCATAATCCTTCAGCCGGGTCAGCGGCCGGTCGATGCCTGGCGAGCTGACTTCGAGCCGATACGAACCTTCGATCGGGTCGGCGCCTTCGGCTTCGAGCGCGTCGAGCTTTTCCGAGAGCCGCCGCGAAATCCGCTCGCAATCGCCAAGGTCGAGCTGGCGCGTGTCGGGCCGCTCGGCCATCACCTGCAGAGTCGGGTCCGACTTCCCGCCGACGAAAGAGACGCGCACGAGATCGTAGCCGAGGCTCCTTACCTCGGGTTCTATCAGTCGTGTCACTGCCTTCGTATCGGCCACTCGCGGTCCTGCTTGAGTTCAAACGCCTCTCGGACCGGCCTCCGGAGAGACCAGCCTCAGCATCAATAACGATGTCGAGGAGAGGCGTGCGATATAGCCCTCTGCAATGGCAGGCGCAAGCGCGGCGGCGGCGCTCCTAGAAATAGTCGGCCAGGGTCAGTCGCCGTTTCGTTCCGTCAGCCATCGTCAGCGTCACCGTTGTCCCCGCTGGAGCAGAAATCAGGCCGCCTGCGGGTCCGAGCGGGGTCTCCGGTCCGACGGGCTTTCCGTCGATGGCAACGATCACATCGCCCTTTTCCCAACCGGCGGCCGAGGCGGGGGAGTCTTCAGCGACATACGTAACGTCGAGGCGGTTGCCGTCGCGCACCACGCGAAGGCCGGCGCGGTCACGCTCGAACGGGCGGGTCACCCTGTCGGCAAGCGGAATGGCGAACAGCCGGTTGTGGGGGAAGTCTATCAACAGCCGAAAACGGCCGAGAAGCGGAAGTCCGACATTGCCGGCCTGGCGATCGCTGTCCGTCTCGACATCGGCGGTGTTGAACTGGGCAGGGACGTCGTGGAACGTGGTTCCCGCGAAGCGCACCGATTTCAAAGTGGCGACCCGATTGATGTTCTCGCCGCCGATGGCTCCCGACGAGCGGGTGCTGCTTCGCCGCCCGTCGAGCAGGCGATTGTGCTGCCAAAAGGCGTGTTCAAGGAACATGTAGCCGCCATTTCCGAGGTCGAAGGTCATCGGAACCGCCGGGCGCCCTTCGATCGAGACCGGGACCGTTCGAAGCCCGTTGAGCGGCTCGAGCGGGACTTCGACGGCATTGGCGGGGGGAGTGAAGCCGGCCGGATCGATGAACGCGATGGTCGGGCCGGAAAGGTCGAGGTCGACGATGGATTGCAGGAAGACCTCGCGCCCGAGAATGACGGGCAGGGGAACGCCGATCCGCTTCGACACGCCGGAAAGGTCGAGAACGCCGACGGTCCCGGCATTGAGCGTCATGTTGCCGATCGTGATCGTGACGTCGTTGGCGAGCCCGGCCTGATCCTCGCCGCCGGTGCCGACGGCGGTGACCGATCCAACGGATTTGCTTCCAATGCGCTTGGCGAAAGACTTGTCCAGGATGGTGGTTTCCGCGCCGCTGTCGAGCAGGACCTCGACCGGCGTGCCGTTGACCGTGGCAGGAATATAGATCCGGTTGCCGTTGAGCAGGTTGAACGGCAGCGGACCGGTCGAACCGGCGTCCGCCCAGTGAAGCGACTTTTCCGCTTCGGGACGATCGAACAGGGAATCCGCGAATTGCGCGTTGATCGTCGCATCGGTCACCTTGACCGTCGAATTGAGCTTTCCGTTGGCGCGATAGCTTTCGCGAAGGAACGGGATTCGAACTTTATCCACCATTCGCCAGTCGCTCAGCCGGGTGAACGTGGTTCGGCCGTCGCGGTGGGTCCTGGTCCCGTGGAGAGCGCCTGTCGCGGGATCTAGGAGAAGGTCGATATAGTCGTTCGCGGCGAATGCGATGCGGACGATCGCATAGCGCCCGCCATCCACCTGTTCGTCGGGGAGGCGAGTGACAGCCGCCTTCGAGCCCCGGCGAAGAGCATCGCCGAACTGGACCTGAAGGTCATGCTGGGCGTCAGCCACGTCGAAATGTCCGACCGGGCTTACCAGTCCGTCATCCTCGTTCCAGCCGTGAAGCGGAGTTCGCACTACGACTTGCTTCGTCACGGAAAAATTCGAGTCCTCCCGGAACCGTCCGCTGGAATCGAGCCATTCGCGCGCGCTCCCGGAAAGGCCGCCGGTCTCCACCTTCGAATCGATGCGGAGAGTCTTCATGCCGGCAAAGGCAGTGCCCCCGCGCCATTGAAGGTAGCGCTGTACCAAAGGCTCGAGCTTCAAGGTGGCTGCCTTCGGTGCGGAATTGCCGGCGGTGCGTGCTGCAGTCGCCGGTGAAACTGCGATGAGCGAGGAGACGAGAAAGACGAGTGCGTTGCGCATCGAATCATCCTATAGTGCGTTACGCACCATATCACCGAACCCGCGGCTTTTCGCAAGCTGCCACAGCAGGACCGGCAAGATGCTGACGGAGCTCGATAATTGCATCCTCGGTGTCATCTGGCGCGAAGGGCCGATGTCCGCTTACGGAGTGCGAAGCCACTTCGCCGGCTCGACCACGGTCGAATGGAGCTCGAGCACCGGCACGGTTTACCCGGCGATTCGCAGGCTCACGGAGGCGGGGTTGGTGAGGGCGTCGAAACCGGAGGGCCCGCGCAAGTCGCGCACCTTGTCGATTACACCAAGCGGTCTGAAATCGCTTCGGGACTGGCTTCTTACGGCCACCCCGGAATTGGGGTCCTCGACTGCCGATCCGATCCGAACCCGAGTGCAGTTTCTTGCCGCTCTGGAACCGGCAACTCGCGCCGCCGTGCTCGCCGATTACCGGGCGGCGACCAGGGCGGTCATCGACCGGTTCGAACAGCGTTCCAATGAACGGGGCGACAGTGTCGCCGAACAACTCGACCAGATGGGCACGCTGGGTGCACTGGCCGAGCTTCGCGCCCGTCTCGAATGGCTGCAGATGATCGAGCCGAGGCTGAGCGCGCTGGACTCGTCGTCAAGCCGCTGAGCACAGCGCGCGGTTCTCTTCGCGGATCCGGATCGTGAGCACGGCAGCGTTGAGAACCGTGAACACCAGCGCGACCCAGGGAAGCCCGAACACCAGCGGAAGGACGGCGATTTCTCCGATCACCACCCAGTAATTGGGGTGATTGAGGAACCGGTACGGCCCTTCCCTCACCAAATCCTCTCCAGGAACGACAATGATTCGAGTGGTCCAGCGGGGGCCGAGAGAGGCCATGACCCACAAGCGCGCGGCCTGCAGGAGCACGTAAAGCGCCAGCCAGAAAGAGTCAGGGGCGCGGTCCCAAGCGAGCGCCCACAAGGTGACGATCCACAAAGTGTGAACGGCAACCATCAACGGGTAGTGGCCGGCGCCGTGTTCGCGCGCGCCCGTCGCGCGCAGCCGCCTTGTGTTGCGGCTGGAGAACACCAGCTCGAACAACCGCTCGAGACTGACGTAGGCGAGGATTACGACGGCATAGCTGTTCATTCGGCTTCCAGTAGCAGGCTCGCACAGGTAAATCCCGGCCCGAACGCGGTCATCAGAACGCTTTGCGGAATGCCGTGTTCGATCAGCCTCTCAAGCACGAAAAGAACGGTCGGCGCGCTCATATTGCCGTGGTCGTGAAGGACTTCGCGCTCGAGATTGAGTTCTCCCTGCGACAGGTCGAGCGCGCTTTCGATGGCGTCGATCACCTTCACTCCGCCCGGGTGGCAGCACAAACGGTCGACGTCGTTGCGGCTGCGGCCAAGGCTGACGAGCATGCCAGCGATTGCGGGGGCGAGGTTTCCGGCGATGAACGGCGGAATCGCCCGGTCGAAGACGACCGCCAGCCCCGGGTCCTCGACATTCCAGCCCATGATCCGCTGCGTCTCCGGCCACAGCTTCTCGGCCGCGCCGCTGATCCTGGCGATGCAGTGGGCGCCGCTGCGGACAACCGCGGCGGCGGCGCCATCGCCGAACAGCGCGGTCGCAACGATCGCCGCCGGGTCGTCGCTGTCGAGCCGGATCGAAATCGAACAGGTTTCGACCGTGACGAACAGCCAATTGCTGCCCGGATCGGCGCTTGCAAGCCGCGCCGCGGTCGCAAGGCCCGTCACGCCTCCGGCGCAGCCGAGGCCGAACAGGGGGACGCGGCGGACGTCGTCCCTCAGGCCCAGCTTCGGCCCGACCCGGGCCTCCAGGCTTGGCGTCGCAATTCCGGTGGTGGAAACGGTGACGACGCCGTCGATGTCATCGGGAGCAAGTCCGGCTCGCTCGATTGCAGCAGCCGCCGCCTCTTCGAACAGCGCCTGCGCGGCGTCGAGATAGACGGCGTTGCGGTCGCTCCAGCCGTGCGGCCGCTCGTACCATTCGGGCGCCGCGACGAGATTGCGTGTGGCGATGCCGGCATTGTCGAAGACGCCGGACAGGCGCTCGAACAGAGCCGGTCGGCCTGCCCAGGCATCGCGGGCGAGCCTTTTCGCCTCGTCCTGGGTTACGATATGCGGTGGGACTGCGGTCGCCAGCGACAGGAGGCTACAAGGTTGCATCGTGCATCCATAACGGTTCAGCAGACAAACGTACCCTTTCGGGAGTGAAACAACCGCAATGACTTTTCGCCTCGTTCAAATTTGCGCCTTCCTTCTCCTCGCATCGTGCGGTGGATCCGGCCCGGCGGCGCAGCGGCCGGCCAGCGACAGTCCGGCCGGTGACAGCGCGGCTACCCCGGCGAGCGATTCCGGACGCCCCTTCACTGTCGACGACGTAGCCAGTTTCGACAGGCCATGGGCGATGGCGTTTCTTCCGGGAACCACCACTGCACTGGTGACGGAAAAGCCCGGGCACGTGTGGCTCGTCGAAACGGCAACCGGCACCAAGACGGAGGTCACCGGGGTTCCGGAGGTCGTCTTCGGCGGGCAGGGCGGCCTCCTCGACGTTGCCGTGGCGCCCGGCTTTTCCGACAATGCGCAGGTTTACCTGACCTATTCGAAGCCGTCGGAGAAAGGCGGAAGCGCGCTTGCGCTCGCACGCGGTAAGCTGGTTCGAACGGCCGGAAGCGCTCGGATCGAGGGCCTGCAGGTGATCTGGAACGACCCCGAAGGCGGGGAGGGCGGCCAGTTCGGCGGACGTATCGCCTTCGCGCCTGACGGCCAGACCCTGTTTTTGACTTCGGGCGAGCGCCAGCGCTTCACGCCTGCACAGGAGCCCGATCAGCCGCTCGGGAAGATCCTTCACCTGACGCTGGACGGGAAACCCGCTGCGGGCAATCCGATGGCGGGCAAGACAGGCGCGGCCAGTGTGACGGTCACCGATCCGCCCTCGGACACGGAAGAAGCGAAAAGCGCGCGAGGCCGCAAGGTGAGCTGGCCGGGGCCGAACCTGACGCCGGCAGAGACCTGGGCGACCGGGTTCCGCACGCCCTACGGATTGGCCTTCGCTCCGGACGGTCGCCTGTGGGAAGCCGAAGCCGGTCCCAAGGGCGGTGACGAGCTCAACCTGATCCAGCGCGGCAAGAATTACGGCTGGCCGGTAGTCTCCAACGGCGACAATTATAACGGCGTGCCGATTCCGCGGCATTCGACCCACCCGGAATTCGTCGCCCCGAAAGTGTCCTGGACGCCAACGATTACGCCCGGCGGGCTGCTAATCTACACGGGCGACAAATTCCCGCAGTGGAAGGGCGACGCGTTGATCCCGGGACTAAACGGGCAGGCGTTGATCCGGGTCGATCTTGATGGCGACCGCGCAAGAAAAGCCGACAGGTGGGACATGGGCCACCGGATGCGCGGAATCGCGCAGGGGCCGGACGGGGCCATCTACCTGCTGGAAGACGGCCCCGACGCCAAGCTATTGAGGCTTTCGCCTGCGAGTTAGTCCTGCGGCTGCGGGATTTTACGAAGGTAGGGCTTTACGGTCTTGAAGTCGCCGAACTTCTTCTTGGCGTCCTCGTCGCTGACGCTCGGCGGGACAATGACGTCTTCGCCCTGCTTCCAGTTGACCGGGGTGGCAACGCCCTTCGACTCGGTCAGCTGGACGCTGTCGAGAAGGCGAAGGACCTCGTCGAAATTGCGCCCGGACGACATCGGGTAGAGCAGCATCGCACGGATCTTCTTGTCGGGGCCGATGATGTAAACGGTGCGGACGGTTGCGTTGTTTGCCGCGGTTCGCCCTTCGCTGCTGCCGCTCTCGTCGGCCGGAAGCATGTTGTACAGCTTGGCGACGTGAAGGTCGCTGTCGCCGATCACCGGATACTCGACCTTGTTGCCGCTGACCTCCTCGATATCCGGGAGCCAGCGCTTGTTGTCGTCGCTGGTGTCCACTGAAAGGCCGATGATTTTGGTGTTCCGCTTGGCGAATTCATCCTTGAGGCCGGCCATGAATCCGAGCTCGGTCGTGCACACCGGCGTGAACGCCTTGGGGTGCGAGAACAGGATCGCCCAGCCGTCGCCGATCCATTCGTGGAAGTGAATCTTCCCCTGAGTCGTGTCGGCCGTGAAATCCGGGGCGGTGCTGCCGATGGAAAGCGTCATTCGCGATTTCTCCTTGAGAAGTTAGTCGACTGGAAGAAAGTCGGGTTGGATGTCGTTGCCGCGCTCCATCCAGGGCGCGAGCGGAAGTCCCTTCGATAGCAGGAACTCGGGGTTGAACAGGCGCGACTGGTAGCGCGTCGCCGGGTCGCAAAGCATGGTGACGATGGTCTTCCCCGGGCCGAGTTCCTTCGCCAGCCGGATCGCGCCGGCCACGTTGACTCCGGATGACGTGCCGAGCGCCAGGCCTTCGTCTTCGATCAGCGAGTAGATGGTTCGGACCGTCTCGTCGTCGGGGATGAGGAAGGCCTCGTCGACCGTCAGCCCTTCGAGATTTCCGGTAATTCGCCCCTGGCCGATGCCTTCGGTGATCGAACTTCCCTCGGAGTGAAGTTCGCCCGTGGTGTAATAATTGAACAGGGCCGCTCCCGGCACATCCGCAAGAGCGATGGTGATGTCGGGATTGCGCTCGCGAAGAGCCATTGCCACCCCCGCGAGCGTGCCGCCGGTTCCCACCGCGCTGACGAAGGCATCCACCTTCCCGTCCGTCTGCTCCCAGATTTCCGGGCCGGTCGTTTTCACATGTGCGTCGCGGTTGGCGGTATTGTCGAACTGGTTCGCGAAGATCGCGCCGTCCGGGTCTTCGTCGTTCAAACGGTCGGCGAGCCGCTTGGCGACCTTGATGTAATTGTTCGGGTTCTTGTACGGCACCGCGGGGACTTCGACGACTGTCGCGCCGAGCAGCCGAAGCGCGTTTTTCTTCTCTTCGGTCTGGGTGTCGGGGATGACGATCACGGTGCGCATTCCAAGCGCATCGCCGACGACGGCAAGCCCGATGCCGGTGTTTCCGGCGGTTCCATCGACGATGATCCCGCCAGGCCGAAGCCGCCCGTCGCCGATGGCGTCGCACACGATGTTGAGCGCTGCCCGATCCTTCACCGATTGGCCGGGATTCATGAATTCGGCCTTGCCGAGAATCGTGCAGCCGGTCTCCTCCGACGCTCGCCGGAGCTTGATCAGCGGTGTGTTTCCGATCGCGTCTAGGACGGTTTCGCGGACCTGCATCGCCGGGCCATGTAGGACCCGATCCGCCGCTGTAAAAGGTCAGGCGCGGCGATATCGCAAGAAATAGGCGCGTCTGCCTTCGCGATTCGCCTTTGCTTCATAGCGGGTCGCCGGCCAGCCGCCGGGCCGAGCGAGAAAGTCGGATGGTTTTTCAGCCAGCCAGCCGAACTGGTCCGCATGCCTCGCCATCACCATCAATGCCCATTCCAGGTAAACAGGGTGGTCGGTCGCGATCCGCAGCTCGCCGCCGCCTTTCAGCTTTGCTGCCATCAGGTCGAGCGGTCCGTCGTTGACCATTCGCCGCTTCGCATGCCGCGCTTTCGGCCATGGGTCGGGATGAAGCAGGTAAAGGAAGGAGAGCGACCCGTCGGGAATTCGGCGAAGAACGTCGAGCGCATCGCCGCGCCAAAGGCGCACGTTGGCAAGATGCCCGTCTCGGATGTGGCCAAGCGCTGTCGCGACGCCGTTGAGGAAGGGCTCGCAGCCGATGAAGCCGTGGTCCGGGAGCAGGTCGGCGCGGAAGGCGAGGTGCTCGCCGCTTCCGAAGCCGATTTCCAGGTGCAGCGGACGGTCATCTCCGAACAGGCGCCGGGACGTGATCTCGCCATCCTCGGGCACCGCGATCCGCGGCAGGAGCGTGTCGACCAGCTCCTGCTGGGCCTTGCGCAACTTGTGCCCGCTCGACCGGCCGTACAGCCGATTGAGAGTCGTCGGATCTCCGGTCTTGTGCGCGGTCATCCGACGGGCCGCTACTCAAGCCCGCGTCGCGGGACAAGGGCCCTACTTCGCGTTTACTACGTCGGAATTGAAGGTGATGTTCGTTCCGTCTCCCCAGGTCGTCGCGCGGAACGCGTACGGTCGCTCGTCGGCGAGGTTCTCCAGCAGATGTGGAGCGGGAAGACGATCGAATGCTCCGAAGCCGTCGACATGGTCGATGTCGATCCAGCTGACGAAGTAGCTTTGGCCAGCGCCCGGATCGAGGACGGCCGCAAGCGGCGACTTTGCAACGCGATAACCGCGCCCGGAGTCCGCAATGGCAAGCAAGTAGGAATCGCGATCGTTCAGCTGACGATATGCCGAGGACATGGGCGAGATGTCGCGCTCCAGGCACCATGGCCCGGCCGTCGCTCGATCCGCGATTCTGTTGTTTTCGTCGCCTTCGACATTGTGGACCAACGCGGCTTCGGCCAGCAAGGCCCCCAGCGACGGGATGTGCAGTCGCGCTTTTTCGGAATCCCGCAGAGGCTTCGTGCAGCGCTGGATGGGCGCGGCCGCCGGCAGCGGCTGCTGGTTCGCGGGCCAGCGGATGGATGCGGATGCGCTTGCCAGCCACGATTTCATCTCTTCGGGACTGCGCACAGCCGATGTGGCGCGGATGGCGACATACCAGCCGGCACTGGCGATGACGGCAGCACCGGTCGATTTAAACTGCTTCCCCGAAAGCCCGTACACGACGCCCAGGGCATTGGCGCCGCTGCCCGGGCGCGTGGCGAAGGGATAGGCCGGATAGGCAGGCGAGACCTGCCCGAGCCGATCCTGTCCCGTAACCACCTTGGCAATCCGATCGAGCCACAGTGCAGAATCTCCCGTCACGCGGCGGAAGAGGAAAAAGGTGATTTCCTCGTTCGCGGAGTCGCTGCGATAGTCGATGCCGACGTCGAGCCCGGCCTCGCCGTAAAGCGTCACCTTTCGTTGATAGCCGAACAGCGGAGCGATCTCGACCCCGCTTGCCTCGTTCCTGTACGGTGCCGTCTCGGAAAGCTCGAGCTTCGGGCTCACTGCTTGCGCACCCGACGAAAATGTCACCAGGCTCGCAGCCGCAAGTAAAGTCCATTGCCGATACATAGTCGCCCCTCCCCGATTCGGCGGGCGCATCATGTCAGGCGGGGGACTGCTGTAAAGGTTAGCGCAAAGCCGACTTCAGGTCCTCGACCAGGTCCGTGCGTTCCCACGGGAAGAATTCGCCCTCGGGGTGGCGGCCGAAATGGCCGTAGGCGGCGGCCGGCTCGTAAATCGGCCGGTTGAGCTGCAGGAGGGTACGAATTCCGCGCGGCGTGAGCCCGCCGAGCTTTTCGATCTTCCCGATCGCCTTCTCGATTTCGGCGTCGTCGACGGTGCCCGTTCCGTGCGTCTCTACGTACAGGGACAGCGGGTGCGAGACTCCGATCGCATAAGCGAGCTGGATCGTGCAGCGAGTTGCCAGCCCGGCAGCAACGATGTTCTTGGCCAGGTAGCGCGCCGCATAGGCTGCCGAACGATCGACCTTGGTCGGATCCTTGCCGGAAAAGGCGCCGCCACCGTGCGGGGCCGCGCCACCGTATGTGTCGACGATAATCTTGCGGCCGGTGAGGCCCGCGTCGCCGTCGGGGCCGCCGATCTCGAACGCTCCGGTCGGGTTGATGTGATAGACCGTCTTGTCCGTCAAAAGCTCTGCGGGAAGTACTCGGGCGACGACCTTTTTCACATAATCGTGAAGTTCGCTCTCCTTCTCGCCTTCGTCATATCCCTTCTTGTGCTGGGTCGAGACGACGATCGCGGCCGCTTCGACCGGCTGCCCGTTTTCGAAGCGAAGCGTGACCTGGCTCTTGGCATCGGGCTCCAGGAACGGCGCCGCGCCGGAATGGCGGTCGCTTGCCATCTCCAGCAGGATCTTGTGGCTGTAGTCGAGCGTCGCCGGCATCAGGTCGGGCGTTTCGTCGCACGCGAAGCCGAACATGATTCCCTGGTCGCCTGCGCCTTCGTCCTTGTTGCCGGCGGCATCGACGCCCTGGGCAATGTGGGCCGACTGGCCGTGAAGGTGGTTGGAAAATTCGAGCTCGGCCCAGTGGAATCCTTCCTGCTCATAGCCGATGCGCTTCACGGTTCCCCGGACGACTTCCTCGATTTCGTCACGCGCGCCGGGTGCCCAGCCGCCATGCTCGGGCCAGCGCTCCTGGTCGAAAATGGGCTTGCAGCGGATTTCGCCGGCAAGGACCACCCGGTTCGTCGTAGTCAGCGTTTCGCAGGCAATCCGCGATTCCGGATCCTTTGAAAGAAGCAGGTCGACAACGGCGTCGCTTATCTGGTCGGCGACCTTGTCGGGGTGGCCTTCGGACACGGATTCGGACGTGAAAAGATAATTGCTGCGCATAAGTGGGGGCGGGTCCTTCGGATCGGCGAAAGTGATATAAAGGTTTCGTTATATGCGCCGATAGCGCCCGCTCCAGCCGAGGGCAATGGCACCGGCGATGAGCGCGAGCGCGAACAGCAAGGGGATCGTGTTGCCGAAGCGGGCGAAGAACGTCGGGTCCTGCGAATCGGGCGGCAGATAGCTGTCGATCACGCCTGCCTGTCGCCAGCCGAGCTTGCGCACCACCTGTCCCCTTGCATCGATGACGGCGCTGATTCCCGTTGGCGTCGCGCGGATGACCGGCAAGCCTTCCTCGGCAGCGCGAAGCCGCGCCTGCGCAAGGTGCTGGGGCGGCCCCCAGCGACCGAACCAGGCGTCGTTCGATGGATTGAAGATGAAATCGGGGCGGTTGCTTTCGTCGACCACGTGGCCGGAAAAGATGATCTCGTAACAGACCTGCATTCCGACCTTGCCCCAGCCGCGGATCGCGATCGTTCTCGGCCCCGGGCCGGAATTGAAATCCTCGTCGCCCGGCGCCAGCCGCGACAGTCCCAGCGGCTCCAGCAGCCCGCGCATCGGCAGGTATTCGCCAAAGGGCACGAGATGGGACTTGTCGTAGCGTCCTTCGACCTCGCCGCCGGGGGCGAGGACAAAGACGCTGTTGGCGGCGCCCGTCAGGTTCGCTCCGTCAGCCGATTCGATCGCGATTCCGCCAGTCAGCAGGTAGTCGCCCGGACCGAGCGTCTGGGCGGCGCGAGTGCGCTCGAAGGCAGCAAAGGCGCGCGGCGGCCCCAGTCGCTGGTCTTCGAGCGGCTCGGTAACGGCGGCTTCGGGCCAGAACAGCAGCCGCGGATGCTGGCCGCCAGGGGAACTGGACAATTGGGCAAGCTTGCGCGCCGACGCTTCGGCGAATTCGGGCCGCCACTTCTGCTGCTGGCCGATATTGGGCTGCACGATCCGGATCGGCCTCATCGACAGCGGGTCGTCGGGCACGCGCGACGATGGAATCGACCACATGAGCACCGCCCCAAGGACGATGAGCAGGCCGGGCAGCCACTTGCGGCGGATTTCGAGCCACACGACGCTTCCCAGGAGGACGGTGAGCGCGGAGACTCCATAAGTGCCGATCAGGGGAGAAATGCCGATCAGCGGCGTGGGCGCCATTGCAGCCGCGGCAGGATTCCACGGGAATCCGGTGAACAAGCCGCCCCGGAGCCATTCGGCGATGGCCCAGGCGCCGCCGAAGGCGAGCGCCAGCGCGGCTTCCCTCGAGCGGCCGATCCGCCAGGCGAGCCCCGCCGCGAGTGCCGGGAAAATAGCGAGATAAAGCGACAGCAGGACCACCGCGATCCAGCCGAGCCACGCCGGCATGTTCGATTGATAGGTAAAGGCGGTGGCGATCCAGTTGAGGCCGACGGCGAACTGTCCGAAGCCGAACGCCCAGCCAACCAGCAGCGCCTGCCGCAGGCTCGTGCAGCGCCACAACAACGACAGGATGACCGCGAAGGCGATCGGCAGCAGAAGCCACAGTCCGACCGGCTCGAACGCGAAGGCAGAAATCGCTCCTGTGGCGACGGCAAGGTACGGAGCGAGCTTGGGCGATCGCAAGGCTTTCAAAGGGGGATACTCCGCGGCGGTTCTGTCGCTGCAGCGTCGCTAGCCGAATTCGCGGACGAAACGAAAGGCTGGACTCGACGGGCTGGCGCTTTCATCCACCGCGAAATGACCCTGCCGCCGTTTCACCTCGCCTTTCCGGTCGACGACCTCGCCGCGGCGCGCCGCTTCTACGGAGGGCTGCTGCAGTGCCCGGAGGGGCGAAGCGCTGACGACTGGGTCGACTTCGACCTGTTCGGCCACCAGATCGTCGCGCACCTCGCGCCCGGCGCGGTTCGGGCTCGCGCCAGCAATGCCGTCGATGGAGAGAATGTGCCGGTCCCGCATTTCGGGGTCGTGCTGCCGATGGACGACTGGAGAGCGCTTTCGAAGCGGCTCGCCGACGCCGGGGTCGCGTTCGTCATCGAGCCGACGGTGCGCTTCGAAGGCGAGCCCGGAGAGCAGGCGACGATGTTCTTCCTCGATCCCGCGGGCAACGCGCTCGAATTCAAGGCGATGGCGAAGCCGGAAAAACTGTTCGCGAAGACCTAGTCGTCCGTTTCGCTGTCGGGCTCGGGGGCATGGAGACGCACGCGCAGGATTCGCCGCGGATCGGAGTCGACTGCTTCGAGACGCCACCCGGACGGATGAACCACCGTCTCTCCGCGCGCCGGGATATGCCCCGCGAGCAGGAAGGCCAGTCCGCCCAGCGTATCGACGTCGTCCTCGTCCCAGCGAAGACGCGCGTCGACGGTCTCGGCGAGCTCCTCGAGCTCGATTCGGGCGTCGGCTTCCCACGTCGAGTCGTCGAGCCGAGTCAGCATCCCGGCCGCTTCGATGTCGTGCTCGTCCTCGATTTCGCCGACGATCTCCTCGACGACGTCCTCGATCGTGACCAGGCCCTCGGTCCCGCCGAATTCGTCGACGACGATGGCAAGGTGAATCCGTTCTGCGCGCATCCGGGCGAGGAGGTCGATGACACCCATGGATTCGGGCACGAACAGGGGATTGCGCATCAGCGCCTGGAGCGAGCGATCGCGCTTCTTGTCGATGAGCGCGGCGAACAGGTCCTTGATGTGGACCATCCCCACGATTTCATCGAGGCTGTCGTCATAGACGGGCAGGCGGCTATGCTCGGCATCGGCGAACGCCGCAACGAGGTCGTCGAAGCTGATCGTCGCCGGGACTGCGACGATGTCGCCGCGCGTGACGCAGATATCGCCCGCAGTCTCGTCGCCGAAGTGGAGCAGGTTGCGAAGCATCTGCCGCTCGACCGGAGTGAGGTCGCCCGCGACGGGGTGCCCTTCGTCGGCTTCGTCGATGGCTTCTTCGATTTCCTCGCGGAGCGTCTGTTCGCCCTCGTCGCCGAAAATCAGGCCGCGCATTCCCCGCCACAACCTCGAGCCGCCGTCGTCGTCCCGGCTCGCCATCAGATCTCCTCCGCAAGATAAGGATCGTCGATTCCGAGCCGCCCGAGAGCGCGGATTTCGCGCGCTTCCATCTCGTCGGCGGAGACGTCGTCCTGGTGATCGTAACCCAGCAGGTGGAGTGTTCCGTGAACCACCAGGTGGGCGGCGTGATCGGCAAGGCGGACCTGTTTTTCGGCCGCTTCGCTCGAGCATATGCCGTGAGCGAGGATAAGGTCGCCAAGCATCAGCTCCGGGCCGGCCTCATCGATGCTGGTCAGCGCCTGCCGGTCGAGCTGGGGGAAGGACAGCACGTTCGTGGGCTTGTCCTTGCCGCGCCAGCTGGAGTTGAGGGCGCGAACTTCATCGTTCCCCGCCAGGCGCACGGACAATTCCAGCGGCCGGCTGACCTGTGCGAGCTGCGGAAAAGCGCTTTCGGCAATCGCAGCCTCGGCCGCGTTGCGGACGAGTTCCTCCCAGCGGGTGCTAGAGTCCCACTCCGGATCGGCGTCGATTGCGATCTCGAGCATCACCTGCGCTGCCGCTCGCATGGGCTTGTCATGCGAGTGGCCCTTCATAGGCTTCGACGATCCGGCCCACCAGCGGGTGGCGAACCACGTCGGCGGCGGTGAAGCGGACGATCGCGATTCCCGGCACTCCGGAGAGCCGTTCGACGGCATCGTGGAGCCCGGACTTGCCCGGTTCGGGCAGATCGACCTGGTTGGGGTCGCCGCAGATGACCATCCGGCTTCGCATTCCAAAGCGGGTGAGGAACATCTTCATCTGGGCCGGCGTGGTGTTCTGCGCCTCGTCGAGAATGATGACGGCGTCGTTGAGCGTCCGGCCGCGCATGAAGGCGATCGGCGCGATTTCGATTTCGCCGCTGGCGATCCGCCGCTCCACCTGCTCGGTCGGGAGCATGTCGTAGAGCGCGTCGTAGAGCGGCCGGAGATAGGGATCGACCTTTTCCTTCATGTCGCCGGGAAGGAATCCGAGACGCTCTCCCGCTTCCACCGCGGGGCGCGACAGGATCAGCCGGTCGACGCTTCCGCTGATCAGCTGCGAAACCGCCTGCGCGACTGCAAGGTAGGTCTTGCCCGTTCCCGCGGGGCCGAGCGCGAAGATCATCTCCTCGCGCCCGAGAGCTTCCATGTAGACGGTCTGCGTTGGCGAGCGCGGGACGATGGTCTTCTTGCGCGTCCGGATCATCACCCGCGGAGGGGAGGTCACCTCGTCCTCGATGATTCCGTCAAGCCTCGGCTGCGCCGCCATCCCAAGAACGGCCTCGACCGCTTCGGAGTCGATGTCATGGCCCTGCTGGAGTTGCTTGTAGAGGCCGATCAGGACGTCGCGAGCGCGCGTTGCAGCGTCGGCCTCGCCTTCCACCTGAACCCGGTTGCCGCGTGCGGAGATGTGCACTCCAAGGCGGCTTTCGATGGTGATCAGGTGACGGTCGTAATCGCCGAACAGCGGGCCGAGCAGGTAGGGCTCGTCGAACTCCAGCTCGAGGCGCGCACGTCCCTGCTCGTTGGCCGGGGCTGCGGCGAGTTCCGGTTTGCGCGACATCAAGCCGCTGCTTTCCGGCTGATCGCTCCGGCCATGCTGTTGGGGCCCGCGGAGGTGAGCGTGACGTCGAGGATGGTGCCGGGGGCGGCGTCGGTTTCGACATGGACCGACTGAAGCCAGGGCGATCGCCCGATCATCTGCCCGGCGCGCCTGCCGGGACGTTCGAGGAGCACCCGCGTTTCGCGTCCCACGGTCGAGCGGTTGAATTCAAGCTGGTGCCGGGCAATTCGCGACTGAAGCCGCTGCAGCCGTTCGTCCATCGTGTCGCGGTCGATCTGGTCCTCCATTGTCGCCGCGGGCGTGCCCGGGCGCGCGCTGTACTTGAACGAATAGGCCGATGCGTAGCCGACCGCATCCACAAGTTGCAGCGTGGCCTCGAAATCTTCGTCGCTCTCGCCGGGGAAGCCGACGATGAAGTCGCCCGAAATGGCAATGTCCGGCCGAGCGGCGCGCACGCGTTCGATGATGCGCAAATAGGTCTCGCTCGTGTGGCTCCGGTTCATCGCCTTGAGAATGCGGTCGCTCCCCGACTGCACCGGCAGGTGCAGGTAGGGCATCAACTTGTCGATCTCGCCATGGGCTTCGATCAGCGCGTCGCTCATGTCCGCAGGGTGGCTGGTGGTGTAGCGAATGCGCTCCACGGAATCGATCGCGGCGATTGCTCGCACGAGATCGGCAAGCCCGCGACCGTCATTCGCCCACGCGTTCACGTTCTGGCCGAGGAGGACGATTTCCTTCGCTCCGGCTTGTGCAAGCGCGTTTCCTTCGGCGACGATGTCGCCCCACGGCCGGGAAAGCTCGGCTCCGCGCGTGTAGGGCACGACGCAATAGGTGCAGAACTTGTCGCAGCCCTCCTGCACGGTCAGGAACGCGCTCGGGTTCGCGCGGCGGCGCGACGGAAGCGAATCGAACTTGGTCAGCGCCGGCATGTCGGTATCGACCGGCCGGTCGCCGCGTGCCACCCCGGCGAGCATTTCCGGAAGCCGATGATACGCCTGCGGACCCACGACGACATCGATCATCGGCGAACGCGCCTTGGCTTCCTCGCCCTCGGCCTGCGCGACGCAGCCGGCAAGCGCGATGACGGGCCTGGACCCATCTTCGCGCTTCAGTCGACCGACGTCGGAATAGGCTTTCTCCGACGCTTTCTCGCGAATGTGGCAGGTGTTGAGAACGACGAGATCGGCGTCTTCGCCGTCGGCGGCCGCGGCGAGTCCCTGATTCGTCAGAAGCTCGGCGATTCGCTCGCCGTCGTAGACGTTCATCTGGCAGCCGAAGCTTTTGATCTTGAAAGTGCTGGGGTTCATTCGATGCGCCTATAGGTGAGCCGGGCTTCGACTTGAAGCCAGTGCATCGGCAATGGCTTCGCGCGCGCGGTGTGCGAGCACCTTGCGGTCATCGCTTGCGGCAAGCGGCTCCAGGACGCGCACAGCAGCGGGGAAAGACCGGCTTCGCCCGAGCGTTCGCAGGACGTTGGCCTTGCCCGATTCACCGTGCCAGCCAAGCTCCGGTGCTGCGCTGCCATAGTCGATCGCAACCGGGCATACGCGCACGCCGGGGGGCGCCGGGGCGACAGCGGCGAACAAGGTGGAGCGGAACGGGAGCAGGTGAGTCCCCGGCCCGGTGGTTCCTTCCGGGAACAGCGCCAGCGGCTTCGCCTGGCTTTCCAGCTGCCTCGCGATGGCCTGCGCCTGGTGAGGAGCGCCGCGCCGGTGGTCGCGGCGGACGTAGAGCGTGTTTCCCTGGTCGGCCATCCAGTGGACCAGGCTGTGCCCGAGCTCATGCTTGGAAACGAAGGCGCAATCGATGGCGCCGCCGAGAACCAGGATGTCGAGCCAGCTGGTGTGATTGCATACCAGCAAGCTGTGCGGCTGCACCCGCCGCCCGCCGAGCCGAACCCGCGCTCCGCAGATCCAGGCAGCCGCGGCGAGAAAGCGCTTCGGCCAGCCGGAGCGGCCGCGCAGCATCTTCGTCGCGATGTGGACTGGCGCGCAGGCGGCAAACAGCAGCAGAAGCGCCGCAATTCGCGCCGCCGCTATTGCCGGGGAGCCGCGGTTACTGCCGGTTGCGGTCGAGCGAGACGCCGTAGAGCTCCATGCGGTGGTCGACGAGCCGAAATCCCAGCTTCTCCGCGATTCGCTTTTGAAGCTCCTCGAGCTCGTCATCGGCAAACTCGACGACATTGCCGGTCTCGACGTCGATCAGGTGATCGTGATGCTCTTCCGACGCCGCTTCATAGCGCGAGCGGCCGTCACCGAATTCGTGACGCTCGAGGATTCCCGCCTCCTCGAACAGGCGAACGGTTCGATAAACCGTCGCGATCGAGATCCGCGGATCGACTGCCGACGCCCGTTCGTGAAGGGTCTCGACGTCCGGATGGTCGTCGGATTCAGAGAGGATGCGCGCGATCACCCGCCGCTGCTCGGTGATCCTCAGCCCCTTGTCGGCGCACAGCGTCTCGACGTCGATTGTCGCGTGACTCATGGTCTGGAAGGTAAGCGTGAGCGATGCGGTGGTAAAGGGAAGGGGCGCGGCGGCCCCTCCAGCCTATTTGGACTTGCGAGTCCGGCGGCGCTTGGTTCCAAGGCCGATCGACTTTGCGAGCGTCCGGCGCTGCTCCGCATAATTGGGAGCGACCATCGGATAATCGGCGGCAAGTCCCCACCTTTGCCGATACTCGTCCGGCGTCATTTCGTGGTTTGTCATCAAGTGACGCTTAAGCATCTTCTGCTTTTTCCCGCACTCCAGGCAGGTAACGTAGTCCGGTTTGACGGAAGAGCGGATCGAAACCTTCGGCTCCGGCCGTTCTTCGGCGGCGGGTCCCGAAGCGGAAATTCCGGACAGCGCCTCGTGGACGTTCTGGATCAAGTTCGGAAGATCGCTCACGGCGACACTGTTGTTGCTCACGTGCGCGGCTACGATGTCTGCAGTCAGGGTCAGCAGGGAATCGTCCGCCGCTTCGGATTCGGCCATCTATTCACCCTCCGGTTGATTTTTGCGGGTCTTTACGTTCGTGCGGGTCCGAGTGCGAGGTAGCTACTTGGGCGATACACGGCAATAGCGACTGTTTATTATCGCTCATCAGTTTCCAGGGGGAGCACGAATGTCAGGGCATCGAATTCATCGCCCCCGTGTCCGCGATAATAGTTGCGGCGGCGGTTCACCTGTTCGAACCCGGCGCTCTCGTAGAGGCGCACCGCAGGATTACCGTCGCGCACCTCCAGGTGGATCTTGGCAGCGCCCCTGTCCTTCGAACATTCGATGAACTGACGCAGAAGGTCGCGGCCGATGTCCTTCCCCTGAACGCTGGGATGCACCGCCAGAAGCAGCAGTTCGGAATCGTCGGCAACCGTGCGGAACAGCGAGAATCCCAGGGTCTTCTTGCTACCGTCAAGAGCCAGGACGAGAGTGACGCCCGTCATCGGCAGGATCCCGGCGCACTGCGACCGAGTCCAGGCTTCGCCGTAGCGTGCAGGAAATGCGGCGGTCATCACCTCCATCACCGAGTCGAGGTCGTCGGCGCCACCCGCAACGAGCCGGATGCTCATGCCGCGTCCCTTGCCTTGGCGTCCGGCGCGCGCGCATAGACGGGGGCCGGCGGCAAGCTGCGCAGCGTTTCGGGCAAGTCCAGTGCGAACGCCGCAGAGGGCCACGCCTCGACCGCTTCTCCGCTGCCGCGGCAGTCGACGAGCGCTTGCGCTCCTGAGCCGACGACACGGTCAGCCTCGATTTGCCCGGCAGCGGCAGCGGGCGCGAGGTTGAGAACCGGCGTGGTGGGCTGAAGGCGGGAATCGAACTGCTGGACGAACAGCTCGCCGTGACCGCCGCTCATTGCCGCCGCCACCACGTCGCTGCCTGCCTGACCTGCCCGGGCAAGAAGGGCGAGCGAGGACATTCCCAGCAACTCTGCGTTCCAGCCGATCGCGAGCCCGTGCGCGGCTGCAAGGCCGACGCGGATTCCGGTGAAGCTGCCCGGACCGACTCCGACGAGGATCGTATCGGCCTTTCGCCCGTCGAGAAGCTCGGCGAGCATCGGTGCAAGGCGCTCGGCGTGTCCGCGCCCGATCAATTCGTCGCACCGTGCGAGACAGTGTCCGCTCGGGTCGAACAGAGCCGCGCTGCAGGCGCCAGTCGATGTGTCGAACGCCAGGATCATGCGTGGGCAAGTGGCCACATGCCGCGGGCGGGGGCAAGCCTTTAGATGGCTTCGACCGATTCCACTTCAGGGACGTAGTGCTTGATCAGGCTTTCGATCCCGCGCTTCAATGTGACGGTCGAGGATGGGCAACCCGCGCAGGCGCCGTGCATCGACAGATAGAGATGCCCGTCGCGATAGCCCTTGTAGACGATGTCGCCGCCGTCCTGGGCGACCGCGGGCCGGACCCGCGTATCGATCAACTCCTTGATCTGCTCGATGATCTCGCCGTCCTCGTCCCTGTCTTCGAAAGCGGCATCGCCGGCGACGTTGATTTGCGCGGCCGAGCCCGGTTTGAACAGGGGCGCTCCGGTGACGAAATGATCGAGCAGGATGGAGACCACGTCCGGTTCGATGTCGCTCCATTCGGTTCCGGGAGCGGCGGTCACCGAGACGAAGTCGCTACCGAAGAACACGCCTTCGACCACGCCCGAGGAAAACAGGGCCTCGGCGAGCGGTGAAGCTTGTGCCGACTCGGCGTCCGGGAAATCGCGCGTGCCGCCCTCCATGACGGGCTGGCCGGGCAGGAACTTGCGCGTGGACGGGTTGGGCGTGTGCTCGGTTCGGATCAGCATGGCCGCGATGTGGCCCTTCGGGCGACAGGCTGCAAGGGAAGGGCGGTCAGAGCGGCGGCGCCCCGGCGACGATCCATGCCGTGACCGCGAGAGCGAGGACGACGCAGGCCACCGCAACCGCCGCCGGAACCGGCCGCATCGGCTCCACTCCGGGCGCGAGATCCGCTTTTCCGGTAATCATCGGTCCAAGCAGGTTGAGGCCGAGCGCGAGCCGGTACATCAGGATCGCAGCGACATGCAGTGCGATAAGCGCCAGGAGCAGGTCGAACAGCTCCTCGTGAAGCTCGTAAGCCGCTTCGGACGTCGCGAGGCTGACGATGTGCGCGAGCGGTCCGCCGCTGATCCCGTCCTCGTCGAGCGCAAACAGACCCGTTCCCACCTGGGCCGCGACCATCGCCAGGAGAACGACCACGCTGAGCGCGCCCAGCGGCGTGTGGCCGGCGGCGGTCCAGCGGAAGCGGCTTCGGATGTAGACGAGCACCGATCCGGGCCCGCGGACGAACGAGGAAAAACGCGCGGTCGAACCGCCGACGAATCCCCAGGCTATACGGAACAGGACCAGGAACAGGACGCCGTAGCCGAGCCACAGGTGAAGTTCGTCGCGGTGAGTCTCCGCCGTCCACCAGCTGAGCGCCACCAGAGAGACGAGGCCCCAGTGGAAGAGCCGGAGCGGAAGATCCCAGACCTTTTCCCTGATCAGTGCTTCTCCGGCGCGCGGTAGAGGTCGTGGCAGGCCTTGCAGGTCTTGCCCATCGCCGCGAACGTCGTTTCGATGTCGCTCGCATGGCCGCGTTTCGCGGCGACGTGGAATTCGTTGGCCGCGCGCTCGAAATCCTGTGCCTTCAGCGCGAAGTCCTCGCTCTTCTGCCAGATTTCCGCCTTCGCCCGGGTCTTGCCCACGTCGGGGCCCGTGCCCCCGGGGAACCAGGACACCAGCTTGGGGGCAAGGGCATCGATGCTGGCTGCGGAATCGCGGATCGTGGCGAGATCCGGCGGTGACGATTCGAGCGCGTTGTGCGCTTTCTTCGTGGCCTTGCCGAGCGTTTCCATGTGCTCGTGCCGCTGCTTCATCACGCCGAGCGCCTGGTCGCGGCTCAGCTGTTCAGTCGCCGAAGCGGCGGTGTTGCGCGTTTCCGCCGACGCGACGACGCCGTTCGCGTCGCTGGCGTCCTGGCGCGCGCCGCACCCGCACAGGAGCGCGATTGCGGCCACTGCGAAAGGGACTTTGGACGCCATCATTCGGCGTTTTCGCCCGGCGTTTTCCAGCTGTCGTCGATCATCTTGATGATGGCGGAGAAGTCTTTCGATCCGCCGCCACGATCCACGAACCGCTGGTACAATTCCTCCGCTTCGCCGCCCATGGGCGTGTAGGCGCCGACCTGGTTGGCGGCTTCCTCGGCGAGTTTCAGGTCCTTGAGCATCAGCGCGGCGCCGAACCCGCCTTCATAGTCGCTGTCGGCCGGGGTCTTGGGGCCGACCCCCGGCACCGGGCAGTAGGACGTCATCGACCAGCTTTGGCCCGAAGCCTGCGAAGAGATGTCGAAGAAGGTCTGCAGGTCGAGCCCCAGCTTTCTTGCCAGGACGAAAGCCTCGCAGGTGACGGCCATGGTCGCGCCGAGGATCATGTTGTTGCAGATTTTCGCAGCCTGTCCGGCACCGGCATCGCCGGCGTGGATAACGGCCTTGGCCATGGGATCGAGGATCGGCTTTGCACGAGCGAAGGCTTCGTCCGACCCGCCGACCATGAACGCCAGGGTGCCCCCGGCAGCGGCGGCGATTCCGCCGGAAACCGGCGCGTCGACCATCTCGTAGCCCTTCGCAGAAGCTTCCTCGGCAGCGGTGCGTGCGCTTGCGACGTCGATCGTCGAGCAGTCGATCAGGAGAGCGCTGCTCGGCGCGTTGCCGAAGACGTGATTGCGATAGACGTCGAGCACATGCTTCGCTGCTGGGAGCATGGTGATGACGACCTCGGCGTCCTTGACTGCCTCCTCCGTCGACACGGCACGCGTGCAGCCCTGGTCGCAAGCCTTGGACAGCGCCTGTTCGCTAAGGTCGAAAGCGCGAACCTCGTGGCCTGCCTTGGCCAGGTTCGGGGCCATTCCCCCGCCCATGTGGCCAAGCCCGATGAATGCGATACGCGCCATCTTTACCGTCCCTTCCAATTTCCCGGCCGCTTTTCGACGAAGGCGGCCATGCCTTCCTTCTGGTCCTCGGTCCCGAACAGGCCGTGGAAAAGCCGGCGCTCGAACCGGATGCCTTGGTTCAGCGGCATTTCGAACGCCGCGTCGACCATTTCCTTGACCGCGATTGCGGCAAGCGGCGGCATGCCCGCGATGGTCTCGGCGGTCTTCATCGCCTCGTCCATCAGCTGGTCGGCCGGAACCACCTTGGCGACGAGACCGGACCGTTCGGCTTCCTCGGCACCCATCATGCGGCCGGTCAGGCACATCTCCATCGCCTTGGCCTTGCCGATCGCCAGCGTCAGCCGCTGCGACCCGCCCATTCCGGGCGTCACTCCGAGCTTGATTTCAGGCTGGCCGAACTTGGCGTTTTCCGAGGCGATGATGAAATCGGCCATCATCGCCACTTCGCAGCCGCCGCCCAAAGCGAAGCCGTTGACCGCCGCAATCCACGGCTTGCGCGTGGCGGTGACCTTTTCCCAGCCGGCGAAGAAATCGCTCGAATACATGTCGGCGAAGCCCTGCGGCTGCATCTCCTTGATGTCGGCCCCAGCTGCGAACGCCTTGTCGCCGCTTCCGGTGAGGACGAGGCAACGCTGGCCGCCATCGGAATCGTAGGCCGCGAAAACGTCGATCAGTTCTTTGAGCACTTCGCTGTTGAGCGCGTTGAGCGCCTGCGGGCGGTTAAGGGTAACGAGGGTCACCGCGTCGCGCTTCTCGACGAGGACGGTCGTGTAATCGGTCATTCGCCAGTCTCCGGAAACGGACTCCATTCCTCGCCTTGCGGCATCGGCGCGAACAGCTCGTCGAGCATGTCGCCGCTGACCCCTTCCGGCGTCGGCGGGTCCCACTTGGGCTCGTTGTGCTTGTCGATGAGGAGCGCGTGAACGCCTTCCTTGAAGTCGTGCGTTCGGACGACATGCGCCGCAAGCGCATATTCGGCGCGCATCTCGTCCGCGAACGTGTGCCGGTTCGCACCCTCGGCGAGCAGCCGCAGCGAGACCTTGCACGACAGCGGGCTCTTGGTCCGCAGCGTCAGCAGCTCCTTTTCCGCCCAGTCGCCTTCCTCGCCTTCGAGCGCATCGAGAATTTCTTCCAGGCTGTCGGAGGCGAAAAGGCGATTGATCTGCGGCACGGTCTCGGAAAGTTTCGATTCCGGCGCGGTCTCCGAGGCTGCGCCGATCGCGCCCTTCACCCGGCCGGGCGACTTGTGGATTCGCTCGATCAGCTCCTCGACGCCATTGCTCGCCAGATAATGCGTGGCGAGGCCGAAATAGGCGCAGTCGCTGCCGTCGAGGCGCGCCCCGGTCAGGGCCATATATTCGCCGATCCGTCCCGGAAGCCGGGGCAGGTACCAGCCGCCGCCAACGTCGGGAAAAAGGCCAATCCCCGTTTCGGGCATCGCAAGGCGCGTGTTTTCCGTCGCCACACGGAAGGTGCAGGGCAGCGCAATCCCCACTCCGCCGCCCATCGTGATCCCGTCCATGATCGCAACGGTCGGCTTTTCGTAGGTGAACAGCAGGTGGTTGAGGCGGTACTCCGCGAAGAAGAAGTCGCGCGCCTCGCGGGCATCAGCGTCGCCGCTCTTGGCAAGCATCACCACGTCGCCGCCGGCGCAAAAGCCGCGGCCAACCGCGTGATCGATGACGATGCACTGGATGTTCGAATCCGTTCGCCAGCGAAGAAGCGCTTCGCTCATCGCCTCGCACATCGCAGTCGTAAGCGCGTGAATGGCCTTGGGGCGGTTGAGCCGGATTCGACCAACCCCGCGCTCGGCGGAAAACAGGACGTCGTCGGTTTGCGAAGTTCCGTTCACTGCCTGAGCAAGTCCCTACTGACTATCACGCGCATAATCTGATTCGTGCCTTCCAAAATCGAGTGGACTCGAAGGTCGCGCCAGAAGCGCTCCACCGGATAGTCCTGCAAATATCCATAGCCGCCGTGGAGCTGGAGCGCCCGGTCGACGATGCTGCTTCCGCTGTCGGTCGCAAGGCGCTTGGCCATGGCCGCGAAGCGGGTCTTGTCGGGCGCATCGGCGGTCACCTTGGCGGCCGCGACGTAGAGAAGGTAGCGCGCTGCCTGCAGCTCCGTCTCCATGTCGGCCAGCATGAACTGCGTGTTCTGGAAGTCGGCGATCGGCTTGCCGAACTGCTGGCGGTCCTTGGTGTAGGCGACCGCTTCGTCGAGGCACCGCTGGGCACCGCCCAACGAGCAGGCGCCGATGTTGAGACGCCCGCCGTCCAGACCCATCATCGCAATCCGGAAACCCTCGCCTTCGGCCCCGACCCGATTTTCAACCGGCACGCGGACCTCGTCGAAGTTGACCTGGCAGGTGGGCTGCGAATGCCAGCCGAGCTTCTTTTCCTGCGCTCCGAAGCTCACGCCTTCGAAGTCCTTTTCGATGACGAGCGCGGTGATGCCCTTGGGCCCATCCTCGCCCGTGCGGACCATGGTCACGTAAATGTCGTTTTCGCCGCCGCCGGAAATGAACGCCTTCGAGCCGGAAACGACATAATGGTCGCCGTCGCGGACCGCCTTCGTCTTGAGCGCCGCAGCATCGGACCCGCTCGACGGTTCGGTGAGGCAATAGCTGCCCATCCGCTCCATCGGGATCATGGAGGGCAGGTACTTCTGTTTCACCGCGTCGGAGCCGAAGCGGTCGATCATCCACGCAGCCATGTTGTGGATCGAAATGAACGCGCTGGTCGAGGGGCAGCCATAAGCCATCGCCTCCATGATCAGCGCGGCCTCGAGGCGGCCGAGACCGATGCCACCGCTGTCTTCGGAAACGTAAATCGCGCCGAAGCCCAGCTCGGCGGCTTCGCGGATCGTGTCCTTCGGGAAAATGTACTTTTCGTCCCACTCGCCGGCGTTTGGCGTAATCGCGTCGGCGGTGAACTTGCGCGCCATCTCCTGGATCTGGAGCTGGTCGTCTGTAAGCTCGAACTGGTGCATGGCGCGGCGTCTAGCTTGCGATTTTCCTGTCGGCCAGCCCCGAGCCGACAATCGGACCTAGCAGCGGGCGTAGGTGAAGCTTGCCGTCGGCTCCTGCTCGGTTCTGACGAGCTTGCCGCCGCTCAAGTGGAGTGCTTCATATTTCGACCAGCTCTGGCCTTCGCCGGTGAAGCTGAAATTGCCGCTGGCCGAATGCGGCGACGTCTCGATGCCCTGGCTCGGGACAGCGCGGGATTCGTAGAACTTTAGCTCCGTCGGCCCAATGACGAGCAGGCCCTTGGCATCGCCGCGAGTCGATGTGCAGTCGCCCGGAGTCAGGCCCCAGCGCCCCTGGAGCGCCGCCGGGAGGGTCGGGCCGGTCGCCGCCTGCACTCCGGGCGTCACCGCACCGTTCGCCGGAGGGGCGTGGGTTGCACCAGCCGTGTTGGTCGCGACCGGTGCAGGCGCGTCGGTGTTCTGCGCATGGTTGGCGATGGGGTTCGGCCGGCCGCAGGCGGCGAGCGCCAACGACGCAGCTATGCTGAATGCGATCTTCATTGCTGCTCAATCGCCGAAGCGGCCAGCGGTTGCGCCGTGGGTCAGCCCATCGTCGGGATGACGAACGCATTCTCGCCAGTGACCGAGCCGTCGGGCCAGCGCTGCGTGACGACCTTGTTCTTTGTCCAGAAGCGGATGCCTTCCTGCCCGTACTGACCGATGTCGCCGAAGCCCGAGCGCTTCCAGCCGCCAAAGCTGTGGTAACTTACCGGGACCGGGATCGGCACGTTGACTCCGACCATGCCGACGTTGACCCTGTGCGTGAATTCGCGCGCGGCGTGGCCGTTGCGAGTGAAGATGGCAACGCCGTTGCCATAGTCATGGCTGGAGGGAAGCTTCACCGCTTCTTCGAAATCCTTGGCCCGGACCATCTGCAGCACGGGACCGAAGATCTCGTCCTTGTAGCTCTGGAAGTTCGGCTTGACGTGGTCGAAGAAGGTCGGGCCGATGAAGAACCCCTTCTCGTGACCCTGCAGCTTAAAGCCGCGGCCGTCGACGACCAGCTCGCCGCCCTCGTCCTCGCACATCTGGATGTAATTCTCGATGCGCTCCTTGTGCGCCTGGCTGACCACGGGCCCGTAATGAGCGTCCTTGTCGGTCGAGACTCCGACGCGGAGCGCTTCGATCGCGGGGATGAGTTTTTCGCGGAGCTTGTCGGCGGTTTCCTCGCCCACGGGAACCACGACAGGAAGCGCCATGCAGCGCTCTCCGGCTGAGCCGAAGGCGGCGCCGGTGACGTCGGTGACGACCTGGTCGAGATCGGCGTCAGGCATCACAACGCCGTGGTTCTTGGCTCCGCCGAACGCCTGCACGCGCTTATTGTTCTCGGTGCCGCGGGTGTAGATGTAATGGGCGATGTCGGATGAACCGACGAAGCTGACGCCCTTGATGTCCGGGTGGTCGAGGATTGCGTCGACCATCTCCTTGTCGCCGTGAACCACGTTGAGCAGCCCGTCCGGCAGCCCCGCTTCCTTCATCAGCTCGGCGAGGCGGATCGGAACGCTGGGATCGCGCTCGCTCGGCTTCAGGATGAAGGCATTGCCGCACGCGATCGCCGGCCCGAACATCCACATCGGGATCATTGCCGGGAAGTTGAACGGCGTGATTCCAGCGCCGATTCCGAGGGGCTGGCGCAGCGAGTAGACGTCGATTCCCGGACCTGCCCCGTTCGTGTATTCGCCCTTCAGCGCCTGCGGGATTCCGCAGCAATATTCGATGACCTCGAGCCCGCGCTGGACGTCGCCGCGGGAGTCGGCGATCACCTTTCCGTGTTCGGATGAGAGCAGCTCGGCGAGCTCCTCCATGTGCGCCTCGACGAGCTCCTTGTACTTGAAGAAGACGCGGGCCCGGCGCTGCGGATTGACCGCCGCCCATTCCGGCTGCGCGGCCTTCGCGGCGTCGATCGCCCGCTGCAGGTCCTGTGCGCTGCCGAGCTTCACCTTCGCCTGAACCTCGCCGCGGTTGGGGTCGAAGACGTCGCCGGTGCGGCCGCTCGACTGGAAAGCTTCGCCGGCGATGAAGTGATCGATGTCACGCAACATGGTTTTTCGTCCTGGTTTGCAGTTCTGGGGGCGCGGCTCCCCTAGACCCGAGCGCTCTCAAATGCCAGTTGCCGGGTGAGGGAGAGGATGATGAAACGTGTTGCACTTCCGTTTTGTTCGCTTGCGCTGATCGCAGCGGCGCCGGCTCCGGCGCCTGCCCCCGCGCCAATGACGGCGCCGGTCGAACCCTACGCGCAGCTCCGGCAGATCGTGGCGCCGGTCAGCGGTGCCGACATGAAGCGCACCGTCGAGAAGCTGGTGAGCTTCGGCACACGCCACACCTTGTCGTCGCAGACCGATCCCAACCGCGGAATCGGCGCGGCTCTGAACTGGACGAAGGGTCAGTTCGAAAGCTTCGGCCTGCCTACGGTCCGCCCTTGCGACACGTTCACCGGATCGCGAATCCCGCAGCCGACCCGCGTCTGCGACATGGTCGCGATCCAGCGGGGAACGACTCGTCCCAATGACGTCGTCATCATCACCGGCCATATCGACAGCCGCGTCACCGACATCATGAACACCAATGCCGAGGAGCCCGGCGCCAACGACGACGGGTCTGGAACCGCGGCGGTCATCGAAGCGGCCAAGGTGCTGTCGAAGCACAAGTTCGCCGGCACCATTGTCTATGCGGCGCTCTCGGGCGAGGAGCAGGGACTGTACGGTGGCAAGGTCATCGCCGCTTATGCCAAGGCGCAGGGTTGGAACGTCGTCGCCAACCTCAACAATGACATCGTCGGGAATAGCTGCGGCTCCGACGGCGTGTGCGATTCTACCCACGTGCGGGTCTTCTCCGAAGGCCCTCGCTGGCAGGGACACGAGGCGCTCGCCGCCGATATCCGGCGCTTCGGCGGCGAAAACGATGCGCCGTCGCGCAACATTTCCCGCTATCTCGACGGGCTTGCCGATCACCTGAATATCGGGCTCGACGTCCGCCAGATCTGGCGCAACGACCGCTTCGGTCGCGGCGGGGATCATACCGAGTTTCTCAACCTCGGCTTCCCGGCGGTGCGGCTCACGGTCGCGGTCGAGAATTACAACTGGCAGCACCAGGACCTTAGAACCGAAAACGGCATCGAATATGGCGACACCGTCAAGCAGATGGACTTCGATTATCTCGAGAAAGTGACGAAGCTGAACGTTGCCGCGCTCGCGGCGATGGCGAGCGCACCGCCGCCGCCCGAGCCGAAGGTCGAAGGTGCGGTCAGCACCGATACGACGGTGAGCTGGAACCAGGTGCCGGGAGCGACGGCCTACCGAATCCGCTGGCGCCGGACCGATGCTGCCCAGTGGCAGGAGATGCGGCAGGTGTCGCAGGCGAGCCCGGCGCCGCTCAAGAGCGCCGTCCGCTGTTTCCTTCCGCCAAAGGTTCGCGCGGCCGACGGCCCGGATTGCGAGCTTGTCCTTCCCCACATCCGGGTCGACGACTGGGTATTCGGGGTTTCCTCGGTCGCGGCGAACGGGTTTGAAAGCCCCGTCGCCTCGGCCGTGCCCGGCGGCGCGTTCGAGCCGTACGTAGCGCCGGAGAAGGAGTAGGCAGCTGTCGCCGGGACCTTGAGCCGGGGTCCGACTGCCTTACATTCCAGCTAACAAGGCGGATGCCGCATCACATGCGGCATCGCGGATGGTGCGGCTTTGAGGAGGCCACGATGGCAGGCGGGTGGACTCGCGACGGGGCGGTTCAGGACCAGATCGACGATACGGTGAAGGATGCCGTGCTTCGCGCCCGGTCGCTGACTCCCAAAGGCGAGAGCGCGAAGGAATGCGACGATTGCGGCGAACCGATTCCGAAGAAGCGCCGCGACGCTCTGCCAGGGGTACGGACCTGCGTCGTCTGCCAGGGAGCACGCGACAAGGCGGTCGTCCATTCGACCATCAACCGACGCGGGAGCAAGGATAGCCAGCTGCGCTAGAGGCCGTTAGGGCGCGCGCATGGGTGGAAGCGAGCTGCGCGTTACCGACTTCCCGGCGGAGCAGCGCCCGCTGGCCGGTATCGCGCTGCGGCTCGTCACCGCCTTCCTTCTCGCGATCATGTTCGCGCTCGTGAAGCTCGCCTCCACGCGGGGCGTCACGGTCATTGAAAGCGTCTTCTACCGCCAGTGCGGCTCGGCCGCCTGCGCCACGGCGCTCGTCGCCGCGGGCCCGGGCTTCCGGTCGCTTCGGACCCATCGCGTGGGGACGCATGTCAGCCGGATGGCGCTCGGCGTGACGGCAATGGCGCTCAATTTCCTCGCCTTCATGCTTCTGCCGCTCGCCGAGGCGACGACGATCGGATTTTCGGTGCCCATTTTCTCGGTGGTCCTTGCCGCGCTTCTGCTCGGTGAGCCGACAGGAAAATGGCGCTGGGGAGCGGTCGCGGTCGGCTTTGCGGGCGTTCTCGTCATCGTCCAGCCGGGGACGGCGGCAATGCCGCTCGCCGGAGTTACGGTTGCGCTGGCGGCGGCGTTGATGACCGCGTCCGTGACGATCGTCATCCGAAAACTGGGCGCGACGGAGCGCGCAACGACGACGGTCTTCTGGTTCGCGGCCAGTTCGCTCGTCCCGCTGGGGCTTTTGATGCTTCACTTCGCGCGAGCGCATGACCCGGGGACATGGGCGATGCTTGCGGGGGTGGCCCTTGCCGGCGGGCTCGCGCAGCTCACCCTGACGGGCGCTCTGCGTCTCGCGCCGGTCGCGCTGGTCATGCCCATGGACTACACGAGCCTGTTGTGGGCGACCCTGCTCGGCGCGTGGATCTTCGGCGAGTTGCCGAACCCATGGACCTGGGTTGGAGCGCCGATCATTGTCGTCAGCGGGCTGGTGATCGTCTGGCGCGAGCACCGGTTTCATCGCAAGGCGGCTGCAGTCGCCGCAATTGACGAAGTGACGGAGTAGATGGCCAAAAACAAAGCTGCCGGACTGCCTTCGAGGAAGCAGATTCTCGACTTTATCGGGTCTTCGGACCAGCCGGCGGGCAAGCGGGAAATCGCCCGCGCGTTCGGCCTCAAGGGCAACGACAAGATTGCCCTGAAGAAACTGCTCAACGAGATGGGCGACGAAGGGTTGATCGAGACCTCGCGAGGGCGCGCATTCAACCGCGTGGGCGGGGTCCCCCGCGTGGCCGTCTTCAAGGTCGTCGAGGCCGACGAGGATGGGAAGATCTGGGCCGAGCCGGAGAGCTGGGAGGCCGAGACGTCGGCGCCCAAACTGCGAGTCATCGAAAAGCGGGGCAAGACCGCGCTCGGCGTTGGCGACCGCGTCCTCGCGCGCACCGAGGAGCGCAACGACCGCTTCGTCGCCCATCCTCTCAAGAAACTCGCGAAGAAGTCGGAACTCGTGCTCGGAGTCCTTCGCAAGGAGGGTAGCCGCTTCTGGCTCACGCCTGTCGAGAAGAAGGAACGGCGCGAGCTTGCCGTCAGCGACGTCGATGACGGCGAAGCCGGCGACCTGGTGCTGTGCGAAATCACGGGCCGCGGACGCGGCGTAACGGCCAAGGTCGATGCGGTCCTGGGCGACCCGTTCGCTCCCAAGAGCTTCAGCCTGATCGCCATCCACAAGTACGAGCTTCCGCACGAATTCAGCGACGCCGTGCTCGACGAAGCGAAGCGGGTAGCCAAGCAGAAGCTCGGCGAACGCGAAGACCTGACTCACCTGCCGATCGTCGCCATCGATCCCGCCGATGCTCGCGACCATGACGATGCGATCTGGGCCGAAGCCGACGACGATCCGGACAACAAGGGCGGGTGGAAGGCCATCGTCGCGATTGCCGACGTCAGCTTCTACGTGCGCCCCGGGAGCGCACTCGACCAGGCGGCCCGGGCGCGCGGCAACAGCGTCTATTTCCCCGATCGCGTCGTGCCGATGCTTCCCGAGGAACTGTCGGCGGGCATCTGCTCGCTGAAAGAAGACGAAGCGCGCGCCGCGATGGCGTGCCATCTGAAGATCGGAAAGGACGGCAGCCTCAAAAGCTGGAAGTTTACGCGGGCAAAGATTTGTTTGGCGGCAAACATTGCCTACGAAGATGCCCAAGCTGCAATCGATGCTTCGAGAGAGGAGAAGATCGACGTCAGCTCGCCGACCTGTTCGATGCCCGATCTCGAAGGTGCCGTCCCGGCCGAACTTGTCGAGAAGGCGCTCAAGCCGTTGTGGGGATGCTGGGGCGCTCTGCGTGCCGCCAGGGAGAAGCGGCAGCCACTGGAACTGGACCTTCCGGAGCGGCAGGTGGTGCTGGACGAAAAGGGCCGCATCACATCGGTCGCCGAGCGCGAGCGGCTCGACGCGCACCGGCTGGTCGAGGACTATATGATTGCCGCCAATGTCGCTGCGGCGCGCGCGCTCGAAGCCAAGAAATCGCCGGTCATGTATCGGATCCACGAGCCGCCCAGCCGAGAGAAACTGGAGACCCTCAAGGACTATCTCGATACCTACGATATCGCTTTCACGCTCGGCCAGGTGATCAAGCCCGAGACCTTCAACCGGATCATCGACAAGGTCGGCGATGCGGACTTTCGTCCGGAAATCATGGAGCAGTTGCTCCGCACCCAGATGCAGGCGCGTTATGGCCCCGAGCGGCTGGGGCATTTCGGGCTCGCGCTTGCGACCTACGGCCACTTCACATCCCCGATCCGCCGTTACGCGGATCTGCTGGTCCACCGTGCGCTGGTCAGCGCCTACAAGCTGGGCGAGGGCGGGCTTCCGCCGGGCGACGCGGACAAGTTCGAAGACATTGGCGAGCACATTTCGCGGCTCGAGCGCCGCGCCATGGAGGCGGAGCGGGAGACGGTGGATCGATACGTCGCCGCTTATCTCGCCGACCAGGTCGGACAGATCGTCATGTGCCGCATCACCGGCGTTCAGCCGTTCGGCTTTTTCGCCACCGTCATTGAGTTCGGCGGCGACGGAATCGTGCCCGTTTCGACCATCGGTGACGAATATTTCCGCTACGACGAGAAGACGCAGCAGCTGATCGGCGAAGACACCGGCACCACCTACCGGATGGGCCAGAAGCTGCGGCTCAGGATCGTGGAATCGAACCCCGTTACCGGCGGGCTTCGCTTTGCCCTTCCCGGGGACGAGAAAGCGGAGGAGAAAGCCGAGAAGCGCCGTGATCGCGTGCATCGCCCGAAGCCGCGCCGAGGCCGGCCGAAGAACATTCGCCACAAGGGCAAAAAGAGGTAAGCTCCTCCACGGGCAGGGGAGTTTTCAGCGATGGCTACGATTATTGCGGCGGCGGTCGCAAAGGCCCGGCGCGACATTCAGCACTACTTCTTCAGCTCCGATGCGGTGCGGCCGGAGCGGGCAGTCCGGTTCGAACCCTACAACCGCGTCCAGCAACGGCAGTTCGAGCACATGCAGGCGCGGGGCATCATCAAGGACGCCGCGCGCGGGCGGTATTGGATCGATGTCGTCGCTTACGATGCCGACATGCGACGGCGGATGGGGCGGCTTCGGATCATAATCGCGCTTGTCGCTCTTCTGCTGCTCGGCGGCATCGCGCTCGGGCTTTTTGAATGAGCCTGACCGCAACCATCGGCCCCGGCCATCATTGTTGGGGCAAAGGAGAAGCGGACCATGAGCTACAAGATCGCAATCCTCGTGGGCAGTCTTCGCGAGGCGAGCCTCAATCGCAAGGTCGCCCAGTCGATGTGCGCAATCAAGGACGACGACCTCGATTGCGAAATGGTCGAGATCGGCAACCTGCCGCTCTACAACCAGGACTATGACGAGCCGGGAAAGACGCCGCCCGAATATGAGCATTTCCGCGACCGCATCCGCCCTGCGGACGGCGTGCTGTTCGTCTCGCCGGAGTATAACCGCGGTATTCCCGGAGTGCTGAAAAACGCGATCGACGTGGGATCGCGCCCGTATGGCAAGAGCGTGTTCGACAAGAAACCGGCGGCGATCATCACCGCTTCGCCGGGATCGATCGGCGGCTTCGGGGCCAACCACCAGATCCGCCAGGCGTGCGTGTTTCTCAACATGCCGGTGATGCAGCAGCCCGAGGCCTATCTCGGCCACGTCACCGAAGACAGCTTCGACGAAGACGGCTGCCTGAAGGATGGGCCGCTCAAGCAGCTGATCGAGAAGCTGGCCCACGCGTTCCACGACTGGGTCGACATGATTCACAAGTCGCGAGCCGCACTGGCGGAAATTCCCGGCGCGGCGAAAACGAAAGAGCCCGCCTAAGTGACCTTGCCGCGCGACTTGAACCGCGGCTGGTCCCATTCGCCATTGTCGAGCACGGTCCCAAGCGCCTCGGCCGCACGCCATGCCTCCTCGAAGCGGTTGTAAAGCGGCGCGAAGCCGAACCGCATGAGATCGGGCGCGCGGAAATCGCCGATCACGCCCCGTTCGATCAGCGCTTGCATGACCGGATAGGCCTCCCGATGCGCAAAGCAGACGTGGCTGCCACGGGATTCCAGATCGCGCGGGCCGAACAGCCGGACGTCGCCGCCGCAGCGGGCTTCGACTTCGCCCATGAACAGCTTCAGCAGCGCTCGCGACTTCGACTGCAGGTCGGCAATTGCGATTCCGTCGAAGGTATCGAGCCCGCAATCGAGGGCCTGGAGCGCGATTACCGACGGCGTTCCGGTCAGGAATCGCGACATGCCGGCGGCGGGCCGGTAGCTCTCCTCGAACGCGAACGGGTCGGCATGGCCGATCCACCCCTGGAGCGGCGTCCGGATGTGTTCCTGCAGCCGCTCCGCGACGTAGACGAAAGCGGGCGCTCCCGGGCCGCCGTTGAGGAATTTGTAGCCGCAGCCCACGGCGAAGTCGCAAGCGTCGCGACCGAGATCGAGCGTCAGCGCTCCCGCGCTGTGCGACAGGTCCCAAACGACCAGCGCGCCCGCCGCGTGGGCTGCCGCATTGACGGCGGCCATGTCGTGGCGAGCGCCGCTTCGATAGTCGACGTGGGTCAGCGTCACTGCCGCCGTGTCTTCGTCGATGGCGTTGCGGATCGCTCCGGCTTCGACGGTACGAAGCTCCAGCCCGAGCATGTCGCACAGGCCCTGGGCGACATAGAGATCGGTCGGGAAATTGCCGTGCTGGCTCAGAACGACGCGCCGGCCGGGCCGCGCCCCGACGGCGGCCGCCAGCAACTTGAACAGGCACACGGATGTGGAGTCCGCAATCGCCAGCTCGTCCGGATTCGCTCCCACGATCCGGGCCAGCTTGGCCGCAATCCGGAGCGGCGCGTCAATCCAGCCGTGCTTCGTCCAGCTTGCAATCAGGTCCTTGCCCCATTGGTCGCGGACGAGCGTGTCGAGCCGGGCCTGCGTTGCGGCAGGAAGTGCGCCGAGCGAATTGCCGTCGAGATAGATGAGGCCGTCAGGAATGCTGAACCGCTCGCGAGCGAACGCCAGCGGGTCGGCTGCGTCGAGCTTGCGGGCGTCGTCCAGCGTCACAGCTTTGGCAGCGTGACGCCCTGCTGCTTCATATATTTGCCGGCGCGGTCGGCGTAGCTTGTCTCGCACGGCTCGTTCCCCTGCAGGAAAAGGAACTGGCACGCGCCTTCGTTGGCGTAGACCTTGGCCGGGAGCGGCGTCGTGTTGGAAAATTCCAGCGTGACATGGCCCTCCCAGCCCGGCTCGAGCGGCGTCACGTTCACGATAATCCCGCAGCGCGCGTAGGTCGATTTGCCCAGGCAGATGACCATCACGTCGCGCGGAACCCGGAAATATTCGACGGTGTGGGCGAGTGCGAAGCTGTTGGGCGGAATGATGCACACGTCGGTTTCGCGATCGACGAAGCTGTTCTGTGCGAAATTCTTCGGGTCGACGGTTGCCGAATCGACGTTGGTGAAGATCTTGAAGTGGTTCGAGACTCGCGCGTCGTAGCCGTAGGAGGAGAGGCCGTAGCTGATGCAGCCTTCGCGCCGCTGCGCTTCGACGAACGGCTCGATCATTCGCTGGGACTGCGCAGCCTCGCGAATCCAGCGGTCGGAAAGAATGGGCATGGGGCCGATGCGTAACCGGCAGTTCGAGTGCCTTCAATCGCCCCGGATTATTTCTGTGGATTGGGGCGTTCGCAGTTGCGGGGGAGGATTCACAGCCTATCCACAGTCGTGCTACTTTCGTTCTCGTTGGAAAGGCGCCCGTGCGGCGTACACCGGAAACCATGGCTGAAATCGTAAGAATCGCTGAACCGGCTGGAGACGCCGGAACCCCGTCGCTCCCCGCCAATGTCGAGGCCGAGGCCGCGGTTCTGGGCGCGCTCATGCTCGACAATCGCCTCGTCGAGGACATCGGCCTGAAGCTGAAGCCGCACCATTTCCATGAGGAGCTTCACGGGCGGATCTTCGAAGCCATCCTCAAGCTCACCGACAAGAACATGGTGGCGACACCAGTCACTCTTCGGCCGATGTTCGAGAGCGACGAGGCCATGAAGGAGGTCGGCGGGACCTCCTATCTCGCAAACCTCACCGGTTCCGGCGCGACCCTGATTGCGGCCAAGGACTTCGCGCAGCAGATTTACGACCTGGCGCTTCTTCGCGCCCTGATCGGCGTCGGCCGCGATCTCGTCGAAAGCGCGCTCGACACCAGCGATTCCGTGGCCCCGCTCGAGCAGATCGAGAGAGCGGAGAGCGAGCTTTACAAGGTTGCCGAAGAAGGCGGGGCGGAAGGCAAGGCGAAGAGCTTTGCCGAAGCCACTCGAGACGCGCTCCAGACTGCCGAGCGGGCGCTGAACAGCGGTGGTCACCTCTCGGGACTGACGACAGGCCTGGACAGCCTCAACGCCAAGATCGGCGGGCTTCACAATTCGGATTTGATCATCGTCGCCGGACGTCCGGGAATGGGCAAGTCGGCGCTGGGCACCAACATCGCTTTTGCGGCCGCGCAGCGCTTCCTTCGCGACACCGAGGACGGAATCGAACCGGAAAAGTCCGGCGGCGCCGCGGCGGCCCTTTTCAGCCTCGAAATGAGCGCCGACCAGCTGGCCACGCGTATCCTTGCCGAACAATCGGGTATCAGCTCCGAGAACCTGCGGATGGGCAAGATCAGCAAGCAGGAATTCCGCCAGCTTGCCCGCGCCGCCGCCGAGCTGGAGAGCCTCCCGCTCTACATCGACGATACGCCCGGCCTGACCATCGCCGCGCTTCGCGCCCGCGCGCGCCGCCTGAAGCGGCAAAAGGGTATCGGGCTCGTGATCGTCGATTACCTGCAGCTTCTGCAGGGCACGGGCCGAAACGGCAGCGACAACCGCGTCAACGAGATCTCGGAGATTAGCCGAGGCCTCAAGACTCTCGCCAAGGAATTGAACGTGCCGGTCATCGCGCTGTCGCAGCTCAGCCGAGCCGTCGAGCAGCGTGAGGACAAGCGCCCGCAGCTTTCCGACCTTCGTGAATCGGGCTCGATCGAGCAGGACGCCGATATCGTCATCTTCATCTACCGCGAGGATTATTATCTCGCCGCGCGCCAGCCCGCTGACGATCATCCCGACTTTGCCGCCTGGCAGGAGGAAATGGGGCGCGTTTACGGGCTCGCCGAAATCCTCGTTTCCAAGCAGCGGCACGGCGCTACCGGCAAGGTGCGGGTCAAGTTCGATAGCCGGATCACCAAGTTCTCCGACCGGATCGACGAGGGCTTCATGCCCGAAGAGCGCGGCTGAAGCGGTTGCGATTCCACGATGATGCAATAAGGGAAGCGCCAGGTTTTCCAGCGCCACCGGAGCATTCGTCGCATGGCCGAGCAATATGATGTCGTCGTCCTCGGGTCCGGACCCGGAGGCTATGTCGCCGCGATTCGCGCCGCCCAGCTTGGACTGAAGACGGCCATCGTCGAGCGCGAGAAGCTTGGCGGAATCTGTCTCAACTGGGGCTGCATCCCGACCAAGGCGCTGCTCCGCTCGGCCGAAGTGTTCCACCTGGTCCAGAACGCCGACAAATACGGGCTTTCCGCCGACAAGGCCGGATTCGACCTGCAAAAGGTCGTGCAGCGGAGCCGTGACGTCGCCAAGCAGCTCAACCAGGGCGTCACGCACCTGATGAAGAAGAACAAGATCGCCGTTCACATGGGCGAGGGAAAGCTGACCGGGAAAGGCAAGCTGACCGTCACTGCCGACGGAAAATCGACCGAACTCGGCTACAGGCACATCATCGTCGCGACGGGAGCGCGGGCGCGCGAGCTTCCGTTCGCGAAATCCGACGGCAAGCGAATCTGGACCTACCGCACGGCAATGACTCCGCCGGAGATGCCGACCGAGCTTCTGGTCATTGGCTCGGGCGCGATCGGGATCGAGTTCGCGAGCTTCTATTCCGATCTTGGCGCAAAGGTGACGGTCGTCGAAATGCTCGACCGGGTCGTGCCCGTCGAAGACGCCGAGGTATCGGAAGCGCTCGCCAAATCGCTCAAGAAGCAGGGTATGACCCTGCACACCAAAGCTGGCGTGGAAGCGCTCAAGGCCGACGCAAAGGGTGTTACTGCGACGATCAAGACCAGCGACGGCAAGTCGGGCGAGCACAGATTCAGCCATGCGATCGTCGCCGTTGGCATTGTCGCCAACACGGAGAACATCGGTCTCGACGCGCTCGGCGTGCAAATGACCAGGGGCCACATCGACACCGACGAGCATTGCCGGACGACCGTGCCGGGCGTCTGGGCGATCGGCGATGTCACTGCGCCGCCGTGGCTTGCGCACAAGGCGAGCCACGAGGGTGTGACCGCCGCCGAGGCCATCGCGAAGGAATTGGGCAAGGACACGCACCCGCACGCGACGGACCCGAAGAACATCCCGGGCTGCACCTATTGCCGGCCGCAGGTCGCGTCTGTCGGCCTGACCGAAGCCGCGGCGAAAGAGGCGGGCTACGAGGTCAAGGTCGGCAAGTTCCCCTTCATCGGCAACGGCAAGGCGATCGCGCTCGGCGAGACCGACGGATTCGTGAAGACCGTGTTCGATGCAAAGACCGGTGAGCTGCTCGGGGCTCACATGATCGGCGCCGAAGTGACCGAGCTCATCCAGGGCTATACGATCGGCAAGACCGCCGAACTGGTCGAAACCGATTTCATCAACACCGTCTTCCCGCATCCGACCTTGAGCGAAATGATGCACGAAAGCGTTCTCGCGGCCTTCGGACGGGTCATTCACATCTAAGGGGGTCCCGAATGAAGCGTCTTGTGTTGCTTGCAGCCGCGATCTGCTTTTCGATGCCGGCGGTCGCAGCCACGGTGGTTACCGCCGACAGGATGCTGGACGTGAAGACGGGCCGCTACGTCGACCATCCGGCGATTCTCGTCGGCGACGAGGGACGGATTGTCTCCATCGGCAATCTCGCGGCCATGCAACTGCCCGCCGGGACGAAGCACATCGATCTTCCCGGCGAGACGCTTCTTCCCGGTCTGATCGACATGCACGTCCACATGAACAGCCTTGCGGAAGTCGGCGGCTATGAAGGACTGAAATATACCGACAGCTTCTGGGCTGCGATCGGGCCCTACAACGCGCGCAAGGACCTCGACGCAGGCTTCACGACCGTTCGCAACGTGGGCTCTTCCGATTTCGACGACGTCGCGCTCAAGCAGGCGATCGACGGCGGCTGGGTCGAAGGGCCGCGGATCGTCCCCGCCACCTACCTGCTGGGCGCCACCGGCGGGCACTGCGACGACACCAACGGCCTGCCCCCATCGCTGGGCGCCGACAAGCAGGGCCCCGGCATCGTCACTAGCCCGCAACAAGCGCGCGAAAAGGTCCGCTGGGTTCACAAATACGGGGCCGAGGTCATCAAGATCTGCGCCACCGGCGGCGTCTTCTCGCTCGGCGATTCCGTCGGCGCGCAGCAACTCAGCCTCGAGGAAATGAAAGCCATTGCCGATGAGGCGCACATGCTGGGCTTGAAGGTCGCGGCGCACGCGCATGGCGACGAGGGAATTCGTGACGCGATCCTGGCCGGGATCGACACCATCGAGCACGCCAGCCTTGCGAGCGACGCCACGATCCAGCTGGCCAAGAGCCACGGCACCTGGTTCGACATGGATATCTACAACGATGACTATATCCTCGCGACGGGGACGGCCAACGGCACCGAGCAGCAGAGCCTGGACAAGGAGCGGATGGTCGGGCTCAAGCAACGCCAGACGTTCCGGCGCGCGGTCAAGGCGGGGGTGAAGATGATTTTCGGGACCGATGCCGGAGTTTATCCCCACGGGGACAACGCCAAGCAGTTCGCCAAGATGGTGCAGTGGGGAATGACGCCGCTGCAGGCGATCCAGGCGGCGACGCTCAATGCCGGCGAGGCGCTCGGTCGAAGCGGCGACGTGGGCCAGATTGCCCCGGGGCTCTATGGCGACATGGTCGCGGTGCGCGGCGACCCGCTTCGCGATGTCACGACGCTCGAGCATGTCGACGCCGTGGTCAAAGGCGGCGAGCTGGTGAAGGCGCCGGGCGCAGCGCAATGAGCTCGCCCACCGCAAGCACCCGGACGATCGTCATCGCGCTGGTGGCGAACGTCGGCATTGCGATCTCGAAATTCGTCGCTGCCGCGATCACGCTTTCGTCGGCGATGCTGACCGAGGGCGTTCACAGCCTGGTCGATTCCGCCAACCAGTTGCTGCTACTGTGGGGCCGCCGCCAGTCGCGCAAGCCGCCCGACCGCTTTCACCCCTTCGGCTATGGGCGAGAGCTCTATTTCTGGAGCTTCGTCGTCGCGGTCCTCGTTTTCGCGCTCGGCGCAGGCGTGTCGATCTACGAAGGCATCATTCACATCCTGGAGCCGGAGCCGGCGGTTTCGCGGCTCATCGCTTACCTCGTTCTCCTGGTGGCGTTTCTTCTCGACGGCTGGTCAACGGTGGAAGCCTATCGCGAGTTCAAGGCAGCGAAGGGCCGGACCGGATGGATCGAAGCGATCCGCCGCTCGAAAGATCCGGCCGCGTTCATCGTCCTGCTGGAGAACGCAGCGGCGATGGCTGGAGTTGTCGTCGCAGCCCTTGGCCTGCTGTTCTCGCAAATAACCGGAGATCCCACCTACGACGGCGGTGCGTCGGTCGTTATCGGGCTCATTCTCGCCTTCATCGCCTTCGTGCTCGCCTACGAATCGAAAGGGCTTCTGATCGGCGAAGCAGCGGACCCGGAGATCGTACGCGGTCTTTGCGATATCGTCACGGCGCAGCGCGGGGTGATGGCGGCCGGGGAGGTGCGAACGGTCCATTCCTCGCCGGACCAGATCACCGCCATGCTCAGTGTCGATTTCGATGACTCCATCACCGCGGCCGATGTCGAGCAGATCGTCTGCACGATCGAGGAGGAGGCGGGACGGCAATGGCCCCAGGTGCGACGGCTCTACATCCGGCCGCGCAAGGGATCGCTCCTCGGTAAATGGGGAAGCCCGTCCGAGTGAGCGGAACGCCGCGGCTGCTCCGCGTGTTCGGCAAACGTGCTACGCGAATTGTGACGGAGAGGGAGATTTGCAGATGCGCTTCGTGAAAATCGGGACCGTTGCCGGACTGGCGATTGCCGCCGCCGCCTGCGGAGGCGGAAGCTCCGACAATGTCATGTCGCCCGAAGCGAACACGCTCGAGCCTGCGGACGTCAACGCCGCGCTCGGCCCCGAGGTAACGAACACGACCGACATGAATATTGCCGCTAACGACGTGAATGCGGCCGGCAGCGACAGCAACATGGCCTATCCGCCCGACGAGCCGGCCATGAACAACGGCAGCGAGTAACGGCGATGAAGCGCGGCTATTGCGACGACATCGAGAAAGCGACTCTCGATAACGACGACTTCCGCCGGGTGCTGTACACCGGAAGCCACCTGCAACTCGTGCTCATGACGCTTCAGCCGGGCGATGAAATCGGCGAGGAAGTCCATCCCGACCGCGACCAGTTCTTCCGCATCGAGGAAGGCGAGGGGGTGGTCGACATCGACGGCCGCGAGAACCGGGTCGAGGACGACTTTGCAGTCATCGTTCCCGCCGGTGCCCGGCACAATGTCCGCAACACCGGGGAAAAACCGCTTCGGCTCTATACGATTTACGGGCCGCCCGAGCACAAGGACCAGGTCGTGCAGTCTACCAAGGCCGAGGCCGACCGCCGCCACCCGCAGGAAGAGTGGAGCGGCGAGACGACGGAGTAGTTGCCAATCCGGCACCGCACGGCCACGACGGCGCAATGGCCCAGTCGCTTCACGACGTTTCCGACCCGCGCAACGCGTCCATCCTCGTCAACATCAACGGCGATTTGAAGCCACGCAGCGAAGCGTTCGTTTCGGTTTTCGACTCCGGGTTCATGCTGGGCGACGGCGTGTGGGAAGGCATGCGCGTCCACGACGGCAAGATCGCCTTTCTCGACCGCCACCTCGACCGGTTGCACGAGGGCGCCAAGGCGATCGCGATGGACATCGGAGTCTCGCGCGAAGATCTGGCGAAGCGGCTTTACGAGACGCTCGAGGCCAACGAGATGCGCGACGGAGCGCACATCCGGCTGATGGTGACGCGCGGCGTCCGATCGACTCCTTACCAGGACCCGCGGGTCGTCGTCTCAGGCGCTACGGTGGTCATTGCCGCCGAGTACAAGGAGCCGCCCGAAGACTTGCAGACACGCGGGCTCAAGCTGTTCACGGTCCACGTGCGGCGCGGCGATCCCGCAGTCCAGGACCAGAAAATCAATTCGCATTCGAAGCTCAACTGCATTCTGGCCTGCATCCAGGCGATCGAGGCGGGCGCCGACGAAGGGTTGATGCTCGACCCGCAAGGCTTCGTCGCAACCTGCAATTCGACTCACTTCTTCATCGTCCGCAATGGGGAGGTGTGGACGTCCTCGGGCCAATATTGCCTGGGCGGGATCACGCGTGGGCTAACGCTGGAAATAGCTCGCGAGGCCGGCATTCCCGCGATCGAGAAGACCTTTTCCCTCACCGACGTCTATGGCGCGGACGAGGCTTTCGTGACCGGCACCTTCGCGGGAATCGTCCCGGTTCGCGAGGTTGACGGGCGCAAGCTCACCGACGGGCGAGGCCCGGTGGTCGAACGGCTGCAGCAACTCTATCGTGAACGCGTCGCGCGCGACGTGGCGGAGCAAATGCACCCCCTCGACTCAGCTCGGGACAGTCGGTGACCATTCGGATCGCAATGTGGTCGGGGCCGAGAAACCTTTCGACCGCGATGATGCGAAGCTTCGGGAGCCGTGCCGACACGTTCGTCAGCGACGAGCCCTTCTACGGCGCCTTCCTGAAGGACACCGGGCTCGATCACCCGATGCGAGACAAGATCGTCGACAGCATGGACTGCGACTGGCGCAGCGTCATGGACAGGCTTCGGGGCGACCCGCCCGACGGTTCCCTGATCTGGTACCAGAAACACATGTGGCACCTGATGACGGGCCCGATCGGCTATGACGATTTCGCCGGCTTCCGCCATGCTTTCCTGATCCGCGAGCCCGAGCGGATGATCGCCTCTTATCTGAAGAAGCGCGAAGCGGCTCGGTTCGAGGATTTCGGGCTGGAGAAGCAGGCGGAGTTCTTCGATCGAGAGGCGGAGCGCTTGGGCCATGCGCCCCCGGTCATCGACGCCAACGACGTTCTCGCCGACCCGCAAGGCATTCTGTCCAGGCTGTGCGAATCGCTCGACATCCCTTGGGACCCGGCGATGCTTCGCTGGGAGCCGGGCCGGCGGCAGACCGACGGCGTTTGGGCGGCGCACTGGTACAATGCGGTCGAGAAAAGCACCGGCTTCGGGGAACCGGACAGCGGGCCGGTAAGGCTCTCCCCGGAAGACGAGCGGCTCGCGGCACGAATGCGGCCCTTCTACGAGCAGCTTGCGGCGCACCAAATCCGCGGCTGACGTCTATTCCCGTTCGTAGGTTCCGGTGATCTGCGCCTTGGCGACGATGTGCTGCCGGGCGGCGTCCTCGACCTGCTTTACGCTTGCGTCGGCAGGGACGGTGAGGCCGTCCACGTCGAGCGCGTACAGCTTGAAGTGATAGTGATGCGGGCCGTGTCCCTTCGGCGGGCACGGTCCGCCGTAGCCGGTCTTCCCGAAGTCGTTGGTCGCCTGCTTGAACTGCGCTGCCGCCGAGTTGCCGGCGCCGCGTTCGATCGACGTTTGCGTGTCGGGAATGTCGTAGGCCGCCCAGTGGCGGAACGTGCCGTTGGGTGCGTCGGGGTCGTCCATCACGAGCGCGAAGCTCTTGGTTCCAGGCGGTGCCTCGGGCCACTCGATCTGCGGCGACTGGTCGGCCCCGTCACAGGTGTAGACGGTGTCGATCGGCTGCCCGTCCCTGATGTCGGGGCTGCTGACGGTGAATTGGGCGACGGTGGTGCTGTCGTTCATTGGGCTGTCCTTTGCGCTGTTGGCTTGCTCGCCGGCGCCGCAGCTGGCGAGGGCGGTTATCAGCAGCGCGGGCGCAAGTTTCGAAATCATCTCGTTCCTCCGCAATCGACTGGTGGAACATCGGGCCAACGAGACCTCGCCCTTGTCTGTTCCGCGAGCCGCCCCAAATGGACGCTGTTCCGTCTCTCCGGTCGCCGCTAAGCCGTTGACGCTGCGCACCGCCGGAGCTATTGGGCCGGCCGTCCCCGCGAGCTGCGTTCAGAATCGCGAGTGGGCAAAGAGCTGAACATTGCTCGACTGCGTGAAGGCCGGCTGGCCGAAGGGCCGCCGACGCTTTCGCGCTTTTTATGTTGGGCAAAGTAACCGCCGGCTATCCGGCAAACACAAGGTGAAGGGCTTCATGCCGACGATCAACCAGCTGATCCGCAAGGGTCGCGAACCGCAGAAGGACAAGTCGAAAGTCCCTGCGTTGCAAGAGAACCCGCAAAAGCGCGGAGTGTGCACCCGCGTCTATACGACGACTCCGAAAAAGCCGAACTCGGCTCTTCGCAAGGTCGCCAAGGTGCGCCTGACGAACCAGCGCGAAGTGATCAGCTACATTCCTGGCGAGGGGCATAACCTCCAGGAACATAGCGTCGTCCTCATTCGCGGCGGCCGAGTGCGCGATCTGCCCGGCGTTCGCTACCACGTGCTGCGCGGTGTCCTCGACACGCAGGGTGTCAAGGACCGCCGTCAGTCCCGGTCCAAGTACGGCGCCAAGCGTCCGAAATAACAACAGCTTGAGTAAGCCCCGGAATCATTCCGGAACCGGCTGAAGAGAAAGGAACAAGCAATGTCCCGTCGTCGTCGCCCAGAGAAGCGCGAGATTCTTCCCGATCCCCGGTTCGGGGACCTGGTCCTGTCGAAGTTCATGAACAGCGTCATGCTCGACGGCAAGAAGTCGGTCGCCGAGGGAATCGTCTACGGCGCTCTCGACAATGTCGAAGCGCGCCTGAAGAAGGAGCCGCTGTCGGTCTTCCACGACGCTCTCAACAACGTGAAGCCGGGCATCGAGGTCCGTTCCCGCCGTGTCGGCGGTGCGACCTACCAGGTGCCCGTCGAGGTCCGTCCGGAGCGCGCCCAGGCGCTCGCGATCCGCTGGCTCATCTCCGCTGCCCGGTCGCGCGCCGAGAAGACCATGGCGGCCCGGCTTTCGGGCGAGCTGATGGACGCGTCGCAAAATCGCGGCAACGCCGTGAAGAAGCGCGAGGATACGCACCGCATGGCCGAGGCGAACCGCGCCTTCAGCCACTATCGTTGGTAATTTAAGAGTGCCGACCTGCGCCGCCATCGGGTGGCGCTGGTAATTTTCGTACCTATATCGTGGCCAGCCGGCGCTTGCCGGCTCCCCACATCGCCAAGGAAGAACTGAAATGGCCCGCAGCCATCCGCTCGAACGCTATCGCAACATCGGCATCATGGCCCACATCGATGCCGGCAAGACGACCACGACCGAGCGAATCCTCTACTACACCGGCAAGTCCTACAAGATCGGGGAGGTCCACGAGGGCTCCGCGACCATGGACTGGATGGAGCAGGAGCAGGAGCGCGGGATCACCATCACGTCGGCCGCGACGACGACTTTCTGGCGGTCCGAGGACGGCAAGGGCGAAGATCACCGGATCAACATCATCGACACGCCGGGCCACGTCGACTTCACCATCGAGGTGGAGCGGTCGCTTCGCGTGCTCGATGGCGCGGTGGCAGTGTTCGACGGCGTCGCGGGCGTGGAGCCGCAGTCGGAGACGGTGTGGCGCCAGGCGGACAAGTACAAGGTGCCGCGGATGTGCTTCATCAACAAGCTCGACCGCACCGGCGCCGATTTCTATTTCTGCGTGCAGTCGATCATCGACCGGCTCGGCGCGACGCCGCTCGTGCTCTACCTTCCGATCGGTTCGGAAAGCGACCTCAAGGGCGTCGTCGACCTCGTCAACAATCGCGGCATCGTCTGGCAGGACGAATTGCTCGGCGCGAAGTTCGACTATGTCGATGTCCCCGAAGACCTGAAGGACAAGGCCGCGGATTATCGCAAGCGGCTCATCGAGACTGCCGTCGAGCAGGACGACGACGTGATGATGGCGTACCTCGAAGGCGAGGAGCCGGACGCCGCAACGCTCAAGAGCCTCATCCGCAAGGGAACGCTGGCGCGCGCTTTCGTCCCCGTGCTTTGCGGCTCTGCTTTCAAGAACAAGGGCGTGCAGCCGCTTCTCGACGCGGTCGTCGATTACATGCCGAGCCCTCTCGACGTCCCGGCGATCAAGGGCGTCAAGATGGACGGCGAAACCGAAGACACGCGGCCGAGCGACGACAGCGCGCCATTCTCCGCGCTTGCGTTCAAGATCATGAACGATCCGTTCGTGGGAACGCTGACCTTCGCTCGCATCTATTCGGGCAAGCTCAGCAAGGGCAGCGTCCTGAACTCGGTCAAGGACAAGGACGAGAAGATCGGCCGAATGCTGCTGATGCATGCCAACAGCCGCGAGGACATCGACGAAGCCTATGCCGGCGATATCGTCGCCATTGCCGGGCTCAAGGAAACCACGACCGGCGACACTCTGTGCGCCAAGAACGCTCCGATCATCCTCGAGCGGATGGAATTCCCCGATCCGGTGATCGAGCTGAGCGTCGAGCCGAAGACCAAGGCCGACCAGGAGAAGATGGGCATCGCGCTCAACCGCCTGGCCGCCGAGGACCCGTCATTCCGCGTCTCGACCGACCACGAATTGGGCCAGACGATCATCAAGGGCATGGGCGAGTTGCACCTCGACATTCTCGTCGATCGCATGAAGCGCGAGTTCAAGGTCGAAGCCAATGTGGGCGCTCCGCAGGTCGCCTATCGCGAGTTGCTCGCGAAGGCGGTCGAGGTCGATTACACCCACAAGAAGCAGTCGGGCGGCTCCGGTCAGTTCGGCCGCGTCAAAGTAACCGTCGCTCCGGGTGAGCGCGGCTCGGGCGTGCAGTTCTTCGACGAGATCAAGGGCGGCAACATTCCGCGCGAATATATCCCGTCGGTCGAGAAGGGCATGCGCGAGACCGCCGACACCGGCTCGCTGATCGGCTTCCCGATCATCGATTTCGAGATCCATCTCGTCGACGGTGCATACCACGACGTCGACTCGTCGGCCCTTGCGTTCGAGATCACCGGCCGCGGAGCGATGCGCGAAGTCGCCCAGCGCGCCGGAATCAAGCTGCTCGAGCCGGTGATGAAGGTGGAGGTCGTCACCCCTGAGGATTACCTGGGCGACGTCATCGGCGACCTCAACAGCCGCCGCGGTCAGATCCAGGGCACCGATAGCCGGGGCAACGCCCAGGTCGTCGAAGCGATGGTGCCGCTTGCCAACATGTTCGGCTACGTCAACCAGCTGCGGTCGTTCACGCAGGGGCGGGCGCAGTATACGATGCAATTCTCCCATTATGAGGAAGTGCCGCAAAACGTCGCCGACGAGGTGAAGGCTAAGCTGGCGTAAGCGTAAATTTGTAGCTATGGGCGCGACCGCACATGGGCGGGCCGCCCGAAATATCGAAAAACGAGAGGCGTAAAATGGCGAAGGCTAAATTCGAGCGGAACAAGCCGCACGTGAACATCGGAACCATCGGTCACGTCGACCATGGAAAGACCACGCTTACGGCAGCGATCACGAAGGTGCTCGCCGAGACCGGCGGCGCGACGTTCACCGACTATGCGAACATCGACAAGGCCCCCGAGGAGCGCGAGCGCGGAATCACCATCTCGACCGCTCACGTCGAGTATGAGACCGACAAGCGCCACTATGCGCACGTCGATTGCCCGGGCCACGCCGACTATGTGAAGAACATGATCACCGGCGCCGCTCAGATGGATGGCGCGATCCTGGTCGTTTCGGCAGCCGACGGCCCGATGCCGCAGACGAAGGAGCACATCCTTCTCGCCAAGCAGGTCGGCGTCCCGACGATGGTCGTCTTCCTCAACAAGGTCGACCAGGTCGACGATCCCGAGCTCCTGGAGCTGGTCGAGCTGGAAATTCGCGAAGAGCTCTCCAAGCGCGACTTCGACGGCGACAACATTCCGATCATTACCGGTTCGGCTCTCGCCGCGCTCGAGGACAAGACCCCTGAGGTCGGCAAGGAAGCGATCCTCAAGCTCATGGCTGCAGTCGACGACTGGATCCCGACTCCGGAGCGTCCGCTCGACAAGCCGTTCCTGATGCCGATCGAGGACGTCTTCTCGATCTCGGGCCGTGGCACCGTCGTCACCGGCCGTGTCGAAACGGGCATCGTGAAGGTCGGCGACGAAGTCGAGATCGTCGGGATCAAGGATACGCAGAAGACCGTCGTCACCGGCGTCGAGATGTTCCGCAAGCTGCTGGACCAGGGCCAGGCCGGCGACAACATCGGCGCGCTGATCCGTGGTATCGGCCGCGAGGACGTCGAGCGCGGCCAGGTTCTGGCCAAGCCCGGCTCGATCACCCCGCACACGGACTTCAAGGCGGAAGTTTACGTCCTGTCGAAGGACGAGGGCGGCCGTCACACGCCGTTCTTCGCCAACTACCGTCCGCAATTCTACTTCCGCACGACCGACGTGACGGGCGAAGTGGAGCTGCCGGAGGGCACCGAGATGGTGATGCCGGGCGACAACGTCACGCTGGGCGTCAAGCTGATCGCTCCGATCGCCATGGACCCGGGCCTGCGCTTCGCAATTCGCGAAGGCGGCCGAACGGTCGGCGCAGGGGTTGTCGGTTCGATCTCTAAGTAATATAGGGCGCCAGCCGCGCGGCTCTTCACCGGATTCGCGCGGCTCGCACTTAGTTTGGTTTTTTCGTCATCCCGGCGAAGGTCGGGATCGAAGCGAGGTTGAGCGAAGATTTGCTTCGCTTGTCCGACCTGAGGCCCCGGCTTGGCTGGGGCGGCGTGGCTCTTTCGCATCGGTAGGGACATGGAAACGCAGAATATCCGGATTCGCCTGAAGGCGTTCGATCATCGAGTGCTCGACCAGGCAACTGGCGACATCGCCGATACGGCTCGCCGAACGGGTGCTCTCATCCGCGGTCCCATTCCCTTGCCGACGCGAATCGAGAAGTTCACCGTCAACCGTTCGCCGCACATCGACAAGAAGTCGCGCGAGCAGTTCGAGGTGAGGACGTACAAGCGGCTGCTCGACATCGTGCAGCCGACTCCGCAGACGGTCGACGCGCTAATGAAGCTCGACCTTGCTGCGGGTGTCGATGTGGAGATTAAGCTCGCCTAGCCGAGCTTACCTTTAGCCCCCGCGAACGCGGGGGTGGCGGTTCGCCGCCGCACATCGGGAGATACCGCGGAGCTTTGCTCCGGCTGCGTCCCCGCCGCTCCGGTTCGAAGGAGCATTAGCCCAGGCGGGGCACGCGGATATTTTGACGGGCTTCAAGCACATGGGGCTGTTCCCGTGTGCCTCTGTGAAGGAGCAACTGGTCGTGCGCACCGGCGTGATCGCGAAGAAAGTAGGGATGACCCGCCTGTTCCAGGCAGACGGCCGGCACGTGCCCGTGACCGTGCTGCAGCTGGATGACGTGCAGGTCGTGGGACGGCGCGAGTCGGACCGTGACGGCTATACGGCCGTCCAGCTCGGCGCCGGCAAGGCGAAGGCGAAGAACGTTGCCAAGCCGCAGCGTTCGGCGTTCGGAAAGGCCAAGGTCGAGCCGAAGGCGAAGGTCGCCGAGTTCCGTGTCGACGAGGACGCGCTCCTCGATGTCGGCGCGACGCTTAGCGCCGATCACTTCGTTCCCGGCCAGCTGGTCGACGTTTGCGGCGTGACCCAGGGCAAGGGCTTCGCGGGCGGAATGAAGCGCTGGGGATTCGGCGGACTTCGCGCCACCCACGGCGTTTCCATCTCGCACCGCTCGCTCGGCTCGACCGGCAATCGCCAGGACCCGGGCCGCGTGTTCAAGAACAAGAAGATGGCCGGCCACATGGGCGCGCGCAATCGCACTCAGCAGAACCTCGAGATCGTCCGCACGGACGCGGCGCGCGGGCTCATCTTCGTCAAGGGTTCGGTTCCCGGCCACAAGGGAAGCTGGCTGACCGTCCAGGACGCAATCAAGGCGGATCGCCGCGAGGACGCTCCGTTCCCGGCCGGCCTGCTGCAGGCGAACGAGCCGGAGCACGAGCATTCCGCTCCGGGCCTGGTTGACGAGGGCGCGGTCCACGAGATGCCGGCGCTTCCGGGTGACGACGAAGTCGCTGCGATCGCGGCCGAACAGTCGACCGAAGTTAGCGAAGACAATGCTGCCGGGGCAGCCGAGGGCGAAGCGCCTGCGGCCGACACCGGCGACGAAGGCAAGGAAGACTAAGATGAAGGTCAAGGTCCAGAGCCTCGACTCCGCCAAAGGTGGCGACATCGAGCTCAACGATGCCGTGTTCGGTATCGAGCCGCGCGCCGACATTCTCCATCGGGTGGTGACGTGGCAGCTCACGAACCGTCGCGCGCCGGCGCGTGCGGTCCGCGAGCGGAGCGACGTCAACCGCACGGGCAAGAAGTGGGGTCGCCAGAAGGGCGGCGGAACGGCTCGCCATGGCGATCGCCGCGCGCCGATCTTCATCGGCGGCGGCAAGGCGCACGGGCCGCGCGCTCGTGTGTTCACGATCAGCCTCAACAAGAAAATTCGGGCGCTTGGCCTCAAGATGGCGCTGTCGTCGAAGGCGAAGAACGGGCAGCTCGTGGTTGTCGACAATCTCGATCTGCCGGAGGGCAAGACCAAGGAGCTCAAGAGCCGCCTTGGAACGCTCGGGCTCGGCAAGACCGCGCTTGTGATCGATGGGGACGCGCTGAACGTCGGCTTCGCCCGCGCGTCTTCGAACCTGGAGAGCGTCGATCTGCTGCCGGCGATGGGAGCCAATGTTTACGACATCATGCGCCACGAGACGCTGGTCCTGACCCGCGCCGCGGTCGAAAAGCTGGAGGGCCGGTTCGCCCTCCCGGGAGGGGCCAACTAATGGCTAAAAAGCAGCAGCAGCCGCAGGTTACGGCGAGCGACTACGACGTCGTGCTCGCGCCGCACATCACCGAGAAATCGACGATGCTGTCGGAGCACAATGCGGTCGTCTTCAAGGTTGCTCCGGGTGCTTCGAAGCCGCAGATCAAGAAGGCCGTCGAGGCGCTCTTCGGGGTGACTGTGACGGGCGTGAACACGGCGCTCACGAAGGGCAAGCGCAAGAAGTGGCGCGGCCGCGACTACAAGCGCTCCGATTTCAAGAAAGCGATCGTCACCCTCGCCGAGGGCCAGTCGATCGACGTGACGAGCGGGATCTAAGCAATGGCACTCAAGCAATATAAGCCGACGAGCCCCGCACGCCGTGGCCTCATCCTCGTCAACCGGACCCAGATCTGGAAGGGCAAGCCGGTCAAGAAGCTGACCGAGGGAAAGACGAAGACGGGCGGCCGTAACAACAAGGGCCACGTCACTTCGCGCGGAATTGGCGGCGGTCACAAGCAGAAGTACCGGCTGGTCGATTTCAAGCGGCGGACCTGGGACGTCGGCGCGACCGTGGAGCGGATCGAATACGATCCTAACCGCTCGGCCTTCATTGCGCTGATCACCTATGAGGGCGGCGAGCAGGCGTACATCCTCGCTCCGCAGCGTCTGGCTCCGGGCGACAAGGTCATCGCCGGCAAGAAGGTCGACGTGAAGCCCGGCAATGCGATGGAGATCGGCCAGATGCCGGTCGGCACCATCGTCCACAACGTCGAGCTCAAGCCCGGCAAGGGCGGCCAGATTGCACGCGCGGCAGGCACGTACGTGCAGGTCGTCGGGCGCGACAAGGGCATGGTTATCGTCCGGCTCAATTCGGGCGAGACCCGCTACGTCCGCTCCGATTGCATGGCGACTGTTGGGGCGGTGTCCAACCCGGACAACGCGAACCAGACGCTGGCGAAGGCGGGCCGTACCCGCTGGATGGGCAAGCGCCCGCTGACCCGCGGCGTCGCCAAGAACCCGGTCGATCACCCGCACGGCGGCGGCGAAGGCCGAACGTCGGGCGGCCGTCACCCGGTCACTCCGTGGGGCAAGCCCACCAAGGGTGCCCGCACTCGTAACAACAAGGCGACCGACAAGTTCATCGTCCGGTCCCGTCACGCGAAGAAGAAGGGTTAACACATGGCCCGTTCCGTCTGGAAAGGCCCGTTCGTCGAGCTTTCGCTGATGAAGAAAGCGGAAGAGGCGCAGGAGAAGGGTGGCCGCGCGCCGATCAAGACCTGGTCGCGCCGCTCGACGATCCTGCCGCAGTTCGTCGGACTGACGTTCAACGTCTACAACGGCCGCAAGTTCGTGCCGGTGTCCGTCAACGAGGACATGGTCGGAATGAAGCTCGGCGAGTTCTCGCCGACGCGGACGTTCCACGGCCATGCCTCCGACAAGAAGGGCCGGCGCTGATGGGCAAGCAGGCTGCACCGCGCAAGGTCGGCGAGAAGGAAGCGCTGGCGGTTGGCAACACCATCCGCGGCTCTTCGCGCAAGCTGAACCTGGTCGCGCAGATGATCCGTGGCCGAAAGGTCGAAGAGGCTCTGAACATCCTCAAGTTCTCGCCAAAGGGAATGGCCGAGGACGTCCGCAAGGTGCTCGCTTCGGCGGTCGCCAATGCCGAGAACAACCACAACCTCGACGTCGACGCGTTGATCGTCTCCGAGGCGAGTGTCGGAAAGTCGCTGTCGATGAAGCGGTTCATGACCCGCGCTCGCGGTCGCTCGGCGCGCATCGTCAAGCCGTTCAGCCGCCTCCGGGTCGTCGTTCGCGAGCAGGAAGAAGCGTAAGATATGGGCCAGAAATCCTCACCTGTCGGGCTTCGCCTGCAGATCAACCGGACCTGGGACAGCCGCTGGTTCGCGGAAGGCCAGGACTATGGAAGGCTCCTCCTCGAGGACCTGAAGATCCGACGCTACATCCTCGACACGCTGCCGCAGGCGGCGATCTCGAAGGTTGTCATCGAGCGCCCGGCAAAGATTTGCCGGATCTCCATCTATGCCGCGCGCCCGGGCGTGATCATCGGCAAGAAGGGCGCCGACATCGAGAAGCTGCGCAAGACTCTTGCGGCGATGACCTCGAGCGACGTCAGCCTGAACATCGTCGAGATCCGCAAGCCCGAGGTTGACGCCAAGCTCGTCGCCCAGGGCGTCGCCGACCAGCTGGAGCGCCGAATTGCGTTCCGCCGGGCGATGAAGCGCGCCGTTCAGTCCGCTCTTCGCCTTGGCGCCGAAGGAATCCGGATCACGTGCGCAGGTCGTCTCGGCGGCGCCGAGATCGCGCGCACGGAATGGTATCGCGAAGGCCGGGTGCCGCTGCACACGCTTCGCGGCAACGTCGATTACGCAGAGGCCGAGGCGCACACCGCTTATGGCGTCTGCGGAGTGAAAGTTTGGATCTTCAAGGGTGAGATCCTCGGCCACGATCCGACCGCGCAGGACCGTCTGATGATGGAGGCTCAGACCTCCGGAGTCCGTCCCGCTCGCGAAGACCGCCGTCGCTAAAGGCTTAGGAACGAAACGATGCTGCAACCAAAGCGCACCAAATTCCGCAAGGCCTTCAAGGGGCGGATCCACGGCAATGCCAAGGGCGGAACCGAGCTCAACTTCGGCGCCTTCGGTCTCAAGGCCATGGAGCCGGAGCGGATCACTGCACGCCAGATCGAGGCCGCTCGCCGGGCGATCCAGCGCCACATCAAGCGCCAGGGCCGCTTGTGGATCCGAATTTTCCCGGATCTTCCGGTCAGCTCGAAGCCAGCCGAAGTCCGAATGGGCTCGGGCAAGGGCGCGCCCGAATTCTGGGTCGCTCGCGTGAAGCCGGGCCGTATCCTTTTCGAGCTCGACGGCATTCCCGGACCGCTCGCGAAGACGGCGTTCGAGCGTGCTGCGGAAAAGCTTCCGATCAAGACCAAGGTCGTCGCCCGCCTCGGCGAAAGCCTGGTGGAGGGACACTAACATGGCTGCTATCGACGATCTCAAGGTCAAGACCGACGACCAGCTGCAGCAGCAGTTGCTCGAGCTCAAGCGCGAGCAGTTCAACCTGCGCTTCCAGGCGGCGACCAACCAGCTCGAGAAGCCTTCGCGAGTGACCGAGGTTCGCAAGACCATCGCTCGTATCAAGACGCTTCAGAATCAGCGCGCGAACCAGCAGGCCGAGAAGGCTTAAGGGAGACTATTCACGATGCCAAAGCGCGTCCTCATTGGAACGGTCGTTTCGGACAAGGGTGACAAGACCGTCACCGTCCGCGTCGATCGCCGGGTCAAGCACCCGCTGTACGGCAAGATCATTCGCCGTTCGAAGAAGTATCACGCACACGATGCGGACAATGCCTATCGCGCCGGCGAGCAGGTCCGCATCGAGGAGTGCAAGCCGATTTCGAAGCTGAAGGCGTGGACGGTCGTCGAGCGCATCGGTGCGGCGAAGGTCGCGGCGATCGACATCGAAGAGCCGGACGTCGTTGCTCCGGAGACCACTCCGGACGCGAAGGCTGAGAAGACAATCGAGAAGCCGGCCAAGGCTTCGAAGGGCAAGGGTTCGGCCAAGGCGGAAGATGTCGCCGAAGCCGAGAGCGAGTCCTGAACGGAACTGAGAGGATAAGGGTCGAACAATGATCCAGATGCAATCGAACCTGGACGTCGCGGACAACAGCGGCGCGAAGCGCGTCCAGTGCATCAAGGTGCTGGGCGGGTCGAAGCGCCGGGTTGCCGGAGTCGGCGACATCATCGTCGTTTCCGTCAAGGAAGCGGCGCCGCGCGGCCGCGTGAAGAAGGGCGACGTTCACCGTGCGGTGATCGTGCGCACCGCGAAGGACATCCGCCGTCCCGATGGTTCGGTGATCCGCTTCGACTCCAACGCCGCCGTGCTCGTCAACAAGGCTGACGAGCCGATCGGAACGCGCATCTTCGGGCCGGTGGTCCGCGAGCTGCGCGCGAAGAAGCACATGAAAATCATCAGCCTGGCGCCGGAGGTTCTGTAATGGCCCAGAAGATCAAGAAGGGTGACACGGTCGTGATCCTTGCCGGCAAGGACAAGGGCAAGACCGGTGAAGTGACGAAGGTGCTGCCGAAGGACGACAAGGTGCTCGTCTCCGGCGTCAACGTCCACGCGCGTCACCGCAAGCCGACGCAGCTGAACCCGCAGGGCGGGATCGAGCGCAAGGAAGCGCCGCTGCACATTTCCAATGTCGCAATCGCGGATCCCAAGAGCGGCGAGCCCACCCGGGTCCGCTTCGAGGACCGGGACGGAAAGAAAGTCCGAGTGGCGGCCAAGTCGGGAGAGCTGATCAATGGCTGACGGCGAGAAATACGTTCCGCGCCTGAAGCGCGAGTATGACGAGAAGATCGTTCCCGCGATGATCGAGAAGTTCGGTTACAAGAACCGCTTCGAGGTTCCGCAGATCGAGAAGATCGTCATCAACATGGCGGTCGGCGAGGCGACTCAGGACAAGAAGAAGGTCGAGCAGGCCGCGGCCGAGATGGAAGCGATCGCCGGTCAGAAGCCGGTGATCACCAAGGCCAAGAAGTCGATTGCGCAGTTCAAGCTTCGCGAGGGCATGCCGATCGGTTGCAAGGTCACGCTTCGCCGGGAGCGCATGTACGAGTTCCTGGACCGGCTGGTCACGATCGCGCTTCCGCGAGTCCGCGACTTTCGCGGGCTCAACCCGCGCTCGTTCGACGGTCGCGGAAACTACGCGATGGGCCTGAAAGAGCAGATCGTCTTCCCCGAGATCAACTACGACCAGATCGACAAGGTCCGGGGCATGGACATCATCGTAACCACCACCGCGAAAACGGATGAGGAGGCGCGCGAGCTGCTGCGTCTTTTCAACTTCCCGTTCCCCGCGGACGCAGAGGAAAAGCAGGCCGCTTGAGGCGGTCTGCGTGAGGAGAAGAACTTAAGTCATGGCGAAACTGAGTTCGATCAACAAGAACGAGCGTCGCAGGAAGCTCGTCGAGAAGTACGCGTCTAAGTACGATAAGCTGAAAGCTATCGCCAACGACGAGTCGAAGGACGAGACCGAGCGCCTGATCGCGCGCCTGAAAATGGCCGAGATCCCGCGCAACGCAAATCCGACGCGCGTGCGCAATCGCTGCCAGCTGACCGGCCGGCCGCGTGCTTATTATCGCAAGTTCCGCCTGTCGCGGATCATGCTTCGGGAGCTGGCCAACAAGGGCCTGATCCCGGGCGTCACGAAGTCGAGCTGGTAAGGAGGATCGAAGATGGCGATGAATGATCCTCTCAGCGATCTGCTGACTCGAATCCGCAACGGCCAGCAGGCGCGCAAGGACTCGGTCCTGACGCCGGCGTCGAAGCTTCGCGCCCATGTCCTCGACGTGCTTCAGCGCGAAGGCTACATCCGCGGCTACAGCGAAGAGGTTCTCGCTGGGCACAAGGGCCTTCGCATCGAGCTGAAGTATTTCGAAGGCCAGCCGGCGATCCACCACCTGGCGCGCGTGTCCAAGCCGGGCCGCCGCGTCTATTCGGGGTCCAAGGACCTGCCGACGCTGCGCAACGGGCTGGGAGTCGTCATTGTCTCCACTCCGCGCGGCGTTCTCTCCGATGCGGAAGCGCGGGAGCAGAATGTCGGCGGCGAAGTGCTGGCGGAGGTGTTCTGATGAGCCGGATCGGAAAGAGGCCGGTGCCGCTGCCCTCCGGCGTCAGCGCGACCACCGCAAACCAGGTGCTCAGCGTCAAGGGGCCCAAGGGCACGCTCGATCTGCAGATGCGCGACGAGATCAATTACGACATCTCGGACGAGGGCATCAGCGTTCAGCCGGCCGACGACAGCAAGGAAGCGCGTGCATTCTGGGGAATGCAGCGAACCCTCGTGCAGAATCTCGTCACCGGGGTGACCGATGGCTTTTCGAAGGTGCTGGAAATCAACGGCGTCGGCTACCGGGCGCAGGCGCAGGGTCGTAACCTGCGGCTTCAGCTCGGCTACAGTCACGACGTGAACTTCCCGCTTCCCGAGGGCGTGGACGTCAAGACGCCGGACGCGAACACGATCGAAATCAGCGGAATCGACAAGCAGAAGGTTGGCCAGGTGGCTGCCGAAATCCGCCGCTGGCGCAAGCCGGAGCCCTACAAGGGCAAGGGCATCAAGTACCGCGGCGAATATATCTTCCGCAAAGAAGGCAAGAAGAAGTAGCCATGGCGAGACTGTCTCTTTTCGACCGCCGGACCCGGCGTGTTCGCACCGCGCTTCGCGAGGTGTCAGCGGGCAAGCCGCGTCTTTCGGTTCACCGCACGCAGCAGCACATGTATGCGCAGGTGATCGACGATGCCGCCGGCAAGACGCTTGCCGCCGCTTCGACCCTCGACAAGGACCTGAAGGGCAAGGGCGCCGCCACCCGCGAAGGCGCTGCCGCCGTTGGCAAGGCGATCGCCGAGAAGGCGAAGAAGGCCGGTGTCTCGGCCGTCGTCTTCGACCGTGGCGGATTTCTGTTTCATGGCCGCGTCAAGGCGCTGGCCGATGCCGCTCGGGAAGGCGGACTGGAGTTTTAAATGGCTGACGAAAACGACACCGAGCTGAAGAAGGAAGGCGTCGAGCAGGCGCAGACCGAAGTCCCGGCGAAAGAAAATGTCGTCGTCCCGCACGAGGGCGAAGCCCCGCGCACCCAGCATCCGCGCGGCTCGCGCTCCGGGCGCGGCGGCGGTGGCGGCGGTGGCGGCGGTCGTGGCCGCGGCGGCGACCGCAGCGGTGGCCGTGGCCGGCGCGACGACCGGCGCGGGCGTGGCGGCGACGACGGCGGCGACGACTTCATCGAAAAGCTCGTCCACATCAATCGCGTTTCCAAGACGGTGAAGGGCGGCAAGCGGTTCGGCTTTGCGGCGCTGGTCATCGTCGGCGACGGCAAGGGCCGCGCGGGCTTCGGCCACGGCAAGGCGCGCGAAGTGCCCGAGGCGATCCGAAAGGCGACCGAGGCAGCCAAGAAGGCGATGATCCGGGTTCCGCTTCGCGACGGGCGAACGCTTCACCACGACGGTCTCGGCCACTTCGGTGCCGGACGGGTTACGCTGCGTGCCGCTCCTGCGGGAACGGGAATCATCGCGGGCGGCCCGATGCGCGCGATCTTCGAGAGTCTCGGCGTTGCCGACGTCGTCACGAAGTCGGTGGGCACGTCCAACCCGTACAACATGATCCGGGCGACCTTCGAGGCGCTCAAGGAACAGACGAGCCCGCGCTCGGTGGCCCAGCGTCGCGGCAAGAAAGTCGCCGACCTGCTCGGCCGCGGCGGCGCGAGCACGGCCGAGGCGGAAGCCCAGGCCGAAGCGATCACGGAGTAAGAGTGGTGGCGAAAATCAAGATCACGCAGACCGGATCGCCGATCCGCCGCGACAAGACCCAGCGGGCGACCCTGGTCGGGCTTGGCCTGAACAAGATGGGCCGGACCGTCGAGGTCGAGGACACGCCGGACGTTCGCGGGCAGGTCCGCAAGGTCCAGCATCTCGTCGCGGTCGAAGCGGCGTAACTCAAAACCGCGCCAGTTCCCTCGGGGAGCGGGCGCAGCGCGAAAAAAGCGAAAGCGAGTGCAGAAGAAATGAAACTCAACGAACTCAAGGACAACGAAGGCGCGCGCAAGCAGCGGATGCGCGTCGGGCGCGGGATTGGCTCCGGCAAGGGAAAGACCGCGGGACGCGGCCAGAAGGGCCAGAAGAGCCGTTCGGGCGTGTCGATCTTCGGCTTCGAAGGCGGACAGATGCCGCTCCACATGCGGCTCCCGAAGCGCGGCTTCAACAACCAGTTCGCCAAGGACTATGCCGAGGTGAACATCGGTGCGATCCAGAAGGCGATCGACTCTGGCAAGCTCGATTCCAAGGGTACGCTCGACCACGCTGCGCTGAAGGGCGCCGGTCTCGCCCGTGGCGGCAAGGACGGAGTTCGTGTGCTCGGAAAGGGCGCGCTCAAGGCGAAGCTGGCGCTCAAGGTTGCCGGCATTTCGAAGGGTGCGCGTGAGGCCGTCGAGAAGGCGGGCGGATCCGTCGAAATCGTCGAGCCGAAGAACCCGGCCGAGCTTGCGGCCGCCAAGAAGGGCAGCGCGAAAGCCAAGGCGACCGCCAAGGCCTAACCACTGCGAGCGGAGTGACCCGGTCCAACAGTGGACGCGGGTCGTCGCTCCGCTCCTCGCAATGACGACAACTCGGCTTATATGGGCCGGAGCGTCTAGGGGAATTCAGGTAAATGGCATCCGCAGCCGAGCAACTCGCTTCCAGCATCAGCCTGTCGAACTTTTCCAAGGCGACGGAGCTCAAGAAGCGCCTGTGGTTCACGCTCGGGGCGCTGATCCTGTTCCGGTTCATGTCGTTCGTGCCCATTCCGGGCGTCGACCCTGCCGCGATGCAGGCGCTTTTCGAGACTCAGAGCGGCGGCATCCTCGACGTTTTCAACACCTTCTCCGGCGGCGCCTTGTCGCGAATGAGCGTGATCGCTCTTGGCGTGATGCCCTACATCACCGCTTCGATCGTCGTTCAGCTCGGGGCGACGATGTACGGGCCATGGCAGGCCCTGCGCAAAGAAGGCGAGACGGGCCGCAAAAAACTCAACCAGTATACCCGCTACCTCACCGTCGTCCTGGTTCTTGTCCAGGGCTTCATGGTCGTGCGCGGGCTCGAGAGCCAGGCGGTCCGCCAGGGAATCCAGGCCGTTGTCGAGCCGGGCCTGGTGTTCGAGACCGCGGGCACGATCAGCCTCGTCGGCGGCACCTTGTTCCTGATGTGGATCGGCGAACAGATCACGAGCCGCGGAATCGGTAACGGCGTCTCGCTCATCATCATGGCCGGTATCGTCGCTCGCTTGCCGCAGGCCATCGCGCAGCTGTTCGAAGGCGGCCGAACCGGCACGATGGACCCGCTCCTCGTCGCCGGGATCGTCGTGCTGGCGCTCGGCCTGGTCGCGTTCATCTGCTTCATGGAGAGGGCGCAGCGGCGGGTCCTTATTCAATATCCGAAGCGGCAGACGGCACGCGGAATGCAGCAGGAGCGCTCGCACCTGCCGATCAAGATCAACACCGCGGGCGTCATTCCGCCGATCTTCGCGTCGTCGCTGCTGCTGATGCCGCTGACGGTCATCCAGTGGATGGGCAAAGGCGCCGAGGCGGGCACTACGACGAGCGACTGGCTGATCACCATCAGCACGTACCTGCAGCACGGAAGTCCGCTTTACATGCTGCTTTACGGCGGCGGCATCGTCTTCTTCTGCTTCTTCTACACCGCCGTGCAGTTCAACAGCGAGGAAACCGCGGAGAACCTGAAGCGCCACGGCGGCTTCATTCCCGGCATCCGCCCCGGCAAGGCGACCGAACACTATTTCGATTACCTGCTGACCCGGATCACTGTCGTCGGCGCAGCCTACCTGGCGCTGATCTGCCTGATCCCCGAATTCCTGTTCGCGCAGGCGGGGATCCCGTTCCGGCTCGGCGGCACCAGCCTGCTCATCGTCGTGAACGTGACCATGGACACGGTGACTCAAATTCAGAGCCACCTGATCGCCCACGAATACGGCAACCTCATCAAGAAGGCGAAGCTCAAGAGCGGGCGCCGCCGGTAAAGCCGACGAGTGGGGCGCCAGATGAACATTATCCTGCTTGGCCCGCCCGGCGCGGGCAAGGGCACGCAGGCGGCTCGTCTCAACGCGACGCGCGGAATGGTCCAGCTTTCGACCGGCGACATGCTTCGCAAGGCGGTGGCGGAAGGAACGCCAGTCGGAGCGAAGGCCAAGGCCGTCATGGATGCGGGCGAGCTGGTCAGCGACGCAATCGTCAGCGCGCTCATCGGAGAGCGGCTAGACGCGATCGGCGACCGGGGTGCGATTTTCGACGGCTATCCCAGGACTCGCGCGCAGGCGGAAGCGCTCGACCTGCTGCTTGCCGACCGCGGGCGAAAGCTCGATTTCGTGATCGAGCTGGAGGTCAACGAAGAGGCGCTTGTCGAGCGCATCACCGGCCGGTTCAGCTGTGCCGTGTGCGGCGCGCCCTATCACGACCAGTACAAGCTGCCGAAGGTGGAGGGCACGTGCGACGTATGCGGCGCGCACGAATTCAAGCGCCGGCCCGACGACAATGAAGAGACCGTTCGAACGCGCCTCGCAGAATACCGCGCGAAGACGGCTCCCATTCTCCCTTATTACGAGGAGCGGGGGCTGGTCCGGCGAGTGGACGGAATGGCGCCCGTCGAAGACGTCGCCCAAGCGGTCGAACTCGATCCTCGAGTCCTAGGCGCGATCCAGCGTCACGAAGCGAAAGCCGGGGCGCCCGTCTTCCGGTGCGTGGACGGCGACCTCCGTCTCCTGCCAATCGATGCTCTCCCGCGGGTCCGGCATGACCGTGTCGCCGGCGATGTCATCGATGACTTCGGTCAGTTCGACTCGATCGGCTCTCGGCAGGAACAGGGCGAAGACGTCGGCGCCGCCGATGACGGAAACCGGATCGTCACCCGCCATTGCAAGTGCCTCTTCGGCGCTGTGCGCGACCTCCGCGCCGTTCGCGGCCCAGTCCCGGTTGCGGGTAAGCACGATGTGCCGCCTGCCCGGGAGCAGGCCCGGCAGGCTTTCGAAGGTCTTTCGGCCCATGATCATCGCCGAGCCCATGGTGATCGCCTTGAATTGCTTGAGATCGCCCGGAAGGTGCCACGGCAAGGCCCCGTCGCGGCCGATGACACCATTGTTGGAACGAGCGACGACGAGCGTGATTCGGGGACGAGTGATCATGCGTCCCGATTTGCCGTGCGGCCGCGCCGATGCCAAGGGTCGCTCGTGAGCAGGCAATCGGAACTGATCGAGGAAATTCGCACTCGCTTCGGGCCCAAGTCGGCGATCACCGACGAGTCGGACATAGAGCCGTGGCTGACCGACTGGCGCGGGCGCTATCATGGCTCGGCGCAGGCGGTCCTGTCGCCCGCCTCGACCGAGGAAGTCGCGCAGATCGTCGCGCTCGCGGCGAAGCGGCACGTGGCGCTGGTCCCGCAGGGAGGCAATACGTCGATGGTCGGAGGCGCGACACCGCCGCCAGACGGGTCGGCGCTCATCCTTTCGCTTCGGCGGATGAACCGGCTTCGCTCGATCAGCGCCGAGCATAATGTCGCGATCGCCGAAGCCGGGATGATCCTGCAGCAATTGCACGATCAGGCGGCTGCGGTCGGCCGCAGGTTTCCGCTGACGCTCGGCGCGCGCGGGAGCTGCACCGTCGGTGGACTGGTCTCGACGAATGCGGGGGGGACGCAGGTGCTTCGCTTCGGGACCATGCGATCGCTTGTCGCCGGGCTGGAGGCGGTGCTTCCGGACGGCTCGATTCACAGCGGCCTTTCGGGGCTGAAGAAGGACAATCGCGGCTACAATCTGGACCAGCTGCTGATCGGCGCGGAAGGAACGCTTGGGATCGTCACCGCGGCCGCGCTCCGGCTGGTCCCGGCCGTCCAGTCTCGCGCCGTCGGCTGGGCCGGCGTTCGCGACCCGAACGCTGCTTTGGCCTTGCTTCGCGATTTCGAGGCGAGGACCGACCGGGTCGAGGGCTTCGAGCTCATTCCAGGCGATTCCCTCGCGCTGGTGCTGGAGCATATTCCGGGGACGCGGGCTCCGCTTGCCCAGGCGCATCCGTGGAACGTGCTGATCGAGGTGACGTCGCAATCGGCCGATTGCGACGCGACCGAGCTCCTGCAGGCGCTCCTGGAGCGGGCGATCGAGGACAAGCTCGCCGACGATGCCATGGTCGCCGCTTCCGAAGCGCAAGCCGATGCGCTGTGGCGGATCCGCGACTCGATTTCGGAGGCGGAGCGAACCGAGGGGCCATCGACCGCGCATGACATTTCGGTTGCCGTTTCCGACATGCCGCGCTTCCTGCTCGCCGCCAAGACTGCGGTGGAGAGCGCCTTCCCGGGCACCGTCGCAAGCGCTTTCGGTCACCTCGGGGACGGCAACCTCCACTTCCACGTCCGCGCGGGTAGCCGCGGGTCCCCGGATTGGATCGAGCGCGAAGGACCCGCAGTCACCCGCTTTGTGGACGATTTGGTGACGCAGGCCGGCGGCTCGATTTCCGCGGAGCATGGAATCGGCCAGATGAAACGCTCGGAGCTGGAGCGGCTTGCTCCGCCGGGCGATCTTGCGGCGATGCGAGCGATCAAGACTGCGCTCGACCCCCACGGTATCATGAACCCGGGCAAGCTGGTCGGATAGCTTCACGGGCGTAACTGCCGCTGGTCGAATCGACAGCAACGCTGGTCGCCTGGGCCGTTGCATTCCAGTGATGCGGAGCTTCTATCTGTCTGGAGATAAAGGGATTGTCCGATGTCGATCCAGCGCAGCGTGTCCTATGCCGAGCTAATCGGCTTCGTCTCCGGCCCGGCCGAGCGGGCAATGACGAGCGATACGGTCATCCTGTCGAACCTCGAGCGCGGCAACGTGCTAACGCGGGCCGGGCCGGGGATTTGCCTGCGTTACGTCGGGCGCGGGCGCGAGAGTTACCGAATCGGCGGGCGCGGAATGTCTCTCGGCGAAGCGCAGGTGATGATCGCCTCGAACGATTCCCATGCCGAGGTGGAGGTTCCGAGCCAGGACAGGCGTGGCACCTTGGGACTGTGCGTCCTTCTCACCCCTAAAAACGACGACATTCCGTGGCTGGCGGGGCCGCTGCTACTGAGCGCGGACTGCACTGATATTGGAGCGATCATGCAACGGCGTCTCGACCGCTTGTGGAAGCCGAGCCCCGCAAAGCAGGAGATTGCCGCCGAGCTCGTCCGCGACTTGCGATCGGCGATGCCCGCGGTCAGCCGAGCCATTCTCGACCAGGCGGCGTCGATCGATGCTGCCAAGCCATCCACGCGCTTCGAGATGGTCAGGCGGGCCAATCTTGCCCGGGCGTTTCTTCATTCCGTGCTCGATCGGCAGGTCACGCTGGACGAGATTGCAAGGGAGGTTGGCAGCTCCCCGTTCCAGCTTCTGCGCGGCTTCCAGAAATGCTTCGGCATGACGCCCGCCGAATACCATCGGCGCCTTCGGCTGGAGGCGGTGCTCGAGCGCGCGCGGGAGCGGAATCTCACGCTCTTTTCGGCATCGCAGCATTTCGGTTTTGCCGACGGAAGCAGCTTCAGCCACGCCTATCGCCGCACGTTCGGCCGGGCTCCCGTGTGGAGCAAGCGCTCGACGCACTAGCCGGTCGCGTGCTCGATCAAGGCTGCCGGAGGGACCTGAAGCGCACTCGCAAGCGCGCCGACCGTCTCGAGAGTGACGCTGAAATGCCCGGATTCGATGCGGCTGAGGAAAGAGCGGCCGATCTCCGCCGCCTGGGCCAACTGCTCCTGCGTGAGGCCGCGTTGAACGCGCAGGTGGCGGAGGTTGCAAGCAAAGCTCTGGCGAAGGGCAAGGCCGAGTTCGCATTGTGGTGCGCGGCGCCTGGGGAGTGCGACCGCGCCCACTGTGTCGGCAGCTGGACCGGCCTGCAACGTCAGGCGTCCAGCGGCCCGGGAGATGCCGTTCCGGCGAGCGCCGTTTGAACGTCCCGGCGGGCTGTTGCGATCGCCTTTTCGGTGCATTGAGCATGAATTCGCCGCTCTTCGAGCGATCCAGACATCGGGCAGACCCGCCGGGCGGCGGCGGCGATGCGCTCGTTGAGCGTGGCGACGCCCTCGGCCGTGCCGAGATCCAGGTCTCCGAAACGGACGGTGACGGCCTTTTGCGAGGTGCGATCGAGGTGGACTGCGGCGGGCGCGCTTCCAACGAAGCCGACGGCCGCCAGGGCGAAGAGGAGAATGTGTTTCATGGCGCCCGTTTTACGGGCCCACCCGGCTCGCGAGTTGACGGTTCTTGCTTATTTTGAAGGCAAGTGGCGCGCCCGGCAGGATTCGAACCTGCGACCCCAAGCTTAGAAGGCTCGTGCTCTATCCAACTGAGCTACGGGCGCGTGCAACTCCAATGTATCGAATCGCGCCGCCGATGACAGCGGTTCAGGCGACCGTTTCCATCAGTCCTTCGAAAAGACGACGGCCGTCGGTGCTTCCGTGGGCCGGCTCGATGGCCCGTTCCGGGTGAGGCATCATGCCCAGCACATTGCCGGTATCGTTGAGAATGCCCGCGATTTTGCGGGCCGAGCCGTTCACGTCCGCTGCGTAGCGGAAGGCGACCCGCCCATCGCCCTCAAGCCGGTCTAGCGTTCCCTCGTCGGCCTGGAAGTTGCCGTCGTGATGAGCGACCGGAATCCGGATCGTCTCGCCCCGTTCGTAGCCGCTGGTGAAAAGGCTTTGGTTGTTCTCGACGACCAGCGGCACGGGGCGCGACACGAAATTCAGGCCCGCGTTGCGCATCAGGGCGCCGGGCAGGAGCCCGGCCTCGGTCAGCACCTGGAACCCGTTGCAGACTCCGAGCACCGGCACGCCGCGCTTTGCGGCGTCCACGACTGCCGCGATAATCGGGGAGCGGGCGGCCATCGCTCCGGACCGCAGGTAATCGCCGTATGAGAAGCCCCCCGGAATGCCGATGAAGCCGATGCCGTCGGGAAGTACGCTTTCGCGGTGCCACACCATCGCCGGAGCGCGGCCCGTCACCCGCTCCAGCGCGACTGCAAGGTCCCGGTCGCAGTTGGACCCGGGAAAGACGATGACGGCGGTCTTCATTTCGCCTGTTCGCGCTCGATCCGGAAATTCTCGATGACCGTGTTGGCGAGAAGCTTTCGGCACATGTCCTCGAGATCGGCCTCGCTGGTGCCGTCATCGACGTCCAGCTCGATCATCTTTCCCGCTCGAACGTCATTCACCCCGGAAAATCCCAGTCCGTCGAGAGCGTGGTGAATGGCCTTGCCCTGAGGATCGAGAACGCCGGGTTTGAGAGTGATGAAGATGCGCGCTTTCATGGCCGAGCCTATGGCTCGCTTCGCCCGCACCGGCAAGGGTCCAGCGGCGCGGTTGCGGGGACGGACGCCTCGTCTAAAGAAGGTCCGTGCGCGATCTCCCACCCTACGCAAAGCTGCTGTGCCTCCGCTTCGAAGCGCAGGAGGACGGCTCGCCGACGATCGTGATGCCGTTCCACGACGACGTGGTCGGGCGGCCGGGCTTTCTCCACGGCGGCGCCATCGCCGGCCTTCTGGAATTCGCCGCGTTCCGGGGTCTTGCCCATGCGCTCGGCGACGATTCGGTGACGATGAAGCCGGTCACGGTGACGGTCGATTACATGCGGCCCGGCCTTGAACGCGAGACGTTCGCTTGCGCCGTGGTGGAACGGCTCGGCGCATCGATGGCGAACGTGGAGGCCTTCGCGTGGCAGGAGAAGCGCGAGCAGCCGATCGCAAGCGCGCGCCTGAGCTTCCTGTTGGACCGGGGTCAGTAGCCGCAAAGCTCCGCCACGCGCGCGGCGTGGTAGAAGTGACCGCCGAAGAGTTCGGAAAGCACCGCTTCGCGCTTCATGTAGAGGCCGATGTCCGCCTCGTCGGTCATTCCGATCCCGCCATGCATCTGCACACCTTCGCGAACCGCGAGCGAGGCGGCGGAGCTTGCCTTCGCCTTGGCAACGGCGGTCATTAACTCCGCCTTTTCGTCGGCGGCATCGAGCAACTCGGCCGCCTTGAGCGCGGCTGCCCGTGCAATCTCGATTTCCGAATAAAGGTGGGCGGCCCGGTGCTGAAGCGCCTGGAACTCGCCGATCAGCCGCCCGAACTGCTTGCGCTGCTTCAAATAATCGACAGTCCGTGACGAGGCGCCCGACGCTACGCCAACCAGCTCGGCGGCCGAGCCCGCCCGTCCCCAGTCAAGCGCGCGCGAAAGCCGGCCCCAGCCATTGTCGACGTCGCCGATGGCGGAATCGGCATCGACCTCGACGCCGTCGAAACGAATCGCCGCCGCCTTCGACGAGTCCACGAGCGCCAAATTGTCGACTTCGAGGCCATCCAAATCGGGCGCAACCGCGAACAAGGTGATGCCGTCTCTCTCTCCGGGCGATCCGGAGCTGCGCGCGGCGACGATCAACAGGTCTGCCGAGCCGCCGTGGACGACGAACGTCTTTTTCCCGTCGAGAACGAAGCCATTGCCCTTGCGTGTCGCACGAAGCCCGGTCGCCTCGGGCGAATGGCTGGGCTCTTCGTCGATCGCCAAAGCGAGAACGCACTCCCCTGCGACGATGCGCGCAAACCACTCCTCCGCGTGGCGCGTGCCCTCGAGCGCTTTCACGCCCGCGACCGAGGTCGTCAGAAATGGGGACGGCGTAAGGTTGCGCCCGATTTCCTCGAGCACCAGCGCCGCCTCGACAGCGCCAAGTCCAAGCCCGCCCTGGTCTTCGGGTACGCAGATCCCGGTGAGGCCGAGTTCGGCGAACTGCCGCCACAGGCCGTGACCGAAACCGTCCTTGCAGCCGCTGTCGCGCCAGTGGCGAAGCTGCTTGGCCGGCCCGCCTTCCTCGGCAAGGAAACCGGAGGCTGTGTCCTGGAGCATCCGCTGGTCGTCGGTAAGCAAAGGCATCGGTCAGGCTCCCGGAAGCTCGAGGATTCGCTTGGCGACGATGTTGAGCTGGATTTCGCTGGTCCCGCCCTCGATCGAATTGCCCTTGCTTCGAAGCCAGTCACGCGCGGCCTTGCCGCCGTTGGAGCGTTCGCTGTCCCACTCGAGCGCCTGCGAGCCGCCGGCTGCGACCACGAGTTCATTGCGGCGCTTGTTGAGCTCGGTGCCCGCATATTTCATCATCGACGGGCTGGCGGGATGCGCTTCGCCTGCCTTGAAGAGCTCGAAGAAGCGCTCGCTCATGGCTGCGAAGGCGAGGGCGTCGACGTCGAACTCGGCGACTTTTGCTCGAAGCATGGGGTCGGCCGGCTTCAAGGACGCGCCAAGGGAACCGCTTGTGCCCCCACCCAGACCCATTCCGGCGATCATCTCGCGTTCGTGCCCGAGCAGATATTTGGCGACGTCCCAGCCCTTGTTCACCTCGCCGACGACCTGGTCCTTGGGGACCTTCACATTGTCGAAAAAGGTTTCGCAGAAGGGCGACGAGCCGCTGATCAGCAGGATGGGCCTGGTCGAAACCCCGGCCGTTTCCATGTCGAACAGCATGAAGCTGATCCCGCCGTGTTTCGATTGGGTCGAGGTCCGGACGAGGCAGAAGATCCAATCCGCCTTGTCGGCATAGCTGGTCCAGACCTTCTGGCCGTTGACCAGCCAATGGTCATCCCTGTCCTCTGCGCGGGTCTGGAGCGAAGCGAGGTCGGATCCGGCGCCCGGCTCCGAATAGCCCTGGCACCAGCGGATTTCGCCACGCGCAATCTCCGGCAGGAACCGCTGTTTCTGCTCCTCGGTCCCGAATTTCAGTAGCGCCGGCCCGAGCATGGAGATTCCGAAGCTCGTCAGCGGCGAACGCGCGCCGATCCGGGCCATTTCCTCCTTGAGCGCCTTCGCTTCCGCTGGAGAAAGGCCGCCGCCGCCATAGTCCCGCGGCCAGTGCGGAACGGTCCAGCCACGCTCCGCCATTCGCTCGAGCCATTCTCGCTGCGCGTCGCTCTGGAACGTCCAGTTTCGGCCACCCCAGCAGATATCCTTTTCAGAGCGGACGGGCTTGCGCATTTCCGCCGGACAATTCGCCTCCAGCCACGCGCGCGCGTCGGTTCGGAAGTTCTCGATGTCGCCTGTCATTGCGTCACTATCCACGAGCGCTGCTTATTGTCGAGCTTGTCAGTGACTGTGGTGCGGCCTAGCGAGTGCCGGAACGCAGCAACGAGGGGCGCGAACAGTGGATTTCTCCCTGACCGAGCGGCAGGCGCACATGCGCAATCGCGTTCGCGACTTCATCGACGATTACATCCGCACGCGGCTCGCCGACTACAAGCAGCAGCATGACAGCGGCGACCGCTGGGAGCCGATTCCGGTCATCGAGGAGCTCAAGCCGAAGGCCCGCGAAGCGGGGCTTTGGAACCTGTTCATGCCGCCCGCGCCCAAGGTGCCGCACGTCGACGACAGCTTCGCCTTCGAAGGTGAGCAGCTCACCAATCTCGAATATGCCCTGTGCGCAGAGGAAATGGGGCACATCCCATGGGCGAGCGAGGTCTTCAACTGCTCGGCGCCGGACACTGGCAACATGGAGGTCCTCCACCGCTACGGAACGCGCGAACAGAAGGACCAGTGGCTGAAGCCGTTGATGCGCGGCGAAATCCGCTCCGCCTTCCTGATGACCGAGCCCGGCGTGGCCTCGTCCGACGCCACGAACATCGAGTGCTCGATTCGGCGCGAGGGCGACGACTACGTCATCAACGGGCGCAAATGGTGGTCGTCGGGCGCCGGCGACCCGCGCTGCGAGGTGGCGATTTTGATGGGCAAGACCGATCCGGACGCGCCCAGGCACAAGCAGCAGTCGATGATCCTGGTGCCGATGGATGCGGACGGAATCACGATAGAGCGCCCATTGACCGTCTACGGTTATGACGATGCCCCGCATGGCCACATGGAGGTCGCCCTCGACAACGTGCGCGTGCCGGCTTCCAACCTGCTTCTAGGCGAAGGGCGCGGTTTCGAGATCGCGCAGGGGCGGCTCGGGCCGGGCCGAATCCATCATTGCATGCGGACCATCGGTGCTGCCGAAGAGGCGCTGGAGCTGATGTGCAGGCGCTTGCAGAGTCGGGTCGCCTTCGGCCGCCGGATCAGCGACTATTCGGTCTGGGAGCAGCGCGTCGCGCAAGCGCGGATCGAAATCGAATGCACGCGGCTCCTGTGCCTGAAGGCCGCTGACATGATGGACCGAGAGGGCAACAAGGCCGCCAAGGGCGAGATCGCGATGATCAAGGTGAAGGCGCCCGACATGGCGCTCAAGGTCATCGACGACGCCGTGCAGGCCTTTGGCGGCGCGGGCGTCAGCCAGGATACTCCATTGGCCATGGCGTGGGCGCACATCCGGACGCTTCGGCTCGCCGACGGTCCGGACGAGGTGCACAATCGTGCGATTGCGAAAATCGAGTTCGAGAAGCACCGGCCGCGGGACGCGAACTGATGGGCATGCTGGACCACAAGGTCGCGATCGTCACAGGCGCCGCCTCGGGTATCGGGCGCGCGACTGCCGAGCTGTTTCGTTGCGAGGGCGCGACGGTGGTCGCAGCGGACTGCGCCGCTGGCGACGGCATCGTGCCGCTCGACGCTGGCTCGGAGGCGGAGGTGGAGGCGCTGGTCGAAAAAACCGTCGCCGACTTCGGCGGGATCGACATCGTCTTCGCAAATGCCGGGATTTCCGGTGGCATGGCCGGCATCTTCGAACAGACCAGCGCCGACTGGCAGCAGATCCTTCAGGTAAACCTGATCGGGCCCTTTCTCCTGACGAAATATGCAGCGCCTCACGTCAAGGGGCGCGGCGGCGGGTCGATCATCTGCACGGCATCTGTCGCCGGGCTTCGGTCCGGGGCGGGCGGGCCCGCTTATTCGGCGTCCAAAGCGGGGCTGATCAATTTCGTAAGGGTCGCTGCGACCCAGCTCGCCGGGTCGAATGTTCGCGTGAACGCTATCTGTCCGGGGCTGATCGAAACCGGAATGACGGCGGAGTTTTACGAGTGGGCGCGTTCGACCGGACGCGAGAGTCGGATAGGGCGGCTCAATCCGATGAAGCGCGGCGGAGCGCCGCAGGAAATTGCCGCCGTTGCGCTGTTCCTTGCGTCGGACGCGGCGAGTTACGTCAACGGGCAGGCGATCGCGGTTGACGGCGGCCTGTCCGCTTCCCACCCATTCTCGCAACAGGAATATGGCCGCACGTCGGCCTGACGACCGGAGGATATTCGTGACCAACCCCATTTCCACCCGACATCACGGCGACGTGCTGATCATCGAATCCAACAATCCGCCGGTGAACGCGCTCTCCGCCGCGGTCCGCCAGGGGCTGGTCGATGCGATCGAGCAGGCCGAAGCCGACGACAAGGTGAATGCGATCGTCATCGCCTGCGAAGGGCAGACGTTCTTTGCCGGTGCGGACATTACCGAGTTCGGCAAGCCGCCGGTCATGCCCTGGCTTCCCCAGGTCGTCGACCGGATCGAGGAATGCAGCAAGCCTGTCGTCGCCGCGATCCACGGCACGGCGCTTGGCGGCGGGCTCGAGGTTGCCCTGGGCTGCCACTACCGCGTCGCCGTGCCCTCCGCGAAGCTGGGCACTCCGGAGGTCAAGCTGGGGCTCCTGCCCGGAGCCGGCGGGACCCAGCGGCTGCCGCGCGTGGCCGGAGTCGAAAAGGCGCTGCAGATGTGCGCGACCGGGAAGCCGATCGGCGCGAAAGAAGCCTGCGAGGCGGGGCTCATCGATCGGCTTGTCGAGGGAGACCTCCTGCCGCACGCCGTCGCCTTTGCCGAGGAGGTGAAGGACGTTCGTCCGCTTCCCCGCTCGTCGGAGCGCCAGGACAAGGTCGATGGTGTCGATCCGCAGGTATTCGACGATTTCCGCAAGGCGAACGCGCGCAAGTTCAAGGGGTTCGACGCTCCCGAAGCCAACATCCGTGCGGTTCGGGCCGCGACCGAAAAGCCTTATTCCGAAGGAGTCACCGAAGAACGTCAGTTGTTCATGGAGCTGATGAGCGGGACCCAGTCCAAGGCCCAGCAATATTTCTTCTTCGCCGAGCGCAAGGCGGCGAAGATCGACGACATTCCCGAGGATACAAAGCCGCGCGACATCAAGCGGGTCGGAGTCATTGGCGCCGGCACGATGGGCGGCGGAATCTCGATGAACTTCCTCAGCGCCGGAATCCCCGTGACCATCGTCGAGATGGGCAAGGAAGCCCTCGACCGCGGCACCGGCGTGATGCGCAAGAATTACGAGGCGAGTGCCGCCAAGGGCCGTTTCACCTCCGACCAGGTCGAAAAAGCGATGGGGCTTTTGACTCCCACGCTCGACTTCGATGCGCTCGCCGGCTGCGATCTCATCATCGAGGCGGTTTACGAGAACATGGACGTCAAGAAAGAGGTATTCGGCCGGCTCGACAAGATCGCCAAACCGGGCGCGATCCTCGCGTCCAACACCAGCTACCTCAACGTCAACGAGATCGCCGCTTCCACGTCCCGGCCGCAGGACGTCGTCGGCATGCACTTCTTCTCGCCGGCGAACGTGATGAAGCTTCTCGAGGTGGTCCGCGGCGAGAAGACCGCGCCCGACGTGCTTTTGACGGCCATGCAGATCGGCAAGAAAATCCGCAAGGTGCCGGTCGTCGCCGGGGTGTGCCACGGCTTCATCGGCAACCGGATGCTGATGCCGCGGCAAATCGAGGCGACGAAGCTTCTCCTCGAAGGCGCGACTCCCCAGCAGATCGACAAGGTCCACGTCGAGTTCGGCATGCCGATGGGCCCCTTCCAGATGGCCGATCTTGCTGGCGTCGATATCGGCTGGCACCGCGATCCGGAGCGGATCGAAAACGTCCGCGACGCCTTGTGCGCCATCGAGCGGTGGGGCCAGAAGAAGGGCGCGGGCTTTTACGATTACGACGAGAAGCGAAGGCCGAGCCCGTCTCCGGTGGTGCAGGACATCATCGAGGAATTCGCCGCAAAGCAGGGGATCGAGCGCCGCGAAATCTCGGACCAGGAAATCGTCGAGCGGACGATTTATCCGATGGTCAACGAAGGCGCGAAAATCCTCGAAGAGGGCATGGCTCAGCGGGCCTCCGACATCGATGTGGTGTGGGTCTATGGCTACGGCTGGCCGGTCTACAAAGGTGGCCCAATGTACTGGGCCGACAATATCGAGGGGCTGTCGAAGATCGTCGCCGGGCTCAAGCAGCAGGAAGAGCGGATGAAGCCGGATTTCAGCTTCTCGAAGCTGCTCCTGGAAAAGGCGGAAAAAGGCGAGAAGTTCACGCGCTAGTCTGCGGCTCGTCCGGCAATAGCGTCAGCATCGCCCAGGCGAGCGCGGCGACTCCCGCGCCGGCGACGAAGGTCGCGCCTGCTCCCTCGCGGTCCCAGATGAGCCCGGCTCCGATGCTTGCCAGCAGCGTCGCTATTCCGGTGACGAAATAAAATGCGCCGAAACTTGTCGCGCGCAGGTCATCGGGTGCGCTGTCGGCGATCATCCGCGCGAAGATGCCTTGCGTCAGCGCCATGTGCGCGCCCCAGAGCAGGACTCCGATCGTGAGTCCGATGAGACCCCAACTGGCGGCGAGAACGAGGTCTCCCGCGATCAGGACCGCGATTCCGGCCATCAGAATGGCGCGCGGCGCCATCTTGTCGCTCAACGCTCCGGCGGGATAGGCGAGCGCCAGAAAAGCGACGTTGAACAGGACCAGTGCCAGTGGCGAGAGCGCGGCCGATAGTCCCAGGTCCATTCCGCGCAAGATGAGGAAGCTTTCCGAAAAGCGCGCGAGCATGAACAGGAAACCGACAGCCAGGAGCCGCCGAGTCTGCGGGTCGATCTCGCGAAAGCCCTGGAACAGCGGCTGGCGCTTCGCTCCGGCGACGTGGCGTTCGGGTTCGCCAATCGCGGCGACGATCAGCAGGACCGAGACGAAAGCGGGTACGGTGGCGATCCAGAAAATCGTGCGCACATTCTCCGCGAGAATGATCATCAGCGCCATCGCGGCGACGGGCGCAAGCAGCGCACCAACGGTGTCGAGTGCCTGGCGGAGGCCGAAGGCCCGCCCGCGCACCTCTGCCGGAGTTTCGTCGGCGATCATCGCGTCGCGGGGGCTGCCGCGTATGCCTTTGCCGATGCGGTCCGCAAATCGAGCGGCCATCACCGCAAGCGCGCCGCCCGCGAGCGGGAATAGCGGCTTGGAGAGCGCAGACAGGCCATAGCCCAGGAGCAGCCACGGCTTGCGCCTGCGGCTGCGGTCCGAAAGCCGCCCCGACACCAGCTTGCCGAAGGAGGCCGTCGCCTCGGCAACGCCATCGATCGTCCCGAGCGCGAGCACGGGAAGACCCAGAACCGACGTCACGAAAACGGGCAGGAGCGCGTGATAGATTTCGCTGCTCAGGTCCATGAACAGGCTGACGAAGCCAAGGACCCAGACGGTGCGGGGCAGGGATGGACGATTGGTCACCTGTCGTCATTGAGGGGAGTGACGCGACGAAGCAATCCACTTGCGCGCCACTCCGCTCAGGATGGTCGCCATCGCCTCGCCGAGGCAGGCTTGACAAAAGCAACCGTAGAGGTGTTCAAATAGTTGCCGTGCAGCAACTTTCATTCTCTCACAGCCCGGCGGCACTGGCGTCCCGCTTTACGAACGTCGCTCACCAGTGGCTTGAAGACGGGCCGGCAGAACGGTTGGAAGCTGCGCGACGGAAACTTCTCCACGCCATCGGCGAGCGTGAGCCGGCGACCCTGAATGCGGTCGCCGAGGTCGTCGGCCGTGGAGCCCCTGCGGTCAGCCGTTCGGTGGACACGCTGGTCCGCGCCGGGCTTGTCGAACGCCAGCCGGACCCGGACAATCGGCGCCGGCTCGCGCTTCGACTGACGAGCGAAGGTCGCGACGAGTTGAACCGAAGCCCGTCGTCCAATCGTGTTCTCAGAACGAAGTTCGAGCGGCTTGCACAAAGCGAGCTTCGCGCGGTCGAGCGCGCGATCGAGATTCTGGAGCGCGGGTTGTAAACGGGGGGAATTTCCCCATGTTGCATTGCAACAATGCGGCGTTTCGGGTAGGGGCGCCGCTCCCAATTTTCAGGAAAAGATGATGAGCTCTCGCAACGTGGCGATCATCGCCCACGTCGATCACGGCAAGACAACGCTTGTCGACCAGATGTTCCGCCAGTCCGGCACGTTCCGCGATAACCAGCGCGTGGACGAGCGCGCGATGGATTCGAACGACCTGGAGAAGGAGCGAGGGATCACCATTCTCGCCAAGTGCACGTCGGTCGAATGGGACCATGACGGCGAGACGACTCACATCAACATCGTCGACACGCCCGGCCACGCCGATTTCGGCGCCGAGGTCGAGCGGATCCTGTCGATGGTCGACGGCGTCATCCTTCTGGTCGATGCGGCCGAGGGCCCGATGCCGCAGACCAAGTTCGTCACCGGAAAGGCGCTTAGCCTCGGCCTCAAGCCGATCGTCGTCGTCAACAAGATCGACCGGCCGGACGCGCGTCCCGCCGAAGTGCTTGACGAGGTCTTCGAGCTTTTCCTCAACCTCGACGCGAACGACGAGCAGCTGGACTTTCCCACTCTCTATGCGTCGGGCCGCGCCGGCTACGCGGGCCTCAGCGACGACATCCGCTCGGGCGACCTGACACCGCTGTTCGAAACGATCGTCAGTCACGTACCCGCACCGGACCTGAACCCGGACGGCGAGTTCAAGATGCTTGCCACGCTCCTCGACCGCGATCCTTTCCTCGGCCGCATTCTTACCGGGCGCATCGAGAGCGGCCGGCTCAACATGAACATGCCGATCAAGGCGATCGACGTCGACGGCAAGGTCGTCGAGGACGGCCGCGCAACCAAGGTGTTCGCGTTCCGCGGGCTCGAGCGCGTTCCCGTCGAAACGGCGCAGGCGGGCGACATCGTCGCCATCGCGGGACTGGTGAACGCCACCGTATCGAACACCATTGCCGATCCCGCAGTGACGGAACCGCTCCACGCGCGCCCGATCGACCCGCCGACCCTGGCAATGAGCTTCTCGGTCAACGACAGCCCGTACGCCGGTCGCGACGGCGACAAGGTGCAGAGCCGGGTCATCCGCGAGCGGCTGGAGCGCGAGGCGGAGGGCAATGTCGCCATCCGAGTGACCACAGCGTCGGACAATGACAGCTTCGAGGTCGCCGGCCGCGGCGAGCTTCAGCTTGGCGTGCTTATCGAGACTCTCCGCCGCGAAGGCTTCGAGCTTTCGATCAGCCGTCCGCGCGTGCTGTTCCGCGACGGCCCCGATGGCCGCGAGGAGCCCTACGAGACGGTCGTCGTCGACGTCGATGACGAATTCTCCGGGACGGTGATCGACAAGATGGCGCTCCGGAAGGCGGAGATGACCGACATGCGCCCGTCCGGCGGGGGCAAGACCCGGCTGACCTTCTCGGCGCCCTCGCGAGGCCTGATCGGCTATCACGGCGAATTCCTGTCCGACACCCGCGGCACCGGAATCATGAACCGCTTGTTCGAGAAGTACGGCCCCCACAAGGGACCGATCCAGGGCCGCCAGAACGGAGTCCTGATCTCGATGGAGCAGGGCGAGGCGGTCGCTTATGCGCTCAACGCGCTCGAAGACCGCGGCGTGCTGTTCATCTCTCCCGGCGACAAGTTGTACGAGGGTATGGTGATTGGCGAGAATGCCAAGCCGCAGGACCTCGAGGTCAATCCGCTCAAATCGAAGCAGCTGACCAATTTCCGGGCATCGGGCCCGAAGGACGAGGGCATTCGCCTCACGCCGCCGCGCAAGATGAGCCTGGAGCAGGCAATCGCCTACATTCAGGACGACGAGCTGGTCGAAGTCACGCCCAAGCACATCCGCATTCGCAAACGCTACCTCGACCCGCACGAGCGCAAGCGGCAGGCGAGGAAGCTCGCCGCCTAGGCGAAAAGAGCGGGTGGGCGACGGATCGCAATAGCCCACCCGACCAATCGGTCATTCTCCGTCGTCGCTGTCCCCGGCGGACTCGGCCAGCGCCTCGCCTTTGGCCTGAAGAGCGGCCATTCTCCGTTCGATGTCTGCCTTGTGCGCCGTGTAGTAGCGCACCGCCTGGGGCATTTTCGATTGATCGGCGTTGGCGCCCAGCCCTGCGCCGAGCATCGCGCCCATCAGGACCCCGGCTGCATTGGCGTAATGTGCCGGCTTGACGCCGGTCGAGGTGAAGAGCTGGCGCAGTTGCGGATCGGAGTTCATCCGCTTGGCGTAATCCGTCTCCGTTTCGCCTGAATTGATCGAGGTCGCGTCCATATCGAAATCCGGATTCGCCTTCTTGTACGCGAGGAACTTGTCCATCGACGCGAAGAAGTAGTCGACCTTTGCCGCATTCAACGTGGCGTCGTTCCAGTTGGCGGAGGGCGCTGCAGCGACTGCTGCCGCCATTGCAACGCCATCACTGTCCGCGTTGGCGTTTCCCGAACTTCCGCAGGCAACCAGAAACACACCGGCCGACAATGCGGCCATCGTACGAACTTGCATTCGATTCCCCCCATAATCACCGCAGCACGCGGGCAGGCGCGACCATAATCGGCGGGGCCGTCGTCGCAAGCTGCGTTAAATCGATCAATTGTCGCAGGGCTTGATGGCGCTTGGCTCGGGGCGCTTTCCGGCCGCCACGAAGGAGGCGAAGTAAGCATCGCCATCATTGAGCGGCGTGAACTGCTTGAGCTTGAGGCCGACTGCCGCGAATTCGCACCGCAGGGTGGATGGCGGGATTCCGTGTCGCTGCGGCGGGCGGTCGGCGTCGACGACGACGATTTCGCCGGCGGGCTTCAGCGCTTCTCGAACATGCCAGAGAAAGGCGTAGGGCGAGCTCACTTCGTGATAGACGTGCACGAGGAAGACTCGGTCGAGCGAGTGCGGCGGAAGGTTGGGATCGTCCGGCTCCCCGAGCGAGACCGCGACATTATCGAGATTTTCCCGCTGCACGCGCTGCGCCAGCCGGTCGCGGACTTCCGGAACGATATCCTCGGCGAGCACGCGCCCGCGTTTTCCGACGACCGGCGCCAGGCGCACGGAATAATAGCCCTCGCCCGCACCCACGTCGGCGACCCACATTCCGGGACGGACTCCGGCCAGGTCGATAACCCGTGTCGCCTCGCCCATCCTGTCGCGAACATCCTCGGTCGAAAAGGTATCGGCGACGATCGCCGCGACCGGGCGGTGCGGCTTCGGGAAGCGGTCCTGTTCGGGTTGCGCCCGGCAGGAGGTGAGAAGCGTGGCGGCAATCAGCGCCGGCACACGGGCGCTACTCCACATCCTCCACCTCGATCGTCTCGCCGGTGACGCGTTGCGACAGGGCCGCGGCCATGAAGCGGTCGAGGTCGCCGTCGAGCACGTCGCCCGGAGCCGTCGACGTAACGCCGGTGCGAAGGTCCTTCACCAGCTGGTACGGCTGCAGCACGTAGCTTCGAATCTGGTGGCCCCAGCCGATGTCGGTCTTGGCCGCATTGGCGGCGCTCGCTTCCGCCTCCCGCTTTTGAAGTTCGGCTTCGTAAAGTCTCGCCTTGAGCTGCTTCATTGCCGCTGCGCGATTCTTGTGCTGCGAGCGCTCGTTCTGGCAGGCGGCGACGATCCCGGTCGGCACGTGGGTAATACGGACCGCACTGTCGGTCGTGTTGACGTGCTGGCCGCCGGCGCCCGACGCGCGATAGGTGTCCACGCGCAAATCGGATTCACTGACTTCGATCTCGATGTCCTCGTCCACCTCGGGGTAAACCCACACGCTCGAGAAGCTGGTGTGCCGGCGGGCGTTCGCATCGTACGGGCTGATCCGGACCAGCCGGTGGACCCCGCTCTCCGTTTTCAGGTTGCCGTAGGCGTTTTCGCCCTTGACCAGGATCGTCGCCGACTTGATCCCCGCCTGCTCGCCGGAATGGTGGTCGATCATGTCGACCTTGAACCCGTGCCGCTCGGCCCAGCGGGTGTACATCCGAAGAAGCATCTCGGCCCAGTCCTGGCTTTCCGTTCCGCCGGCGCCGGCATTCACCTCGACATAGGCGTTGTTCGAATCCGCTTCTCCGGCGAGCAGGGCGGCGACCTTGTCGCGTTCCGCGCGGTCGGCAAGCTGGGAAAGGCTTTGCACGGCATCATCGACGAGCGAATCGTCACCCTCGGTTTCGGCAAGCTCCATCAGTTCGACCGTGTCGCTGAGCTCGCGCTCGATGGCCTTGGTGGCCCCGATTGCTTCGTCGAGCCGCCGCCGCTCGCGCATGACCTCCTGCGCGGCCTTCGGGTCGTCCCATAACGTCGGGTCCTCGACCCGGGCGTTGAGCTCCTCGAGCCGCTTTTGCGCCGCGTCCCAGTCGAGGAAGCGGCGGAGAAGCGCCGTCGCGGCGTTGATCTGGTCGACACTGGCTTGCGCTTCAGCGCGCATGACAACTCCGTTCGTCTGCCCCGCGGACAAGCGCGAGTTCCGTTCATTCAAGGGCGGGAAGGTGAAATCAACCGGGCCCCGCCTCCAAGCCCTTCAGCGCCCGGCGTCGGCCGGCCTCCTTACGCCGAGCGCAACGGCATTGGCGACTAAGGAGCAGCGGGAGTGTTTTGCAAGGCCGGAGATTGGGGTGAGGGCGATTGCGGCGCCTGATAGGGCGATACCGGTGCCGGGGACTGGTAAGCGGGCCGGCGGCTGGAGCTGGGGCTGGCCGCTTTGCGCACGCTGCGTCGCTGCGCCTGCTGCTGAGCCTGCTCATCCTGCGTATGGCGGCGGCGGAAGCTCCGCCTCGGTTCCGTCTGCGGCTGGAACGCTTCCCAGATGACGGGCGACTGTGGCTCCTCGCTGGTAGGGAAGACGCCGAAAACGCGGCGGCCGCTGGCGCGGTCGATCGTCACCCAGCGAATGCCCGCCGGGGCGACGAACGGCACCTTCGGCTTGTCCTTGAACGCGACCTTGGCCCAGTCCTTCCAGATCGGCGCGGCCAGGCTCGCACCCTGGACTCCGTGGCCAAGCGGGCGCGGGTGATCGTAGCCGACGTAGACTCCGGCCACGACGTCGGGGCTGCCGCCGACGAACCACACGTTCGTGGGCCCGTTGGTGGTGCCGGTTTTTCCGAACAGCGGACGGTCGAGATCGCGCAGGCGGGCCGCCGTTCCGCGAATGATGACGCCTTCCATCACGTGGACCATCTGGAATGCCGCCATGGGATTGAGGATTTGCTTCGTCCTGACCGGCGGGCGCGGCATCGGCTTTCCGTCCCAGTCGGGCGCGTTGCAGCCCTGCATGATGGCGCATCGATTGTCGGCCCGGAAAATCACCTTGCCGTCTCGGTTCTGCACGTAGTCGATCATCGTGCCCTCGACCGACCGTCCCTGGTTGGCGAGAACGGCATAGGCATTAACGAGCTTGGCGACCGTGGTGTCGCCGGCGCCCAGCGCAATCGACAGGTAATTGGGATAGTCGCCGACGCCCAGCTTGCGAGCGGTGTCGGTAATCTTCGCCATGCCGATCTGCGAGGCGGCGTGGACCGTCATCAGGTTCTTCGACTGCTCCAGCCCCCAGCGCATCGTGTGCGGACCGGCGAAGCGATGATTGTAGTTGCTGAAGCACTTGTTGCCGAGGCCGGCCCCCTGCCAGACGCAGAAGGGCGCATCGACCTCGATCGTCGCCGGGGTCATCCCGTTCTCCAGCCCGGTAACGTAGACGAGCGGCTTGAACGCCGATCCCGGCTGGCGCTTGGCCTGGATGGCGCGGTTGTAGGGCGAGCCGATGACGTCGAATCCGCCCTGCATCGCCAGGATTCGGCCGGTGTGAACTTCCTCGGCCAGCATGCCGCCCGACACCCTGGGGATCCATCGCAGCGCATAGTTGCCGTCGCCGAGGTCCTTCACGATGATGATCATCCCGGGACGGAAATTATCGAACGCCGAGCCACCGCCTCCGCGCTTGGGCGTCGACGCCGCGGCACGCGAAAGGGTCGCGGTCTTGCCGTTGGCGAATCCGATTTGTGCCGAGTTGGAATCCTTCGACAGGATCACGGCCTTGAACCAGTCGGGAAAGCCCGTACCCACGGGCGTGCGGTCGAGAAGGCCCGCCCAGTCGCCGGAAATATCGATGCTCTGGCCAAGATCCACCCATCCGCGGCCGCCGTCGAAATTCGCCAGCCCTTCGCGAAGCGCGTTGGCCATTGCGTCCTGAAGCTTCGGATCGGCCGAGGTTCGAACCCACAGCCCGCCCGCGTAGACGCTGTTCGGCCCGTCGGAAGCTGTTTCGCCGAAGCGGCGGAGAAGTTCGCGCCGCACCGCTTCCATGAAATAACCGCCCATGTCGCGGAAGTGCTCGCCTGCCCCGTACCGGATCGTGCCGAGGTCGGTCGATGCGGCACCGTGCCACTGCGCCTCGCTGATGTAGCCGTTCCGGTACATCTCGCGCAGCACGTAATTGCGGCGGTCCAGCGCCCGCTGCGTCGCCCGCACCGGATCGTAATTGGCCGGCGCCTTGGGAAGCACCGCGAGATAGGCGGCTTCGGGAAGCGTCAGCTCGCCGACGTCCTTGTCGAAGTAGGCGCGCGCCGCAGCCTGGACGCCGTAGGCGTTCCGGCCGAGGAATATCTGGTTGAGGTAAAGCTCGAGAATCTGCTGCTTGGTCAGCACCGACTCGAGCCGAAAGGCGAGGATCGCCTCCCGGATCTTGCGGCCGATGTTGTAGCTGCTGTCCTTGAGCAGGCCCTTGGCGACCTGTTGCGTGATCGTCGATCCGCCCCTGGCGCGCCCGCCGCCGGTGATGGTTTTCGTCGCATAGTCGCCCACCGCGCCGAGAAGCCCGGTGTAGTCGATCCCGCCGTGCGAGAAGAAGGTCTTGTCCTCCGCCGAGATGAAGGCGTGGACGACGACGGGCGGAATTTCGTCATAGGACAGATTGACGCGCCGCTCGCGCGCGAAGCTCTGCACCGGGTCGCCGTGGTAGCCCCGCACCTTGGTCGGAAGCGGCGGCTGGTAGGCGAGCAGGGTGTCGGACGACGGCAGGCCGGTGGCGAAATAGAGCCACACCCCGGCGAAGACGGCGAACATGAAGGCGCCAAGGATGGCCAGCCGCTTGACCCAGCGGCGTTGGAACACAGGGGCCAGCCGCCCTCGCACGCGCGTGTTGAAGGCGACCAGGTCGGGCATCGGGAGGCTTGGTGTCGACAGGCGTTCGAAATTCATGGGTTTGGTTGCGTTAGCCGCTCAACCCGATTGCGAAAAGCGCGAAAGCTCAGTGCAGAGAACGGGCGGCAGTATCGGCTTCGATGGTGGCCGCGAGTGCCTGAACCATTCGTGACCGGCGGACAGGATCGCGAAGGGCCGCTTCGTCGTCGACATTGCTGATGTACCCGGCCTCGAACAGTACGGCGGGAACGCCGGCGTTACGAAGCACGTGGAAGTCCGCGAACTTGTGCGGCTGCGGGCGAAGCTCGACTCGTCCGGCGGAATGACGAAGAAGCCGCTCGGCGAAGTTGGCGGACGCGGTCATCTGCCGTCGAACCGCAAGGTCGGAGAGAATCGCCCGGACCGATCCGTCCGCGTCACCGGCGCGGGCAGCAGCGCTGTTTTCGCTTTGCGCGAGGCGCTCGGCCTCCGCGTCGGAGGCGACATCGGACAGCGAATAGACGGTCGCTCCGCGGGCAAGCGGGTTTGGCGCGCTGTCCATGTGCAGGGAAACGTACAGGCTCGCGCCCAGCCGGCGTGCAAGCGCCGACCGCTGGTCGAGCGTAAGATACCGGTCGTCGTTGCGGGTCATCGCGATCCGCACGCGCCCGTCAGCGGCGAGCTTGTCGCGAAGCTCTCGGGCAAGCTGGAGAGCGAGCTGCTTTTCCGTGATGTCGCCCGAAACTGCAGTGGCGCCGGGATCGCGTCCGCCGTGGCCCGGATCGATGAGAACCAGCGGCCGGCCTGGGCTTCGCGCTTCTATGATGTTTACCGGGCTGACCGGGGAGGGCAGTTTCACCACGACCGTTTGGGCATCGGCACGGGCGGTCATTCCGGACCCGGCAGCCTCCGCTCCGCCAAGCGCGAGAAAGGCCAGGACGCCCAGGACGGCCGCGCCTGCGCCCGAAGCGCCGACCGTCGCAAGGATTTGCCTCAGGTTCCGATCGCCTGCCACTTTTTCTCCGCGCCATTCGAAAAACGCTTCCGCCGTTTATCACGAATTCATGGTTAACAGCAGCTTATTGCGTTAATCGGCCGGCCCCCGCCAAGTTTGTTGCGGAGTAGCTGCGCCAATGCTAACCGCCATGAATCCTCGCTTTTTGTGTGCCGAGGATCGGCGCCGCGCCCAATCCGGAACGCGGCTCTATACAGGTTGATGCTCGAATGACGTTTTTCTTCTCCCCCCGTCCGCTCCCTCTTGAGCAACGGCGTGGCATTCCCGCGATCACAGCGGCGAAGACGCATTCAGCAGACGCGAATTCCATCACATCCGCCAGTTCGGGCGACCGACACCCGCTCCGCCTGGCCCAGTCAATGGCGCGCCCGATTTCCGCAAAACCGGACGGCCGCGCCCGGAGAGTCTTCAATGTCCATGCGCATGCTGATCGATGCGCGCCACCCGGAGGAAACCCGGGTCGCCGTCGTCAAGGGAAACCGAATCGAGGAGTTTGATTTCGAATCCTCAGAGCACAAGCAGCTCAAGGGAAACATCTATCTTGCCAAGGTCACAAGAGTCGAACCGTCGCTGCAGGCGGCGTTCATCGACTATGGCGGCAACCGGCACGGCTTCCTCGCCTTCAGCGAAATCCACCCCGATTATTACCAGATCCCGAAGGCCGACCGTGACGCTCTCCTGAAAGAGGAAGCGGAGCACGCAGCCGAGGAAGAGCGGCTGTACGGCGGCGATTCGAACGGAGCGGGCGAGCAGGCCGACGAATCTTCCGACGACGCAGGAGAGGCGGACGAGGATTCGGCGGACGAAGCGATCGAGACCGGGACTGAATCCGACCGCTCGCCGGTGGACGAAAGCGCGGCCGACGAACTTCGCAAGAAGCGGCAGAACCTGCGCCGACGCTACAAGATCCAGGACGTCATCCAGCGGCGCCAGGTGCTCCTGGTGCAGGTCGTCAAGGAGGAGAGGGGTAACAAGGGCGCTGCGCTGACTACCTACCTCAGCCTTGCCGGCCGCTATTGCGTGCTGATGCCCAATACGTCGCACGGCGGCGGAATCAGCCGCAAGATTTCCAACGGCGCCGACCGCAAGCGCCTGAAGTCGATCATGAGCGACCTCGACCTGCCCACGACGATGGGGCTGATCGTGCGCACCGCAGGGCTCCAGCGCACGAAGACCGAGATCAAGCGCGACTTCGACTATCTCGCCCGGCTGTGGGACGAAATTCGCGAAAAGACGCTCAAAAGCACCGCGCCGGCCCTGATCTATCGCGACAGCGACCTGATCAAGCGGGCGATCCGCGACCTCTACAACCGCGACATCGACGAAGTCGTGGTCGAGGGCGAGGAAGGGTACAAGGCCGCGCGAGGGTTCATGAAGCTCTTGATGCCCAGCCATGTTCGCCGGGTGAAGCAGCACACCGACTCCACGCCGCTGTTCCAGCGCCAGGGAGTCGAGGACCAGCTTTCGGGCATGTACCAGCCCGTCGTTCAGCTCAAATCCGGCGGTTACCTGGTCATCAACCCGACCGAGGCGCTGGTTTCGATCGACATCAACTCGGGGCGCTCCACGCGCGAGCACAACATCGAGCAGACGGCGTTCGCCACCAATCTCGAGGCGGCGGCGGAGATTGCGCGCCAGCTTCGCCTTCGCGACATGGCGGGCCTGGTTGTCATCGACTTCATCGACATGGAGCAGTCGAGCCATGTCCGCAAAGTCGAAAAGGCGATGAAGGACGCGCTGAAGAACGACCGCGCGCGGATCCAGGTGGGACGGATTTCCACGTTCGGACTGATGGAAATGAGCCGGCAGCGGCTCCGCACGGGCGTGCTCGAGGCATCGACCAAGGCGTGCCCGCATTGCGAGGGCACGGGGCTGATGCGAACGGCCGCTTCCGCCGGCTTGTCCGCCCTTCGGATCGTCGAGGACGAGGCTGCGCGCGGGCGCGGTGAACAGATCCTCCTCCGCGCCGGCCGCGACGCCGCGGTCTATGTCCTCAACAAAAAGCGGTCGGAGCTGGCCGAGATCGAGACGCGTTACGGAGTGTCGATCGAAATCGCCATCGACGAAACGCTCGAGGGCGCGAAGATGAGCGTCGAATCGTCGGGCCCGAAGCCGGTGCCCGCACAGCCGTCGGCGCCCGTCGTCGAGAGCCCGGAGGAAGAAGAGGAAGAGCTCGAGGCGGCGCTGGTCGGTGCCGAGAGCGAGGAAGACGAGGATCATCGCGAGCGCGAGTCGGGGCGCGGCGGCGAGGACAATACGGGCCAGGAACGCTCCTCAGGCCGCCGGCGACGGCGCCGGAGGGGCGGACGCGGTCGCCGTCGCGGCGGTGGCCAGCAACAGAACCTGGAGGGCGAACTGCCCCCTCGCGTCGAGGTCGACGAAGATCAGGCCGCGCAATCGGAACAGGCGAAAGCCCCGGCTGCGGACGACGAGCCGGAGTCCAAGCCCAAGGGTCGCCGCCGCCGCAAGGCTGCGCCCAAGGCCGAGCAGGCGGACGCGACGCCCGCGGGCGACAGCCCGGCCGAGGAAAAGCCCTCAAGCGAGGCAATGGCCGCGCCCGAGGCGGAGGCCGAAGCAGAGGCCAAGCCGAAGCCCAAGCGTTCGCGCCGCAAGAAGGAGCAGCCGAAGGAGGAGGCCGAGCAAGCCCCGGTCGAGCAAGCCCCGTCGAGCAGGAGGCTGCGCCCGAGAAGCCAAAGCGGCGAACCCGCAAGACCAAGGAGCAGCCGGAATCGTCCGGCAAGGGTGAGGGCAAGTCCAAGGACAAGGACAAGGCGGAGCAGCCGGCAGTGGACGAAGCGCCGAGTGCGCCTGCCAAGGCCGACAACGACAGCAACGGCGCAGAATCGCCGGGCGAGACCCGCCGCGGTTGGTGGCAACGCACGTTCGGCTAGCGCTGCGGCTTTCAGCCCCGGTTCACACCGGCGGAGCGAAGGAGCGACGATGAAGTCCGCGACGTCACGGCTGACGCGCCTGCTGATGATGGCGCTTCTCGTGGCCCTGTCGGTTGCGCGACCGGCGCTTGCAGAGAGCGACCCGTCGATCCTTCGCGACACGGAGACGGAACAGCTGTTCCGTGAAATGTCCCTGCCGCTGATCAAGGCCGGCGGCATGGATCCCGATAGCGTCCATGTCGTGCTTTTGCAGGACCCGACGATCAACGCGTTCGTCGCCACGGGGCAGACGGTCTACATCCAATCGGGCCTTCTTCTCATTTGCGACAACGTGAACCAGCTCCAGGGTGTCGTCGCCCACGAGCTTGGACACGTCGCCGCCGGCGATGCGATCCGCAGCGGCGAAGGAGAAAGAGGGGCACTTGGAATCCAGATAGCGACGATGGTGCTGGGCGCGATCGCAGTCGCCGCCGGTGCCGGCGACGCGGGCATGGGCGTGATGATGGCTGGCCAGCGCGCCGCGCTTGGCAAGTTTTTGGCCTTCACGCGCGGCCAGGAAGCGACGGCCGACGCGTTCGCTGCCGGGGACCTGCACCGGGCAGGGGTCAGCGGCAAGGGCATGCTCGACTTTTTCGGCAAGCTCCAGAACCAGGAATATCGGCTCGCTTTCTACGCGAAGGAGGATGACACCTTCGATACCACCCACCCGCTGACGAGAGACCGAATCGAGGCGCTGCAGCAAAAGCTCAAGCAGGACCCCGCCTGGGGCAAGCCCGTGGACCCCAAGCTTGAAGAGCAATTCCAGCGGGTGAAGGCAAAGCTCGCCGGGTTCATCGATCCCAAGCAGGCGGTGATCAAATATCCCGAGAGTGACCAGAGCATTCCAGCGCATTATGCGCGCGCTTACGCCTACCACCTTGGCGGCTATCCCAACAAAGCGGTGGCCGAGTCCGACGCGCTGCTGGCGGCGGAACCGGACGATCCGTATTTCCTTGAGTTGAAGGGGCAGATCCTGCTCGAATCCGGCCATCCGGCCGAAGCGATTGCGCCGCTCCGCGAAGCCACCCGGCGCTCGGGAGATGCTCCGCTCATCGCGTCGATGCTCGGCCACGCGTTGATCGCGACCGAGAAGCCGGCCAATTACGCCGAGGCAAAGCAGGTCCTCAAGACGGCGGTCAACCGTGACAACGACAATCCGTTCGCCTGGTACCAGCTCGGAATGATCTACGAGCACGAAGGCGATATCGCTCGAGCGGCGCTTGCAACCGCCGAGCGCAAGAACCTCGAGGGCGATCCCAAGCTTGCCCTGGTGAGCGCCGAAAGTGCGATGAAGGGCATTCCGGTCGGGAGTCCGGATTATCTTCGCGCCCAGGATATCGCGATGGTCTCCTGTACGGCACTGATCGAGGACAAGAAGGAAAAGAAGGAAAAGTTCGCCTGGTGCAACAAGTAGAAAAGCGTTCGTCGATGCCTGTTGGAACGGCGGTTCTGGGCGGTGTCGTCGGCGCCGTGCTGATGGCCGCGATCCTGCTGTTCGTCGCCCCGCAGATCGTCGGTAGCCGAATTGTTCGCGCCGGAATGCTCGCGGATCCGCAAATCCTGATGGACGCCAGCGAAGCGCTCCGCGATCGGCAATACGCGCCGGTGCTGGCCCAGCACCGGGCGGAAATCGAGAACTCCGTTCGCAAGCTCGTGGAAAGGCGCGAGCAAGCCGGACGTGACGCTGGTCGAATTTTTCGATTACGCCTGCCCCTATTGCAAGGCGAGCAACCCGGCCGTCGAGCGGCTCGTGAGCGAGGACCCGCACCTGCGCGTCGTCTATCGGGAGCTTCCAATTCTCGGTCCGGAGAGCGTGACTGCGGCGCGGCTCTCGCTGGCGGCGTCGAAGGCCGGCCGCTTTGTCCAGTTCCATGACGCCTTGTGGGAGGCCGGGCGACCCAGTCCGAAGACGCTCGACCAGGCGAGCGAGGCGGCCGGTATTCCCGACAAGCCGGCCGACAGTCCCGACATCGATGCCGAGCTGAAGAAGAATTTCGAGCTCGCCGGCGCGCTTGGCGCGACCGGCACGCCCTTGTTCGTCATCGGCGATCGCGTGCTCAACAGCGCGGTCGGATACGACGAGCTGAAGAAAGCGGTCGCCGACGCCCGGGCGGGCTGAGCCCTACTTCACCACCTCGTCTTCGCGTTGTGCCGAATGGGCGGCGCGCGACACCCGCTGCATCGCGAGATAGGTGTAGGACGTAGACCAGCCGATCAGCACCAGTCCGTTGAGCGATTCGATTCCGGCGACGATCCGGATCGGGCCGGTGGGATAGACGTCGCCGAAGCCCAGCGTCGTGTAGCTGGTAATCGAGAAGTAGAGGTAATCCATCGCGCCTTCGGTGGTCGCGCCGGTGATCGTCCCCAGGCCAAGGTGGCCGTGCATCACGTAGAAGGCGACGGCGTAGCAAAGGATCTCGAACAGGTGGGCGACGAATATGCCGCCGATCAACTGCAGCATGTGGGTGCGCAGCGTCGCCGGCGCCGCCCTGTGGACGGGCCAGCTCAGGGTCAGGGCTTCGTAGTGAACGAAAACCGTGCCGAGAACGAGAACCGCGGCGATGAGGAATGCGTAAACTGCCGGTAATATCATGCTTGCTGGACCCCCGACTTGCCGACAGCCTAGTCGCGTAAGGCCGTTTTCGCGAACCTAGGTTGCCGCCGCGCCCTTGAAACCCTGGGCAACTACGTACCACTCCGAGGATTCCTTGCGGCTCGCCGGCGGCTTGGCGTGCTTGACGGTCGTGAACTGCTGCTTGAGCCGTGCCACCAGCGCGTTGTCGGCACCGCCTGCCAGGACCTTCGCCACGAACGCTCCGCCCGGGCGGAGAACCTCGCCGGCAAACTCCAGGCCGGCTTCGACCAGACCCATCGTTCGCAGGTGATCGGTCTGGGCATGGCCGACCGTGTTTGCGGCCATGTCGGAAAGCACGAGATCGGCCGGGCCGCCGAGCTCCGCTTTCAGCCTGTCGGGCGCGCTTTCGTCCATGAAGTCCATCTGCAGGATGGTGACGCCGTCAATCGGGTCCGCCGGCAACAGGTCGATCCCGACCACCTTTGCCTTCGGAACCCGGCGGCGAAGCACCTGGCTCCACCCGCCCGGCGCGATTCCAAGATCGACGACGGCTGTCACGCCCTTCAAAAAGCCGAATCGCTCGTCGAGCTCGATGAGCTTGAACGCCGCGCGGCTTCGGTAATTCTCAGCGTTGGCACGGCGCACGTAGGGGTCGTTGAGTTGCCGTTCGAGCCACCGCGTGGACGAGGCGGTCCGGCCGCGGGCGGTCCGCACCCGCTGACGGGCTCCGCGGCCGCGGCTCACAACACGTACCCGTCTCTCGCCATCAGCGATCGCAAGATGCCCTCGCGAATTCCGCGATCGGCGACTCCAAGCTTCGCCGCCGGCCAGATTTCCAGGATCGCTTCCAGGATCGCACAGCCTGCGACCACCAGGTCGGCCCGGTCCGCGCCGATGCAGGGCAGTGCCGCTCGTTCCTGAAACGTCATCTCCGCAATCATGGTGCTGATCGCCCGCATTGCGTCGATCGGGACGTGCAGGCCGTCGACGGCTCTGCGGTCATAGCTTGGAAGGGCAAGGTGAACGCTCGCAAGCGTGGTGACGGTGCCGCTCGTGCCCAGGAGTCGAATGCCGTCCCTGTCCCTTGGAAGCATGGCTTCGAACTGGTCGAAAGATCGGCGGACCCGCTCGCGCATGCGTTTATAGGCCTTGACCCGGTCCTCGCCCTCGATGGCGTCGCGGCCCTCGCTCTCCGTGAGCGAGACCACGCCCCACGGAGCGCTCCACCAGCTTCTGATTTTCGGGATTCCGTTCACCTGGTCCACGAGAACGAGCTCGGTCGAGCCGCCCCCGATGTCGAAGATCAGCGCCGGACCTTCTCCGGGTTCGAGCAGCTTGTGGCACCCGAGCATCGCCAGACGCGCTTCTTCGGCCGGTTCGATAATTTCCAGGGCAATGCCGGTCTCGTTGCGTACCCGCTCGAGGAACTTGCGGCCGTTGGCGGCGCGGCGGCAGGCTTCAGTCGCAACCGATCGCGACAGCGTGACGTGGCGGCGGCGGAGCTTTTCGGCGCAGACGCCGAGCGCGGTGACGGCGCGGTCCATCGCCTCGTCGGAAAGCCTGCCGGATTGCGACAGGCCGTCGCCAAGCCGAACGATTCGCGAAAAAGCGTCGATGACGGTGAAGCCGTCGTCGCTGGGCCGAGCGATCAGCAGCCGGCAGTTGTTGGTTCCAAGATCGAGCGCACCGTAGGTGCGGCGCTGGTGCGGCTGGTTGAGCCGCCGCTGCGGCGGACTGGAAAGGGCCGGTTTCGCGCCGATCGGCGGTTCCGGCGCGCTGGCGACGTTCTGCGCCATGAATAAACGCCCGTTCTTATCCTTGCACCGCCGGACATACCGACGGCTGACTTGCGGCGAATGTAAGCGGGAATCGCCCAAAAGAGCAAGGTTGGGCCCTTCGGTATCCCTGTTGCGGCGTTGACAGGGCATCGGCCGATTTCTATTTCGCGGCTTCGCCGACAAGCGGCATTGCCCCGTCGTCTAATGGTAAGACTACGGACTCTGACTCCGTCAATTGTGGTTCGAATCCACACGGGGCATCCACTTCGCCCGCGCCGCGAAGAGCCTTTTCAGGCGTTGGCGTCGAGCGAATAGCCTTCCGAGCGAATCGTACGGATCACGTTTTTGCCGCCGCCCGCGTCGAGCGCTTGGCGAAGCCGGCGGATGTGAACGTCGACCGTTCGTAATTCGATGTCTTCGTTGTGCGGCCACACCAGCTCGAGCAGCTGCTGCCGGGAAAAGACTTTCTCCGGATTCTGCAGGAAATGGCGAAGCAGCCGATATTCGGTCGGTCCCAGGGACACCGCTTCGCCACCGCGCCGGACCCGGTGGGCAGCCACGTCCATGCTGATGTCCGCGTAGCTCAGTGTTTCGGCGATCAGGTTGGGGCTGGCACGCCTCAGGAGCGCCTTGGCGCGGGCGACCAGCTCCTTCGGGCTGAACGGCTTGGTTATGAAATCGTCGGCGCCCGTTTCGAGGCCGCGGATCCGGTCTTCCTCTTCGCCCCTTGCCGTCAGCATCATGATTGGCATCTTCGAATTCGTGGAGCTTCGGCGAAGCCGCCGGCAGACTTCGATTCCGCTCACGTCCTCGATCATCCAGTCCAGCACCACCAGCGCCGGGTGGATTTCCTCGATCAGGATCAGCGCCTCCTCGCCTGACGGCGTGCTTGTGACGGTGAAGCCTTCCTTCGAGAAATGGTGCTTGATGAGATCGGCGATCGCACGATCGTCCTCGACGACAAGCAATCTCTTGCTGCCGTTCGCCATCGTCACCGGGTCCCGGCCTTTTCGAGCCGTTCCGCCATCTGCTCGCCGGTGGCCGCGAAATAGACCATTTCCGCGATGTTGGTGGCATGATCGCCGACCCGCTCCAGGTTCTTGGCGACGAACAGCAGGTGCGCCGACTGGCCGATATTGTTCGGGTTTTCCATCATGAAGGTGAGCAGCGCGCGGAAGATCGAATCGTAGAAATCGTCGACGGCCTGGTCGCGCTCTGCGACGCGCATCGCGGCCTCGGCATCGCGATTGACGAAGGCGTCGAGCACGTCGTGCACCATCTGGGTCGCGATCCGCGCCATTTCCGGGAGGAGCGAGATCGGCTCGATCTGGCTGACGTTCTCCAGCTGCGGCACTCGCCGGGCGATGTTCTTCGCATAATCGCCGATCCGCTCGACCACTCCGGAAATCTTCAGCGCCGCGACCGCTTCACGAAGGTCGCCGGCCATCGGGGCCCGAAGAGCGATCAGCTGGACGACCCGCCGCTCGGTCTCGATTTCCAGCCGGTCCAGCTTCTGGTCCTCCTCGACGACCCGTTCGGCGCCTTCGAGGTCGCGCTGGACGAGGCAGCGCATCGCTTCGCCTATCGCGTGCTCGGCGAGTCCGCCCATCTGGGCGATGAGCGCCCGCAGCCGGTCGATGTCTTCGTCGAAGGCTTTGAGCGTGTGTTCGCGCGCGTGCTGCATTGGTGCTCCTTCAGCCGAACCGGCCGGTGATATAGTCCTGGGTCCGCTGCTCGTGCGGGTTGGTGAAAATGTCCTTCGTTCGTCCGAACTCGATCAGCTCGCCGAGATGAAAGAAAGCGGTCCGCTGCGAAATGCGCGCAGCCTGCTGCATGTTGTGCGTGACGATCATGATCGTGAAGCGCGTGCGAAGCTCGTCGATCAGCTCCTCGATCTTGGCCGTCGAGATCGGGTCCAGCGCCGACGTCGCTTCGTCGAGAAGGAGGATTTCCGGGCGAACCGCGATCGTCCGGGCGATGCACAGCCGCTGTTGCTGCCCGCCGGAAAGGCCGAGCGCGCTCTGGCCGAGCTTGTCCTTGACCTCGTCCCAGAGCGCCGCCTGTTTCAACGCGTCCTCGACGCGGTCGGCAATCTCCGACTTCGACATTTTCTCGTAATAGCTGAGCGCGAACGCGACATTGTTGCGAATTGAGGAGGCAAAGGGCGTCGGCTTCTGGAACACCATGCCGACCTTCCGGCGCAGCTCCGACAGCGGATATTTGCGCTCCAGCACGTTGCGGCCGTCGATGACGATCTCGCCTTCGGCGCGCTGGTCCGGGTAAAGCTCGTAGATACGGTTGACGGAGCGCAGCAGGGTCGACTTGCCGCAGCCGGACGGGCCGATGATCGCGGTGACCGCGTTGGCCGGCACGTCGAGATTGACGTCGCGAAGGGCGATGGACTTGCCGTAGTAGAAGTCGAGGTGGCGAATGCTGACCTGCGTCGCCCAGTCGCCGATCGGCTGGTCCTTCGGAACGATTCGAAACGCACTCGCCTGCTCGTCGGCGACGGCGGCTGGACTGTCATTCATCAGCTATCTTCTCCGGCGGGCGATGACTCGCACCGCGATATTCAATCCAAGGACGAACGCCGTCAGTACGAACGCACCCGCCCAGGCGAGCTCGTGCCACTGGTCGTACGGGCTCATCGCATATTGGAAAATGACCACCGGCACGTTCGCCAGCGGAGCGTTGAGGCCGGAACTCCAGAACTGGTTGTTGAGAGCGGTGAACAGGAGCGGGGCTGTTTCCCCGGCAATGCGCGCAACCCCCAGCAGGATTCCGGTCAGGATGGCGCTCAGGGCCGCCTTGTAAAGGATTTGCGCCGTCACCTTCCAACGCGGGATTCCAAGCGCGAATGCGGCTTCCCGCATCTGGTCGGGGACCAGCCGAAGCGATTCGTCGGTAGTGCGGACGACCACCGGCAGCAGGATCATCGCCAGCGCCAAGGCCCCTGCGTAGCCGGAGAAATGGCCGGAGGTGCGCACCACCAGTTCGTAGATGAAGAGGCCGATGACGATCGAGGGAGCGCTCAGGAGCACGTCGTTGAGGAAGCTGACGACCGACGACAGCCGCGAATAGCGGCCGTGCTCGGCGAGGTAGGTGCCGGCGGCGATCCCGATCGGGGCGCCGATCACGACGGCGAGCAGGATCATCACCGCGCTTCCGTAGAAAGCATTGAGAAGCCCGCCCTCGGCGCCGGGAGGCGGAGTCATTTGCGTGAACAGCTGCAGGTCGAGCGCATTCAGGCCCTGCCTGAGCGTGGTCCACAAGATCCAGAACAGCCACACGAGTCCGAACAGCGTCGCGGCCGCCGCGAATAGAAGCGCAAGCGAGTCGGCGAATTGTCGGCGGCGGACCTGCGCGTTCATCAGTGAGTCCTCCCGTGGACTCGCCTCAAGCGCAGCAGGAGAAGCTTGGCGAGGCTGAGAACGATGAAGGTGACGACGAACAGCAGGAAGGCGAGGGCGATCAGCGACGAGCGGTAAAGCTCGCTATCCGCCTCGGTGAATTCATTGGCGATCGCGGCTGCGATGGAATTGCTTGGCATCAGCAGCGACGCGGACAGATCGTGCGCGTTGCCCAGGACGAAGGTGACCGCCATCGTCTCGCCCAGCGCTCGTCCGAGGCCGAGGAAAATCGCTCCGATAACCGCCGAGCGGGCGTAAGGAAGCGTGACCTTCGTGAGTACCTCCCAGCGAGTCGAGCCAAGCGCAACGGCGGATTCCTTGAGCGGCGCGGGGACGGCAGCAAAGACGTCACGAGCGACCGCGGCGACGAAGGGGATGATCATGATGCCGAGCACGATACCGGCGGTCAGCATTCCGATCCCGATCGGCGGTCCGGAAAAGAGCGTGCCGATAATGGGCCACTCGCCAAGATGCTCGGTCAGCCAGGGCTCGACATGCAGGCCCATGAAGGGCGCGAAGACGAACAGGCCCCACATTCCGTAGATGATGCTGGGGATTGCGGCGAGCAGCTCCACCGCGATTCCGATGGGTGTCCGCGACCAGCGCGGCGCGATTTCGGTCAGGAACAGGGCGATCCCGATGCTGACCGGGACGGCGATGACAAGCGCGATCGCCGAAGTGACGAGCGTTCCGTAGATGGGCACCAGGGCTCCGAACTTGCCCTGGACGGCGTCCCACTCGCTGCTGGTGATGAATCCGAATCCGAACGTCTCGAACGCGAGCCGTCCACCCCACGCCATCGAGGCCGCGGTCGCTCCGAGCAGGATCAGGACGAGCCAAGCGGCGCCGGCAGTGAACAGGGTGAAGACCCTGTCCGCACCGGCGCCGCGGTTATTCAAAGAGGCTGAATTGGCCGTCACTTAATCTTCTGGCTGATGTAATTTTCAATCTGCTTCACCAGGCCGTCGGGAAGCGGGACGTAATCCAGCTTCTTCGCCTGCGCCTGCCCGTTCTCAAGGGCATATTTGAAGAAGTCGATCGCGGCCTGCGATTTGGCCGGATCCTTTGGATCGGTCGGCAGGAGGATGAAGGTGCTCGCTGCGATCGGATAGGCGTTCGCACCCGGCGCATTGGTCATGACCAGATTGAAGTCCTGCGCCTTCGACCAGTCGGCGCTATCGGCCGCCGCCTGGAACGAATTGGCATTCGGCTCCGGGTAATTTCCTGCCGAATTCTGAAGCAGCGCGTACGTCATGTTGTTCTGGAGAACGTAGGCATACTCGACGTAGCCGATCGAATTCTGGATCTGCTTCACGTAATTGGCGACGCCCTCGTTGCCCTTGCCGCCGACTCCGCCGGTCCACTTGACCGTCGTGCCTTCGCCCGGGCCGCTTTTCCACGTCGGGCTCACCTGGCCGAGGTAATGCGTGAAGTTGAAGGTCGTGCCCGATCCGTCGGAGCGGTGCACCGGAGTGATCTCGGCGTTGGGCAGGTTCACGCCGGGGTTAAGCTTCACGATCGCGGGATCGTTCCATTTCTTGACGTTTCCGGCATAGATGTCGGCGAGGACCGGGCCGGTGAGATGAAGCTTTCCGGCCTCGACTCCAGCGATGTTCACGACCGGCACGATGCCGCCGATCACGACCGGAAATTGCGCGAGATTGTTCTGCGCAAGCTCGTCCGAAGCGAGCGGCTTGTCGGTTGCTCCGAACTCGACGGTGCGCGCCTTGATCTGCGAGATGCCGGCGCCCGAACCGACCGACTGGTAGTTGATTTGCGTGCCCGTCTTGCCGCTGTAGTCGTTCGCCCACGCGGACAGGACGGGATAGACGAAGCTCGAGCCCGCGCCGGTGACGGCGACTCCGCTCGACGGCGCTCCGCCGGCTCCGGCGGCGTTGTTGTTCGACTGATTGCTTCCGCAAGCGGCGACAGCTGCCACCAGCGGCAGCACGAGAAGTGACTTGTTCATGGATTCTCCCTCGTCGGGTCCGATGCCCGGAGCTACGCCTTAGCCGCCGTTGCTGACGCCCATATTTCAGCGACATTGCAGTTTTGTGACAGGCCGCCGGCTTCAGCCGGCGATAGGCAGCCGGACGGTAACGGTCGTGCCCTTGCCGAGCGTGCTGTCGATGGAGAGCGTGCCACGGTGTCGCTCGACGATATGCTTGACGATTGCGAGGCCAAGCCCGGTGCCGCCGCTTTCACGGCTGCGCGCGGGATCCACCCGGTAGAAGCGGCGGGTCAGAAAGGGCAGGTGTTCTTTGGCGATCCCCGGGCCCGTATCGCTGACGTCCAGCCGAATCCACTTTCCCTCGACCGCAGCCGAGACCCGGATCTTGCAGTCTTTCGTGCCGCAGCCGTAGCGGATCGCGTTGGCCAGCAGGTTATCGACGACCTGTGCGATCTGCGCGAAGTCTCCGGGGACTGGCGGCAGTTGCTCTTGCAGGTCGAGGTGGAGGTCGCAGCCGCATTCCTGTGCAGCCGAGCGCACTCTCTCGACGGCGCTTCGAACGATCGAACCGATGGAAGCCTTTTCGGCGGGAGCGACGAAGCGATCCGCTTCGATTCGCGACAGGCTCATCAAGTCTTCGATGATCCGAAGCATCCGCTTGGCTTCGCTTCGAATGGTTCCGGCGAACTTCGTCGCCAGCTCGGGGTCGAGGTCGCCGTCCTCCAAGCTTTCGGCATAGCCGAGGACAGCCGTCAGCGGAGTGCGCAGCTCGTGACTAGCGTTGGCGACGAAATCCACCCGCATCTTTTCCGCCGCATGGGCCGCCGCCCGATCGACGAGGCGGAGGAGCAGCGTACGTTCGCCCATCGAGCGGACCGACAGGCGCCAAGGGCGTCCGACGGAGCCGACGCCGGTAAAATCGATGTCCCCGGTCCTTCCGGAAAGAACGAAATCGAGTGCCTGCGGGTGGCGGATCGCCAGCCGCACGTCGCTGCCTTCTATGGATCGCCCGAGCAGCGCCCTGGCGGGATCGTTCGCAAGCCGGACGACCTGCCGTTCGACGACGAGCGCGGGATCGTCAAAAGCGTCGAGCAACGCTCTGGTCACCGTGTCGAAGCTGGCCATGGTTCCCACGATAGCGGATGTGCTCTGCGCTATTCCAGCGCGGTTCTTCATGGCCATCGGACCACAGTCGTTCGCAAGAAGAAATCCCGCCGGTGCGTGCGGCCGGCGGGATTTCCTCGTGGAAGGCAGCGATTACTTGATGGTCGCCGCCACATAGTTGTGGATCCGCGTCACCAGCGGCGCCGGCAGCGGAACGTAATCGAGCGCAAGCGCCTGTTTCTGCCCCTTCGACAGCGACCACGCGAAGAACTTGCGAGCGTCGGCGCTGCTCCCGGCGTTCTTCGGCTGCTTGTACATCAGCACCCAGGTAGTGGCTGCAATCGGCCAGGCGGTGGCGCCCGGAGCGTTGGTCATCAGCTGGTAGAAGTCCTTGGCGTGCGCCCAGTCGACCGTTGCCGCGGGCGCTTCGGCTGACAAGAAAAAGGCTCCCCCGCCACTTGGGCGAGGGAGCCTGCTTTTCGCCGGGGAGGGAGTGACGAAAAGGATGTGCTGAAGGGTTAGAACGCGAACTGCGTGAACAGGCCGAACTCGTCGTAGGTGCCCCGGTCGAAGCCGCCGATTGTTCCGTTCGACGTGGGAATGAAGCCGTTTTCCGCGCGATCGCGCTTGTAGACCAGCGCCAGGTCGATGGGCGGGATCGGCTTATAGTTCACGCCGATGTTGAAATAATGATCCCGCAGATCGGGATTGAGATCCTTGCTCGGCTTCACCCAGTCGTAGCGGCCGAAGACCGCAAGCTGCGGCGTGAAGCCAAAGGAGCCGAACGCCGACCATCCCTCCGACGAATTGTTCAGTGCCGAGGTGACCGTGTTCCAGTTCTTGGCGTGGAAATATTCGACGCCGGCCCGAACGGGGCCATCGGTGTAAGCGGCCAGGGCGTCCCAGCGAGTCGCGCGATGGAACGTTGCGTTGATGTCCGAGCTCTTGCCGAGCTTGCCGCTGTAGAAACCGCCCGCGAGCGTGATCGGCTTGATCGGGTGAACGTCGACGCGGCCGGCGAGATCGACAGTGTTGGAGCTTCGCGAGAGCGTTTTGTACCCCGCACCGTTGACCGCCGACACCGCGTAATTGACCAGGCCCTTGCCGAACGTGCCGCCGGCGTGAACGCCGTAATCGGCCGACGTCCCGAATTTCGTGCGGTCGACGAGGACGTTCTCGACGAATCGGTAGCCGTAGATGTCCTCGACGAACGGAACCCAGGGAAGGTCGGCAACGCCCAGGCGAACGTAGAATTCCGGAGCGAATTTCGCCTGCAGGAAGGCGTGCTTGACGTACACCAGGACATCCTTGCTGGTGCCGTTGGCATTGTAGCGCATGTCGGTCCTGAACCGGGCCGAGAAGACGTTATTGAACTTGTGATCGACCTGGAAATAGAAGCGCTTCAGCTCGGCCTGCGTGCCCCCGTCGCCAAGGTCGACGCCGTCCGATTCGTGATTGATCGTGCTGACGTTCGCGTAACCCTTGCCGCTGATCGAGGTGTTCTTGAGCCAGCCAGGAAGCTCCACTGCGGGTGCAGCGGCAGGCGCGCCATTGGCGAGGACAGGCTGCCCGATGGCGGCGGTTCCGGCTGCTGGCCCCGGCGCGACCGGAGCGGTCGTCACGGCCTGCGCTGCAGTTGCCGACTGCGCTGCCTGCAGCTGGTTCACCTGGGCCTGGAGCGCCTGGATCTGCGCCTGTAGCGCCTGGATCTGTTCCGGGGTGATCGCGCTCACCGCGGCCGGAGCGGCGGCTTGTTCGGCAAGAGCCGGGCCCGCGACGAACACGGTCGATGCAAGCAGGACGGGCAGGAAGTGTTTCATTGGTCGAGTCAGCCTCTCAAATGGTTCGAGAGCAGCACTCGCGCACGTCTGCGCGGCGAGTGGCTGCAGCCCCCCGGCGGCCCCGCGCCGCCCGATGGACCGGCATTTAGAGGCCGACTGCTACGCGGCCATGACTCGATTGTTTCGGAATTGTTACGGCCGCTGCTGAGCGGATATCCAATGCGTGAAGCGCGTGCGCAGGGAGGGGCGCGACGGGATGAATCCGGGCGTTTCCACCTGCACCTGCGGTTCGTCGTAGATCACCAGGTTGCGCGGAACACGCATCCGAACCGCATCGCGCCCGCGAAGCTTGTCTTCGGCGAGCGCAAGCGCCCGGTGGACGTCTTCCGCCGTGAAAGGCTTTGCAAGGCAGCCGAGCGCGAGATCGGGCATTTCGAAGTCGGGCGCCTTCCCGCTGACGAACAGGCACGGAATATCGAGGTCGGCCAGCCGGACCGCGGCCGCAAAGCCGGTCGTTCCGTTGGCGAGGCAAAGATCGACGAGGGCGAGATGCGGCCGCGACGTTTCGGCGGCGGCAATGGCGCTGTCGGCATCGTCGGCAATTGCAACGACGGAGTATCGGGGATTGTCTTCGATGAGGTATTTGACGGTGGTGGCGAGATAGGCGTCGTCCTCGACGACCATGATCCGCAGCATGCCCTTCCTCCCCGATCAGTCCCAGCGAGAGAGAATCACAGAAGGGCAGGGGCGCGAATCCCCCGTAAACGCCGTTTACGCCGAACGGAGGCGGATATGAGTCGGGCGGAGCCGATGGCCCCGCCCGATGCATTCGTCTTTCGAAGATTGGCGCGATCGCGCGGCGATTATGCGCGGTAGAAGATGTGCGCCCCGATCTTTTCGACCAGGTTGAGGCGGTGGCCCCACGCCGGGTTCACGTAATTCGCATGGTACCAAAGCACGTCGGTCGGGACCGAGCGTTCGACGTTCGCCATTGCGATGCGCGCAATTCCCTGCGCCTTCGCCCATGCCGCCGAGTCATAGTCGATCCGGGGGAACTGCCCGTGGCGAACGAACGAAAACTGTGCAGGCTGCTTGACGACATCGCACCAGCTGCCCGGGTAGCGATCCGACCCGGCGCGGTTCATCACGACGTCGGCGACCGCGAGCTGGCCCTCGAGCGATTCGCCGCGCGCCTCGAAATAGACAGCCGTCGCAAGGCAGGTGGCTTGCTCGTCGAGAGCGACGCCGGTGCTGTAGCGATCGACCAGCGCGTAAAGCGGCCAGCCTGCATTGGCGAGCCAGCGGCCTTCGCGGGCGATTTTCTGGAGTTCTGCCTTGCGGGGGTCGTTGTTGGCCCCGAAGACCGCGCCAAGCGCGTTATTGAAGATGTCGGCCGTGGAGGTCACGGTCTGCTGGACCGCGGAAACGACCGGAAGCGCCGCCTTGGCGCCCAGCGGCGTTGCCGCCGAGTTGACCGCGCCCGACTGGAGCCAGTAGTTGCTCTTCGCCATGTCCGTCGACTGGGCGGCGGCCGTTCCCGCGCCCATCGTCAGCAGCAATGATCCCACCCCCGCGACAAGGCCGCGGCTCAAAAACTTCTTCAATTCTTTCTCGTGTCGTTGGCGGCCGACCGGACACAAGGATCACAGGGCGCCCCCAGGCGTCTGCATCAAGTCCGATTGTGAAGGGTCGTCCGTCTTGCCCGTGGCCCGCGTCACTCCGCTTGGGCCGTGCTCTCGTTTAACCGATGAGGGGGAGATAGCCATTAATCGGGGCATTTGAACCCGCTGTTCGGTGAGTTGAGCCGGTTGCGGGATGAACGATGCAACCCTTTGAACTTACTGAACAAACACTTAAGATTTGGGGTTTTTTGCGGCCCTCGCTAAGTGCGCCTGAAGGAGTAAACAGATGGCGCACTGGCTGATGAAATCGGAGCCTTCCAGCTACAGCTGGCAGGATCTCGTCCGCGACGGATCGACCGAATGGGACGGTGTCCGCAACAACGCCGCGCGGCTCAACCTCAAAGCGATGAAGTGTGGCGACGAAGCGTTCCTTTACCACAGCGTGAGTGAACGTGCGATTATTGGCGTGATGCGGATCGTCCGCGAGGCGGCTCCCGATCCCCGCGATTCCGACTGGGTGTCGGTGAAGGTGGAGCCTGTGCGAGCGCTGGAGCGGCCGGTGACGCTCAAGGAAATCAAGAGCGAGCCGTCGCTCGCGAAGATGGAACTGATCCGCCAGTCGCGGCTGTCCGTGGCCCCGGTTCGCGACGAGGAATGGACGACGATCCTGGAGATGAGCCGAACGGCCTAGCCGCCCGGAACGGCGGGTCGAGTCAGAGCAACCCCATCTGCCGAAAGCTGGTGCAATCGTCGCCGCCGAAAACCAGGTGATCGAGAATCGGGCAGTCCAGTGCTTCCGCGGCGCCGGATGCTGGTGAAAGGAAGCGACACGGTCGCGGTTTACGGATCCTCCGGTTGGGAGGTTGGCACGGTTCGGGCCTCGAAGCTGGTCGTGAACGGCGATCAGGTCGTCAGTGACAGAGCCGGTGCGGTGGCAGATCCTTCGGGGGGTACCACCATCGACACGGAAGCCCGCAACGCGGTGGTGCAGATACTCTCCGCGCTGCGCCACCACGGCCTGATCTCGGCCTGAATGAACGTACTTGCGGATCAAGCGCTTGCAGCGAAGAAGACGGCCAAGTGAGGCATTTTGGCAACAGGTTTGCAAGGGCAAACAGTTGCGCAGGGACTGACGCTCTCATATTAGATTGCGGCAGTTCTGTTACCGAACACGTTTGAAAGGGGACTTTTATGCGCAATGTTGCCATTGCACTGGCGCTCGCTTCGACGGCGCTGGCGACACCGGCACTTGCCCGAGACCACAGCTTCTATGCGGGGATCGAGGGGGGTGCCATGCTCGTCGAGAATGCGAATATCGACGTCCTGGATAGTACCAACACGACCACAATACCCGATTATGCGGTGCTCGACTTCAAGCCCGGCTGGGATGTTGACGTTGTTGCCGGCTACGATTTCGGGATGCTCCGTCTCGAAGGCGAGCTCGGGTACAAGCGTGCTTCGCTCGACGAGGTCGAGTTCCGCGACCAGCCCGACACCGGACTGGGCTTCGGCTCGCATCTCCCCGCGGACGGCAATGCGCACGCGCTTTCGTTCATGGTCAACGGACTGCTCGACTTCGGTGACGAGGACAGCTGGAGCGGCTACGTCGGTCCGGGTATCGGTATTGCTGACGTGAACTACAACATCGATGCAATCGATGGTGTGGTCCTCAGTGACGTCGGGCTCGACAACAACTTCTCCGACACGCGTCTTGCGTGGCAGGTTGTCGCGGGAGTTCGGACGGCGATCACGCCGACCCTCGACCTCGGCCTGAAATACCGCTTCTTCAACGTTCCCAACATCAAGAACGATCTGGGTGATGGCGATACTGCGAAGACCCGTTGGCGCTCGCACAGCCTTCTGCTGAGCCTCATCTACAACTTCGCGGCTCCGCCGCCTCCGCCGCCGCCGCCGCCGCCTCCGCCGCCGCCGCCTCCGCCGCCTCCGGCGACGCAGACGTGCCCGGACGGAACGGTGATCCTGGCGACTGAGACGTGCCCGGCTCCGCCGCCGCCGCCTCCGCCGCCGCCGCCGGCGCCCGAGCGCGGGTAACGCGTACGGCCAGTCACCCTGGCCGGACAATTAAGAAGCCGGCCCGGTGGTTCGCCATCGGGCCGGTTTTTTTTGGCGTGTCCCGTAGCTTAGGTGCGTGCGGGCCAGCTAGCGAGCTTGTGACGTAAAAGGCACAGCTGTTCTTTAAACGCGGCGATCGCAGCCAAATCGGTTCTAGAATATTGTAGCGTGGAGGCTCGAGTAACCAGAGTCGCTACAGGGGACGGAATGATGCGTAAGTTCGCACTCGCACTCGCACTTGCTTCAACAGGGCTCGCCTCACCGGCGGTCGCTCGCGACAACAGCGTATACGTTGGCCTGGAAGGCGGCGGGATGCTGGTCGAAAACTCACCGTTTGATTACACCGACGCCAACGTCGGCACGATCGACAACGCCTACATCCTCGATCACAAGCCCGGCTGGGACGTCGATCTCGTCGCGGGGTATGACTTTGGCATGCTGCGCGCCGAAGCGGAAGTCGGATACAAGCGCGCTTCCATCGACGAAGTAGAAGTGAGCAACTTCATTTCTGGCCAGGGATTCGGTTCGCACTTCGCGGCAGATGGCGACAGCAGCGCATGGTCGGTGATGCTGAACGGCCTGCTCGACTTCGGTGACGAAGACAGCTGGAGCGGTTATGTCGGGCCGGGCATCGGCGTAGCTCGCGTGACCGAGAATTTCGACATTCCGGGGATCGACAGATCCTTCGACGGCGACACGGGCCGGATCGCCTGGCAGGTCGTCGCGGGCGTTCGGACGGCGATCACGCCGAACCTGGACCTCGGCCTGAAATACCGCTTCTTCAACGTGCCCAATCTCAAATACCACGTTAGCGCGGGGGACGATCCGGCCGGCATTCCCTACGACATCAAGGGGCGCTGGCGCTCGCACAGCCTCCTGCTGAGCCTGATCTACAATTTTGCGACGCCGCCGGCCCCTCCGCCGCCGCCACCGCCGCCCCCGCCTCCGCCGCCTCCGCCGCCAGCGACGCAGACCTGCCCGGACGGGACGGTGATCCTGGCAACGGAAACGTGTCCGGCTCCGCCGCCTCCGCCGCCGCCGCCACCGCCGGCGCCAGAGCGCGGATAAGCGACATCGCCGGCAGGACTGGCGCATGACGAACGAAAGCCGGCTCGGTGGTTCATTCCACCGGGCCGGCTTTTGATTTGAACCTTACGGCAGTGATTGAGTTGTCGGGCAAAGAGGAGGCAAGCAATGCGGGGACTGAAACCTCTACTCGTCATGCCGGCTGCGACTGCAATCATGCTGGCGGCATGCAGCAGCAACGGCGTCAGTGGCGATGCCAACAACACCAGCACCGCCAACGGTCAGCTGGCCCAGGCGCCAGCAGTTCCGCTGGTGGATTCCAGCGGTGCAGTCATCGGCGAGGTGCAGGGCGGCGACTCCGACCGCGGCGCGGTCTTACTGGTAAAAGCGCGCGGCCTTCCGCCCGGCGAGCACGGAATCCACATTCACGAGATCGGTCTTTGCGAGCCGCCCGACTTCAAGAGCGCGGGCCCGCACTGGAACCCGACCGGAGCCGAGCACGGCAGCCGCAACCCCAACGGTCCTCACATGGGTGACCTGCAGAACGTCACTGTCGGGCCGGACGGGACGCTTGAGGCCAAGATAGTCGTGCCAGGCACCTATTTGCGCAACGCGGGCCGCGACACGCAGGCCGGTGCCGTCCAGATCCTCGACGCAAGCGGAGCTGCAATCGTCATTCACGCCAAGGCCGACGATTACTCAACCGATCCTAGCGGCAACAGCGGCGACCGCATCGCGTGCGCTGCACTAGGGGCTCCGGAGCCTGGAGCGGCGGCGATGCTTCAGAACGGCTCTGCGTCGGCATCAGGCGCGGCGAGCGGCAACTCGATCGCCGATTCCGTCGCCAACACGGTTGCCAACGAGCCGTCCGCAAACAGCGGGAACAGCATCGGCGGCGACTGAGCGCTGAATCACGCGGCAGCGGCCACGCCGCGATCGTCTCGAATTCACATCCCGAGCCGGGCGACCAGGCGGTCGTTCTGCCACAGCTCGCACGCGCGTCCGTCACGAAGATCGTGCGCGGCCTGTATCGCGGCTTCGTCGTCCTCCGCTTCGATCCACTCCGCGGACGCGACTTTCCCCACTCCGTCGAGGCAGTAAAGCCTGTAGGATTGCATCTTCAAACACCTTCGTTCCTTAACGCCGCAGAAGCGACGTTTCGTTAAGGCAACGAGCCGTTACGGTTCCGGTTTGACGTTTTGCGGCCAAGCGTTTCGACTCGGCGGCGATTCGGGCATTCATTGGATTTTTTCGCGCCGCCGAACCGTGGCCCGGATGCAACGCGGCCGCAGCAAATGAAAAGCCGAAGGCGATTGGCTGGAACGCTTTTAACCCAGGTGAATTGCCCCGCCGTGACCGATGCGAACATTGCCAAGCTGCGAGGGGACGCAAAGCACTGCCGACGTCTTGCGCGATCTTTCGAAAACCGACCGGTTATCGACGCGCTGCACAAGACGGCGGCCGAATATGATGCGGAAGCCGACCGCCTGGAGAGCAGCAGCCGAGGTGGCGCGGCCTGAAAAGGGCGTGCCTGCGCCTGAGCTGCTAACCCTAAGCAAATTGTAACCAGTCTGCGTTAGACGGGCGCTGTGCACCTGTAACGGTGCGAAAAGGCGGCGGACGGCATGAACAAGCCAGTGTCACCCGAAGGGTTCGCATTCACCCAGGCATCCATGCACCGTCGCGAACGGCGCCCGATGAGCGTGAAGGCGAAGCTCGCCACCGCCGGCGGCGTTGCCGGAGACGCGCTCATTCTCGATCTGTCGTACGACGGCTGCGGCATCCAGACACCCGTGCGGCTGACGAACGGCGAGAGTGTCATCGTCCACGTGAGCGGCGCCAGGATTCCTGCCCAGGTGCGGTGGTGCGCAAACGGCACCGCCGGGCTCGCCTTCGAAAAGCAAAACCGGCCGCAAGCCGCAATCCAGTCACGGGTCAATGACGAGCGTGTCCTGTTGAACGTCACGGCGACCCTGCGGCGGCTGGGAATGCCCGCATACAGGGTGAACGTTTCCGACCTGTCTCCTCAGGGTTGCAAGGTGGACGTCGTCGAGCGCCCGCGCGTGGGCGAGCATTTGCTGATCAAGTTCGACGGGCTGGACGCGATCGAAGCGGAAGTCTGCTGGATCACCGATTATTCGGCTGGCCTTCAGTTCGAGCGGCCGATCCACCCCGCAGTCTTCGATCTTCTGCTCGTCCGCCTTGGTCCGCGTTAAGCGGCCTCGACGGTCTCTTTCCTGATCTCCGAAGGCCGTCGCGATCCGAAGCGAACCCGCTCGCGGTACATCTCCGCCATCTCCTCGTGGCGCTCGCGGGCGGCGGCGCAGGTGGCGGCGACGGCAGCCTTTTCCTCCTGCGCGGCCCGCACGGAAAAATATGCCTCGTCCTGGTCGCTGATGGGACTGAAGAAGTCGGTATGGCGCCGAAATTGCATTGAAGAACTCTCCCGGTGGCGGTCGGCACGCACAGGGAGGAAGAGATCCTCCACCCGCATTTTTGAACGCTGCCCGTGAGTCGCGCAACTACGCATTTCCACTGAGGTCAGCCGAGCCGCGACCGACGGAGCGGGATTTACTCCTGTGACGGGCACCCGCTAATCTTCGCCCGTGACCATCCACGGATCATGCCATTGCGGGGCGGTGCGGGTCGCGGTGCCGAGTGCGCCGGAGTGGCTGGGCTCGTGCAACTGCAGCCTGTGCCGGCGGACCGGCTGGCTGGTCGCTTATTATCCCGACGACGGCGGCGTTCGCGTCGAGGGGGAGACGGTGCCCTACATCTGGGGCGACCGCATGATTTCCATCCACCATTGCCCGGTCTGCGGCTGCGGGACGGACTGGCGATCGACCGGCGAAAGCTACGGCAAGGTCGGCGTCAACGCGCGGCTGCTCGACGGCTTTGCGGTGGAGGAGGGGCGGGTGCTGTTCGACGGCCAGGAGGTCGAGGTGCGGTACCTGGATAATGCCGGCTGAGGCGGGCGCGCGGCGGCGGTGCGGTTGAGGCGAAGGCTGCTGATCGTCCCGTCGTAATCGACCTCGCAACGGAAGGAGATGTCCGCGACGGGTGAGTGGCGCGGCATGGTGCGGGGCTGGATCTGGCCCAGGTAGTCGCGATTTTGCCGGACCGGCGGGTAATCGCCCGAGCTGATAAGGCCGATGACCGACAGGCCGTGCCTGGATTGCCGCTTGACGCTGGTGATCGCCGTCACGCGCATCGGCGCGAAGCCAACCTCGTCCGCCCGCTCGAACGGCTGCGCATGGGGCGGTGCGGAGCCGGTGAGCGGCCGATAGGTGCGCTCCGCCTGGGCAAGGGCGGCGACCGCGCAATGAGTTACGGCAGCGCGATCGGCGTCGCTGTAGTTCTTGCTGCCGCCGAGCAGCCGGTTGACGACCTCATTCATCGGGCCGGTCGGGCCGTAGGGCTGGATAGTGGCGTGGTCGTCATTGCGATCGAGCTGGCCCGGATAAGGCGGCGGGGCAGGCTGCGCATAGGGGTAGGGATAGCCGGGGGCGCTGTAGGGCTGCTGCGCTGCCGCCGGAGCGGCGGTCGCGCCCACCGCGAGGGACGTGGCCACGAGGGGAAGGATTCGCATCGGACGCTCCTTTGTCTCCGCCGGTCAGTGCCGCGGAATGTACAACAGAACGCGCCAAAGCGCATGAGGGCGTGTGGATTGGGGCGGAGCGGCTGAAACGCGCGCAACTCCAGCAGCGGCGGAGTGTTTACCGGTACGCACAACAAGGCGAAAACCAATGACCAGCGACGGCAAGACCTACAGGGATGCGAGCGACGTCCGCGCGGTGGACGGCGATGTCGAGGTGGACGGGCCGGACGCGGTTGACGTCACCCTCACGCCCGAAGCGGCGGAGGAAACGTCCGACCGGCTTCTGAAGGAAGCGGCCCGGGCGGCCGGCCAGCGGCGGCTGAAGGACATGCCGCACAAGCCCAAGCATTGACCGCGACGGCTGATATCGAAGACGAGCTGTTCGCAATCGAGGAGGGGTTCTGGTCGGGCGGCGAGGAAGGCCGTTCCCCCCTGCCCCCCGGGCAGGCGGGCTGCGGCCTTTTCCTCGCCCATGTCGACGAGCGCTGCCTGATCGCCTTTCCGCAGATGCCGGACTTCCAGGGCGTCCATTCGCGCGAGGAGGTGGCGGCGACGGCGCGGCAGCCGAACCGCTGGCGCGGGCTGAAGATCAGCAACCGAAGCATGGTGCAGCCGGCGGAGGGGGTGGCGATCCTCAGCTATCGCGCCGACGTCACCCGCGCCGACGGCGAGCCGTACAGCGCGCTGATCGGGTCGGGCTATGTGAAGCGCGGCGACGGGTGGAAGCTGTGCTTCCACCAGCATTCGGTGCTTGAGCAGCCGAGCAGAAGCGAGTGATTGCACAACAATCGCCAGCTTGCGCGAAGAGCCAGCGAAAGCCGGCCGGCGCGCGAGCGAGCGGCCTAAGCCGCGCTGCGAGACGCGACCGACGTCACGTCGGGTTTACCCCGCGTGACGGGCGTTCCTCAGTTAACTCGAATGCTCGAGATTACGTATTGGGTAATGGGTTTAAGAAGAACCTGCATCCGTTCGGCATACGAAAGGGTGACCGTAAATGAGCGACTGCCGTCGATGAACCGGACTAACTGTACACGAAAAGGCCCTGAATTCGCCATCCCTGTTCTGCGGTAGGTAGTTAACAGCACGCCTTTGCCGTTAATTCTGACGAGTTTTGTACCTTCCCACAATATCACGGACATTCCGATACGAGGTAAGGTGCTCTCCATTCCCTTTCTCATTTCGGAATCGAGCGTGGAAACGTCTTCTTTCGTCAAATGCGCAACGTCAGCTTGGCTCAACTTAAGCTGCGGATAGTATCTGATATTGAATATACCTGCCGTCCGTCCATTGTCATCGTACAGGTTTGCGGCAAACGCCAACTCGGAGTCCCGAAGCTCAGCTTTGTCTGCGGTGATGGCAGCCACGGCGGCTTCCATCGTCTGCTTCGAATGTCCGCTTATCGGTGTCCAGTTGCGCGGTAGCTCTAGTGAGACGCCGCGAGGAAGGGGGAGTCGAATGTATGGGGACCTGACGTTCTGCGCGACGGGTGTCGAAACAGAAGCCAGAGAGGCCGATACTGGAGGAACCATCAGCGATAACATCAAAATTGCTCTCATCCGCCCCCCCCGCGCATTAAGTTTCGCGATCATGCCTTTTTCCCGGCACCTTGTTGTGCAAAATCGCCAATAAATTTGAAAAGTTAATCACCGCCCAGCACTCACGAAGAGCGAGGCTTATCAGCGAGTACATCGTGATTGCTGTGGCGGTCTCGGCAACTGGAGCGGAAATCGGAATGCGAATTCCTCCGTTGGCAGTTAATGTAACAAAGACGACCATGCCGATGATTATTAGAAGAGATAGCTGGTAACCGTAAACATACGCCTCTATCGGCCTGTCCTCTGTTATAACGGATTCGCGAAACGTTTTGTCCTGCAGAACAGCGGCTGCACGAGCAGTCCAAGCGACTGCCATTCCGACCAGTATTGAGGCTGCCGGAAAAAGGGCCTTCGCGGCAAATGCGTACGGTGTAACGGGGAGCAGGAAATAGAGACCAACGCCTACTGAAACGTGCAACAGTAACCACGCATTGAGTAGCAGACGCCATCCAGCCTTTGTCGTACCGGCGCCATGCGCAAACCAGCCCCAGAAGGTGGTGATCACGGCAGAGATCGCCTGATACGAGAATACGCTCCGCGTGTGGCGTTAAGTATCGCCTCGAATGGGCTCTTCGCCTCTTCCGGCTCCACCGGCTCTGTCACGGGAGTACCTTTCAAGTGAATGCGCTTTGTCGGTGCGCCTGCACGTGGCCGGATACTCGCCGAGGCCTGCTCGCCCGTTGATGCCACTCCGCGCGCAAGTTCCTCTAAAACAGGCTTGTTCAGGTCATCTCCATCAACCTCGACCCTCGTGCGACGACCTTTAGCAACTTGAGTGAACTTCTCCGCAGGTCTCTGTATGAGGTTTTCAACGTCGAATGGATTTTCGAAGGAAGCAACAAAGCTGAACTTTGTGATCCGCTCTGCAGTGATGATCTGCTCAATAAAGTGAGCTGGGTCTGGAATTGGGTCCGCTACGATCTTGTACCCGGCCTTTTCTGGATACGGAGTCGCATTCAGGAGTGTCTCAAGCTTTCCGGCAATTTCTGATGCGCTTTGTGATACGCCCGACTTCTTGATGATTCCGCAAGACTGATCACGCTGATCGAACACTCCAAGAGTGTATGGTGCGCGTTCGATCTCCGCGTCGAAAAAGCGATGTTCGCGTGTATCGAATTGAGGCGCTGACACGGCCTGCACGCGTCCCATTTGAAACCCAATGCCGTAATTTGGAAGAATCTCCGGCGTTCCAATGTGCCATTCAGATCCACGACCTACCTGAGCAGTAGGCGTTGCGAGTAGCGCGTCCGTTATAACGAGCGAAGGGTCCCGCGGCTGAGCGAAAAGTGAGGATTGCTGCAACGGCTCACAGCGAACTCGCAGCACATGAATGATAAACATACGCCTCCCAAGGCATCATGCACCGAGCGGGTGGAGCATGGGCGGACTGGCCACGGTCTGCAAGAGCCCCTACTTCGCCGCCACCAAATCGAGCTCACCGTCTGCAGAGGACGCGATGCCCGCACCAGCAACGGCTTCAGATACTGCCCCGTCGCCGACTGTCGCACGCCGCCACCGTCTCCGGCGTGCCCTCGACCACGATCTTCCCGCCGTTCACCCCGCCGCCGGGGCCCAGGTCGATCACCCAGTCCGCCGTCTTGATGACGTCGAGGTTATGCTCGATCACGACGACCGTATTGCCCTGCTCGACCAGGCGGTGGAGCACTTCGAGGAGCTTGCGGACGTCCTCGAAGTGGAGGCCGGTGGTCGGCTCGTCGAGGATGTAGAGCGTCTTGCCGGTGGCGCGACGCGACAGCTCCTTCGACAGCTTCACCCGCTGCGCCTCTCCGCCTGACAGGGTCGTCGCCTGCTGGCCGACCTTGATGTAGCCGAGGCCGACTTCCTGGAGCATGCGCATCTTGTCGCGGATTCCGGGGACCGCCTTGAAGAATTCGGCCGCGTCCTCGACCGTCATGTCGAGCACGTCGGCGATGCTCTTGCCCTTGAACTTCACCTCCAGAGTTTCGCGGTTGTAGCGCTGCCCGTGGCAGACGTCGCAGGTGACGTAGACGTCGGGGAGGAAGTGCATCTCGATCTTCAGGAGGCCGTCGCCCTTGCACGCCTCGCAGCGGCCGCCCTTGACGTTGAAGGAGAAGCGGCCGGGCTTGTAGCCGCGCGCCTTCGCCTCCGGCAGGCCGGCGAACCAGTCGCGGATGTTGGTGAAGGCGCCGGTGTAGGTCGCCGGGTTGGAGCGCGGGGTGCGGCCGATCGGCGACTGGTCGATGTCGATGACCTTGTCGAGATGCTGCAGGCCGGTGATCTTCTCGCACGGGCCGCAGACGATGCGCGCGCCGTTCAGCGCCCGGGCGGCGCCGGCGTAGAGCGTGTCGATGGTGAGCGACGACTTGCCCGAGCCGGAGACGCCGGTGATGGCGGTGAAGGTGCCGAGCGGGATCTTGGCGGTGACGTCCTGGAGGTTGTTGGCGGTCGCGCCGTGGACGGTGACGGACTTGCCGTTGCCCTTGCGGCGCTTGTGGAGGATCGGGATCTCGCGGCGGCCGGTGAGGTAATCGGCGGTGATGCTGTCCTCGCAGTCGAGGAGGCCCTCGAGCTCGCCGGAATAGACGACCTCGCCGCCGTGGACTCCCGCTCCGGGACCCATGTCGATGACGTGGTCGGCGGTTCGGATCGCTTCCTCGTCATGCTCGACGACGAGGACGGTGTTGCCGAGGCCGCGCAGGCGCTTGAGAGTTTCGAGGAGGCGGTCGTTGTCCTTCTGGTGCAGGCCGATCGAGGGCTCGTCGAGGACGTAGAGGACGCCCGACAGGCCGGAGCCGATCTGCGACGCGAGGCGGATGCGCTGCGATTTCGCCGCCCGACAGCGTGCCCGACTTGCGGTCGAGGTGCAGGTAATCGAGCCCGACATTGTGCAGGAAGCCGAGCCGCTCGTTGATTTCCTTGAGAATGGCCTTGGCGATGGCGTTCTGCTGGTCGGTGAGGTGGTTGTGGAGGTCGGCGAACCAGTCGCGGGCGTCCGTGACCGACCGCATCGACGCTCCGGAAATGTGCTCGCCCGCGATCTTCACGCTGAGCGCCTCGGGCTTGAGGCGGGCGCCGTGGCAGACCTCGCACGGGCGGCTGCCCTGGTAGCGCGACAGCTCGTCCCGCATCCACTGGGACTCGGTCTGGTTGTAGCGGCGCTGCAGGTTGGCGAGTACGCCCTCGAACGGCTTCTTCACTTCGTACGACTTGCGGCCGTCCATGAAGCGCAGGACGACGGGCTCGCCGTCGGTGCCGTGCAGGATCACGCGCCGCGCTTTCTCGGGAAGCTCGCCCCAGGGCACGTCGAGGGCGAAATCGTAGGCGCGGGCGAGGCTGCCCAGCACCTGCATGTAATAGGGGCTCGGCGGGTTCGACCGCGCCCAGGGCACGACCGCGCCCTTGGCAATGGAGAGGTTGTGGTTGGGGACGACGAGGTCCTCGTCGAAGACCAGCTTCTCGCCAAGCCCGTCGCAGGCGGGGCAGGCGCCCTGCGGCGCGTTGAACGAGAATAACCGCGGCTCGATTTCCGCGATGGTGAAGCCGGACACCGGACAGGCGAAGCGCTGCGAGAAGACGATTCGGCCGGGCGCTCCGAAGTCCAGCTTCATGCCGCCTTTGCTCTCCGCGTCTTCTGCGGGCGGATCGGCGGGGTCGAGATAGGCGAGGCCGTCGGCGAGCTTCAGCGCGGTCTCGAAGCTGTCGGCGAGACGCGATTCAATGCCTTCGCGGATGACGATGCGGTCGACCACCAGCTCGATGTCGTGCTTGTATTTCTTGTCGAGCGCGGGCGCGTCCTCGATGTCGTAGAACTCGCCGTCGATCCGGATTCGGGTGAAGCCAGCCTTCTGCCACTCGGCCAGTTCCTTCTTGTACTCGCCCTTGCGGCCGCGGACGACGGGGCTGAGCAGGTAGTGGCGCGAGCCTTCCGGGAGCGCCATCGTGCGGTCGACCATCTGGCTGACCTGCTGCGCCTCGATCGGCAAGCCCGTTGCCGGCGAGTAGGGGATGCCGACGCGTGCCCACAAAAGCCGCATGTAATCGTAGATTTCCGTGACGGTGGCGACGGTCGAGCGCGGGTTCTTGCTCGTCGTCTTCTGCTCGATCGAGATTGCCGGCGACAGGCCGTCGATATGCTCGACGTCCGGCTTTTGCATCATCTCCAGGAACTGGCGCGCGTAGGCGGACAGCGACTCCACGTAGCGCCGCTGGCCTTCCGCATAGATGGTGTCGAAGGCGAGGCTCGACTTGCCCGATCCCGACAGGCCGGTAATGACCGTCAGGCTTTCGCGCGGGATCTCGACGTCGACCCCCTTGAGATTGTGTTCGCGCGCCCCGCGAACGGAAATGTGCGTCAGCATCGGTCGCTTCGTTCCGCTTATGTTCTAGTGGTAGTGCTCGTTGCCGCGCCGGTCAACGCGCCGCATTCGATATGGGTACGCTGCCGCGAAATGCCACCCGCGCGTGAGCCGGCGCCTAAGGAGTAAACCGTAGGTCCCCGACGGCTCCGTTGGGATAGCAAGGCGCGATGGATTTGTCCTCGACCTTCACGGTTGCGACGGCTCCCAGGCAGCGGGTGCGAAGAGCGCTGCCATGGCTGCTGCTCGTCCTTGCCGTTGTCGTCGTCGGATTCGGTGCATGGCGCTACATGGCCCGTCCGGCTGCGGTCGACGCGACCCTCGTGCGCCGCGGCCCCGTCACGGAAGTCGTTTATGCGACAGGGTTCGTCGAACCCCGCAGTCCGGTCGAAGTGTCCTCGCGCGTTACGGCGCCGGTGACTGCGGTTCTGGTCGACGAGGGCGACCGGGTCGTGCGCGGCCAGCCTCTCGCCTTGCTCGACGCCGAGGATCAGCGCCACAACGTCGCGCAGCTTGCAGCGGAGAGGGCGAACGCCGAACAGGACGAGCGCCGGGCGCTGCAGCTGTTCAGCCAGGGGTGGAGCACCAGGGCGGCGCGTGACAGGGCGGTTGCTACGGCCAACACGGCGCGTGCTGCGGAAGCGGCGGCTCGAGCGCGCCTCGACCAATTCGCCATCCGGTCGGGGATTTCCGGTGTCGTGCTTCGTCGCGACGTCGAGCCCGGCGACCTCGCCACGGCAGCCAAGACGATGTTCGCGGTCGGCGATCCTCAGTCGCTGCGCGTGACGGCAACGGTGGACGAGCGTGATATCGCCCTCGTCCGGAAGGGTGCGCAGGCGTTGATGACCAGCGATGCCTATCCGGATCGCATCATCCGCGGCCGAGTCTACGACATCACGCCTGCAGGCGATCCCGACCAGCGGGCATTTCGGATTAGGATTGTGCCCGACAATGTGGCCGACCTGCCGATCGGCCTGACGCTGGAAGTTAACGTCGTGGCATCGGAGAAGCCGCGGGCCCTTCTCGTTCCGGCGAGCGCGATCCGCGATGGAGCGGTCTGGGCAGTCGAAGGGGGGCGGCTCAAGCGTGTTGCGGTGAGGACGGGCGTTCGCGGTGCGACGGATTCGGAAATCCGCGGCGGTGTCGCGGCGGGAGCATGCGTCCTTCGCGACCCGTCTCCCGGACTCAAGGACGGCGCACGAGCGATCGCGAAAGGCTGCTGATGCTCTCGCGCCTGCTCCTGCTGCTCGGGATCGCGACCAAGCACCTTTCCAAGCGCAAGCGACAGACCGCCGTCGCGATCGCGGGAGTGAGCGTCGGAGTCGGCTTCTTCCTGGCGGTGTCAGCACTGATGATCGGAAGCCAGAACGATTTCATTTCGCGGCTCATCGACGCTGCTCCGCACATCATCATTTCCGACGAAATCCGCAGTCCCAGGCCACAGCCTGCCGTTCGGGCTTTCCCCGGCGCCATCGTAGAGGTGCATGGGTACAAGACGCGCAACGAAGTCCGCGGATTGAAGGACTGGCAGGAGATCGTTCGCTCCGCCGAGGCGATTCCGGGGGCGGTTGTGGCGCCTACGCTGGCGGGCGCGGTGACCTTGCGGGTAGGCGGGCGGGAGGAGCCGCTCGGAATCATCGGCGTCGATCCAGCGGTGCAGGAGAAGATCGAGAACGTTCAGGAGAACTTGTCCGCAGGGTCGCTGCACAATCTCGAGACGACGAGTGGCGGAGTGATCATCGGTGAGGAGATGGCGCGGCAGCTCGGGGTCGCAATGGGCGACACGGTGGGTGCAACCTCGCGCGCCGGAACCCGGTCGCTGAAGATCGTCGGGCTGTTCGCGCAGGGTCGCGGCCAGTTCGGCAACAACGGCTACGTGCTTCTACGCGACGCGCAATCGCTGACCGCCCAACCGTTCATCATCAACCGCATCGGCATCCGGCTTTCCGATCCCTATCAGGCAGAGACGGTCGCAGCCGATCTCGAGCAGCGGTACGGCTACAAGGCGCAAAGCTGGCAGGAGCGCTCGGCCGATTTCATGACCATGATGCTGACTCGCAACGTGATCATGTACTCGGTGGTTTCCGCGATGCTGCTGGTTGCGAGCTTCGGCATCTACACGGCCGTGTCCAACTCCGTCGTCGACAAGCGCCGCGACATCGCCATTCTCCGCTCGGTCGGATTTTCGCAACGCGATCTCGAAGAAATCTTCGTTGCCGAAGGGGTGATCGTTGCCGTCCTGGGCGTCATCGCGGGCTGGCTCGTCGGGATCGGCCTGATGGCCATCCTCGGGTCCATCCATTTCCCGGTCCTGGGCCGGGTGGAGCACCTGCCGCTCGACCGAAGTCCGAGCCAATTCTTGATCGCCGGCGGTGCGTCGCTCCTTGCTGCAACGATTGCCGCCTGGCTGCCGGCCCGAAAGGCCGCGCTCGTGGACCCGGTTGACATCTTGCGCGGTGCGGCATGAGCGAACTGATGTCGGCGCAGGCGCTGACTCGAGTGCTGCCGACGGACCCGCCTGTCACGCTCGTCCGAAACGTCGACCTTCACATCAACCCCGGGCGATTCCACGCCGTCGTCGGCCCGTCCGGCTGTGGGAAGTCGAGCCTCCTCTACCTGCTGGGACTGCTCGACCGGCCGACGGCCGGCACGGTGCTCTTGCGCGGGATGGACACGAACCTGCTCACCGGGGACGAGCGGGCGCGCTTGCGGCTGGAGCAATTCGGCTTCGTCTTCCAGTTTCACTTCCTCCTGCCCGAGTTCACCGCACTCGAGAACGTCCTCATTCCCGTACGGCGCCTGGGGGGCTTCGGAGCGGACGCGATGACCGGGCGAGCGATGGCTGCGCTCGAAGCGCTCGGAATAGCGGACCAGTCGTACAAGACGCCCGACAAGATGTCCGGCGGCCAGCGACAGAGGGTGGCAATCGCAAGGGCGCTGGCCAACGATCCAAGTCTCGTCCTGGGAGACGAGCCAACCGGAAATCTCGACAGCGAGAACAGCAGCCGGGTGATCGAAATTTTCCAGCGGATCGCTCACGACCAGGGCCGAGCGGTCGTGTGCGTCACGCACGACGAAAACGTTGCGGCTGCGGCGGACGTTCGCATTCACATGCTGGACGGGGCGATCGAGCGAGTGGAGTAGACCTCGCCGTTCGTGCAGCCGGCGTCAGCCGAGGTCGTAGCTTGCCACTTCCTCGTAGTGCGCGCCGTGCCTCGACAAGTGGCTTTCGAACAGGATGAAGCTTGTCACCGCGAACGGCTGTGACGCCAGGTCCGACTGTTTCTGTTCGACCAGGCGGGCCGCGTCGGCGTTGCTCCGCCGGTAGCGGGCCAAAGTGATGTGCGGATGAAAAGCGCGGCGATCCGGCTCCAGGCCCGCAGCGACGCAGGCGCGATCGACCTTGGCCGCGAGTTCTTGCCACCGACTCCTTGGGTTCGACCCCAGCCCAAAGGGCTCCGCCGCGTTTGCCGTCGAAGCGGCCGACGCCACGGACGGCTATCTCGAACTTCTGAAAGCGTATCCGGTCCAGCGCGTCCGCGACGTCGTTCGCCTGCCGGCGCTCCACTTCGCCGATGAAGCGCAACGTCAGGTGCAAATTGTCGTCCGCGACCCAGCCGAGGACGGGGCTGTCCTCCATGGCGTCGATCAGCAGATCGCGGACGGACTCCGGCGGGCGGATCGCGACGAAGAGGCGATTCATGGCTGCAGGATTGCCGTTCTTGCGGCGAAATGTCACATTCCATCCACGGGGGAATCGCCGATGCCCGAGTTGGAGCCGCTCAGTTTCCCGGAATACGAACAGCTTGCGAAGCCGCTGCTAAAGGAGCTTGCGCGAATGGCGCGCTGGCTTTCGGAAACGGGCCAGCGGATCGTCGTCGTTTTCGAAGGGCGCGACACGGCGGGGAAGGGCGGCTCGATCGAAGCCATCTCCCGCGTGCTGAACCCGCGGCAGTGCCGTGTGGCAGCGCTTCCCAGCCCGAGCGACCGCGAGCGCAGCCAATGGTATTTCCAGCGCTATATCCCGTACCTCCCGGCCAAGGGCGAGATGACCTTGTTCGACCGCAGCTGGTACAATCGGGCGGGCGTCGAACCCGTCATGGGTTTCTGCTCGCAGGAAGAGACCGACGCATTCCTCAAAGCCGTTCCGGAGTTCGAGCGGCACCTGGTCGACGACGGCATCCTCCTGTTCAAATACTGGCTGTGCTGCGACCAGGACCGGCAGGAGGAAAGGTTCCAGAACCGGCTCTTCAATCCGTTGAAGCGGTGGAAGCTGTCGCCGATCGATATCGAGGCGCGCCACCGTTACCAGGCCTACACCGACGCTCGCGAGCGGATGCTTGAGGTGACGCACACCGATTTCGCACCGTGGACCCTGGTCGATTTCAACGACCAGGCGCTGGGGCGGCTCACGCTGGTGCGCGATTTTTTGGACCGGGTTCCCGACACGGACCTTCCGCACCGGGACATCGACTGGCCGCCGCTCGCTCGTGAGCCGCTGAAGGAAAGCTACGGCGTCCTCGATCCGATTCCGGCCTATCCGATCGCAACCGCACCGAGAGAAGAAGCGGGGGAATTATACCTGTAGGCGCCGAGAGCCGGAGCCTTTCGCAGGGGGGAGAAGCGAATGTCAGGCATGAAGCTGCTTGCAAAGCTTGCCATCTATTATGCCGCTGTTGGGCTCGTCGTGTTCCTGGCTGTGCGGATCTGGCCTGATTCCAAGGGTTACCTGCCAATCGGAGGCGTCGAGCAGCTCATCACGCAGCCGAGCCACAACCCGCTCCGGGCGACCGAGGCGATCCGGGCCGAGCATGTCGGCAACCTCGGCCAGAGCCTGTTCTGGCTCGTGGTGGCGATCATCGGCGCCCTCCTGTGCTCGCTTCCGGTGAGCTGGGTCTACATGAGAGTGCGAAGCGGCGCCGAATACGACCAGTCGCTTGTCCACACGATCCTTGTCCTGCCGATGGTCGTCACGGGCATCGTCATCATCGTCCAGAACTCGCTTGCGCTTGCCTTCTCCCTTGCGGGAATCGCGGGCGCCGTTCGTTTCCGCAATTCGCTCAAGAGCTCGGGCGACGCCTTGTTCATCCTCCTTGCGGTAGCAATCGGGCTGTCGGCTGGAATTGGCGCGGTCGAGCTCGCCGCCGTGATGAGCATCACGCTGAGCTTCTGCTTCACGGTCTTGTGGATGGGCGAATATGGCGAGCGCGCGGGGATGAAGCGCTATCTAGCAGACTTCGACGGCATCGATCACGCAGCGCCGCCGCCGCCGCCAAAAGCCAAGTCCTGAACGGCGAAGGACCGGATTCGAGCAGCAGCTACTCTCGAATCTGCAGGCTTGATGTCCGGTTTTGCTTGAAAGCGACCGTTGCATCCCCGATATCTTGTATCTGAGCGAACGGGCCCAATCGCCCGCGCTACAAGGAGTGAAGATGCAGAACCAGTTTGACCCGCGCAGCACTTGGGGGAGAAGTGCCGGTGCGAACCCGGCGACGGTAGGCGTTCCGCGCGCTACGCGCGATGCGGGCCTGAGGTCCTACATGCTGTCGGTCTACAACTACATGGCCTCCGGCGTTCTCCTCACCGGGATCGTCGCTCTCTTGTTCGCCAGCTCCGGGCTGGCGGCCCAGGTGCTGATGACGCCGCTTCGCTGGCTCATCATCCTCGCGCCGCTCGGCTTCGTCATGGCGATGAGCTTCGGCCTCAACCGGATGCAGACGAGCACGCTCAAGATGCTCTTCTGGGCCTTTTGCACCGTCATGGGCCTGTCGATGTCGTCGATCTTCCTCGTCTATACCGGCGTTTCGATCGCTCAGACCTTCTTCGCGGTGGCTGCTGGCTTCGCGGGCCTTAGCCTGTGGGGCTACACGACGAAGAAGGACCTGTCGGGGATGGGCACCTTCTTCATCATGGGTGTGATCGGCCTCTTCGTGGCGATGCTGATAAACCTGTTCCTGCAGTCGGCGGCGATGCAGCTGGCCATCAGTGCGATCGGCGTGCTGCTTTTCGCGGGGCTTACGGCCTACGACACGCAGCGGATCAAGAGCATGTACGCGCACGTCGCGGGCAGCGACATGATGGGCAAGGTCGTGATCATGGGCGCGCTCAGCCTCTATCTCGACTTCATCAACATGTTCATGTTCCTTCTCCAGTTCATGGGCCAGCGCCGCTAAGTCGCTGCGAACGAACGACAAGGGCTGGCGGGAAACCGCCGGCCCTTTTTGTATCCGGTGCGGCCAATTTGTTAACGCAGAGCGGCTATTGGTCCGCAATGAGCCAACCATCGCCAGATCGGCGTCAGGGTCCGAGAGACGGTGACCCGCAGCTTCGCGGCCGCAGGTCGGAGCCGCGGGCGTATCTCGTCCTGCCCGCGTCTGCCGAATTGCTGACGGGCCACTTGCGGGTCCGCCTGCTCGATCTGTCCGCAAGCGGTGCGCGAATTGAAGGCCAGGACCTGCCGGAGCCCGGAAAGGACGTCGTTCTCAGATGCGGCGGCGTCGATACGTTCGGAACCGTTACGTGGGCAGCGAACGGCCGGTGCGGAGTCCATTTCGACGAAGCGATTAGCGGTCGCGAGCTCGTCGCCATCCGCGCCCTCGCACAGAGCTTCCACCGCTCGGACATGACTGCCGAAGAAAGGGAAGCCGCGGCCGACTGGGCAAACGGCCTCGCGCGCTAGGCGCTATCGCAGATAGCGTGTGAGAAAATCGAGCGTTCGGCCCCATGCCAGGGTCGCTGCGGCTTCATCGTAGCGCTCGGCCGACGTGTCATTGTTGAAGGCGTGGTTCACGCCCGGATATTCGAACACGGCTACCGGCTTGCCCGCCTGCCCAAGTGCCTCCGCGAATGGCCAGGCGGTCGCGCCCACCCTTTTGTCGAGCCCGGCAAGGTGAAGCATCATCGGCGCGGTCACCGTTGCCGCCTGGGACGGGTCGGGAGCCGGGCCATAGTAGGACACTGCCGCACTCAGCGCTTCGCCCGAAGCGACTGCAAGCCTGTCCACATATCCTCCGCCCCAGCAAAATCCGACCGCTCCGACCTTTCCGTTTCCACCCCGCCGGGCAGAGAGCAACTTCAGCATCGCCGTTCCCGCCGAAACCGCCTGCGCGAGGTCGAGCTTGCCGATTGCGTCGCGCGCAGCATCCTCGTCGGCAGGTGTGCCGCCCGAGGGCGACAGCAGATCGGGCGCAACGGCGTGGAAGCCTGCCAGCGCGAGACGCCGGGCAACATCGCGGATGTGGCCGTTGAGCCCGCGATTCTCGTGCACGACGAGGACAGTAGCCTGCGCGGACCCGGTCCGCGGGCTCGCCGTGTAAGCGCTGTAGAGCGGGTGCCCCTGATTGCCGAGCAACCCGGTAGTGCTCGTGGTCAGGCGCGGATCGTCCGACGGTACGATGGCTGCAGCCGCGGGCGAGGCAGCGATGGAGGCAACCAGCGCTTCGGCGGCGGCGAAGCTTCCGGCGATCGCGGCCATTCGGCCCATGAAGACTCGCCGGTCCATCCCGTCGTGAGTGAAGCGGTCGTACAGGTCGATCGCCTGCTGGCGGAGGTCGCTGTTCATCAACCCTGCGCCGGCTGTGGCTGTGCAGTGGCCTCGATTTCTGCCTGCGCCTTTTCGTCGATCTCGCCACCGCGCTTGTACGCATCGCGCGACTGCAGGCGGTCGCGGTAGCGGACGAAGCTTTCCTTTTCGGGAAGCATTCCGAACTGCATTGTGAACATGATTTGCGACCCGACATAGACGTCGGCTGCGGTGAAGCGGTCGCCGCACACATAGTCGCGCAGGCTGAAGAGCTCGTCGAGGACGGCCACGACCTTGTCGAAATTGCCGTAGCCGAACATCCGCTCGCGCTCGGGAGTGGGTTCCCAGCCCGCGGCCTTGTTGGACACCGCGGCTTCGACGGGACCGGCGGCATAGAACAGCCAGCGATAATAGTCCGCTTTCTCTTCGGCGCGAGGGCCGAGCGCCGCGTGCGGGAAAACGTCAGCCAAATAGGCGCAAATCGCCGCGCACTCGGTCACGACGTGCCCGTTGTGCTTGATCGCCGGCACCTTGCCCATCGGGTTCACGGCAAGATAGTCGGGGCTCTTGATGCTGTCGTAGGCGATGAGTTGGGTGTCGTACGGCTCGCCGATCTCCTCCAGCATCCAGCGCACGATACGCCCCCGCGACTGCGGATTGGTGTAGAAGATCAACTCGGCCATGGCTCGCCTCCGGGTCTGAGATTCCCCACCCGGGCGACGTTGTAGACCCTCCGCCGAAGCACTGCCAGCCGGGAGACCGTCAGCGCGTCGGCGGAGGCGCCGTTGCCTCAGCGGCTTCCGCGATCCGCCGCCGTCTTGTCGCGTTCGGCGCGGAATTCGCTGTCTTCGCTCCAGTTGGGCCATTCCCGCCCGTTGGCGAGGTCGCGGCCGAGCATATGCAGGAGGTTCGCATCCTCCGCCATGCCGCGGAAATCCCAGTCGGCCGACCATTCGTCGCTTGGCTGGTGGTAGTGCTTTTCGACATACTCCTTGCCCAGTGCCTCACCGCGCTCGGTCCCGCCGTTTACGAGATCGTTGCCATCGCCGAAGCTGATCGCCGGCACGCCGACCTTCGCGAAGGAGAAGTGGTCGGAGCGGTAGAAATGGCCGGCCTCAGGGTGCGGATCGGCGCTGTAATAGCGACCCTGCTTCTTGCCTTCGGCGATGAGGTCGTCGAGCAATCCGAGCTTCGCATTGCCGGAGATGGTGAAGTTCTTTGCCGGTCCGTAGATGGATCCGCCGTCGGTGTTTAGGACGGCGACCGTCTTGCCGATCGGGAAAAGCGGGTTCTGCGCGTAATATTCGGACCCGAGCAGGCCCTTTTCCTCTGCAGTGACGGCGAGGAAAACGATCGAGCGGTCGGTGCGCGGCTCCTTTGCGAAAACGCGCGCCTGCTCGATCAGCTGGGAAATCCCGGTCGCATTGTCCAGCGCGCCGTTGTAGATCGTGTCGCCGGTCGCGTCGGGCTTGCCGATACCCAGGTGGTCCCAGTGTGCGCTGTAGACGACCGTCTCGTCCGGGTATTTCTTCCCCGGAAGGTAGCCGACGACATTGTGCGACGTGATCACGTCGGCGTTGGCCTTGCCATTCAGCGACAGCTTCGCGTCCAGTGGGACCGGCTTGAAGTCCTTCTTGCGAGCGGCCGCCTTCATGGCTTCGAAATCCATTCCCGAAGCGGCGAAGATCTTCTGTGCGAGATCCTTCTGGATCCAGCCTTCGAGCGGCGGATGTTCGCCAGCGGGATTCTTGCGAACGATGTCGAACATGGTGTTGGTGTTCGAGTTCTTGACCGTCGCCCAGCCGTAGCTCGCCGGGTCCGTCTCATGGATGACGAGGACGCCCGCCGCGCCCTGGCGAGCGCCTTCTTCATACTTGTAGGTCCAGCGGCCGTAATAGGTCATGGCCTTGCCGCCGAAATCGCCTTCGCCGCCTTCGAAATCGGGATCGTTGACCAGGACGACCATGATCTTGCCGCGCATGTCCTGGCCCTTGAAGTCGTCCCAGCCGCGCTCCGGCGCCTTCACGCCATAGCCGGCGAACACCAGCGGAACCTTGTCGAGGTCGAGGCCCTTGCTTCCGTCCATCGGCGAGCGAACGGCGATTTCTTCTCCCTGCGTCAGCGACACGGGCTTGCCGTCCATGGTGAGGCCGATCGTTGGAGTGCCGACCCACTCGGACTTGAGGAGCGGCACGTCCTGGAACCAGCTGCGCTTGCCGTTGGCGACGTCGCCGGCCGGCCGGAGCCCGGCGGCCTGGAACTGCTTGGCGATGTAGTTGATCGTCTTCGTCTCGGCGGGCGTAGCCGGACCGCGGCCTTCGAAGGCGTCGGACGAAATATACTTGTCGGTCGCCGACAAGTGCGCCGGATCGAACGGACCCATGTTCTGGGCGAAAGCCGGCGCCGAGAGCGCGATCGCGGTTGCCGCGAGAAGGCGGAAGCTGGTCGGTTTCATGATGATCTCCAAAGCGGACAAAGAAGTAGGGCCGGCGTCACCGGCGCAAGAGAATCGGATGCACTTACCGATAGTTAGTGGACGGCGGCTGTGGAAGTCCCGTCCTTTCGATAGCGATCGAACCAGGCCAGGATTGCGCTTGCTTTGGCGGCCGACTGGCTTGGACGCTCCGCAAGCCCGTGGTGGCTCGCTCCTGGCACCCTCACGAACTCGGTCGGGATGCCGCGAAGCTGGAGCGCTTCGTAATATTGCTCGGCCTCGCTGTCGGGCGTCCGGTAGTCCTCGCTTCCGACCACGACCAGCGTCGGCGTCGTGACGTTTCCGACAAGGCTGAGCGGCGAACGCTTCCAATAGCCCATCGGGTCTTCCCACGGCTTCTTCGCAAACCAGTAGGGCGAGGAGAAGTTGGCGAGGTCGGCGGTAAGGCTCCAGCTCGCCCAGTCGATGACCGGCTTCTGGGTAGCGGCCGCATTGAACCGGTGGGTCTTGCCGACGATCCACGCGGTCAGGACTCCGCCGCCCGATCCGCCGGTGACGAACAAATTGTTCGGATCGACGCTGCCGGTCGCGATCGCCGCATCGACCACGCTCATCAAATCGTCATAGTCGTGGCCCGGGTACGACTTCTCAATCCCGTTCGCGAACGCCTCGCCGTAGGACGTGGAGCCGCGCGGGTTGGAGTAAACGACCACATAGCCGTGCGCGGCGTAGAGCTGATCGTCGGTCGCGAACTGCGGGCCGTAAGCGGCATAGGGGCCGCCGTGGATCTCGAGGATGAGCGGGTATTTCTTCGCCGGGTCGAAACCGGGAGGCGTGACCATCCACGCGTCGATCGGTTGCTGGTCGAACGACGAGGTGACGGGCAATTTGCGAACCTGCGCCAGTGACTTCGACTGGAGCAGGCTGGAACTGAGATCCGTTAGGGGCCGCGCCTTGCCACCCGAGGCGACGGCGACCTGGTTCGGGTGGAGAGGATCTCCCCAGGTCATCGCCACGGTTCCATTGCGGGCGACGCTGAAATCGCCGCCGGCATAAGGCCGGTCGAGCTCGGAAAAGCCCATTGATCCGGCAATTTCGCGAATGGAGCCGTCGAGTCCGACGCGCTCGACCTTGTTCACGCCCTCGTCTTCCACCTGGACGTAGATGGATCGGCTGTCCGACCATTGCGGGTTGCCGACCGAACGGTCGAGCGAGCCGGTGAGGACGTGTTTGTCGGACCCGTCGGCGTTCATCACGTACAGCCGGGTGTTCTGATATCCGAGGTGCTTGTCGTCGAACCCGACCCAGGCGATGTGGCGGCCGTCCGGCGACACGGCCGGAGAGGAGTCCGGCCCCTTTCGATCAGTCAGCGCAACGGGCACGCCGCCGCCGATATCGACCCGGTAGATTTCGCTTTCGAGCGCCTGCCGCTGCCAGTCCGGCGACAAATCCGCGCTGAACAGGATCGAGCGGCCGTCGGGCGCCCAGGAAACCGAGCCGCCGGCATTGGTCGCTCCGAAGGTCAGCTGGGTGGGCGCTCCGCCGTCGGCAGGAACCCAGAATATCTGCTGGTAACCCGGATCCAGGTAGCCGGCATTGTCGAAACGGTAGGTGACCTGGTCGATGACCTGAAGCGGATCGGCCCACTTCGCGCCTTCGGGCTTGGGCGGCGCCTTTCCGAGCTTCGGGGCCTCGTCGGGAACGAACATCGAGTAAGCGATGCGGCGTCCGTCGGGCGACCAGGCGAGTCCGCCCGGGCTGTTCGGAAGCCCCGTGATGCGCGCGCTCGTCCCGCTTGCCATCCAGCGAACGAACAGCTGCGGGCTCGCGCCTTCCGCGGCGACGTAGGCGAGGCGAGCGCCGTCGGGCGACCAGCGCGGGGAGAAATAGGAGCCGCTTCCCGCGAGAAGTGGCCGCTGCCGGCCGGTGGCGACATCGACCAGCCAGATCGTCCGGCGCACCTTGTCCGTCATGATGTCGTTCGATTCGCGAACATAAGCGATCGTGCGGCCGTCGGGGCTGATTTGGGGGTCCGCCGCCCATTCGAGGTTGAACAGGTCGGAGCCGGTGAAAAGCGGCTGCGGCCCGCTTGCAGGGGCGCCAGTGGCGGGCGCGGAAAGAGCGGTCGCGGCGAACAGCAGGGCCAGGACCGGAACCGAGCGAATGGGTTTCACGAAATTATCTCCCCCTCCGGATGAACCCGCAACGATTGGAGGTTTCCGCATCTGACCGCAACCGGTAAACTTCGAGGAGTCAGCAACAGGGAGTGGCGCAATGACTTCCGCCATCGAAGTGCGACGTTTCGACAGTCCCGACGATTCGCTCGACATGAAGCAGGCCGGCGGCATCGACATCATCCAGATGAAGCACGGGACCACGGCAATGCACGCGGTGTTCGAGCCCGGGTGGACGTGGGAAAAGGACGAGAAGCCTTTACTCGGGTCCCCTCCGGCCTGTCCGATGCACCACACCGGCTACTGCATAAGCGGAACGCTCGTCGTGCGCATGGTGGAGTTGGGGAAGGAGACTTGGATCGAGCGCGGCGACTTCTTCGAAATCCCGCCTGGACACGACGGCTATGTGGACGGCGACGAGCGAGTGGAAATGATCTTGTTCGCGACTGCCGAGCACGTGCACTGAGCAGCGAAACGTCGTGGCATGAGGCAAAAAAAGGCCGGGAATTGCTTCCCGGCCTTGCTCGTGCATCCGATTCGATCAGTCCCCGGCGGGCGCGTCTCCGCTCGCCTTCTTCCTTGTCGACGACTTCGCCTTTTTCTTTGGCTTGGCCTTGGGCGCTGCCGGCGTGATCTCGAAGGCGGGGGCATTGTCCTTGATGCGGACCTTGACCTCGCCGCCATTCACCAGCTTGCCGAACAACAGTTCCTCGGCCAGCGGCTGCTTGATCTTTTCCTGCACCAGCCGGCCCATCGGGCGCGCGCCGTAGACCTTGTCGTAGCCGCGATCGACGATCCACTTGCGCGCTTCGTCGTCGAGCTCGATGTGGACGTTGCGATCTGCAAGCTGGAGTTCCAGCTGGAGGATGAACTTGTCGACAACCCGGGCGACCACCGCCGGCGGCAGGTAAGCGAACGGGACGATCGCATCCAGCCGGTTGCGGAATTCGGGCGTGAACATCTTCTTGACCGCGTCTTCCTGAGCATCCTCGCGCGTGGCATTGCCGAAGCCGATGCTCTCGCGCGCCATGTCGGCGGCGCCGGCGTTGGTCGTCATGATCAGGATGGTGTTCCTGAAATCGACCGTCTTGCCGTGGTGATCGGTCAGCTTGCCGTTGTCCATCACCTGAAGGAGGATGTTGAACAGGTCCGGGTGCGCCTTCTCGATTTCGTCGAGCAGCAGGACGCTGTGCGGGTGCTGGTCGACCGCGTCGGTCAAAAGCCCGCCCTGGTCATAGCCGACATAGCCCGGAGGCGCGCCGATCAGGCGGCTGACCGAGTGACGCTCCATATATTCGGACATGTCGAAGCGCTGCAGCGGAATGCCCATGATCGATGCGAGCTGGCGCGCGACCTCGGTCTTGCCGACGCCGGTGGGGCCGCTGAAGAGATAGTTGCCGATCGGCTTGTCCGGATCGCGCAGCCCCGCTCGGCTCAGCTTGATCGCGCTGGCTAGCTTTTCGATCGCCAAGTCCTGCCCAAAAACGACCCGCTTCAAGTCGGCTTCGAGGTTCTCGAGCACGCGCTTGTCGTCGCTCGACACCGACTTGGGCGGGATTCGCGCCATCGTCGCGACCACGGCCTCGATTTCCTTGGGCGTGATCGTTTTCTTGCGGCGGCTTGGCGGAACCAGCATCTGCATCGCCCCGACTTCGTCGATGACGTCGATCGCCTTGTCCGGCAGCTTGCGGTCGTGGATGTAGCGCGCCGACAGCTCGACCGCGCTCTTCACCGCATCGACGGTGTAGCGGACGTTGTGGTGATCTTCGAACGACGAGCGCAGCCCGGCAAGAATCTTGATCGTGTCCTCGATGGTCGGCTCGTTGACGTCGATCTTCTGGAAGCGGCGAAGAAGCGCACGATCCTTTTCGAAGTGGTTGCGGAATTCCTTGTAGGTCGTCGATCCGATGCAGCGGATCGCACCCGACGAAAGGGCCGGCTTCAGCAGGTTGGACGCATCCATTGCACCGCCCGAGGTCGCGCCCGCGCCGATCACCGTGTGAATCTCGTCGATGAAGAGGATTGCGTGCGGAAGCTTTTCAAGCTCGGAAACCACCGACTTGAGCCGCTCCTCGAAGTCGCCGCGGTAGCGCGTTCCGGCGAGCAGTGCGCCCATGTCGAGCGCGTAAATCGTGGCCGGCTTGAGCACGTCGGGAACGTCGCCCTCGACGATCTTGCGGGCCAGGCCTTCCGCGATCGCGGTTTTCCCGACGCCCGGGTCGCCCACGTAAAGCGGGTTGTTCTTGGATCGGCGGCAGAGGATCTGGACGGTCCGGTCGACCTCCGGCATCCGCCCGATCAGCGGATCGACCTTGCCGGCCCGGGCCTTTTCATTGAGGTCGACGGTGAACTGCTTGAGGGCGCTTTCCTTCTTGCCTTCCTTTTCCGTCTTCTCCTCGTTGCCCTCGGGAGGACGCGCCTCGGCGGAGCCTTCGCCCTTGCCTACGCCGTGGCTGATGTAGGTCACCGCATCGAGCCTGCTCATATCCTGCTGCTGCAGGAAATAGACGGCATAGCTTTCCCGCTCCGAGAAGAGGGCGACGAGCACGTTCGCGCCCGTCACTTCGTCCCGGCCGGACGACTGGACATGGAGTATCGCGCGCTGGACGACCCGCTGAAAACCGCTGGTCGGCGTGGGATCGGTGCTGGTGTCCGCCACCAGCGCCCCAAGCTCGTTGTCCAGGTAGTGCTTGACGCTTGCGCGAAGCTCGTCCCGGTTGACTCCGCACGCGGTCATCACCTTCGACGCATGTTCGTCGTCGATGAGCGCGATCAGAAGATGTTCGAGCGTCGCATACTCGTGCCTGCGCCGGCTGGCTTCACCGAGCGCCTTGTGCAGGGTTTCTTCGAGTTCGCGAGCAAAGCTAGGCATTTAGTTGGTACTCCCACCGCTCCCCGGGGTGAGCCCCGGGCTCTGGTCATCAATGTCATATGCAAGGAACGCTCAATCAAGGGGAGCGGCCCCGCTTATCCCCAGTTTATAGAAGGATACCCGTGAGCAACGGGTGAATGAGCAACGGGCGAATGGCCTATTTGCGCTTGAAAAGGTCCTCGGCGGCCGAACGGTGTGTCTTCACCTGCTCGATATGCTTTTCGACCCGCGCGATCTCCTCTTTCAGGGCCTCGATTCGCGCCTGGAGTTCGTGGACCGACAGCGGGTCGAGGTCCTGTTTCTTCATCGCCTCGACCGGATCGTCCGGCTTGCTCGGAAAGAGATCGTCCAAATCCACGACCGAATTGTTGACCCGGGCATGGACGATGTCAATAACCCCGCGCCTGTGAGCACCACCATCCCAGCAACGATGCGAGCCGTGGTCGCACCGCAGCCGGACGGTTCGGAGAACCTGGCCGTGGTCGAGCGGCCGGTCCCGGCGCCCGGCAAGGACGAGGTGCTGGTCAAGGTCGAAGCGGCTGGCGTGAACCGGCCCGACATCCTGCAGCGCCGCGGTCTCTATCCTCCGCCGTCCGGGGCGCCGGACATCCTCGGACTCGAGATAGCCGGCGAAGTCGTGCGAGCAGGGCAGGGGGGCGAGCAGCTTCTCGGCCGCAAGGTGTGCGCGCTCGTCGCCGGGGGCGGCTACGGCGATTACTGCGTCGCTCCGGTCGGGACCTGCCTGCCGGTCCCCGACGCTCTTTCGATGACGCAGGCGGCAGCAATGCCGGAAACGCTCTTCACCGTCTGGTCGAACCTGTTCGAGCGCGGCTTTGCGGCCGACGGCGACACGGTGCTCGTCCACGGCGGCACCAGCGGGATCGGAACGATGGCGATCGCGCTCGCAAACCTGTTCGGGCTCACGGTCATCGTTACCTGCGGGAGCGACGCCAAGTGCAGGCGCGCCGAGGAGCTCGGCGCCGACAGCGCGATCAATTACAAGGCGCTGGACTTCGTGGAAGCGGTCAAGGATTTGACAGAGGGGCGCGGAGTTCGAGGTGGTGCTGGACATGGTCGGCGGCGACTACGTTCCGCGCAATCTTGCCTGCCTCGCCAATGACGGGCGCCACGTGTCCATCGCTTTCCAGCGCGGAGCCACGGCGGAAATCGCAATTCCCGACGTCATGCGCAGGCGTCTGACGCTGACCGGGTCCACGCTGCGGCCGCGCTCGGTCGAGTTCAAGACAATGCTCGCCGACGAGATAGCGAAGACGGTTTGGCCCTACGCGGAGGGCGGCCGACTGAAGCCGGCAATCGACTCCACCTTCCCGCTTTCGCAAGCGGGCAAGGCCCACGCTCGGATGGAAGCGGGCGAGCATATCGGGAAGATCGTTCTCGAGGTCGGCTGATCGCGCCGGGGCCCTTGCCGACAGCGCAGTGCAAGAGTAATCGTGGGGCGACTGGCCGCTCCGCAATGGGCGGCCCTATTTCGTTTTAAAGAGTATCGGAGATTGACAGTGGCGCAACGTGCCCAGCCCCTGATGCCCCATGCGACTGCATCGTGGCTCGTCGAGAACACCTCGCTCGGCTTCGACCAGATTGCCGAATTTTGCGGTCTCCACCTGCTCGAGGTCCAGGCGATCGCCGACGACACGGCCGCAACCAAGCTGACCGGGCGGGATCCGATCCGTTCCGGGGAACTGACTCACGAGGAAATCGAAAAGGGCCAGAAGGACCCGGATTACCAGCTCCAGATCCAGAAGGCGCCCGACCAGGTTCGGCGCACCAAGGGTCCGCGGTATACGCCGTTGTCGAAGCGTCAGGACAAGCCGGATGGAATTGCGTGGCTGATCAAGAACCACCCGGAGCTGAGCGACGGGCAGATCGGCAAGCTGATCGGCACCACGAGAACCACCATTGGCGCGATCCGAGAGCGCACTCACTGGAACATGGCCAACATCACGCCGAAAGACCCGGTCACGCTGGGCCTGACCAGCCAGCGCGAACTCGATGCCGCGGTCGCAAAGGCGCAGAAGGCCGCCGGGACTCCGGCGCCCAGCGACGAGCACTTCGAGGAGGATCGGCAGGCGCTGATCGAGGAGCTTCGGGCCGAGCGCGAACAGCACGCACGAGATGCGGAGGCAGCTCTCGAGCAGGCCGAGTCGGGCGAAACGACCGCGCCGGACGAGATCGTTCCGGGCATTCGCGACCCGTTCAAGCGTTGATTTGCCGGTTCTAGAGGCTCATCCTCTCGCGCAATGGACACGGCTCAACCTGCCACTGACCTGAGCTTCGAGGATGCTCTCAAGCGTCTCGAAGAGATCGTCCGAACGCTCGAGAAGGGCGAGGCGCCGCTCGACCGCTCGATCGAGCTGTACCAGGAGGGTGACAAGCTCAAGCGGCACTGTGAGGCGCGGCTCAAGGCAGCGCAGTCCAGAATTGAGCAGATCGCCTTTGGAAGCGACGGCAAGCCGGCGGGGGCCAAGCCCTTCGATGTCGGTTGAAATCGTCGGCGGATCCAGCCTCGACCTCGAAGCCGAAGCGGACCGCGTCTCGAACGCGCTCGACTCCTTCTTTTCGCGCCTTCTTGCATCGCCCAACGACAGTCGTGACAGCCTCTACGCTGCGATGCGCCACGCCGCCATCGGCGGCGGCAAAAGACTCCGCCCGCTTCTGACCGTCGCCACCTCGCAGATCTTCGGGATCGACGAGCAGCAGGCGCTTCGAGTTGCGGCCGCGATAGAGGCAATCCACGTTTATTCGCTCATTCACGACGATCTTCCGGCGATGGACGACGACGACCTCCGCCGCGGCAAGCCCACGATCCATAAGGCCTTCAGCGAAGCGACCGCCATTCTTGCCGGGGACAGCCTCCATGCGCTCGCGTTCGAAATTCTGGCCCACGAGGCGACGGAAAAGGACGCCGTCGTGCGCTCCGACCTGGTCCTCGAGCTTTCGCGCGCATCCGGGCCGAGCGGAATGGCGGGCGGGCAGATGATGGACCTGATGGCCGAGGGACAATCCCTGGATCTTTCGGCAATCACGCGGCTCCAGCAGCTGAAGACAGGCGCTCTGATCGAATATTCGGTCGAGGCCCCGTGCATTCTTGCCCGCCTTCCGCGCGAAGCGAGGACTCCGTACCGGGGCTATGCCCGCAACGTCGGCCTGGCTTTCCAAATCACAGACGACCTTATCGACCATGGCGGCGATGAATTGGCGGCCGGGAAACGCATCGGCAAGGATGCCGACGCCGGAAAGGCGACATTCGTGTCGCTTCTCGGGCCCGACCGCGCCGGCCAGCAGGCGCGCGTGCTGGTCGAGCAGGCCATTGACCATCTGTCCGACCACGGCGAAGAGGCGGACATGCTTCGCGCCATCGCACGCTTCGCAGTCGAAAGGGATCGCTGATGCCGGAGCGAATCGGTGTGTATCCCGGCACGTTCGATCCCATGACGCTCGGGCACCTCGACATCATCCGCCGGGCGACTCACCTCGTCGATCGCCTGGTGGTCGGCGTAACGACGAACCCGTCGAAACAGCCCCTGTTCTCGGTTTCCGAGCGGCTCGACATGGTCAGGCGCGAGACGGCGGGAATCGACGACGGGAAAATCGAAGTCGTCGAGTTCGACTCGCTGCTGATGGATTTCGCGGAAGCCCAGAATGCGTCGATGATCGTCCGCGGCCTCCGCGCGGTCGGCGATTTCGAATATGAATTCCAGATGGCCGGCATGAACCAGCAGCTCAACAACAGGATCGAGACGGTTTTCCTTATGGCCGACGTCTCGTTGCAGCCGATCGCGTCGCGGCTGGTCAAGGAAATCGCCCGCTACGGCGGCTCGATCGCGAAGTTCGTAACCCCGTCCGTCGCTGCCGACGTCGCTCGCCAGCTCGCCCGCAGCTGAAAGAATCCCCGATGAAACTGCTTTTGCTCCCCCTTTTCGCCCTCGCGCTGACCGCTGCGAAGGCCGAGCAGCCCGCGCCGGGCGACCTTCCCATAAACCCGCCGCCGCAAGTCGTCGCCGATCCGGCGAACACGCTCATCCTCCAGCTTTCGACCGGCGGCACGGTCGTCATCCAGATGCGCCCCGATGCAGCGCCGGCTCACGTGAAGCGGGTCCAGACCCTCGTCCGCCAGGGCTTTTACGACGGCACGATCTTCCATCGCGTGATCCCTGGCTTCATGGCGCAGGGCGGCGACCCGACCGGAACCGGCGAGGGCGGCTCCAAGCTTCCCGATCTGAAGGCCGAGTTCAATTCGCTCCCGCACCTTCGCGGAACGGTTGCCGCAGCCCGGACCGAGCAGCCGGACACGGCCAACAGCCAGTTCTACATCATGTTCGCGCCGAAGGCGTCGCTCGACCACAATTACACCGTCTTCGGGCGCGTCGTTTCGGGAATGGCCGCAGTCGATGCTATCGCCCCGGGTGAGCCTCCGGCCAATCCGACGAGGATCGTTCACGCCGACCTCGGCGACCATTCCGCGCCGCCTGCGAAGCCGATGCAGCCGTCTGGCGGCGTGCCGGCGACCGTCGGCCCGGCGCCGACTGCGCCAACGAACGCTCCTGACCAGGAAAGCACGCCCGGCGGCTGATGCGCGTCGACGCATTCGACTTCGACCTCCCGCCCGACCGAATCGCGCTGAGACCCGCCCGGCCGCGCGATTCGGCGCGCATGCTGCTGGTCGAAGGCGACCGGATCAGCGACCGCTGTGTGCGCGACCTTCCGGACCTGCTTCACCCCGGCGACGTCCTCGTCTTCAACGACACGAGGGTCATTCCAGCGCAGCTCGAGGGCCGGCGCGGCGGCAGTTCGGGCGCTTCCGGCGCACGTGTCGGAGTCACCCTTCACAAGCGTGCAGGCCCGAGAAGCTGGTGGGCGTTCGTCCGCAACGCGAAGAAGCTTCGTGCCGGCGACCGCATCGACTTCGATGCCGAAGTGGCCGCGACCGCGGTCGAACGCGCCGGCGATGGCAGCTTTCTCGTCGAATTCGCCGGAGCCGAGCCGGTCGAAATCCTGATCGAGCGGGCAGGGCGAATGCCGCTCCCGCCCTATATCGCCTCCAAACGGCCGACCGACGAAGCCGACCAAAGCGACTATCAAACCGTATTCGCGCGCGAAGATGGCGCCGTTGCCGCCCCCACCGCTGCCCTGCATTTCACGCAAGAGCTGGTCGAAGCGCTGGATGCTCGCGGAATTGCACGCGAAACGCTCACTCTGCACGTCGGTGCGGGCACCTTTCTGCCGGTCAAGGCCGACGACACGACCGACCATGCGATGCATTCGGAATGGGGCAGGATCGGCACGGCGACGGCGGAGCGGCTCAACGCCGTGCGCGCCTCCGGGGGAAGAGTGATCGCGGTGGGAACGACGTCGCTTCGGCTGCTGGAAAGCGCAGCAGACGAGGGCGGAATCATCCAGCCTTTCGAGGGCGACACCTCGATCTTTATCACGCCCGGATACCGCTTTCGGGCGGTCGACGGGCTGATGACCAACTTCCACCTTCCGCGCTCGACGCTTTTCATGCTGGTCAGCGCACTGATGGGTTTGGACGTGATGAAGGCCGCCTACGCCCACGCCATCGACAATGGCTACCGTTTCTACAGCTATGGAGATTCGAGCCTGCTGCTTCCGGCACGAGACTCATCCATTTCGGCGGTAGAATTCACTCCAGAATAAGCGCGCTCGGTAACATGTGGTTTGTCTCGACCACACAAACCGGAGTGGCCTCCACCAATGCTTGCCCGAGCGGACGCGCCAGCGCGGTTACGACCGCGCCTTTACATCCCCGTGCGCGCCAAGTTCGGCATCGCCGTTCTTGCTGCGCTTGCGTGGGTGATGATCAGCGTGATCCTGTCGCGGCCGTGGATGGAATCGCTCGCGGCCGCAACGCATCCGCTGTTCGCGCTCTTCTCAGTAACATTCATCGCCTACGTGCCAGGCTTCATGAACACCTTTCTGGTGGTCAGCCTGCTGCTGGACCGCCGTCCCGCCCGGCAGCGGCCCGCGATCTATCCCCCAATCACCGTCCTGGTTGCGGCTTACCAGGAGTTGGCCGCAATCGGCGACACGATCCGCAGCATCGTCACCAACGGCTATGCGGGCCCGCTCGAGGTGCTGGTCCTCGATGACGGCTCGACCGACGGAACCGCCAAGGCGGCGAGTGAGGCAATCCGCGAGCTGGGCAACGCCGCAGGCGCAGCGGTGCAGCTGGTCGAGTTCGGGACGAACCGCGGCAAGTCGGCTGTCCTGAACGCCGGCCTCGCGATGGCCAGTCATTCGCTGATCGTCACCGTCGACGCCGATTCCCTGCTCAATTCGGGAGCCTTGACGGGAATCGTCGAGCGCATGTTGTCGGACCCGCCGAGCACGCAGGCGGTGGCAGGCGCGATCCTGGTTCGCAATTCCCGCGAGAACATCATCACCGGCGCGCAGGAGTGGGACTATTTCCACGGAATCGCTGCCGTCAAGCGCATGCAGAGCCTCTATCAGGGGACTCTCGTCGCCCAGGGCGCGTTCTCGATCTACCGAAAGCAGGCGTTGCTCGAGGTCGGAGGGTGGCAGGATGTCGTCGGAGAAGACATCGTCCTGAGCTGGGCGATGCTCGATAGGGGCTATCGCATCGGCTATGCCGAAGACGCGATTGCGTGGACGAACGCGCCCAACACGTTCCGCCAGTTCGCTCGGCAGCGCCAGCGGTGGGCCCGCGGACTGATCGAAGCCCTGAACCGGCACGAAGCGCTGCTGTTCAAGCGGCGGCTTACCCAGATGTTCATCTGGTGGAACGTTCTCTTCCTCGCCCTGGACTGCACCTACAGCTTCATCTTCCTGCCCGGCGTAATCGCGGCGGTCTTCTTCCACGTCTTTTGGATCGCGGGACTGATGACCTTGGCGGTAATCCCGATCGCGCTGTTGTGGAACGTCGTCATTTTTAGGGCGCAGTCGAAGATGTTCCGCGACCAGGGGCTCAAGGTCCGGCATAATCCGCGCGGGCTGGCTTTCTATCTCGCCTGCTACGCGCTGATCATGCAGCCGATCTGCGTCTGGGGCTATGCGGTGGAATCGCTCGGGCTGCGCAAGTCCTGGGGCACGAAGTGAGCGTCGTTCTCGCCGCAGTCGCCGCCGCCGCTGCCGCGAGCGGGCCCGCCATCGGCGCCGACATCTTCTATTCGACCGACGCCGACGAAACGGACGTCGTGAAGGCAGGCGTCAACTTCGACCTGCGATACGCCGGTCCAGACGAGCGCCTGGGCGTCCGCATCGAACGCGCGCACTTCGCACCTAACGGCCAGCATGGGCGGACGATGGACCGTGCTTATGTGCGCGCCGCCGATCGGCTCGGCGGGTGGAAGTGGAACGCGACGGTGGGAACGGACGGCCATACGGTCCTCGGCTCGGCGGCGATCCACGATGAAAGCCGCTTCCGCAAGGAGCTTTTCGTCGAGCGGGAAATTCTCGAGACTCCGCAAGGGCTCAGCCGCGGGCTCTATTACACTTTCGCGGGCGGAGCCGTCGATCTGCCGGTCGACGACAGGAATGTCGTCACTCTCGTCGCGGGTGTTCAACCTTTCTCGGGCGGCAACGTGCGAACCCATCTTCGGGGGACCTACGTCCACGTCGTCAAGTCGCAATGGGGCCTTAGCGCGCAGGTGCGGGCTCGTTACTTTCACAGCAGCGATCCCAACCAGTTCGATTATTTTTCGCCGCGTTGGTATGCGGAGGTCCTGCCCGTCGTGCAGCTCCGCAGGTTTGTCGGCGGGTGGCAGCTGCTCGGCGCGGTCGGCTACGGCGCGCAGCGCGATTCGACGAGCAAGTGGCGCAGCTCGCGCCTTTTGAACGCACGAGTGACGAGTCCCCGCTTCCGGCGCGACTGGGCAATCAGCGCGGCGCTGCTCGTGACCAATACGCCGGTGAGCGCCGGCTACACTTATGGCTACACACAGTTCAACGTCGGCGTGACGAAGGCATTCTGAAACGCTCGAATTGCCCGCCGCCCGAAAGCCGCTTAGGCGCTTGCCGCGATGACGGGCCTGACCTTCACGATTTCCGCAACCGACGGGGCGGCCCGGACCGGAGTCATCAACATGGCTCGCGGCGATATCCGCACGCCCGCGTTCATGCCGGTCGGGACGGCCGCAACGGTCAAGGCGGTGAAGCCAAACGACGTGAGGGCGTCCGGCGCGGACATCATCCTCGGCAACACCTACCATCTGATGCTCCGGCCGGGAGCAGAGCGTGTCGCGCGGCTAGGCGGACTCCACGACTTCATGGGTTGGCAAAGGCCGATCCTCACCGACAGCGGCGGGTACCAGGTCATGAGCCTGTCGGACCTGACGAAGGTGACGGAAGAGGGCGTCGCGTTCGCGAGCCACCTCGACGGCTCCCGCCACCTGCTTAGCCCCGAGCGTTCGATAGAGGTCCAGCGCCTGCTCGGATCGGACATCGCCATGGCGTTCGACCAGCTTCTCCCCGCCGACGCCAGTCGCGAGCAGCAGACGGCGGCGATGGAGCGCTCGATGCGCTGGGCCGAGCGCTCGAAGGCCGCGTTTTCAGGGCCGGGCGCGCTGTTCGGGATCCAGCAGGGCGGTCTGGACGAGGAACTTCGCGGCAAGTCGGCCGAAGCCCTGACCGGCATCGGGTTCGACGGCTATGCGATTGGCGGCCTTGCCGTCGGCGAGGGGCAGGAGGCGATGTGCCGAGTGCTCGATTTCGCAGTGTCGATGCTTCCCGCCGACAAGCCGCGCTACCTGATGGGCGTCGGAAAGCCTGACGACCTGGTCGAAGCGGTGGTTCGCGGCGTGGACATGTTCGACTGCGTTCTCCCGACGCGCTCCGGGCGAACCGGCCAGGCCTTTACCGCCGATGGGCCGCTGAACATCCGCAACGCGCGCTTCGCCGAGGACCGGGAACCCCTCGAGCCCGGCTGCCCCTGTCCGACGTGCACGGGCTTCGAGCGCGCCTACGTCCATCACCTTGTCCGCTCCGGCGAAATTCTCGGCGCGATGCTGATGACCGAGCATAACCTGTGGTTCTACCAGCGACTGATGACGTCGATGCGCAACGCAATCGCCGATGCTCGGCTGCAGGCGTTCGCGGCCCACTTCTTCGAGGTTTACCGAAGCTGAGCTAGATGGCGTCGTCCTTGACGCTTTCGCTCTCGTCGGTCGCAGTGAGCTTGTCCTGCGTCCTCAGCTCGAAATCGCTGGCATCGTGCCGCTCGTGGAGCTGCTGCGAAGGGTCGCCCGTCAACTTGTTGACTATGCGCCCGCGCTTCACCGCCGGCCGGTCGCCGATCTGCTTCGCCCAGCGAACGACGTTTTCATATTCGTGCGTAGAGAGGAAGACGTCCGCGCCTTCGTAGGTCTTGCCGAGCGCGAGCTGTCCGTACCAGGGCCAGATTGCGACGTCGGCGATCGTATAGTCGGCCCCGGCGATATATTCGCTCTCGCCAAGTCGCCGGTCGAGCACGTCGAGCTGGCGCTTGGTCTCCATAGCGTAGCGATTGATCGGATACTCCATCTTGTTCGGCGCATAGGCGAAGAAGTGGCCGAAACCGCCGCCTAGAAAGGGTGCGCTTCCCATCTGCCAGAACAGCCACGACAGCGTTTCCGCCCGTCTGCTCCCCGATGATGGCAGGAACTCGCCGAATTTCTCCGCGAGGTAGAGAAGGATCGCGCCGGACTCGAACACTCGGACAGGGTCCGGTCCGCTCCGGTCAACCATCGCCGGGATTTTCGAATTGGGGTTGATGTCCACGAAGCCGCTGGAGAATTGGTCGCCGTCGCCGATCCGGATCGGCCACGCATCATACTCCGCATCGCCATGCCCCTTTTCGAGCAGCTCTTCGAACAGGATCGACACCTTCTGCCCGTTCGGAGTCGCCAGCGAGTAAAGCTGGAACGGGTGCTTGCCGACCGGAAGTTCCTTGTCATGGGTCGGTCCCGCGACAGGCCGGTTGATCGATTCGAATTTGCCGCCGCTAGGCTCGTCCCAGGTCCACACTTCAGGCGGCGTGTAATCGTTCATGCTGCATCCTTTCGTTGAGGATGGCAGCTAGGAACGAGGCGCCGGCGTTTCCAGTGCGGCCGTTTTTCCGAAACCGTGGAAGTGCTGGCTCAGCGGACCGGGCGCAAGAGCGTCAGGAGGCGCTGACGGAAAGAAAGGCGGGCATCGGCCCGTTCCAGTCGCCGTCGGCTTCCGCCATCTGTTTGCCTTTCGGCTCCTGTTCCCGCGCCGGCTGCTTCGACGGCGCGGATTTCGCCGCCGGCTTCTCGCGCTTCGAAGGCGCCTTGCTGGCTGGTTGTTGCTGCTGCTTGGACTGTTCGCGCGGCTTGGACTGTTCGCGCGGCTTCGACTCCTCGGCTTTCGAGGCGGGCTGAACAGCCTCCTCGCCGAGCTTGGGGATCTTGCGCCCCAGCATCTTCTCGATTGCAGCAACGGCTTCGTTGTCCTCGCGCGTCGCCAGCGTGATCGCCACGCCGGAGGCGCCGGCGCGGCCGGTACGGCCGATGCGGTGGATGTAATCGTCCGGCTGCCAGGGAACGTCGAAATTGAAGATGTGGCTAACGCCCTTGATATCGATTCCGCGGGCCGCGACGTCGGACGCGACGAGGATGTTGACCTCGTCCGACTTGAACCTGTTGAGCTCGGCTATGCGGTCGCTCTGGTCCATGTCGCCGTGGATCGGCGCAGCGGAAAAGCGAGCCCGGCGAAGGCTGGTGGTCAGCTCGCGAACCGTGGTCTTGCGGTTGCAAAAGACGATCGCGTTCCTGACCGCCTCGTCGCGAAGCAGCTTGCGCAGGACTTCGCGTTTGTCGCTCGGCTTCACCTCGACCAGCCGCTGCTCGATATTGACGTTCGCGGTTGCCGGCCGTGCCACCTCGACCTTCTTCGGGTCGTTGAGGAATTTCGAGGCAAGCTTCTGGATCGGGGGCGGCATGGTCGCAGAGAACAGCAAGGTCTGGCGAGAGGCCGGAAGCTTCGAGCAGATTTCTTCGATGTCCGGGATGAAGCCCATGTCGAGCATGCGGTCCGCTTCGTCGATGACGAGCAGGTCGCAGCCGTTCATCAATATCTTGCCGCGCTGGAACAGATCGAGCAGCCGGCCAGGCGTCGCGATCAGCACGTCGACGCCCTTTTCAAGCGCCTTGATCTGCTCGCCCATCTGAACGCCGCCAATGAGGAGCGCCATCGAGAGCTTCTGGTACTTGCCGTACTTCTCGAAATTCTCGGCCACCTGGGCGGCGAGTTCGCGCGTCGGCTCCAGGATCAGCGACCGCGGCATCAGCGCCCGACTTCGTCCCTGGTGGAGGATGTCGAGCATCGGCAGGACGAAGCCGGCCGTTTTCCCGGTTCCCGTCTGCGCGATCCCGATCAGGTCCTTGCCCATCAGGATCGAGGGAATGGCGCCTCGCTGGATCGGCGTGGGTTCGGTGTAGCCGCTGTCGGCAACTGCCCGCAGCAATTCGTCGGAAAGGCCGAGGTCGGCAAAAGTCATTCAAAGATCCGGATAAATGGCGCTGGCGCCGAGACGGCTGCCGCTCTCTTGAGGCTATGGTGTTTCCGAAGCGAAAGTTCAAGCCAAAGCCGCTCTTCTCGGAGCGCTCGAGGCAGTCAGTCGCGAAGCTTTGGAACGAGTTCGCGGAAGCGCTCGATCCGGCAGCTTGCCCCCGTGCGGACGCGGATCGAATCGCGCCTTGCACACACCTTCTCGTCCTGGGAGCTGAGATAAAAGCCCTGGTAGAAATCAAGGCCCGGGCAGTTTTCGTCCAGCTGGGCGCGCAGCAGCCGCCGCCCGCTGAGCACGAAATCGACATCGCCGCCGGACAGGAAGGCGCCGCGTATCGCCCTGGCGGACAGGCACTTGGGCCCCTTGCGCTCGCGCCACTGGATTTGCGGGGTAGGGCGAACGGGCACGCGAATGATGACATGGTCTTCGACGATGATGCTCCGCACGGCATAGCCGCCGGGCGCGATCCCGAGCAGCATCGGAAGCAGAGTCAGGATGGAAAGGAATGTCACTGCAGAAGCCCCATGGCAGTGGGCACTCGCAGCCGGGCGTTGAATATCGGATGAATTGCCCGGGTGCCCCGCACACCGGGTAAAGGTTTTTCGAAAGAGTTGCGAAAGCGGCGGCGCTTGCATAAGGCGTCGCCCAAATCGCGGCTTGCGAGGCGCCAGCTCAACGCAAGCCTGACCAGCCTCAAGAGCACCCCGGGAGAATCCGAATGGCGACCGAAGCGCCGACCCAGCAGCAACTGCCGCTTCTTTACACTGCGCTCGAGCCCTTGAGCTCAAACGTTCACGGCAAGATGAAGATCAGGACGATCGACAAGGCGCCGATGATTGGCAAGGCGCACGCAATCCCCGTCACCGTCGACGAATTCCCTCTTCTTGCTCGGCACTATCCGATCATCTTCGCGGTCGGCGAAAACGCGGTTCCGCTCGCGCTGATGGGGCTTAGCGAAGGCGTCAACGTCTTCCTGGACGAGAACGGCCGCGCTCGCGACGACAATCTCTACGTCCCGGCCTACATCCGCCGCTATCCGTTCCTGCTTGCGCGACTGCGGCCGGACAGCGACGAACTGTCCTTGTGTTTCGACCCGTCATCCGGTGCGATCGGCGATTTCGAGGACGGCGAGCCGCTGTTCGACGACGATGGTCAGCCCAGCCAGGCCACCAAGGCCATCCTGGACTTTTGCGAGCAGTTCGAGACCGCGGGCCAGCGGACCGGCGCCTTCGTCGAGGATCTGCAAAAGAGCGGTCTGCTCATGGATGGGGAAGTCGCGATCCAGCCCGAAGGTGCAAACCAGCCCTTCATCTATCGCGGTTTCCGAATGATCGACGAGGAGAAGTTGAAGGACCTGCGGGGCGACGAGCTTCGCAAGTACAACCAGAACGGTCTTCTCCCGCTCCTGTACGCGCACCTGTTCTCGCTGTCCCAGATCCGCGAGCTGTTCGCTCGCCAGGTGAAGCAGGGGAAAGGGCCGACCGGAGCCCCGCAGGGACAGCCGGTTAACGCCTGATCCGCGAAGGCGGAACGACCCCACGGGGACATCGCCTCAAGGATCGGACCTCCGCCGTCGACGTAGTCGGGCTTCGCTATTCGGCCGCCTGCGCCAGGCGCCGGTGGAGCAGCTCGGTTCCCAGCCCGGTGACCAGCGAATCGATGAGCTTTGCGATGTCATCGAACCGGCCGCCCGGCCGCGCGCTTTCGGTCAGGTAACAACGGCGCTCGATTTCGAGCTGGATCGCGTGCACGCCGATTTGCGGAGACCCGTGCCTGTCGACGATATGTCCGCCGGCGAAGGGATCGTTGGCGGCCGAGCGAAACCCCGCTTCCGAAGCGATCGAAAGCGCCCTCGACATCAGCCAGGGAGCCGCGCTTCGGCCGAAGCGGTCGCCAAGGACGATCTCGGCGGAGCCTTTCGAAGACGGCATCGAGTGGCAGTCGAGCAGAAGCGCGCAGCCGAATCGCTCCACGCTCGCCGCAAGCCGCTCCTCGATGGCTCGGTGGTAGGGGCGATACGCCTGCTGCAGGCGGTCCTCGAACTGCTCGCGGCCAATCGGCTGCCGCCACAGGTGACCGTGCGCAGCGGTTCGCGACGGGACGATTCCGAGCCCGGCTCGCGCTCTCGGGCTAGGGCGGGTTCGGGTGGCCAGACGGATTGCTGTGGGGTCGACCTCGTCCTCTGCGCGATTGCAGTCGATGGCTGCGCGCGGCGCCTGTGCGACTACGGCACCGATGCCGCGGCCCAGTGCGCGGCAGGCGAGCTCGTCGACAAGCGGGTCCTCAAGGCATTCCAGCGACTTTCGCCCGTTCCTGGACAGTGCGACCAGCCAGTCGGGATAATCGCGCCCCGAATGGGGAATGGAGAGAATGACCGGCAGGTCCGCGAGCGCCGGATACAAGGTCGGAGGAGAGAGCGGAGTGACGGTCAATTGTCCCAGATTAGGACCGGTAGAGTGGTGCTGCAACGCTCGAGGCGCTCATTCGCTTCTGGAAAAACCCGATTCATCAGCGCATGATAGGCGGATGCCGCGAATCCTTTTAGCCGAAGACGACACGTCCATGCGCGAATACCTTCAGCGCGCGCTGCAGCGTGTCGGCTACGAGGTCGAGTCGGTGGGTTGCGGGACCGAGGCGATTCCGCTTCTGGAGGCGGACCGTTACGATCTCCTCCTGACCGACATCGTGATGCCGGAAATGGACGGAATCGAGCTGGCTCAGAAAGCGTCGGCGATGGACTCGGAAATTCGGGTCATGTTCATCACCGGGTTTGCCGCCGTCGCGCTGCAGAGCGGTCGAGCCGCTCCGGAAGCGAAAATGCTGTCCAAGCCTTTCCACCTCAAGGACCTCGTCGCCGAAGTGGACCGGATCTTCCAGACCGAGGACCAGCACGGGCGCCTTTAGCGGGCGTTTTCACCAGGCGTTGCAGCGGCGATTCTTGCGCGAGCGTTAGCGGATAGCGGCCGCGCGCGCGACGATAGAGCGCCTGCAGGCAATTCTGGTCGTTGAAGCGGCTTGCGCCCCCGGCAAGCGGCCCCTAAATGCCCCGTCGAGTGGGCGTGTAGCTCAGTGGTAGAGCACTGTGTTGACATCGCAGGGGTCGCAAGTTCAATCCTTGCCACGCCCACCATTTTTCTCTTCGTTACGATCAATTCCGACCGGCCGGCCGTACACTCGAATGCGGGCCGGTCTTTACCGCTCCGCCGCCACCGTTAGAACGGGGGCAAGGGGAGCAGCCAGTTGATCGCCTATCTTTGGATTGCAGTCGGTAGCGCAATTGGCGGGATGGGCCGCTTCTGGTGCTCGCGGGCGGTTGCCGTCGCGGTCGGCGAGACATTCCCCTGGGGCACGCTTGTGGTCAATGTGGTCGGATCCTTCCTGATCGGGTTCCTGGCGGCATTGTCGGGCCCGGAAAGCCGCCTTCTTCTTCGCCCGAATACTCGCAACTTCCTGATGGTCGGCGTGTGCGGCGGATTCACGACGTTTTCGTCGTTCAGCCTGCAGACTCTCGAACTGCTCAGAAATCGCGACGTCGCAGAGGCCTTCGGCAACATCTTCCTGTCCGTCTCAGCCTGCATGGCGGCAGTTGCGCTCGGCTACATGGCCGGCCTGTTCGTATCCGGCGGCCGCGTGCACCCGCGCTGAATTGCGCCTGCTGCGCCAAGTGCGTGGTCAGTCGCCGCCACGACGCGCCGGGCGGTGCAACAATCGGGTCGCGAACCCCGTTGGTTTCTTGAGACTCACCAAATCAAGGGAGAAGCGAAATGAGCGCCACAGGCCTCGAGGTCTTCGACAAGACCCTTCAAACCACCAACATCTGGCTCGACGAGATCATGGCCGACATCGGCCCCGACAGGAAAACCGCCTGGCGGGTCCTTGCCGTCGTGCTTCACCGGCTTCGCAACCGGCTTCCGCTCGGGCTTGCAGCGAACCTCGGCGCGCAGCTGCCGATCCTCGTCCGCGGTATCTATTACGACCAGTTCCAGCCGGACAGCCTCCCGAGCGAGTGCGACACGATGGACCAGTTTTGCACCGAGGTCGGCGAATGGCTTCAGGACAACAAGCCCGTCGATCCGCAGACAGCGGTAAAGTCCGTTTTCAAGCTGCTCTCGAAGCACCTCTCCAGAGGAGAGATCGGCAACGTCGTACAGGCACTGCCGGAAGGTCTTCGCGATGCGTGGCCGAAGGAGGCCCGCGCGCAGGCGCAGCAGCAGATGGAGCACTCCGCACAGGCCCAGCAGAAGAACGCCTCATCGGCCTCGTCGGTCGATAAGCAGGGCAAGGAAGGCGTTACTCAGTGGGGCGCTCCGGAATACCAGCCGGGCGCAGGCGTCGAGAACTCGACCGAAAGCCTTATCGGTCGCAAGGACCGCGGCGAGAATATCGAGCCGGCCTCGGCGGAAGCGGAACAGACGATGGTTGGCGGAGCGGCCGGCAACGGCCCGGCGCGCTAACCCAAAGCTAGAGGCACGCCTCAAGGTACGGCTGGTCGAAACCGAACTGCTTGGCCTTGTCGAGCGTGTAGGGGCGCAGGCCCATCGAGCGATACTCGCCGACGATTTTCCCGTCGGCGCTCTCGTCGAGATACTCGAACTTGAACAGTTCCTGGGTGACGATGACTTCGCCCTCCATCCCGATCACCTCGGTGATGTTGGTCGTTCGGCGAGAGCCGTCGCGCAAGCGCTTGACCTGGACGATCAGGTCGACCGAGTCGGCGATCTGGCGCGAAATGGCTTCCTTCGGGATCTTGATGTCGCCCATCATGACCATGTTCTCCATACGCGCGAGGCATTCGCGCGGGGAGTTGGAGTGAAGAGTCGCCATTGAGCCATCGTGGCCGGTGTTCATGGCCGCGAGGAGGTCGAAACACTCCTGGCCGCGAATTTCGCCGAGAATGATGCGGTCCGGGCGCATACGCAGCGCATTGATGACGAGGTCGCGGATCGTGATCGCGCCTTGTCCCTCCAGGTTCGGCGGCCGGGTTTCCAGCGGCAGCCAGTGCGGCTGCTGAAGCCGGAGCTCGGCCGCATCCTCGATCGTGATCACGCGCTCGCCGGGGTCGATCATCTTCGACAAGGCGTTGAGCATCGTCGTCTTGCCCGAGCCGGTACCGCCCGAGATGATGACGTTCATTCGGCTGGCGCCTGCGATCTTGAGCACCGTGCCCATCTTCTCCGACATCGACCCGAAACCGCGCATCATGTCGATGGTGATCGGCTTTTCGGAGAACTTACGAATCGAGATGGCGGTGCCGCGAAGCGACAGCGGCGGGATGATGACGTTGACACGGCTTCCGTCCTGGAGACGGGCGTCGGCGAGCGGCGTCGTCTGGTCGACCCGGCGGCCGACCTTGTTCACGATCCGCTGCGCGATCTGGAACAGATGCTCTTCGTCGCGGAACTGGATCTGCGCCAGCTCGAGCTTGCCCTTCCGCTCCACGAACGTTTGTTCGGGACCGTTGACCATGATGTCGGAGATGTTCGGGTCGGCAAGCAGCTCCTCGAGCGGCCCAAGTCCGAGAAGCTCGTCGACGAGGACCTTTTCGAGTGCGAACTGCTCACGCCTGTTGAGCGTGATCTTCAGCTCGGCGAGCACTTCGGAAATGATCGGGCGGAATTCCTCGGCCAGCTCGTCCTTGCTGAGCGTGGCGGCGGCTTCCGGGTCGACACGCTCGAGCAGCCGCGGGAGGACTTGTTCCTTGATTCTGTGAACCGAGGCTTCGAAGCCTTCTGACTTGCTGCTGGCCGCGTCGCCGCTGGCGTTCTGACGGCTGTTGAGGCGGTCCATCGCACCTGCGGGGGGCGATTGCGGGACGTCGGTGGCCGGGCTCGAAAGATCTTCGAGCGGCGGGAACTGGTCGCCGCCACCGTCGTCCGAAGGCGCGGCAGGAGAGGCGCCACCCTTCATCGGCTTGGCGACGCCAAAGCTGGGCCGCTGACTTCCCGTCAGACTGCCACGCTTCCCGAATGCGCTCATTGCCACCCCGACTGATCCGCGAAAAACTCGTGATCGGGATAGGTGCGAATGCTTTAGGAAAAGCTAACCGAGTTTGGAAAACATGCCACGGCAGCGGCGGCAAGCGCGCGCGTGCGCTTACTCGCCGGCTTTCTCGGCCAGGATCGTGAGGCCGTTCGCTCCCATCTCGGCGAAGCCGCCGCTCACGGAAATTCGCTCCGGGCTCGCTCCGGCCTTCCGAAAGACCGCGACTTCGTCACCATCCTTGAGAACGGTCATGTAGGGTGCGTGGCCCGCCATGATGCCGGACCGGCCCTCCGTGCCGGGCACGACGACCATATGAACGTCCTCGCTCATCACGAGCTTTTCCGGTGTCACGAGTTCGAAATGCAGGTCCGCCATCAGTCATTCGCCTCTATCGCGCTGTCGAAAGCACGCGTTGCCGCCTCGAACTTGTCTCGGCAGCCGGTGTTGCAGAATCCCACGACCTTGCCCCGGTAACGCGTCAGGCTATCGCTGCTGACCGGCTTTCCCGACCACGGGCAGCTGCTGTTGACGCAGTCCTCAAGGTGAAGGCCGTCCGTCAGCTTACGACTCCGAAGCCATCTTCTCGGCCTTGGCGACCGCCTCGTCGATCCCGCCGACCATGTAGAACGCGCTTTCGGGCAAGTGATCGTACTCGCCGTTCACAACCGCCTTGAACGAGCGGACCGTGTCCTCGACCTGCACGAACTTGCCCGGAATGCCGGTGAACACTTCGGCGACGTGGAACGGCTGCGACAGGAAGCGCTGGATCTTCCGGGCGCGACCGACGACCAGCTTATCCTCTTCGCTGAGCTCGTCCATGCCGAGGATGGCGATGATGTCCTGAAGGCTCTTGTAGCGCTGGAGCGTCTCCTGGACAGCACGCGCCGTCTCGTAATGTTCCTGTCCGACGATCGACGGGGTCAGGACGCGGCTGGTGGAATCGAGCGGATCGACCGCTGGATAGATGCCGAGTTCGGAGATCGCGCGGCTGAGCGTGGTCGTCGCGTCGAGGTGGGCGAACGAGGTCGCCGGGGCAGGGTCGGTCAAGTCGTCGGCCGGCACGTAGATCGCCTGCACCGAAGTGATCGAGCCCTTGTTGGTCGAGGTAATCCGCTCCTGAAGCGTTCCCATGTCGGTCGCAAGCGTCGGCTGATATCCGACGGCCGAAGGAATGCGGCCGAGAAGCGCCGACACTTCCGAACCCGCCTGGGTGAAGCGGAAGATGTTGTCGACGAAAAAGAGGACGTCCTGGCCTTCCTGGTCGCGGAAATATTCGGCCTGGGTGAGGCCGGACAGCGCGACGCGGGCACGTGCTCCGGGGGGCTCGTTCATCTGCCCGAACACAAGCGCGACCTTCGACCCTTCGGGCGTGGGGTTGCCGTCCTTGTCCTTGGCGATGACGCCGGCATCGAGGAACTCGTGATAAAGGTCGTTGCCCTCGCGGGTGCGCTCGCCGACCCCGGCGAACACGCTGACTCCGCCGTGTCCCTTGGCAATGTTATTGATCAGCTCCTGGATGAGCACTGTCTTGCCGACGCCGGCACCGCCGAAGAGGCCGATCTTGCCGCCCTTGGCGTAGGGCGCGAGCAGGTCGATGACCTTGATCCCGGTGACGAGGATCGATGCTTCCGTCGATTGCTCGACGAATGCCGGGGCCTCGGCGTGAATGGGAGCCGACATCGTGCTTCCGATCGGGCCGCGTTCGTCGATCGGCTCGCCGATGACGTTCATGATTCGGCCGAGGGTCTGGGGACCGACCGGGACCTCGATCTGCGATCCGGTGGCGCGGACGTCCTGCCCGCGGGTGAGGCCGTCGGTGGAATCCATCGCGATCGTCCGCACGATGTTCTCGCCAAGGTGCTGCGCAACCTCGAGCACAAGGCGGTCGCCGTGGTTGTCGGTCTCCAGCGCCGCGAGAATCGGCGGAAGCTCACCCTCGAAGGACACGTCGACGACGGCGCCGATCACCTGGGCAATCTTGCCGGTCAGGTTGTGAGTTTGGACGGCCGCCTTCGGCTTGTCGCCGGCAGGCGTTGCCTTCTTCGTCGCGGCCTTCTTGGTCTTGGTTTCAGCGGCGGTGGCCATCGTAATTTTCTTCCCTTCAGTTCCCCAGCGAAGGCCGGGGTCCAGTCCATGTAACAATCGGCGCCTGAGCGCCGCCCGGCCCCCGGCAATAGCCGGGAGACAGGAAACTACAGCGCCTCGGCGCCGGAAATAATCTCGACCAGCTCGGTCGTGATCGCGGCCTGGCGAGTCCGGTTGTACTGGATCGTCAGGCGATTGATCATGTCGCCGGCATTGCGGGTCGCATTGTCCATCGCGGTCATCTGCGAACCGTAGAAGCCGGCCTGGTTTTCCAGCAGAGCGCGATAGATCTGCACGGAAATGTTGCGGGGCAGGAGCGCCGAGAGGATTTCCTCCTCGTCGGGTTCATACTCGACCATCGTATTGTCCGACTGGTCCGCGCTTTCGCCCGAAGCCGGTCGCGGGATCGGGATGATCTGCTCGACCACCGGCTCCTGGACAAGCGTCGATTTGAAGTTCGCATAAGCGAGGTGGGCAACGTCGAAATTGCCGCTGCCGAAGCGATCGACGATTTCGTCGCCGATCGCCGAAGCCACTTCGTAGTTCGGGTTCTTCATCTCGGTCGTGTCGTGCTGACCGACGATCGCCTTGGGGTACAGGCGCTGGATGACCGGCCGGCCCTTCCGTCCGACGATAAAGAAGTGGACCGTCTTGCCGTCCTTGATCAGCGCGTCGGCCTTGCGGCGAACCGCCCGGACGATGTTGCTGTTGAAGGCCCCTGCGAGGCCGCGGTCGCTGGTCACGACGACGATAAGGTGCGTGTCGTCCTTGCCCGTTCCGGCGAGCAGCCTGGGGCTTTCCGGCCCAACCGTGACGCGGCTTGCGATCGATTCGACGACGGCCCGCATCCGCTCGGAATAAGGCCGACCGGCCGTCGCATTCTGCTGGGCGCGCCGAAGCTTCGACGCCGCAACCATGTTGAGCGCCTTGGTGATCTTCTGCGTCGACTTCACCGAGCCGATTCGCAGTTTGAGGGCCTTGAGGCTCGCCATCTTATGCGAACTGCTTCCCGAACTGGGTCAGCGCGTCCTTCAACTTGCCGGCGGTTTCGTCGTCAAGCTGCTTCGTGTCCCGAATGGTCTTGAGAATGTCGGCATGCTCGGAGCGAAGGAAGCTCAGCATCGCCGCCTCGTAGCGGGTGACCGCGCTCGTCTCGACCTTGTCGATGAAGCCGTTGGTGCCCGCGAAGATGGAGGCCACCTGCTCTTCGACCGGCATCGGGCTGAACTGCGGCTGCTTGAGCAGCTCCGTCAGGCGTGCGCCGCGAGCGAGGAGCCGCTGCGTCGCCGCATCGAGATCGGATCCGAACTGCGCGAAGGCTGCCATTTCACGATACTGCGCAAGTTCCAGCTTGATCGAGCCCGCGACCTTTTTCATCGCCTTGGTCTGCGCCGCCGAACCGACCCGGCTCACCGAAAGGCCGACGTTAATCGCCGGTCGCACGCCCTGGTAGAAAAGGTCGGTCTCGAGGAAGATCTGCCCGTCCGTAATCGAAATGACGTTGGTCGGAATGTACGCCGAGACGTCGCCCGCCTGGGTCTCGATGATCGGCAGAGCGGTCAGCGAGCCCGCGCCATTGTCGTCATTCATCTTCGCGGCGCGCTCCAGAAGGCGGCTGTGAAGATAGAAGACGTCGCCGGGATAGGCTTCGCGGCCCGGGGGACGGCGAAGAAGCAGCGACATCTGGCGGTACGCGACGGCCTGCTTGGAAAGGTCGTCGTAGACGATCACCGCATGCATTCCGTTGTCGCGGAAATATTCTCCCATCGCGCAGCCGGCATAAGGCGCAAGGAACTGCAGCGGAGCGGGCTCGGAAGCGGTTGCCGCGACCACGATGGAATATTCCATCGCGCCATTCTCTTCGAGCTGGCGGACGATCTGCGCGACGGTGGAACGCTTCTGACCGACGGCGACGTAGATGCAGTAGAGCTTGTCGCTTTCGTCACCGGTCTTGTTCAGCTCGCGCTGGTTGATGAAGGCGTCGATGGCGACGGCGGTCTTGCCGGTCTGGCGATCGCCGATGACCAGCTCGCGCTGGCCGCGGCCGATCGGAACGAGCGCGTCGAGGGCCTTGAGACCGGTCTGCACCGGCTCATGGACCGATTTGCGCGGAATGATTCCGGGCGCCTTCACTTCGACGCGGCGGCGCTCGGTGAACTCGATCGGACCCTTGCCGTCGATGGGATTGCCGAGTGCGTCGACGACACGGCCGAGAAGGCCCTTTCCGATCGGCACGTCGACGATCGAACCGGTCCGCTTCGCGGTCGACCCTTCGCGGATTTCCTGGTCGGAGCCGAAAACGACGACGCCGACATTGTCGGCTTCGAGGTTCAGCGCCATTCCCTTGATGCCGCTCTCGAACTCGACCATTTCGCCGGCCTGGACATTGTCGAGCCCGTAAATGCGCGCAATTCCGTCCCCGACGGACAATACGGTGCCGACCTCGGCAACCTCCTCGTCGGCGGCGAAATTCGCGATCTGGTCGCGGATGACGCGGGAAATTTCAGCGGCGCGGATGTCCATTGTGTCTGCCTTAGCCTTTCATCGAATCCCGGGATGCGGGGCTAGCCCGTCATGACCTGGGTGAGTCGGTTGAGTTTGGTCTTCAATGAGGCGTCGATCATTTCGCTTCCCAGCTTGACGATCAGTCCTCCGAGGATGTTCGGGTCGGTCCGCGCCTCGACGATTACGTCGCGTCCGGCGCGCGCCTTGAGCCGCGTCTTGAGCGCCGCCACCTGGCTCTCGCTCAGCGGATGCGCAGTGACGACTTCGGCGGTGCTTTCGCCGCGATGTTCCGCAGCAAGTCTCCGGAACAGCCGGATCACATGCCCGAGCTGGCCCTTGCGGCCGTTCCTGGCCAGAACGCCGAGGAAATTCGCGGTCAGCGTGTCCAGCTTCAATTCGCGGGCGATTGCCGCGAACGCTTGCGACGCTGCTTCGCGGTCGACCAGCGGCGAGTTCACCAGCTGGCCCAATTCGCGCGAATCGGACAGCGCCCGGTCCAGCGATTCGAGGCTGCGCGCGACTGAATCGATCTGTTTTTCCTCGCGCGCGAGGTCGAACAGAGCGGACGCATAGCGTCCTGCTAAGCTGGCCTGAATGCCGCCGGATGTCTCCACGCGCCCAAAGCTCCAGAACTGGAATTGCCCCCATGCGAAAATGGGGCGTTTGCACAGCCTTACGCTGTACCGCCCCTCATGGGTTGGCGCGCCCGTAGCAGCGGGTGCAGAGCGATGCAAGGGACAGGACGGCCATTCGCGAGGGCGCGTTTGCGCTTCTTGCGACGAGCGTCGCTTTGACCGCAAGACATGGGACGCGCGGCTTGGTCGCAAGGCTTTATGCGGGGCCCATGACCTACCGAATAGAAGGATTGGACCCGGCGCCGTTTCGGCAGCTCTTCGCGCTTTCGGACGAGGCGCTCGCCCTCCGTGGAGCCGTCCGAATGACGGTTAGCGAGAAGCCGGGCTTCCCCTGCCGTGTCAGCCTGGTCGACCGCGATGTCGGAGAGAAGGTGATACTGCTCAACCACGTCAGTCACGATGTCGCCAATCCCTATCGCGCCAGTCACGCCATTTTCGTCGCGGATTCAGAGCCGGCGGAATTCGTGGACCGCGCCCCGCCGGTCTTCGAGCGGCGGCTCCTGTCGCTGCGCGGCTTTGGCCGGGACTCAATGATGGCCGACGCACTGATCGCCCGGCCCGGAGAGGCGGACGCGGCCATTCGCAAGCTGTTCGGCAATGGCGAGATCGCTTACATTCACGCACACAACGCGGCGCGAGGCTGCTTTTCCGCGAGGATCGACCGATGCTGACGTTTGCTGACCGGGACGCCTGGAGCGCGTTCGAGCGGCGCGACAGGAGCTGGGACGGCCGGGTCGTCGGGGCGGTGAAGACCACCGGAATTTATTGCAAGCCAAGCTGCCCGGCCAAGCGCCCGAAGCGCGAAAACGTGGAATTCTTCGACTCCGGCGAAGAGGCGAGGGCGGCCGGCTATCGCGCCTGCCTGCGCTGCAAGCCTGACGAGGTTGGCCGCGACCGCGAAGCCGTAACCAGGGCGCTCGCGCTGATCGAAGCGGCCGAGGAGTCGCTCAGCCTCGATCGCCTGGCGCGGGCGGTCGGCTATGCGCCGCATCATTTCCAGCGGCTGTTCAAGCGCGACGTCGGCGTTTCTCCCGCCGAATATGCGCGCGGGCTGCGCACCAGGCGCGCCGAGACGCACCTGCGAACGACCAGGCGCGTCGTCGACGCGATCTACGACGCCGGCTACTCGGGTCCGAGCAGAATTCTATGCCGACGTGAAGGAGAGGATTGGAATGACTCCGTCAGCCTGGCGCGACGGCGGACTCGGGGAGACGATCCGCTGGACCCATTTCGACTCGCCGCTCGGGCGAATGCTGATTGCAGCCACCTCCAAGGGCATCTGCCGCCTGACGTTCGAAGACGACGAGCAATCGCTCAAACGCCTGTTCCCGAATGCGACCATCGTGGAAGACCAGAGCGGGATGCGAGACCTTGTCGAAGGGGCGCTCGAGGCAATCGAAGCGCCTGGCGCGGCGCCGGACCTGCCGATCGACGTAGCCGGAACCGCTTTTCAGGAGAAAGTGTGGCGCGAGCTTCGGAAAATTCCTGCCGGGGAGACACGCAGCTACGCCGAGATCGCGGCCGCGATCGGCCAGCCCAAAGCGGTCCGCGCGGTCGGCAGCGCCAACGGCGACAATCACGTCGCCGTGCTGATCCCCTGCCATCGGGTGATCAGGAGCGACGGCAGCCTCGGCGGTTATGCCGGCGGGCTCGACCGCAAGCGAAAGTTGCTGGCGTCCGAGCGTTCGGAACCGTCCACGCCGCGACTGCTCTAGCGTCCCTTCTTCTCTTCTTCCTCCTGCCTCGCCATCTCCTTCGCGAGCGCAGTGTACGCCTCCTGCGTCTTCTTCGCGTCGATCAGCTTGATCACCTCGTTGAGGTTCTTCTGCACTTTCGATTCGTGCGGGTTAAGCGCCAGCGGAAGGAGGATGTCGCGGGCAAGCAGCGCTTTTCGTTCCGATAGCAACTGCCGCGAAAGAACCAGGCGCAAGTCCCGGTAGTGAGGCGCGGCCAGGTATGCGTGCTCAAGGCCGACGAGCGCGGGTTCGGGAATTCGCCCGCCTTCATAGAAGTAGGTCAAGTAATTGTAGTAAAGCGGTGCAGGATGCAGCCGATCCAGGTTGTGGGCCTTGGCGAACCAGGTCCGAGCCTGGGGCAAATATCGCTTGTCGGTCTTGCCACGCTCGAGAAGCACGCGCCCCTTCCAGATCAGCGCTTCGGCAGAACCGGGCGCCAGCGCAATTGCCCGGTCGGCGGCCGCTTCGGCTGCATCGAGGTTGTGGTCGTCGAATTCGGCTTCGGCGAGCTCAAGCTGGACGGGGAGGCTGTTGGGAAAGCGTGCGGCAACGCTTCGTGCGTCCGATGCGACTCCGCCGGCTTCGGAATGGGTGACACCGGCTTTCGAGTGCACCCGGACCGGCAGGATCGCCTCTTCGGCGTCGGTCAGCTTGCGCATCGTCACCTTGGGCGGGGCCGTGTTCGCGGGCCGCACATCGGCTCCGTAGAGCTTCCCCTTGCTCTTGTAGTGATTGATCTCGCTAGCAAGCTCGTCGAGGTCGCCGAACGCCTGCCGCGCGGCTTCGCCCGACGGGACGCCGGAGGCGACGAGCTTGAGATACTCCTGCAGCTGCCCCTTCCGCGTCGGCTCGAACGTCAGATACTGGTTCATCAGCCAACCGACCGTGTAATAGCCGTACCAGTCTTCGGCGTCCGGTTTCGACGTGCTTGCAAGAAGGCTCTGCGGAGTGACCGTCATCATTCCGTGAAACAGCGCATCGGCTCGCCAGTTCGGCGGGTTTCCAACGTGAAAGCTGCCGTCGTCGTGAAGGTCGATGGTCGCCAGTGTCTCGGCGAACGCTTCGATGTACCAGCTCGGGTATCCGGCCGGGAAATACCTGAGCATGAAGTGGTGCGTGTACTCGTGGAAGAGGACCGCTTTGGGATCGAGTTCGGTGCGGCTGTCGCGGTGAACGATGCTGCCGAGGTTTTTCGAGTCGCGAACCGGGGTGAAGGCAACCGGCTCCAGCCGAGGAATGTAAAAGCCGGCGGCGGGCGCATGCGCGAGCCTGCCGATCTCACCGACGTCACCGAAGCGATAGATGGTCACCTTCTGCCAATCTTCCGTGAGCGGTTCGAACTTCGTGCTCTGCAGCGAGCGCAGCGCGTTGTCGTACCGCTCCAGCTCCGTCGCGAACGCTCGCGTGTCGCGTTTGCTGTCCTGCGAGTAGATGATGAAGTGCGCGGTTCGCGCTTCCCACCACTCGGCATGCGCCGGAGCGGCAAAGACAATCAGCGAAAGCAACAGAATCAAACCACGCACAACACAACCCTCCCCCAGAAGAGGCCTTCCGTAACAATAGCTTAGGTGGCGAAACAAGTGCGTAATCGAATGAGGCCCGAGACTTTGGGGCTGATTGTGCAGCAGGGAGGCTAGACGAAGCTGTAGGGATCGACGTCGACCGTGACCCGGACCTTGGAGCTCCATTCCACCTTCGCGAGCCAGTCGCGGATGACGTCCTGCACGTCGAGCGCGCGGGCAGCATGGACCAGCAACCGCTGGCGGTGGCGTCCGCGGAGCATCGCAAGCGGGGCAGGGGCGGGGCCGAAGACGGCCATCGAATCCACCTTGGGCGCGGCGTTTCCGATCCGCCGCGCGACCGCTTCGGCTTCGCTCGCATCCTCGGCTGAGACGACGATTGCGGCGAGACGGCCGAACGGCGGCATCGCAGCCTCGCGGCGCGCCTCGGTTTCGGCGGCGTAGAAGCCCGGCGCATCGCCGGTCACGAGCGCCGCGATGACCGGAGCATCGGGGTCGTGGGTCTGAACGACGACCCGGCCGGGTTTTTCGCCGCGCCCAGCACGGCCAGACACCTGCTGGATCTGATGAAAGCTGCGCTCGCTGGCGCGCAAATCGCCCCCCTGCAGCCCGAGGTCGGCATCGACCACGCCAACCAGCGTCAGGTTGGGGAAGTGGTAGCCCTTCGTCACCAGCTGCGTGCCGACGACGATGTCGATGGCGCCCGATTCCATCGCGCCTACGAATTCGGCCGCTTTCAAGGGGGACCAGATTGTGTCCGAGGTCACGATCGCTGTCCGCGCATCGGGGAAGAGCTCGGCGACTTCGTCGGCGATCCGCTCCACTCCTGGGCCGCAAGCCACCAGGCTGTCCTCCTCGCCGCATTCGGGACAGGTCTTGGGCGGCGGCATGACGTGACCGCAATGATGGCAGGCGAGGCGGTGCGTTAGCCTGTGCTCGACCATCCACGCCGTGCAGTTCGGGCATTGGAATCGGTGCCCGCAGTGGCGGCAAAGCGTGAGCGGCGCGAAGCCCCGGCGGTTCAGGAACAGCAGGGACTGTTCGCCCGCGTCAAGATTGGCCTGCAACTCGTCGACCAGCGCCGGGGACAGCCAGCGGCCGCGCGGCGGCGGATCCTGCGTCAGGTCGATGGCCCGAATCTCGGGAAGGGTTGCCCCGGCAAAGCGGCTGGCCAGCGTCACTTCGCGATAGCGGCCGATCTCGACCATGTGCCGGCTCTCGATGGGAGGAGTCGCCGACGAAAGCACGACGGGTATCTCCTCGAACTTGGCTCGCATTACCGCCGTGTCGCGGGCGTGGTACTGGACGCCGTCTTCCTGCTTGAAGCTCGGCTCGTGTGCTTCGTCGACCACGATCAGGCCGAGGTTGGGGTAGGGAAGGAACAGCGCCGAGCGGGCGCCGACGGTCACTTTGGCCTCCCCGGTTGCGATTCCTCGCCACGCCCGTCTCCGCTGCGACGAACGAAGCCCGGAGTGCCATTGGACCGGCTCGCACCCGAAGCGCGCCTCGAAACGCTTGAGGAATGGCTCGGTAAGGGCGATTTCGGGAAGCAGCACGAGGGCCTGCCTGCCCTGCCGAAGGCACTCGGCGACCGCTTCGAAATAGACCTCGGTCTTTCCCGAGCCGGTAACTCCGTCGAGAAGGACGGGATCGAAGCCATGACCGACCGCCTCCGACAGCGATCTTGCTGCCACGGCCTGCTCGTCGCTGAGCTGCGGCGGCGCGAAATCGGCATCCGGGCGGGTCAGCGGCTTGTCCGCAGTCACCTGCACCGGCTCGAGAGCGCCGGCTTCCACGAGGCCCCGAATCACGGAATCGCTTACAGCCGATTGCTCGGCGAGTTCGCGGATCGTTCCCTGGCGACCGGCGATTGCAGCGAGCGCCTGTTCCCGCTTCGCAGTCATCCGGTCCGGCTGCTGTCCGGTCGGCGTATATTCGGTGAGCTGGCGCGGTCCGTGGAGCGCTGCGGAAGACGGAAGCACCATTCGAAGCACCGACGCGAGCGGGCTGAGGTAATAATCGCTGGTCCATTCGACGAGCCGCCGGACCGGACCTGGGACGGGCGGTACGTCCATGACGGAAACGAGCGGTCGAAGGCGGTTGTCGCCGACTTCTTCCGTTTCGAGACGGTCGGGCTCCCACACGACCCCGATCAGCTGCCGAGGCCCCAGCGGAGCGACGACGACCGCCCCTGGCTGCACGTTCGCTCCATCGGGCACGCGGTAATCGAGCGGGCCGAGCGCAGCGTTCAACGTAATCACACGGGCTCGGTTTGCCCTCCCCGCCAGAGAGGGAGGCTTGGGTGCGGGTGAGTTCGTCACGCGCCCGGACCTTCGATCAGCATCACTCCTCCCTGACCCTCCCCATCAAGGGGACGGGAGAGGCAATTGCAAGCTACCGACCGCGTTTCTTGCGATGGCTGTCGAGGTCGAGCACCGGCGTTTCCTCGCCGTCCTCGGGCATGAGTCCGAGCCGTCGCGCGACCTCCTGATAGGCCTGCTCGACATTGCCGAGGTCCTGGCGAAAACGATCCTTGTCCAGCTTCTCGTTCGACTTCAGGTCCCAAAGCCGGCAGCCGTCCGGGCTGATCTCGTCCGCGAGGATGATGCGCGCGTAATCGCCGTCCCACACGCGGCCGAACTCCAGCTTGAAGTCCACGAGCCGGATCCCGATTGCGGCGAACATGCCCGAGAGGAAGTCGTTCACCCGGATCGCCATGTCGGCGATATCGTTCATCTCTTCCTGGCTCGCCCAGCCGAAGCAGGCGATATGCTCGTCCGAGATCAGGGGATCGCCGAGAGCGTCGTCCTTGTAATAATATTCGATAATAGTTCGCGGGAGCTGCGTGCCTTCTTCGATCCCGAGCCGCTTGGAAAGCGATCCGGCCGCCACGTTCCGCACGACGACCTCGATCGGGACGATTTCGACTTGCCGGATTAGCTGCTCGCGCATGTTGACGCGGCGGATGAAGTGGGTGGGAACGCCGATTGCCGCGAGAGCCGTGAAAATGTGCTCCGAAATGCGGTTGTTGAGAACGCCCTTGCCGCTGATCGTTCCGCGCTTCTGCGCGTTGAACGCGGTCGCGTCGTCCTTGAAATACTGAATCAGCGTTCCGGGCTCAGGCCCCTCATAGAGGATCTTGGCCTTGCCCTCGTAGATCTGGCGGCGACGAGCCATGTGGGGTGTTACGCTCCGGCGGAAGTGACTGAGGCGGCAGCTATAGGCGAGCCGCCGCCCCACGGCAATTGAACCGTCAGGCCTGGTCGCCGCACGCTTGCGTCCTCAATTGGCGACGGCGAGCGGTCCACGGAGAGCCGAACTGGATTCGCTGCAGCGCCCGGAACGTTCCCGCCCAGCCGGCTGCAATTCGCGCGACAAGGCGGTCGATTCCCTCGTTCAGGCTATCGCGGCCGGCCTGGTAATTGCGGTCGAAATGTTCGTCGATCATTGTACCAGTCTCCTCACAGGGCAAGCGGCAGGTCGGAACGGCCGCACGGTGAAATGTTCAAGGCGTCTTCAATGGCCCGCAGGCGGCGCTCGGGATCGAGCTTTCGCCACGGGAGGAAGCGGGAGGCGGGCCGGCTGGACGCGACAGTCGCCGCCTGCGCTGCAGGTCCGTTCTCGACGAACAGCCGGGAGTTGAAGCCATAAGTCATCTTTTCTTCTCCTGCTGGTCCCGGCGGCGGAGAGGGGGCTCTGAGAGGGGGAGGAATATCTCCGCCGCCGGTGTGCAGCTCAAGTAGATCGGGTAAGGTCGTTCCGCCAATCAAACGCTCGACATAATCAATAAGGAAGGCTTATGGAGGCGTCATGCGCAGACTTCCTCCGCTGACCGCCGTCCGGGCCTTCGAGGCGGCTGGCCGAAACGAGAATTTCACAGCAGCTGCGGCGGAACTCGGAATGACCCAGGCGGCCGTTTCCTACCAGGTGAAGGCGCTCGAGGAGCGGCTTGGCGCGTCCCTGTTCGTCCGCGAAAGGGGGCGGGTTCGTCTTACCGCGCTCGGCGCCAGGCTGCTTCCGCAGCTCAGCCAGGCGTTCGACGCGATGGAATCTGCGTTCGCCGCCCACAGGCAGGAAGACGAAGACCAGCTAACGGTGACCACCACCCACACGTTTGCGAATACCTGGCTGGCCTGGCGGCTGGGCGCATTCCAGATGGATCATCCCGACCTCGCCGTACGGCTTTCGACCGAAGATTCGGTTTTGGACCTCAGGAGCGGCGCTGCCGACGTCGCCATTCGCGGCGGCCGGGGCGAATGGGAGGGGGTGGAGAGTCACCGGCTATTCGATTCCGAATTCACGCCGATGGCTTCGCCCGAATGCATCGCAGCCGAGGAGCGTCGTCTCGGGCGTCCGCTGCAGATCGCGGATGTCCCGGACCTGCAACTGATCAATTCCGACGACGAATGGTGGGTCAGGTGGTTCGCGGATAACGCCGTCATCGGCGACGGCGCAAAGCCGCGCCGTCGAGGGATCCGGATCGATTACCAGGCCAATGAAGGCAATGCCGCAATGGGCGGGCAGGGCTTTGCACTGCTGACGCCGTTCCTCTGGCGAGGCGATATTGCCGCCGGGCGGCTCGTCGCTCCTTTTCCAGACAGGGTGTCGAGCAGCGGGTGGGCTTATTGGCTCGTCTACCCGCCCGAGCGGAAGATGGTCCCGAAGATCAAGCGGTTCCGTGAGTGGCTGCTTTCGGAAATTCCCGAATCCGCTCGATCGTAAAGGGCTCGTCGGCTTCACCGGAAAAAACGGCCGCGCTGAGGCGTTAGCCCTCCGTGGTTGCGATTTTAGAAGAAGAGAGCCGCCCGTGCGGCGGGTAACGGTCCAGGTCGCGCACGGGAGCGGCGGTGACGTGGCCGATGTCGCGCGCGACTGCGGCGGTCTCGATGTCGCCCTTGTCGAGGCGCAGAGCGACCGCGGGGAGACTGTCGAACTGGTCACGTTCAGCATCGGCAACGCACAACTGGGCTCGGTCCTGTCCAAAATCGACGACATTGCGGAGCCGCACGTGAGCTTCGAGCCGCGGGGTGTGATTGCGCTCAGGCCACCGGCGGGTGAGGCGGCGGCCCAAGTCGTTGACGTCCAGCCGCGCAGCCCGATCGAAGTCTATCTGAGCGGCCTTCAGAGCGTCGGCTCCTGGCGTGCTTTCCTGAGCTATGCTGCGGCTGCCGGAATCATCGTATGGATCGGATTGTTCACTGAACGGATGGTCCTCCTCGTCGCCGCGATGCTGATCGCGCCTTTCGCAGGCCCGGCGATGAACGCTGCTCTTGCCACTGCGCGCGGCGATCTGGACCTCTTCTGGCGGTCGCTGGTGCGCTACGTCGCGGCGATCGCGCTGGCGATTTTGACAGCCTTCGTCCTGAGCGTCGTGATGAGCGAGAAAATCGCAACCGGGCTGATGGTGCAGGAAAGCATGATTTCGTCGGTCGCCGTCATCCTGCCGGTGACGGCCGGCGCGGCCGGTGCACTGAACCTGTGCCAGTCCGAGCGAAACAGCCTCGTCAGCGGCGCGGCGACGGGAATGCTCATCGCCGCCTCGCTCGCGCCCCCCGCCGGAATCGTGGGGATGGCAGCAGCGATCGGCGAATGGCCGATGGCCAAATCGGGAGCCTTCCTGATCCTGCTCCAGATTGCGGGGATCAACCTGTCCGGAGCGATCGTCTTCCGGATCTACGGCGTCGGACCGAGCGGTGCGCGGTTGAAGCGCGGCGAAAGCGGCTTGCCGCGCGCTCTTGGAGCGGCCAGCCTGGCGGTTCTTGCAGGGCTGGTCGCCTGGCAAGTCATTACCGCACCCAATCTGCAGCGATCGAGCGTCGCCCAACGCGCCACGCAGGAGGCTCGGGAAACCATCGAAAACAGCGGCATGGCAAAGGTGATAAAGCTCGACGGCCAGTTCACCAGGGCCAATATCCCCGGGCAGAACACTCTCCTCGTGACCGGTTACGTTCAGCCGGCGGGTCACGGAGGGGGCGCAGTGAAGAGGAACCTCGAGAGCTCGGTTGAGAAGAGGCTCAGGCGCGATTACGCGGTGGAACCGATAGTCGACCTCACGCTCGTCGGCCAATAACTTCGGGAGCGGCGGTGAACGCAAGCAGCAAAAGCGATGACAAAGAGCGCCCCGATTCGTCCGAGGGTCTTGCGCGCAGTCGCACGGACCTGGCGGAGGACCGGACGGTTCTCGCAAACGAGCGCACCTTCGCAAGCTGGTTTCGAACCGGCTTTGCCTCGGCTGCCATCGGGCTCGGCTTCCATGCCTTGTTCGTCAGGATGAATCCGTGGTGGGTGCCACGGTCCATCGCGTCACTTTTCCTGCTGCTTGCTGTCCTGATCTTCGTCGCTGCCGAGCGGCGGTCCCGCAACGTTCTCGACCGGCTTAGCGCGCACGAAGTCCGGCCGTTCAACGGCATTCGACTCCGGGTCATGACCCTGATGGCGACCGTCGGCGTCGTCGCGCTGATGCTGGCGATGTGGTTCCTGCCGATTCACGCAGGCTGAGCGCGCGTTTTCAACGATCGACGGCGGGGGGTGGTGGAGCCGAGGGGGATCGAACCCCTGACCTTCGCAATGCCATTGCGACGCTCTCCCAGCTGAGCTACGGCCCCGTGCCCGCGCCTTTAGGCGATGTTCTTTCCCGCGCAAACGGGAATTTCGTCAACTCTCGTCGTCGTCTTCCGAGTTCTTCTTGACCCCGAGATCGTCGTCGTCGGTCGCAAGATCGACTTCATCGTCGGCGCTCGGCTCCTCGTCCTCGTCGATCTCCAGGTCTTCGCCCTCGAGTTCCTGGTCCTTGGAGTCCTTCTCCTTGGACTGCGATTCGTTCGAATCGAACGGCATCGGCTGTTTCGATTTGAGGACCGGCTCGGGAACCCATTCGTTCCCGCAGTCGATGCAATGAACGGGGTCGTCCTTGCCCAGGTCGTAGAATCGGGTCGAGCATTTGGGGCAAGTGCGCTTGGTCCCCCACTCCGGTTTGACCATGAGGTCTGTGCTCCAATCAGGCTGTTTTCGCGCCGGCGTGAAAGCTGCCGGCTGCGTGCGGCGCGCGCCTTGCCATAGGCATTTGGCGCTGTCAAAGCGCGGCTCTTGACCAATCGTTCCGCATCGAATCAGCACACCCGGCGAGGAATTGTGATTGCCGTCGACGGCCCGGCCGCAAGCGGCAAGGGCACCATCGCGCGCGCTTTAGCCGCGCATTTCAAGCTTCCGCACATGGATACCGGCATCTTGTATCGCGCGGTCGCGCTCAACCTGTGGCGCTGGGGCGGCGATCTCGACAACCAGTTCGAGGCCGTGCGCGCCTGCGACGATTTGGGCTCCAACTTCGACGATCCGGAGCTTCGAAGCGAGCCGGTGTCGAAGATCGCGTCCCGGATCTCCGCTTTTCCTGCAGTGCGGAAGGCCCTGCTGGACCGGCAGCGTGATTTCGCGTCGCAGCCTGGGGGAGCCGTTCTCGACGGCCGCGACATCGGCACCGTCATCGCACCGGACGCGCAGGCAAAACTGTTCGTGACGGCCTTGCCCGAAGTACGGGCGCAGCGGCGTGTCCGCGACCTCCTCCAGCGCGGAATGCCAGCTCACCTGGCCGATGTCCTGTGCGACCTTCGAGACCGTGATGAACGCGACTGCAACCGCGAGTCGGCACCGCTGGCACGCGCCGCCGGCGCCGACGTACTCGACACCAGCGAATTGTCGGTAGAGGAGGCGATTGCAAAGGCGATCGCCTTGGTGGAGGCGCAGATCCGGCGTGAGGAAGCGAAAGGCTGAAAGCGCCGAGTGAATCGGTACGCGTGCGCACCAGTCAAGCGTTGGATTGCAGGGCCGGGCGGAGCATACTTCCGCAGGAGCCGGACGTTCCATCGGTATGGCTGACCCGCGACTTTACGATGAACCGAGCGAAGTGGACGCAGTGGACGGTACCGTCGTCGTTGAGGGCCCGGACTCCGTCGCGATCACCCTCACTGCGGCGGCCGCCGAGGAAACTTCGGAGCGCCTGCTCGAAGCGGCGATGAAAGCGCGCGGGCAGCGATACTTCGAATCCGACAGCTGATCGCGGTCGATCTGGCGCGAGTCGCTTAACCTGGGTTAGTCGTCAGCCCAAGGCAGCCGCCGAGTCGCGGCACACGGTCGTTAACAGCCATTAACGACGCCCTTTAAAGTTCCGTTTACTATCAATGGCTTCGCTGAAAGCGCTTGCGGTCGACCCGGAATCCTGTTGGTCCGTGTACCTTCTGCAAACGGGATCTTCTCGGCCTCCAGTCGGCAAGAGGGGCACCCCAGGCGTGCCAGAAGCAGACGCTCATCACCCCAACAAACGCGCCCGCCGCGGTGCGCTGCTATTGTGTGCGTGCGCCATTGCCGCGCTCGCCACCGGCGCCGCCGTTGCCGCTCCGGTCGTCGCTTCCCCGCCGCCTGGCCGGATAGGCAAATCCGCTCCCGAGACGCCGAATCCTGTCTCGCCGGCGCGTTCCGGCGGCGTCGGCGGTGAAGCAGCGGCAAGCGTCCCTCCCGATGCCGCGGCGTCGCCGAACGCTGCTGGACCCTCTGGCGGAGGTTCGCCAAGCGCGGCGTCTGGGCCAGAGACGCGCATCGACCAGGGCAGCTTCGATGTCGCTGGGCCGCCGCCGGAGCGGAATGGAGGCTCGGCTCCGCGGGCAAATGAGTCGGTGAGCGGTGCGCAAGGGTCGGCTGCCGTACCGGACTCCGCGACTTCTTCCCATGTGGATCCTGCACAGGTCCTCTTGGGCGGATCGACTTCTCCGCCAGTTGACGATGTCCGCGTCGACGATGGTGCGATTATCGTGAGTTCGAGCGGTAACAAACCTGACGCCGCCCGATCGGACCCCGTGCCGCCGCCTGCGCCTGGAGAGAATGGTAACGGCGCCGGCAACGGGAACGGCGCGGCCAACGGCAACGGCAACGGCAACGGCAACGCCGACAACGGTAACGGCAACGGCAACGGCCCGCCCGACGGAACGCCGCCAGGGGATCCGTGTTCGCATGCGGCAGGCAATCCTTGCGGCGGAAACAACGGAAACGACGGTGACCAAGGCAATGCCGGTGGGGACAATCCACCGCCGCCGCCGCCACCACCGCCCCGCCTCCGCCGCCGCCACCTCCACCTCCACCTCCACCGGGCACGGCAACGGCAACGGCCCGCCCGACGGAACGCCGCCAGGGGATCCGTGTTCGCATGCGGCAGGCAATCCTTGCGGCGGAAACAACGGAAACGACGGTGACCAAGGCAATGCCGCTGCCGACAATCCGCCGCCGCCACCACCGCCGCCGCCGCCGCCACCGCCTCCGCCGCCGCCACCGCCGCCTCCGCCGCCGCCGCCTCCGCCGCCGCCGCCGCCGCCGCCGCCGCCACCGCCTCCGCCGCCGCCACCGCCGCCGCCGCCGCCGCCGCCGCCGCCGCCGCCGCCACCGCCGCCGCCGCCACCGCCGCCGCCGCCGCCGCCGCCGCCACCGCCGCCGCCGCCACCGCCGCCGCCGCCGCCGCCACCGCCGCCGCCGCCACCGCCGCCACCGCCGCCGCCGCCTCCGCCACCGCCGCCCCCACCGCCGCCGCCACCACCGCCGCCGCCGCCGCCACCACCGCCGCCGCCACCACCGCCGCCGCCGCCGCCACCGCCGCCGCCGCCACCGCCGCCACCGCCGCCGCCGCCTCCGCCACCGCCGCCCCCACCGCCGCCGCCACCACCGCCGCCGCCGCCGCCACCTCCGCCGCCTCCACCTCCGCCGCCGCCGCCACCACCGCCGCCGCCACCACCGCCGCCGCCGCCGCCACCTCCGCCGCCGCCACCACCGCCGCCGCCGCCGCCGCCACCGCCGCCGCCGCCGCCACCGCCACCGCCGCCGCCGCCTCCGCCGCCGCCACCGCCGCCGCCGCCGCCGCCGCCGCCACCTCCGCCGCCGCCACCACCGCCCCCGCCGCCGCCGCCACCGCCGCCGCCGCCGCCACCGCCACCGCCACCGCCTCCGCCTCCGCCGCCACCGCCGCCTCCACCGCCGCCTCCGAGATTCCCGCTCGTTTCCTTCCGCGACGAGATCATCCCTTGGATCGATGCGGGGACCGGTCTGATCGGAGACGATGAGCGCAAGGAGGACCGGCAGTCGCTCGTGGACGAGACGGCGCTGTTCGACGACGAGGGTGCGATCGACACAGGTGTGACAAGCGGCGCCGATCCGACGGCATGGGATCCGATCGGGATCGAGAACGGGCCCGGCGAGCCCGGCAGCTCTGCAGATGGAAAAAAGCCGGACTGACCCGGCCCCCTGAGTGGCGCCTCGCACCGAAGCAGTGGCAACGGCCCCGTCGGCTTGCTAGCGAGCGCGAATGGCCGACCCAGCAATCGATTCCGTAATCGAAACACCCTTCGACGCCGCTTTGTCGGAGCGGTACCTCGTCTATGCGCTGTCCACGATCACCGCCCGGTCCCTCCCGGACGTTCGTGACGGGCTGAAGCCCGTTCACCGGCGCTTGTTGTGGGCAATGCGGCTTCTTCGGCTCGATCCTGCCGGGGCGTTCAAGAAATCAGCGCGCGTCGTCGGCGACGTCATCGGCAAGTACCACCCGCACGGCGATGCCTCGGTCTACGACGCGATGGTTCGCCTCGCGCAGGACTTCGCGCTGCGATACCCGCTGGTCGACGGCCAGGGGAACTTCGGCAACATCGACGGTGATAATGCCGCAGCCTACCGGTACACCGAGGCGCGGCTTACCCCGATCGCCATGCAGCTGATGGCCGGAGTTGACGAAGGTACCGTCGATTTCAGAGCCACATACAACGGAGAAGAGGAGGAGCCGGAGGTTTTTCCTGGGCTGTTCCCGAACCTGCTGGCGAACGGAGCCAGCGGCATTGCCGTGGGCATGGCGACATCGATCCCGCCCCACAACGCCGGCGAGCTCATCGATGCGGCGGTCAAGCTCATCGACCGCAAGCGCCTCGACGACAAAGAGTTGATGGAAATCGTCAGGGGGCCGGACTTTCCAACAGGCGGAATCCTCGTCGACGACCATGACACGATTGTTCGCGCTTATGTCAGCGGCCGGGGCTCGTTCCGGCTCAGGGCAAAAATCGAGGTGGAGCGGGAAAAGGGCGGCGCCTGGCATTTGCTGGTCACCGAAATTCCCTACGGCGTCCAGAAGGGAAAGCTGATCGAGCAGATCGCCGGACTGATCGCTGACAAGAAGCTCCCGATCCTGGCCGACGTTCGCGACGAAAGCGACGACAAGGTGCGCCTGATCCTGGAGCCGCGCGCACGGACCGTCGATGCCGACCTCCTGATCGAAAGCCTTTGCCGGCTGAGCGAGCTCGAGGTCCGCTTCCCGCTCAACCTCAACGTGCTCGACGAGAATCGAACGCCCGGCGTGATGAGCCTCAAGGAAGCGCTTGCTGCGTGGCTGAAATTCCAGCGCGAGGTGCTGGTCCGCAAAAGCCAGGTGCGGATCGGCAAGATCGACGATCGGCTGGAGCTTCTCGACGGTTTCCTCATCGCCTTCCTCAATCTCGACCGGGTGATCGCGATCATTCGCGGCGAAGATGAGCCGAAACCGGTCCTCATCGCCGAATTCTCCCTTACCGATCGCCAGGCGGAGGCGATCCTCAACATGCGCCTTCGCAGCTTGCGGAAGCTGGAGGAGATGGAAATCGGACGGGAGCGCTCGGCGCTCGCATCGGAACGGGAGGAGCTTCAGCGCCTTGTGGCCGACGAGGCGCTCCAATGGCGCAGGCTGAAGAAGGATTTGAAGGCGGTCCGAGAAAAATTCGCGGACGAACGCCGCACCAGTTTCGCGGAAGCTGCTCCAGCGCGCGACATCGACTGGACGGCAATGATCGAGAAGGAGCCGATCACCGTCATCCTGTCGCAGCGCGGATGGATCCGGGCGATGAAGGGGCACATCGCGCTGGACGAAGTGGAGCAGCTCAAGTGGCGCGAAGGTGACGGCCCGTTCATCCATTTCCACGCGCAAACGACCGACAGGCTCGCGCTCTTCGCCGACAACGGCCGGGTCTACACGCTTCCCGGCGACAAGCTTCCCGGCGGTCGCGGTTTTGGCGAGCCGGTCCGGCTGCAGGTGGACGTCGAGCCGGAGGTGGAAATCGTGAATTTGGTCGCGGTAGGCGAGGGAATGAAGATCCTGGTCGCATCGTCGGACGGCCGCGGATTCATCGCCTCGGGGGAAACGATTCTCGCCGAGACGCGCAAGGGCAAGCAGTTGATGAACCTGCGCAGCGGAGCGAAACTGTCGGTGGCGCGTCCGATTCCGGACGGGGCCGATTCGATCGCAGTCGTCGGCGAGAACCGCAAGCTGCTCGTCTTTCCTTTATCCGACCTGCCCGAACTGACGAGAGGGCAGGGTGTCATGCTTCAGCGGTATCGCGACGGCGGGCTTTCCGATGTGCTCGCGTTCCGCCTCTCCGACGGCCTCAGCTGGAGCCTTGGCGGCGAGAGCGGGCGCACGCGAACGGAGACGGATCTGACGCCATGGCGCGCGGCTCGCGGCGCTTCGGGTCGAATGCCGCCAATCGGCTTTCCAAGGAGCAACCGCTTCGCGTGAGGGCGAGGCGAGGGCCCTTGCGCCTCTCTTGTGCAATTTTCGTTGAAAACCTCCGGTTAACCGCTGTCGTCCATAGCGGCAGCGATGAAGTGTGCAGAACAGCGTAGCGGGACTCCGGGCCCAGCGCGGCCGAGTGGGCTGTCCGGTCCTTCGCACTTCATGACGAATGCCGGCGACACGACGCTTCTTGGAGCGCTTCCGATTGCCGCCGCGATCGTCGGCCGCGCTGCTGACGGGACGCTGCAGGTGCTCGCGCACAACTCCAGGTTCGCGGACCGGGTCAGAATGTCTGCCTGCACCGCGTCCGACTGGAACAGCGCCGAGTGCCTGAAAAGCGGGCCCATAGCGGAGCTGTTCGAGCGCTATTTCGACGATCCGCTCTCTTCGGGAGAGCTGGACATTCGGGACGGCGACGGGGTCTCCGCCCGCCACCTTCGAATCCGTCTCGCGCCCTTGCCGAAGGGCAGCAGCCGCATGGACCGCTGCCTGATGAGCCTCGTCGATCGAACGGTCGAGGTGCAGGCGGAGCGAACGCTCCGAGCCGAGATGCTCCGCGACTCGCTTACCGGGCTTCCGAACCGGCTCGCATTCACCGAGGAAGTCGAGCGAATCGGAAGCAGGGACAAGGACGAGAGCCGCCACGCCGTTCTCGTCATAGACGTCCTGCGATTCAGCCGCATCAACGAGAGCATGGGGAGCGTCGGCGGTGATGAGCTGCTGATAACCTTCGCGCGGCGGCTGATGACCGCGCTTCGGGCGGGCGACGTGCTCGCTCGTACCGGCGGCAATGAGTTTGGAGTGCTCGTCACCCTTCGGCGTGGAGTGGAAGATGCGCTCAGCGCCGCCGCCCGAATCGAAGACGCGATGACGACGCCGTTCCAGCTTTCCGAGCTCGACATCCGCGTCGAATGCGCGATCGGCGTCGCGGTGATGCAGTCAGGGCAGGATTCCGAAGAGCTGTTCCGCAACGCGCAATTCGCCGTGAAGCAGGCGAAGCAAACCGGAAAGCCCGAGATTTACCAGCCAAAGGAAGCGAGCCTTGCCCGCCGCCGATTCTCGATCGAGACGGAGCTTCGCCGCGCGCTCGACACCGACCAGCTGGATTTGCGGTACCAGCCGCTGGTGAACCTCAAATCCGGCGAAGTCGCGGGATTCGAAGCGCTCGCTCGCTGGACCCATCCCGATCGCGGCGAAATCTCTCCGTCCGAGTTTATTCCCGTCGCCGAGGAATCGGGGCTCATCCTGCAACTTGGACGCTGGGCAATCCAAAAAGCGGCCACGACGGTGGCCGATTGGGACAAAGCCGCAGGGGCGCCACTGCCCGTCTACGTCGCCGTGAACCTGTCGGCGATCCAGGTGGCGCGCGACGACATCGCCAAAGCGCTGGCCGACACGCTCGAATGTACCGGGCTTAGCGGCAAGAGATTCGCGGTCGAACTAACCGAGAGCTCGATCGTGCAGGATCCGGTGCGGGCAAGCCGGGTCTTCGAAGCGCTGAAGGCGCTCGACATCACCGTTGCAATGGACGACTTTGGCACCGGCTATTCCAGCCTGACGTATCTGCAACGGCTTCCGATCGACGTTCTGAAGATCGACAAGAGCTTCGTGTCCGGCATGATGGCGGACACCGACGCTGTGGCGATCGTCCGGGCCGTCCTGAGCCTCGCCGATGCGCTGGGGATGTCCACGACGGCCGAGGGGATCGAAACGGTCGAGCTGGCGACGACTCTCGCCACTCTCGGCTGCGCTCACGGACAGGGCTACTTCTTCGCCAGGCCGCTCAGGCCCGAGGCCGCTATCGAGTGCTGGAAATCCCGCCGCAAGAGCGCCTGACGGGGCTCACTGATAGTCGGCGGTGACGTTGAAAGTGCCGACGTAATCGCCGTCCGGGGTCGTCGAATCGACTGTGATCGACCCGCCAATCGAGAAATTCACGCCCGGATTGCCGGAGTTGGTGAGCTGGAGGGACGCCGGGCCGTCGGGCGTCAACGTCAGGGTGGCAGCCGGGCTGGCCTGGTTGACGAGGGTGACGGGCGGGATATCGATTGCAATCGTCTCCTGCTTGGATCCCGCGACGTTGTAGATTGCCGGCTGTGTCGCGCCCGAACAGGTTACGGCGGCTGGGCAGGTGAGTGCGCCGGTCTGTGAAAGGCTGATCGTCGCCCCCGACCAGCTGCCGGGCCCCAGGACAACGGTCCCAAGGTCGAGATCCTGCACCAGGCTGATGGTGACCGGCTTGACGACCTTGGCTTTCGCCTGTGCGTTGACCGATGCGGCGAGGGCGGGCGTGGCCGAGCCTGCCGCAACTGCGGCTGCGACGGCAACAATGCTGGCAAGGCGCAGCCCCACTATAATCGCCTCCACTCCCGCTTTCTCGCGGAAAAGATGGTCATCGCTGGATTAACCCAGCTCGCGACGTAGCGGCGCGGAGTTGAAAGGCTGTTAACGCGCTGTCCCGGCGAGCGCCTTCGCAACGATCGATTCCAGCTCCGGACCGGTCGGGAACCCCGCTTCGACCCAGCGGTCCTCGATCTCCCGCAGGGTTCGCGAGACCAGCGGACCCTGCTCGACCCCGCGCTCGATGAGAGCGCCGCCGCCGATCGGGAGCCGGGGCGGATTCCATTCGGCGATCGCGCGCGCATCCGACACTCGCCCCGCAAGAAGCAGTCGGTCGACCGCACACTCGGTTCCGAGCCTATAGGCGGCGACATGCGGCTCCGAGAGTTGAGGGTCGGCAGCGCAGCCGGCGCGTTTCCTGGCGCTGTTGGACAGCTTCAGCCGGGCGGCAACGCTGCGCGCCACCTGCGCATCGCGCGGAAGGAGCGCCACCAGCCGCCGAAGCGGTGCCGGCTCAACTCCGGCCTCGCGCTCGGCATTCACCAGCGCCTCGAGCGACGAACAGGAGTTGGCGGTGATTTCCGGAATGACGGGTTTCAGGATCGCCCGGTCGACCATGACCTGAACCGTCGCGACGGGGCTTTCCACCTTGAGCAGCTTCAGCAGTTCGTCGGCAATACGCTCGCGCGATAGGGCCATCAGGTCGTTGGCCCTGTCCGTGCACGCCTGGAGCGCCGGCTGGTCAGGGTCTCCGCGCCCGAAGCGCGCATGAAAGCGAAAGAAGCGCAGGATGCGCAGGTGGTCCTCGGCAATCCGCTCGTAAGGGTCGCCGATGAATTGCACGTGCCTGCGCTTCAGGTCGTCGAGACCACCGAAATAGTCGAAGATTTCGCCGCTCTTGGGATCGGCCATGAGCGCGTTGATCGTAAAGTCGCGACGGGCGGCATCCTCCGTCCAATCGTCTGTGAAAGCCACCGTCGCGTGCCGGCCGAACGTTTCGATGTCTCGCCGCAGGGTGGTCACTTCGTAGGGATGCCCGTCACTGACGGCGGTGACGGTGCCGTGCTCGATTCCGGTCGGGACCGCCTTTAATCCCGCGGCTTCGAGCCGGGCGACCACCTCGTCCGGACGCAGCCTGGTGGCGAGATCGACATCGCTCAGCGGCAAATCGAGCAGGCGGTCGCGTATGGCACCGCCGACGTAGCGGGTCTGCCCTTCGTCGGCGCCTAGCGCATCGAGGAGCTTCGCCATGCCGCGGCGCTGACGCCAGGCGACGGGATCGAGCGCTACGTCCATCGCAACTGCCGCGACAGGTTAACCAGCATCGCCGCAGTCGCCCCCCAGATTCGCCGTCCTTGCCACTCGATCTGCCAATAGCGGCGCTCCCGGCCCGCGAAAACAGCCGTCTGCAGCTGCTGGTTGAGCGGGTCGATCAGATATGACAGCGGCGCCTCGAACCAGTCGGCGACTTCATGTTCGTGGGGAACGAGGTCTAGCCCGGGCGGGATCGCCGCCACCACCGGGCTGACGACGTAGCCGGTTACGGTACGATAGTCGCTCAGTCGCCCGGCGATCTCGACGAGCGAGGGGTCGAGTCCGATTTCTTCGTGCGCCTCCCGAAGCGCAGCGGCCACGAAATCCTCGCCTTCGTCCAGCCGCCCGCCAGGAAAAGCGATCTGGCCGGCATGCGTGCGCAGGTTTTCCCGCCTTACAGTCAGCAAGACACCCGGGTCGGAGCGCTCGGTGACAGCGATCAGGACGGCCGCGCGAGCGCAATCCCGCTGCGGCCGGTCGGCGACATCGCCCGCGATCGCCGCCTCTGCCGGAGGAAGCGAAAGCCGTTCCCGAAGCTGCTCGGCAAGTCTCGTCACGAGCGCTCCAGCGCAAAGAAGCAGCCGTCGCTCCATACGCCCGCCGGTGTCGCGCCTTCTTCCAGCGCAATATCGGCCAGCTGGTAATAGACGGGACGGGAAAGCTCGGCCTCCAGCCCGTTGCGAACAAGAACTCGCGGGGAGGGTCCGTTCTCGTCCTCAACAAGGCTTAGCGGGTGATCGCGGCCGATAACGACCGCGTCGCCGTCGTCGAGGGCGAGGCCAATCCGCCGTTGCCGCCCCGAGCCTTCCGTTTCGATTCCGACCGCTCGCAACGCCGTGCGATCCACATCCACGGCAAGCTTTTCGACGGGGGTGACCAGCACGTGAGTGCCGTCATTTTCGCGCCTCAGGATGGTCGAAAACAACCGCACCATCGCGCCGCGCTCGATCGGGCTGCCCTCGTGGTACCAGGTGCCGTCGCGCGCGATCCGAATGCGCGAGTGGCCGCAAAAGGGCGGGTTCCAGCTCTCGACGGGGGGACGCCGGCGGCTGTCGGCGAGTTCTCGCCAGTTCCGACAGGCTTATTCCCTGGAGGTCGAGCGGCGGAGTTCGTTCAGGCATGCTGCCGGATTGCGTCGCTTCGCGTTGAATGACAACTATCGGTCATGGATGAGCCGCGTACAGCCATCGTCACCGGTGCTGGCCGAAGGGTAGGAGCGGCCATCGCCACTTCGCTCGCGAAGCGCGGCTGGACCGTTCTTGCTCAAGTCCGGCCGGGCAGCTGTGCCCCCGAGGGAGCCGTGAAGGTCGAAACCGATCTCGCCGATCCGGATTGTGCGGCGGGGATTTTCGCTGCCGCCGAAACCCTCCCGCCGGTGCGCTTGCTGGTGAACAATGCCGCTCGCTTCAGATGGGATTCGTTCGCCGAATTCAGCAGCGAGGAATTCGACGCGCACATGGCGGTGAACGCCCGCGCTCCGATCCTGCTGATGGCCGAGCTTGCAAAACGCCATCGCAGCGGGGACTCGCTCGTCGTCAACATCCTCGATTCCAAGATTTCGGCGCCGAATCCGGATTTCCTCAGCTACACCGTTTCCAAGCAGGCGCTTCGCGGCGTGACCGAGCTCGCGGCGCGCGATTTCGCCCGGAAGGCCATTCGCGTCAACGCGATCGCGCCCGGGCTGATGCTCAGGTCGCCGGGGCAGAGCGAGGAAAACTTCCAGGCCATGCACACGCGCAATCCGCTTGGCCGCGGCGTGACTGCCAACGACGTCATCGCCGCCATCGATTATCTGCTTGCAGCGACCGCAGTGACCGGCGAGGTGCTGCTGATCGATTCGGGCCAGAGGTTCAGTCCGCCCGACCGCGACGTTCAATTCCTGGAGCCATGATGGACAAGCCGAAGCTTAGCGGCCTCGTTCCCGACGGCCTTCGCCCGCGAAGTGCGAAGATCCTGCTCGATTCCCTCGAAGTGATGGCCGACATCGGCTTCCACGATTTCGAAATAGGGGCCCCGCAGCGGTTATTCGTCACCGTGGAAGTGTGGCTGTGCGACGCGAGCGCACCCGAGGATGACGATCCCGCGCGAGCGTGGGATTACGATCACGTGCGGCGCCAGGTGGTCGAACTGGCGAACGCGACGCGCTACAATCTCCAGGAGACGCTCGCGGAGGCAATATACCTGAGGCTGGCTGCCATGCGCGGCGTTCGTGCGTTGAGAGTCACGACGTCCAAACCCGACATCTACAAGGATGCCAAGGGCGTCGGCGTGGAATTTGCGTCGTTCAGGGGCGAAGCTCCGGAGGTTTGAGTGCAACCGGAGGCGGAACAAAAGCCCTTGCACGCTACTTGAACGGGCAATAAGGAGGCGCCCTTGCTGACCATGAAACATACACACATGGGCAGTTTCCTATACCTGGCGACGGGGCTGCTCTGGGGGAGGCCCGGTTCGACCGTGCAGTTCACGGCGTCTCGAGGGAGAAGTGTGGGTTAATGTCTTACGCCCAAAAAAAAGAACTCAGTGGCAACAGGGCCATATCGATCTTCCTGACGGTCTTTGTCGTCGGGGGCCTGTTGTACACCATCATCACAGGCCTGGCGTACAACGTCATCAAGAAGAGCGTCGAGGACCTGAAGACCTTTGACGTCGAGGAGGAGCCGCCTCCTCCCGAGGAACCGCCGCCGCCGCCGCCTGAGCAGCCGCAACAGCCGCCGCCCGTGGTGACTCCGCCGCCGATCGTGCGCACGAACGTGACGCCGCCGCCCGTGATCCAGCAGGTGCACGAAGCGCCGCCGCCGGTGATCACGCCGCAGGCTCCGCCGGCGCCGCCGCCACCGCCGCCGCCGCCTGCAAAGGTGACGAAGGCGCAGAGCGCGAAGGGTAATCTCCAGAACTACTTCACTGGGGACGACTATCCGCAGGACGCAATCCGCAACGACGAAACCGGTACGACGGTCGCAAGGTTGACGATCGGCACCGATGGCCGCGTGAGCGATTGCAGCGTCACGAAGTCGAGCGGCTCACGTTCGCTGGATAACGCGACCTGCCGAATTCTCAGGAGCCGGGCCCGCTACGCGCCTGCGAAACTGAGCAATGGACAACCCACGACCGATACGGACACCGCCCGGATTACCTGGCGTCTGACCGGTTAGACAAACTGGTACATACCCCGTTTTTTGCAGAGGAAAGTAGACGATTATGGCAAATCCCGCAGCAGCCCCCGCAGCAGCGAGCAACCCTTACGGTCTTTTGCCGGCTCTCCAGCAGGGCGGCATCATTGCGTGGTCGGTGTTCATCATCCTGGTCGGAATGTCGATTTTCTCCTTCTACATTCTGTTCACGAAGCTGATGCAGCAGCAGAAGATCATCAGCCAGGGACGCAAGGTGCGCTCGAGTTTCTGGAACTCGCCCAACCTTAAGGAAGCTTCGACCAAGCTCGATTCGAAGAGCGCCTATCGCGCCATCGTGGACGATGCTCTCCTGGCGCAGGACCAGCACGGAAAGCTGACCGACCCCATCGACCAGCATGACTGGATGGCAAACAGCCTGGCGCGCAGCCAGGGTGCGATCGGCGCCCGCCTCGGTGAAGGTCTGGCCTTCCTCGCGACCGTCGGCTCGACCGCTCCGTTCATTGGTCTGTTCGGCACCGTCATCGGCATCTATCGCGCCTTGATCAAAATCGGTTCGTCCGGCCAGGCGTCGATCGACACCGTCGCCGGCCCGGTCGGTGAGGCGCTGATCATGACCGCTCTTGGTCTCGTGGTCGCGGTTCCGGCGGTGCTCGCCTACAACTGGCTGGTTCGCCGCAACAAGTCGATCATGGAGGACCTCGCGGCCTACACGAACGACCTTCACGGCTACCTGATGTCGGGCGGTTCGGTTAAGCCGCGCTTCGGCGGCGAAAAGGTCGCTCCCGCACGTACCGGTGCCACGACGACCGCCGGTAATCCGGCTGGCCGCCAGCCGGTTCGCACCGGCGCGACGCAGACCGGCGCCGGAACGCCGAACGCGTAACGTTGAACGACCGGGCCGGAACGGTTCCGGCCCGGCCGTCAAGCGCACGAGCAAGATGAAGGCAGGCAAATGGCAGTAAGTGTAGGACCGGCCGAAGGCGAAGAAGAAGCAATGTCGGACATCAACGTCGTTCCTCTGACCGACGTGATGCTGGTGCTTCTCATCATCTTCATCCTCACCGTCCCCGTCGTTATCCAGAACGTCCCGGTCAAGCTGCCGGACGTCCGCTACGAACCGACGGTTACGAAGCCGGAGAACGTGTCGTTGTCCGTTCGGGGTGACGGCAAGGGCGGTTGCGAGGTTTACTGGAACCTGACCAAGGTGAACAGCGATGAGCTGCTCGACCGCGCCGTGAAGAAGCTGCAGGAGCAGATCGACAAGGTCGGCGGCGCTCAGAATCTGACCGAGGACACCATGCCCGAGGCGCACATCCGCGGCGACGTCAATACGCCGTACAAGTGCATCGGCGGGACCGTTTTCACCATGCAGCGCGCCGGCTTTGCGCGGATCGGCTTCATTTCCGAGCCTCCGCCCAAGACCATCGTTCAGTAGGAGTTCGCCGCAATGTCGATGCAAACCACCAGCGACAACTCGTCTGGCGAACCGATGCTCGACATCAACGTGACGCCGCTCATCGACGTCATGCTGGTGCTCCTCATCATGTTCATCATCACGCTTCCGCCGCAGACTCACGCGGTGAAGCTCGATCTTCCGCAAGACCAGACCAACCAGCCGCCGCCGCCGATCCTGCCGACCAAGAACAAGGTCGTGATCACCGCAGGCGGTGAAATCCTGTGGAACGGCACGCCCGTGTCTCCGCAACAGTTGCGCCTGTACCTGGACGCAACGCAGCAGATGGACCCGACGCCCGAGCTGCATCTTCAGCCGGAGCCGAACGCCAAGTACGAACTCGTCGACCAGGTGCTCGCAATTACCAAGCGGGCGCACGTCGACAAGATGGGCTTCGTCGGCAACGAGGCTTACGCCAACTTCTAGGCTTGCTGGCGTCGTTTTCGCCTTCGTAAGGGCGGCCGCAACGGCCGCCCTTTTCGTTTCGCCGTCCCACTGGCCTTGCGGCATTGCCCGTGCCATTCACCACTGGAGATGACACACGTGCCAGAATTCGCCGTCGTTATCCTTGCTGCCGGCCAGGGCACGCGCATGCGGTCCGACATCCACAAGGTGTTGCATCCGATAGCCTCGCGGCCGCTTCTCCTTCACCTGCTGGACAGCGTCGACGGGATCGGGGCCAGCAAACGCATTGTCGTCGTCGGCAAGGGTCGGGACCAGGTCGAGCGGGCGCTCGACGGACGCGAAGTCACCGTTGCTCACCAGGCCGAGCAGAAGGGCACTGGGCACGCGGTGCTCCAGGCTCGGTCCGCTCTCGAGGGCTACGAGGGCGCCGTACTGGTCCTTTACGCCGACACGCCGTTCGTAGAGCCGGAAACGCTCACGAAGATGCTGGAGCGGCTTGACGGCGGCGACGGGCCAGGCGTGGTCGTGCTGGCGTCCTGCCCCGAAGATCCCGCCGCTTACGGCCGTATCGTTCTTGGCGAGGGCGATCGCATCGCAAAGATGGTCGAATATCGGGATGCGACGCCGGAGGAGCGCGCCGTTCCGCTGTGCAACTCGGGAATGATGGCGGTTCGCGCTCGCGACCTGTTCCGCTGGCTGGGCAAAGTCCGCAACGACAATGCGGCGGGCGAATATTACCTTCCCGACATCGTCAACATCGCGGCCGCGGAAGGACGCGAAGCTGTCATCATCGAAGGAGATCCGTACGAAACCGCGGGGGTGAACAGCCGCGCCGAACTCGCACATCTGGAGCTCGAATGGCAGTCGCGACGGCGTGAGCAGGTGCTCCAGGAGGGCGCGACGCTCATCGATCCCGAGAGTGTCTGGTTCGCCTACGACACGAAGCTCGGCCGCGATGTCACGGTCGAGCCGCACGTCGTCTTCGGTCCCGGAGTCGATGTCGCGGACGGAGCGACGATCAAGGCGTTCAGCCACATCGAGGGCGCGACCGTCGGCGCCGGAGCCACAATCGGGCCATTCGCGCGAATTCGTCCCGGTAGCGACCTCGGCGCCAAGTCGAAGGTCGGCAATTTCGTCGAGCTGAAGAAGGCGCGTGTGGGGATCGGCGCGAAGGTCAATCACCTGTCCTATGTCGGGGACGCCGACGTCGGCGAAGCGGCGAACATCGGAGCGGGCACCATCACCTGCAATTACGACGGTTTCGGCAAATACCGGACCGTTATCGGTGCCGGCGCATTCATTGGCTCTAACACGGCGCTGGTTGCGCCGGTGACGGTTGGAGAGGGCGCGATCGTTGGAGCGGGATCGGTGATCACCAGCGATGTCGAGGCCGACAGCCTTGCGCTCGAGCGGTCGGAGCAGAAGGGGATCGCGGGCTGGGCGAAGAGGTTCCGCGACCGAATGACGAGGAAAGCTGCCGAATAGATGTGCGGAATTGTGGCGATTGTCGGCAAGAGCGACGTTGCGGGCCGGCTCTTCGACGGCCTGAAGCGGCTCGAATATCGCGGTTACGATTCCGCTGGAATCTGCACCATCAATGACGGCGCGTTCGACCGTCGGCGCGCCGAAGGCAAGCTCGACAATCTCAAGCGCGAACTCGACTCCGATCCGCTCGACGGGGACGTCGGCGTTGCTCACACCCGCTGGGCAACTCACGGCGCGCCCACGGTGGACAATGCCCACCCGCACATCGTTGGCTCCGTGGCGCTGGTGCACAACGGGATCATCGAGAACTTCAAGCCGCTTCGCGACGAGCTGATTGCCGAAGGGCGCACGTTCGAGAGCGAGACCGACAGCGAAGTCGTCGCCCACCTCGTCGCCCGCGAAATCGAGGACGGGCAGTCGCCGAAGGAGGCGGTCGCGGCCGTGCTCCCGAAGCTCCAGGGCGCCTTTGCCATTGCCTTCCTGTTCCGCGAGCACCCCGACCTCGTCATTGGCGCCCGCATGGGCGCGCCGCTTACGGTGGGCTTCGGCGACGGTGAGAATTATCTCGGCTCTGACGCGATCGCGGTCGCGCCCTGGACTCAGCGAATCGCTTATCTGGAAGAGGGTGACTGGGCCGCAGTCAGCCGCGATTCCATCGAAATTTTCGACCGCGACAATGCTCCTGTCGAACGGCCGATCGTCGAATCCGGAGCCGCGTCGGCACCCATCGAAAAGGGCAATTACCGCTATTTCATGCAGAAGGAGATCTTCGAGCAGCCGGTCGTGCTTGCCGATACGCTCCAGAGTTACGTCCGCTCGTTCGAGGGGGAAGTCGCTCTTCCTGACATGGATTTCGATCTCGCTGCGGTGGAGAGGCTGACGATCGTCGCGTGCGGGACGAGCTATTACGCCGGCCTGGTCGCCAAATACTGGATTGAGCGGTTCGCTCGCGTTCCGGTCGATATCGATGTTGCCTCAGAGTTCCGGTACCGCGAGCCGGTGCTGGAGCCGGGTGGGCTCGCCCTGTTCGTCAGCCAGTCCGGCGAGACGGCGGACACGCTTGCAGCGCTCCGCCACGCAAAGGCTGAAAAGCAGCGCATCGCGGTCGTCGTGAACGTGCCCACCAGCTCCATGGCGCGAGAAGCGGACCTGCTTCTCCCCACGCGCGCGGGGCCCGAAGTCGGCGTCGCCTCGACCAAGGCGTTCACGTGCCAGCTCGCGGTTCTTGCTGCCCTTGCGGCAAACCTCGCCTGCAAGCGCGGCAGGATCGACCATGACGAAGAAGCCGATATCGTTGCCCATCTCCAGCAAGCGCCTGCGGCCCTGAACGCGGCGCTTGGCCATGACGACGACATCGCCGCGATGGCCCACTTGATCGCACCGGCACGCGACGTGCTCTACCTCGGCCGCGGCCCCTATTACCCGATGGCGCTCGAAGGTGCGCTGAAGCTGAAGGAAATCAGCTACATACACGCCGAAGGCTATGCGGCAGGCGAGATGAAGCACGGCCCGATCGCCCTTATTGACGATAATGTGCCGGTGATCGTCCTCGCCCCTTCCGGACCGCTTTTCGAAAAGACCGTGAGCAACATGCAGGAGGTGCGCGCTCGCGGCGGGCGCATCGTGCTCATCAGTGATTCGAAGGGTATCGAGGAGGCTGGCGACGGCTGCATGGCGACCATCGAGATGCCGCAGGTTCACCCGCTCATCGCGCCCATCGTCTATGCTGTCCCGGTCCAGCTCCTCGCCTATCACACTGCGGTGCTCAAAGGCACCGACGTGGACCAGCCGCGCAACCTCGCGAAGAGCGTGACGGTCGAATAGGGCCACAAAAAAGCTGGCAATCTCAACGACTTTCGTTATCCTGCCTCGCCGGGGGAGGTAGGACATGGGTTGCCAGCAGCCGGTACGGCTACGGAGCGCCGAAGACAGAGCCGACCATGTTTCGGCGTTCCTGAGCGATGGGTACGCAATCATTCGCGGCCTGTTTTCCGCCGATGAAGTCGCGGCGATTGCAGCGGCCGCCGACCAGGTTCACGCCGAGGGAATGGCCTACGGTCGCAGCTTCCGTCACGGCAACTTGTTCTACGATGTTGCGTCGCCCACCGGCAGCGAGCCCGTGGTTCGGATGGTGCAGTGGCCCTCCTATCATCAGCCAGTGCTCGATTCCGTTCGGCTGGACAGGCGCATCGCAAGCGCTGTCGAACCGCTGATCGGAGCGACCACCAAACAGATCATCAACCAGCTTCACTGGAAATCGCGCGGCCGCGGCGGCGACTTCGCCTGGCACCAGGACTGCCGATCCCGTCGGCCTGCGTGGGCGTACCGCAACCTCGCAGGCTCCTACGTCCAGACGGGATTGGCAATCGACCCCCACGGCCCGCTATCGGGCGGGCTTCGTTTCATTCCCGGAAGCCATTTGAACGGCGACCTTGCGATGGACTGCAGCAAGAGATCGCTCGGGACGCCGCTTCGCGACAAGGCGCTGGGCGATGTCGGCCTCTCTGGCGCCGATGCCATCGACCTTGAGCTGGAGCCTGGCGATCTCGCGTTATGGAGCGCTTACATCGTCCACGGATCGGGCGAGAACAGGTCGGATCACCAGCGGCGCTTTTATATCAACGGCTATGTCCGCGCGCAGGACTGCGATCGCGGCGAATGGGCATTCCGCGATGGAGAGCCGGTGCCGCTCGGCCCTGTTCCGGCGCTCGTCCACTACGAAGAGCTGCGCGAGCGCCCCGGCCCCCACTACGTTTGAGCGCATGAAGGTCGGCGGCGGATGTCACTGCGGAGCGGTTCGGTTCGAGGCCGAGTTGGCGCCGCCGCCTGTTCCCGCGCTCGAGTGCAACTGCTCGATCTGCCGGATGACGGGTTTCGTCCACGTCATCGTGCCGCATGGCCGGTTCGAGCTTCTGACAGGCCGCGACAGGCTGGCCAGCTATCGCTTCGGCACAGGAACGGCCGAGCATCTGTTCTGCAGCAGTTGCGGCGTCAAAAGCTTCTACCAGCCGCGCTCGCATCCGGACTCGTGGAGCGTGAACGCAAGGTGCCTTGATCAGGCGATCGAGCTCGCAATCGAACAGTTCGACGGCGCCGATTGGGCCGCGGCCAAGGCGCGCCTCGACGCGGACCGGCACGGACGCTAGTCCGCACCAATGCATCGCCCGCTCCGACTGAGGCTCGACCGAGCCGCCCTCCAGAACAACTGGATCTGGTTGCAGGAGCGCGCCGGAGTCCCTGCGGGAGCGGCTATCAAGGCCGACGGATACGGTTTGGGAGCGCGCGAGACGATGCGCGCCCTGTACGATGCCGGCTGCCGCACCTTCTTCGTCTCCACTTATGCCGAAGCAGAGGAGCTCGGCCCGGTGCCGGGCGATTCCTCGCTGGTCGTGCTGCACGGTGTCGGTCCTGCCGACGGGGAAGCGGCGGTTGCCTCGATTGCCCGGCCGGTTCTCAATAGCGTCGAGCAGGTGAAGCGCTGGCGGGAGATTGCGCCCGGGCGCGCCGCCGACGTGATGATCGACACAGGCATGAACCGTCTCGGTCTGCGCCCGGACGACATCGCTGCGCTGGACGGCCTCGCGATCGACACCCTCCACAGCCACCTGGCCTGCGCCGATGCGGATTCGCAGATGAATGCGCGCCAGCTCAAGGCATTCCGGGACATCGCGGGGGCGGTGCCGGCCAAACGCTTCGCAATCGCCAATTCGGCCGGAATCTGCCTTGGCCGGGACTACAGCCTCGACCTCGTCCGCCCAGGACTCGCGATCTACGGGGGGATCCCGCGCAAGGAGGCGGCGAATGCCATTCGCCAGGTCGTGCGTGTGGACGCGCAAATCGTGCAGCGGCGGACGCTCCAGGAGGGGGAAAGTTGCGGATATGGCGCAACCTTCGTCGCCGCCGGCGAGCATGAGGCAGCCATTCTCAACATCGGTTACGCCGACGGTTACCTGCGCGGCTTCTCGTCGAGCGGAAGCGCCTTTGCCGGCGAATTTACGCTGCCGGTTCTGGGCCGCGTATCGATGGATCTTACCGCCGTCGGCTGCGATTCTGCGCCCGATCTGAAGGAAGGCGACTGGGTCGAACTCGACTATGACTTGCCGACCGCGTCCCAAGCGTCGGGACTTAGCCAGTACGAGCTTTTGACGACCCTGGGGAGCCGCTTCGAGCGTCTTTGGACTTGATCTCCGGCGGCGGCGTCTTGGGCTTGTAGCGACACAAATCGGCGACCGGGCAGCGCCAGCATTCCGGCGTTCGTGCTTTGCATACATAGCGGCCGTGAAGGATTAGCCAGTGGTGGGCGTCGCGCCGGAACGGCTGCGGCACGATCTTGTCGAGCTTGGCTTCTACCTCGTCGGGCGTCTTGCCGGGGGCAAGGCCGGTGCGGTTCGAAACGCGAAAGACGTGCGTGTCGACGGCGAATGTTTCTTCTCCGAACGCGGTGTTCAGGACCACGTTCGCGGTCTTCCGCCCCACGCCCGGCAGCGTCTGCAGGTCTTCGCGGGTGCGGGGCACTTCGCCGCCGAAATTTTCGATCAGTGCCTTGGATAAAGCGATGACATTCTTCGCCTTGGTGTTGAACAGGCCGATCGTCTTGATGCGATCGCGAAGCGCCTCTTCGCCGAGCTCCAACATCTGTCTTGGCGTGGCCACCTGCTTGAACAGGGGCGCGCAGGCGATGTTGACGCTTGCGTCGGTGGCCTGGGCGGACAGGACGACCGCGACGAGCAATGTGTAGGCGTTGGTGTAGTCGAGCTCCGTCGTCGGCGCGGGGTTCTCCTCCGCCAGCCGCCGAAAGAACTCGAATACCTCCGCTTTCTTCACGAGGCGTCGATGACGTCGCGCATCGTGTATTGCCCGGGGGCTTTGCCGGCGAGGAATTGCGCAGCGGCAAGCGCTCCGCGCGCGAAAATCGCTCGGCTTTGCGCCCTGTGCGACAGGATCAGCCGCTCGTCCGGCCCCGCAAAGATGACATCATGCTCTCCGGCGACCGTTCCCCCGCGAAGAGAAGCGAATCCGATCGCACCCTCCTTTCGCTTGAGGCCGGTGCCGTCGCGCCCGCGTTCGGCCTCGAGCGGAGTTCCGCGCCCTTTGGCTGCAGCCTCGCCGAGCGACAGCGCGGTGCCGGACGGTGCGTCGGCCTTCATCCGGTGGTGCATTTCGACGATTTCGATGTCCCACTCCGGCCCAAGCACCCGCGCGGCGCGCTCGACGAGGTCGCACAGGACTGCGACGCCAAGCGACGTGTTCGAAGCGCGCAGAACTGCGACCGACTTGGCTGCGTCGGCGATTTGGTCGTCGGCCTCTTTGGCGAGGCCGGTCGTTCCGACCAGGATGGGAATTCCCGAAGAGACGGCTCGTTCGAGGCTTTCGGGCAGAGCTTCGGGTGCAGAGAAATCGACGAGCACGTCGCCGCCTTCGGAGACGATGTCGAAACCCGGTCCTTCGGCGACAGCCTCGGCGATTGCCTGGCCCATGCGCCCGTGCGGCGCGAAAAGTTCGATGCGGATGGGGTCGTTTGAAGCAGGCATTGCGGCTGATTAGCGAAGCCGCTCCTGCAGTGCCAGCGCGGCCGCTGGCGCGCGCACTTTCGCTCCGTTGATCATGAACAGGTAGCAGTCGCGCCCGGCATCGGCCCAGCGGTTCGCGCGCTCTGCGAACTGATCCAGCCGGTCGCTCGAATATCCCGTCGCGATGGACTCTTTCATGCACTGGAGGCGGGCATAAGCGAAGCTTGCGGTGTCGGCATCGATGCAGGGGAAGTCTTCGTCGTCGCCGAAGACGATGGCGACGTCATGCTTGCGGCAAAGCGCATAGAAGCGTTCGTCGCGAAAGCTTTCGTGCCGCGGCTCGATCGCGTGGCGGAGTGGGATTCCGTTCAGCTCGCGCGGGAGGATCGCGAAGAAGCCCGCAATATCCGCTTCGTCGAACTCGCGGCGGGCGGCGAGCATCCATAGGATCGGGCCAAGTTTGTCGCCGAGGGCCGACAGGCCTTGAGCGAAATAGACGCCGAGACCCTCGGACGCATCGGCCAGACTGGGTCGAGTCACGCAATAGCGCGAGCCTTTCACCGCAAACTGGAATTCGTCAGGCACGGTCTGCGCCCACGACTGCCAACTCTTGGGGCTCTGGCGGCCGTAGAAAGTCGCGTTGATTTCAATCGCGCCGAAGCGGCTCGACGCGAATTCCAGCTCTCGCCTCTGCGGCAGGTCCGGCGGGTAGAAGGTCCCGCGCCAGGGCGGAAACGTCCACCCGCCGATCCCGATTCGAATTCGTCCGCGACTCACGCTTCACGCAACGCGCGGACGCCGCAGCGACTACTCGCCCGCCGGTGCGTCGGCGGCAGGAGCCGGAGTTCCGGCCTGGGAAGCGAGGTCGTTGAGCTGCTGCGTCGTCACTCCCAGCACTGCGCCCTTGGCGCCTCCGCCGACACCGGAGCGCGGAATTCGGACGGTATTGCCGTTGGTGAGCTTGATGGTGACGAGCGAATTGTCGAGCGCTTCGATGTTGCCGGCGAGCGTTCCGCCGCTGCCGTATACGGGCGCTCCGACGGCAACCGCCGCCGCCGCGGCGGCCGCCTGCTTATCGGCTTCGGCGTTGAGCTGCGCGGCCGTCATCGCGAACAGCAGCTTTCCCTTGCTCGCGGTGAAGGAGCTCATCGGGATCTGCAGCTCATGACTGTCGGTCTTGAGAAGGACGTTGTCGCCTTTCACTCCGGCGATCATTCCAACGGTACCGCCGCTGGGATCGACCACGGTCATTCCAGGATGAACCTCGGCCGGGGTCGCGGCGGAGGCGGGGGTGAGGGCAAGCGGCGCCACACAAAGGGCTGCGGCACAGGCATAGGTCTTCAGCTTGGAACCAAGCATCGTTTGGGAGTCTCCTGTCTTTGGATGGCGCGACCTTAGGGGAACGCTCCTGCAAAAAGCAAATTGCACCCGCACAGCAAAAAGGGCGGAAGCTTTCGCCTCCGCCCTCGTTGTTCGGTTTGAAACCAAGACCTTAGTCGTCGTCGACGAGGTCCTTGGCGGCGTTCTTGACGTCGCCCCAGGCCTTCTGGACCTTGCCTTCGGCCTGGTCCTTCTCGCCTTCACGCTTCATGTCCTGGTCGCCGATCGCACGTCCGGCGCTTTCCTCGACCTGTCCTCCGGTCTTCTTGAGGCTGCCCTCGGCGCGATCGTTGAGAATGTCGTTGTCGTCGGCCATTACAATAAACTCCTTTGCGTTGCTGTTGGTTAACCAACGGCCCAGAGCCCGTTTTGTTCGACTTGCGGCCAGGGCTCGGCGCGTGGAAGGAGCGCTTCGTGGAAAGCGAAATTCGAAACATCGTCATCCTCACCGGAGCCGGTATTTCCGCCGAAAGCGGGCTTTCCACATTTCGCGGGCCCGATGGCCTGTGGGAAGGGCATCGGGTCGAGGACGTGTCCACTCCGCAAGGTTTTGCACGCGATCCGGCGCTGGTGCACGCTTTCTACGATGCACGGCGCGCGAAGCTTGCCTCCGTCCGGCCCAACGCCGCCCACGAAGCGCTGGCGCGGCTGGACGAGCAATGGCCAGGCGAGTTGCTTCTCGTTACCCAGAACGTCGACGACCTGCACGAGAGGGCCGGTTCCAAACGGCTCGTCCATATGCACGGAGAGCTCACCCGGGGCTGGTGCCTGCGCTGCAATGCTCGCTTCGCGTGGACCGGGGCGATGGGCAAGGCGGCGACGTGCCCCGAATGCGAAACCGCGGGGGCCGTTCGCCCCGACATCGTGTGGTTTGGAGAAATTCCCCATGCGCTGGACCGAATCGACGAGGCGCTACAACGCTGCGACCTTTTCGTTTCCATCGGAACGTCCGGCGCCGTGTATCCGGCTGCCGGATTCGTCCAGACCGCCGGCTATTGCGGGGCACGCACGCTGGAGATGAACCTGGAGCCCAGCTTGGGAAGCATCCTGTTCGACGAAAGCCGTACCGGGCGTGCGGGCGAGCTGGTCCCTGCCTGGGTAGGCGAAGTGCTCGGCTAGTCGCTCCACTCGAGCCCGATTTGCTCGTAGAGCGACCGGTCCTCGCCCCACTTGGGGCTCACCTTCACGTGCAGGAAGAGGTGGACCTTGCGGCCAAGATGCTCCGCAATAGCCTCGCGTGCACGCTGGCCGATTTCCTTGAGCCGCCGACCGCTCTTGCCGATCACGATGGCCTTCTGGCTGTCGCGCTCGACCAGGATCTGCTGGCGGATGGCCGTTGAGCCGTCCGGGCGATCCTCCCACGTTTCGGTCTCGATGGCGGTTGCGTAAGGCAGCTCCTGGTGAAGCTGTTCGTACACCTGCTCGCGAGTGAGCTCGGCAGCGATCATGCGGTCGGTCGCGTCCGACAGCTCGTCCTCGGGGTAGAGCCACGGCCCCTGCGGCATCGCCCCGGCAAGCGCGGCCTTGAGGTCGGCAACGCCGTCGCCGTTCGCGGCACTGATCATGAACAGCTGCTCGGGATGGAGCCGCTCCGTCAGCTCCGACGCAAGCCCGAGTAGCCGCTCCTTCTTGACCAGGTCGATCTTGTTGAGAGCGACGAACAGCGGGTGCTGGCGCTTTTCCAGCCCGGCGAATGCCCGCTCGACTTGCTCCTTCAGCCCGGCTTCGGAGTCGACCACGAGCAGGATGAGATCCGCATCTTCGGCGCCGCTCCACGCCGCCTGCACCATCGCCCGGTCGAGCCGCCGCCGGGGCTGGAAAATGCCGGGCGTGTCGACCAGCAGGATCTGGGTTTCGCCTTCGACGGCAATGCCCATCAGCCGCGACCGCGTCGTCTGCGCCTTTGCGCTCACGATGGCGACCTTCTGGCCGACAAGCGCGTTGACCAGAGTGGATTTGCCGGCGTTGGGCGCACCGATCACGGCGGCGAAACCGGCGCGTGTCTTGGTTTCGTTCATTTGACCTTGTCCAGCAGCGCCTTGGCCGCCTGTGTTTCAGCGTCTTGCTTGCTCGTTCCCTCGGCCTCCGCTTCGCCGAGCTTGTCGATCGAGACCCGCACCTTGAACGTCGGCGAGTGGTGCGCACCGGTCTGCGAGAGGACGTCGTACGTCGGGGTAGGAAGGTCACGGGCTGCCGCAAGCTCCTGGAGCGCCGATTTCGGGTGCTTGGGGACGCCGCTCTGGTGCTCCACGAGCGGTTCCCAGAGCCGGCGGATGAACGCTTCCGCCGAATCGAGCCCGCTTTCGAGGAATATGGCCCCGATCAGCGCCTCGACAACGTCGCCGACGACATTGTCGCTCCAGTTGGCGCCGTCGCCGAGCGCCTGCTTTCCGAGGCGGATTACGTCGGGGAGCCCAAGTTCGCGGCCGATGTCGCTGCACGTGACCCGGTCGACCAGGGTATTGAAGCGCCGTGACAGGTTGCCTTCGGGGTCGTCGGGGAACCGCTCATAGAGCCACTGCGCGATGACGAGCCCAAGGACTCGGTCGCCGAGGAACTCCAGCCGCTCGTAATTGGCTTCGCGGGTGCTGGCGTGCGTGAGCGCCGCGCGGAAGAGGCCGATGTCGCGTGGCTCGTGCCCGAGCCGGTCGGCGATGAAGGCGGCGATATCCCCGCTCATCGTGTCGTCGGCTCCAGGTTGTGGCCCAGCCGATTGCCTCGAAGCGCGGTGAACCAGGTCCACGGTTTCGCATAATTCGCGCTGCCGTCTGTGGACCAGAAGACCAGCTCCGCGCGGCCCACCACCCGATCGAGCGGAACGAAGCCGATTCCGCCCTCGGCGGGCGAAAAGCGGCTGTCGAGGCTGTCGTCGCGATTGTCGCCCATCAGGAACAGACGCCCCGCCGGGACCGTCGTCGCCGGCCAATCGTCCGCAATCGAATCCGTCACCTGGTCGAGAATCCTGTAGCTGGCTCCATTGGGAAGCGTTTCGCGATAGCTGGTGTAAAGGCAAGCGCGATTCCCGCCCCGGCCGGCGATTCTCGGCTGAGCGCCCTGCGTGGTCCGGCATGGACTGTTGGGGGAAATCGGAATTCGCACCGGTTCCAGCCGCTGGAGCCTCAACGGCTTTCCGTTCAGGATCACACGGCCGCCGCGAACCTCGACGACGTCACCGGGAACGCCGATCACGCGCTTTACGAAGTCCACCTGGTCGTCGCCCGGCGGTACGAACACCACGATGTCTCCGCGCTCGGGAAAATGCGCCAGCACGCGCCCGCGAAACGGCGGAAATTGCAGTGGAAAGCTGAAGCGCGAATAGCCGTACGGCCACTTGGCGACGAACAAATAATCGCCGATCCGAAGCGTTGGAAGCATCGATCCCGAGGGGATGCTGAAGGCGCCGAAGACGAAGCTTCGAAATGCCCAGGCGAGAAACGCGACGACGATGATGAACCGGATCGTGCTCATGCCCTCCGATCGACGGGATTTTCCAGCACGTGCGCGACTCATCGGCAATCCTCTGGGGCAGCGGGAGTGAAGTCGCAAGCTATGGCAATATCCCGTGCGGCCACTATGAAGCCGCCCAATGCCCAAGGACGCGTGGACAAGGATCGACGAGCATCCGCTCAAGCCGCTCGATGAGCTGTTTCGTGCCGATCCGGATCGCCTGCAGAAATTATCGGCAGAGGTCGCCGGCACCTATTTCGATTGGTCCAAGACGCACCTGGACGCCGGCTTCATAGACGCGTTTCTTGCCCTCGCGGGCGAGCGCGAATTCGATTCCACGCGACAAGCCCTCTTCGCGGGCGAGGTCGTGAACGTCACCGAGAAGCGCGCGGCGGAGCACGTCGCGGAGCGCGGTTCGGGGAGCCCGGAAGCCGTCCGGCTTGCAAGCTCGCGACGATCTCGAATGCGGGCGCTTGTCGACGCCATAGAGGCAGGCGCCTTCGGCGATGTCACCGGCGTGCTTCATATCGGCATCGGCGGATCTCTCCTCGGCCCGAAGCTGCTGGTCGACTCGCTCGGCCGTTCCGGGTCGGGGCTGCAGGTTCGCTTCCTCTCCAATATCGATCCGCAGGCATTCGACGGTGCCATCGCGGATCTCGATCCGGCAACGACGCTGATCGTCGCCGCATCCAAGACCTTCACGACCGCCGAGACGATGGCGAACCTGGACGCGTCTGTCGCCTGGCTCAGGCAGAGTGGCGTTGCCGATCCGTTCGGCCGCGTCATCGCGGTCACGGCCGCCCCCGAAGCCGCGGTGAAGGCTGGAATCGACGAGACTCGAGTCCTCCAGTTCTCCGAGAGCGTCGGAGGCCGCTACTCGTTGTGGAGCGCGGTTTCGATTTCCGCTGCGCTTGCGCTGGGCTGGGATGCGTTCGAGGAGGTGCTGGAGGGCGCTTCCGAAATGGACCGGCACTTCCGCTACAGCGATCCCAGGGAGAATTTCCCGCTCCTCGCCGCTTTCGCCGACCTGCTGTACACGCAGAAGCTCGGCTGCGAGACTCGCGGCATCTTTCCGTACGACGAGCGCCTGCGGCTGCTGGTCGCCTACCTGCAGCAGCTCGAGATGGAATCGAACGGCAAGTCGGTGACTGCCGGCGGCGATCCGGTGAATCGCGCCACGGCGCCGGTGGTGTGGGGAGGCACCGGCACCGACGCGCAGCACGCCGTGTTCCAGCTTCTTCACCAGGGAACGGTGCTTGTCCCGGTCGAGTTCGTCGTCGTTGCCGAAGACGAAAGCGCCTTCCCCGATCATCACCGCCAGCTGCTCCTCAATGCGTTCGCGCAAGGGGCGGCGCTGATGCGCGGGCGAAAGAGCGACGATCCGCACCGAAGCTATGCCGGCAATCGGCCAAGCTCGACGATCCTTCTCGAGCGGCTCGACGCCCGAACCCTTGGAGCGCTCCTTGCCTTCTACGAACACCGCACTTTCTGCGAAGCCGTCCTCCTTGGAATCAATCCCTTCGACCAGTTCGGGGTGGAGCTTGGAAAGGATATCGCCCGCGAGCTTGCGCAAGGCGCGGACGAGGACAGCCTCGACCCTTCCACCCGTGAACTCATCGAGCGGGCGAACGTCTGATGGCTGACTTCGACCTGTTCGTGATCGGTGCCGGGTCGGGCGGAGTTCGAGCCTCCCGAGTGGCTGCCGCTCACGGCGCCAAGGTGGCGATCGCCGAGGAATTCCGCGTCGGCGGGACGTGCGTGATCCGCGGCTGCGTGCCCAAGAAGCTGCTCGTGTACGGGGCGCATTTCGCCGAGGATCTCGAGGACGCGGCAATGTTCGGCTGGGACGTTCCGAAGAAGACGTTCAACTGGCCTGTTCTTCGCGACAATGTTCTTGCCGAGGTGTCACGGCTGGAGGGAGCGTACGGGGACACGCTGACCAACCACGGCGTCGAGATCTTCCACGAGCGAGCGGTTCTTTCAGGGCCCAATTCCGTGCGCCTCGCCTCGGGCCGGGAGATTACGGCCGGCAAAATCCTGATTGCGACCGGCGCACGCCCGCTGATGCCGCAGATCGACGGAATCGAGCATGCGATCAGCTCCAACGACGCATTTCACCTGGAGGAGCTGCCGGAGCGCATCGTGATCGTTGGCGGCGGCTACATCGCCAACGAGTTCGCCGGGATTTTCAACGAGCTCGGCTCCAGCGTCACGGTCGTCAACAGGTCGGACGTGCTCCTGCGCGGATACGACCAACAGATCGTCGATCGGCTGATCCAGATCTCGCTCCGGAAGGGCCTCGACTTCAAATTCCACTCGACGATCGAGAGGGTGGAAAGGCTGGAATCGGGACGGCTGAAGCTGACGATGGCAGGCTGCGACAACATCGAGGCCGACCAGCTGCTCATCGCTGCAGGGCGGCTGCCGAATACGGACGGCCTTGGCTGCGAGGCTGTTGGCGTGGATCTCGGCGAACGCGGTGCCGTCAAGGTGGGTGACGACAACCGCACCTCGGTCGAGTCCATTTTTGCAGTCGGCGACGTTACCGATCGGGTCCAGCTTACGCCGGTCGCGATCCGGGAGGGACAGGCCTTCGCCGACAGCTTTTTCGGGGGCGCTGCGACGCGGGTCGATTATAGCTGCATCCCGTCGGCGGTCTTCAGCCACCCGCCATTGGCCGCGGTGGGGCTGACCGAAAGCGAGGCGCGCAACACGCTCGGGGCCGTCAGGACGTACACGTCCGATTTCCGGCCGATGAAGAACGTCCTCGCGGGGCGCAACGAGCGGTCGCTGTACAAGTTCGTCGTGGATGCGGAGAGCGAGCGGATCGTCGGAATCCACATGATCGGCCCGGATTCGGCGGAAATCCTCCAGGCGGCGGCGATTGCGGTGAAGGCGGGGCTCAAGAAGAGCGATTTCGATTCGGTGGTCGCGCTTCACCCGACCATGGCCGAAGAGCTGGTGCTGATGCGCTAGCTTTCGTCGGCGGCGGCCTCATCGCCGTGGCGAAACAGCGACGGTGCAATTTTGCCTTCCCGAAGGTGGTGGATCGCATGCTTCGTCGCGTGTCCGATGTTCGCAGCCGATCGGCGAAACGCCTCGCCGGGTTCGTCAAGCCGCGGTGCGCGCTTCGCTTCGACTGTGCCTGCCGGAATGACACCAAGTCCGAGTTCATAGACCATCTTGCCGCCGAGGTATGCGGTATAGGCCATGGTTCCCACCGCAGCAGCCGTGGCGGTGAAGTAAGCCGCGCCAGGCTTTTTGCCGCGCAAGCGTGATACGCCGACCGCTCCGAGCGTGACCGTCACCAGTGCGTTGAGGTTGCGGTGCGTGATGAGTTCGCGGTGTCCCTGTCCGCGTCGCCGAATCGACGCCTGCGCGACCAGGCCGAAAATTGCGGCCGGGATCACCGACAGGGCGGCCGCGACCGTGAGCCAGCGGCCGACCTTGCGCGCGTCGGCATCGCCCGAGGCGGCGCCATAGCCTTCGACCGCGAGCGCTGCGGGAGCGAAGGCGAGCGGGAGGTGGACGAGGGCGGGGTGGATTTCCTGGATTCTCATTGAAGTCCTTTCGTCTGCCGGGTTCATGCCCGTTCGCCTTCGAATACCGCCTCGGCGGGACGGCGCGGTTTTCGGGCTCGTCGCCGATTGCAACGAACCGGCGAGCGCGGATGCTCCGAAGGCCACTGGCCGCGTTCGGCGGATCGCCCTAAGAGCGCGGGCAATGACGAGCGACGCGATCATCATCGGGGCGGGCCATAACGGCCTGACCTGCGCCTTTTACCTCGCCCGCAAGGGTCTCAAGGTCACGGTCCTTGAAGCAGCGGACAAGGTCGGTGGAGCCGCGGTCACCGACGAATTCCTTCCCGGCTTCCGCAACTCGGCAGCCAGCTATACGGTCAGTCTCCTGCAGCCCAGGGTCATCCGCGACATGGATCTGGAACGGCACGGGCTAAAGGTGGTGCTCCGCAAGCGGGACAATTTCCTGCCCGGAGACGGCGACTATCTCCTCAGCGGCCGCGGCGGTCTCACGCGCAAGGAGATCAAGCGGCTCGACCCCGCGGACGCGCAAGGGTACGATCGCTACATCGCGGAGCTCGAGACGGTGGTTCGGCTGCTCAAGAAGTGGCTTCTTCGCGCACCGCCGGAAATGGGCCGCAAGATCGCCGCACTTCCGAAGCTGCTCAGCCTGGGCCGCGACATGGCCGGGCTGTCTGTCGCAGAGACCCGCACCGTCTTCGACTTCGCAGTCAAGAGCGCGGGAGAAATTCTAGACCGCCATTTCCAGGGCGAGCTGGCGAAGGCGCTTTTCGGTTTCGACGGAGTGGTCGGGAATTTCGCCTCTCCGTACGATTCCGGTACAGCATACGTACTTCTTCATCACCTATTTGGTGAAGCTGCAGGCGTCGAAGGCGCCTGGGGGCATGCCATCGGTGGAATGGGGTCGATCACCCAGGCAATGGCGCGCGCCTGCCGGGAAAAGGGCGTGGACATCGTGCTCAATTCGCCCGTCGAGGAGCTCATCGTCGAAAAGGGCAGGGCCGCGGGCGTGGTCGTGGGCGGCAAGGCGATCCGCGCGCCGATCGTGGCTGCAGGGGTCAATCCGAAGCTGTTGTTCGACCGGCTCGTGCCCGATGGAGCGGTCGATCAGGACGTGGCGGCGCGAATGCACGGCTGGAAGTGCGAAAGCGCCACCTTCCGGATGAACGTCGCTTTGTCCGAGCTTCCCAAATTCACGGTTCTTCCCAAGAAGGGGGACCACCTCACGGGCGGCATCATCATGGCGCCCAGTCTCGATTACATGGATCGCGCTTACGTCGATGCTCGAGCGAACGGCTGGTCGAAAAGGCCGGTGATCGAAATGCTGATCCCCTCGACGCTCGACGCAGGCCTTTCTCCCAAGGGCAAGCACGTCGCCTCTCTTTTCTGCCAGCACTTCCGGTTCGATCTCGGCCCCGGTCGAAGCTGGGACAAGGAGCGGGAAAAGGCGGCTGACGCGATCATCGCCACTGTCGATTCTCATGCGCCCGGATTTGCGAAATCGGTCATCGGCCGGCAAATTCATTCGCCGCTCGACCTGGAGCGCCGCTTCGGCCTCATCGGGGGCGACATCTTTCACGGCAAGATGGGGTTGGACCAGTTGTTCAGCGCTCGTCCGATGATCGGTGCGGCCGACTACCGGATGCCGCTGAAGGGCCTCTATCTTTGCGGCTCGGGAGCGCACCCGGGCGGCGGCGTCACGGGCGCGCCGGGGCACAATGCCGCACAGGCGATCCTGGCCGACCGCCGTCCGTGGTCGAGGCGCGCGGCGTGACGGCGTTACCGCTCGCCGGAATCCGGGTGCTCGATCTCAGCCGGGTTCTGGCCGGCCCGTGGTGCACGCAATTGCTCGCCGACCTGGGCGCCGAAGTCATCAAGATCGAGCGGCCGGGCACGGGCGACGACACGCGCCACTGGGGGCCGCCGTGGCACGTCCGCGACGGCGAGAAGGTCGCGGCGTACTTCCTGTCGGCGAACCGCGGCAAGCGCTCCGTCGCAATCGACTTCTCGACGGAGCAGGGCGCAGCGCTCGTCCGGCGCCTCGCCGGCTATGCCGACGTCGTGGTGGAAAACTTCAAGGTGGGAGGGCTGGCAAGGCTCGGGCTCGACGCGGGCTCGCTCCGCGAGGTCAATCCGCGGCTGGTCGTCGCGTCCATTACCGGCTTTGGCCAGGACGGACCATATTCGGGGCGCGCCGGCTACGACTACATCATCCAGGCAATGGGCGGGCTGATGAGCGTCACCGGAAAACCCGACGACGAGCCCGGAGGCGAGCCGATGCGGGTCGGAGTCGCGGTCGCCGACCTGTTTACCGGAATGTACACGGCGGTGGCGATACTTGCCGCTTTGTACCGCCGGGAAAAGAGCGGGGAGGGGGGTCACATCGACATGGCCCTTTTCGACACGCAGCTGGCGATGCTCGCCAACCAGGCGTCGAATGCCCTCGTCTCCGGAGAGGATCCGCCAAGGCAGGGCAACACGCACCCCAACATCGTCCCGTACCAGCCGTTCGATGCCGCCGACGGGAAGATCGTCGTCGCCGTCGGCAACGATCGCCAGTTTGCTCGGCTCGCCCGACTGTGCGGCCATCCCGAATGGGCCGAAGACGAGCGCTTCTCGAGCAACTCTGCACGCGTTGCGAATCGCACCGAGATCGTCGGTTCGATCGCCGAATGCATTCGCTCCAGGCCCGCGGCCGAATGGCTCCAGCTCCTCGAAGAGGCTGGGATCCCCGCCGGGCCGATCAACAGCGTCAGCCAGGCCTTGTCAGACGTCCAGGCGCAGCACCGGGCGATGGTGCGGATGGTTGCCGGAACGCCCGTGGTCGGGTCGCCTGTCCGGATCGACGGAGAGCGCACCGATTCGAACCTCCCGCCGCCCACGCTCGGAGAGCACACAAGCGACGTGCTTCACGAACTCGGGATAGATTCCGCCGAGGTCTCCAGGCTGCGAGAAGAAGGAGTTGTCGAGGGCTAGGCGTCAATCGATCGTCGCGCCGTCCACGAGCACGTCGAGTTGGTTGCTGCATCCGTTGGCAATCAGCGATTGCGCTGTCCCGATCGTATCGCCCGGAGCGCTTGCAAGGGTGACGAAGGTCACGCGCGCTGTATCGCCGCTTCCTGGCTGGCTAAGCTGGTATTCCGCGCCACTTGTGATCGGAAGGGAAGCCGGCCAGTCGATGGTGTCCTTCCCCGCCGGCCAGTCGACGGTCTGTTGCGCACCGCCGCCCTTGATGGTCAGCTTCATGTCGTCGCTTTTCTGTGGCCGCCACAAGGTCAGTTTGGACGGATTGGCAACGCACAGCTTGCCGCTTTGCGTGATGTCGAGATTCCAGGGGCTGGGGTTCAGCGGAATTTCGCCGCTGCGCATCGCGCTGAAGCGTGCACGGTGATTTGCAGCCGCCGCAAGCCCCTGTCCGGACGATGCTACCGCGAAGGTTCCCGGGCCGCGCAGCGTGCGCGCGCCGCTGGTGTTGAGAAGCATGACGCTATCGCCCGGCTTGAGCTGGATCTTGGCGCTTTCCGGAAGCGCCTTGCCCGGCGGGTACACCTTCGCCGACGGCCCGGCGGCGCGGACGACAAGCACGGTCGCAACGGATGCCGACGACACGCCAAGAGCGAGTCCGGCGGCGACAATCCTGAACAGCTGAGTAGTCTTCATTTCCCGGGTCCTCCTCGAGCTTAGATCATTGTGCGTTGACGACGTTGTACTTGACGGCCTCCTCGTTGGTCAGACAGCGGCGAGTCGACTTGTCATCTGCGTCGGCAATCGCCTTCTGCCGGTACATGACGTCGGTCAGCAGCTTCCTGGAAACGCCCATCCGGATGAGGAAATCATTGTCCTCGCTCGCGAGAAGTGCCGAATCCTGCTCGACGTCTCCAATCAACGCGATGGCACTGTCGGCGTCGCGTTCGACCTCTTCGCGAACGGCTTTCTTGTCGCCCAGGTGCGTGAACATGTGCACCACGAAAAGGCCTTCCGGGTCCACATAGCGGATTACCCCGCCCATGAACATGAAGTTGCACGCGGAGAAACACGCCCAGCCGCTCGGGATGCGGGTGGGTATCATCGAATCCCGGATGATTTTGCCCGCAGCATTGCCAGCCCGGGCGCTTCCCCCGGGCGAGCGAAGCCAGATTTCGCGCACCGAATTGCTCTTCAGTGCATCCTCCAGCCTTTGCGGCGCGCCGTCGTCGATCATGCCCTCGGCTTTCAGGATCAGCTGCCCGTTCACGGTTTCGGGCGTGAATTTCATCTGGCGATAGGTCGACCAGTTAAGGTCCTTCGGGCAGGTCGGGTTGTCCGGGTCCATTGGTGCTGCCGGAGCGGCGGCGGAGAGTAACAACGCCGCGCCTGCGACTGCCAGGACGCCGATCCGCATCACACCTTCACGTAGGCCGATTGTCCATTCGCCCGGCACATTCGCTTGGGAACGGTGGTCTCCTCGCCGTCGACGATGACGACGTCGGTGACGGTGAGGCATTGAGCACCGTCCGCGAGCTGCTCTTCGCCCGTCACTTTAGACGATCCGTGAACGTTCGCGCGGGTTTGGCTCTGCCAGCTCGCCTCGCTTCCAACGCCTCCCCGGATCGCTTCGTTGGTTGCCGCAGCGGCCTGCTGCTGCTCCTTGCAGTCGAGAAGGCTCGCGATCGCGTCCGACAGCAAGGATCCGACCGGCAGGCTCACTCCGGCGATGCTCGTGGAAACCCCGGCGGAGCCAAGGGCGCTATCGGCGACGCTTCCGAGAATGCTTCCGAACAGCGACCGCCGCGCCTTTTTCGTGGGAGTGTCGGTGCACTGGGTGGACGAGGGTGCGGCAACGGCGGCCCCGGCCGGCAGGATCGCAGTCGCCGGCGCTGTACTCAAAAGCGCGATGGCAACGAGTGTGCGTGTCATGGTCGACTCCCTGGCCCGCTAAAGTATTCAGCGCCAAGGGGTTGGTCAACGAGCCTGATTCTTCGCAGAAACGATTCAGCTCCTGGCTTCGAGAATCCGCTCGATTCTGTCGATTTGCCGGCTTTGCTCTTCGATCAGCTTCAGCACCTCTTGCCGCTGGTCGTCGCGGCTGAGCACGATCTTCACCGAACGCCCGAGATTCTGCGCAATTTTTCTAAGCGCTTCCTGCTCGTCCTTGCCGGCAATGCTTCCATCCGGCCGCGGCCCGATCAGCAGCCAACCGAACGCGCCCGCCGTCGTCTCGATTTCCAGCCGAAGCGGAAACAAGCGGTCTTCGGGCACACAGTCGAGCACATGCCTGTCTTCCTGCGGCCGGTGTTCTTCGTACCAGCGCTGCACCTCGGATTCGGTCACTCCGACCGTCTGCCGGACGTCCTCCTCGAGAACGACTGCACCGCGGACCGCCAGGACGCCGGTAACGACGCGGCCGAGTACGTCTTCGAGGAACTCGTCCAGGCTCGCCGAATCGCGGGTATCGCGCATCAGCTCCGGCAGGTTTTCGCGGATTTCGAGAAGCGCCTTGTGAAAGCGCCGCTCCACCCATTCGTGCGTCTTTCTGTTCATTGGCTCGATGAAAACCGCGGCAACGACGGCTCCGCCCATTGCGGCGACAGTCTGGCTCATGTCGCTGTCTGGGTAGAGGAACTGGGCGCCCGTGATGATCGCTTCCATGACCGCTGCGAAGGTGCCGCCGATCGCCAGGGTGAGAATTGCGGCGGTTGCCGTCCGGCTGATGATCGCCTCGGCATCGTAGAGGCGGTATCGGATCAGAGCGACCAGGAGCCCCAGCTGAAGCACCAGCATCGAAAGGCCGAAGGTGAGCCCGGCCGTGACCTCCAGCCAGAGCTGGGCGGTGAAGCTGCCCGTCGAGTATTTGAACAGATCGGCGAGGTAGGAGATCGCCTTGAAAACCGCGTAGCCGCTGAAGCCGAACAGCGCCCAGCGGATCTGCTGCCTCAGGTCGGCGGACTCGGCGACCCGCAGGCACCGGATCTGCATGAGCACGGCGGTGATCAAAAGGATCAGGAAGAAGGCCTGGTAAGGCTGCCCGGAAAGCACCATCAGCAGCGGGGCCGAACAGACCAGGGCGACAAGTCTCGCGCTCAGGTTGCCGTGCGGGAAAAGCAGGATTCCGGCGACCAGGAGAACGTTGCCGAGGTCGTATATCGCCACGTGAACAGCCCGGGGCACGCCGATGCTGGCAAGGAAGTTCGACGCGGGAATCTCGGCCCCGATCATGAGCAGGATCGCAAGCGAGAGGATGGAGCTGACCGCATCGCGTGAATTGCGCCGGTGCAGGATCCACGCCGCCCAGATCAGGAACGGGTAAAAAATGACATGCACGACGTCGATGAAGCTCAAGAGCGCCGGCGGAACGCCGTGCTCGCTCGCGGCGGCGTTGACGTGGTTCTCCCCGGTCGTGACGGTGACATCGTGCACGCTTCCGTCGGCCGAGCGCACGGTCAGCGGAAACGGCAGCTTCTCCGTTCCGAAGAGAAGGTTACCCATGGCTATGTAAGCCGGGTCGTTGCCGTGAGCAGCGAGCGCCCGCTCGGTCACCGGCATCCTGGCCGGCATCGGCAGTCCGTAGAGGGCAATGATATCGTCGCCCGCGCGAAGCCCGGCTTCACGAGCAGCGGGGCCGATCGTGAATCGAACCTTGGTCGCGTCCTGCGGTGAAACCGCGAAACCGGCGCGGCTTCCAATCACCAGCTGCGAATTGTCGCCCGCCGACGTATAGCGCTCGTATAGCGCCATCATCGGCGCGAAGACGGCGAGCACGAGCGCCGCGACCCACACGACCGTGAAGATGCGATACGCCGAAGTGTTGAACGGCGGCACCCGGTCGGGAAGCTTCAGGCGCGTCCGAAGGGGCCTGAACCTCTCGCCGATGGCCAGATGGGCGGTCATTCCGGCGTCCGCGCCGACCTAGGCATCGGGGCCTTCGCCGCGCGCCAGGCGCTCGCGGTGCCTTTGCAGGCCCTCTGTGAAGGACGCCGCGAAGAGCCCGGTGGGAAGTGCAACGAGCATGACGCCGCTGACCATGATGAATCCAGCAATGATCTTTCCCGCAGCCGTTACGGGGTAGGTGTCACCATAGCCGATCGTGGTCAGCGTCACGACTGCCCACCATAGCGCCCGTGGAATGCTTCCGAATGCGGCCGGCTGCGCGTCGGCTTCCGCCCAGTAAAGCAGCGACCCCGAGATGAGGAGCGCGACGGCAAACAGTCCCGAGCACCATTCCGAACTCGTATCGCCGCTCGTAAATCGCCTCGCGGATGGTGCGCCATGCGCGCGAAGTGCGCCCGAGCTTGGCAAGACGGATCATTCGGAAGACGCGGAAAAACCGAAGCACCAGGCTCGATGTGCCCCCGAAGGCGAAGAAAGCGGGGACGATTGCGGCCAGGTCGATAATCGCGATCGGAGTAATGGCGTAGCGGAGGCGAGGGAAGCGATAGCCCTGGAACAGGGGATTATCGACGACGGTCCACAACCTGCCGATGTATTCGACGAGGAATACGCTGGCGATTGCTACTTCCATGTCGTCGAACAACAATTCGCGCCCCCGCGAGATCGTCGGCTCCGTCTCGATGATGGCGTTGGCAACCGCGATGAGGATGAGCAGGGCAAGGAACCAGTTGGTCGGGGACAGGCCCTTTCGCGGCCACGCAGCGGGCTCGAGCTGGCGATAGACACGCGCCCGGAGCGATCGCAGCGACATTCCAGCAGCCCCCTTCTGCCTTGCTCCACCCGCTTTGTGGAGTGCCCCCGCATGCGGGCCGCTGCAAGCTTTTCCTAAAAAGGGCGGCTGCTGGCCCGGCTTCGGACTTAGCGCTCTATCGTCTCTTCGCCGTAGCGCGATTTAATGAAGCGCCCCTGTGTTTCGAAAGCCGCCAGGTCTTCGCGCGCGAGATTGGCGGAAATTTCGTCGAGCGCGGTGCGGGCCGCCGAGAGTCCCTCCACAAGCCGCTGGTCGACGGTCAAGCCTTCGCTGTCCGGCTGCTTTCGGAACTCGGCCGGGACCTTGAGATACTGGTCGATCAACCGGGGCAGGTGAATCGACATCAGCCGCCTGGCGTCCTGCGCCTTGGGATCGACCGAATCGACGCGCTCCAGCGTCTGCTTCAGTGCGGGCAGGCGAGCGCTGATTGCATCCGCTTGCGAGCGCGCAGCCGCGGGAAGCGAGCCGCGAGTCCGGTAGAGGTAGGAATCGAACCGCTGGACCATTGGCCCGTTGGCAAGATCCGCGGTGGGTGCCTTGGGCGAATCCTGGGCCGGAAGGAAGGCGAGAAGCGCCGCGATTCCGATCGCAAGTCCGACCGCGGCAATGAACCCGAACATCCCGATTGGAGTGATCAGCCCGACAATGATGGTGAGGATGCTGATCGCGCCAATTGCGATCCCCACCCGAGCCATTCGCTGGCCGAGATCCCGGTTGAGCCTTTTCCGCTCTCTTCGCGCAGCCGCTCGTGCGGGCCCGTCACGCTCGTCGAGCGCGCGCGTGACCCGATCGAATCTGGCGAGCGCTCGCTCCACCTTGGTGTTGACGTCGTCTGTCACTTCGCCTCGATCGGCGTCAGCGGCGATGCCGAACTTTCAAGGCGTCCCTTTTCCACGCCTTCGGCGCGCGCGATGTAGCCTTTCGACTTTTCCACCTCGCTGGAAAGCGTGCTGACCGTCTGCTTCATGTTGTCGAGCGCCTCGAGCTTGAAACGGTCGATCTGGTCCATGGTGTCGTAGATGTTCTGGAAAGCGCGCTGAAGAGTCTCCAGCGGGATGGTCGAGGACGCGGCCTGTTCGTGGATTGCTCCAGTCTGGCTCTTGAGCATCTCGCCCGTCGTATCGATCATCCCCGCAGTGGTCGTGTTGAGCGCCCCGATCTGCTCCAGCACCAGCTTCTGATTCGTGAGAGCCTGGGCAACGGTGACTGCGGTCCGAAGCGCCGAGACGGTGGTCGTCGAAGCGCGATCGACGCCCTTCACGAGCTCGATGTTGTTCTTCTTGACCAGGTCGAGTGCCAGGTAGCCCTGAACCGTCACTGCCATTTGCGTCAGCAGGTCGGTCGTGCGCTGGCGCGTATAGAAGAGCGCCGTCTCGCGGATTGCCTTGGCCTTGGCAGGATCCGTCGAATCGAGATCCGCGGCCTTGTCCTCGAGCTGCTGGTCCATCGTCTTCGAGATGTGAATCATCTGCTCGAGCTTGTGCATCGTCTTCCACAGATTGGCGCGCTCGGTGTCGATTGCCGCATTGTCCAGCAAGAGCTCGTCCTTGCCGTCGCCAAGGCTGTTGAGGATCTTCGAAATGTGCGTCTGGGAGCTGCGGTACTTGTCGAAGTAGCGGTCGACCCTGTTGCCGAAGGGAATGATGCCCAGGAACTTGCGAGTCCTGGTTGCTTCCTTCGGATCGAGCGATTCGACCGTTCGCCGAAGCTCCGTCAGGTCGGCCCCGATGCCGGTGTCCTTGTCGATCGCCTTGACGGGACGATCCAGGAACCGGTTCGACGCTCCGGCGGCCTCGGCGATTTCCTTTCTGCCCATCGAGGTGAGCTGGTCGACTTTCTTGCCGAATTCGGGACTGTTGGAGTCGAGCTTGGCAAGCTCGTCGACGAACTGGGAGACGCGCTTGTCGAGCTCGCTCGTCTCCTCTTCCTTCAGCGGGACCAAGCCTGCTGCATCGGACGCCGCGACCGCCTGGAGCGGGTCGGGCGCGTCGAGCTTCAATTTGGTGGCGGTGTCGGTCGCGTCCTTGGCCATGGTCTTTTCTGCCTTCCTCGTGCCGCAGGTCTGTTTGGCGAACATTCGACGCGGCGCGCCGGCCATGCAAGCACCTTCGAGTGTATTATAAGTGTAAGACGGACCTGTGCAAGGCGGCGCGTTCGATACGGTTGAGGAACGTTAACCAAGCCGCTGAACGATTTCCTCACCTTGACCGCACATACACGATCCCAAAGCGCATTGCCGGGGCAGGTGCATATGATTCGATTGATGAATAGACTTATGGAGAGACCGGCGCGGGAACGCGCTGATCCTTCCTGGCGCGTCGCTTCCGCTGGTAGTCGGTTCGGCGGGGCTCGCGACGGACACCATCGAATGGACGTTGTGGAAGCGGCAGCTACAGCGTGCGGCGGACTCCGCAGCAATTGCCGGCGTTTACGCGCGACTGCAGGATCAAGCCGACGGCGACTGCAGCAGTACCTCGCCTGTCGACCGACATCAACTATAACAACAATACGATCGCCGACCTACTCGGTGGCTATCCGCAGATTGGCTATCCTGCTGACACCGGGACGTACACCCGACGCGGTGGGTTACGCTAGCCGTCGCAGAGACGTCTGTCCTTTTCTTCGCTGTTCATTAGCTCGCCGCCGACCATTACCGCTACCGCGCGGGCCGCCATGATTAGCGGCGGAGATTATTGTGTCCTGAGCCTATAGCCGACGTCACTGACCGGGTTAACTTCATGTGGGGAAGTTCGCCGGTCAATCTCGGTTGCGGGATGATGACCAATTCGACCTCGCTCAGCGCAGCTGCCGCTGGCGGTTCTGCCGACGTCGTCGCCAGTCCCATCTCGGCGGTCGGCGGGATCCAAGCCAACAGCCACTATGCGGACCGGGACCGTGTTTTCACCCTTCTCGCCCGCGATGGCGGATCCTTTCGCTGATGTGAATCCGCACCGCTCCGTCGGGACCTCTGCAATTCCGATCCAAACGTCAAACCGAGCAAGACGGTGACGCTTTCGCCGGGCTGCTACCGTGGCTTGACCATAAAGGGCAACGTGACGCCTCAGCCTGGCACATCAGGTACTTACATCGACGGCGGCGACATCGACTTCACGTCAGGTGCAAATATCGACCGGAGACGGCCAGTGACTCTCGCGCTTTCTCGAACTCAGAGTTCGTCGCCTACGGCGAGCATTGGCAGCATCGGTCACTGAACGGCGGAGCAAGCTCAATCTCACGGCGCCGGATAGTGGAAATTACGCAGGGATCGTCTTTTACCAGGATCGTCGCGCCGGAAATGGGATCACCGCAAAGATCAACGGCAACAGCGGGTCCACGCTTCAGGGGGCCCTCTACTTTCCGCGAGCAGACCTCACCTACACAGGTGCCAGTGGGATGCACACGAACTGCATGCAGCTGGTCGCCAAGGACGTTACGTTCACGGGTAACGCGGACGTCAGCAACACCTGCCCTCCGGCAGCGCTTCGCACTGCTTCAGTGGCGCGGTCGGCGTAAGGTTGATCGGATGAACCCTCTCCGCTCCATCGTCCGCGATTCGCGCGGCGCCGCAATCCTCGAACTGGGACTCGCTGCACCGATCCTGACCGACTCGTGCTCGGAATGGTGGTGATTGGCACCAGCTATTCTGCGAAGCTGCAGCTTGAACAAGCCGCGCAGCGGACCATCGAGAAGGCGCAGCAGACGCAGGTCGACGAAACGTGATTGGGACCTTGCAGAGCGAGGGCGCCGCCGCCGCGGGCGTGGATCGAGTGACCGCCGTGACGTTGCTAGATTACTGGCTTGAATGCAATGGCAGTCGCCAGGCCGATTACGACTCGCTTTGCCCTACCGGGCAGACGTTCGCGCGCTATCTCACGGTCGATATCCAGAAGACCTACACGCCCATGTTCAACCTGCACCTCGCCGGACAGCAGGCGGACGGCAGCGTACGTACTGCATGGGAAAGCCGGGATCCGTACGCAATGAGGAAGCTACGCACCTGCCTTTTGGACAAACGCGGAGTCGCTGCGGTCGAGATGGCGCTGAGCCTCCCGGTCCTGCTCTTGTTTATCTATGGTATTTTCGAAGTCGGAGTGATGTTGAATGCCGTTGCCGGCATGCAGAGCGGACTTGGAGAGGGCGCCCGCTACGCAACGATCTATGCCGACCGCCTTCGGATGCATCAGATACGCAGCAAAATCCAAGCGCACGTCTTCGGTCTCGGTGTCGGCACGTTCGGTATCGCCGTCCATTACGCAAGGGGCCGGATACAAGGATCTTTCGGTCACTTTTTCGATGACGCCGAACTTCGTCTTCTTCACTGCGCCGGCGATCACGATCACTCGCACTAAGCGCGTCTATACCGCGGGCTAACTGCCGCTGCCGCTCTTCCTTTGAAAGAAGCTCGAAATCGCGTCCTTCACTTCGTGCGATTGCAGCCGCTCGGCGAAATGGCCGCTCTCCACCTGCATCCGCTCCAGGATCGAGTCGGTCGGTTCGGTCCTGAGCAGCTTTTGCGTCAGCGCAAGCGCCTCGCGCGGTTTCGCCAGCAGTCGGCGCACGGTGTCGTCGAATGCAGCAGCGAGCTCGCCCTTTGCAACGACATGGCTGGCGACGCCGATTGCAAGCGCTTCCTCGGCACCGAATGAGTCGCCGAGCAGGAGGTATCGCGCCGCTAGCCTCCGTCCCGCCAGGCGGGGAAGGAGCAGCGAGCTTGCGGCTTCGGGAACCAGCCCCAGATCCACGAAAGGCAGGGAGAAGCGGGCGCTCTCTTCGGCGAGGACGAGGTCGCAGTGAAGAAGCATCGTCGTCCCGATCCCGACGGCGTTACCCTGCACGGCTGCAAGAATCGGGATGGTGTTGGCAGCCAGTGCGCGGAGCAGTCGCCATACGGGGATGTCCTCCGACGTCCGGGGCAGCGCCTGGAGAAAGTCGCCCAGATCGTTGCCCGCGGTGAAGTCGGGGCCCAGCCCACGAATTGTGATCAGCCGAAGCGATTCGTCGTCGGCCGCTCCTTCCATCGCATCGGCAAGCGCCGAATACATTGCGACGGTGATCGCGTTGCGGCGCTCGGGTCGCTGCAAGGTGATTGCAAGCACATCCCCAAGCCGTTCGATTCCTACATCTTCGCTCATTCGCTTACCTTCGAATTGGGTGACTGTTGCGTTCGCAGCCGCTATCTCGCCCCAATCAGCCGGGGAGCGCCATGAAGTTTTTTGCCGACACTGCCGAAATCTCCGAAATTCGCGATCTCGCCGAGACCGGGCTCCTCGACGGAGTGACGACCAATCCGTCGCTCGTCCACAAGTCCGGGCGCGACTTTCTCGAAGTGCTCAAGGAAATCTGCAGCGTCTGTAGCGGACCCGTTTCCGCCGAAGTGGTCGCAGTCGATTACGAGGGGATGCTTGCCCAGGCCGAAAAGCTTCGCCGGGTTGCCGACAACGTCGCGATCAAGGTCCCGCTGACGCAGGCCGGGCTCAAAGCGTGCAATACGCTCACCGACGACGGGACGATGGTGAATGTCACGCTCTGCTTTTCCGCCGCCCAGGCGCTTCTCGCGGCCAAGGCGGGCGCCACTTTCATCTCTCCCTTCGTCGGCCGGCTCGACGACGTCGGCTCCAGCGGAATGGAGCTTATTTCCGAAGTGCGGATGATCTACGACAATTACGACTTCGAAACGGAGATCCTCGTCGCGTCCGTTCGAAGCCCGATCCACGTCGTCGAAGCGGCCAAGATCGGCGCCGATGTCATGACCGCGCCGCCCAAGATCATCCACCAGCTGTTCAAGCACCCGCTGACGGACGCCGGCCTTGCGGCCTTCCTCGACGACTGGAAAGCGACCGGCCAGGAAATCTGACCCCGGAAAAGCGGTCAGTTGCTCTCGGACTCCGTCGTAAACAGCACGGCCCCGGTCCGCACCGCGGGCACCGTCTGCCCCGACGGGGCAACGACGGGGACATGGTCGGCCTTCTGGAGCAGTTCCTTGCAGCCGAGTTCGACAAGCACCGGCGGCTGGGGAAGCGATGAGGGCATGATCGTGCAGGCGGAGGGATTTCCCTGCTGGTCGACCTGGTAGGCAAGCTTGACTGCCGGCGGCTGCTTGGCTCCCGTCGGCAACTGGTTGAGAGTCACCTCGAGGTCCGGAGCAGGCGGCGCCACAATCCTGTGCTCCGGCAGCGCCCACATCGCCTGCGAACGATATACGCCCCAGACCGGCTGGCCGTCTGCTCCCCGCGCGGGGCGGAACTTGGCACGCTTGGTAGCGAGGAAGCAGGTTGTCTCGTCGAGTTCCTCGTGGCCGCTCGTGCCGACGATGCTGCAACCGGCGACTTTGCCGTCCGGAGCGATGAGAAGCTGGAAGCGAGTGACGCCTTCCCACTTCTTTTCGAACGCCTTCATCGGATAGTCGTGGAATTCGAACCAAGGCGCAGGTGTTATGGGTGTCGCTGCGACGACAGCGCTCGAGATCAGCGAAAGCAAAACGGCCGGCATAGGGGTCCTCCATCGAGTGCGTCGTGAACGATACGCCTTGGCGGCCACTCTAGCCACCGGAAATTAACCGGTTGTGCGCTAGCTGCTTGGGCGTGGGGCAGGTGATTTCATTCAACGAGCAGGGAGTGGTGCGCCTTAGGCAGCGGCTCGGGGCCGTCGAAGAGGCCAACCAGGACCTCATCGCCTTTGCGCGCGGTCATTCCGATGCCGTGGCGTCGATCAACGCTGCCGTGCTGGCCGCGATCGAGGCCCCGTCGATCGAACTCTCTCCTCGACGTGATCACCCGCAGCTGGCCCGAAATCCTCGGCGTCGATTTCGCCGCAGTGGCCCTTGTCGTCGGCGACAGGGGCTTTCGCGCCGATCGCGACTCGCTCGAGCGGGTCGAATCCGCATTCGTCGAGAGGATGTTCGAAACTGCGTGCGCGGTGCAGATCGGGAGCGTCGAATGCGGCCACGCGCTGTTCGGTCCGGCAGCCGCCGGCAAGGTACGCGCGCAGGCCCTCATCCGGATCGACGGTCGTGCCCCGTTCCCGCGCGGCCTTCTCGCGATCGGGCAGCAGGCGGAGCTTGCCGTCGAAAGCCGTCACGGCTCCGCACTCCTGCTTTTCCTCGGGCGAGTCGTTGCCGCGACCGTCCGCCGGTTCGTCGCGACCGCCTGAGCGCGCGGTGCGCCGTCGAATGGCGGCTGGACGTCTCTCCCGCGGACCCTTATCTCGCGGTCAAACAGCCAGAGGCATTGCACATGAGCCAGTTCGACGATCGTGAGCGCGCTTACGAAGCGAAATTCGCACACGATGAAGAAATGAACTTCCGAATCGTCGCTCGCCGCAATCGCCTGGTCGGCGAGTGGGCGGCCCGCAAGATGGGCCTGTCGGACGAAGAGACCGCGTCCTATTCCAAGGACGTCGTTCGCGCCGACTTCGAATCGGCAGGCGATGACGACGTCGTCCGAAAGCTGCTTGGCGATCTGACCTCAGCCGGAGTCGAAATCGATGAAGCGCAGATCCGCGAAGCGCTCGGACACAAGATGATCGAGGCCCGCCGCCAGGTGATCCAGGAGCAATCCTGACGATGGCGATGGCCGCCGCCGAAATCGAAGCGCTGATCAAGTCCGCGATTCCCGACGCAGAGGTTTCGATCACCGATCTTGCCGGTGACGGCGATCACTATTCCGCCCGCGTCGTCAGTTGCAGCTTTGCCGGCCTTACGCGCGTTCAGCAGCACAAGAAGGTATATGCCGCGCTTGGCGGCAGGATGGGGGAGCAATTGCACGCGCTGCAGCTTGAGACTGCGGCGCCGAAAGGAGATGACACGTGAGTAGCGCAAACGACCGGATCGACGAGATCGTCCGGGGCAACGATATCGTCCTGTTCATGAAAGGAACCGAGCTGTTCCCGCAATGCGGCTTTTCGAGCCGGGCGGTGGCCATTCTCGAGCATTTGCAGGTGCCGTTCAAAACCGTGGACGTTCTTCAGGACCCCGACATCCGGCAAGGCATCAAGCAGTACAGCGACTGGCCCACCATCCCGCAGCTGTACGTGAAGGGGGAGTTCGTCGGCGGCTCCGACATCATGCTGGAGATGTTCGAGAACGGCGAGCTCAAGCAGCTCGTATCCGCGCCGGCCGAGTGAGCGCATAGCGTGAGCCCACCAAAAAGGGGCGGCGGGCGGGACCAGAGAAGACCGCCTTGCCGCCCCTTGCGTGGTTTGTGGAACCAAGTGGACGCAATTACCTAAGCAACGGGCGTGCCAAATGATAAATATGGCAGTTTTCCTGGGAAATTACCCGCGCTGCGTTTCGCGAGCGAACGGCGAGTGTAAGATTTCCCGACGTTTATGTGGATCGATTGCGACTGCGCATGGCATTGCTGTCGGCGGGATCGTCGCACGTGATTGACGGCGCGCCGATGCTCCTTTGCGACGTCACCCAGAGCTGGTCCGAGGTCGGAGGCGGTGTCGGCACCTACTTGCGGCGAAAGCGGGAATATCTTCTCGCCAACACACCGCATCGGCACCTGCTGATCGTCACCGGTGCCGAAGATCGAGTCACGGAAGAGGGCAGGGCCATCACGGTCACGATAGCTTCGCCCAAAGTGCCTACCAGCCCGAAGTACCGGCTTCTCCTGCGCAACGGCGCGGTTCGCTCGGCTCTGGAGCGGTTTCGCCCCGACGTCGTCGAGTGCCAGGACGCGTACAACCTGCCCTGGGCGGTTCTCGCGCACCGCAAGCGTTATCCGCACACCGCGGCGGTCGCGGGCTATTTCACCGATTTCCCCACCGCCTACGTGCACCGGCCGCTGGAGCGCTTTGCCGGGGGCGCAATCGCCGGCCAGTTGCAATCGCTCGCTTATCGCTATTGCGGTTCGCTCTACCGGCGGTTCGACGCCGTCTATGCGCTGAGCGAGAATGGCGGTGCCGCGAAACTTCGCCAGCTCGGAGTCGAGAACGTCGGGCTGGTCCCGCTCGGGGTCGAGCTGGATGCCTTCGGTCCCGAAAATCGCGACCCAGCGCTTCGGCAATCGCTGGGAGTCGCCGACGACCAGCCACTGCTGGCCTATGTCGGCCGGCTGGACCGGGAGCGGCGGTCACAGGTCGTCGTGGACGCTTTTCACAAGCTTCCGGAATCGCTCGGCGCCCGTCTCGTCCTCATCGGCGATGGTCCGATCCGCTCGCACATTATCGAATCGAGCAACGACCGGGTCATGGCGCCCGGCTACGTCAACGGCCGCCCCGAACTCGCAAGGTGGCTCGCAAGCGCGGACATGTACGTTTCCGCGATGGCGGACGAGACGTTCGGGGTGTCGGTGATCGAAGCGCAGGCATCGGGCCTCCCGGTGGTTGGCGTTGCCGCCGGTGCAATGCTCGACCGGGTCGATCGGCAGACCGGCCGTCTCGGCCCCGTCGACGATGCCGACGCCATGGCCGCCAACATTCTCGACGTCTGGGGTTCCGATCGGTCGGCGATGGGCAAGGCCGCTCGCGAGCATGTGGAATCGAGCGGGTTCAGCTGGCGCCGCTCTTTCGAAACCTTGCTGTCCGACATCTACCCGCGAGCGATCCGTTCCCGGCAACTTGCGGCGGATAATCGCTCCGCTCCCGCGGTCGCTCGAGGCCGGGCCGCCTGATGCCGTTCATTGGTAGTGCAGCCCGACGGGCCGACATCGCCGAGCCGCTTTGCTAGGATAGGTCCATGATTGGTTTCGCACTGCTTTCACTCGCGGCGGCCCTTGCCGCCCCCGCAAACGCCGGACACCCGGCGGCACAGGCCTCGGCGGCAAAAGAGACGCAGGCCACGGATGCGCCGCCCCAGAAGCTTAAAAGCCTTCTCCAGAGTTGCGACGCGCACAAATTCGAGACCACGGTGGAATCCGTCGTGGACGGCAAGCCCAATCGCTCGAAGGTGAAGATGTGCGGGCAGGAAGGACAAACGGAGTCCGAGTGGATCGAGTCGCTCCGGGATGCCATCGCCAAGCTCGAGGCCAACGATTCCATGCCCCGGGCCACGCGCGACCAGATCATTCATGCAATCAAGGCGGAGATCGCGCGGCTCGAGATGGAGCAGGAACCGGCCGGGCCGCGACAGGGCGCGCAAGCGGCGGCTTCTGGAGTGTCCGAGCTGCCCCGCGGCCGCTCGGCCGTGCCGGCACGCGAGCCGCTGTCGGACGACTATTCCGTTCTTCCGCCGCTGTCTGCCGCGCCTCCTCCGCCGCCTTCGCTGCTTGGGCCGCCGCCCGCGTCGGAACAGCTCGCGACGCGCGGCCCGGCCGCTGCTTCTGCGGAGAAGGGCAGGGGGTCTGCAGTGCCGAAGAGCCCTCCGGCTCCGGTTGCTGCGCAAGCGGTGCAGCCAATGCCGCGTCTCGACTTTTCCTGCGTCAGCCCGGAATATCCAGCGGGAGGGCCATGCGTCACTCTCTCGCGCGACACGATCCTCACCATCAGGCCCGCCGATGCGCTTGCGGCGGGAGTAACGCTTCGCTTCATTCGAAGCGGCACGGATCGCGCTGAAATCCCTCTGGGAGCCGTTGGCAAGCGGCGCTCCGTTCGCCTTGCGCTTCCGGCGGCTCTGTGTTCGGGCGTATCGAGCGCCGAAGCGCAAATCGCGATCGTTCGTGGGGGGCAGGTCCTCGACCGGCGCGGCCCCTACCTGCTTCGCTGCTGAGCGGCGTGGACCCGGTCTATGACAGGCTTGAGGCGCTGGAGCCCGGCGTCGGCCGCGTGCTCGCGCACAATCCGTCCGCATTCACCTATACCGGAACCCAGACCTATCTCGTCGGCACAGGCGAAATCGTGGTCATCGATCCGGGCCCGGACGAACCCGAGCATGTCGATGGAGTGGTCGAGGCGATCGGGAGCCGCCCCCTGGTCGCAATCATGTGCACGCACACCCACCGCGACCACAGCCCCGCGGCAAGGCCGCTTGCGGAGCGAACGGGCGCTCCGGTCGTGGGATGCGCCCCCCTTTCGCTGGAAACCGTCGGTCCGCGGGCGGACGCGTCCTTCGATGGCGATTATTCACCCGATCGCGTGCTTGGCGACGGACAAAGCATAGCGGTCGACGGGCGAGCGCTGACCGCCGTCGCCACGCCGGGTCACACATCGAACCACCTCTGCTTCGCGTGGGGCGACGTCCTGTTTACCGGCGATCACGTGATGGGCTGGTCGACGACGGTCGTTGTTCCGCCGGACGGCGACATGGCGGCGTACATGGCCAGCCTCGAAAAGCTGCGCCAGAGGGAAGACCGAATCTACTTTCCCGCACACGGGCCGGCGGTGAGGAAGCCGAAGCAGTACGTGCGCCACCTCATCGGCCATCGCATGCAGCGCGAACGGCAGATCCTGCGCCTGATTTCGGAGCGCCCGAGGGACATTCCGGAGATCGTCGCCCGCGCCTATCCGGGCCTCGATAAGCGCCTCACCCCCGCCGCGGGAGGATCGGTCCACGCGCACCTTCTGGACCTGCAACGCCGCGGAATGGTTGTCGAAGACGAAAAGACATGGACAGCAATCGAATCCGACTCCCGCTCCTGATCGGGGCCGTGGTGATCGCCCTGCTGCTCGGGCTTGCGCTCGGCGGGGCGGGAATCGTGGGCCGAATCTTTGCCGGACCTGACCCGACGGCGATCGCCACCTCCAGCCTGGAATCGATGCGTGCCCAGAACCGGCTGGTCGTTTTCGTCGCGCGCTACGTCTCAGTCACGAGCGCCAGCCAGTCGCGGCTTGGATTTTCGGCGGAGCGCACCCTGATCCTCCCCGGCGACGTTCGCTACGAACTCGATCTTTCGAAGCTCAAGCAGGACGACGTGACGTGGGACAAGGGTTCCAACACGCTGTCGGTGCGCCTTCCGGACGTCGAGATTGCGGGACCGGAGGTCGACCTGTCGCATGCCCGGGAATATGGCTCCGGCGGCATACTGGCGACGTTCACCAACGCCGAAGAGCAGCTGGACCAGGCCAACCGCGCCAAGGCGGTCGCCGATCTTCGCAAGCAGGCGACGGCCGAGGTCCCGATGCACCTTGCACGCGAAGCGGCCCGCGCCGCAGTCGAACGAAGCTTCGCAATGCCTCTCAAGGCGGCGGGCTTTTCCGATTCGACGGTGGTCGCCAGATTCGCGGGCGAAAAAAACGCCGACACTAGTCAGTGGGACGTCTCGACCTCATATGAGAATGCAGTGAAGGAAGCGAAGCGCAGGCGCGCTGCCGAAGGACGCAAGTGACAGTAGAAACGCAAAGTCTCCAGGGACTGGACCTCCTCGCCGAAATCGAGCGCTTGAAGAGCGAGCGCAACGCGGTGATCCTCGCCCATTATTACCAGAAGCCGGAAATCCAGGATCTCGCCGATTTCGTCGGCGACAGCCTCGATTTGTCCCGCAAGGCCGCGGCGACCGATGCGGACGTGATTGCTTTTTGCGGCGTTCGCTTCATGGCCGAGACGGCGAAGATCCTGTCGCCTGAAAAGACGGTGATCCTGCCGGACATGGACGCTGGCTGCTCGCTCGAGGATTCGTGCCCGCCCGACCAGTTCAAGGCGTTCCGCGAAGCCCATCCCGACCACATCGCGCTCACCTACATCAACTGCTCGGCGGCGGTGAAAGCCCTGTCCGACATTATCGTCACCTCGTCGAGCGCGCAGACGATCCTCGACCAGATCCCCGCCGACCAGAAGATCATCTTCGGGCCCGACCGGCACCTCGGCGGCTATCTCGCCCGAAAGACCGGCCGCGACATGCTGTTGTGGCCCGGCATCTGCATCGTCCACGAGGCGTTCTCCGAAACGGCCCTCCTGAAGCTCAAGGCGGAGTATCCCGCCGCCCCGGTGGCTGCGCATCCGGAATGCCCGCCGCACATCGTCGATCATGCCGATCACGTCGGCTCGACGAGTTCGATCCTCAAGTTCGCGCTCGAATCGGATGCCGACACGATCCTTGTCGCGACCGAGCCGCACATCATTCACCAGATGGAAAAAGCCGCTCCCGGGAAAACTTTTATTGGCGTGCCGGGCGGGGACGGCAACTGCAACTGCAACATGTGCCCCTACATGGCGCTGAACACGCTCGAGAAGCTGTACGTCAGCCTGCGCGATCTCCAGCCGCGTATCGAACTTTCGACGGAGCTGATGGACGCGGCCCGCAAACCGCTCGAGCGGATGCTCGAGATGGCGGGCAATACGGTCGGGAAGGGCGACGTCGGCATTCCCAGGATCGTCGAGGACAAGGACGGCGGCGTGCCGCCGGAAGACATCGACCCTTCGATCAGCGGCGATTGATCGGAGCGCGGGTTTCGTCGATAGCGCGTGCGCGCTGGACGACCGCTCCTAGCTCAACCGGATAGAGCGCCGGGCTTCGAACCCGGAGGTTGGGGGTTCGAGTCCCTCGGAGCGGGCCAGCGCCAGCGCCTTGCACCATATTGAAGCACCGTTACGCCCGAGCTTCGGCCTTGCTTCCCGGGTGCTGCCCCGCTCGTTGCGGAAGGATCAGGATCAGCGCGAGGATGGCCGCGGCAAGCACCGCCGAGGCAATCGGCCGGCTCAGCGACAGGCCGCCCTTCGCGATCGGCTTGTCGAGGAAATCGCCGACCGTGGCGCCCAGCGGCCTTGTCAGGATGAAGGCCGCCCAGAACAGGATCACGTGGTTCACCCTGGTCGCGAAGTACAGCACCGCGAGCACAGCGAGGCCGGCGCCGAAAACGAGAGCGCCGCCCGAATAGCCGAGCCCCGCATCGGCGACCCAGTCGCCAAGCGCGGTCCCGAGCGTCTGCGACAACGTGATCGTGATCCAGTAGAAGATTTCCTGCTGCGGCGACGTGATCGTATTCACGTCGACGGTGCCGAGCGCCCGATGCCAGACGAAAAGCGACGCGAGCACGCAAGCCAGGAGCAAGCTCGACCCGCCGAGATAGCCGATTCCCAGCGAGCGGTCGGCAAAGTCCGCCAACGTCGTCCCCAGCGTCGTGGACGCGACGATCGTGGCCCAGAACAGCCACGGGTTGAATTTACGAGCGCGGATCTGGGCCCAGATGAACAGGATCAGCAGCGCACCGAATATCGCAGTTCCGATCAGGTAGCCGTAGGGAACGGGGTGCGCGGTCTCCTCACCCAGCCACGTCATCGTCACGGTGTCGCCGCCGGTCTCGCCAAGAGTGGTCGCCAGGATCTTGATGATCCAGAATCCAAGTGTGACCGCTGGAACCTTGGTCATTGCGCGATGTCGCATTTCGTCGTCGGTCACTCAGCGCTCTCCGTGTTCTGTTCAGGTGCATGTGCAGCTGTTCTCGGCAGCTCTATGGAGGCGCAAAAGCCGGGCTCGGCGTTCTTCAGCACAAGCGTTCCGCCATGCAGGGCAGTAACGGCGCTGACGAGGTTGAGCCCCAGCCCGTAGCCTGCCGTGCTTCGGCTCGACTCCACTCGCGCAAATCGCCTCGTGATGTCGCCAAGGCTTCTGGCCGGAACGCCCGGTCCGGTGTCGGCCACCGCGACGAAAGCGACCCCGTCGGATGCGGCCAGCGTCAGCCGCACGAGAGTTTCGGGTGGCGTGTGCCGTTGCGCATTTTCGAGCAGGTTGACGACGGCTTGCGCCAGAAGCTGCCGGTCCCCGTGAACGGTTACGCCCGGCTCGACCGACCATAGCAGGTTGCGGCCGCCATCTTCGACGGCTGGCGCATAGCTTTCGGCAAGCTCCGTCACCAGTTCGCTGAGGTCGACCTGCTCGAAGAACCGGCGCGTCTGCCCGGCTTCGACTTCGGCGATGCGCAGGATTGCAGCGAAGAGGGACAGCACGTCGTCGATTCGCTCGATCGAGTCTTCGATGATCGCGCGTCCAGCGGGGTCGGTGCTTCGAAGCCCCTCCTCGAGGCGCGTTCGAAGACGTGCAAGCGGGGTTCGCAGGTCGTGCGCGACATCGCTCGATACCTGCCGCAGGTTCTCGAGGAGCTGCTCGATACGGTTGAGCATCCGGTTCAGGCTCGCGGCCGCTTCGTCGAATTCGTCACCGCGCGCGCTGACCGGCATTCGACGCCGGACGTATCCGTCGACGATCGCCTCGGCTGTGGACGTAATCGACCGCAGCCGACGCCTCAGGTAGCGGCCGAGCACCGCCGCACCCGTCAGGCCGAGTATCAGGGCAAGCAGGAACGCGATTGCGAAGACGGTGACCACCGTTGCGTCGATTCGCTCGATCCACTCGCCGTCGGCGGCAACGACGAGGCGCTCGCTTGGCGAAAGCTGGATCGACAATGCACGCGCTGTATCCGTCCCTTCGGCAGGGTCGACGAACGGGATGTCGTGATAGCCGACCGGAGGCGGCTCGGCGCCGAGTGTTCCGTGAATGCGGCGGCCGCTGGCGTCGAACACCGCGTAAAGCATCCGTGCAGGCGAGCCTGCGTGCTCGCGCGCGGCGATGGCTTCGGCAAGCTCGGAATCGCCCCCGGATCGGTACTCGCTGACGAGTGTCTGGGCCTCGTCGGCAATCATCGCATCCAGCTGCCGCGAGAAGGAAATGTGCATCGCCTCGAAGACGACCACCCCAAGAAGCGCCAGCCCCAGCGCGAAAACCGCGAAATTCGCAACAGCGATTCGGTAAGCCGCGCTCGAGCGCCAGCTAGTCATTTGCGGCCATCCGGTATCCGACGCCGCGAACCGTCTCGATCGCGTCCGGCTTGGCGCCTTCGTTCAGCTTGGAGCGAAGCCGGCTGATGTGCGTCTCGACGATGTTGGTCTGCGGATCGAAATGATAGTTCCAGACCCTCTCGAGGAGCATGGTCCGGGTCACCACCTTTCCGTCTTCGCGCATCAACTCTTCAAGCAACCGGAACTCGCGTGGCTGCAGAGCGATCGGTTCGCCGTCGCGAGTGACCTTGCGGGCAAGCAAGTCGAGCGTGATTCCGCCGCTCTCCAGCCGAGTCAGCTGGCTGTCCGGCGCCTTCCGTCGAGCCAGCGCGTTTACGCGCGCCGCCAATTCGGAAAAAGCGAACGGCTTGACGACGTAATCGTCGGCGCCCGCTTCGAGTCCCGAAACCCGGTCCTCGATTCTCCCGAGCGCGGTCAGCATAAGCACTGGCGTTTCGATTGCCGCTGCCCGGATTCGCTTGACCAGCGCGACACCGTCGAGGCCGGGCAGCATGCGATCGACCACCGCCACGTCGAACTGCTCGGTGGTCAGAAAGTGCAGCGCGTCCGTTCCATGCTCCGCAATGAGGACATTGTGGCCGAGCTCATCAAGGCCACGCCTGATGAACCCGGCCGTTTCGCTGTCGTCTTCGGCGACGAGAATCCGCAGCCTTCGCCTCCTTTAGTCGTGGTCGACTTTGCCTTCGGACTTGTTCTCGACGACTTTTCCGGTCTGTCCGTCAATCCCGATTTCCTGGATATGGCCCTTCTGCTGGATATCGAACGACCAGCGCCAGCCGCCGCCCTCGTTCTCGTATTCGGCATCGGTAATTCTGCCCGGCGCGAGCTTGAGGGCGATCGCCTCGGCCTGGGCCTTGGAAACCTTTGGCTGGGGAGCCTTGGCGGCGATGGCCGCGGTCCCGCCAGTGACGGCTGCAAGCACTGCAAGAGTTGAAATCAGTCTACGCATTTTTCGAACTTCCTCGATGGGTTGTCATTGGAAGCTCCAGTAAAGCAGCGCCTGCCTTCGCTCGCGATTTCCGCAAACATACGGTTTATCAATCAGGTGCCGCGAATTGCGAGCGTTCAGTCCGACTGCTCGTGCCCGGCTTCGTCCTTCTCGATAATCATCAGCCGCCGTCCGCCCCCTGCCACGCCTTCCTTCCCGCGAGGAAGCGCTGCAAAGCGAATGCGAGCACCGGGGATGGCAGCACTGGCCAGCTCTTCGAGAAGGTCGGGCGGATAGGCCCAGCTCATTGCCTTGATGCGCTTCTCTTTCGAAGCGTGGGGAAACATGATCACCGCTTTGCACGGGCTGTTCATCATCTCGCCCAACCGCCGGAAGTAAGTCCGAAGTTCAGCCCTCGGCACATGCTGCAGGACAGCGTGGGAAAAGACGAATTGAGGTTCCCATTTGCCTATCCGCTCGATCGCGCCGGCGTCGAGACGGTCCAGCCGCGGTTGCCTGTCCGATACCAGCGCCGGGTCCACGAGGCCCAGGCCTTGCTCGATAAAGGTTTCGGAGGGATCGATCCCCCAGTAGCAGCCGCGGTCGAGGAACTCGATTGCATGCTGCCCTATTCGAAGCGACCCGCATCCGTAGTCGACTGTCCGCATCGACGGGAGCAGTCCCTGGTCGCGATAAATGGCCCACAAGTCCCGGCCGCGCTCGCGAAACGTCGCGGGGTTCCATCGCACCGCCCTGCGGTCGCCCGGTTTGTAGCCGGCATCGCCCAGCGTGGGGTGCGGCCGACCTGCTCTCGTTCGGGCCTCGTTGCGAGCCACGTAATAATCGGCGAAGCTGCCGCGGGGATGGCGCTTCAACCAGCGCTTCATCCGCCAGTCCGCAACCGCAGCGGAAACCGACACCACCAAGGGCATGCGTTGCACCAGAAGCGCGAGTTGGCGAGGGCTCACAACACCATTGTCCTGCTGACGGGCGCAGTCGCCTTTGCCGACGAGCAAAGGCCGTCACGTCGGACCGGCTTTTCGTTTCGCTTCCGATTTTCGTAAAGATACGAATTCCCAATGTTCGACTGACGGCAGCTCGAGCGGGCTGCGAGCGCCGTTCGCCCGCTCGTCGAACGACGAGTTGACGGTTGCTGCTGCGCTCCGCACGATAGGCCAAATTCCCCCGGGAGAAAGATTTTGCGAAGAGTTGCACTTGCCGTTGCCGCGGCCCTCGTTTCCACCGCCGTCCTCGCCCAGGATACCGACCCGTATCTGTGGCTGGAGAATATCACGGGCCAGCGGTCGCTCGCGCAGGTGAGGACCTGGAACGCCCAGGCCGAGGCGGTGCTGACCAAGGTTCCCGGGTACGAACAGCATCGCAAGCGCGCGCTCGCAATCCTCAACAATCCGCACCAGATCGCGATGCCCGATGACGTGATGGGTGACTGGGTGGCCAATCACTGGGTCGACGCGAACCACAAGAGGGGCCTGTGGCGGGTTTCGATGCTGTCCGACTATGTCGCCGGCGCTCCGAAGTGGCGCACGCTCATCGATGTCGATGCTCTTGGAGCAAAGGAAGGCAAGAGCTGGGTCTGGCACGGCGCCAACTGCCTTCCGCCCGATTTCGATCGCTGCCTGGTTTCGTTGAGCCCGGGCGGCGGCGATGCCGACGTGATCCGCGAATTCGATATTCCTGGCGGGCGCTTCGTGGAGGGCGGGTTCACCGTCCCGGTCGGCAAGAACAGCGCGACGTGGGTCGATCGCGACACCCTGCTGGTGGCGCGGGTGGAAGATGGCGCTGAAACCCGGTCCGGCTACCCGCGAACCGTCCGGCTGTGGAAACGGGGAACGCCATGGAGCGCCGCAAAGGTGATCGCCGAGGGTACCGAGGACGACATCGCGGTCAGGCCGTTCTCGATGATGGACGGGGACACCCGCTATGTCGGCGTGGATCGTGGGGTAGGTTTCTATGCCGACAAGCGCTCGATCCTCACTTCCGACGGGCGGCTCGTGGAGCTTCCGATACCCGAGACCGCCGAGCTGGACACGATCCTCGACGGGCAGGCGATCGTGCGGCTCATCGACCCGCTCGGCTCTTTCAAACCGGGCACAGTCGTGGCTTTCGACATGCAGCAGATGCTGGCTGGAAAAACGCCTGCTCCGAGCCTGGTGATGGCCCCCACCGAAAGCCAGTCGATCGAGGAAGTCGCATCGACCGATCACCTGCTGTGGGTGAAGGCGCTCGACGACGTTTCCGGCAAATTGTTCGCGCTGAGGCGGCAGGGCGACGGTAGCTGGTCGCGAGTTGAAATGCCGCTTCCGGCCAACAGCACAATTCACCTGGTGCAAACCGCCGACCAGCGCGACACAGCCTTTGCAACGGTTGAGGGGATGCTCGATCCCACGTCCCTGCTGGCCGTGTCCGCCAAGGGCATCGAGCGAGTGCAGTCGCTTCCGGCCGAGTTCGATTCTTCCAAATTTTCCGTGGAGCAGCGCTTCGCCACGTCCAAGGACGGAACGAAGATTCCGTATTTCCTCGTGCGCAACAAGGCGGTCACGGCCCCGACTGGAGTTCTCATCCACGCCTATGGTGGCTTCCGCCTCGCCCAGACGCCGACCTACCTCACCGAGCAGCCGTACCGCTCCGGACCGCTGGCGCTGTTCGAGGTGGAGGACGGCAACGCCTTCGTTCTCGCCAACCTGCGTGGCGGCGGCGAGTACGGTCCCGCGTGGCACAAGGCGGCAATGCGCGAAAATCACCAGAACGTCTTCGACGACCTGGAAGCCGTGTCTCGCGACCTCATCCAAAGCGGCGTCGCGCGAAAGAACGGCATTGCCATTTCCGGGCGTTCCAACGGGGGCCTTCTGGTCGGCGGAGCAATAACTCAGCACCCCGAGCTCTATTCGGCGGTGATCGCCGGCTCCCCGCTCGAGGACATGAAGCGCTATTCGCACCTGCTCGCCGGGGCGTCCTGGATGGACGAATACGGCAACCCCGACGTCCCCGCAGACTGGGCGTTCATGAAGAAATATTCACCCTACCAAAACATCCGCAAGGGCGTGGATTACCCGCCGGTGTTCTTTTACCTGTCGACGAAGGACGATCGCGTCCACCCCGGCCACGCGCGCAAGATGACTGCCAAGCTCAAGGCGTATGGTAACCCCGTTTACTATCACGAATATACCGAGGGCGGTCACTCGGTCGGCGCCGATCGAAGCGAAGACGCGGTGAGGGCGGCGCTCGAATGGTCGTTCCTGAAGAAGGAGATCGGGAGCGGTAGCGAGTAACGGAACCGACGCGCTCGCTGACGCGCTCATACTTGCGAGCCGCCAATCGCGCGGCTAGGGCATCGCAAAACAAACATGGAGGAAAGCCCAATGAGCGAGACTGCCGATCGGGTTAAGAAGATCGTCGTCGAGCACCTTGGCGTCGAGCCTGAAAAGGTGACGCCGGAAGCCAGCTTCATCGACGATCTTGGCGCCGACAGTCTCGACATCGTCGAGCTCGTCATGGCGTTCGAGGAAGAATTCAACGTCGAGATTCCCGACGATGCCGCCGAGAAGATCACGACGGTCAAGGACGCGACCGACTACATCGACCAGCATCAGGGCTGATCCGGGAAGTCCGTTCGCCCTGAGGTGGTCCGAAGCTTGTCCCGGGGGGCTAGCTCGCCAACCAGCCGAAACGGGACGCCCTTTCTCTTCCTGACGCGTCCCGAGGACATTACAGGGCTTCGGCAGCCCCGGATCCGTTCCGGGGCCGAACGGGTTTGGGCCTGTTGTTCTGTCTGGAGAATGCAATGCGACGAGTAGTCGTCACCGGATTGGGACTCGTTACGCCGCTTGGAGGCGATGTCGAGACCAGCTGGCGCAACATCATCGCCGGCAAAAGCGGCGCCGGTCCTATCACCAGGTTCGACGCGAGCGACCAGAAGTGCCGGATCGCCTGCGAAGTCAAACCGGCCGACCATGAATATGGATTCGATCCGTCCAAGCGCGTCGACCACAAGACGCAGCGGCAGGTCGACCCGTTCATCATCTACGGGATCGATGCCGCCGGCCAGGCGATCGAGGATTCCGGGCTCACCGAAATGGACGAGGCGACCCGGCTTCGCGCCGGCGTGTCGATCGGGTCGGGAATCGGCGGGCTGCCGGGCATCGAAAGCGAGAGCGTCAACCTCCACGAGAACGGTCCCGGCCGGGTAAGCCCGCACTTCGTGCACGGGCGGTTGATCAACCTCATCTCCGGCCAGGTCTCCATCAAATATGGCCTGATGGGCCCCAACCACGCGGTCGTTACCGCCTGCTCGACGGGCGCACATTCGATCGGCGATGCCGCCCGGATGATCAGGGACGACGACGCCGACATCATGCTCGCCGGCGGCGCGGAAGCGACGATCTGCCCGATCGGCATCGCAGGCTTTGCCCAGGCGCGTGCGCTTTCGACGAACTTCAACGACGAGCCGCAAAAAGCGAGCCGTCCGTACGACGTGGCGCGCGACGGTTTCGTCATGGGCGAAGGCGCTGGCGTCGTTGTCCTTGAAGAATATGAGCACGCAAAAGCGCGCGGTGCGAAAATCTACGCGGAAGTGATTGGCTACGGCCTGTCGGGCGATGCGCACCACGTCACCGCCCCGCACCCGGAGGGGTCGGGCGCGTTCCGCTCGATGGAAATGGCGCTTCGCAAGTCGGGTCTCGAGCCCTCGGACATCGACTATATCAACGCCCACGGCACTTCGACTCCGCTCGGTGACGAACTCGAGCTCGGCGCCGTCCGCCGCCTGTTCGGGGACGCCATTGAATCCTTGTCGATGAGCTCGACCAAGTCGGCGATCGGCCACCTCCTCGGCGGCGCGGGAGCCGTAGAAAGCATCTTCTGCATTCTCGCGATGCGCGACCAGGTCGTCCCGCCGACGCTCAACCTCGACAATCCGAGCGAGGGCACCGAGGGCGTGGACCTGGTGCCGCACAAGGCCAAGGAGCGGAAGGTCCGCGCAGTGCTCAACAACAGCTTCGGGTTCGGCGGGACCAACGCATCGCTGGTCATGAAACAGGTGTGAAGCGGCTTGCGCTGATCGTCGTCGGCGCACTGGGCGTCGCCGCTCTCTTTCTCGTCTGGACCTATTGGTGGAGCCCCGGGCCGAAACCGGGGCCGCACGACATCGTCGTTTCCGAGGGATCGACCCTGGCGAGAGTTGCCGACCAGCTCGACGAGCGCGGCGCCATTCCCGGATCTGCCATGACCTTCCGCGCGATGGCGAAGCTGTTCGGCTCGAGCGATCCCGTCCAGGCCGGCGAATTCGAGATCCCCAAGGGAACAAGCGCGGCCGGAATCCTCGACATTTTGCAGCACGGCAACCCCGTGCAGCGGTTGATCACCGTGACCGAAGGGATGCCGGTTATCGTCGTCGAGGAGAAGCTGAAGTCGAACCGCTTCCTTGCCGGCGCGGTGCCGGACATCCCCGAAGGTTCGCTTCTTCCCGACAGCTACAGCTACCAGCGCGGGGAGCAGCGCTCGAAGGTCGTGCAGCGCATGCAGGCAGCGATGAACAAGGCGCTTGCGCAGCTGTGGCCGCGCAAAAGCGGCTATTGTCAGCTGGAGAACGTGAGACAGGCCGTGACCCTCGCCTCGATCGTCGAGAAGGAGACGGGCAAGCCGTCCGAGCGGCCGATGATAGCGGGCGTCTATTGCAACCGTCTTCGAATCGGCATGAAGCTGGACGCAGATCCGACGATTATCTACCCGATCACAAAGGGTAAGCCGCTCGGGCGGCGGATCAGGGAGTCGGAGCTTCACTCCGACAATCCCTACAATACCTACACGCACTCCGGGCTCCCGCCGGGCCCGATCGCCAATCCCGGGCGCGCGAGCATCGAGGCGGTGCTCCATCCCGCCGCGACCAACGCGCTGTACTTCGTCGCCGACGGCACCGGCGGTCACGTTTTTGCGGAAACGCTCGAGCAGCAAAATGCGAATGTGAAGCGTTGGTACGCCATTCGCCGCAAACGGGGAGAGATGTGAGTAACGCAGGTATCGGCCGGGCCCGGATGTTCGTCGGGGCGTTCCTTTTGCTGGCTGCAATCATCGTCTGGGGGACCGGCTTCCTGACCAGCCCCCATGGAGAGACCGTCGCTCCGGGCACCGAACACGTCCGCTCTGTCGTGGTGATCTATCTTCGCAACGCTGCCCTTGCGACGATCGTGCTGGCGGCGATTTCGGCTTTCCTTCTCTTCCCGGCGCGCCGGCCACGTGCGCCGAAACGGGACTGGGCCGTCGGAATTGTGATTGCCGTCCTAGTCGCCAGCAGCCTCTATCAGCTTTACTGGCTCAGGACGTCTGTTTTGCCCGAGGCAAATCAGCCCAGCCTGTCGGACCGGATATAGCCGACGAGGCGGTCGCCCCCGCCATAGCCCCACGCCCAACCGAGGCTGTTTTCGACGATGTCGAAGCAGTCTCCCGGCTCAAGATCGCAAAGCACTTGCGAATTGTCGGCCGGAGCGGCGCGGAGCTGGGTTGCAGCGGCGACCTTGGTCCCTAGCGGTTCGGCATAATGGGACGCGATGACACGCCCGGCGAGGGCGATGTCGGCGAGATCCTTGCGATAGGCGTGAGTGCGCGGATCGGGTGGGTCGGACGGTCCGCTGAGAGAAAAATCAGCGGTGGGCGAATGCGGCCTGGCCGATGACCGGCCTGCTTCCCGCCGAGGCTCGATCGCTCTCCCGGAGATTGCGCTTGAAGTCTTCAAGAAAGTCCGCCCCGTCCTTTGTCCTGACGACGAACACGTTTCGGCGGTCGTCCTGGTCACGTTCGCGGCGCAGATAGCCGAGCCCACCAAGCGTGTTCAAGGCGCGCGTTACGACCGGCTTGGAAACGCCGAGGACCTTCGCAAGTCCTCGGACCGTGTGCGGCCCCGGCGTGAGATAGACGAGCATTAGCAACGCCATCTGCCGATTGGTCAAATCGGGTTCGCCCGATCGAACATAAGCGATCAGTGCCCGCATCCAGGCTGACAGGGATTCGTCGGCCATTCTTGTACCATCTCCCGCGCGTAGCGCACTTGTCGGTTAAACCGGCAAGGAGAGGAATTGTTGCAGGCAAGTAACCGCAAAATGGCCGGAAAACGGCTGTACGGGTGAAAACGGGCCGTTTCAGCTCGCGGGAAACTGCTCCTGGAGCGCTTCGAAAACGGCCCTCAGCCCAAGTGCTTCGCCGCCTTTGGGGCGACCCGGGCGGGCTTTGTCGCGCCAGGCCCAGGTGTCGAGGTGAGCCCACGGGATGCCGTCGCTAACGAAGCGCTTCATGAACATCGCCGCGACAACTGCGCCGGCCATCGGGGAGCCCGACGCATTCGCAAGGTCGGCAATGTCGCTCTTGAGCATCTCGTCGTAGGGATCCCACAGCGGCATCCGCCACAGCGGATCGCGGACCTGCTTTCCTGCCGTTTCGAAACGCGATGCGAGCGCATCCTCGTTGGCGAAAAGCGCGGGCAGGTCCGGGCCAAGCGCCACTCGAGCGGCCCCTGTAAGCGTTGCGAAGTCGATGATCATCTCCGGCTTGCCTTCGCAGGCCTTGGCAAGCGCATCGGCGAGGATCAGCCGACCTTCAGCGTCGGTATTGTCGATTTCGACCTTCAGGCCCTTGCGTGAGGCGACGATGTCGCCCGGCCGCAAAGCGTTTCCCGACACGGCGTTTTCCACCGCCGGGATCAACAGGTGGAGTCGAACCGGAAGCCGGGCTGACGCGACCAGCCACGCCAGTGCAAGCGCGTGCGCGGCCCCGCCCATGTCCTTCTTCATGATTCGCATGCCGCTTGCGCCCTTGATGTCGAGCCCGCCGGAATCGAAGCAGACGCCCTTGCCGACGATGGCGAGCCTCGGGTGAGACGGATTGCCCCACCGCGCCTCCACCAGCCGCGGGGCGCGGTCGGCCGCAGCCGCTGCGCCGACGGCGGCTACGAGCGGATAGCCGTCTTCCAAAGCCTTCCCGGACGTAACCTCTACTTCGGCGTTCACGTCCGAAAGGCGGTTGCGGATCGCTTCCTCGAGCTGGGCCGGCCCAAGCTCGAGGGCCGGCGTGTTTACGAGGTCGCGAACGAGAGCGGTCGCCTGGGCAAGGCGAACGGTGGGCTCGATAGCCGCCGCTTCCCCGGTGACGAGGACTCGCGGCCCGTGCTCGGCCGCGTCGCTCTTGCTTTTGAACCTGTCGAACCTGTGCTGGGCAAGCAGCCACCCGAGCGCCGCTTTCCCGGCCGTGCCGTTCGCCAGCCGGTAACTTCCCTCGGGAAGCGTTTCGGCGAGCTTGGCAAGACACCACGGCGAAAGCGACTCCACGTCCTTTACGGCGGCGACGACTTCGAAATCTCCGTTGCCCTCGCCCGGAACGATTGCCGCGCGGTCCGCGGACTTTGCGTCGAACCCCTGGGCGTGAAGAAAATTGCGCCGCGGCTGGGGCTGGTCCTTCAGCCAGTCTTCGATGGTGACTTTGTCCACCAGGTGGATTGAATGCGCCGTCTGGCCGCGATCGGGGACGAGCAGTGCATTGAAATCGGTCATGGAGCCGCCTTTAGCCGACGAGCCGCGAAGGCCAAAGCGGGCCTGTAGCGGACTGCCATGCAAAAAGGCCCGCGAACTCGCCGCGGGCCTTCTCTTGCGTGTTCTTACGGGGGCAAAGCCGCCCGTTTCAAATGGTTACCAGGTCGAACGCTCGTAGTCGCTCCGGCTGCGCATGTCATTGTCGCGCCAGTCGCTGGACCGGATCGAACGTCCGCGGGAATCGAAGCTCCTGCGCCGGTCGAGGTCATCGTCCGTCATGTTGACGTGATAGCCATCGACTCGCGTGTCGTAGGTCAGCTCGTTCCAGTCGAGCGGATAATAACGCTCGTCCAAGCCAAGGAATCCCTCGCTGGTCTTCAGCACCGCATAGCGGACCTTGCCGCTGCGCTTTTCGACCATGAAATTGTGGATCGAACCCAGCTGGTCTCCGTCACGTCCGTAAACGGGCGTGCCTTCGACCTTGTTCGACGCGATCAGCCGCCGAGTCTCGTTGCGTGCAATTCCACGCCGGTCCTGGTCGGGGCCGAAGTCGCGATCGCGCGAATAGCTGCGATTGTCGACGTACGGCTCCGAATGGCGGGAACGGTGGTCGTCATTGTCCCATCCGAAGAAGCTGCTGTCGTCGCGCTGGCCGTAATCGTATCGGTCGCGGGCAATCGTGTCGTTCCTGTCATATCTGTCATAGTCGCGCATGCGTATCTCTCCTGTTTCGGTGTGATTGGGGGGCGGCCTGCCGGGCTCTTTGCCTTCGGCGCCGTCTCACCCGATCAACGGGTGGGCAGGGCGCGTCGTTGCTCCATTGGTCCCACCTTGCCGTAGGCCCGTCGTTTGAGGTCCGTCCGGGACGTTTCAAACAGCGGTGGGAACTGGCTGAGCCGGGACGGCCCGCGGGGCGTCGGGCTCTCTCATTCGTTGATGTGGCAAGAGCTTCGAATTGAAGCGCTTCCACCCCAACCAGGCAGGAGAAGCCAATGAGAGACCAGGACCAGCACCGGCACAGCGACCACGTTCACGGCCACAGCTACGATCGAGATCACGACCGTCACGGCGGCGCGCATGATCGTGAGCGCCATCAAAGTGCTTTTTGGCAGAGCCCTCCCCGATCGAGTCGCGAGGACCGGGGCATGCGCGGCGGCCAGCACGAAGACTTCACCAGCAGCCCCTGGAGCGGACGCCAGCAGGACCGCGGCTACGATGAATTGGGTACGAGAAGCGGCTACGGTTCCGGCAGGACTCCTCGCTATTTCGGCGAAGATCACCGTGGGGAGGGCGGGCGTTCGCAAACGCAAGGCAGCGATTCCTCCCCCGACGCACTGCTGCTCTATGAGGAAGTTACCTTCTCGGTCCCGAGCGGCAACCAGGACGATCACTATCGCAGCTGGCGCGAGAAGCACATGCGAGAGCTTGACCGCGACTATCAGCAATTCTGCCGCGAGCGCGAGCAGCAGTTCAATCGCGATTTCGACGAGTGGCGCAAGAAGCGGCATTCCGGAGAGGGAAGCGGCACCGATCGCCGCAGGCAGCCAAGCGGCGAATCCACGAGCCACCGCTCGACCACTGGCGGACCGGGAGCGTCCAGCAGCCGCTCAGCGGGAGTCAGCGGGCAAAGCGGGAAGCGGGAAACCGCCCAGACGGGCTCCAGCGAGGGCGATCGTTCCAAAGTGAAGTCGAAGTCGAAAAGCTAGACCGCGATCCAGCCGAGCATGAAGGCGGGGTGCTCAAAGCACTCCGCCTTTTTTCAGTCCAATCGTCAGGCGCCAACCGCGCCTGCCGGCACGCCATAAAGGTCGTGCGCGTCGGAGTCCTCGATCCTCGCCGAGACGATGTCACCGGGCTTCAAATCGCCGGAGTCGCGCAGGTGAACCTCGCCGTCGATTTCCGGCGCATCGGCTTTCGAGCGGCCGGTAGCGCCGCCGCTTGCCGGGTCGACTGCATCGACGAGCACATCGAGCGTGCTTCCGACCTTCGCCGCCAGCTTTTCGGCGGAGATTCGCGCCGACAGCTCCATCACCCGCTCAAAGCGCTCCTGCTTGACTTCGACCGGCACCTGGTCGGCCATGTCGGTCGCCGCAGCGCCCTCGACTGGCTCGAACGTGAATGCGCCCACTCGGTCGAGCTGCGCCTCTTCAAGCCACTCCAGCAGGTAATTGAAGTCCTCCTCGGTCTCACCGGGGAAGCCGACCACGAAGGAGGAGCGAATTGCGATGTCCGCAACGTCGGAACGCCAGGCTTTCAGCCGCTGCAGGACCTTTGCTTCGTTCGCCGGGCGCTTCATCGCCTTGAGCACTTTCGGGCTGGCGTGCTGGAACGGGATGTCGAGATAGGGGAGGACCAGCCCCTCCGCCATCAGCGGAATGACGCTGTCCACGTGCGGATAGGGATAGACGTAGTGAAGCCGCACCCAAGGCTGATTGTCGGCCCCGCCGATCTTTCCCAGCTCGCGCACCAGGTCCGTCATGTGGGCGCGGACATCATTGCCCTTCCACGGCCATGCGGCGTGTTTCAGGTCAAGCCCGTAGGCCGACGTGTCCTGGCTGATGACCAGGAGCTCCTTCGTCCCGGCGGCGACCAGCTTCTCCGCCTCGCGGAGGATCGCATCGGGACGCCGGCTGGCGAGATCGCCGCGAAGATGCGGAATGATGCAGAAGGCGCAGCGGTGATTGCAGCCCTCCGAGATTTTTAAATAGCTGTAATGCCGCGGCGTGAGCTTGAGACCTGCTTCGGGCACCAGGTCGGTGAACGGGGATGCGATCGGCGGCGCGGCGTCGTGGACCGCTTCGACAACCTGCTCATATTGCTGCGGCCCGGTGACGGCGAGCACCTGCGGGAACCGCTCACGGATCAGGTCCGCGTCCTTGCCCATGCAGCCGGTGACGACGACTCGTCCATTCTCGGCGATGGCTTCGCCTATCGCCTCCAGGCTCTCGGCCTTCGCACTGTCGAGAAAGCCGCAGGTGTTGACCAGCACCACGTCGGCCCCGGCATAGTCGGGCGACATGTCGTAGCCGTCGGAGCGGAGCTTGGTCATGATTCGCTCGCTGTCGACCAAAGCCTTGGGACAGCCGAGCGAGACCAGCCCCACACGGGGCGCCTTTGGAAGAGTTACGGTTTTCATGCGGGAGGGCGCCCTTAATGGAAAAGCGCGCCTGAATCGAGCCTTAAGCGTGCGTCTGGACGGTGAAATGCCTGGCTGCGCTTGTTCATCGCGCAATCGGGCGGGTAAGAGGCGCCCGCCTTTGTCTTCAGGAGTTCGTGTAAATGCGCATTGCGATGATCGGGACCGGCTATGTCGGGCTTGTTTCGGGCGCCTGCTTTGCCGATTTCGGCCATGACGTAACGTGCATCGACAACAACCAGTCGAAGATCGATTCGCTCAAGGCCGGCAAGATGCCGATCTGGGAGCCCGGCCTGGAGGCCTTGGTCCAGTCGAACGTGGAGCGCGGTCGCCTTCGCTTCACGACTGACTTGAAGGCGGGGGTGAAAGGCGCCGATGCGGTGTTCATCGCCGTCGGCACGCCTGCGCGGCGTGGCGACGGGCATGCCGACCTGACCTACGTCTTCGCCGCGGTGCGGGAGCTCGCGGCCGCCCTCGACAGGCCCGCCGTCGTCGTCACCAAGTCCACCGTACCTGTCGGCACCGGCGACGAGATCGCGAGGATCCTCGCCGAAGAGGGTGCTCCCGTGGGAACGGTGGTTGCCTCGAATCCCGAATTTCTCCGGGAAGGCGCGGCAATCGCCGACTTCAAGCACCCGGACCGAATTGTCGTGGGAGCCGAAGACGAGCATGCGCGCGACGTGCTTCGCGAAATCTACCGGCCGCTGTTCCTCAACAAGGCGCCGATCCTGTTCACCGGCCGCCGCACGGCCGAGCTAACCAAATATGCGGCCAATGCCTTCCTTGCCGTCAAGATCAGCTTCATCAACGAGATCGCCGATCTTTGCGAAGCCGTCGGCGGCGACGTGCAGGACATTGCCCGTGGAATCGGACTCGACAACAGGATCGGGCCCAAGTTCCTTCACCCGGGCCCCGGCTACGGCGGAAGCTGCTTCCCCAAGGACACGCTCGCGCTTCTCCAGACGGCCGAGGCCGCAGGGGTGAAGCAGCGGATTGTCGGCACCGTGGTCGACGTCAACGACAAGCGCAAACAGGCGATGGCCGGCAGGGTCGCCGACGCGCTCGGCGGGAGCGTCGAGGGCAAGACGATCGGCATTCTCGGCCTGGCGTTCAAGCCCAACACCGACGACATGCGGGACGCCCCGTCGATCCCGCTGGTACAGGCGCTGCTGGAGCAGGGCGCCAAGGTCGTCGCTTACGACCCGGCGGCGATGACGCAGGCTGCGCCGCTCCTTCCCGGGATGGAGTGCGCGACGACTGCGGAGGCAGTTGCCGACGGAGCCGACGCCCTTGTCATCGTTACCGAGTGGGACGAGTTCCGGGCGCTCGACCTGGAGAAGCTCGCCAAGACGATGCGCGGTCAGGTGCTGGTCGACCTTCGCAACGCCTACGATCCGGAAGAGGCGGAGCGAGCCGGGCTGGACTATTACCCGATCGGGCGCTCGCAGAGACGCAGCCAGACGGTGAAGACGGCCGCGGCCGAATAGGCGATTACGCCCAGGCCGCCGCCGCGCTTTTCCACAGCATGTAGGCCGCGACGACGAAGATCAGTCCGGCGAAGATGGTGGTGAGCCGGTCCTTGCTTTCCGTCAGCCGACGGGCGAGGCGGGTGCCGAAGACGCTTCCGGCGAACCCGCCGGCGATGAAGGCGAGGGCAAGCCACCAGTCAACGAGGCCGGACAGGGCGTAATTGCCTGCCGTGGTCAGGCCGAAGGTGGTCACCGCGACCAGCGATGAGCCGACAGCGTTGATCATCGCCATTCCGGTGGCCGCAATTAGCCCCGGAACGATAAGGAAGCCGCCGCCGATCCCGAAGAACCCCGAAAAGGCGCCTGCACCGAGGCCATAGGCGACAAGCTTCACCGCATTCTGGCTGTTGAGGACGACGTCGCCATTGCCGCCGCCGCCCTTGCGCCGAAGCATCAGGATTCCGACGGCAATCATCACTAGCGCGAACAGGAACAGCAGTTTCTGGCCATCGAAGGCCTTGCCGAGAGTCGATCCGGCGGCTGCGCCGAGAATTCCCGATACGGCGAAGACGGCAGCACAGCGCCATTTGACCGTTCCAGCGCGCGCGTGATTGACGACCCCGGTTGCGGCATTGGCGGCGACCGCAAAGGCGCTGGTGCCGATTGCAAGGTGGGGATCGCGGACGCCGACCAGGTAGACCATCAGCGGCACTGCGAGGATCGATCCGCCTCCGCCGACGAGGCCGAGGACGAATCCGACGACCGCTCCCGATCCGACACCGAGGACGTACTGAAGCAGCGACAGCGTCACGCGGCGGCTCGCCGCTGCGGTGCCTGCCGCCAATCCTGGAAGACCCGGTGCAGGAGCATTCCCGCAAGCATTGCGGCGACGAACAGCCAGGGCTGCCAGAGCGAAAATCCGAGCGCTGCGATCGCCGGTCCGGGGCAGAAGCCGACCAGCCCCCAACCCACTCCGAAGATCGCGGCTCCGGCGAGCAGTTGCGGCTCGAGCACGCGATTCTGCGGGATTGCAAAATCGCGGCCGAAAAGCGGCCGCGCCACTCGCCGCGACAGCCAGTAACCGATCGCGGACGGCACCAGGGCCCCGCCCATGACGAAAGCGAGAGTCGGGTCCCAATTGCCGGCCAGGTCGAGGAAAGCAAGGACTTCGCGCCGGGTTGATCATGTCCGAGAGCGCCAAACCGGCGCCGAACAGGAGCCCGACCAAAAATCCGGGGAGCATCTGCTTCATACGGCGGCTCCCATCAGGTGGCGGGCGACGAAAACGGTGGCGAAGCCAAGCGCCATGAAAGTGACGGTGGCGGCGATCGACCGCGGCGACAGGCGCGCCATTCCGCACACGCCGTGACCGCTGGTGCAGCCGTTACCGAGACGCGTTCCAAAGCCGACCAGAAGCCCGGCTGCGAGCAGGAGCGGAATGGACGAGGTGACGCCGATCTCGGGCGAACGAACGTCTCCGGCGATAAGGAGCGCGCCAAGCGGAAGGCCGACGATGAAGCTGATCGAGGCCAGCCAGGAGGGACCGCTGTCGCTGATCCGGGCAGCGGCGGCGGCAAGCCCGCTGACTCCGGCGATACGCCCGGAAAGAAGCAGGAACAGAGCCGCGGCGGTGCCGATCAATGCTCCGCCGGCGAGTGCGACGAATGGGGAGAGTGGCTGCAGCATTCCGGTTAAAGCACGTTCAACGGGAGCTTCAGGTAGCGAACGCCATTACCCTCCGGCTCGGGGAGGTGGCCGGCGTTCATGTTCACCTGCACCGAGGGCAGTATCAAACGCGGCATTTCGAGCGTCAGATCGCGCTCGCTGCGCATCTCGACGAAGTCTTCTTCGCTGACTCCCTCGTGGACATGGACATTGCCGGTGCGCTCGGCGCCCATCGTGGTTTCCCAGACGAAATGTTCGCGGTTCGGGAGCGCCATGTAATCGTGGCACAGGAAGACGCGCGTATCGTCGGGAAGCTTCATCAGCCGGCGGATCGAACGATAGAGCTGGTGCGCGTCGCCGCCGGGAAAATCGGCCCGGGCCGTGCCGTAGTCGGGCATGAACATCGTGTCGCCGACGAAGGCCGCGTCACCGACGACGAACGCCATGTCGGCCGGCGTGTGGCCGGGTACGTGAAGGGCGATGGCCGGCAGCTTGCCGATCGAAAAGCTGTCGCCGTCGGCGAACAGATGGTCGAACTGCGACCCGTCCCGCTCGAAGTCGGTGCCTTCGTTGAAGACTTTCCCGAACACGTCCTGGACGGTCGCGATGTCGCGCCCGATGGCGAGCTTCCCGCCGAGTTGGTCCTGCAGGTAGGGGGCTGCCGACAAATGATCGGCATGAGCGTGCGTTTCGAGGAGCCATTCGACGGTGAGCCCGCGCTCACGCACGAACGCGACGATGGAGTTGGCGAATTCGGTGGAGGTGCGGCCGGACTTCTCGTCGAAGTCGAGGACGCTGTCGATGATAGCCGCCGTCCCGCTGTCCGGGTCGGCGACGACGTGACAGGCGGTGAACGTCGGTTCGTGAAAAAAGGTCGTGACCTCGGGCTTGCGCGCCTCACCGGAGAGAGTGCGCCGAACCTGCTCGGTTGCCGTTTCGAGAGCGGCGTCTGTTGTCATCGATTCCTCCGTCGCCTCAGCTTGTTTGTCACCGTTTATCGAAAATTGTTCGTGATCGCGCATCCGTATCAGTCCTGACCCGCAGGCGTTTTGAGGTCGGGGCAGAACAGGTCGCGCAGAAGCTCCAGCACCTGTTCCGCCTTCGGGTCGGCAATTCGGTAGTAAAGCGTCTGCGCGTCGCGCCGGTAGGTCACCAGCCGCTCCTCGCGAAGCCGTGCCAGATGCTGCGACAGCGCCGACTGGCTCAGCGCGATTCGCGCGCCAAGCGCTCCCGCGGACAACTCGCCTTCCGAGACCAGATGGCAAAGGACCAGGAGCCGCTGCTCGTTGCCCAGCGCCTTGAGAAGCGCGGCAGCGTCGGCGGCCTTGGCGGCCAGGCTGTCAAGCGGGGAAAGGGTCGGTGCGTCCATGACCCGTATATTAGAATTACCTAATTGATCGTCAAGGGCGGTCTGGGCAGAAGAGGAGGCACGGGTTTTCCCTCGCCTTCGGCTTCGACTTTCGCTTTTGCGCCTTGACTCGGCGTCTCGCTGTGCTTGAGCGGCACCGATCGGGCTGCCGCTGTTCATATCCGGACCTGCGCGGGCGCGGGCGATGCGGGATTGCTACTGGCGCTCGCCTAACTTCAGAATTGCTGGACACTTGCCATGAACATCGACCTCATCCCCGTCGGGGCGAATCCCCCCGAAAATATCAACGTCATCATCGAAGTCCCCATCGGCGGAGAGCCGGTGAAATATGAGTTCGACAAAGCCTCGGGCGCGCTGTTCGTCGACCGCATACTGCACACACCGATGCGTTACCCCGCGAATTACGGCTTCGTCCCGCATACCCTCTCGCCTGACGGGGACCCGCTGGACGCTTTGGTGATCGCGAGGACGCCGTTCATCTCCGGAGCCGTGATCCGCGCACGGCCGATCGGCGTGCTCTTCCTGGAGGACGAGTCCGGCGGAGACGAGAAGCTGCTGACCGTGCCCGTGGACACGACGTTTCCCTATTATTCGAACGTGGGAGAGCACTCGGATTTGCCCGACATCGTCATGAGGCAGATCGAGCACTTCTTCACCCACTACAAGGATCTCGAACCGGAGAAGTGGGTGAGGGTGGGGCACTGGGGAAGTGCCGAAGACGCACGGCGCATTGTCGGCGAGTTGGTTCAGCGGGCGACGCAGGAGCGATAGCGCAGCTTGGTTCAGGCTCAGCGGACTGCCGCTTCTCACGCACGGCTCGTCCCACCTGCACAACCGATATCGGCTCAGTTCAGGCCGTCTCGCGCATGATGTCCCCAATGAAGGAGATAATCATGCGAATACCCATTCTGATCGCGCTTGCCGCGGCGACGGCGCTGTCGAGCCCGGCAGCGGCCGCGAGCCAGCATCACGGGCGGCACCACAGCGCCGAGCGCAGTCACGAGCGGCACGAAACCAGCCGCCACCATGCAAAGCGGCATAAAGCGAGCCGCCGTCACGCAAGCCGCCATCATGCCCGCCGCCACAGCAGGACGGTGCGCCGCGCTGTTCGCCAATATGAGCGGCACGATACTCGTCGGCATCGTTATGCGAGCCGCAGCCGCTATCGCCACCACAGCTACAGCGCCTATGTCGCGCCGTACCGCAACTGGAACTATAGCCGTCTGAATGTCGGTTATCGGCTTCGGCCGGCCTATTACGGGTCGCGCTACACGATCAACGATTATGGCGCCTACGGGCTGTGGAACCCGGGCAGGTACATGCGCTGGGTCCGCTACGGTCCCGACCTGCTGCTCGTGGACATCCGCTACGGCCGTGTGGTCCAGGTGATTCCCGGACGCTTCTACTAAGCCGTGGACACAGCGACGACGAGGCCGCTGCGGAGCCCTTTCCGCGGCGGCCTTTTCGATTCCCGGCAGGCGCTTGGGAAGCCGAGTTGACCGTGCGTATCGTTAGCTGCCGGCCGGATGGTCGTCGGCGTCGCGGCCGTCCGTAACCGGGGCCGCCTTCGCCGCGTCGGAGACGATGTGGTCGGCTTCGAAGGCGACGGCGCTCCTGTCGCGCTGCGGGCCCTTCATGCATGAAGCGGTAGCCTTCAGCTCCCGATCGGGCTGGCCGGCGTAGCTCCAGGAAAAGGTCCCGTAGGGACCGTCGGGGATATATCGGTCGCAGTCGTCGGACAGGGTCCGGACTGCTTCGGCGCGGGGCAGGAGAGCAAAGAGTGCCGCACGCTTCGAATCGCCGAGCTGGAAGCGCTTGGTGACGATGGTGGGCTTCGGATCGTCGGATCCGGTGCGCGCGAAGGGATCGCCCTCCGGTTCCTGCCACATCACCTCGCCCGAGCCGTTCACACGCCAGAAGTGAACCGTCGCGCCCCACGACTTGAGGCGGAAGCTGATGACGTCGACCTGGTTCGAAGCGACCGTGGTTGCAACAGGCGGTGGCAGGGGCCGGGCGGCGGTCTCCGGTGGCGGTGGAGCCGTCGAAGCGCAGGCTGCAAGGGCCAGCGTGGCCATGAACGCAAGTCCCCGATTCATGCGTCGATCGCGTCGTCCTCGACGGCTGCGGCGCGTTCCTGGATGAATTCGAACCTTTTCGCCGGATCGCGGCCCATCAGCCGTTCGACGAGGTCCTTGACCGGTTGCCGCTGCTCGTACTGGCCCGGAAGCGTGATCTCGATCAGGCTCCGCGTGGCCGGGTCCATCGTCGTCTGCTTGAGCTGGTTGGGATTCATTTCGCCAAGACCCTTGAACCGCGAGACCTCGACCTTCTTGCCCTTGAACTCGGTCGCCTCGAGCTCGGCGCGATGGGCGTCGTCGCGGGCGTAGAGGGTCTTGGCGCCGGCCGACAGGCGGTACAGCGGCGGCTGGGCAAGGAACAGGTGTCCACGCTGCACGAGCTCCGGCATTTCCTGGAAGAAAAACGTCATCAGCAAAGTTGCGATGTGGGCGCCGTCGACGTCGGCGTCGGTCATGATGATGATTTTTTCGTAGCGGAGCGCATCCTCGTCGAACTTGTCGCGAGTCCCGCAACCGAGCGCGAGCTGGAGATCGGCGATTTCGCTGTTGGCACGGATTTTGTCGGCGGACGCAGACGCGACGTTCAGGATCTTGCCGCGAATGGGGAGGATCGCCTGGGTCTTGCGGTTGCGCGCCTGCTTGGCCGAGCCTCCGGCGCTGTCGCCTTCGACGATGAACAGCTCGGTTCCGTGCGGGTCGTCGTTCGCGCAGTCGGTCAGCTTTCCGGGAAGGCGTAGCTTGCGCGCGCTGGTCGCGGTCTTGCGCTGGACCTCGCGCTCGGCGCGGCGCTTGAGGCGCTCGTCGGCGCGCTCGACGATCGAGCCCAGGAGGGCGCGGCCGCGGTCCATGTTGTCCGCGAGGAAATGGTCGAAGTGGTCGCGAACGGCGGCCTCGACGAAGCGCGCCGCCTCCAAACTCGTCAGCCGGTCCTTGGTCTGGCTCTGGAAGTGCGGGTTCTTGATAAAGACGCTGAGCATCAGCTCGATGCCATTGAAGACATCGTCAGGCGTGATGTTCTTGGCTTTCTTCTCGCCCACCAGCTCGCCGAAAGCGCGAATGCCCTTGCTGAGCGCGGCGCGCAGGCCGGCTTCATGCGTGCCGCCGTCGGGGGTCGGGATAGTGTTGCAATAGTAGGACTGAGACCCTTCGGAATAGAGCGGCCAGGCGACTGCCCATTCGGCGCTGCCCTGGTTGTCGGGGAAGTCCTGACGTCCCGCGAACGGCTCGGCCGTGACGCACGGGCGATCCCCAAGCTGCTCCTTCAAGTGGTCGGCCAGCCCGCCCGGAAACTGGAAGGTGGCGCTTTCCGGGACTTTATCGGAAGCGAGGCCCGCATCGCAGCGCCAGCGAATCTCGACGCCCGCGAAGAGGTACGCCTTGGAGCGGGCGAGCTTGTAGAGGCGCTCGGCCGAGAATTTCGCATCGGCGCCGAAGATTTCCGGGTCGGGCGTGAAGCTGACGGTGGTCCCGCGCTTGTTGGGGGCCGCGCCCACTTCCTCGAGTTTGCTCGTTGCATGGCCCTTGGAAAAGGTCTGGCGATAGAGCGTCTTCTCGCGGGCGACTTCGACGACGGTTTCGGTCGAAAGCGCGTTCACGACGGATACGCCGACTCCGTGCAGACCGCCGGAGGTCGCATAGGCCTTGCCCTCGAACTTCCCGCCCGAGTGAAGGGTGGTCATGATCACCTCGAGCGCGCTCTTGCCCGGGTATTTGGGATGCTCGGCGACGGGAATGCCGCGGCCGTTATCGAAGACCGTCAGTCGGTTGCCCGCTTCCAGCGTGACCTCGATCCGCGATGCGTGACCTGCGACGGCTTCGTCCATCGCATTGTCGATGACTTCGGCGGCCAGGTGGTGGAGCGCACGCGCGTCGGTACCGCCGATGTACATGCCCGGCCGGCGGCGAACGGGCTCCAGCCCTTCGAGTACCTCGATCGAGGAGGCGTCGTAGCTGTCGGACGACTGCGGTGCGGTCGGGGACGAAAACAGGTCTGCCATGCGGTGATTGCTATAGGGCCGCGGACTCAGCCGTGCCAAGCGCGTGGCTACGTGTTTTCCACAGCCTTAGAGCGCGCCCGCGCAGCTAATTCCGGTCCGCGGCTCGGCGCTCGGGAAGCGTCGCAATCCAGGCTTCGACCGCGGCCGTATCGGAAATGTCGTCGCTGAAATCGATGAACCGGAATAACAGGCTCGTTGCTTCCGCGCGCGCGCCCCGAATAGACTTTCATCGGAATCGATACTGCGCCGATACCGGCCGGTAGGCGCACCTGGCGCACCTCCATGTAGAGCGTGTCGGCGCCCGTCTCCTGTCCGACCGGAATTGCGCCCAGACGGGTCCAAAGGTCGACGGCGTCGAGGCAGGCCGACATGCACTCGGCATCGGTGAGGACATAGACGGGGCCGGCCAGCTGGTGGACCGACCCGGCGCCAAGCGCCGCATCTGCGTTGGCGGGATCGTCGTTGGCCGGGGTGGGCTCAATCGTCCACAGCGGCTGGTGCGACGCGATCGCTTGTTCCAGGCCGGCGATGGTCTCGCGGTACCACTCGTCAGTCTCGGGCGAGAGGTGCCCCCCCGCCGATCGTTCGCGATAACTCTTGCGGATAGCGTCGAGGTTGCCGGGCGATGCACGCCACCGGACGGTCATCGGCGGCTCTGGATGGCGGTCGATCGCGCCCTGGCCCCACAGCCGCCTCGCAATCTGGAACGACCAATCGGACGATCCGCCGCCATTGCCGCGAAGATCTAGGACGATAGCGGGTGCCGATCGGATCGCGGCAGCGTCCGTGTCCAGCCTGTCCAGAAGCGCCCGCAATTGCTTTCCGGCTTCGCTATCGGGGTCGCCGTTAAACGACGGCAGTGTGAACCAGCGCGTTCCGTCGGCAAGGGTACGGAGGCCGACCGTCGCATGCGAAGGCGATCCGAGGACATTGTAGCGCTCGTACAGATTGCCGTCCGGCTGCCGCCATTGCAGGTCCACGTCAAGGACGCGGCCCGCCAATGTGAAGCGGCATCGGCGCGGCGTCTCGACATAGGGATTGCCCGTGTCGAGAAACGTCAGTCCGCCGAAAATGCGCCGCTGTGAAGCCAATCCCCACCGCCCGAAACGCGAGCCGACGCGCCGCCGTGCGACCTCGTCGGCAGTGAGGCCGTCGCAGCCAACCAAGATCGCGCCCGCCGGAGCTCCCGACCAGGGTTTGCTGACAAAGACCAATTGGTGGCCATAGCCGTCGTAGCGGGTGAGGAAACCGGGCCAGGCGCGGATCTCATCAGGAGTCGCTCCGAAGACGCCGTAGCCGATGTGCCCGTCGTCGAAAGATGCAGCGTAGGCCTGCATTGCATAGAAATAGTCGGCGAAGCTGTGCGCGCTCTTCGCCCTCTTGAGCGCCAGCGCAAATTGAGCGTCGTTCCGCCGCTCGAAGCCGGGGTCCGCCGGATTTACCGGGCCGGGATGATTGGCAGCAATAGAGTCGTGAAGCGCCGTTGCATCCACGCGCAGCGATTCGCCCCAATTCCGTCCTGCTGCAGCGCCCGGATCCGCTGCCAGTGCCAACGCCAACGCGTACAAAACCAAGCGCATGACCGGCAGATTAGCGCGATCAGAACGCTTTTCCACACTCTTGAAAGCCGGAAGTGCAATTCCAAAATCTCCGCTGCCGGGCGCCATAACGGGCCTGGTGACGGGGCGGTTGTCCCACGCAGGAAATCGCTCCGCCTGTTGCTCATCAAGGAGGACAGACACATGCGAAGTGCTTTCGACTTTACCCCCTATCGCCGGTCCACCGTCGGCTTCGACCGCCTTTTCGACATGCTGGAGAACAGCGGTCTTGGTCAGGCGCAGGAGAATTATCCGCCGTTCGATCTCAAGAAGACCGGCGAGAACGATTACTGTATTGAGCTTGCCGTCGCCGGCTTCAAGCGCGACGAAATCGACATTACCGCGCAGCAGAACGTGCTGGTCGTCAGCGGCAGCAAGAAGGAGGAGTCCGAAGACAAGGGCTCCGACTACATCTACCGCGGCATTGCCAATCGCTCGTTCGAACGCCGCTTTGCACTTGCCGACCACATCAACGTCAAGGGCGCGGACCTGCGCGACGGGCTGCTTGCGATCGAGCTGGTGCGCGAGATCCCCGAGGCGATGAAGCCCCGCAAGATCGACATCGGCGGCGGCGAAAAGAGCGGCAAGCGCGCCATTGGCGAGAGTGAAGCGCCGTCCGGGCAGACGGTCGACGCGAAGGCCGAACGCGAAGAGGCGTAAGGCTACTTGCAAAGCTGAAGACGCGTGGCCCCGGGGCTTTGCAGCTCCGGGGCCCTTTTTCGTGCCACGATTGAATCGTGCTCGCAATTTGTGCCGGAGGGGCACGCCGCATCAAGGACTTAGCCGCTCGTTGCGTTAGCAACCTGACGATTGTGGAGAAGGGGGAGAGCTGGGCTGGTGAGCTGCCGGGGGCGCGTACATACTAAAAATCGCAGGACTAGAATTGCCGCCGCTTCTCGCGAGCGCCGCCCGTGTCAACCTGCTTTTCCTCGCGCCCGCACTCTACATGCTCCAGGTCTACGACCGAA
>CAWIPN010000003.1:0-156441 GCA_963837985.1 uncultured Alphaproteobacteria bacterium | reverse complement strand
GGACGGGTCGATCGTGCTCACGATCGAAGGCCTCACCGTGGAGGAATAGCCGCCTCAGCCAAGCGAACGCTTGAGCTTGGCAAGCGCACTTCGCAGTTCCTCTGCGGCGTCGCGGTCGTGGGCGGGAGCAGCGTCGGTGTCGGTATCGGCATCCGTGTCGGGCGCCACGGGCCACGGAACCGCAGTCCTGGCGCGCAGGTGGCGCTCGATCGAATTGCGCAACTCGCCTGGCGTGGGAAGCGGCGTTTTTAGAGAAACGACGTTGGGCTCGCCCTCGAGACTCGCCACCACACGGTCGAGAAGCAGTTCGTCGTGCTCGTCTGCGCAGGCCGGATCGAAGTCGAGCGACGGAAGCTCGAAGTCCGCGATGGGAAAATTGCGGCGGGCGAATATGCGGGTCGAGAATGTCACGACCCCCTCGCTAGCCGCAAATCCTTGCCAGCCGGTTAGGACGCGGGATTCAGCTCCGGCTCACCCATCGCATGTTCAATCGCGTCGATAACGGCGTTCGTGAACGGCTCGACGTCGTCGGGCTTGCGGCTGGTGATGATATTGCCGTCGATCGCAACGGGTTGGTCGACCACGTTGCCACCGGCGTTGAGAAGGTCGGTGCGGATCGACGGCCAGCCCGTCACCGTTCGGCCACTGACAAGATCGGCCTCGATCAGCAGCCACGGCCCATGACAGATCGCCGCAATGGGCTTTCCGCCGGCATGGAAGTCGCGGATCAATGCGACCGCCGCCTTGTTGGTCCGAAGCGCGTCCGGATTGCTGACTCCGCCGGGCAGGATGAGAGCGTCGTAATCCGCCGCGCGTGCATCGGTGAGCGTCATGTCGGGTTTGATGGTCTTGCCCGGCTTGTCGTGAACCGTGCCCTGGATTTCGTCCATGCCTGGGGAGGCGAGCTTCACATCGGCGCCACGGTCCATGAGGATTTCGCGCGGGCCGAACAGTTCCGACTGCTCGAAGCCGCTGGTTGCGACAATCAGGACTTTGGAATTTGAAATCTTCGGCACACGCAATCTCCTTCCTGAACTTTGCTGGCCTTCTTCAACTTTGCAGGAACCGTCTTGCCCTGCCGCTCGCTTAGCCGGTCAATGCAAGAACGGAAGCAAAGGTTGCGTCACAGCAGCGACAGCGAGCCGGGTTATTCGCGCAAGCGGATGGGCCGATACTGGGCCTATTTCGACGAGGATGGCGAACGGGTTACGGATCGCGACACGATCGAACGCCTGAACGCCATCGCCCTTCCGCCGGCCTACACCGACGCCTGGTATTGCAAAGACGCAAACGGGCACCTGCAGGCGACTGGAATCGATGCGCGCGGGCGCAAGCAGTATCGCTACCACGAACGTTTTCGCGAGCGCGCCGACAAGAAGAAGTTCGAAGGGCTGCTCGAGTTCGGCCATGCCCTCACCCGCATCCGCACCCGGGTGGAAGACGACTTGTCGAGCCGGAAGCTCAGCCGTGAAAAGGTACTCGCCGCTGTCGTTCGGCTCCTCGACACGCAATACCTGCGCGTCGGCAACGAGCGCTACGCAAAGACGAACAAGAGCTTCGGCGCAACGACCCTGCTGTGCCGGCACGTCAAGACCAAGGATGGCAAGGTGCGGATGCGCTTCAACGCCAAGGGCGGCAAGACGCGCGAAGTCGTCATTACAGACCGCAGGTTGGGAAGAATTGTGCGCCAGTGCCAGGAACTGCCCGGGCAGGCGCTGTTTCAGTATATCAACGGCGACGGCAATCCGCATCAGATCACGTCGGCGGACGTCAACGACTACATCCGCGAAATCAGCGGCGGAGATTTCACCGCCAAGCACTTCCGCACCTGGTGGGCGAGCGTGATTGCCCTCGGCAGGGTTCTCGATTCCGAAGAAGAGCGTCGGGTGAGCGTCAAGACCGTGATCGAGCCGGTTGCCGAAGCGCTCGGCAATACGGTCGCGATCAGCCGCAAGTCGTACGTGCATCCGGCCATCGTCGATGCGGTCAAGGACCAGCCACGCGATCCCCTCGACGGCCTGAAAAGACCCAGGGACTGGAAGTGGCTTTCCTCGACGGAAGTCGCATTCCTGAAGTTCCTGGAGGACCGCTACAGCAGCAAGAGCCGCCGCGCCGCTTGATTTATAGGCGCCGCAGCGGCCATGAACGCGCGCAATGGACGAGCGCATACTCTGGCCGTCGCGCGTTGCCGCGTGGCTCACTCAAAATGCAAGCGAGCTTCTGATCGGCGCAGCCGTTGCGGCCGTCCTGGTGCTTGTCATGCTAGTCCTTCGCCAGGTCGGCGAGGGGATCGTCGCGCGGGACCCGCATTGCCGAACGTGGCGGTCGGTGGCCGGACGAGTCATGGCGAAAACGACCATCGCGTTCATGATCTTCGCGGCGCTCGACATCGTCGCCAATTACACCGTCCCGCCGGCCAAGATCGCACACCCGCTCGACGTGCTCTTCACGATCGTCACGGCGCTTCAGGCGGCGATCTGGACGCGCGAGCTGATCATGGAAATCGTCAGCCGCGAAGCTGGCGAGGAAGTCGGCGAGACCGCGCTGGACAATGCCCGCTCGGTCATCCGGGTGCTGGTCAGCGTCGCCTTGTTTGCGATCGCCGGCATCGTCATCCTCGATAATCTGGGCGTCAACGTAACCGCGCTGGTTGCGGGCTTCGGGATCGGCGGCATTGCGATCGGCCTCGCGGCGCAGGGCATATTCTCCGACCTGTTCGCAGCGCTGGCCATATTGTTCGACAAGCCGTTCCGGCGCGGCGATCTCATCAATTTCGGCGACACCGGCGGAACGGTCGAGCGCATCGGGCTGAAGACGACCCGCATGCGGACCTTCTCGGGCGAGCAGCTCGTCATGTCGAACAAGAACCTGCTCGAAAAGGAATTGCGCAACATGGCCGAAGCGCAAATCCGGCGGACCTTCCTCAAGTTCGGCGTGATCTACCAGACGACTCCCGACAAGCTTCGCCGTGTTTCGGAAATCGCGAAAGCAGCGATCGAAAAACGCCCTGGCTGCGCCCTCTTCCGCTGTTCCCTGACCGGCTTTGGCGACTCCAGCCTCGATTTCGAGCTCATTTACGACAATTCCAGCCTCGACTTCACGGTTATCGCCGCCGACCGGACGGCGATCATGATTGAGCTCATCGAGACGTTCGCGAAGGAGGGCATCGACTTCGCCTATCCGACGCAGACGACGTTTACCTCCGCTCCGGACGGAACGATGATCATGCCTTACCCGAACAACCTTGCGGCAGCCGTCGGTGCCAGTCGCAACGCTTGAAGACATCCGGGAGCGAGTTCGGCTCGCAAGTCGGAGTGTCCGACTGGATCACGGTCGGGCAGGACAGGATCGATTCCTTCGCGGACGCCACCGAAGACCGCCAGTTCATCCACATCGACCAGGATGCGGCGGCTCGAACGCCGCTCGGCGGAACGATCGCTCACGGCTTTCTCACCCTGTCGCTGCTGTCGCGCATGGCTGCCGACGCAATGCTCGTTCCGGACACCGTCAAGATGGCGCTCAACTATGGTCTGGACCGCGTTCGCTTCCTGGCGCCGGTCAGGTCCGCGAAGAGAGTCCGGGGCCGATTCACGCTGGATTCGGTCGAAGAGAAGGCGACCGGACAGATTCTGTTGCGTCATGTCGTGACCGTCGAGATAGAAGACGAAGACAAGCCCGCTTTGTCGGCCGTGTGGCTGACTTTGCTATTCACCTGAGGAGTTCCCAATGGCCCGCGACGCCGTCATCGTTTCCACTGCCCGAACGCCCATTGGTAAAGCCTACCGAGGCGCCTTCAACGCGACGCTCGGGCCGACGCTTGGCTCCTTCGCCGTCAAGGCTGCGGTCGAACGTGCCGGAATCGACGGAGCCGAGGTGGAGGACTGCATCATGGGTGCGGCCCTCCAGCAGGGCAGTCAGTCGCCCAACATCGGCCGGCTGGTCGCCCTCCGCTCCGGCCTTCCGGTCTCGACCCCCGGCATGTCGGTGGATCGCCAGTGCGCGTCCGGTCTGATGGCGATTGCGACCGCGGCCAAGCAGGTCGTCGTGGATCGCCAGGACATTGTCGTTGCCGGCGGACTGGAATCGATCAGCACTGTACAGACCCCCGAAATGCGTGTGCAGCCGGACCAGGAGCTGATCGGGATGCATTCGGCGATCTACATGCCGATGCTGCAAACCGCCGAGACGGTCGCCCAGCGCTACGGGATCAGTCGCGAAGCGCAGGACGAATACGCACTTCAGTCGCAGCAACGCACCGCAAAGGCGCAGTCCGAGGGCAATCTCGACGACGAGATCGTTCCCGTCACCACGACCATGATGGTCAAGGACAAGGAAACCGGCGAGACGTCCAGGCGAGAAGTCACCATCGACAAGGATGAAGGCAACCGCCCGGAGACGACTCTGGAGGGCCTGTCGCAGCTCCAGCCCGTGCTCGGCCCCGGCACGTCGATCACCGCCGGCAACGCGAGCCAGCTTTCCGACGGCAGCTCCGCCTCCGTCGTGATGGAAGCGTCGGTTGCGGAAAAGCGCGGGCTCACGCCGCTGGGGCGCTACGTCGGAATGGCCGTCCACGGCTCGGAGCCCGACGAAATGGGAATCGGCCCGATCTTCGCGATCCCGGTGCTGATGAAGAAGTTCGGACTCAACATCGACGACATCGGCCTGTGGGAATTGAACGAGGCCTTCGCCGTGCAGGTGCTTTATTGCCGAGACAAGCTGGGCATCCCCAACGACAAGCTCAACGTCAATGGCGGCGCGATCTCCATCGGCCATCCGTATGGAATGACGGGCGCGCGGCTGACGGGGCACGCGCTCATCGAAGGCAAGCGCCGGGGCGTGAAATATGTGGTGGTGACGATGTGCGTCGGCGGCGGAATGGGCGCGGCCGGGCTTTTCGAAGTCCTTTGAGGCTAGCGGAGTAGCAGTGGAAATGAACCGGCCCGCCCGCGGCCGGTTGTATCCGCAGGAAGGAGGATGGTGATGCCGGTTTCGGAAACGCCGCTCGTCGAACGCGTGGCCCGGGTCCTTGCGGGGGCGAAGGTCAGCAGCAATGCCGAAGGGGGCGATTCCCACGCCGGCCCCGAGGTCGACGCTCACTGGCGCGACCACGTCAATGAAGCGCTTGCCGTGCTCCACACCATGCGGGAGCCCGACGAGAAGATGGCGGCCGAAGGCGATGTCGGGACGTGGTCCAGGATGGTCGAGACCGCGATAGCGCAAAAGGTCGATTGATCGGCTAAAGGCCGGCCAATGGCTCGACACTCCCCGACATGGACTCTCGTCATGTCGGTGGCGGCGTCTTCTCTGTCGTTCATCGACGGCTCCGTTCTCAACGTCGCCCTTCCCGCGATCCGTCAGGCGCTCGACGCCAGCGCCGCTGAAGTGCAGTGGATCGTCAACGGGTACACCCTTCCTCTCGCATCGCTTATTCTTCTCGGCGGCGCGCTCGGCGATCACCACGGCCGGCGCCGCTGGCTCATCATTGGGACGACGATATTCGGGATCGCATCGCTCCTGTGCGCGCTGAGCACGTCCCTTGAGCCGCTGCTTGCCGGGCGAGCGCTCCAGGGGATCGGCGCAGCACTCCTTCTTCCGAACAGCCTTGCGCTTCTAAACGGCGCCTACGACGGAGAGGCGCGCGGACGCGCCGTGGGGATCTGGGCGGCCGCCGGCGCGATCAGTGCTGCAGTCGCTCCGCTGATCGGCGGCTGGCTGGTCGACAGTGTCGGCTGGGAAAGCATCTTCTACATCAACCTGCCCTTTGCCACCGCCGCGATTGCGGTCGCGCTTGCCCGGGTCGAGGAATCGAAGAATGCGCAGAAAACTCCGATAGACGTCGTCGGTGCGGCGCTCGCGACACTGGGGCTCGGCGCCCTCACCTACGGAATGACCTTATGGTCGTCGCACCGAAGTTTCTCGCTGCTCGCGGGGCTATCGATCGGCGCGGGAATTGTCCTGCTCGCCGTCTTCATCATGGCCGAATGGCGTTCCCAGGGGCAGGCGATGATCCCGCTGCGTTATTTCGGAGACGCCTGCTTCTCGTCGCTCAACCTGATGACCTTCCTGTTGTACGGTGCATTCGGCTCGGTTCTCCTGCTAATCCCCTATGTCCTTATCGCTGCGGGCGGATATTCGCCGATTCACGCCGGCATGGCGATGCTTCCGGTCCCGATCCTGATCAGCATTGGCTCACCGGTCATGGGCAAGCTCGCGAGTCGAATTGGCCCACTCTGGCCGTTGACGATCGGACCGCTCGTCGTCGCCGGCGGGTTCATCCTCGGCACCCGCATCGCCTCCGACCAAAGCTATTTGGCAAATGTCTTCCCGGCGGTTTCGCTGATTGCGGCGGGAATGGCGATCGCCGTGGCCCCGCTGACCAGTACTGTGCTCGTTTCGGTCGATGCGAAGCACACCGGAATGGTTTCCGGCTTCAACAGCGCTCTGTCACGCGCCGGAGGGTTGTTGGGCGTGGCGCTACTCGGCGCCGTTCTTGCAAGCACCGGCCAAGCGCTTCTCGTGCCATTTGCGACCGCTCTCGTTATCGGGGGAGTCGTCGCGGCGCTTGCCGGAATTGTCGCGTTCGTCGGGCTCCGTGTCCTGGCGGAACAGGAGCCTGGTTCCGCGTCAGACTAGCCGTTCTTCGCGATCCACTTCTCGACCACGGGAGCGATCTGCTCCCGCCATTTGCGGCCGTTGAAGATTCCGTAATGGCCGACGTTCGGGGCGAGGAAATATTTCTTCTTCAACTCCGGCAGTTTCGATGCCAGTCCGAGCGCCGCCTTCGTCTGCCCGATCCCCGAAATGTCGTCGCGCTCGCCCTCGATCGCAAGCACGGCCGTCTTCGTGATCGCCTTGGGGTCGACCTTGCGCCCGCGGTGCGTGAACTTGCCCCTGGGGAGCAGGTGCCGCTTGAAAACGACATCCACCGTCTGAAGGTAGAATTCGGCGGTCATGTCGGCGACCGACCGATATTCGTCGTAGAAGGCACGGCTTGCGTCGGCGCTTTCGTCGTCGCCGACAACGAGATGCTTGAACATCTCCCAATGGCTGATCAGGTGATCGCCGAGGTTCATCGCCATGAATCCGGCGAGTTGCAGGAAGCCCGGATACACCTTGCGCCCGGAGCCGGGATAAATGGCCGGGACGGTGGCGATCACGTTCTGCTTGAACCAGCTTAGAGGACGCTTCGTCGCGAGCGTGTTCACCGCAGTCGGCGCTTCGCGCGTGTCGATTGGACCGCCCATCAAGGTCAGCGATCTCGGAGTATAGGGATTGTCGCTGGCGTTCATCAGCGCAGTCGCTGCGAACGCCGGAACCGCGGGCTGGCACACCGCGAGCACGTGCGGCCGCTCGCCTGTCCTCTCGCCAATCGTCTCCATGAACTCGACCAGGTAGTCGACATAATCGTCGAGATCGAAGCGGCCCTCGCTGGCCGGGACCATCTTCGCATCGCGCCAATCGGTCACATAGACGTCGTGGCCGGGAATCATTCGTTCGACCGTGCCGCGAAGCAAGGTCGCGAAGTGCCCCGACATCGGCGCGACGATCAGCAGCCGCGGCCCCCCTTCGACGCCCTCGCGGACGAAGCGCTTGAGCTGCCCGAACGGCTTTCGGAGAACGACCTCCTCCCGGACGGCGACTTTCTTGCCGTTCACCGTCGCCTGCTCGATTCCGAATTGCGGCTTGCCGCGTGGAGCCGATGCGTGAGCGAAAACTTCCAGGCTGGCCGCGACGAGCGGGCTCATGGTCGCGTAGGCCAGCGGATTTGCGGGATTGGTCAGCCATCCGGCCCCCATCCCCGCCAGCTTGCTTGCTCCGGCGAGAAAGGAGCGCTGCACTTCATAGGTGTCGTAAAGCATTATCCTTGGTGTGGCCGCTATTTCGCACATGCGCAAGCGTCGTGCTGCGCCGCAGCACGAGGACCGCGACAATGCGGGCGCGGGCCGGTTGCGGAAACCGGTCAGCGTGCTGGCGGCGGGTGCGGGAACAGCATATATAATCGGCAGGTCCGGGATGTGCTCGGGGAGGCGCCTCGTGAAAAATGCCGTCTACGCGATTGCGCTATGGCTGCTCTGTGGTGTCATTGGCGAGATGCTCATCCGTTCCGGAGGGTTTCACCTCGACCAGATTGCTCTGGGGCCGATCACCCTGGGCAAGGGGATAAGCCACTTCCTTCACGGATGATGCCGCGGTTGCATTGGGCCTTTGGCCGCAGCGCTGCGCCGGCCAGGAACGCCGGCTATTTCGGTCCGCTGTAGCGTTTTGCGTTAGCGACGGACTTGATCGGTGCATCCGCACTCTCGTCCGGACTGAGCAGTGAGCGGACCGCGTCAGCGGATATCGCGCGCCCGAAAAACCAGCCCTGAGCTTCGGAACATCCCAGTCCCTTCAGGGCGTCGCGGACACCTGCCGACTGGACTCCCTCGGCGGTGATCGGAACGTGGAGGGTATGACCCAGATTCGCGATCGTCGTGACAATCGCCGCCGTCTGCTCGCTCTTGACGATCGTGTTGATAAAGCTCTTGTCGATCTTGATCCGATCCAGCGGCATCTCCTGGATCTGTGCGAGGGACGCATAGCCCGTTCCGAAATCGTCGAGCGAGATGCTGACCCCGATGTTCTTGAGACTGCCGATGATCGCCATCGCCTGTTCGCGGTCTTCCAGAACGCTGCCCTCGGTAATTTCGATTTCAAGCCGTCGGGCCGGGAAGCCCGTGGCGGTCAGGAGCTTTGCAATTTGTTGGGCGAGAGTTTTGTCCCGGAACTGCACCGGCGACACGTTTGCCGCTAGCTTGAGATGGCCGGGCCAGTCGCGTGCCTCGACCAGCGCCTTCTCGAGAACGGCGAGACTGAGCTGGCCAACCAGGCCGCACCGCTCTGCCACGCCGATGAACTGTTCGGCCTCGACCAGCCCTCGCGTCGGCGACTGCCACCGCGCAAGCGCTTCGAACCCCACCAGCTCACGGCTTTCGAGGTCGATGAGGGGTTGGAAGAAAGGAATAAGCTCGTCGCGCTGAATCGCCTTGCGAAGATCCTCCTCGAACAGCACGCGGTCGGCAAGTTCGCGTTCCAGCTCACGGTCGAACCAGGCGAGGCAATTGCGGCCCTGCGCCTTGCCCGCGTAGAGCGCGACATCGCTTCGGCGAAGCGCGGCCTGCGGACTCCCGCACCCCTGGAGCGTGGCCAGCCCGATCGACGTCGAGACCTGCACCTGGACATTCTCGATCTCTATCGGGGCGGAGAGGCCGGAAAGGATCAAACGGGCGACTTCCTCGCTCCGGGCGCGCCCTGCATCGGTCAGCAGGACGGCAAATTCGTCCCCACCAATTCGGGCGCAGCACGAGCCGGCTGGCGCCGCTCGCCTTAGTACGTCGGCGACCGACCGGAGCAATTCGTCGCCCACGAAATGCCCGTACAGGTCGTTCACGCGCTTGAAATGGTCGAGGTCGAGCAGGAGCAATGCGCCCTTGCGCCTGCACTCGACCGCTTCGGCAAGCGCCCGAACGAGCTCCCGGCGGTTATGGAGCCCCGTCGTCGGATCGGTATTCGCGTTCCTTCGAGCAGCGTTTTCCGCCTCTTCATAGGCCTCGAGCGCGTCGCGGAGATCCTTCGAGCGGCGCCAGCCGAAAAGGATGATGGCGATGTTCAGCAGGAAGGCGACCTTGAGAGTTTCGGCCGAACCTGGAAGCGGGATGCCGGTCACCGCGGACGGAATCAGCTCGGTGCTGAGGCAGACGAACAGCAGGATGGCAGCCAGCGTCGCGCACGTTGACAGGGCATGACTGCTGGCGATTCGGACAGCCTTGTTTGTGTATTTTCGCACGGTCGGGCCTTTTTTGCTGCGACCGCAAATGACACACTCAAGTTAATGTTTAGCCAAAATGGGTTGTCGCGCGCCGAAAAAGCTCGAGGCCACCCTGCTCCTTGTATCTGAAGTGTTGAATCCCATTGTTCCGCGCGTTGAGGCACCGCGCGCTGGCTGCTAGGCGAGATCGCATGGCGGGGAGTTCCAAAGAGCGACGGCGCGGGTTCGGCAATTTGCGGATCGTGTGGAAAGCGGCCGGCAAGTACCCGGGCCACATCGTCGCAGCGCTCGTCTTCCTCGCCCTCTCCTCTACCTCGACACTCGCCATCGGCTGGGGCGTGCGCAGAGTGATCGATCGCGGGTTCGGCGGTGATGCCGCCAACGCTGCGGAAGTCAGCCACGCTTTCGAAATCCTGCTCGCGATCGTTGCCGTTCTCGCCGTCGCGACGGCACTTCGCTTCTATCTCTTCTCGTGGCTCGGCGAGCGCACCGTCGCCGACCTGCGAATCGCAGTGCAGCGCAACCTCCTGACCCTTCCCCCTCGCTTCTTCGAGGAAAACCGTCCGTCGGAAATCGCCTCGCGCCTGACGGCCGACACCACCATCCTCGACCAGGTTGTCGGCACCAGCATCTCGATCGCGCTTCGCAACTTCGCCAACGGGATCGGCGGCATCGCCTACCTGTTCATCCTTTCGCCGAAGCTGACGGGACTGCTCCTTCTTGGAATCCCGCTCGTGGTCGCTCCGATCGTTCTCATCGGCCGGCGCGTGAAGGCGCTGAGCCGGGAATCGCAGGACCGCATTGCCGACGTCGGATCGACGGTTTCGGAAACGCTTGCCGCGATGAAAGTCGTGCAGGCGTTCGGGCAGGAAAGTCGCGAGCTGGCACGTTTCCGCGACTTCGTCGAAAGCGCCTTCCGGATTGCCCGGCGCCGCTTCGCCGTCCGCGCGGTGATGACGTTCATTCTAATGCTGATCATGTTCGGCCTCATCGTCATGTTGCTGTGGGAAGGCGTCAGCGACGTGGCCGCGGGTCGCATGTCGGGAGGGACCATCGCGCAGTTCATCTTCCTGGGGGTGGTGGTCGGCGGCTCATTCGGAGCACTCACCGAAACCTATGGCGAGCTTCTTCGCGGTTCGGGCGCGGCCGCCCGCATTCACGAACTGATGGTTGCCCGGCCCGAGATTCACGCGCCGGCGGAGCCTGTCGCGCTCCCCGAGCCGCCGCTCGGCAGCCTGGCCTTCGACAATGTCACCTTCCGCTATCCAACGCGGCCCGAGGACAAGGCCATTCACGCCGTCTCGCTGACGATTGCTCCGGGGGAAACGGTGGCGGTGGTGGGGCCGTCGGGAGCCGGCAAGTCGACTCTCTTCCAGCTCGCCCTTCGCTTCTACGACCCGCAGGAAGGCCGCGTACTGCTGGACGGAGTGGACGTTCGCGATGCCGACCCGGCAGCGGTGCGAAGCCGGATCGCGCTGGTCCCGCAGGAAACGATCATCTTCGCAGCATCGGCGCGCGACAATATCCGCTATGGGCGCTGGGACGCGACCGACGAGGACATCGTCGCAGCGGCAAAGGCCGCCAATGCCGACGAATTCCTCAGCCGGCTTGCGGATGGATATGACACTTTTCTTGGCGAGGGCGGGGCTCGCCTTTCAGGCGGTCAGCGGCAGCGGATCGTCATTGCGCGCGCGCTCCTTCGCGACGCGCCCTTGCTCCTCCTCGACGAGGCGACCTCCTCGCTCGACGCGCACAGCGAGCAACTGGTTCAGGACGCGCTCGAGCGGCTAATGAAGACGCGAACTACCGTCGTCATCGCGCATCGCCTGGCGACGACTCGCGCGGCCGACCGGATCGTGGTGATGGACGACGGCCAGATCGTAGAGGAAGGAACGCACGAATCGCTGTCGCGGGCGGACGGCCTCTATGCCAGCCTCGCGCGGCTGCAATTCGCCGGGCAGGCTGCCTAGCTTTTCGCCGTCGCCTTCTTGGCCTTGGTGCTCCGCGACTTCGAGGTCGAGGATTTCGCGCTACTCTTTCGCGTGGTGCCGCTGCTCTTCTTGGCTGCGGTCTTGCGTTTGCCGGACGACGCGCTGGATTTCGACTTCGTGCCTGTCGAACTCCCGCCGGAGGAGCTGGACGAACCCTCATCCATCGGCCATTTCCCGGACATGACGCGCTGCGCGGCGTCGGTTACGGCCTCGGCTATCAGCGCGCCGAGCCGCGTTGCGCTCGCAGTCACCGACTTGGCCGCCTTTTCCGCACTGTCGGCGGCGTCCATGCCGGCGTCCTTTATCGCCTTGCGCGCCTTCGGGCTTGCCGCAATCGCGGCCGCCGCGGCGGTCAGTCCGGCGGCGAGCATTTCCTTGCTCATCGCAGCCTTGGTGATCTTGTCCATGGTGTCGTTCGACTTGGACGATTTCGAGGAATTCTTGCTCTTGCTCGACTTAGCCATTCGCCAACCTCCGTTTCGACTGGTTGTTCGGACAAACGAGCAAACAGCCGTTCCGTTGCGCGAGCGAAAGGTAAACGGAATTCTGCGGGGCAGATACGTTTAAGGGGACCGCTGGCTTGCAGCGATCCCCTCGAACATGGTCAGCGGCCGGAAGTGACGGCCGTCCGTCCAGCACCTACGGCCGACGAACACCCCTTTCCGACCTGCCTGCTGAACCATGAGACATCGGATCACCTCCTTTCGCTGCGTTGAAGCTGCTGCCAACATGAATCGCGGACGGCCCAAGCACAAGTCTTGTATTGAAAGGATGTTTCGGCAATTCTCTTGCACTTCGCGCTTCCGACTCGGATCGAGCGCGATCAGCTCCTGCAGTCCTCGATCACCCGAGTGGCCTCCGGCCCGGCGGGAAGCGCGACCATCGGAGCTCCGGCAGCGGCCGTCGCGAATCGACCGACGCTGAAGGACATCGCGTCGAGCAGCGAGTCCGTGGACGCGATATCGGCGACCAATTCCCTGCTCGGCAGGAATCGCGCCGGCACCGATCGCGACAGCGACGTCGTCCAGATCGTCAGGGTAGGCGCCGCCGCGGGCACTGACGGCCGCACCACCGAGACGGTGCGCGCGGCGCGGTTGCAGCGAATCTTCAGTTGCACGGACGCGGCGGCATCGATGAAGTCGGCCTCGCTTCCGCCTGCGACCGCGCGATAGCCCCAGCTACCCGACAGGGGCGGAACGGATTGCAGATCGACCGGCGCAGGCGCCTGTCCGATAGCAGGTGCAGCGGCAAAAAGCGTCAGCGCACCGGCTGCCGCGACGACGAACGGGCGTGTTTTCATTTGCTGAGCCGGTTGACCTTTTCCTGAAGCTTCGCAAGTTCGGCCCGAAGCTCCTCGAGCTCCTTTTCCGACGCTGCGGCGACTTTCCTTGCGCCCCCGGAGAAGCTCTGGGCCGCATCTTCGAACATGGCCATGTTGCGCTTTGCAAGCTCGGCGAAGGCGTTGCCGCCGAACGACTCCCCGAACGCCTTCTGGTTGCGCTTGAACGCCTCCATCGCCGCGTCGAGATATTCGGGCACGACCGACTGCATAGAATTCCCGTAGAGCCCGATGAGCTGCTTGAGAAAATTGAGCGGAAGCATGGTCGAGCCGCGCGCTTCCTCGTCGACGATGATCTGGGTCAGCACCTGGCGAGTGATGTCTTCGCCAGTCTTTGCGTCGACGACTTCGAACTCGCGGCCCTCGCGAACCATCTCGGCGAGACGATCGAGCGTGATGTAGGACGAGCTTTCGGTGTCATATAGCCGCCGGTTCGCGTACTTCTTGATCGTAACCTTGCCGCCAGACTTGCCCATGACCCGCTCCAGAGACTTCCCGATCAGCGTATCAGAGCGCGACTGTGCGGTGCAACATCGCCATGCACCGCGACCGCTGCCGCTGTTCCTGCAGCTGGTGGCAATGCTTTCCGAAGACGATCCGGAATTCGCCGCCCAAGCGCTCGAGGGGCTGGGCCGCTACGAACGCTCGCCCCGGCCCGACCCGCCGCCATTGCGTCCCGCAATCGCGCGCTGCGGGACCGCCACCCTTCGCGACTGCGGAGGAACTGGGCCGGCGGTGGTGCTCGTCCCCTCGCTCATCAATCCGCCGAGGGTTCTCGATCTCGACGACGGGGCCTCGCTTGCGCAGGGTCTTGCGGCGGGTGGACGCCGCGCGCTCCTCGTGGACTGGGGAAAGGCTGCCGATCGCCAAGAGCTGGACCTCGGCGGCCACGTGGCCGAATTGCTCGTCCCGCTTCTGGAACAGGTGGACGAGCCGCCGGCACTGGTGGGCTATTGTCTCGGCGGGACGCTTGCGATGGCAGCGGCGCAATTGCTTCCGCTCGAACGCGTGGCGACGCTTGCGGCGCCCTGGCACTTCAGCGCCTACCCGCAGTCGTCGCGCCAATCGCTGGGCCGGCTCTGGGAGGCGGCGAAACCGACTGCGCGGCAGCTGGGAGTGCTTCCGATGGAAGTGCTCCAGAGCGCGTTCTGGTCGCTGGATCCCAAGCGCACGGTCAGCAAATTCGCTCGCTTCGCGCAGCTCGGCGACGACAGTCGAAGCGCTGCGAGATTCGTCGCTCTCGAGGACTGGGCGAACGAGGGCGAGCCTTTGCCCTTTCCAGCTGCACGCGAACTGATCGAGGATTTTTTTGGCGACGACTTGCCGGGGAAAGGCAAATGGAAAGTCGGCGGAATTGCCGCCACGGACGCGCTTGCCTGCCCGGCCCTGCACATTACCGCGAGGGACGACCGAATCGCACCGTTCCAAAGCGCTCCTGGCGGACAGACGCTCCAGATCGGCGCCGGCCATGTGGGCATGGTGGTCGGCTCTGCCCGAAGCGAGCTTCACGCCGCCATCAACGACTTCCTTGCCGCTGAGCCCGCTCGCCGCTAAGTCGCGCGTCGCACGCACCCGTAGCTCAGCTGGATAGAGCGCTGCCCTCCGAAGGCAGAGGCCACAGGTTCGAATCCTGTCGGGTGCGCCACTTCGGCACGTCCCATCCGCCTTCTCGCTTCGCTTCGACCCGCGGCTGTTTTACGTATACAGCCCGGCATCAGGCAGACGATTTGGACCTGTGGGGCAAGGCATGACGACACGCGCCGGACAGATTGCGGAAGTCATCACGGCGACCGCCGCCGGAATCGCCCTTCTCTACTTCCTTCGCCCGATCCTCCTCCCGTTCATTCTCGCGCTCGTTCTTGCCGTCCTGGTCAACGCCGTCGAGCGGTCGATCAGAAACCGCTCGCCCAAGGCCCCGCGCTGGGCCGCTGGTACTGTTGCAGCACTCCTCGTCATTCTCGGTGCGGTCCTTGCATCGCTCGTCATCGCGCAGGGCGCGGCCCAGATCGTGCGTCAGGCGCCGGCGCTGATCGCGCGAATCCAGGAAATCGTCCACGACATTGCCCAGGCGACCGGCGTCCGCAGGAGCGTCAGTCTCGAAACGCTCACCGGCGACATCAACATTCCCCAGCTTGCCGGCGAATTTGCGGGAAGTGTCGGCAATCTCGCGTCCGCGCTGCTCCTGGTGCTGACCTATTTCGTCTTCATTCTCGCGGGGCGGGCGACGATCGAACGGAAGATTTCCAGCCTTTCCGAACTGCAGGGACGGTCGCTTCGGATCGAGGCGGCGCGCAGGCGGATCGCAAGCGACATCGAAACCTACGTGTGGGTGCAGACGGTGACCGGCCTCATGATCTGCGCCGCGGCCGCAGCGGTGATGGTGGCGCTGGGACTGCAAAATGCGCTGTTCTGGACGACGATGCTGTTCCTGCTCTCCTTCATCCCCATTCTCGGCGTGACGGTGGGCTCCATCGTTCCGGCCCTGTTTGCGCTGCTCCAGTTCACGACCTGGTGGCAAGCAGCCGTCATCTTCGGGGTGATCCAGGTCGCCGCCTTCATCGTCGGCAATCTCGTCTACCCGCGAATGCAGGCGGAAACCCAGAACATCGACCCGGTCGCGACGTTGCTGAGCCTCGCCTTCTGGGGATGGCTGTGGGGCGTCGCGGGCGCGTTCCTGGCGGTGCCGATGACGCTGATCGTGATGATGATCTGCTCCAACTTCCCGCAGACTCGCTGGTTGGCGGTCCTGCTGTCGCACAACGGTCGCGTTTCCGCTCCCGGGGAAAGCCACGCGCGAGAGTCCGGCGGCAACGACTAGGCCGCTCAGGCAGCATTCATTGCGCCTGCGAGATGATCGCGGCTCACGGCAGAGAGGGCTTCAATGCTCCTTTTTCTCCTCGCCTATCTCGGCGGCGTCCTGACGATCCTCAGCCCGTGCATCCTGCCGGTGCTTCCATTCGTCTTCGCCAGGTCCGACCAGCCGTTCGTCCGCAGCGGGCTGCCGCTCCTTGCCGGAATGGCACTGACGTTCGCGCTCGTCGCGACGCTGGCCGCCCTGGGCGGCGGCTGGGCGGTCCGGGCCAATGCGATCGGCCGATGGGTCGCGCTTGTGCTTCTGGCGCTGTTCGCAGTGACGCTCATCGTTCCCGCTCTTTCGGACCGCATCACCCGCCCGCTCGTCGCGCTCGGGTCGCGACTGACGCAGTCGGGCGAGCAGTCCCGCGGACCGGTTGCCCCGCTCCTCCTGGGTGTGGCCACCGGACTTTTGTGGGCGCCCTGCGCAGGCCCGATCCTCGGGATCATCTTCACCACCGCGGCGCTTGAGGGAGCAAGTGCCAGTACGACCTTCCTCCTCCTCTCTTATGCGCTTGGCGCAGCGACGTCGCTTGGGCTGGCATTGCTTGCCGGCGGGACCATTTTCGCGCGGATGAAGCGGTCGCTCGGCGTGGGCGAATGGATCAAGAAGGGGCTGGGAGTCGCAGTTCTCGTCGGAGTTGCGGCCATTGCCGCAGGAGTCGACACGCGCGTTCTGGCCAAGCTTTCATCGGCTCAGACGACCGGGATCGAGACCAGCCTCGCCCGACTGCTGGGCGTCAACGGAATGGAGCAAACGACGGCGAGTACGCTCGGCGACGACGGCACGCTCGAGCTTCCAGTGGAAGGAGAGCTTCCGCCTCTCACCGGGATCGGACCGTGGATCAACTCGCCGCCGCTGACGCGCGAACGGCTCAGGGGCAAGGTCGTCGTCATCGATTTCTGGACCTACAGCTGCATCAACTGCCTTCGCTCGCTTCCCTACGTGCGCGGCTGGTACGAGCGCTACAAGAACGACGGCCTGGTGGTGATCGGCGTCCACGCGCCCGAGTTCGCGTTCGAGCGCGATCCCGCCAACGTCAGGCGCGCCGTTTCCGAGCTGGGCATCACCTACCCCGTCGCGCTGGACAACCGCTACGCACTCTGGCGCGCCCTCGACAACAATTACTGGCCCGCTCACTACTTCGTCGATGCGAAGGGGCGCATCCGCTACCACCACTTCGGCGAAGGCTCCTACGGCGAATCCGAGCAGGTGATTCGCCAGCTGCTGGCGGAGGCGGGACGCCCCGTATCGGCGAGGACATCGGCCGCGACTGCGGGAAAGGCGGCGGAAATGCCTGCATCGGCACAGGTTGGCTCCCCCGAAACCTACATAGGCTACCAGCGCGCCGAGCGGTTCGCCTCGCCCGGAGGCGAGGATCGAGACCGCGCAAAGACATACGGAATTCCGCCGCGCCTCGATCTCAACCAGTGGGCGCTCGGCGGGCGCTGGTCGGTCGAGCGGCAGTCGGCGACGTCACTCGCTCCTGGCGCAGCGATCGCATTCCGATTCCGCGCGCGCGACCTCCACCTGGTCCTCGGACCCGGGCAATCGGGGAAGCGAATACGATTCCGGGTAACGATCGACGGGCACCCACCCGGGACGGCCGCGGGCGTCGACGTCAAGCCGGACGGTAGTGGCGTGGTGACGGAGGAGCGTCTCTACCAGCTCGTGAGACAGCACGGGCCGGTCACCGGCCATCGATTCGAAATCCAGTTTCTGGATTCGGGCGTTCGCGCCTTTGCGTTCACGTTCGGCTAGGCGCCGTAGGCGATTTGCCTCAGTCTCGCCCGGTCCAGGATCTCGACCCGCCCGATGGTCTGGAGCCGGATCACTCGCGAGCCCTTCAGGTCCGACAGGACGCGGCTGACGGTTTCCTTCGTCAGCCCGAGGTAATCGGCGATGTCGGATCGGCTCATCGGCAGGTCGACGACGTCCGCGCAGCCCGATCGCTCCGACATGTCGATGAAGAAGGTCGCGATCCGCTCGATCGCGGTCTTGCGGCCAAGGAGCACCATCTGCTTCTCGGCCTCGCCAAGGCGCCGGGCGGCGGCGATGTAGAGCTCGCGCTGCATGGGCTGGTGGTCCTCGACGAAATCGTCGAACCGGCGCACCGGGAAAGCGCAGACCCGGCAGTCACCGACCGCTTCGGCGGCGAACTGATGCACGTCCTCGACGCCACCTCCCACGAAGTCTCCCGGCACGTGGAATCCGGTCACCTGGCGGCGGCCGTCGGCAAACATCCGATAGCTTTTCACCACACCTTCGGTGACGGTGAAGACGCTTACCGCATCGTCGCCCTGGTCGAACAGCGTTTCACCGTCGCGCAGCTCCATGCAGCAGCCAAGGTGCCGGAAGCGCTTCAGCTCCTCCGAATCCAGGACGCCGCAAATGGCATGTTCGCGAACAGGGCAGCCGCGGCAGGGGTGCCCGTCGGGCAGCGCGTCGACTTGGTAGTGGTTCGGTGACAGCATGCGCAAAGACGTAAGTGCGATGGCGCGACGGCGGCATACGCAATATTCCGTAAACGGCGTGTCAGGGCACGTCCGGCGCTTTCGGTTTCATCGCTTCGGCAATCGCCTCGTCGATGCGCTTGAGCGCGAGCTTGCGCCCCTCACGTTCGACGCGAGACCGGTAGCGGACCAGACGCTCCGCAAGATCGCTCGCATCTGCCTCTGTCGAGGCAGGAGGACTCTGCACTTTTTTCAACATCGGCTCTAGGTAGGTCCAACCGGCCTCGCGCGGGATACGTAACTTTCCGCATCCGACCTGTTTTCGTGCAGCGCTAACTGCCGCTACAGTGACTCGCATGGAACACACTGCGCCGGAGTTCCGGTCCACGCTTGGCGAGGGCGAGGGTCACCTGAGGTCGATTCTCGCGACGGTTCCCGACGCGATGATCGTGATTGACGAGCGCGGTTCGATCCTGTCCTTCAGCATCGCCGCCGAAGCCATGTTCGGCTATTCGGCTCCCGACGTGATTGGCAAGAACGTCAAGATTCTGATGCCGTCGCCGCTGAGGGAGCAGCACGACGGATATCTTGACCGGTACCGGCGAACGGGCGAACGCAGGATCATCGGCATCGGCCGGATCACGACCGCGCTCCACCGGGACGGCCGCACCTTCCCCATCGAGCTGGCGGTCGGCGAGGCGTTCCTCGAGGGACAGCGAATTTTCACCGGCTTCATCAGAGACCTGACGGAGCGGCAGTCCGCAGAACGGCGCCTTCATGAGTTGCAGAACGAGCTCGCCCACGTCGGCCGCGTCACCGAAGTCGGCTCGCTCGCGTCCTCACTCGCTCACGAGCTGAATCAGCCGCTTACGGCCGTTACCAACTATTGCGAGGCAGCCCGTGACCTCCTCGCCCAGAACCTTGCGGGGACGCGTTCCGCTCTCGAGACGCTGGAGCAGGACGGTCCGGCTCGCGATCTGCTCAACTCAAACCTCAACCGGCTCGAGGTCGTGCTGGAGGCGCTGGAGGACGCGGCGGGCCAGGCGGTGCGGGCCGGCCAGATCGTACGTCGGCTTCGGGACTTCATGTCGCACGGCGACACCGACCACGAGATCGAGGACCTCACGAAGGTGATTGCCGAGGCCAATGCGCTTGCGCTCGTGGGCTCGCGCGAACACGGCATCGACGTGCAGGTTCAGCTTGGGGCCACGCACACGAATGTTTGCATCGACAGGATTCAGATACAGCAGGTGCTGGTCAATCTCGTCCGTAACGCGATCGACGCGACCATCACCAGCGAATCGCGGTCGATCGTAATCCGCACCGCCGACGAAGGTTCGGAATCGGTGCGCGTGAGCGTCGAGGACAGCGGCAGCGGCATCAGCGAGTCCATTGCGCCGCAGCTTTTCCAGCCTTTCGTCACGTCCAAACAGACCGGCATGGGCATAGGGCTGTCGATTTGCCGCAACATCGTGGAGGCGCACGGGGGCCGCATCTGGTTCGAGGCGCGTAGCGGTGGCGGCACCATCTTCCACTTCACCTTGCCTGCGATCGGAGCAGAGGAATGAGCGATAATCGTTTGATTCATTTGGTTGATGATGACGAGGCAATTCGCCGCTCGGCGGGCTTCATGCTGAAGACCGCGGGCTTTCGCGTCCGCACCTACGAATCCGGCGATGCGCTGCTCAAGGAAGCATCGAAGCTCGAGCCGGGCTGCATGCTCATCGACATACGAATGCCGGGGATGGACGGCCTGGAAGTCCAGCAGGCATTGAAAGACCGCGGCATCGCCTTCCCCGTCGTGATCATGACCGGACACGGCGACGTCAACCTGGCGGTGAAGGCCATGAAGGCCGGCGCCATCGACTTCATCGAGAAGCCGTTTGAAAAGGCGGTTCTTCTCGGGGCCATCGACCAGGGCTTCGAACGGCTGGAGCGCTCCAATGCGGCCGGCGAACGAGCCAGGGAAGCCGAAATTCGCCTGAAGGCGCTGACTCCGCGCGAGCGTGAGGTTCTCGACGGGCTCGTGCAGGGGCTTCCCAACAAGACGATCGCCTACGACCTGGGAATCAGCCCGCGCACGGTGGAGATCCATCGGGCCAACCTGATGACGAAGCTCGAGGTCAGAAGCCTTTCGGAAGCACTTCGGATTGCATTCGCAGCGCAGAATTCGCCCGAAGCCTAGGCTTCGACGTCGTCGTCCTCGCCGGGGATCGGCGTTCGCGTATGGAGCGCTTCGACCACGTACAGCCGCTTCGTCATGACGTAGCCGACAACCGTCATCGGGGCGGCGAACAATATTCCCACCGCCCCGAAGAGTACCGCGAAGGCGAGCAGCGAAAAGAGAAGCACGACCGCCGGAACCTCGACCGCAATCTGCTGGATGATCGGCTGGATGAAATAGGCCTCGCCGTGCTGCACCGCGAAATACATCAGCGCCGTCCAGAGGGCGAGCTCCGGCCCGTGCAGGAGCGCGATCATCACGCCCGGGATGGCCGACAAGATCGGTCCGGCATAGGGAATGAATTCGAAGATCCCGGCGAGGATTCCCAGGACCAGCCACGACTCGATTCCAAGAAGCCACAGGCCAGCGGCGGTCAGCGCGCCGATCACCACCATGGCGATCAACTGGCCCTTCAGCCACATCCGAAGCGCGTTTTCCGACTCGTCCATCGCTTCGGCGAGAAGCGAGCGATTCCCTTCGGGCACGAGCTTGATTGCGCCGGTTCGATAGAATTGCGGCTGCGAGGCCAGGAACGTCCCGCCCGAGATGACGATCAGGAATGCCGCCAGCGCGCTGCTGCTCGTGGAGAGCCAGCCGCCGAAGCGGGCGACAAGTTCGTCACCATGGCTGTGGAACTGGTCGAGGTAGGCCTGGAGCGGGTGGTTGAAGCCGAACTGGGTCAGCCATTCGTCCACTTTGTCGATCGCGTGCGGCAGCGTTGCCGCAAGCTCGTGCGCCTGCCCCGAAAGCTGTGCGCCGAAGAGCCACCCGGTCCCGATCACGAACGCCAGGATCAGCAGGAAGGATGTGAGCACCGCCAGCGAGTTGGGAAAGCGCAAATGCGTGCTGAACGGGCTTGCCACCGCGCGAATGATTGTCGCGATCAGGATCGCCCCGAACAGCAGTATGACGACATAGCGGAGTTGCCACAGGACGAACGCCGCCCCGGCGAGGGAAATGGCAATCAGCGCCTTGCGCACGAACGATTCGCTCTGGGTGGTCTGGGGCATCTGCACGACAACCCGCCGATGCTGCAGCCGTTCCGGATGCGGACCGATCAGTCCGCGGGCCAGCTTTCGAGTATCTCCACGAACCGGGTCAGCCACGCATTGGTCTGGTGCCCGTCAACCACCCGGTGGTCGATGGTGAGCGTCACGTAGGCCATCGGCCGAACGAGGATCGCGTCCTGCCCGTCCACCTCCCGAACGACCACCCTCTTTTCCAGCTTGCCGACGCCCAGGATCGCCGCCTGCCCCTGGTGGAGGATGATCGGCGCGGCCAGCAGCGATCCGGACACGCCGTGATTGGAGATGGTGAAACTTCCGCCGGAGACGTCAGCGCCCGTCAGTTTCCCCGCGCGTGCCCTGCCGGTAAGCTCGTCGAGCCTGGCGCCGATCTGTTCCAGGGTGAGGCTGCCGGCGTCCTTGACCACCGGCACGATCAGGCCTTTTTCGCCAAGCGCTGTTCCGACGCCGATGTCGATGGTGGGAGACACGGCAATCCGGTCGCCGTCCCAGCGCCCGTTGATGGCGGGTGCAACGGCCATCGCCTCTGCGGCGGCCTTGACGATGTACGCCGTGTAGCTGATCTTCCTGCCGTTTGTCGCAAGCGCCGCCTTATGCGCCGCAATCGCCGAGAAATCGGCTTCGAATACAGCCGTTACGTGCGGTTGTTCAGACACCGCGCGAACCATGTTTTCGGCAATCTTCAGTCGCATTCGATCGACCGGGATCTCCGTGATGGTCCGGGGCTGTGCGGTGCCGTCGCTGCCTGGCACGTCCACGACGGTCGCTTCGGCAACGGCGCGGTCCACGTCCTCGCGCGTTATTCGTCCGTTGCGGCCCGTCCCGGTGATCAGCGCGGGGTCGATCCCGTGCTGCTGAACAGCTCGGCGCACCGAGGGCGACAAGCGCGTCTCATGGCCGCCGCCGCCGTTCACCGGCGGTCGGGACGCCGGGGAAGTCGACTCACGCCGGCTGTCCGGTTCCGACGCCGCCCGGCTTTCCTTGGCCGCAACGGACCCGTTGGAGCCCTTTGAAATGCGCCCGAGCACTGCGCCCGGCACAGCCTCGGCATCGGTATCGAGAACGATCTCGCAGAGCACCCCGGCGGCAGGCGCCGGCACTTCCTGCGTCACCTTGTCGGTTTCCAGTTCGACCAGAGGATCGTTCTCAGCGACGGAATCGCCGACCTTCTTCAGCCAGGAGCGGACAACGGCCTTGGTGCCTTCCTGCTCGTCGGGGACCTTGACGTCGATCACGTCTTAAAAGCCTACCAGCCGGTCGATTGCGGACCGGATATCGTCGGCCGACGGAACCGCCCACTCCAGAAGACTGGGATGATGCGGGCTCGGAATGTCGGGCATCGTCACCCGTTCGACAGGCGCATCGAGGTCGAGGAACGCCTCGTCGGCAACCACGGCCGCGACTTCCGCACCGAAGCCGCCGGTTCTCAGGTCCTCGTGGACGATGAGGCAACGCCGGGTCCGTCGCACACTCTCCAGAACCGTTTCGCGGTCCCACGGCATCAGCGTTCGAAGATCGATGACGTCGGCGCTGACGCCCTCGGCCGCAGCTTCGCAGCGGGGCACCATTGCACCCCAGCTGACGATGGTGATGTCGTCGCCCTGGCGCGTTTTCTTCGCCTGTCCGAACGGCACGACATAATCGTCTCCCGGCCAGGGCCGACGCGCCCACGCATCGTCGTACATCGCGCGATGTTCGAAGAAGGCGACCGGATCGTTGCCGCGAAGCGCCCCGCGAAGGAGCCCCACCGCGTCTTCTGCGTTGGACGGCACCGCGACCTTCCAGCCCGGGTTGTGAACGAACTCCACTTCATTGGTCTGGCTGTGCCACGGGTCGCCGCACTTGAAGAAGCCGCCGGGCACCCTCAGCACCATCGGCGCGGCGAAACGATTGTTCGTTCGCCACCGCATCGTGCCGCAATCGTGGATCTGCTCGGTCGCTGGCTCCGCATATTTGCGGAACTGGATTTCCGGCACCGGCATGAGGCCGGAAAGGGCCATTCCGACCGCTCGGCCGACGATCCCTTCTTCGTTGAGGGACGTGTCGAAGACCCGTTCCCGCCCGTATTTCTCCTGCAGGCCCAGCGTGACGGCGTGGACTCCGCCCTTGGGTCCGATGTCCTCGCCGAACAGCACCACGCGCGGGTTCGCTTCCAGCTCCTGGTCGAGCGTCCGGCGGATGGCGGTGACCATGTTGATCCGCTGCCCCTCCGGCTTGGGTTCCCTGCTCGTGTTCTCCAGGGACAGCCCGGCACGCCCGCCGACCTGCTGCAGCTCGCCATCGAAGAAGACGTTGCTCGTAACCTGCTCGGGGCTCGAAACGCCGCGAGTTTGCGCGTCCGCGACCGCTGCGGCGACTTCGCCCGCGACCTCGCGTTCGATCGCGTCCCATTGCTTGTCCGAAAGCCCCGATTGCGCCTTGAGCTTGGGCAGCGGGTCGCGCGCCCATTCGGACGCGATTTCGTCTTCGGATTTGTACGCCTGCGTGTCCTGCGCGCTATGGCCCTCGAGCCGCGGCACCGTCAGCCGAAGGAGGACCGGCGATCGGGCCGTGCGGACGTGGCCGACAGCGTCGGCAATCAGCTTCGCCGCCTGCTCGGGTTCGGTGCCGTCGCCGTTGAAGATGGTGAGCCCTCGAAAACTGGCGAGATTCGCCGCGATGTCCCGCCCGGGAGTCTGGTATTCGGAAGGGACGGAAATTCCGTAGCCATTGTCCTCGATGTACATCAGCAGCGGCAGCTGCTGCGTCGTGGCAATCGTCAGCGCCGACCAGAAGCCACCCGTCGCCGCGCTCGCGTCACCCCCGAGAACCAGCGCGATTGCATCGTCGGGGCCCTCGCCGAGAACCTCCTTCTTGTAGCGGCAAGCCTGTGCCCAGCCCGCCGCCGGCGTATATTGCGCGCCCACGCCGCCACACATCGGAAGCGCGTGCGCACCGCCCGGATTGGGATAGTTGAAGACAACGCCGATATCGCGTCCGTCGGAATAGCCGCCCGCCAGTCCCATGCCGGATCCCAGCGCGTCGGTGAGATCGACTCCAAGCGCCAGCAGAAGCGGCCGCGACCGATAATATCCGGACGCTGCATCGCCGTCCTTCAGGTGAAGCCCGAGGAGCACCTGGGCCATGTCGTGCCCGCGCGCGGAGAATTGGTAGAGGACCTTCTTCGCCGGGACGAGCTCCTCTTCCTCGATACGGTCCATTTCGCGGCTGGTGAGGACCAGCCTGACGACGCGGCTCCAATCCACTTTCGCGCCCGCAAGTTTCGCGGTGTCGGCCTCAGCCACCGATGACCTCGAGCACGGCCGCGGCGAATCGGTCCACCTGCTCGTCCGAGAGACCGCAAATGTTGAATTGGCCGCTGTCGGCCATGTAGATTGCGTGTTCGTTGCGAAGCTGCAGAACCTGCTCCTGGGTCACGGGGAGCATCGAGAACATGCCCTTCTGGCCGGCAATATAGTCGAACATCGGGCTTGCCGCGGCCAATCGCTGGCGAAGCGACACGATCCGTTCGCGCATACCTTCGAGTTCCGTTCGCCAAGTGGCGTTCAGCTCCGGATCGTCGAGCACTATCCGGACTGCCGCTGCACCGTGATCGGGCGGCATCGACCACATCTCGCGCGAAATCTGGAGCACGTGGCCCAAGGCAACGGCGGTTGCGGACGCGCTCGGAGTCTTGAACCAGGCCGAGCCGACGCGGTCGCGATACACTCCGAAATTCTTGTCGCAGCTCTGCGCAATGACCACCGTGTCGCAAGCGGCGAGGATGCCGCGAAGCCCGGCGGCATCGGGTGCAAGGCCGTCCCCGAAGCCCTGGTAAGCGATGTCGACCACCGGAAGCAGCCCGCGCCTGGCGACGATCGACGTGATCTGTGCCCACTGGTCGGCGTCGAAATCCGCGCCCGTCGGGTTATGGCAGCAACCGTGGAGAAGCACGGCGTCGCCTTCACGCGCCGACTCCATCGTGTCGATCATGTTGTCGAAGCACAGCGTGCGGCTTTCGCGGTCGTAATGCTTGTACTCGACGATCTCCAGATCGCAGCCGCGGACGATCGGCACGTGATTGGGCCAGGTCGGGGTTCCGATCAGGACCCGCGCATCGGGGTTGGCGGCCCTGATGAGGTGGAATGCCAAGGTCAGCGCCCCGCAGCCCCCCGGCGTCTGAAGTCCGGCGATCCGGTCGTCGTCGGCGTGTTCGCCGAGCAGGATCGGCCGAAGCAGCTCGACGAAGCGGATATCGCCGCGCCCGCCGAGATAGGATTTCGTCTCCTGCGTTTCCCACAGCCTGCGCTCGGCTTCCTTGACCACGCCCAGAATGGGCGTGTTGCCGGCGCTGTCGCGGTAGACGCCCACCCCGACGTCGATTTTTTCGGGACGGGTGTCGGCCTGCGCCAGCTCGATCAAGGCGAGAAGCGAATCGCTTCTGACCGGCTCCAGCTCGCCAATGGAGCGCGTCCCCGTTTCTGCTTGGTCCAACATGGCGAGCGGCTTAGCGACAAACCCGCAACCGCGCAAAAAGCTCAGGCGTCGTAATCCACCGCTACGCCGTCGTCGTTCGGAACGGACTGGCAGGTGAGAATGTAGCCGTCCTCGAGCTCTTCGTCGGTGAGGCCGTAGCGAGCCGCCATTTCGACCGTTCCGCTCACCACCTTCGCTCGGCAGGTTGCGCAAACGCCGGCCTTGCAGGCGAATGGCGCCGGAAGTCCTGCCGCACGCGCACTGTCGAGGATATTTCCCTGCGTAAACGGCACCTTGCGGGTTCGCCCGTCGAGCGTCACCGAAACCGTCACGCCCGCCGCCTTGCTCTGAAGGTCGGCCATGTCCCTCACCAGCGAATCCTTGGGCCGATCTGCCGTGAATCGCTCGATGTGGATGCGCCCGCGCGCGATCTCGCGCTCGAGAAGCGTGCTTTCGGCGGAGTCCATCATCGGGCCGGGGCCGCAGATGAACCAGTCGCTGATGCTTTCGGGCGGCCCCACCAGGTGCTCGATCGCATCGTCGACCCGCTCCCGGTCGAGCATTCCGTTGAACATCTCGACGTCACCCTCTTCGGCGTCGAGGAAGTGATAGACCTCGAGACGGTCGAGGTAGCGGTCCTTCAGCCGGGCCAGCTCCTCCAGGAAGATGATCGAGCTCGAATCGCGATTCCCGTAGAGCAGCGTGAAGCGGCTTTCCGGCTCCGATTTCAGCAATGTCCGCAAGAGCGACATCACCGGCGTAATTCCCGATCCGCCGGCGATTCCCACCGCGTGTCGGCTTGCGGTCGCGTTGAACTCGGTCGTGAAGCTGCCGTGCGGCGGCATCACCTCGAGCGTGTCGCCAACCTTGAGATTGTCGCCCACCCAGTTGGAAAAGAGCCCGCCGGCGATTCGCTTCACGGTCACCATCCATTCGCCGGAATCCGGAGTGGTGCAGAGCGAATAGTTGCGGCGGATATCCTCGCCGCCGATTTCAGCCTTCAGGGTGAGGTGCTGGCCGGCCTTGAACTCGAACGTGTCCCGCAGTTCCGGCGGAACATCGAACCGGATCGAGTTGGCGTCCGCCGTCTCCGGCACGATTGCGGCCACTCGAAGGGCGTGGAAATGGGCAGTCATCGGCGGCGGCTTAGTCTACCAGCGCGCGTCCGGGTAGGTGCGCTGGAGATACTGCATCGGCGCCAGAATATGACCGAGGTGCTCGCTGTGATGGCCGCGCCTTCCGCCGAGGATCGGGCGCTGGTCGGCGGGCGCGTCGAGCTCCGCTTCGGCGAGCACCTTGCCGAGCGCGGAGCGATATTCGTCTTCGAACTCGCGCGGGTCGGGCGCGACACCGGACTCGATGAGCTGTTCGAGCACCTCGTCGACTTCGAACAGCTCGGGAATGAAGCGCCAGCACCAGTCAACTCCGTCGGCCATTCGCCGCGCGCTTTCATCGGTTCCGTCGCCCAGCCGGATCGTCCACTCGCCTGCGAGCTCGCGATGGTAAGCGACTTCCTTGACCGCTTTCGACGCGAACTCGACGAGGAAGCGGTCGGACGAGTGCACCAGCCGCTGGAGCAGCATGTGCTGCCACGTCGAATAGAGCAGCTGGCGCGCCATGGTGCGGGCGAAATCCCCGTTCGGCTGTTCGACCAGCAGGCAATTCTTGAAGTCCAGAACGTCGCGTTTGAAGGCCAGCTCGTCGGCATCGCCCACTTCGCCCAGCAGCAAGGTGGCCTGGCCGACCAGGTCCAGCGCCATGTTCGCAAGGCTGAGATCGACCTCGAGCGCGGGGGCGTGGCCGCACCATTCGCTAAGCCTCTGCCCGAGAATGAGCGCATCGTCGCCGAGGCGCAGGAGATAGTCCTCGCGCGCGCAATCCACCGTCACGTCCGCGGCACTCGCCATCAGATGTGCTTCACCTCGTCGGGAATGTCGTAGAAGGTCGGGTGGCGGTAGACCTTGTTTTCCGCGGGTTCGAAAAGCTCGCCGGATTGATCGGGGTCGGATGCGACGATTTCCTTCGACGGCACGACCCAGAGGCTCACACCTTCCATCCGCCGCGTGTACGTGTCGCGCGCGTGGGCAAGCGCGAGCTGCGGGTCAGGAGCATGAACGCTGCCAACGTGGCGATGCGAAAGCCCGCCCTTGGTGCGGACGAAAACCTCCCAAAGCGGCCAGTCATGTCCGCTCACGCCGCCTTCCTTGCCCGGCGCTTGGCCTCGTAAGCATCGGCGGCTTCGCGCACCCAGGCACCATCGTCCCAAGCCTTGCGCCGCGCTTCCATCCGCTCCTTTGCAGCCGGGCCTTCGCCTTTGACCACCGCGTAGAATTCGTCCCAGTCGATCTCGCCGAAGTCGTAGCCGCCCTTGTCCTCGTTCCACTCCAGGTCGGGATCGGGAACGGAGAGGCCGAGGAATTGCGCCTGCGGGACGGTGATGTCGACGAACTTCTGGCGAAGCTCGTCATTCGTCTCTCGCTTGATCCGCCAACGCATCGACTGGGCGGTGTTGGGCGAATCCTCGTCCGGCGGCCCGAACATCATCAGCGAGGGCCACCACCAGCGGTTGAGCGCATCCTGAGCCATTCGCTTCTGCTCGGGCGTGCCGTTGGCCATCGCAATCATGATTTCGAAGCCCTGGCGCTGGTGGAAGCTCTCTTCCTTGCACACTCGCACCATCGCCCGTGCATAGGGGCCGTAGCTGGTCCGCTGCAGGGGCACCTGGTTCATGATCGCGGCTCCGTCGACCAGCCAGCCGATCGCGCCGATATCCGCCCAGGTCAGGCTCGGATAGTTGAAAATCGTGCTGTACTTGGCCTTGCCCGAATGCAGCGCCTCGACCATTTCCTCGCGGCTTGTACCGAGAGTCTCGGCGGCGCAGTACAGGTAAAGCCCATGGCCGCCCTCGTCCTGAACCTTGGCGAGGAGGATCGCCTTGCGCCGAAGCGTCGGCGCGCGCGTGATCCAGTTGCCCTCGGGCAGCATTCCCACGATCTCGCTGTGCGCATGCTGCGAAATCTGCCGCGTCAGCGTCCGCCGGTACGCCTCGGGCATCCAGTCCTTGGGCTCGATAAATTCGTCGGCGGCGACGCGGCGCTCGAAAGCCTCGACCAGCTTCGGGTCTTCGAGGTTCTCGATCTTCGCGCTTTTCTGGAGCTCGGTCGTGTACATGGTCTCGATGTAGTCCCTGCTAGCGCAACGTTCAAATGTCGACGACCGCTCCGCCGATGGTTCGGGAATAGCCGGTGAACTCGGCGACATCGCGGCCGTCCTCCGTCTTGACCGAGACGCGAGTGACGCCGCTCCTGCCCGATTTCGCCAACTCCTCTCCTTGCGCGATCAGCCTTTCGCCCGCTTCGACGCTGCCGAGAAAAACGATCGACGCCTGGGCGGCGACGGTACGTTCGTTGGCGCCGTTGCAGACGTAGGCGAAAGCCGTATCGGCAAGCGCGAAGATCATCCCGCCATGCGCCGTCCGGTGGCCGTTGAGCATGTCCTCGCGAACGGTCATCGACAGGCGGCAATAGCCGGCGCGAACCTCCTCGATCGCGATCTGCCAGGCGGGCCCGGTGCCTTCGTCCGCGAGCATCTGCCGCGCGACCCTTCCGGCGAGTTCGTTTGCGTCCACAGCCCCTCCTTCGCTAACCCGGGGCATGGATTACGATACCATCGACTTCAAGCTCGACGACGCGATCGCGCGGATCACGCTCAACCGCCCCGATCGCCTCAACAGTTTCACCGCCCAAATGCACGAGGAGCTGAAGGCGGCGCTGGCCCGGGCGTCCGAGGCGCGGGTGATCATCCTGACTGGCGCGGGCCGGGGCTTTTGCGCCGGTCAGGACCTGAACGACCGTGCAGTCGCGTCCGGCGACCAGCCGACCGATCTCGGAGTGACGGTCGAAACCGGATGGAACCCGCTCATCAAGACGCTGAGCACGATGAATGCGCCGGTGATCGCGCAGGTGAACGGCGTTGCGGCCGGTGCCGGCGCCAACATCGCTCTGGCCTGCGACATCGTCATCGCCGCGCGATCCGCCAGGTTCATCCAGTCCTTCGCGGCGATCGGGCTCATCCCCGACAGCGGCGGATCGTGGATCCTGCCGCGCCTCGTTGGCCAGGCGCGCGCCATGGGCCTGGCACTGACCGGCGAGCCGCTGTCCTCCGAAAAGGCGGAAGAGTGGGGCCTCATCTGGAAATGCGTGGACGACGACGCGCTCGGCGGCGAAGTCGATGCGATCGCCCGCAAGCTCGCATCGCTTCCGCCGCTCGGCCTTGCCGCAATCAAGTCGATCATTCGCTCGACCTGGACCCGGAGCCTCGAAGAAGAGCTTCACCTCCAGCGCGACGAGATGCGCCGGCTCGGCTTCACGGAGGATTACCGCGAGGGCGTCGCCGCCTTCCTGGAGAAACGACCAGCCCGGTTCGTGGGCCGCTAGTCGGCGCCCTCGCTCGGCTCGGTGGGCTGAGAGGTGAAGCCCTCGAGATCGGCGAGCTCCTCGGTATCACGAGCGATCTCCACCGGGCTGCGCGCGTAGGCGCATACCAGCCCGGCAATGCTTTCCAGCGCATTCACGTGGATTCGCTCATAGCTGTGGCTGGCATCGATGCCGAACGTGATCAGTGCTGTGCGGACATCCGCGCCGCCGCCGATGGCCGAGGCGCTGTCGGAGCGATAATAGCGAAAAACGTCACGCTGGTAGGGAATCCGTTCGCTCTCGCACAGGCGGATGAGCTTGCGCGTGAGATAGTAGTCGAACGGACCGACCGAATCGGCCATTCCGATCGTCACGCCCGTCTCGGCGCTGTTCTGCCCCGGCGCCGTCGTTCCATTGTCCACCGACACCATTGCGACCACGTCTTCCAGCAGGACGGAGGACGCGCCCGAGCCGACCTCCTCGGTGATGGTGAAGATGAAGTGGATGTCCACCGGGACTTCGACCTTCAAGTCCACCATGGCCTTCATTGCCGCCAGCATCGAGGCCACGCCTGCCTTGTCGTCGAGGTGGCGCGAAACGATGTAGCCGTTGTCGAGCATCTCGGTGCCCGGATCGAACGCGACCGTATCGCCGACATTGACGCCCAGCGCCTCGACTCCTGCGCGATCGGCCACGTCGGCGTCGATCCGGATTTCCACATGGTCCCAGCCGACGCCCTGCGTGTCGATTTCGTCATTGAAGGTGTGGCCCGACGCCTTGAGCGGAAGAACCGTGCCGCGAAAGAATCCCTCGTCCGTGAAGATGGTGCAGCGGGTCGTTTCCGCCGCCCGCGCCGACCAGGTGCCGATCGGCACCATCTCGAGACGCCCGTTTTCCTTGATTCGCTTCACCGTCGCCCCGAGGGTGTCGAGGTGCGAGACGATTGCCCGGGCGCCTTCGCTCTTCGCGCCCTTGTAAAGCCCGAGGATGGCGCCGCGCCGGGTCGCGGAGAAGGGAATGCCGAGTTCGTCCAGCTCGTCGCAGACGCAATGCACGATCGCGTCTGTGTAACCCGTCGGGCTGGGAACCGAGAGCAGCTTCGAAAGCACTGCCTTGAGGTAATCGGCGTCAATCTTGGGAGTCATTCTCTCTCCGGGAGCGAACCGGCCGGCCAGGCCGGCTAAGTGGAAACAGCAGGTCGATGAAACGCTGCGCGGTAGGCTGCGGTTCGTGGTTGGCAAGGCCGGGACGCTCGTTCGCCTCGATGAAGACGTGCTCGGGAAGCGACACGCTCGGCACGATGAAGTCCACTCCGACCACGGGAATGTCGATTGCCCGCGCAACCTGGACCGCGGCCTCCGCAAGGCGCGGGTGGAGGATGTCCGTGACGTCGTGAATTGTCCCGCCGGTGTGAAGGTTGGCGGTCTTCCTGGCCGCGAATGTGGCACCGCTCTCGGGAACATCCTCAAACGTGTAGCCGGCACGCTTCACCGCGCGTTCGGTTTCGACGTCGACGGGAATGGTCGATTCTCCCCCCGTTGCTGCCGAGCGGCGGCGGGACTGGCGTTCGATGAGCTCACGAACGCTGTGCTGGCCGTCGCCGACCACGGTTGCGGGCCGGCGAATTGCGGCCGCGATGACCTTGAAGCCGATGACGATGATCCGCAGGTCGTCGCCCCGGTGGTAGCTTTCGACCAGCACCCGGTCGGACTGCGCCAGCGCACGAGCGATCGCCGCCTTGACGTCGCGCATCGTCGTAAGGTCGACCGCCACGCCGCGCCCCTGCTCGCCGCGCGCCGGTTTCACGACCACCGATTTGTGCCTGCGAAGGATGTCGCGAACGGCGTCCATGTCCTTCGAGTCCGCCTCGTCGGGAACGCTAATTCCGACATCCTTGACGATCCGCCGGGTCATGGCCTTGTCGTCGCAAATCGAGACCGCAACGGCGGTCGTAAGGTCGGACAGCGATTCCCGGCAGCGGATGCTTCTCCCGCCGAAGCGGAGCCCGAACAGGCCGCCTTCGGCATCGAGAACTTCCACGTCGATTCCGCGCCGCCGCGCCTCGTCGATGATGATGCGCGCGTAGGGGTTCATGGCTTCCGCGGGATCGGAGCCGACGAACAGACGCTCGTTGATGACGTTGCGCCGCTTGACCGTGAACAGCGGCAGCCGATGAAAGCCCAGCTTCTCGTAAAGCGCGATCGCCGCCTCGTTGTCGTGCATTACCGACAGGTCCATGTAGGCCGCGCCCCTGGTCTGGTAATGCTCGGCGAGCCAGCGGATCAGCGCCTCGCCCACCCGCGCGTGCGGGGTCTGCGGATCCACTGCCAGCGCCCACAAGGAGGATCCCTCCGGATCGTCGAAGGCGATCGAGTGATCGATGCCCGTCACGGTGCCGATGACCGCGCCGGTCTCGCTGTCTTCGGCGACGAAGTAGGTCAGAAGCCGCCGGTCGTCCCTTTGCTGCTCGGCGAAGAAGTCGGGGCGGACCTGCACCATGTTGTGAGCCGCGTAGATCCTGTTGACGGCCTCCGCGTCGGCTTCCGGCACCATTCGCCGGACGAAGAAGCCCGACGGCCTCTTCCCCGTGGGGCGGTACGTATTCAGGTTCAGCCGATAGGTGTGCGACGGGTCCAGGAACAACTCCGCCGGAGCGGTGGCCAGAAGCACGTGCGGGTCCTTCACGTACATGGCGATGTCGCGCTGCTCTTCGCCCTCGGCGCGAAGCTCGCTCAACAGCTTTTCGGCGCTGTCGAACGTCTGCGCGAACAGCACTCGCCCCCATCCGACGTCAACGCAGGCGTTGCTTCGCGGCTGCGGAGCCGTCGGATTGTGGAGGTATGGGAACAGCGGCTCGGCGCGCGGGTTTCGGGGCGTGCGCGCCATCAGCCGACTCCGTGTTCCTGCAGCCAAAGCTCGAGAAGCCCTGCCTGCCACAGCTCCGACCCGCGAAGTGGAGTGATGTGCGCCTTGGGCTCGTCAAACAGCGCCTCGAGATAGTCCGGCGCGAAAATCTGCCGGTCGCGAGCAGCGCTGCTGGAAAGCGCGTCACGCACAAGCTCCAGATACGGTCCCTCGATGTACTTGAGCGCGGGCACCGGGAAATAGCCCTTGGGGCGGTCGATGACCTCGCTCGGGATCACGTCGCGGGCGACGTCCTTGAGGATGCCCTTGCCGCCCTGCGCAAGTTTGAGCTCGGCGGGTATTCGGGCCGCGAGCTCGGTGAGGTCGTGGTCAAGGAAGGGCACGCGCGCCTCCAGCCCCCATGCCATCGTCATGTTGTCCACGCGTTTCACCGGATCGTCGACAAGCATCACCGTCGAATCCAGCCGCAGAGCCTTGTCGACCGGGTCATCCGCGCCGGGTCTGCCGAAATGCTCGCGCACGAACTCGAGCGGCGCCTCGCCGCCATTGCGCCAGTCGCCGCCGAGATGGCTGTTCAGCTGGTCCGAACCGCGGTCGAAGAAGGCACGCGCGTAAGCCGACACCGCGTCGTTGGCGCTACGCATCGGCGGGTACCAGTGATAGCCGGCGAACACCTCGTCGGCGCCCTGCCCCGACTGCACGACCTTGATGTGTTTCGCTACCTCGCGCGACAGAAGGTAGAAACCGATGTTGTCGTAGCTGACCATCGGCTCGCTCATCGCCGCAACCGTGTCCGGAAGATGCTCGAGGAGCTCTTTGGACGGAATGAAGATCTTGTGGTGGTCGGTCCCGAAATGCTTCGCGATCAGGTCCGAATAGACGAATTCGTCGCCCTTCTCCCCGTGTGCTTCTTCGAAGCCGATGGAAAAGGTCGCGAGCCCATGCTGGCCAAGCTCTGCAAGGAGCCCGACGATGAGGCTCGAATCCACGCCTCCTGACAACAGCACGCCCACGGGAACGTCGGCGACCATTCTCCGCTTCACGGCGACGCGCAGGCTCTCGTGAAGCATCTCTTCCCAATCGGCCTTGGTCCGGGCCGAATCGCCGTCCTGCGGCCCGAACGGCGGGTCCCAGTAAAGCGTATCGGAAAAGCTCCCGTCCGCTTCGTACACGCGCACCGTCGCAGGCGGCAGCTTGCGCACCCCGTTCAGGATTGTCAGGGGCGGCGGAACCACAGCGTGCCAGCTCATGTAGAAATGCAGAGCGGTCCGGTCGATCGAGGTGTCGACGTCGCCCGCTGCGACGATGCCGGGCAGAGTGGAGGAAAAGCGAAGCCGCTCGCCAACCTGGCTATAGTAGAGCGGCTTGATACCGTAACGGTCGCGGCCAAGCACGATTCGTCCGCTCGTCCGTTCGTGAATCGCGAAGGCGAACATGCCCTTGAAGCGATGGACGCAATCGCTCCCCCAGGCGTGATAGGCCTTGAGAATGACCTCCGTGTCGCCGTCCGAGAAGAAGCGGTAACCCTTCCCTTCGAGCTCGTCGCGAAGCTCTCGGTAATTGTAGATGCAGCCGTTGAAGACGAGGTCGAGACCAAGCTCGGCGTCGACCATCGGCTGCGCGGAGTGGAACGACAGGTCGATGATCTTCAGCCGCTGGTGACCCATTCCCACGCGCCCGCGCATCAGCTGACCGCAGGCATCGGGACCGCGCCGGGCTTGCTCTCGCATCATTGCGGCGACCGCTCCGGCATCGGCAATCGAGCCGTCGAAGCGGACTTCCCCGGCTATCCCGCACATGCACGGCTCCGCAGCCCCTGACGGGCGTTAAAGTTGGTCGATTCAGCGATGCCGGGGGGATAGCCCCTCGCACCTCCGCCGTCCAATCCCGAGCACCTGCAGCCGCTCCCCGCCGGCGGGGGGTTGGGGCGGCGTGACGTTCGTCCTAGAGCCGCACGACAACTCACCCCCTACCCTGCCCTCTCCGACGGGAGAAGGAAACGAGGCCGGAAGCATGAAACCCACCCAACTCCTCAACTACGAACACGACCGCTGGACTGCCGGTAAAAATGGCCTTGTCGAACTCCCGAGCGCGATCGACGGCTCACCGGTCGCAATCGCCGGCTCGGGCGGTCTCGATTTCGGCGCCATGCTCCGCCACGCCCGCGAGGTGGGCGGGCCAGCGCTTCGGGCGATGACGTTCCACGAGCGCGCGCGCCTGCTCAAGGGGCTCGCACTGGCGATCATGGACAAGAAGGAAGCGCTCTACGATCTCTCCTTTCACACCGGCGCCACGCGCAAGGACGGCTGGATCGACATCGAAGGCGGTGCCGGCACTCTCTTCTCCTTCTCGTCGAAGGGCCGCCGTGAGCTTCCCGACGCCCGGGTTCTTCTCGATGGCCCGCTCGAACAATTGTCGAAGTCCGGCACATTCGTCGGTCAGCACATCTACACGCCGCTGCAGGGTGCGGCCGTTCACATCAACGCCTTCAACTTTCCCGTCTGGGGAATGCTCGAAAAGCTCGCTCCAACCCTGCTCGCCGGCGTGCCTGCGATCGTCAAACCCGCCTCGGCAACCGCTTACCTGACCGAAGCCGCCTTTCGGGTGATGATCGACAGCGGACTGCTTCCCAAAGGCGCGGTCCAGCTGATCGTCGGGTCGGTCGGCGATCTGTTCGACCATTTGCAGGGACAGGACGTCGTCAGCTTTACCGGCTCCGCCTCGACCGCCCTCAAGCTGAGGACTCACCCCACCGTCATCCGCGAAAGCGTCAAGTTCATCGCCGAGCAGGATAGCCTCAACGCGTCGATCCTGGGGCCTGACGCGGGGCCGGGAACGCCCGAATTCGACCTGTTCGTGAAGGAAGTCGCGACGGAAATGACGGTCAAGGCAGGCCAGAAGTGCACCGCCATCCGGCGCGCCATCGCACCTGCACAACATATCGACGCCGTCGAAGACGCGCTCCGGGCTCGCCTCGCCCGGACGCAGGTCGGCGACCCCCGCTCTGAGGAGTCGCGAATGGGCGCGCTGGTCAGCCTGTCGCAATGCGCGGACGTCCGCGAGAAAATCGGCGAGCTGCAGGCAGCGGGCGCGCGAATCGTCGCCGGCAGCCTGGAGTCGGATTCGCCGGTAAAGGGCGGGTCCTTCCTCGAACCTGTCCTTCTTCGAAGCGACGATCCGTGGACGAACGAGGCGGTGCACGACGTCGAGCCGTTCGGGCCGGTGGCGACGATCATGCCCTACAAAGACCTCGACGACGCCGTTCGCCTGGCCAATCGCGGCAAGGGAAGCCTGGTTCTTTCGCTTTTCACCCACTCGCCCGATGCGGCCCGCGAGTTCGTATCCGGCAGCGCGTCGTTCCACGGGCGAATGCTGGTGGTGGACCGCACGAATGCAAAGGAATCGACCGGCCACGGCTCGCCGCTTCCGGTCCTCGTCCACGGCGGCCCCGGTCGCGCCGGCGGAAGCGAGGAAATGGGCGGAGTGCGCGGTGTGAAGCATTACATGCAGCGCACGGCCTTGCAGACGTCGCCGGCGATGATCGCAGCGATTACCGACCAATATGTCGCCGGCGCGCCCAAGCACGTCATCGAGACGCACCCGTTCCGGCTGAAGATGAGCGAGCTCGACATCGGTGACACGTGGGTCACCGGCAGTCGCACCGTCACTCTCGCCGACATCGAGCATTTCGCCGATTTCACGGGCGACAATTTCTACGCCCACATGGATGAGGAGGCGGCCAAGGCCTCGCCGATCTTCGAGGGTCGCGTGGCGCACGGCTATTTGATCCTGAGTTTCGCCGCCGGGCTGTTCGTCGACCCCGACCCGGGCCCTGTTCTTGCCAATACCGGCCTCGAAAACCTCCGCTTTCTTACGCCGCTTTATCCCGGCGATTCGATGCGCGTCGAGCTGACCGTGAAGGCCAAGTCGATCAAGACGGAGGAGACCGGGCAGGTCCGCTGGGCGGTGGACGTCTTCAACCAGGACGACGAGCTGGTCGCGACCTATGACCTCCTGACCGAGAACGTTCCTTAGGCGCCGGAACGTCGCCGTCTCGCCGGTCGTTTCACGAACGACAGTTTAACAGGAGAGAGATGATGAAAATCAGCGAAGTGATGACCCGCGACGTCAAGACCGTGGAACCGGGCCAGACGGCCAAGGAGGCGGCCAGCTTCATGCTTACCCAGGACACCGGCTCGATCCCCGTCAGCGACGGAGACCGGCTGGTTGGAATGATCACCGACCGCGACATCGCCGTGCGGGGAGTCGCAAAGGGCTACGGTCCCGACACCCCGGTCAGGGAACTGATGACCAATGACATGGTCTGCGCGCACGAAGACGACGATGTCGAGGAAGTCGCGACCAAGATGAGTTGCGCTCAGGTCCGCCGGATGCCGATCATCGACTCGTCGGAAAAGCTCTGCGGGATCGTCAGCCTCGGCGATCTCAGCCGCGAGGCCGACCGGCAGTCAGCCGACCAGGCCCTGCAGGGCGTCAGCGCTCCCGGCGACAAGCACCACCAGGGATAACCACGATCGCGAAAATCGGGGCGGAGCGGAGCGAATCCGCTTCGCTCCGTTCGCAGTGACGACTAGCGACCCTTGCCCAGGTCCCCGATGGCGCTGTCCACGAGCGCGGCGTCGGTCTTCGGATCCATATGCTCGGCAATCAGCCGGGCGGCAGCTTGGGCGGCCGCCTGCGAAGCCGCGGCCCGCAGCTTCTGCACCGCCTCACGCTCCTCGGCGGCGATTTTTTCCTCCGCCAGCCTCGAGCGCCGTTCGATCATCGAGTTCGCGTCCTCGCGAGCCTTTTCGATCAGCGCCTTGGATTCGTTGCGGGCGCGCTCGACCATCGCTGCCGCTTCGCTCTCGGCGGCAGCGGCCTTCGCCGCATATTCCGACTTGAGCGCTTCGGCTTCCTTGCGGAGCTCCTCGGCTTCGGACAACTGCTCGCGAATGGCATCGATCTTCTTGTCCAGCGCTCGGCCGATCGCTGCCGGGACCTTCTGGACCAGCATGATCGCGAATACGAGCAGCATGGAAATGGCTATCCAGCCATAAGCGTCGAATCCGAATGCGGTCGCTTCCACCTCGTGGCCGCCGCCCGGCTCGGACGTTGTCGCGCTGGTGGTCGGTTCAGCCATTTGCCGCCGCCTTTACCGCGCGCGCCGCCTCGGCCTCGGGAACGGTCTTGCCCGTCAGCTTGGCGACGACATCGCGGGCTGCCTCGACGGCGATCGCGTCGAGCTCGCTCCTCGCCTTGTCGAGCGAGTTGCGGATACGCTCCTCGGCCTTGGCCATTTTGCCGGCGATTTGCGCATCCACTTCGCCGATCCGCTCCTCGCGTTCGCGAGCGCCTTCTTCCTTGGCGGCCTGGGCAAGTTTCATGGCCTCGCCACGACTGGCATCGATCTGCTTGCGATACTGCTCTTCGGTGGCTTCCGCCTCGTCGCGAGCCTTCTGGGCAGCCTCGAGATCGGCGGCGATCGCCTTCTCCCGGTTGTCCACGGTGGCCTGGATCTTCGGCAGCATGCCGCGTCCGATCACGAAGAAGATGAAGCCGAGCGTTATCGCCAGCCACAGGAACTGCGACCAGGTTGCTAACGGCAGCTGGTAAAGCTGAGGCATTCGTTCCGCCTGCGGTTGTTCGTCCGGCGCTTAGATCGCGTAGAGGATGATCATCGCAACGGCGAACGCCATCAGGCCGAGAAGCTCGGCGGCGGCGAAGCCGATGAAGAGGCGGCCCTGCTGGCCGTCGGCGGCTGCCGGATTGCGAAGCGCGCTCTGGAGGAACGAGCCGAACACGAAGCCGACCCCGATCGAGGCAGCGCCGACTCCGATGGCCGCGAGACCGGCACCGATGACCTTTGCGGAAGCGAGATCCATTTGATTGAACTCCTTAAGTGAAACCGTTGATCAGTGAAGATTGACCGCGTCGTTGATGTACAGCGACGTCAGGATTGCGAACACATAGGCCTGGATGGCGGCGACCAGCAGCTCCAGGGCGTTGATGAAGGCGAGGAACAGGATCGAGAGGATCGATACCGCAATACCTCCGCCGCCCGCGTTGAGCCCCTGCACCACGAAGGCGCCGAAGACGTCGAGCAGGATATGCCCCGCGAACATGGCGATGAACGGCCGAAGGCCGAGGCTGAAGGGCCGCACCAGGAACGAGATCATCTCGACCACGAAAATGAGCGGGATCATCGGCTTGGGCGTGCCGTGCGGGATGAACAGCGAGAAGAAGTGAAGTCCGTGCTTCCAGAAGCCGACGATGAGGACGATCGCGAAGCTGATGATCGCCATCACACCCGTAATCGTGAACTGCGCCGTCACCGTGTAGGGATGCGCCGCGGAAACGAGGCCCGTGGGCATGTAGGCCATCAGGTTGGCGACCAGGAGGAAGATGAACGCCGTGAACACCCACGGCAGGTATTTGCGGCCCTCGGGCCCGATGCTGGCATGCACCATGTCGTCGATGAAGCCGACAAGCCCCTCGACTGCGACCTGCCATCGACCGGGCACCATCTGGCGCTTCATGCCGCCGAGCATCAGGAACCAGATTGTTGCAACGATGATGATCGTCCAGATCGCGCTGTTGGTCAGCACGAACGGATTGCTGCCGCCGTTGAACGAGCCGAACACCGGCTCGATCACGAACTGCTTCATCGGGTCGATCTTACCGGCCACGAAATTCCTCTTACAGTCCGATGCCGGGGTCTTTCCCCGGCGGGGTCCTTGAAATCCTCATCACGTCGAACACGCCGACCGCGAAGCCTACGAACAACAATATCAACATCAACCAAGGCCGCGTTCCCAGCCAGCGGTCGAGAAGCCACCCCAGGAGGCCGCTTCCAAGAGGCGCTCCGATCAGGTGGCTCAGGACCAGCTGCCCAGCTCGCCAGCTTGGGTTGATCTCCCGCCTTTTCGTCCTCGACTCTTCCGCCTGCTGCAAGCGCCCGAGCCGCTCGTCGAGCAATTCGAGCCGTGCATCTGGCTGAAGCTTCGGGGCCTCGTCGGATTCGTCCTTAGCCATGTGTCTCCCTGTGCGTCGCCCCGCTCGCAGTTTGATTGGGGCCAGCTCCGGGACGAAGAACATGGCGGCAGCAACAGCCCGCCAAGGCGCGGCCCCTTTATGAACGGGGGGAAGCATAGTCAACCGTAGCGCGGTCGATTGGCCGCTACCGCACAAGCTCTTCAACGAGAGACTCGTGACAGGGCGGATTTTTCTCGTCGAAGCTCAGCGTCCGCAATAGTTCGGAACGGGCGCGGGTTCGCCCGCGCTTCGCGTTCGCCACTTGCCGTCGTTCAACATGTAGACTTGCCCCACGCCGACGGTGGAAAGAAGCTGGCAGCCCGCGGTGATACCGACCTGAGTAGCGAACGCGTCCCGCTTGTGTGCAAGGTCGGTGTAGAGGCTTCGCCGCTTGATGTTCACCGCCGCCACCTGGCGCCGGACAAGATCGCTCGGATGACGCGCAAATCCGAGATATCCGTCGTACCGTTCGCCCACGATGCCCTGCTGCTGCGCAGCCAGGATTTGCGGAGTCATCTGTGCTTCCGACGGAGCGCTTGCCCAAACCGCCACCGCAATGCCGAGACCGAGCGGAAGCAGCTTCACGGCGTTCCCCCGGACGGGCTCTGCGGGAAGGCTTCGGGGTTCTGCTGGATGAGCTGCTGCACGTCCTGCTGGAGCTTCACCAGCACCTCCTGGCGGATATCGACCTTGAGATTGATCTCGATGGGCTTTTGCGGCGCCTTGACGGTAACGCAGCTTGCCAGTGGAACCGCCATTGCCGCTCCGGCCAGCAGCCTTATCGCGCGTTGCAATGTCTGCTTGGTCATTGTCACTTCTCGCTTGGTGGTGGGGGTTTGGTGGACACGTCGACTTCATCGATCGGAGTCGTTCGATTCTGCTCTTCGTCCTTTCCAAGGACGCGGGTCTCGGTCGCAATTCCCGGCGCGTCGAGCGGGAACGGCATAACCGGCGCGATGACCGGCGTCGGGTCCTTGAAACCCTTGGCCATGGATATCAGCGCCCGAAACGGGCCGTTGATGTCCAGGTTCACGACCAATGGCACCTTCCTGAACGCGCCGCGCACGATTCCCGCAACGAACCCGCCCTTGTCGCCGAGCTTGATATCGCGAATCGTGAACCTGGTGGCGAATTCGCCGGCAAGGTCGCCGTCGAGCCGGACCGTCATCGAGCCGTATTTGATGTCGCTGAGCAGGTCGAAGGCGAGCCCCGCGACGATTCCGGCCTTGGGCTTGGTGCCGGTGTAGCGGAACTCTCCGCCCGGGGGCCGCGAGTCCAGCCGTCCGCCAACGATTCGCCCGCCATTGTCGTCGAAGATCATCGGCAGGACTCCGTCGAACGTGCCGGTGATCATCAGTCCCTGGAAGCCGAGGCTGTCGATGAACTGCCTGGCGTCGAAGCCGTCGAGCTCGAACGTCAGCCGCTTGGCGGCGTTGCTTCCAAAGTTGAGAATCGTCGGCTGCAGGATGAGCTTGCCGCCCATGAACGGCCACTCGCCACGTTCGATCTTGACCAGCTGGTCGGGCAGGATCTGGTAGTGGATGACGCCGTCGGTGACGATGATGCCAGGGTTGATCGAGTTGACGGTGGCGACTTGCCCGGGCGCAGTGACGAGACCCAGCAGGTCGGTGAAGTGGACGCTCGTCGTCAGGCCTTCGACGGGCCCGAACGGTGCCGCGAGATCCATGCCGCGGGTCGCGAAGTCCCCGCTCGAGGTGACCTCGCCCGTTCCCGACCAGTTGATGTCGCCATGTCCGCGCACCGTACCCTGGACGAGCGCGACGACTCCCTCGGTCAGCGGCGTGAGCTCCTCGGGTTGCAGGCCGTTGCCGAAGGTAAGGCCGGGAACTTCCAGCGCCGCGTGGCCAGAACCGCTGTCGAGGTCGTGATCGACTCGAACGTCCATCACCTTCGTTCCCGTCGCCGGGTGACGAAGGGTTCCGGTCGCGGTGATCTGGTTGTTGACGAGCGTGAAGTGTACGTCGTTGCTGCGGAGCGGATAGAAACGCGGCGGGTCGGCGCGGTCGCTGACCAGGAGCCCGCCATCGATGGTGAGTTCGCCTCCCCTGAGATCCCAGGCACCGGCGATATCGCTCATGGCGAGCGGCACGTCGCCGATAATCGCCGTCGCGTTGCTCAATTGGCCGCCCACGCCGGGACCGCTGAAGCTCCCGCTCAGCGTTCCGGCTGTCAGGAGGACCGGCGCCTGCGGGTCGCCGAGGCTCACGTGCAGCCCCGACACGGAGAATGTCTTGAGGCCGGTAAAGCGCGCCCGGTCGGCTATCGCATGGAACGGCGCGCCGCCGATGCGTCCGGCAAGCCGCGGACTGGCGATTTGCGCCGCGAACGCAACGCTTCCGCCCGGCGGCCGGTACAGGATCGCCGGGCCGGCCGGACAGATCGGAAGCCGCGTCGGGCCGAGCTGAACCGCCCCTACCTCCAGGCCGGCAAAGCCGATCGTGGTGCAGCGCTCGCCGACGCGGAGGCTGCCATCGGCTCCAATGACTCCGGTGACGGGTACGTGAAGTCGATCGACGCGCCCCGAGGAAAAGGCTCCGCTGACGGTCGCCGAGACTGCAAAGCGCGTGGCGCCGTTCGGCTGCGCCTGGAAACGAAGCGTGTCGATCGCCACGCGGCTCGAGCCGACCGCGTAAGGCTGGAACTGGCCATAGCCGCTGAAGCCGCCGGACGCGGCGGAGTTGAGCCTGAGGGTTCCGGTCGGAAGGCCGCCGCCGGACATCTGGACGGTGCCGTCGAGCGCAAGGCGGCCGGAGGGCCAGCGATAGGTCACTCCCGCGCCGTTCGACAGGCGCACTTTGCCGCCGGTGGCCGTGGTCGCGCGGGCGTTTTCGATGCGGACTGCGCCACCGCCCGGCGCGTTCACCAGTCGAATATCGCCGTTGACATCGAACGATCGGGCGCTTCGAGCGACTGCCCTGGCGATATTCGTCGCAACCGGGCCGACCGGCGTCCCACTGGCGCCCATCAATGCTCCGGTAAGCCCGTTGACCAGCGAGGGGTCGAGGCTGGCATTCCGAGCCGAATAGCCGCCGCTAAGGGCCAGCGTGCCGTCGGACAAGCTCCACCGGTACCTGCCCTGGACCCGGGTCCGTTCGGCACGAACGGAAGCGAGGTGCGATTGACGAGCGGCGATATCCACGTGGCCGTCGGCATGCTTGGGCGTGCCTTGAAGCGTCAGAGTGCCGTTCAGCGCGGCGAGGCCATTGACGCCCGCGGTGAGCTGCTTCGACATCAACTTCGCCTTGGCGTTGTAGCTGTCGAACGACTCGCCGAAGCGGGCGTCTACCTGCAGCCGTGGCTGGACGACCGAAAAATTGCTTGCCGGGCAAGCGACCCGTTGGGCGCTCAACGGGCCGACGACATGCGGGTGCCGGGCCTTGATGTCGATGGCGCCCGCCGCGCGAACGTTGGCCGCACTGCAGGTCTTGGTGACAAGGTTCGGGCTCGAGGAGACGAAATTGCCTTTGAAGCCGCCGGTGAGGTTGCCGCTTCCCTTGACCGCGAAGCCCAGCGGCCCCCAGGGCGTCTGCAGGGAAATGCTGCTGTTCGCGACATCGACCGCGACGTCGGGAAGGCTGAACGGCTTGCCACTGGGTGGCGGCAACAGCTTGTCGATGTCTCCCCAGCTCACGCGCCCGCTCGGTAGCACCTTGCCGCGCAGGCGGAGGCCCCGCGCGACGATCCGGTAGACATCGACCGTCCCGTTCAATTTCACGCGTGTCTGAAGAAGTATCCGGTCGGCGGTGAGATCAGGGTGCTTGGGATCGCCGATGACGACGTCCTTCAGCTCCTGCTTTCGAAGGCCGAGCTTGCCGATCTTGTAGCTTCCCCGCACGCCGCTGCTTTCGAGCTCGTGCCTGATGAGATTGCGGGCAATCGGCTTGCGCTCGAGCCACAGGATGAGGGCCGCCGCCGCCACCACGAGGACCAGCCCGATGCCCACCCACGTCAGGATGGTCCTGAGGCGATGACGGCCGCCGCCGCCAGCCTGGGCGTCGCCTTCCTCCCCGCGCTCGTCCACGTCAGCCATCGGACGGTTCAACCCGCGCGCCAGAGAGCCGTTCCGTAAGCGGTACGACCCTTTGGCTTTGACGATGCGCAGGGCGCGGCTACTATCACGTTGCTCGGCTGTAGGATTGGACTCGCATGCACGGGCGAATAGCGGAAATTGCAAGCAGCGGCAGCGGTCATCGGGCCAGGCTTCGAAAGCGCCTGTTCGATGGCGGCGGCAAGGCGCTGCTGGATCACGAGCTGGTGGAATATCTCCTCGCCCTCGCAATTCCGCGCCGCGATACGAAGGACCAGGCCAAGGCGCTGCTCGCCAGGTTCGGCGGAATCGGCCCGCTGCTTTCGGCCAGCGCCGACACGCTCCGCCGCGAAGGCCTGACCGATTCGGTCATCGGCGCGCTCAAGATCGCCGAAGCCACGGCGCTGCGGCTGCTGGAGACGCGCACCGAGGGTGCTCCGGTGCTCTCCAGCTGGAACGCTCTCACCGATTACCTGCACGCGGCGATGGCGCATTCGAGGACCGAGCAAGTCCGGGTGCTGTTCCTCAACGCCAGGAACATGCTCATCGCCAACGAGGCCATGTGGGACGGCTCCGTCGACGAAGCCGCGGTCCATGTCCGGGAGATCATTGCGCGGGCCATACAGCTCGGCGCGACTGCGCTGATCATCGTCCACAATCACCCGAGCGGCGATCCCACCCCCTCCAACCAGGACATTCGCATCACTCAGGATCTGGTCGAGGCCGCTCGCCACATGAAGATCAGCGTCCACGACCACGTCATCGTCGGCGCCTCGGGGCGCACCAGCATGCGTGCGCAGGGGCTGATTTAAGTTTTCGGCTCAGTTCATGATTTCGACGGCTCGCACACTGTCGCCGCGTTCGTCGAACAGGAGCCGCGCAACCGCAGCCGCGAGTGCCGCACCCGTCAGCTGGGCAACGACGAAGGCCGGCACGTCCTTCGGCGCAATTCCGGCGAAGGTGTTCGACAGGCTTCGCGCTACCGTGATCGCGGGATTGGCGAAGCTCGTCGAAGAGGTGAACCAGTATGCGGCGCTGATATACAGGCCGACCGCGGCCCCCACCGCTGCGGGGCGATATTTCGTTGCGCCGATTATCGTCAGGAGCAGCCCGAAAGTTGCGATCGCCTCCCCCACCCATTGGCCAAGGCCGCTGCGCGACCGCAGCGAAACCTCCAGAGTGGGAAGGTCGAACATCAGGTGCGCGGCCCAGGCACCTGCAATGCCGAAGGCGAGCTGAACGAGGATGTAGCCACCGGCATTTCGCCAGGAGAGCTCGCGGCGCGACGCGGCGACAAGGGTGACTGCGGGATTCATGTGCGCACCGGATACCGGCCCGAGAACGGTAATCAGGACGAACAGCATGGCGCCCGTCGCGAGCGTATTGGCGAGCAAAGCCACAGCCTCGTTCGACGCGCTCAGCTTGGCTGCCATGATTCCCGAGCCGATGACACAGGCAAAGAGGAAAAAGGACGCTATCCCTTCCGCCGCCAATCGCCGGCCCAGCGGAACGTCAGCCACGGCCCGCTTCCCTCCGCAGAGGCGAGCTCACTCGCTGTCCTCCTGTTCGACCACCAGGATCCGCGCCTCGCCGAGCGGCTCCGCGACATGTTCCTCGCCCTCCTCGATCAGGACCATCTGCCCCGGTCCCAGGCGAACGACGTTCGCCGTATCGCCGGGGGCGGATCGGACGTGCATGTCGACCTCGCCGTCGAGCACGCAAAACAGCTCCGCGCCATCATTCCTGTGCCAGCGGAACGCGCTGTTTATCCAGCGCAGCTTGACGCTCGCCCCTGCGATTGGAGCAAGCGTCGGACCCGACCAGTCGACCGGCCCCTGGAGGGACGCACTGTCAAAGCGCTGCATGCTTCACCCCACACTGCACGAGGACTGGCCGGCGCCCGCGGGAGCGCAGCAAGATCCCGCTGCGGCATTGGCCGAAACCGCGGATAGATCGATGCTGTCCCCATAGACGGTCGAATCGCCGTGGGTCAGGAACGCTTCCCAGACGAGTCCGTCGGGGTCGGACACCCAGCTTTTTTCCGACTTCGCGTAGCAGCAGGTTGTCTGGCCTTCCTCCAGCACTGGACGGTTGGCCGCCTTGAGCCGCGCATAGACGCCGGCGAGCTCTTCCGATTCCTCGACCTGGATGCCCAGATGCTCGACTCCCTTGACCGCATTGCCGCTCGAGATGGCGAAATTCACGCGCGGATCGTCAATCAGCCATTTGGCGTAATCGGCTTTCACCACGGTCGGATCGCATCCAAACAGGGTCGAGTAGAAACGGATGGAATTTTCGAGATCCCGGACCCCGACGTGTACGTGCAGGCGCTTCATGAGGACTTCCTTTCTGATGCCGCTGTTCGGGTGCCGCAGGCGGCGCCGGCACAGCAATTTTCGGTGAGATAATCGACCAGCGAATTCATCGCCGAATAGTCCGCGCGATAGATGAGCGAGCGGTGCTGCCGCTCCTGCAGGATGAGGCCCGCCTTGCGCAGCTGCGCCAGGTGGAAGGACAGCGAGCTGTTGGGAATGTCGAGCGCATCGGCAATTGCTCCCGCTGCCATGCCCTTGTCGCCAGCCTGCACGAGCAGCCGGAACAGTCTGAGGCGATGTTCCTGTGCAAGCGCGCCAAGCGCCTCGACGGCCGCGTTCGCTCCCAGGGTGGTGTCCGTCATTTCCATAGTTATCGAAATATGGCCATGGACCGGCGATGTCAAGAACTATTCGACTTTTCTCGAAATAAGCACTGCGGCACGTCGGCCGATGACGGCCCGGACAGTGGAACCGCGTCGATTGAAGCGGCCAAGCCGCTCTGCTAGCGGCTCGCCATGGTTCCCCGCTATTCCCGCCCCGAGATGACGGCCATCTGGTCGCCCGAAAACCGCTACCGAATCTGGTGGCAGATCGAGGTCTTCGCGGCCGAGGCAATGGGCCGCATCGGCATGATCCCCGCACAGGACGCGGCGACAATCCGCAAGGCCTATGACGACGGCGTCCTGGGCGACATCGACGTGCCGGCAATCGACGCGATCGAGGCGGTGACCAAGCACGACGTCATCGCCTTCCTGACGTGGGCCGGCGAGAAGCTGGGCCCGGAGAAGCGCTGGCTCCACCAGGGGATGACCAGCTCCGACGTTCTCGACACGGCCCTGTCGGTGCAGCTCAAGCAATCGGCCGAAATTCTCCTTGCCGATCTCGACCGCTTGCTCGACGTGCTCGAGCGGCGCGCGCACGAGCACAAGATGACGCCCACCATCGGGCGCAGCCACGGCATTCATGCGGAGCCGACCACGTTCGGGCTCAAGCTTGCCCAAGCCTATGCGGAATTCTCCCGCCACCGCGATCGCCTCGCCGCCGCCCGCGACGACATCGCCACCTGCGCGATTTCCGGTGCGGTCGGCACGTTCGCCAACATCCCGCCGGAAGTGGAAGAGCACGTCGCGCACGAGCTTGGCCTGAAACCCGAGCCGGTTTCGACGCAGGTAATCCCCCGCGACCGCCACGCGATGTTCTTTGCGACGCTCGGCGTGGTCGCCTCCTCGATCGAGCGTCTCGCGACCGAAATTCGCCACCTTCAGCGCACCGAGGTTCTCGAAGCAGAGGAATATTTCTCGCCCGGCCAGAAGGGCAGCTCGGCGATGCCGCACAAGCGCAACCCGGTGCTGACGGAGAACCTGACCGGCCTCGCGCGCATGGTGCGCAGCGCCGTCACGCCGGCGCTGGAAAACGTCGCTTTGTGGCACGAGCGCGATATTTCTCATTCGTCGGTCGAGCGCTTCATCGGGCCCGACGCGACGATCACGCTGGATTTCGCCCTCGCACGCCTGACGGGGGTCATCGACAAGCTGCTGGTCTATCCCGAACGGATGCTGAAGAACCTCGACCGCATGGGCGGGCTGGTTCACTCGCAGCGCGTCCTCCTTGCGCTCACGCAAGCCGGTCTCAGCCGCGAAGACGCCTACGCGCTGGTGCAGCGCAACGCGATGAAGGTGTGGGAGAGCGACGGCGAGCTGTCGCTGCTCGAGCTTCTGAAAGGCGACCCGCAAGTGACGGAGCGGCTCTCAACCGCCCAGCTCGAGGAGCTGTTCGACCTCGATTACCACCTCAAGCGCGTCGACGAGATCTTTCAGCGAGTGTTCGGACCAAAAGCGACCTGACGTCTAGCCGCCCAACATGTCCTTCACGCGACCGAAAAAGCCCTTGGCGGCGGGGCATTCGTCGCCGGTTTCCGTCCCGCGAAATTCCTCGAGCAGCTTCTTCTGCTCCTTGCTGAGCCTGGTCGGAGTTTCCACTAGGATCCGGGCAACCAGGTCGCCCCGCCCACGGCCGTTCAGGATGCTCATTCCAGCGCCCCGCTGACGAAGCTGCTCGCCCGACTGGACTCCGGCGGGGACTTTCAATTCGACCCTGTCGCCATCGAGCCCCGGAAGCGTGATCGACCCGCCAAGAGCTGCCGTGGTGAAGCTGACCGGACAGTCGGCAACGAGAGTCGTTCCCTCGCGGGCATAGACGGGATGCCGCTTCATGTGGACGAAGATGTAAAGATCGCCGGAGGGGCCATTACGAACGCCGGCCTCGCCTTCGCCGGCAACGCGGATTCGAGTCCCTTCGTCGACTCCGGCCGGCACCTTCACGGTCAGCTTGCGCTTGTTGAGCGCTCGTCCTTCGCCTTCGCAGGAGCGGCAGGGGTCGGCGACGATCTGTCCGCTTCCGCGGCACGCCGGGCAGCCACGCTCGACGACGAAGAAACCCTGCTGGGCGCGGACCTTGCCCATGCCGCCGCAGGTCGAGCAGGTGCGCACGCAATCGTCGAGCGTGCTGCACCCGTGCCCTTCGCACTGCTCACAGGCCGCGAGCGCATCGACGGTGATCGTCGCTTCCTTGCCGGCAAAGGCTTCCTCGAGCGTCAGCTCGAGATCGTAGCGAAGGTCGGCACCGCGAGCCGGGTTTGCGTGCCCGCCGGCGGTGCGATCCATGAAGTCGCCGAAGATCGACGAGAAGATGTCGGAGAAGCCGTCGAAACCGGCGCTTCCGAACGGATCGTGTCCGCCGCCGCCACCGTTCTGGAAGGCCGCCTTGCCGAAGCGGTCATAGGCCGCGCGTTTCTGCGGATCGCGCAGGCAGTCATAAGCCTCGCTGATCGCCTTGAAATGCGCTTCCTTTTTCGTGCAGCCGTTGTGACGATCGGGATGGTGCTCTTTCGCAAGCTTGCGATAGGCCGTCTTGATCGTGTGCAGGTCCGCGCTGCGGGAAACGCCCAGCAGCTCGTAATAATCCTGCTCCGCCATCATACTCCCCCGAAACTTGTCACCCCGGACCGGGTCCGGGGTCTCAGGTCAGTTACAGTTCGGCCCGAGATCCCGGCCTGCGCCGGGATGACGCATTTCATTAGCCCTTGTTCTCTTCGTCGACCTCGGAGAACTCGGCATCGACAACCTCTTCGCCCTCACCCTCTTCGGTGTTCGGCGGGGAGGTTCCGGCGTCGGGTCCGGCTGCGGCTTCCGTTTCGGCCTGCTGCGCCTTGTACATCGCCTCGCCGAGCTTCATCGCCGCCTGCGTGAGAGCATTGGTCTTTTCGGTCATCTGATCCGGATCGCCGCTTTCGACCGCCTTCTTGGCTTCGTCGAGCGCGGTCTGGATTTCGGTCTTCACCGACTCATCGACCTTGTCGCCATGCTCCGAAAGCTGGCGCTCGGTGGTGTGGATGAGGCTCTCGGCATTGTTCTTCGCTTCGGCGGATGCCTTGCGCTTCTTGTCCTCTTCCGCGAACTGCTCGGCTTCCTTGACCATCTTTTCGATGTCGTCGTCGGCAAGCCCGCCAGAAGCCTGGATTCGGATCTGCTGCTCCTTGCCGGTCCCCTTGTCCTTGGCCGAAACATTGACGATTCCGTTGGCGTCGATGTCGAACGTGACTTCGATTTGCGGCACCCCGCGCGGCGCCGGCGGGATTCCGACCAGGTCGAACTGCCCCAGCATCTTGTTGTCCGCGGCCATCTCGCGTTCGCCCTGGAACACTCGGATCGTGACCGCGCTCTGGTTGTCGTCAGCGGTCGAGAAGACCTGGCTGCGCTTGGTCGGGATGGTCGTGTTGCGGTCGATCATCCGAGTGAAGACACCGCCCAGGGTCTCGATCCCGAGGCTGAGCGGAGTGACGTCGAGAAGAAGGACGTCCTTGACGTCGCCCTGCAGAACGCCGGCCTGGATGGCAGCGCCCATCGCCACGACCTCGTCCGGGTTGACGCCGGTGTGCGGGTCCTTGCCGAAGAACTCCTTCACGACCTCGCGAACGCGCGGCATTCGAGTCATTCCGCCGACGAGAACGACGTCGGCGATGTCCTTGGCGTCCACTCCGGCGTCCTTGAGCGCCTTCTTGCACGGCTCGAGCGTGCGCCCGATCAGGTCGCCGACGAGCTTCTCGAGGTCGGCTCGGGTGATCGTCTCGACGAGGTGGAGCGGAGTTGTGCTTCCGCCCTCCATGCGCGCCGTGATGAACGGCTGGTTGATCTCGGTCGTGGAGGCGGACGACAGCTCGATCTTCGCCTTTTCGGCGGCTTCCTTGAGCCGCTGCAGGGCGAGCCGATCCGTGCGCAGGTCGATGCCTTCCTTCTGCTTGAAGCGGTCGGCCAGGTATTCGACGATCTTGGCGTCGAAGTCCTCGCCGCCGAGGAAGGTGTCGCCGTTGGTGGACTTCACCTCGAAAACGCCGTCGCCGATCTCCAGGATCGAAATGTCGAAGGTGCCGCCGCCAAGATCGTAAACGGCGATCGTCTTGCCGTCCTGCTTCTCCAGCCCGTAGGCGAGCGCAGCCGCGGTCGGCTCGTTGATGATGCGCAGAACTTCAAGACCCGCGATCTGGCCGGCGTCCTTGGTCGCCTGGCGCTGGGCGTCGTTGAAGTAAGCGGGAACGGTGATTACCGCCTGGGTGACGGTCTCGCCGAGATAGGCCTCGGCGGTTTCCTTCATCTTCTGCAGGATGAAGGCCGAAATCTGCGACGGGCTGTAATCCTTGCCGCCGGCATTGACCCACGCGTCGCCGTTCGGACCCTTGGTGATCTTGTACGGGACCAGCTCGGTGTCTTTTTTGGTGACGGGATCGTCGAAGCGGCGGCCGATCAGGCGCTTAACCGCAAAAATGGTGTTGTCGGGGTTGGTGACGGCCTGGCGTTTGGCGGGCTGTCCGATCAGCCGCTCGCCGTCCTTGGTGAAGGCCACCACCGACGGGGTGGTACGGGCGCCTTCGCTGTTCTCGATGACCTTCGGCTTGCCGCCTTCCATTACGGCAACGCAGCTGTTCGTCGTGCCAAGGTCGATGCCGATAACTTTCGCCATTTTTCCCTCTCTCATTCCCCTGTTCCGGCCCTAACGCGAAGCAGCCGGATCGTTACGTTTCGAGAGGGATATAGGTGTGCAAAGCGGCCCCACAAGGGTCCGCCGCAGGCTCACGGCATCGCCATTCCGCCGTTCACGTGGAGCGTCTGGCCGGTGACGTAGCCGGCCTCGCGGCTGGCGAGATAGACGCAGGCCGCGCCGATATCGTCGCCGCTGCCCATCTTGCCCATGGGGATGCGCGAAAGAATGCCTTCGCGCTGCTGATCGTTCAGCGCATCGGTCATCGCCGAAGTCATGAAACCGGGCGCGACGCAGTTTGCCGTCACTCCCCGGCTCGCGAGCTCCTGGGCGACAGCTTTCGTCATGCCGATCAGGGCCGCTTTCGATGCCACATAGTTCGCCTGGCCCGGGTTGCCGGTAACGCCCACCACGCTGGTGATCGAAACGATTCGCCCGAAGCGAGCCTTCATCATCGGCTTCGCGGCCGCGCGAACCAGCCGGAATGCGGCTTCGAGGTTGATCTTCATGACCTCCTCGAATTCCTCGTCCTTCATCCGCATCAGCAAATTGTCGCGCGTCACCCCGGCATTGTTGACGAGGATATCGAGCTTGCCCCCGAGCGCATCCACGGCCGCCGGCACGAGCCGGTCCACCGCCTCGCCGTCGGAAAGGTTGCAGCCAATGGCGACATGGTCGTCGCCGAGTTCCTCGCGGAATCGTTCGAGCTTTTCGACATTGCTTCCGGAAACGGCGAGTTGAGCGCCCTGGCTGGCAAGCGATTTGGCGATCGCGCTTCCGAGCCCGCCGCTCGCGCCCGTCACCAGCGCCGTCATCCCCGAAAGATCGAACATTCTCAACTTCCTTCCTTGCCGGCCGGTTTGCGGCCAACGAACTGCACCACTGCGCCGGTGCCGTGATGCCAGGGACCCTCGTTGACCTCGCGCTCGATTTCGCGTCCGATCACCTCCTCGAGCCCCGCCAATTCATCGCGAAGTGCCGCAAGCGTCACCAACTTGTCCTCTTCCCCCGGCGGCGGGCCGCCCTTGCCCGACGTCTTGTGCTGGTCGGGCGTGTAGGCCTCGATCAGGATCATCCCGCCGGGCTTCAGCGCCTGCTGGGCGCGCGCATACAAAGTCCTGCGAAGTGCCGACGGCACGTGAGCGAAGATGGACACGATAAGGTCCCATTGGCGATCGCCGAGATCGTAATCGGCCAGGTCGCCAACCACCGTCTCTATCGTGACATCCCGCTCGCCGGCGAGCGCCCGTGCGCGCTCCATCCCGACCGCCGAGGAATCGACCGCGGTGACCGAGCGTCCCTTTTCAGCCAGGTAGACGGCGTTGCGCCCCTGCCCTTCGGCCAGGCAAAGTGCCCGGCCAGCGGGAAGCCGCGGTTCTTCCTCACGGAGGAAATCGTTGGGCTTGTCGCCATAAGCGAGTTCGTCCGCCGAATAGCGTTCGTCCCAGCTCATGCTCAACACTCCTTAGCGAAAGCCTCGATGTCGTCGATCGAAACGAGGCTCCTGACGTCTGTATCCGGCGCAATGCGCTTGACCATGGGCCCGAGAACCTTGCCGCCAAGCTCGACGAAATGCTCCACTCCGGCCTCGGCCATGTTGGCGATCGTTTCGCGCCACCGAACCATCCCCGTCACCTGCTCGACAAGCTGGTTGCGTATCGCGTCGGGGTCGCTTTCCGGCTGCGCCGTCACGTTTGCATAAAGCGGGACTTCGGGCGCCTCGACGACGACATAGCTCAGTGCGTCGCTCATCGCCTCGGCCGCCGGTTGCATCAGCGGGCAGTGGAAAGGCGCGGACACAGGCAGCGGCACCGCCCGCTTCGCGCCCATTTCCTTCGCCATCGCAACCGCTCGGTCGATTGCGCCCTTGGCACCCGAAAGCACGACCTGGCTCGGATCGTTGTCGTTGGCGACCGCGCACACTTCACCCTCGGCCGCGGCTTCCGCGATCCGCCGCGCCATCGGCAGGTCGGCCCCAAGCAAGGCGCACATCGCACCCTGCCCAACCGGCACCGCCGCCTGCATCGCCTGGCCGCGAAGCTTGAGGAGCCTGGCCGTCGTCGGGACGTCGAACGAGCCGGCGGCACAGAGCGCGGAATATTCGCCGAGACTGTGTCCGGCAACGAAGCTCGCAGCCTTCCCAAGCTCGACTCCGCCCTCTTTCGTTAGCGCCGCAAAGACCGCCATTGAGTGCGCCATGATCGCCGGTTGCGCATTTTCCGTGAGCTTAAGCTCATCGTCCGGGCCTTCGCGCATCAACCGGAAGAGATGCTGGCCGAGCGCTTCGTCCACTTCGTCGAAGACATCCCGGGCGGCCCGGCTCGCCTGTGCGAGGGCGGCCCCCATGCCGACGGACTGACTTCCCTGGCCGGGAAAAATGAATGCGCGCATCGCTGCCCCACTTGATCTATCGATGCGGCGGGCGACTAGGCCGGGACGGCACGATTGCCAAGGGCAAGGGGGCTTTCATGACTGTGAATTCCGCGACGATCATCGACCCGCCGATCAATGTCGACCCGGCGCCGGGCGAGCGGCAGCTCGGGCTGACGATGACCACCGCGCTCGTCGTCGGCAACATGATCGGGTCGGGAATCTTCCTGCTTCCGGCGCTACTTGCGCCTTACGGAGCAAATGCGACCTACGGCTGGCTCGTCGCGATTGCCGGAGCAATGTTCGTTGCCGTTACCTTCGCTTTGTTGTCGGCGCATATCGAAGGCGGGCCGTTCGTCTATGTCGAAGAGGCGTTTGGGGCCGACGTCGCCTTCATCGTCATGTGGAGCTACCTGATTTCCATTTGGACGGCGAATGCGATCCTCCCCATCGCGGCGGTCAGCAACCTCAGCCACATTGCGCCGGTGCTCGGGCATCCGATCGTCGCGCCTGCTTCGGCAATCGTTGCCCTGTGGATCTTCTGGGGCGTGAACACGGCGGGCGCGCGAAGCGCCGGGATCGTGCAGGTCGCGACCACCTTCCTGAAGGCACTTCCGCTGATCGCCATCCTTCTTGTCGCGGCGGTCTATCTCGGCCGCGGAGTCCCTCCCGCTCCCCAGTCTGCAATGCCGGTCTCGACGGGAGCAATCGCCGGGGCGGCCGCCCTGGCGCTCTTTTCAATGCTCGGGATCGAGTCTGCGACCGTCTCGTCCGACAAGGTAAAAAACCCGCTTCGAACGATCCCCATGGCCTCGGTTGCCGGTTCGGCGATTGCCGGAGCAATCTATCTCGGCGTCACCTGGGCAGTCCTGTACCTGCTGCCCAGCAACATAGCCGCCGCATCGCCCTCCCCGCTCGCCGACGCTGCCCAGCCCATGGTCGGACCTTTCGCGGGGTCGCTCATTGCACTGTTCGCCGGGGTGAGTGCACTCGGGGCGCTGAACGGGTGGATCCTGTGCTCGGGCGAAATCCCGCTGAAACTCGCCCGCGACGGCGCCTTTCCGGCCTGGTTCGGCAAAACGACCGGCCGCGGGACGCCCGTGCGGGCGCAGCTGGTCGGCTGCCTCGTCGCCACTCTCCTCATCGTCAGCAACTACAGTAAGTCGATGTCGAGCATGTTCGAGTTCATCACGCTGATCTCGGTTGTTGCGACGCTGGTCCTTTACGTCGCCTGCTCGGGCGGAGCGCTGACAATTCTTTTCCGTCGCGGCCTTGGCGGTCCGCTTCTCGCCGTGTGCGCGTTGGTCGCGCTAGCCTTTTCGCTGTGGTCCTTCTGGGGTGCTGGCTTGCAACCCTCGCTGTGGGGCCTGGCACTGGTTGCGACGGGGATTCCGGTGTGGTTCGTGGTCAGGCGGAGCCGCCGCCTGTCGCCCACCCCGGGGGAGGCGGCGAATCCAGCCGCGCCTCGGGGATCATCCGCCTGAGCTTGCTTGCGAAGCTGCGCAGGCACACTTCGCTCCTTCCAAGCGGCCCCGGCTCGTAGCTTGCGCTCTCCATCCCCTTCTGGACGCGCGCGATCAGCTCCGTGTCCTCCGCGTTTACGCGCCGGTTGATGCGCCAGTTGAGGTAGCGGGCCGCCTTCATTTCCCTGCGGGGGTCGGGGATCGCGTAGCTGATCTCGCGGATTACCGTCTCGGTCGCGCTCACCGGCAGGAACTGCATGAAATCGACCTGATCCGGGTAGATGTCGAAAGCGACACAGGGGAACAGCTTGTAATACAGCCACCTGCGCCGGTGGCTCGGCGGCAGGTGCGCTACCTCCGGCAGGAATTGCTGGTAGGCCCGCTCGGACGGGTTCGCCGATCGCTCCGCAACCAGCTCGCCTTCCATGCGGTCCACCCATTCGCTCGCCTCGATCGCGTAATTACGCCCGAACAGCCGGGTCAGCCCGGGATGGCCGACGGGTATGTGCAGATGGTCCGAATAATTGTCGGCGATGGTTTTCCAGTTGAGCGGTCGCGGCCGAAGCGTCAGCCGTCCGATCGGCCTCAGCTCCTCGAAACGATAAGGCGCCACCTCGTCCTCGTACGGCGCCATCATCTCAGCGACGCTCGGAAGACCCTCCGCCAGCCGCACGAACAGGAACCCGCGCCAATTCTCCAGCGCGACCGGCTTGAGCCCGAGCGCCGTCGGATCCAGCCCCGGATAATCGCTCCTGTGCGGCACTCCGACCAGCCGCCCGTCGCGGCCATAGCTCCAGGCGTGGTAGGGGCAGGTCAGCACCTTGGCGCAGCCGCCGGTCCCGTCCACCAGCCGCGAGCCGCGATGGCGGCACACGTTGGCAAACGCCCGCACACGTGAGTCGTCGCCGCGAATGACGATGATGCTCTCACCGAAGCATTCGAGGCTCCGCCACTCGCCCGGTTGCGCGATTTCACTCGCGTGGCAGACCACCTGCGGAGCGGCCCGAAGGAAGCCACGTTTCTCCGCTTCGAAGAAGTCCGGGTGGTGATAGAGCCAGCCGGGAAGGCTCGTGTCTTCGAGCGCATCGGCGGTTTCGACGCTTCTCAGGTGCGTGGCCATTGGCGCCGTTTACGCGCCTGTCCGTGGCTTGTCGAAGACTTCGCCCGAGACTTGGAACCTCGCTGTCGCGAAGCTGTTGGCGCGGCAAAGAAACGGGAGAAGCAAAGTGAAACTCACGCTACAGGCGACACTGATTGCCGGTGCTTGCGCTCTCGCTGCGTGCAGCAACAACGGCGGCGGCAACGATTCCAACCTGGTCCTTCAAAACGACATGGCGCCAGTCACCGTGCCCGCCAACGGCATGGACATGAACGGAGTCTCCGCGGACAATGTCGACACTGCATTCCTGACCGACGCCATCAAGGGCGACAACAGCGAGGTCCAGCTTGGCCAGCTCGCGCAGCAGAAAGGCGCCTCGCAAGGCGTGAAGGAGTTCGGTCAGACCCTGGTCACCGACCACGGCAAAGCCAAGGAGCAGGCGGCGCAACTCGCGCAGCAGGCGGGGATGCAGGTCCCCGATGGCATCAAGGACGGTGCCAAGCAGGAAATGACGAAGCTTCAGGGCCTCTCCGGCGCCGATTTTGACAAGGAATTCGCTTCCTACATGGTCCAGGACCACAAGAAGGACATCGACAAGTTCCAGCAGCAGGCGAATGGCACCGGCCCTACCGCGCAGCTCGCGCAGCAGAGCCTGCCGACGCTCAAGAAGCACCTGCAGATGGCGCAGAGCTTGCAGAAGTAGGTCCGTACGCTTCGCCGCGCCCACAAGGTGCAGCCGATCGCAGCGATTCAGAACGAATATTCGCTGTGGTGGCGAGCGCCCGAAAGCAACGGCATCCTCGACGCGTGCGACGAACTAGGAATCGGCTTCGGACGAGATCGACGAAGGCGCGTCTCGAATCCAGCCCGAGGGCGATCGCTACGCCCCCGCGCAAATGGCCATGGTGGGTCGCGATGCTTCCGAAAATGAGGACGCATAGGAGAAGAATGTGGCTGGCGACGTCGCCACCGCCACCCTCACCACCGAAACCCGGCAATGGTCGAATGGCTGGGGACTCGAACGTTCGATGCCTGAATTTCAACTCAACTCTTGAACGGAAGTCACAACAATGCGCGCAACGATAATGCACGACACCCACGACGTCCGGGTCGAGAACGTACCCGACGCGGCAATCAAAAAACCGACGGATGCGCTGATCCGGGTGACGCGGGCCTGCATCTGCGGAAGCGACCTTTGGCCCTACAACGATTTCGAGCCGGTCGGAGACGGTGGCCGGCCGATGGGCCATGAAGCGATCGGAATCGTCGAGGACGTTGGCAGCGACGTTCAGCGCATCAAGCGCGGGCAAGTCGTCATCATGCCATTCGCTTTCTCCGACGGCACCTGCACCTATTGCGAGCACGACCTTCAGACATCCTGCGTCCACGGCGGCTTCTTCGGATCGCCTGACGTCGGCGGGGCGCAGGCCGAAGCGCTTCGAATCCCGCTTGCCGACGGAACGCTTTTCCCGATCGATGTCGATCCCAACGACGATTTGATGCCGTCGCTGCTTACCCTTTCGGACGTGATGGGCACCGGCCACCATGCGGCTTTGCACGCAAATGTCCGCGACGGCGGTACGGCGGCGGTGATCGGCGACGGCGCGGTCGGACTTTGCGGGGTTATCGCTGCAAAGCGGCTCGGAGCCGAGCGGATCATCATCCTCGGCCATCACAAGGACCGGACCGAACTGGCGAAGGAGTTCGGGGCGACCGACGTCGTTGCCGAACGCGGCGAAGAGGCAATCGCCAGAGTCCGCGAACTGACGGATGGGTATGGGGTTCATTCCGTGCTGGAGTGCGTCGGGAACGAGTCGGCGATCCAGACCGCGCTCAACATCGTCCGCCCGGGCGGTGCGATCGGCCGTGTCGGCGTTCCCCACTACGGGCCGATCGATCTTTCGACGCGCTTGTTTTACGACAATGTCACCATCGGCGGCGGGCCCGCACCGGTTCGCGCCTACATCGATGACCTGTTGCCCGACGTCCGCGAAGGCATGATCGACCCCGGCCGGGTCTTCGACAGCACGATCGAACTCGACGGCGTGCCGGACGGCTATCGCGCAATGAACGACCGCAAGTCCATCAAGGTGCTCATCAAACCGTAGGATCTCCTGTCCGGCCGCTGTTAAGCGCGGACTTCCCTTTGCCGAGCGCTTCGACTATGTGCGCACCCGGCGCGTCGGCTCGTCCGCGCGCCACTTGCATTTCTAAACGACAGCCGGAGGGGCGTCGCACTGGGCGGCGTCAGCGATCGGCCAACACAGGTGAAGTATAGACATGCCGCTTTACGAGCATGTTTTCCTTGCGCGTCAGGACCTGGCCCAGGCCCAGGTCGACAGCCTAGCGGAAAACGCAACCAAGATCCTCGAGGACAACGGCGGGAAGGTCGTCAAGACCGAGACCTGGGGCCTCAAGTCCCTCGCCTACAAGATCGCCAAGAACCGCAAGGCGCATTTCGTGATGCTCGACGTCGACGCTCCGGCGCCGGCGATCGCCGAGCTCGAGCGCCAGACCAACATCAACGAAGACGTCATCCGCTACATGACCATCCGCGTCGACGAGCACGAAAACGGCCCGTCTGCGATGATGAAGCGCGAGCGCGGCGGACGCAGCGACCGCGGTGGCGATCGTGGCGGTGACCGCGGCGGACGCGGACGCGACGAGGACGGAGAGTAAACCATGGCACGAGCATTTTTCCGCCGCCGCAAGTCCTGCCCCTTCTCGGGCAAGAACGCTCCGCGGATCGACTACAAGGACGTCCGCCTGCTGCAGGGATTCATTTCCGAGCGCGGCAAGATCGTTCCGTCGCGGATTACCGCCGTTTCCTCGAAGAAGCAGCGCGAGCTGGCACGCGCCATCAAGCGCGCCCGCCACATCGGCCTTCTTCCCTATCTCGTGAAATAAGGAGGGCCCACGACCCATGGACGTGATCCTGCTCGAACGAGTCGAGAAGCTGGGCGGCATCGGCGATGTCGTCACCGTGAAGAACGGCTTTGCACGCAACTACCTTCTGCCCAACAAGAAGGCCCTGCGCGCCAACGAAACCAACAAGCGAGTCTTCGAAGCCAACCGTGCGCGGATCGAGGCGGAAAACGCCGAGAAGCGCGGGCAAGCAGAGAATGAGGCAAAGAGCATCGACGGAACCACCGTCCAGCTCATTCGCCAGGCCTCCAACACCGGCCAGCTCTACGGTTCGGTCTCGGCGCGCGACATCGTCGAGGCGCTCGATTCCGATGGGGCCAAGGTAACCAAGAGCCAGGTCGTCCTGGCGCGGCCGATCAAGGCGATCGGAATGCACGACGTCAAAATCGCGCTTCACCCGGAAGTGTCGGTGACGGTGCGGGTCAACGTCGCCCGCTCGCCCGAAGAGGCCGAGCTCCAGGCACAGGGCATCGACGTCATTGCGCAGATGTTCGAGGAGCAAGCGGCACCGCTTGCTGCCGAGACCATCCAGGCCGAGCAAGAGGCGGACGCCGCCGAGGCCGCTCAGGCCGAGGCTGAAGCTGAGCTGGGGACGAGGGCGGCGAGGCCGAGGCTTCCGATTCCGCAGAGGCTCAGGGCGAAACCGAAGGCGAACAGCAGGCCTAACTCGTCAATTCATCGCATCGGGGCGGGTGAGCGGGGAACGCCGCCCTGCCCGCCCCGGTTGTCCTCATGAAAGATGAGGAGAAACGCGATGGCTGACCAGACCAACGACACCCAGACCAAGATCAACGAAGAAGACCGCGCGATCCAGCAGCGGCAGCACAGCGACCAGGGCCGCAAGGCCGACGACTACCAGGGCGGCTCGAGCTCGCCCCCCGGCGGCGGAAGCCCCGAAGGACAGTTCGCACACCAGGGCGAAGCCGCCACCGGCGAAGCGCTCGGCGGCGGGCCGCAGGGCACCGGAAACACGGGCGCCGAACTTCCCGGCGGAGCGCAAAGCGAATTCGCTCGCACCTCCGGCGGACAGACCGACGGCGTTACCGCCTCGGCAAGCTCAGCCAACCCCGCGACCGGCGCCGGCGGCGCCCAACCCGGCGGAACCAATCGCGATACCCAGGGCGGCTCCATGAGTGGAACCACCGGCGACCAGACGAGCGGAGCGGCCGGCGGACAAGGCGTTGGCAGCGTCGGGACCATTGGTGGCACGGATGCCGACACCACAGGAATCGGCGCTGACCAGTCGTCGGAGGGCATGGGCGGCGGATCCGGGTCGAGTTCCGGAAGCAGCCCCGACGCTCGCAAGCTCGATTCCAACGAGCCGGTCGGCGCGGGGCACCAGCAGGGCGCCGACGGCGGGTCGGTGACTGCCGCGGGCAGCTCAAGCACCCAGCCCGGCCCCGGCCAGACCGGCACCGAGCGCAACCGCGCAGACGCCGATACCGACGCTTCCTGACGTCGAAGCTGCCGCCGTGCGCGCAAAGGCGGGCACGGCGGTCGCTTAGCCGGCGGCCTTCTTCAGGAACGCCGATTCCTTCTCCACCCACGGAGCGAAGCTCGGGCGCGAGAGCATCCGCTCGACGAACGCGACGGTATTGGGCCACCGGTCCGGGTCGAGCTTGATCCCCAGATGCTGGAGATTGGCGAAGGGTCCGGCAACGGCAATATCGGCGAGGGTCAGGGCGTCCCCGAGCAAGTACCCGCCCCCGCTCGGGACCACGGACTCGACATAATCGAGCACGGTCGGAAGCTCCTCTCGCTCCGCTGCATCGGCGACCGCGAGATCGCCGGGGCGATTCAGGAATATCGGCGCGACGATCCTGTTGAAAAACATCTTGGCGCCGCAGCTGCTCAGGATCGTGTCCGCGAATTCCTCGAACCAGATGCACTTGCCGCGGGCTTCGGCATCGCGCGGAATCATCTCCGGGTCCGGATGCCTGGTTTCCAGGTAGTGGATGATCGCGCTCGAATCTGCGAGCTGGTAATCGCCGTCCACGAACGCGGGCATCTTCCCGAACGGGCTGGCCTGTCGAAACTCCGGGTCCTGGTTGCCGATGCCGATCGGCCGAACCTCGAGCTCGAGGCCCTTTTCGGCAGCGAAAGCGATCACCTTTCGAACATAGGGCGACATCGACGAGCCGTAGAGAATCATGAGCCGAATCCTTCTTGAAGCCGCGGAAACCTGGAGCGTCCCGTCCGTTGGTTAGTCAAGCAAACGGGAGCATTTCAATGACCGACACTAACAGCAACGACAAACAAAAGCGCGACCTGGAGGATGTCCTCGAGGACGAGCCGCAGTCCAAGCACGGCAAGCAGGGCCAGGCCCGCCACGATCACGAGCGCGCCGGCCCCAATTCGCAGGACTATGGCAAGACCGTCGCTCCGCAGATGGGCGACCACCACGGCACCGACCGCGAAGTCGGCGCTCACGGCAAGAAATAAGGAGAGCGCCATGCGCAGGAACAGCGGAGACGACCAGGGCCGCGACCTCTACCTCGACCCGACGATGAAGGAAAAAGAGCGCGAGCGCGGCAAGAGCGGAAGCGCCGTACTCGACCCGCACGCGAAAGAGGGCGAGATCGAGGACAACCTGAAGCAACGGACTACCGGCATGGGGTCACACGCCAGGAAAACCGGCGGCAAGGGCGACCAGGACTAGCGGATTCGATAGAAGTCGGCGACGCGGTCGAGGGCGAGCAGAAGCACGACCTTCCCCGCCCTCGCCGGCCAGCCGAGCGCGGTTTCTGCATCGCGCATTCCCTCGCCCGAGCAGACGACGCGCCACAGGATGTCGGCCAGTCCGGGACCGGCCGCCTCCACGGCGCCGTCGAATCGGGCGCGCGCATCGAGCTGGGCAGCCAGAAGATCCGGACCGGAGGCGGAGCCGCCACGCTGCTTGCCCATTGGCGCAGCGGTCCAGTGCATCGTAACGTTCGAAGACAGGCCGGCGCGCTCCCAGTCGCGGCGGAGCTGCTCGCCGGCGTCATATTGGCGCTGCGTGATCATCTTGCGTGCGAACAGCCAACCAAGAGGCGATTCGAGCGCATTCACGGTCACCGACCGGACTGCCCGCCGCCGCGACCGTCCAGTCCTGACGATCTCCCCGTCGCGGCCAATCCCTTTTTCGACCAGCATTGTTCCGTTCCTCACCATCGACATTTCCCGCTCCCTTCCTGATCCGATTCGCCGACCCCTTGCCACATGGGCAAAACTGTAGGACAGGGAGAAACCAAATTGGTTCGGAGGAATCGGCATGATAACCAGGATTCGCGATGTAAGGCGGGCTCGCGGACTGACCCTCGACGAGGTCGCGCGCGCCTGCGAGCCGCCGACGACACCGCAGACGATCGGACGGCTGGAAACGGGGACTCGCACGGTGTCGGTCAAGTGGCTGAACCGCATAGCCAAGGCTCTGGGCGTGGAAGCGTCGGACCTCATCGAATCGGAAGAGGAAAAGACGGACGTGGCGGTCGCTGCGATCATCGGCAGCTCAGGCGCGAGCGCACCCAGGAGGAGCGCCATCGTCGTGCCGCCGCGGCCCCGGCCCGGGAACGTCGCCGTCACAGTTTCGGCCAGCATCGGCGAGTACCGCGCCGGCGACGAGGTTTGGTGCGAGACCCTGCAGCCGGAGGAATTCGGGCGGGCACTCAATCGGGACGTGCTTGTGCCCCGCCCGGCGGGACGCTTTCTGTTCGGCCGACTGATCGGCCGCGAAGAACCCGACCAGGGCGAGGCAAGCGGCAAGCTGCACCTGCTCCCGCTCGGCGCCGGCCTTCGCCAGCAGGTCGTTACCAATGCCCCCTGGATTGCAATGGCGGCCAAGCTGGTGCGGACGCTGTAATGGTCCAGCGCGGCAGCGCAGGCCACGCGACTGCTTGACGCGGCCGCTGCTCGGCATCACTTGGGCGCCTGCGGGCGGTTAGCTCAGTTGGTAGAGCATCTCGTTTACACCGAGAGGGTCGGCGGTTCGAGCCCGTCACCGCCCACCATCACACGACACAGCAAGGGCCCCGGCCCGGATCTGGGCTCGTCGGCAGGCGGTCACACGACCGCGGGGCGTCCCACCTCGGCAAAGTAGCGCCGCATTGCGACACTTGCGTCGCGCGACAGCTCGACGAAGACCCGCCGCCCATCGTGCGGATCGGCACGGCGAAGGAAAATTCCCTTTTCGGTCATGCTCTTGAGCCACCGCAGCGCGGTTGTCGCCGGGACCGCGGCGGCGATGCACAGGCTGGAAACCGGAACTCGCAATTGTGCGATTTCGGCCTGGAGAAGGTCGAGGAGCATGTCCCATGCAGGATCGGCGAACAGGTCCTCCTGGAAGAAGCGCGTTCGAAGCCTCCGGGCGCGGATCACCGAACGGACCGCCTCCACCGACACGTCGGGCACTTCTCCCTCGACCGGCTTGCGAAGCTCCGGTTCTGGCGGAGTTGCGACTGTCGAAAGGCGCGCCAGGGTTGCGGCAATCCGCCCGACCTCGTCGCTCAGCTGGCGGAGGCGCTCGGCACCGGGATCGTGCGCGACGTCATTGGCACGCTCGGGCGAATTCGCCAGCGCCGTCGCGGTTGCGAGCGAAGCGGCCTTTTCCACCGGACTGCCGTCGACCAGGAACTGCGCGGGCGAATCCAGCACTCGCGACCCCAGGGAGTCGATCATCTGCGCGGACAGAGAGACGACAGCTCCGAAGCGGCGGCTTGCAACGCGCCTGTCGACCTCGTCGAGCAACGCGTCGAGCTCGCTTCCGCCGTCGCTGTCGATCTCGATCCAGATAGCCGAGGCGGAAGGCTGCTCCCGCAAGCGCCGAAGCGCGTCCGCAATTCCAAGCTGAGCGCCCACGCGTAGTGACGAGCTGCTTGCGGCCTCGCGCGCGCGGTGCATCGCACCGTCGCTCGTCGCCGCAAGAAGCAGCGGCGGCGGTCCGCCATAGGAAAAATCAGACTCGGCAATCAACGCGTCCATGCGACCCTCCGCGAGAGTTGAACCGAGCAAGCGCACCGTAACTAACGTGCGGAACGGAGAAAAGTGAGACGGTTTCGGCTCCAATACGGAGCAATCTCCAACCGCGGCCAAGGGTCTGTTTGTGTAAGGAATTCCGCGGGGGAAACGAGACTCGGGGAATGTCATGGATGCGATTGCGCGCGTGCGCGCAGAGTGGCTGGCGCAGTTGGCGAATGCAATCGACAGCGCGCAGCGACTGGCGTGGCAGCTGGGAACGACGAATGCCAGCTCTTCCCAGGCGCGCGAGCTTTACGGGAAACTGGAGCAGGCGCGGGTCGAACTGGAGTCGCTACGATCCAGGAACGGCGGCGGCGCGCCAACGATGGATCCGGAGTGGTTGCGCAAGCTTGGCTGGATGGCCCCGGACGGGGATTGTCCGGACTAGACGCCCTGCGGAAGGTTTCCGCCCCCCGAAAACGGCTTGAGATACGCGCCAATCGGGGGCGCGCGCCAACCGGCGGTGGCAACGAAGCCGCGATTGATGAAGGCGTGCTTGCCGTAGCCGAGCGGCTCCCCATCCGGGCCGTCCACGCGTCCGCCGGCGGCAAGCAGCACCGCGTGAGCAGCGGCGGTATCCCACTCGCTGGTGGGGGAAAGGCGCGGGTAAATGTCGGCCTCCCCTTGCGCGACGATGCAGAATTTCAGCGAAGAGCCGATGCCGGTGTAGTCGCATTCGCCCACCGCTTCGGCGAGATAGTCCGCCGTCGGCTGGTTGAAATGCGACTTCGATGCCACGGCCGTGACTGAAGCGCCGCGCTCGCGTGTCGCGATCGGACGCCGTCCGTCGGAATCTTCCATCCATGCGCCCTCGCCGACGAGCCCGCCGAAAAGCGCTCCTCTCGCAGGAGCAAAGACCGCCCCGAGCAGCGGCTTGCCGTCCGAGATCAGGCCGATGTTGACTGTGTAATCGTCACCGCCGCGGATGAACTCCTTGGTCCCATCCAGCGGATCGACAAGGAAGTAGCAGTCGCCGAAGTCGGGAATGCGCCCTGCGGCAACTTCTTCTTCGGCAACGACGGGAACGCCGGGCGCGGCCTTCGCCAATGCGCCGAGGATGATCAGCTCAGCCGCCCGGTCCGCCTCGGTCACCGGTGAAAGGTCGTCCTTGTGCTCGACGTCGAAGCCGCGGGCGACGATCTCGAGAATTGCCTGCCCCGCTTCGCGCGTGGCGGCGGCAATGTCTTCGAGAAGCCTGCTGTGGTTCACCGGCATCGCTGGTCCGCGAGGAGCGTTCGCGCCACGGTTAGCGCGGCGCCATCCTGATGCCGCCGTCCAGGCGCACGGCCTCGGCATTCAGGTAGGGATTCTCGACCATGAAGCAGGCAAGTCGCGCATATTCCTCGGGCTGTCCGAGGCGTTTGGGGAATGGCACCTGCTCGGCGAGCGCGTCCTGCACCTTCGGCGGCATCATCGCCACCATCGGAGTCTTGAAGACGCCCGGAAGGATGGTGTTCACGCGAATCCCGTCGTTCATCAGGTCGCGGGCGATCGGAAGCGCCATCGCCAGAACGCCGCCCTTCGACGCCGAATAGGCGACCTGGCCGATCTGCCCATCCTGCGCGGCGACCGACGCGGTATTGACGATGCAGCCGCGCTCACCGTCGTCCAGCGGGTCTAGCCCGACCATTCCGAAGGCGCTGTGGGCGATGCAGCGGAAGGTGCCGATGAGGTTGATCTGGATCGCCAGCTCGAACTGCATCATCGGGTAGAACTTCGGCTCTTTCGTCTCCTTGTCGCGGGCGACCGTCTTCGCGGCGTTGGCGACTCCGGCGCAATTGACCAGCACCCGCTCCTGCCCGTGCGCCTGACGCGCCTTGTCGAAAGCGGCCGCTACCTTCTCGTCGCTGGTTACATCCACTTCGCAAAACATTCCGCCGATGTCGGAAGCGACCTTTTCGCCCTTCTCCTGATCACGGTCGAAGATTGCGACCTTGGCGCCGCGGCTCGCAAGTTCTCGGGCCGTCGCTTCGCCGAGTCCCGATGCGGCGCCGGTCACGACCGCGGAAATTCCCTCGATATTCATTGCTTCTCCTCCGATTCGATTTGCGCGAGGACCGCCCCCTCGGTCACCTGCGCGCCCGTGTTCGCCTTAAGCTCCGCCACCACGCCGTCGAACGGAGCGGTAAGCGCGTGCTCCATCTTCATCGCTTCGAGCGTGAGCAGCCGCTGGCCCTTCGTGACCTTCGCGCCCTCTTCGACATCGACGCTCGTCACCTTGCCGGGCATCGGGGCGGTGATGGCGCCATCGGCGACCGCGCCATGCCCGCTCCCTTCCACGCGCTCGGGCGCGATTTGCAGCGTGTGACCGTCCTCGACGATCAGCGCATCGCGGTCGCGCCGAACGAGTGTCAAGCCGCCATGGTCCGGCAGTGCGACCTCGACTTCGTACGTCTCTTCGCCTGCAACCAGGCGCATGCTTCGGTGCGGATCGGCATTGAGGCGGAAGCCGTAAAGTGCGCTATCCGGAGTCCCGCCCAGGAAGTCGTTTTGGCCGAACAGATAGGCGGCCATGTTGATTTCGCTTTCGGGCACCTTGGGAACGGCGGTCAGCGCATCGCCCCGGCGTGCGATGAGGCCGGTATCGACCCGCCCGGCTTCGACCTCGGGATCGCCAAGCAGGCGGAACAGGAATCCTGCATTGGTCTTGACTGGCCAGATCCTCAGCTCCCGAAGCGCATATCGCAGCTGGCTCAGCGCCTGCTCGCGCGTGTCTCGCCAGGCGACGAGCTTGGCGATCATCGGGTCGTAGAAGGGCGAAATGGCCGAGCCCTTCTCAACGCCCGTTTCGACCCGCAGGTTGAGGTACTCGAAATCAAGCTCCTCGAGCGTGCCGACGCTCGGCAGGAAGCCCTTGGCGGGATCTTCGGCATAGAGCCGGGCCTCAATCGAATGCCCGCTAATGGACAGCTCGTCCTGCCGCTTCGGAAGCGTCTCGCCGGAGGCGACGCGAAGCTGCCATTCGACCAGGTCCTGGCCCGTAATCATCTCCGTGACCGGGTGTTCGACCTGCAGCCGCGTGTTCATTTCCATGAACCAGATGCGGTCGGCGCGAAGCCCGTCCGACGCGTCGGCGATGAATTCGACCGTGCCCGCATTCTCGTAATTCACGGCTTTGGCGGCACGCACGGCGGCGGCGCACACCGCCAGCCTGGTCTCTTCGCCCATTCCCGGCGCCGGCGCTTCCTCGATCACCTTCTGGTGGCGGCGCTGGAGCGAGCAGTCGCGCTCGAACAGGTGAACGACATCGCCGTGGCTGTCGCCGAACACCTGCACCTCGATGTGGCGCGGGCTCTCGATCCATTTTTCCAGGAGCACGTGGTCGTTGCCGAACGCGGCGGCCGATTCCCGCTTGGCCGAAGCAAGCGCCTCGCCGAAGCCGGATGCGTTGTCGACCTTTCGCATGCCCTTGCCGCCGCCGCCGGCGACCGCCTTGATCAGGATCGGATAGCCGATGGAGTCCGCTTCCTGCCTGAGCCGCTTCGGATCCTGATCTTCGCCGAGATAGCCGGGCGTCACCGGCACGCCAGCGTCGGCCATGATCTTTTTCGCCGCGTCCTTGAGGCCCATGGCGCGGATGCTGTCCGGCTTCGGCCCGACCCAGATCAGACCGGCATCGATGACCGCCTCGGCGAAATCGGCATTCTCGCTGAGGAAGCCGTAGCCCGGGTGAATGGCCTCGGCGCCGGTTTGCTTCGCGGCAGCGATAATCTTGTCGCCACAGAGATACGACTCCCGAGCCGGGCTCGGACCGATGTGCACCGCTTCGTCCGCCATCCGCACGTGAAGCGCGTTCCTGTCGGCATCGGAATAAACCGCGACGCTGCGAATGCCGAGACGCTTCGCGGTGCGCATTACCCGACAGGCGATTTCGCCGCGGTTGGCGATGAGAAGTGAGGTGATCATGCGGCGCTACATCCTGAACACGCCGAAGGACGGCCGATCGGGGATCGGCGCATTGAGGCACGCCGCAAACGCGAGCCCGAGCACGTCGCGGGTCTGGGCGGGGTCGATGATCCCGTCGTCCCACAGGCGCGCGGTCGCGTGCCAGGGATTGCCCTGCGCTTCGTAATCGTCGCGGATCGGCTGCTTGAAGGCTTCGGCTTCCTCCGCAGTCCATTTGTCGGCGTCGCGATGCACGGTGGCCAGCACGCTCGCCGCTTGCTCCCCGCCCATCACGCTGATGCGGCTATTGGGCCAGGTGAACAGGAATCGGGGCGAGTAAGCGCGTCCCCCCATTCCGTAATTGCCGGCGCCGAAGCTGCCGCCGATCAGCACCGTGATCTTCGGCACCTGCGCGGTGGCGACCGCAGTGACCAGCTTGGCGCCATGCTTGGCAATGCCTTCCGCTTCGTACTTCCCGCCGACCATGAAGCCGGAGATGTTCTGGAGGAACAGAAGCGGCGTCTTGCGCATCGCCGCAAGTTCGATGAAGTGCGCACCCTTCTGCGCGCTTTCCGAAAACAGGATGCCGTTATTGGCGAGGATCGCGACGGGCATCCCCCAGATGTGGGCGAAGCCGCAGACCAGCGTCGATCCATAGAGCGGCTTGAACTCGTGAAATTCCGAGCCGTCCACGATCCGCGCGATCACTTCGTGCACATCATAGGGAGCGCGCACGTCCTCGGGGATGATTCCGTAAAGTTCCTCGGCGTCGAACGCCGGTGCCCGCGGTTCGCGAAGGTCGAGCTCGGCGCCCTGCCCGTCCTGCAGGGTCGAGACGATATCGCGCACGATCGTCAGCGCATGCTCGTCGTTCTCGGCGAGATGATCGACGACGCCCGACTTGCGCGCGTGCAGGTCGCCGCCGCCCAGGTCCTCGGCTGAAATCTCCTCGCCCGTCGCTGCCTTCACCAGAGGCGGGCCGCCGAGAAAGATCGTCCCCTGTTCCTTCACGATGACGCTCTCGTCGCTCATCGCGGGGACATAAGCGCCGCCGGCGGTGCAGCTACCCATGACGCAGGCGATCTGCGCGATACCCTTCGCGCTCATCTGCGCCTGGTTGTAGAAAATGCGCCCGAAGTGATCGCGGTCGGGAAAGACGTCGGCCTGGTGCGGCAGGTTCGCACCGCCGGAGTCCACGAGGTAGACGCACGGCAGCCGGTTCGCCTCGGCGATTTCCTGCGCCCGAAGATGCTTCTTCACCGTCAGCGGATAGTAGGTCCCGCCCTTCACGGTGGCGTCGTTGCAGACGATCATCGCCTGGCGGCCGGACACCCGGCCGATTCCACAGATGATCCCCGCGCCCGGCACTTCCCCGCCATACATGTCGCAGGCGGCGAGCTGGCCGATCTCGAGGAACGGCGAGCCGGGATCGAGAAGCCGTTCGACGCGCTCGCGCGGAAGCAACTTGCCGCGCGAAACGTGGCGTTCCCTGTGCTTTTCCGATCCGCCCCTGGCTGCCTCGGCAACGTCGGAGCGAAGCTTCGCGACCAGCTTGCGGTTATGCTCCGCCCGGGCGCGATACTCGTCGCTGTCGCGGTCGATCTTCGTCTCGAGCTTAGGCGCGCTCATCCGTTCCACAAGTCCGTTCGTAGAATTGCCCTGCCGCCCGCCTAGCTGGTGCGGCAGCCATTGCAAAGCGCGAGAGAGGACTGCAGTTGCGCGTCCGCCCAAACCGAAAGGCTATCCGATGAGAAAATCGCTACTCCTGATCTTTGCCTCGGCCAGCGCACTGAGCGCGTGCAACACCCAGGCACCAAACAATGCCGCAAGCGAGCAGACGCAGGGCACGGGCGCCGGCATTGAACGGTCATGGATGGATACGTCCGTGACGCCCGGAAACGATTTTTTCAGCTACGCGGACGGCGCCTGGGTCAAGAACACGGCAATCCCGGAGGACCGGTCGCGTATCGGCGGCTTCTGGATCGCCGACCAGGAGCGGGAGAAGAACACGCAGGCGCTGTTCGATTCCATCCTGAAGTCGAAGCCCAGCGGCGGCAACGACGCGCTCATCGCCAATTACTACAACGCCTATCTCGACACCGACGCCATCGACCGCGCCGGGATCGCCCCCGCCAAGGCGGATCTCGATGCGATCGCCGCGATTGCCGACAAGCACCAGCTAAGCGCTGCGATCGGAAGCAGCCTCAGGTCCGACACCGACCCGCTCAACGCCACCAGTTACCGGACGGACAATCTGTTCGGCGTGTTCGTCAGCCAGGGCCTCGCCACGCCCGGAGAGCAGCTGCCCTATCTGATGCAGGGCGGAATCGGCCTTCCGGACGCGCAATATTACCTCTCCGGCGATTCGAAGATGGCCGACATCCGCGCCAAGTATCGCGCCTACATCGCGACGATCCTGAAGGCGGCCGGAGTTTCGGACCCCGAGGGCGCGGCGGGCCGGATCATGGATCTCGAAACGAAGATCGCAAAGGCTCACGAGCCCCGCGAGCAGAGCGAGGACTTCGCCAAGGGCGCGCAGGTCTGGACTCGCCAGCAGCTCGAGCAAAAGGCGCCGGGAATCGACTGGTCGGCGCTGCTGAATGCGGCGCAGCTCGGCAGCGTCAAGAAGTTCGACGCCTACCACTTCGCCGCGATCCCGAAGCTTGCCGCTCTGGTCCAGTCGGAGCCGTTGCAGAACTGGAAGGAGTGGTTGGCTTTCCACACGCTCAACAGCCAAGCGAACGTCCTTCCCAAGGCGTTCCGCGACGCAAGCTTCGCGTTCAAGGGCACCGTTCTCCAGGGCCAGCCGCAGCAACGCCCGCGCGACAAGCTTGCGCTGAATGCCACCAGCAACGCGCTGCAGGACGCGGTCGGCAAAGCCTACGTCGACAAATACTTCCCGGCCTCGTCCAAGGCTGCGATCCAGAAGATGTCCGACAACATCAAGGCCGCCTTCGCCAAGCGCGTGCAGTCGATCGACTGGATGGCGCCCTCCACGAAGCAGGAAGCCCTCAAGAAGGTCCAGAACATCGTCGTCGGGGTGGGCTACCCGGACACGTGGCGCGATTATTCAGGGCTGACGATCAGCCCCGACAGCGCGTACGAAAACCAGAAGAACGCGCGGCTTTACGAATATCGCCACCAGATCGCGAAGATCGGAAAGCCGATGGACCGGCACGAATGGTGGATGCCGCCGCAGCTGGTCAACGCGGTCAACTTGCCCGTCCAGAACGCGCTCAACTTCCCCGCCGCAATCCTCGTCAGGCCGTTCTATGACCCGAATGCCGACGCCGCGTTCAACTACGGCGGAATCGGCGCGACCATCGGTCACGAGATCAGCCACAGCTTCGACACCGGTGGCGCTCTGTTCGACGCCGCCGGGGCAATGCGAAACTGGTGGACCCCGGCGGATTTCAAGAACTTCCAGAAGCAGGCCAAGCTGCTTGCCGACCAGTTCGACCAGTATGAAGCGCTTCCCGGCCTGCACGTGAACGGCGAGCTCACGCTCAACGAGAACATTGCCGACGTCGCCGGGCTCGCTGCTGCCTACGACGCCTACAAGGCCTCGCTGAACGGAAAGCCTGCGCCGGTCATCGACGGTCTTACCGGGGACCAGCGCTTCTTCCTTGCCTATGCGCAGTCGTGGGCGGCGAAGACCCGGCCGGAGACGCTGCGCAACATCGTGCTGACGAACGGCCACGCGCCCGAGCAGTTCAGGGCGCAAAGCGTTCGCAACCTCGATGCCTGGTATGCGGCGTTCAACGTCAAGCCGGGGCAGAAGCTGTACCTGAAGCCGGAAAAGCGGGTGAAGATCTGGGGCTAAAGCCGCCGAGCGACGGCGAAGCCGGCCGACGGGCCGGCGGAGCCGAGCCCGATCCACGTCACGCGATTCACTCGCGTGACGGCCTGTTGGCAAGTGTCCGCTTTCGACCCATTGCGGACATTAGGTCAGTGCTTGGTAGCTCTGCGACAACTTCTCCAAGCAGCTATCGACAATCGACCGCATATGACAATGACGGCACGCCAAGCGTCGGAAAAATTCGGAGGGCATCTGGCTCTACGGCAAAGCCGGCCGCGCCATTGTTCGATGAGAGTCGCAGACACATCGCCGGTCGCGTTAGTCGTGACAGATGACCGGCGTGGGGGTTCGACTACTGGTCACCAGAGCGTGATGCAGATGCTCGCTCGAGCTCGGTATCTCCTCGGAATAGGTGCCGTGAAGTGACACACGTCATGCCTTATGCCGTCGGGTCTAATTGGCGCGGCCCTGTTCCGTCGTCCTATGCTCGTGAGTTGTCGAAACCCCTAATGTCTTAGCTATCTCGACCAGCGGTCATGCGACTACCAAGTGAACGCTTCAGCGTGGCGCTTGTGCTTCGAAGCAGGACTGCTCGTCGTCAGAAGCTTGGCTTTGCACACCCTCGCATAGCCGTCACTAACGTCCGCTTTCCACCCAAAACGGACGCTAGACCGGTGACCTACGCACCGATCAGCTCTCGGCCGATGAGCATGCGCCGGATCTCGTTTGTGCCGGCGCCGATGTCGAGAAGCTTGGCGTCGCGAAGGTAGCGCTCGACCGGCCAGTCCTTGGTGTACCCTGCTCCGCCGAGCGCCTGAACCGCCTCGCCGGCCACCCGGAACGCGTTTTCACTCGCGAGGAGGATCGCGCCCGCAGCGTCGTAGCGGGTGGTCTTGCCTGCGTCGCAGGCCTTGGCGACCTGGTATGCGTAGGACCGCGCGCTGTTGAGCGCGATGTACATGTCGGCGACCTTCGCCTGCATCAGCTGGAACGATCCGATCGGCTGCCCGAACTGCTTGCGATCGCGGACGTACGGCAGGACCACGTCGAGACAGGCCTGCATGATTCCGATCTGGATTCCGGCAAGCACGGTACGCTCGTAGTCGAGCCCGCTCATCAGCACCTCGACGCCCTTGTTCTCCTCGCCCAGCACGTTTTCCGGCGGGACGAAGCAGTCGTCGAAAACCAGCTCGGTCGTCGGTGAGCCGCGCATCCCCATCTTGTCGATGTGCTGGCCAGGCGCGAAGCCCTCCATGTCCTTTTCGATGATGAAGGCGGTGATTCCGCGGCTGCCCTCGCCCGTCTTCGCGTAGACGACCAACGTGTCGGCGGATGACCCATTGGTAATCCAGAACTTGGTGCCGTTGAGGCGATAGCCGTTGCCGCTCTTCTCGGCCTTCAGCTTCATTCCAACGACGTCGGACCCGGCACCGGATTCGCTCATCGCAAGCGCCCCGACATGATCGCCGCTGATGAGTTTCGGCAGGTACTTCCTTTTCTGCTCCTCGTTGGCCCAGCGGCGGATCTGGTTGATGCACAGGTTCGAATGGGCACCGTAGCTAAGGCCCACCGAAGCGGACGCGCGGGCCACCTCCTCCTGGGCGACGACATGCTCGAGATAACCGAGCCCGAGCCCGCCCCATTCTTCCTCGACGGTGATTCCGTGCAGGCCGAGCTCGCCCATTTGCGGCCAGAGCTGGCGCGGAAATTCATCCGTCTCGTCAATTTCGGCCGCAATCGGCGCGATCTTGTCCCGGGCGAAGCGCTCGGTCGTTTCGCGGATCGTGTCCGCCATCTCGCCCAGCTGGAAGTCGAGGCCAACGTCGCTCATTCAAATCTCCTGTCGGCGACGCGCGTAGCACCGGCTCGCGGATTTGAACAAGCGAGCGCGGGTACTTATGTGCGATGCAACAATTCGTATCCGCAGCGGAGCAACAATGACCGACACCCAGTCCGATCCGACCGTCATCCTCTCGATCGCACGAACGCCCATGGGCTCCATGCAAGGCGCTCTTGCCGGCGCGTCGGCAACCGACCTCGGCGCGACGGCGGTCAAGGCCGCGGTCGAGCGCGCGGGCGTGAAGGGCGAGGATATCGACCGGATCTACATGGGCTGCGTTCTTCCGGCCGGCCTCGGCCAGGCGCCGGCCCGCCAGGCGGCGATCAAGGCGGGGCTTCCGAAATCGGTGCAGGCGACGACCGTCAACAAGGTCTGCGGCTCGGGAATGCAAACCGTGATCATGGGCGACGAGGCGATCCGGACCGGGAACGCCGACGTCATCGTCGCGGGCGGCATGGAGAGCATGACCAACGCGCCCTACTTGCTCAAGAAGCACCGCTCCGGCGCTCGTCTCGGCCACGACACCGCCTACGATCACATGTTCCTCGACGGCCTCGAGGACGCCTACGAAGAGGGCCGCGCCATGGGCAGCTTCGCCCAGTGCACCGCCGACGAATACCAGCTGACGCGCGAGCAGATGGACGAATATGCGATTCAGAGCCTCGACCGCGCCAATGCCGCGATAAAGAACGGCGGATTCAAGGACGAGATCGCGCCGGTGACGATCAAGACTCGCAAGGGCGAAGAGATTGTCGACACCGACGAGGCCCCCGGACGCGGCCGCCCCGACAAGATCCCACAGCTGAAGCCCGCCTTCGCCAAGGACGGGACGATCACGGCTGCGACCAGCTCGTCGATCTCCGACGGCGCCGCTGCGGTGGTCCTGACCCGCGAGTCGGTCGCGAAGGACGAAGGCCTGGAACCGATGGCGAAAATCGTCGCCACCTCCGCCCACGCACAGGAACCGGCCGAATTTACCGTCGCTCCCATCGGGGCCATCGAAAAGGTGCTCAAGAAAGCCGGCTGGAAGGTCGGCGACGTCGATCTTTGGGAAGTGAACGAGGCTTTCGCCTGCGTTGCCATGTTCGCGATGAAGGACCTTGGAATCCCGCACGACAAGATCAACGTCCACGGCGGTGCGACCGCGCTCGGCCACCCGATCGGCGCCAGCGGCACGCGAATCCTCGTGACGCTCATCAATGCGCTCAAGCAGACCGGCGGCAAGCGCGGTGTCGCATCGCTGTGCATCGGCGGCGGCGAAGCGACCGCGGTCGCGGTGGAGATGGTGTAAGCGGTTACTTACCCGCGTAGGCCTGGCACTCGAGCTCGAGCTTGGCTCCGAGAGCGAGGCCGTTTGCTCCGAACGCGCTGCGCGCCGGCATCTTACCTGGCGTGAAATAGGTGACGTACACCTTGTTGAAGGCCGGCCAGTCGCTCATGTCCGCGAGGAAGGCGGTGCAGTGAAAGATGTCGCTGTAGTCCAGCCCCGCCAGCTTCAGCGTTTCGCCGATGTCCTCCATCGTCGCCTTGGTTTGCGCCTCGATGCCTTCGGGCGGCTTGCCGTCTGGTCCGCGCCCGATCGCGCCCGAAAGATAGAGCACATCGCCGACGCGCACGGCTCTCGAGAATGGCAGCGGCTTCCCGTCCATCGTCGGATTGCCGAAATGCTCGACGGCGGGGCGGCTTTGGGCATCGGCGGGACTGGTCATCAGCAAAACTCCGGTTGCGAGTGCGAGAAGTGCCTTCATTCGCTGTCCCCCTTGGGTTGTCAGTCGACCACCTCGTTCGGACCGACGCCCCAGACGTCGCTCGTGCGCACGTAGCCGTCGCGGTCGCCGATACGGATGCGGCACCATCCGGAGCGGCAATGGTCGATTCGGCCCACCACTCCATGTTCGGCGCGATAGCGGACAGCGCTGCCCGGATCGGGACTGCTGTAGATTGGCCGCGGCTCGCCTGGCCTGACGATTGCGGTGCGGCGATCGCTCAGCAGCGTCACCAACATCCAGCCCTTGTCGCCGTCCGGATCCTGGATCAGCCGCCAGTTTTCGTATCTTTGCAGCACTCGCACCGGGAGATCGCGGCGCTCGTACAGCCACTTGCCCGGATAGGTCCGGGCCGGGCCGTTGCGGCTCATCGCCTTGCCGCTGGCAATCGACGCCCAGTACGGCGGAGTCTTGTCCTGGGCGAGCGCCGGCGTGGCCGCCGCCACCATTAGAAATGCAGTGAACGCCCCCTTCAGCCGCATCACGCCCCGGTCAGGATCCTGTCCACCAGCTGCTTCACGGTCGGGATGAAGCCGTTGGAGTAGAAGGGGTCGGTCTTGAACCGATACGCGCCGTGGCCGGCGAACATCAGGTTCTGCTCGACCGGACCGCCGTGGGCGATGTCCTGGAGCGTCTTCTGAATGCAGAAGCTGCGCGGGTCGGCAAGGCGTCCCGTCGTGTTCTTCTCCGTATCGGCCCATGACGAGAAGGCGCATTGGGACAGGCAGCCCATGCACTCGGCCTGGTCGGTGCGGATCTGCTTCTTGTCGACGGGGTCGACGAAGATCAAAGTCTCGTCGGGCGTCTTCATGGCCTCGGTATAGCCGGCGGCATACCACTCGCGCGCATGCTGGAGATCGCCCTTCGTGACCCAGTAATTCTTCTTGCCGTTCAGGCCCACGTCCAGCTCGAAGTGATGGTCGCCGAGCGACTCCTTCGTGAAAGCGATCTGCCGGTCGGAGCGTGCCTCCAGGTTGCGGAGGAACGGGTTGCGCACCGCGGAGGAATAAAAACCGGTGGGGCTGAAGCGGTGAAGGAGGATGTCTCCTTCCTCCAGGTCCATCAGCCGCGCCTTCCATTCCGGCGGGATTGGGCTTTCCTGCGTGAGAAGCGGACGGGTACCGAACTGGAACACGATCTGCCCGAGCTCGGGATTGTCGATCCAGTCCTCCCACTCGTCGAGCCGCCACACGCCGCCGGCCATGACGATGGGGACGCTGTCGGCAATCCCCTGCTCGCGCATAGTGTCGCGAAGTTCCTTTACCCGCGGATAGGGTGGCTGCGGGGCGCGCGGGTCCTCGGCGTTGGAAAGGCCGTTATGGCCACCCGCGAGCCAGGGGTCCTCGTAAACCACTGCGGCAAGCCATTCGGCGGCCTTGTGGTAGGCGCGCTTCCAAAGCGCCCGGAATGCGCGCGCCGAGCTGATGATCGGCAAATAGTTGACGCCGTAGGACGCGGCGATCTCCGAAAGCTTGTAGGGCATGCCGGCGCCGCAGGTGACGCCCGCGACCAGTCCTTTCGTGCGCTCGAGAACGCCGTGAAGGACACGTTGCGCGCCGCCCATTTCCCACAAGACGTTGATGTTGATGGCGCCGTTCCCGCCGGCGATGTCATACGCCCGCTGAACCTGCGCGACTGCTCCGTCGATGGCGTACTGGATCAGCTCCTCGTGCCGCTCGCGACGAGTGAGGCCCTCATAGACCTGCGGAATGATTCGCCCTTCCGGGTCGTAGCTGTCGGCGTTGACGGCCGAGACCGTGCCGATTCCGCCCGCAGCCGCCCACGCGCCCGAACTGGCGTGATTAGTCGCACTTACGCCTTTACCGCCCTCTATCAGCGGCCAGACCTCGCGCCCGGCGTAAAGGATGGGCTTCATGCCCTTGAACAAATGAGCCTCCCGAAATTTGGGACGCCTATATAGGCACGAGCGCGCGATTGCGCCAAAAAATGTGCCTTAGAAATAAATGGGCCGGAGAGTGTCCCCCCCGGCCCCGATTTTCGGGTCGGTAACTGCCTAGCAGTTGCCCGAAGCCATCGCACCACCGACGACTGCGCCAAGCGCACCGCCGATCAACGCACCGGCAGCTCCGTCGCCGCCGTGGCGATGACGATAGTAGCGGCCGTAATATCGCCGATGATTGTTGCTCGAGCCAATGGCGCCGCCGAGGACTGCCCCGGCAATTCCACCGATGGCTGCGCCGGCCGCGGGGTTTCCGCACTGGTTGTAGTAGCGGTTGGCGTAATAGCGGTCGCCATAATAGGGCGAGCCGTAAGCGCCATAGCCGTACACCGGCGCATTGTAGTTGTAGCTGTAGCCATAACCGTAGGCCGGAGCGGGCGCGGCATAGCCGTAGCCGTAGCCGTAACCCGGCGCACCGTAGCCGTAGCCGGGATAATATTGCGCGCTGGCAGCGGCCGGAACCGAGGCGGCTGCAACAGCGGCGCCGGCAAGCATGATTTTCTTAAGCATGGACGGACTCCTTCGATACACTCCGGTTCTTGCCGGATTGGGTCCTTTTTGCCCGAGTCGCGATGAGCCGCCGCTGAATTGACCCGTCAGCTTGCGTGCAGCGCATAGTCCATGCCGATGTCGACCGCCGGCGCCGATTGCGTGATCCTGCCGACCGAAATGAAGTCCACTCCGGTCTCCGCGATTGCGCGGATCGTCTCCAGCCGAACGCCGCCCGATGCTTCGAGCGGGACACGCGCGCCGACGACCGCGACAGCTTGCCGAAGCGTTTCCGGGTCCATGTTGTCGAGGAGAAGCCGGTCCGCTCCTGCCGATAGCGCTTCCTCGATCTGATCGACGCGATCGACCTCGACCTGGACCTGCAGCCCCGTTGCGGCGTCTTTCGCCGCCTGGACGGCCGCTCCGATACCGCCGGCTACAGCGATGTGATTGTCCTTGATCAGAACGCCATCGTCGAGCCGCAGGCGGTGGTTGTGCGCCCCGCCCATCCGGGCCGCATACTTCTCCGGCAGGCGCAGCCCGGGAAGCGTCTTGCGGGTGTCGAGCAACTTCGCGCCAGTGCCGGCGATCCGGTCCACGTAGCGGCGCGTCAGCGTCGCTATTCCGCACAAATGCTGGATCGTGTTGAGGGCCGACCGTTCCGCGCTCAGCATCGCCCGCGCATTGCCCGACAGCCGCATCAGGACCGCACCGTCCTCGACCATATCGCCGTCGGTAACGAGCCGCCGAACGGCGACGTGCCGGTCCATCGCCTGGAAGAACGCCTCGGCCAAATCGAGTCCGGCGACGACCATCTCTTCACGCGCCGCAAGTTCCGCGGTGAAGCGCGCGTCGGCGGCGATCGTCGCCCTGGACGTCACGTCGCCTCCCTCGCCCAAATCTTCGGCGAGAACACGCGCGACGAAATTGTCTGTTTCAAAGCCCTCGATCATGGCTTTGCCGTCTAGGCGAGCGGTGCGTGGAAAAGCTAGTGGGCGGGCGCGTTGAGCGTCTTGTCGGCGCCTGCAATCCGCCAGTGGCCGTCCTCGCGCTCGTAGGGCTGGGCGTCGTGCGGCGCGAAACTGGCCCCCGTCCACATTTCCACGGTCACGGTCACCCGCGGACCGTCGATGGCGATACGATTGAAGCTCTGGTCCTGGTCGCGAACGCGAGTCGATGTTGCTGTCCCAGCCTGCACCACGAGCGCCGGTCCTGCCCGAGTGACGAGATCGCGCGCATTGTGCACGGAAGCGTCGTGGTTGTGGCCGGCAAGAAGCATGTCGACGCCGGCATCGGCGACGGCATCCAGCGCAAGCTCGCTTCGACCGACCGCGCGCGTGAACTCGCCTCCGACTTCGAGCGCGAACAGGGGGTGATGCGTGACGAGAATCCGCTTCGCGTCCGGGGCCGTCCTCTCGAATGTCTCGCGAATGAACCGCATCTGCTCTTCGTTGATTCGCCCGTCCTTGAAGGTGAGCGACCGAGCGGTGTTGATCCCGAGAACGGCAGCGCCCGGGATTTCATGCAGCGGGCAAAGCGTGTCGTCGATGTAGCGCATGTAGCGAGTCAGCGGCGACAGGAAGCGGCGAAAGACGTCGTAGAGCGGAACGTCGTGATTGCCGGGCACCGCGAGCACCTCGTGGCCAGAATCGCGCAGGCGCTCGAGGAAGCGGCACGCCTGCTGGAACTGCTCGGTCCGAGCGCGCTGGGTAAAATCGCCGCTGACCACCACGAGGTCGGGGTCGATCGCGTCGACTTTCTCCTCGACGGCATCGACCAGCGCGGGATCGTGCGCCCCGAAGTGGAGATCGGAAAGATGAACGATGCGAGCCATGAACCAGCAACGCGCGTGACAGTGGCCGGTTCATTGATACATGTGGGTAAGTGGACCGAACGCAAGCCAATAGCGGAACCCGTGCCGTGGACGAGCGGCTGCGCTTCGACGAAGCCGCCCTTTCACGCTGGATGACCGCCAATGTCGCCGGATTCGAAGGACCGATCAGGGTCAGCCAGTTCAAAGGCGGCCAGTCGAACCCCACCTACCGCCTCGACACGCCCCGCAAGGCATATGTCCTGCGCCGCAAGCCCCCCGGCAAGCTGCTTCCGGGCGCGCACGCCGTCGAGCGCGAGTATCGCGTGCTTGCCGCGCTGGGGGCGCAATCCTTCCCGGTCGCGCACGTTTACGGCCTGTGCGACGACGACAGCGTCATCGACACGCCCTTCTACGTCATGGACATGGTCGAAGGCCGAATCTTCTGGGAGGCCGAGCTTCCGGGCCTGTCACGCGACGATCGCTCGGCAGCCTTCGATTCGATGAATGCGGCCATTGCCGCCCTTCACAACTTCGACCCCGATGAGATCGGGCTCGGCGACTACGGGAGGCCTGGCGGCTTCGTCGAGCGGCAGGTCGGGCGCTGGTCGAAACAATATCTCGGCGACGTCGAGGCGGGCCGGCTCGACGCGATGGACCGGCTGGTCGACTGGCTGGGCAAGAACCTGCCGAGCGACAGCGGCCGGTCGAGCGTGGTCCACGGCGACTTCCGCTGCGACAACATGATCTTCGAGCCGGACCGGCCCACTGTGCGCGCCGTTCTCGACTGGGAATTGTCGACACTGGGCGATCCTGCCGCCGACTTCATTTATCACCTGCTGATGTACCGCATGCCCAAAGACCTTTTCGGCGGTCTGGCCGGGGCGGAACTAAAACCCTTGGGGATCCCTCCGGAGGACGAGTACGTCGCCGCCTACTGCCGACGCACAGGCCGCGATTCGCTTCCCGATCGCGACTATCTCATCGTCTTTTGCATGTTTCGGCTCGCGGCCATCCTGCACGGCATAAAGGGCCGAATCGTGCGCGGAACCGCTTCGTCCGCGCATGCGACGCAAATGGTGCAACGATTGGAACCGCTTGCGAATCTCGCCTTGGAAGAGGCGAAAAAGGCGCGTCTTTAACGACAAACCGCGTCACCGCATCAGCGGTTCGGCCTGTCTGTGGAACCGCCGAAAACCGGAACGGCGAGCACTCGCAGCCGCTGGTTGAGTATGAGACGCTTACTCCGTTCCATCCGCGAGCGAGGCGCCTCCCGCCGATCAGCGATCGGGAGACGACTTCGCCAGATTTTGAACTTCGAACCCCGGCCACGGCACATTCGCGCGGCTCTGATGGCCAGCGTACCCACTGCGGCCTTGTTCGGCTTTGCCGGAATGCAGCCGGCAGCACCTGCCGAAGCGCACGCGATCTCCGCTCCGCTGCTGGACCCGGTCGCGCCTGAAAACGCGCTTCCGAACCCGCTTCCGGACCGTGCACCCGAAGCCGCTCCCGCCGCGGTCGAAGCGAGCTACTACGGCGCTGGACTGGCCGGAAACCCGACCGCCAACGGCGAACGCTTCGATCCATCCAAGATGACTGCGGCCCACAGGACGTTGCCGTTCGGGAGCATCGTCAAAGTGACGAACGCCGCGACCGGCAAAAGCGTGAACGTTCGGATCAACGACCGCGGACCCTTTCACGCCAACCGCGCGATCGATCTTTCGACCGGCGCCGCAAAAGCGCTGGGCATGCTCGGGTCGGGAACTGCGAAAGTCACTCTGGACGTGATCAGCCGCGGCTGAGGAAGTCGAAGAACATCAGGAGCTTGACGTCGACCGCAGTCCCCGCGTCGCGTCGTTTCTGAATAAAATCGGGAACGTCTTCCGGAGCGACGAGATGGACGGTGATGTCCTCGTGCTCGTTTCCTCCGCCCTCCCCGACCTTCCGCAGGCCGACGGCCCGCACGAGAGTGAAGCTTTCCGCGACCATCCCCGGCGAACTGTGAAATCGGCCGAGATGCTCGATCTTCTCGCAGGTGAAGCCGGTCTCCTCTTCCAGCTCCTTGACCGCCGTGCCTTCGATGGTGGCGTGCTTGTCCTCGTCCCCGACCAGCCCGGCGGGAAGCTCCAGGCACCGGCCACCGACGGGAACCCGATATTGCTCGATAAGGACGACCTTGCCGTCATGCTCGGCCAGGATCACGACCGCGTTGGTGCTTCCGGTCCGCGACACATATTCCCAGCGCCCGCGCTTGAAGACGCTTATGTACTTGCCCGCCCACGCCGTTTCGAGCGGCGCGTCCCTGTCATCCATTTCTACAGCTCGATCAGTTTATCCGGAATCTCGTTGGGATTACCCGCGCTCTTGGGGAAATGTTCCGCAAGGACGATTCCGATCTGCTCGATGGCGGCGCAAATGCCGTCCGCCGCGCGGCCGTCGCGGACGTCAGTGAGGAGGCTCGCCATCGCCTCGCCCCAGGTATCGGGGCTGGTGACCTCGGCAATCGCTTCGTCAGCGACGATTTCCGCACGCCGTTCGCCAATGGAAAGATAGACGAGAATCCCGGTCCGGCCCTTCGTCCGGCGCTCGGCGGCAGCCCTGAAGATGGCGACTGCGCGGCGGCGAACCCGGCGGTGCTTGGTCGCGCCCGGTGTCAGCGCAAGCCGCAGCGGCATCCACTTGAGCGCCAGGAGAACGGCGGTGAACTTGAGCACCGCAAGCACCATCAGGAAGGTCAGGAGCTCGCTCAAGGTCGGCTCGGCGCGCCAGCCGCCGAAGAAAAGGTCGAACCACCAGGTCAACCAGTCCGGCCGCCACGCCGCCCACGCCAGCACGAGGATGAGCATCGCAACGGCCCAGTGAAGCGCCACATCGTGGTAGGAGTCGCTGAGGCGGCTCGTCATCGCGACGATTTCGCCGTCGGTGCTCGCCTCTGCCGCGGCAATCGCGTGGCTCACCTTTTCGTGATCGGCTTTGCTGAGACGGATCACCACGAGCCCCCTGCCCCGCCGCCGCCGAACGAGCCGCCGCCGAACCCGCCGAAGCTTCCGCCCCCGCCGCCGGAGAAGCCGCCGCCGCCTCCGCCCCAGGTTCCCCCGCCCAGGCCACCATGACGGCGCGATCGCGCAGCCGCATCGAGGCCCCACAGGACGATCCACGGGCTCACGCCGTGACGCCCGCGGCTGCGATACCGCCGCCCGCCGGCACGACGAGCCATCGACAGCAGGATAAACAGGAAGATCATTCCCCAGAAGACGACGGGGATTGCGCCGCCGCCCGCGTCTTTTCGCGCCTGCTCCTGCTGCTTTGCCTGCGCCGCGGCCTGCTCGGCCTGGTCGGGCGACATGCTCATCAGCTTGATCAGCTGGTCGGCGCCCGCTTCGATTCCGCCGCCGTAATCGGGCGGCTTCTGCTTGAAATGGGGCAGGATCGAGTTGCGGATGATGACGCTCGCCATGGCGTCGGTGACATAGGCGCCCGCCCCGTAGCCGGTCGCGATCCACACCTTGCGCTCATTGGGAGCGACGAGAAGGAGCACGCCGTTGTCCTTCCCCTTCTGGCCCAATCCCCACTCGCGGCCGAGGCGATAGGCATAATCCTCGACCGGATATCCTTCGAGGCTGCCGACGGTGGCGACCGCCAGGGCGCGGCCCGTCTGCGCGTACAGCGCCTCCGACTTGGACTTAAGGTCCTGCACCTGCTCCGGCGTCAGCAGATTCGCCTGATCAACGACCGGAGAGCCGTTGTTGGATGGAAAATCCTGCGCGGCGACGGGCGTGGCGACAAGCAAAACGACCGTCATTGCGAGCGCTGCGAAGCAATCCAGCAGCTTCCTGTAGATTGTCACGCGGCCGCGCTCCTGGTGCTGAAGCTTCAAGCCTCTCAACCAGCCGTAGTGGTGTTGAAAGTCACCTTCGGCGCACTCTGTGCGCCTGCCGCCGCCTGAAACGGTACCTTGGGCTTCGCACCGTAGAAGATCTTCGCGCCGACGGCGTCGGGGAAGGTGCGGATAGTGGTGTTATATTGGCGTACCGCCTCGTTATAATCGCGGCGAGCCACCTCGATGCGGTTCTCGGTCCCTTCGATCTGGCTCTGAAGGGTCAGGAAGTTCTCGTTGGACTTGAGGTCGGGATAGGCCTCGACCGTCGCCAGCAACCGCCCAAGCGATCCGCCGAGCTGCTGCTGCGCATTCGCGAACTGCTGAACCTTCGCCGGATCGCTGAGATCGTCGGCGGAAAGGTTGATGCTGGTCGCCTTCGCGCGCGCTTCGGTGACCTGCGTCAGCACCGATTTTTCCTGCTGGGCGTAGCCCTTCACCGTGGCCACGAGATTGGGAATGAGGTCGGCTCGCCGCTGGTAATCGGCCTGGAGATCGCCCCAGGCGGCGTTGACCTTCTCTTCCTGTGTCGGAACGCTGTTGAGTCCGCATCCGGCGAGAGAGACTGCGATGGCCGGAGCGGCGAGCGCGAGACGAAGGCGAGTCATTTCATTTCCCCTGAACAACGAACGCGTCACTAGGTATAGCGCAACCAACAGCCATTCAACGCTGCTGCCGTACGATTTGCCGGAGGGGTCATGCTGAAAGAGTTCAAGTCGTTCATCGCTCGGGGCAACGTCCTCGACCTTGCAGTCGCCGTCATCATCGGCGCCGCGTTCGCGAAAATCACCACCAGCCTGACCGAGGACATCATCATGCCCGTCGTCGGGACGGTTTTCGGCGGCTTCGATTTCTCCAACTATTTCGTGCGCCTCGGGCCGATACCCGCCACCTTCCAGGGCAATCCGCATAGCTACGACGCGTTGAAATCGGCCGGTGTCGCGGTCCTCGGCTGGGGCGAGTTCCTGACGGTCTGCCTCAACTTCGTGATACTCGCCTTCATCGTCTTCCTGCTGGTTCGAGGCGCGCATCGCCTCGAGCGCAAAAAGGAAGAAAAGGCGCAGTCAGGTCCCAGCGAGGTGGATCTCCTGAAGGAAATCAGGGACGAGCTGAGGAAGCGTTGATCCTAGTGCGGCCGGCCCGAATATCCGGCCGCTTCGCGCAAGGCGTCGGCGTCCATCAGAACGCCGTCGCTCATCACCTTGTCGACGTGGCGAAGGTTGCCGATGTCGGCCTCCGGATCGCCGTCGACCAGCACGAGGTCGGCCTCCTTGCCCGCAACGATTGAGCCGGTTCGCTTGTCCGCCTTGACGTTGCGCGCGGCGGCGATGGTGGCCGTCGAAAGCGCCTCCGCCGGAGAGAGTCCGCCCTTCACGTACAGTTCCAGCTCCCGGAAAATTTCCATGCCGTACCCGTCGGTTCCGGCAACGATCGGGACCCCGGCGTGGAACAGCCTGGCCACATATTCGCCCATGTGATCGACGCTGGCCTGTGCGTCTGCGCGAGTCATCCCCGGCAGGTAGGGGATATGGCCGGACTTGAAGCCGCGCTCGGTCGCCGGCGGCAAGGTGCCGGTGTAAGCTGCGTAAGCCGGGCTGACGGTACCGGCATTCGACAGGAGCACGTCTTCGACGACGACCAGCGTCGGATCGAGCGTGATCTGCTTCTTCGCCATCGTCTCGATGACCGTCTTCATCGGCTCGGCGTCGAGATCGACGTCCTTGAAATACTTGCCCGGCCCGAGCATCCGCATGGTCGTATTGGCCTTGTCGACCACCTCCTGCGGCATCGCCTGCATCGTGGCGAAATAGATGTGGGTGATCTCGTCATAGCCGTCATTGATGGCATCGAGAGTTCGCATTCCTGCCGGGATGTGACCGTGCACGTGCAGTCCCAGCTGGTGCGCGAGCTTCGCACCCGGAGTAATCCACTCGGGCTTCATGGACGTGTAGAACTTGACCGCGGTGAGATGGTTGTCGGCGATCTTGCGAACCGCCGCGAGCGTTTCCTCGAGGCTTTTCACGGGAAGGCTTCCCTGCGCAACCAGCGGGCCGGCCTGGTCGACGATGACGGAATCGAAACATTCGGGCGCAAGCAGGTCGCCTTTTTCGCGGCGTTCGCGCTGCGAGACCTCCAGTTCGATCGGTCCGCCGGGATTGCGGCAGGACGTGACCCCGAGCGCCAGTTCGCTGACGGTCTGGAAGTCGTCGCCGACATGCATGTGGCTGTCCCAAAGCCCGGGAACCAGAGTCTTCCCGGCACCGTCGATCGTGCGGGTGCCGGCGGGCAGTCTCGCCGGAGCGGAATCGCCGACGCTGACGATCTTCCCGTTCTGCGTGAGAACATAGCGCCCTTCGACGAAGCGGCGGTTGTCCGCGTCGTACATCTTGACGTTGTTGAACAGCACCGGGCGCCTGGCCTCGGCGGTCAGGAATTGCTTGGCAATTGCCGGCGCCATCGCCGCGATCGCGGCGTCCTGGGCAGCCTGCATCTTGTCCATGTTCCCTTCGTAACCGGCGGGGAGGAGCCCGAGCCCGACGAGCGCGCCGAAGAACTTGCCGTTTTCGACCCACACCGGTTGCGGCGTCTGTGAAACGCCCTTGAGAAGGATGAGATCGACGGTTTTCTTGCCCTGCGGCCCATCGACCTGAAGCGAGGTGACCTTGTCGTAAGTAGCGGTCCCGGAGGGCAGCAACGCAAGGCCCGGCTGTCCCGCCTTCATCAGTTTTTCGATTTCGGGAGCGAAGCTGAGGAACGGACCGCCCTGGGCGAGGTAATACGCCGCCGATCGGTAAGGCGCGCTGCCCTTGTCCACGGGGCTGGTCCAGGAGGCCGTGTCGCCGGCGATGGTGAACGTCTCGGCGGCATCCCCCTGCGGAGTCACGCCGCGAATGGCTATGTCGGACGGCATCCCGTCGGCACCGATGCGCATCGTCTCGTCGGTTTCGAATTCGAGCCCGCGGAGGAGAATCGATTCCCGGAAGGCGCGCCGGCCATCGGGCAGGGTCCAGGCATATTCGTCGCCGTGCTTGCCGGCGGTCGAAACGACGACGTAGTGAACCGCGTCCGCGGGCGGAACGAGCAGCTGGTCCTTCGGTGTCGGTGCGGCGAAGGCTGCGGTAGAAGCGGAAGCGAAGAGCGCGGCAAGGATCAAGCGTCGCATGGAAAGTCCCCCTGTTTGTGCCGGCAGAGTGGCGACACAGCGCACGCTTGGCAATTCGCATTTCGATGAAGGGCGGCGAGCGCTCACGGTTTCTCGAGCGGCCGATTTCTAACGCGCAAAAAAAGGGCGCCGGGACACGCGACGGCTAGAACGCCGGAAGGCGAAGCGGAGGAAGTTGCGGCTAAGCGGACTGCAACGGCGTAGCCGGAGCGGCTTGGGGCTCCGCGGGCGAAACCCCGATCCGCTTCTCGGCAGACGAGACAAGCTCTTCGAAGCGCGGATCGTCCCGAAGCGGATCGAGGTCGGTGTCCAGGCGAAGATATTTCACCATCGCCGGCGGCACTCGATCGATGAAGCTCCCGAGCAGTTCGATCGCCGCATCCTTGTCGCCCAGATGGCGGGAAAGGGAACAGACGAGGTTCCATCGCATCGTCAGGTTGTCGGGGTCCATCAGCAAGGCGCGCTTGATGAACTCCTTCGCGCGATCCCCTTCGCCCAGGGCGGCCAGAGCGACGGCGCCGTAACCGAGCGCCGAGCCGTTCGAGGGGTCTTGTGCAAGAGCGCGCTGCGTGCGCTCCAGCGTCATTCGCGAAGCGCGCTCCAGCCCCGCATCGTCGCCGATTGCGCCATAGCAGGTCTCGAGCATGCCGGTTGAGTGGAAATCGGTTTCCACCAGGTCCGCCGCCTTTTCGAAATAGGGAATCGCTTCGCGCATCTTGCCGCTTCTGCTGAGCAGGCGGGCCGCCTCCTTGTTGACCTCCCAAGACTCCGGATCGGCACGAAGCGCCAGCTGGATCTGCCGGTTGGCTTCCTCGAAGTCCCCGTCCTCGTCGGCGAGATAGCGCGCTTTCACGCACAGTGCCTCGGGAAGGTTGGGATCGATCTGAAGCGCGCGCTCCGCAGCGGCAAGTGCATCCACCTGCCTGTCGTGACGGAATCGCATCTCGGCCTGCGCGAGGGCGATCAAGGCCCACGCTTTGCCGTAATCGGGATCGATTTCCGTCGCCTGGCGGGAAATGCGCACGACGACCTCGTCACGGCGAATATCGCCGTCATTGCCGCTTATCCAATGCTGCCGCGCCATGAGGTAGAGGTTGTAGGCCTCGACACTCGACGTCCCCCTTGTCTCGATCGCCTTCTTTTCCTTCGGCAGCAGCTTTACCCGGAGCGCGGAAACGATGGCCTTGGAGATGTCGTCCTGGATGGCGAAGATGTCGGTAAGGTCGCGGTCGTAGCGATCGGCCCACAAGTGATCGCCGGCGGTACCGTCGATGAGCTGGGCATTGACCCGGACGCGGTCCCCCGACTTGCGAATGCTTCCTTCCAGAATGTGCGTGACGTTGAGCTGGGCAGCCAATTGCGCCGCATCGAGCGTCTGCCCCTTGAAGGTGAAGGCGGTGTTGCGGGCGATCACCGAAAGCGCAGAGACTTTCGACAGGTCGGTAATGATGTCGTCGGTGATGCCGTCGCTGAAATATTCCTGCTCGGGGTCGCCGCTGAGGTTGATGAAAGGAAGCACGAGAACGGCAATCCGCCTTGCACTCGACGGCGTCGTACCGGCAACTGCGGCTCCTTGTGCGGCCTTTCCGACCAGGAGCGAGACGCTCCCTTCGACCTTTCGCCAGCCCGGGCTGTCGCGGTCGCCGCTCCAGCCATCGAGGTCGGCGCATTGTATCTGATTGAAAGGAAGCGGCGGAATCGTGCCGTCGATGGTGACCTGGACCAGTGTACCCGCCTCGCGTGCGATGTCCGCTTCCGCCCTGACCCATTGCGAGCGCGCAGCTTCGGCGGACCACAAGACCACTACGGCCTTGGCGGAGCGGAGCCGTTCCTCGATGACGTCGCCGTAGGCGCGGTGGGCGGGCAACTCGTCGTCACGCCAGACGCTATAGCCGGCCTCGCGGAGTGCATCGGCAAGCTGCTTGGCCTGCGCCTCCGTAGATCGACCGTAAGAGACGAAGATATCGGCCAAACCGGCCCTCCCGCCTGAAATCGACTTTCGCGATTAAAGCAATTGGCCGCCAAGCGAAAGCGGCACGGAGTGGAAATCCGTTCCGCGAGCCGACGAGGAGATTGAAAAGTCCGGAGGATTCTGTTGCCCGGCTCCTCCGGAAGCCGCTGGAATCCCCTTCTGTTGCCCGGTGGGGTCCGACCGCGCTTAAGGCATTGTAACGTCTGGCCGTTAGGCCGTCAGTTACGCAGCAATAGCGAGCGCCTCGTTATCGTTGGCACTTGTGTGAATGAGCCGTCACGGTGGTCTCCTACCGATCGGCAACCGGGTCTTTATTGCACTCGTCGATCCTGTTTCGCCCCCATCAACAGCGGCGAGCCGTGCGTGCTCGCTCGCCGCTGGTGGTGGAGGCGCCGGGGTACTGCCCCCCGGGTCCGAAATGCCTATTCCACCCGACACTCTACCGACATAGCCAGGTTGCCCTGGCGATCCCGAGATAGGCATTTGGCCGTCGAATCGCAAGGATTCCGACACTCGGAAGCGGCTTTGACTGGCCTTTGGCTCGCGGGTGCTGTTAACTGGCTCGACGACCAATTCGCGCCACGAGGAATGAGAATGAGGAAAGCCAGCCTGGCAGCCGCTTCAGCTGCCCTTCTTGCACTTGCCGCCTGCAGCCAAGGCAATCAGGACCAGCTCAACGACAACGAAATCAACGCCGGCGCGACCAACCAGAGCCTCAACGACCTCTCGGACGAAGCGGCCAACGTCGCCTCCGAAGCCCAGGCGCTGGAAAACCACGCACAAGAGCTGAACCAGCAGGCGCAGGAGGCGAAAAACACGGCGGCTCCGCAGATGCCGACCGACGAGAACATCCAGGGAATGTAGGCAGGCCCGGACGGGCCGGCAGCGGCTCGGCCTGCGCCTTTCTCCTGCGGTCCTCTTCGACTAGGTCGCGAGGCATGGAAACGAACCCGGCAATCCCGGCGGCAACCCTGGTTGTCGTACGCGAAGTCCCTGGTGGTCCGCCCGAGCTGCTGATGGTGGAGCGAGCGAAAGGCATGGCCTTCGCGGGCGGAGCGCTGGTCTTCCCCGGCGGGCGAATAGACAGCCACGACCGCGAAATCGGCCAGGGCGACGAGGCAGCGGCCAAAGTCGCCGCGGTGCGCGAAACACTGGAGGAAGCGGCGGTTCCGGTGGGCGTGTCACCCCTTCCCTCTCCCGCTCTCTCCGGCGAGCTGCAGCGTGACCTGCTTGCCGACCGGCCATTTTCCGGGCTGCTCGATCGCCACTCGTTGTCGCTCGACCTGGACGCGTTGGTTCCGTTCGCTCGCTGGGTGCCCAAATTTCACGCCACACGGCGCTTCGACACGCTGTTCTTCGTTGCCCGCGCGCCCGGACCCGACTGGGAACCGCAGGTCGTCCCCGGCGAATGCACCGGCGCATTCTGGATCGGCGCTGCCAGCGCGCTCGAGCGGGATCGCAGCGGCGATGCGCGGCTGATCTTCCCCACGCGCCGCAACCTGGAAAGGCTTGCTCTCCACGACAGTTTCGAAGCGATTGCCGCCGACGCACGCGCCCACGGCACCGCGCCGATCACGCCCTGGGTCGAGGAAATGGACGGAGAAAATTTCATCACCATTCCGGATGACGTCGGCTACCCGGTTACTCGCGAGAAGCTCGACGGCCTCTGGCGAGGGTGACGACCGCGCTGGATTCGCCCTCCGCTCGCCCGTCGATTCGCTGCGGCGCACAAAGAAAAAGGGCCCGCGGAGAACCGCGAGCCCTTCTAGCTCCAGTGGGTCCGAAGCTTATTTCAGATGGTTCGAGAGATGCTTGTTCATCTCGAACATGCTGACTCGATCCTTACCGCCGAAAACCGGCTTCAGCTTGTCGTCAGCGATGATTTCACGTTTGTTTTGCGGGTTTTGCAGGTTGTTCTTGCGAATGTGATCCCACACCTTCGAAACGACCTGGCTCCGCGGCAGCGGATCGTTGCCGGTGATCTTCGCGAGATCCGCCGACGGCTGACATGGGCGAGCCAAGCCGCCCCCCGCTTTACGACCAGTACCTTCTGCCATTTAGCCCTCCTGTTGTTCTGGTGTTTGTAGAGCGCAAAGCGCCCCTCATTGCAATGGCGATTCCACTGGGAACCGCCTTCAAAAACGGCCGAAGGGAACCACCATGTTGGCGCTGTCGTGCCCAATGTCGGCCGGCCGACCCATTTCAATTCCGGAACGTTCGCACCACTCGGCGACGATTGCTTCCTCGCCGTGGTGGAATTCGGGGTCGTTGGCGGGGATGTCCGAAGCGCGGCCGAGGCGAAGTCTCGCCGCTCTGCGCACGTTGGGGTCGGAGCTTACGTGGAACATCAGCCGGTCGATCCGGTACAGGTGTTCGCTGACCTCCTCGATGAGCAGTTCCACTCCGGCAAAATCGGGCTCCAGGACGGTCCCCAAAAGGTTGGACAGGACCGTCAGGTTAAACGCCATCGCCGGCGCGCGCAGACGCGCCTCCACCGCGCCGGGGTCGCGATGGACGAGCCAGTCGAGCGCGCGGTTGACCGCCGCCTCGCCGCCATCCCGGACGATATCCTGCGGCATCGGTCCGTGCGCGACGGCAAGTCCTGCCTTGTGGAAGGCGGCAAGAAGAAAGCCGGTGTCGCTGTAGCCCATGAAGAGCTTCGACCGGGCCGCTTCGGGCGGTTCGAGTGCCGCCGCTTCGGCAATTCGGTTCGATCCGTAGCCGCCGCGCGCGAACCATATGGCATCGACCGCGTCGTCGGCCATCGCCTCGCGCAGCGCCCCAAGCCTCTGTTCGTCCGTACCTGCGAAATGGCCGTGCGAAGCGAAACATTGCGGGTGGAAGCTCACCTCGCAGTCGCCGCGCGCCGTCACGAGACTCTCGACCCGCTCCGCGCATTCGCGAGTAAGCGTGTTGCTCGGCGCGACGACTGCAATCCTCATTCTTTGCCTGTCCCTTTGCATGACGCCGCGAATAGTGCAGCTTCGCCCGCCTTGGGGAGGGGGCGCAAGTGAAGAAAACGACAGCGACGATTTTCGGGGGAGCCGCTCTGTTGGCCGCCTCGGCGGCAATGGCGGCAACGTCGAACGACTATGACGTGCTGATCCGGGGCGGGACGATCTACGACGGCTCGGGGGAGCAGCCGTTCGTGGGCGACCTGGCGATCAGGGACGACAAGATTGTCTATGTCGGGCCGCATGCCCCCGGCTCTGCCGCAAAGATCGTCGATGCCACGGGCGAAGCGGTCTCGCCGGGTTTCATCAACATGCTCAGCTGGGCCGTCGAAACGCTTATCGCCGACGGGCGCGGGCTCAGCGATGTCGACCAGGGCGTGACGCTCGAAGTTTTCGGCGAAGGCAATTCGATGGGGCCCCTGACTCCCGAAATGAAAAAGCTCGCGCTCAAGCGAGAGGGCGACATCAAATATCCGATCCAGTGGACGACGCTCGCGCAATATCTTCACTGGCTGACGGATCGCGGAATCTCGCCCAACGTCGCCTCTTTCGTCGGCGCGACGACGGTGCGCGTCCACGAGCTTGGAGAAAAAGACGTCGATCCCACGCCCGAGCAGCTCGACCGGATGCGGGCGCTCGTGCGGGACGCGATGAAGGATGGGGCGCTCGGTGTCGGATCGTCGCTGATTTACGCGCCAGCGACCTATGCCGAAACGCCGGAGCTGACGGCGCTCGCGGCCGAGGCCGGCAAGTGCGGCGGCATGTACATCAGCCACATGCGATCGGAGGGCAACAAACTGCTCGAGGCGACTGACGAACTTATACAAATCAGTCGCGATTCCGGTGCTCCGGCCGAAATCTATCACTTCAAGCAGGCCGGCAAGTCGAACTGGGCGAAGCTTGGGCCGATGATCGACAAGGTGAACGCGGCCCGCGCCGCCGGACAGCGCATCACCGCCGACATGTACACCTACACGGCCGGAGCGACCGGGCTCGACGCAGCCATGCCGCCGTGGGTGCAAAGCGGCGGCCTTGAAGCTTGGATCGAGCGGATGAAGGATCCGAAGGTCCGCGCCCGGGTGATCCAGGAGATGCGAACGCCGACGAACGATTGGGAAAACCTGCTGTTGCTGTCCGGCGGAGCGGACAAGGTGCTTCTCGTCGCCTTCAAGAACCCGAAGCTGAAGCCGCTGACCGGAAAGACGCTCGCCGAAGTGGCGGAAATGCGCGGCAAGAGCCCGGAAGAGACCGCGATCGAGCTGGTCACGGAGGATCAGAGCCGGGTCGGCACCGTCTACTTCCTGATGAGCGAAGACAATGTGAAGCGCGAGGTCGCTTTGCCGTGGATGAGCTTCGGTTCGGACGAGGGCGCGCCGGCGCCGGAAGGCGTGTTCCTCAAGTCGAACGCGCACCCGCGCGCCTACGGCAATTTCGTGCGCGTGCTGGGCACCTATGCCCGCGACGACAAGGCAGTGACGCTGCAGGACGCGATCCACCGGCTGTCGTGGCTTCCGGCGTCGAACCTTGGAATTCGCGGCCGTGGGGCGCTCCGCGAGGGCTATTACGGCGACGTCGTCGTGTTCGATCCGGCGACAGTGACCGACCACGCCACCTACGCCAAGCCGCATCAGCTCGCGACCGGCGTGCGCGATGTCTTCGTCAACGGCGTGCAGGTGCTCAAGAACGGCAAGCACACCGGCGCCACTCCGGGGCGGTTCGTTCATGGCCCCGGATGGACCGGCTGGCCCGACGGAGGTGCCTGCAAGTAGGCCGGGCCGGATCGGCCGCGCCACTAGCCAATCGCGCCTTGGCCCAATAGGGCGCACGCCATGGATTCGAAGTCATATTTCTTCTGCGGCATCGGCGGTAGCGGAATGCTCCCCCTCGCCTCCATCCTTCGAGCGTCCGGTGCAAAGGTCGCAGGCTCCGACCGCTCGCTCGATGCGGGGCGCACCGCGCCGAAGTTCGATTACCTCCGCTCGCTGGGTATCAAGCTTTTCCCGCAGGACGGATCGGGCCTGAAAGCGGGCATGACCCTGGTGACCTCGGCGGCGGTCGAGGACAGCGTGCCAGACGTGGTCCGCGCGGACGAGCTCGGCCTCGAGCACCTGCGCCGCCCGGAGCTGCTGGCGCAACTTCTCAACCGTGCTCACCACAGCATTGCGATCGGCGGCACCAGCGGCAAATCGACCGTCACGGGAATGGTCGGCTGGATCCTGCACGCCTGCCGTCGCCAGCCCACGGTGATGAACGGCGCGGTGATGAAGAATTTCGTCACGCCCTCGGCGCCATTCGCAAGCGCGCTCGTAGGAGATCCGGAGCTATTCGTCAGCGAGGTGGACGAAAGCGACGGCTCCATCGCCCTCTACACACCCGAAGTAGCGGTGCTGACCAACATCAGCCTCGACCACAAGGAAATGGCCGAGCTTCGCGGGCTTTTTGCCGGCTTCCTCGCGGCATCGAAAAAGGCAGTCGTCAATCTCGACGACCCGGAAACCCGAGCGCTTGGCGACGCCCTCCCGGCAGACAAGCTCGTCGGCTATGGCCTCAATTCACCGGCGGCTGACTTCGCCGGGCGCAATCTCGAGCTTCTGCCCGGCGGAGTGCGTTTCGATGTCGACCAGGGCGGGACCCGCTACGAGGTACGTATCGCGCTTCCGGGACGTCACAATGCGTCCAACGCTCTCGCCGCCATCGCCGCTGCGCGCCAGCTCGGAATACCGGTCGCCGAGTCGGCCGCTGCACTTGGCCGCTTCGATGGCCTTCGCCGCCGGCTCGAACCCGTCGGTGAGGCGGGCGGAGTGACCGTGATCGACGACTTCGCCCACAACCCCGACAAGATCGAGGCCAGCCTCGCGACCATGCGCGCCCAGCCCGGGCGAGTGCTGATCCTGTTCCAGCCACACGGCTACGGCCCGATCGCCAAAATGGGCGAGGCGCTTGCCGAAAGCCTCGCAAATGGAATGGGCGCCGACGACCGGCTTTACCTTCCCGATCCGGTCTACCAGGGCGGGACCGTGGACAAGTCCCACGGCTCCGAGTGGCTCGTGCAGCAGGTATGTTCGAAAGGCGGCAAGGCGGAGCACGTGCCCGAGCGCAGCGACATCGGCGACAGGCTGCTTTCCGAGGCGCGGCCGGGGGACCGAATCCTCGTCATGGGCGCCCGCGACGACACTCTGGCGGAGTTCGCTCGAGAGCTGGTGGAAAAGCTCGGCCGCTGAAACCGTGCGCCGCTCCAGCGGTTGGTCGGGCAATGAGCGGATATGTCACTGGCTGGAAGGTGCCGCGCGACGGCGAGCGCGAGCGCCTGCTCGAACGCTTTCCTCCGGCTTACGAACGCACCGTGGCGGATCACGTGACCCTGAATGCCGGCGCGTCCGGGGACACCCCCCTGCCCCGCACCGTCGATGCACGGATCGTCGGCCGGGCGGATGACGGGAAAAGCCTGGAATGCCTGGTCGTCGCAATCGACGGTACGACAGACCGGCCGGACGGCTCCACCTACCACATCACCTGGTCGCTTGGGCCGGGCCGCAAGGCGAAGGAAAGCAATGACGTCCTGCGCGACCGGGGCTGGCAGGACCTCGACCGCCCAGTCCCCGTGCAGCTCGAGCCGGCGCGATTCAAATGGTGAAGAAACAGCCGCACCTGTTCCTGGACTGCGATGGCGTGCTCGCGGATTTCGACGCCGGCGTGAAGACCCTGCTCGGAGCCAGCCCCGCCGATTTCCAGAAACGATACGGGCCGGGGCTGTTCTGGAAGCGCCTTGCGGGCGCCGACAATTTCTACGGCGAGCTTGAAGAACTGCCCGATGCGCAGCGCCTGTTCGGGGCGGTGAAGCATCTCGAACCCACGATCCTGACGGGGCTCCCACTGGGCAAATGGGCGGCTCCGCAAAAGGAACGCTGGGCAGCCGAGCATTTCCCCGGCGTCCCGATCATCACGACGTTGGCCCGGGAAAAGCACCTGCACATGGACAAGGGGGACGTGCTCGTCGACGACCGGGAAAATCATCGCCACCTGTGGGAGGAGGCGGGCGGAATCTTCGTTCACCACAGCAGTGCCGGCGATACGATTCGCCAGCTGGCGGAAATCTACCCGTCGATTAAAGCGGACGCGTGACCGCTAGGCAGCGGCGCGAGCGTCCACCTTCTCGACCCACTCGGGCCAGAACGCCGGCTCGCGGCTCGACCAGCCGGGCGCCGTCGCAGCGCTCTCGCTAATCGACTGAAGCAGGACTCGACGCCGATCCGGGTGAAGGTGCGGAAGCGCAGCTGCCGAGCAGAATGCCGCCGGAAGCCACGGACGCGCCGCTGCCCCGACAAGCCGCTCGTACAGGAAACGGTATGCAGCGAAGTTGAGAAGCCGATCCTGACCGAGGTCGAACGCGGACAGGGTGATGAGCATGCCCATGAACGGCTCGATCATGTCGAGACCGCTATCGTCGGGGACCTGCATCCTCAGGTGATCGAGCTGCTTGTAGAGTCGCGCCTGCGCACGAATGGACGCGGCCTCGCCTTCGTCCCTGGCCCAGCATTCGATCGGTTCGCGGCGGCCGTAGGCGACATCCAGCGAGCGGCGGATGTACCTTTGCGTAGCCTTCGGAAATCCGGCAAATTCCTTCATTTCCGAGATCAGCAACGCGCCGTTAGCTGGCTGGCTGGTCCTCGTGATCATGATCCCACTCCTTTTGCCCAAGCGGGATCATGCGGTCGCGACAGTTGCGTTTTGCTTAACCACTTTTCCCACCCCCATTCAGCATTGAATCAGAGGGGGGAGCGGTTCGCAATGTTAATATTTCACGCTTCGTCGCAACGCGCCGGAGTGTTGATTATGTGCAACGCAGTTGAAACGCAGCCGTCACGGCTTCGACTCGTTGTCTTCGTCGAATCCGGATGACGGCGCGGGTTCGGTATCTTCGGGCCGAACGACCGAAACCGGATCGGACGCATCCATCGACTCGTCGCTCCCCACATCGACCTTGGTGTCGCGGTCGTGCGGGTGGTTGCGCAGCTTCTCTTCGAGTTCCGGTTCCGGGTTCTTCTGCTCGACCACAGGCGGCGGCCGCCGCTTCTTGTCCCTTTTGTCGTTCACTTGGTGTTGCTCCGCCGATTGGGTTCGGCACTTGAACGAGCGGAGTTGAACAGGCGTTCCAGAAGGAAACGCTTTCGACGGGACGTTTGGCGGGTTCTGCAAACATGCTCGCCGAAAGTGGTGACTGCCGCTCTTCGAGCGTAGAAGCGAGGCGATGAAACCGCTTCGGCATCCGCTTCGGGCCAAGAGCTTCGCCGACTGGCCCGTGGCCGTTAAGTCGATCCTCGGCTTCTGGCTCTTTTACGCCACCACCGTCGTGTTGCGCGCGTTCCTGGGCCGCGATCCGCTGACGATCCTGGAAAACAAGTCGTTCACGATCGCGATCGGAATCCTTCTCACCTTCGCGATCTATGTCGTCCTTTCCCTTCTTCCGGCTGGCTCCGGGTTGCGGCGGCGCGCCGCGGTCGCAGCCGCGTCCTCGCTTGCCGCTTCCGCGTTGATGGCCGCGATCCTTCTCCTGGCCGACCGTTACCAGGACAAGCCGCAGGACGAGGTCCACTACGTCTCGACCGAGGGGTATCGGATCACCGAGCTTGGCAATTCCACCCGCATCGAGCGGCAAGGCGAGCCGCCGCTGGTGGTGACCTGGCCGAATGTCGGCGCTCTCGACCCGTATGAGCAGTTCCGGATCGCTGCCGACGCGATGGTCGTGTGGCTATTCTTCTTCATCGCGTGGAGTGCTTACTATCTCGCCATGCGCGCGCAGGGGCAGGCGCTGACCGCCCAGAAGCGCGCAGCCGAAGCGGAAAGCGCCGCCCAGGCGGCCCAGCTTCGCGCGCTTCGCTACCAGGTCAATCCGCACTTCCTCTTCAACACCTTGAACTCGCTGTCGTCGCTGGTGATGACAGGGCGCAACGACCGCGCCGAAGCGATGCTTCTGGGCCTGTCCACCTTCTTCAGGAGCAGCCTTTCGCTGGACCCTGCCGCCGATATCCCGCTTGCCCAGGAAATCGACCTGCAGCGACTGTACCTGGAAATCGAAGAGACTCGTTTCCCGGACCGCTTGCAGGTCGAGATCGACGTTCCCGAAAACCTGCTTTCAGCGCGTCTCCCGGCGCTGATCCTGCAGCCCATCGTCGAAAATGCGATCAAGTACGGCGTTTCGAAGACACGCCAGAAGGTGCTGGTCCGCATTTCCGCGGAATCGATTCCAGACGGGCGAATGCAGATCACGATCGCCAACCGCCTGCTCAACGGCCGGAAGAACCAGCTCCCGGCGGCGACTCACGAGGGGACGGGGCTGGGGCTGGCGAACGTGACCGAACGGCTTGAGACCCGCTTCGGACCAAAGGCGAAGTGCAGCTACGGACCCGCCAGCGACGGCAGCTTCAAGGTGACACTCACCATTCCGGTCCAGCGCGATGGCTGACGAAGAGTCCCTGCGCGTGCTGATTGCGGACGACGAACCGCTTGCTGCGGAACGGCTGCAAGTTCTGCTCGCAAGAGCCACGGGCGTGACCCTGGTCGGAAGCGCCAATGACGGGGAATCGGCGGTCAGCATGGCGCGGGCCCTTGGCCCCGACCTGCTCCTGCTCGATATCGCCATGCCGGGCCGCGACGGCATCGAGGTCGCACGCTCGCTGACCAAGCAGAACACGCCACCCGCAGTCGTCTTCGTGACGGCGTTCGACGAATTCGCTGTCGCCGCATTCGATGTTGCCGCTGTCGATTACCTGATGAAACCGGTCGATCCGAAACGACTCCAGCGCGCCATCGACAGGGCCCGAGACTATATCGAGCACCGCCGCACCGTCGCTGCCGAACCCGGCGAGCCGTCACGCTGGATCGAGGAATTCTGGGCTTCCGACCTTACGGGATTGGTCCGAATCGCTGCCCGGGACATCGACCGCGTGTCGGCGGAGCGCGATTATATGCGCCTCCACGTCGGCCGCCGAAGCTGGCTCATCCACCATTCGATGGCCGCTCTCGAAGAAGGGCTGGACCCGGAGCTGTTCGTTCGCCTTCACCGCTCCGCGATCGTCCGAAAGGACTTCATTGCCGGCTTTTCGCGCAATGCCTCCGGACGTTGGGTCGCGCGGCTCGCGGACGGCACCGAGCAGCCCGTCGGCCGCCTCTACTCCGACCGGGTGAGAAAGATCGCCGGGCGCTGAAGCGCGCACCGCGCGCGCCCCAAAGGGACACGCGCGGCACTTGCGTCACCTCGCAGTGACGGCGATCGCAGCCGGCAGGACGGTCACCGACGGATGCCTCGCGGCAGTAACCGCCGCCATGAACTGGGGTCGCGCGTCTGCGACTGCCTGGTTCCGGCACAGCAGCGTCGCCTGGGCAAGAGGCATTTGCCGCGAATCCTCGATCTCGCACACGATCCGGGCTGCATTGCCGATCCGCTTTTCGAGAATCGACGCGCCGGCGTCGTTTGCAAGGTTGAGATCCGCATAGGAGACCGTGACCGATCTGGGCTCCTGCGCCTGGGTCACGGTGGGAACGACCAGCGACGCCGAGATCGCAACGGCGCCACATACGCAAAGAAGTTTGAGCATGTCGCATCTCCTGCTGCGACGCGGCGGCTGGGGGCAATTGGGATTCGCCGCGCCGCACGCTCGAGATGCGCTCTCACCTCGCCAAAGTCGCGCCGGGATCGACGGCGCGACACGCCTTTGTCGGCAATGCGACAAAGGCCGCTTGTGCGGGTCCCAATCGACGAACGGCGGCCGGACGCACGGCGGCGGAGAGGATCAGGCCCGCCGATCGACGGCTCCGGTGACGGCCACGTCCATCGTCACGTTCGCGACCGTTCGCAGCATGTCCGGAATGGGTTCGAGAGCAACGAAGATTGCGAGCGGTGCGATCGGAACCCCCATCGCGACGGCGATCGGCGCGATCGTGGTGATGAAACTGCTCTGGCCCGGAATTCCGGGCGCTCCGATTGTCATCACGCTGGCAAGTGCGAAGCCCGCCAGCATCGGACCTGCCGAAAGCGGAACGCCAAGCAGCGCGGCAAGATAGACGACGACGGCGACGTTCATCGCCGGGCCGGTGACTCGGAACAACGCCGCTGCCAAGGGCAACGTCACGTCCGCGTTCGGCTGGCGAACGTCGAGCTTTTCCGCCGCGACGAGCATCGCGGGCAACGTGGCCACCGATGACTGGGTGGAAAAAGCGATCGCCTGGGATGGAGCGATCGCACGGGCGAAGCGCCCAAGCGGCCATCGGGCCGCGAAAGCCGCGACTGCGTAAGCGGCTACGAGAATGACCCCTCCAATGCTCATGTAGAGCACGAAATAGTGGCCCACCGCGCCGATGACGGAAAACCCGCCCTGCGCTCCCATGACAAAAGCGAGGAACAGGATTCCGATGGGTGCGAGCGCAATCACCCATCCGACCACGACCAGCATGGCGGCCGCGATCGCTTCGAACACGCGCACCAGCGGCTCGCGAAATTCAGCGCTCAGTCGCGTGATGGCTGCGCCGAACAGCATCGTGAAAAAGACGACCTTCAGCATGTCGCCCGACGACGCGGCGGCAAAGACGTTGTCAGGAATGAAGCTGTGAAGGATGTCGCCGCTTCCGGGCAGGTTCACCGGCGCCGGACCCAGGGCCGCGATTCCCGACCGGAAGGCGGCGGCCGCGCCGTCGGGAATCGGGAATGATGCCAGCAGGACCGGCATCGCCAGGACGCCGACGAGCGCACTCACCACGTAGAGTGCGAGGAAAGCGCCGATGGACAGCGCCGCCGTTCGCCCTGCCCGCGCGGCCATCGCGCCACCGACGATGCCCTTGACCAGCAAGGCGACGATCAGCGGCAGGACCGTCATTTTCAGGGCGTCGAGCCACAGCCCGCCACCGAGCGCCGCTGCATCGATCAGCGGAGCAACGGACGCTGAACCCTTCGCCAGCGCGCCACCGACGACTCCAACGACGAGGGCTCCAAGAACGAGCCCCGTCGTTCGGCTGCTCACTCCGCGGGCTTCTTGAAGCGAAACACCATGCGGTCCGTTTTTCCACGGATGGCCGGGTCGAACACCTTCAGCGTGTGATCGTCGGCCGGATTGGCGAGGACGTCGCTGGTGCCATCAAGAACGAATCCTGCGCTTTCGAAATCCGCCTTCACGGTGGCCGGGTCGATCCTGTGCAGCGAATTGGCCGTCGCGCGCGTATCGCCCGGGCTGGCGGCATGATCGATGAGAGCGACGACTCCACCCGGCTTCATCGCCGCGTACAGCGCTTTGAGCCATTCCCTCGGCTGGATTTCGGGAATTCCGCGCTTCGAGAAGTCCACGTAGAGATCGTGATAATTGAGGTTGAAGATCGCCGCGTCGTAGCGGTTGGAGCCGAAGTCCGGAGCCTGAAGCGGCGAAGTGATCATCCTGACGTTGGGATGATCTGCCGCGAACGGCGCGAACTTCGCCTTCGATTCGTCGCTGTAGAACTGGTCCGGCTCCCACACGGTCTCGGAGCCCTTCGGTCCGACCGTCGGAGCGATCAATTCCGCCCAATAGCGGTTGGCCCCGAACAGGTCGAGCACGGCCATTCCCGGCTTCACTCCCAGAAAATCGAGAATTTCCGCTGGTTTTCGCGACTTGTCGAGCTTCACGTTTTCGGCAGTTCGAGCCGGATTGGCCACTTCTGTCGAGGCCGGAGCGGCGACCGAAACGTGCGTCGCGGCCCCGGGGGGAAGATCGGTCCCGCTCGCCTGGGCCACGGCCGCAGCGGGGACAACAAGCGAGAGGACGCAGACGAGCGATTGCAATCGGCGCATTAGGGCAACTCCTCGAATTGAGCTGGCAAACCTATCGCGGCAGCGTAACGAGCGCCAGCGTCGGCGCCCGCTTCGGCTCGGCGAGCCCTGGCGCCTAGGCGGCGACGGTTCCTGCCCTCTCGACCGCCATCGACTGGACCAGCTTCAGCGCCTCGTGAGCCGACAGGGCCGCCCCTTCCTGCCACGTGCCCTGATAGCTCAAATGCTCGCCGGCGAAGACGATCGGCCCCTCCGGCTTCAACAGCTCGAGATAGGCGCCCGTCCGCCTGTCGTTGCTGGCCGACGGTCCCCACACGGCGCCGACACCTTCGGACCACGGCGTCAGCCCCCACGCCACGGTGACACCTTTCGTCATCAGCCTCGACTTGCCGGGGTGCAGCGCCTCCACTGATTCGCGGCTCACGCGGATCCGATCTTCGTGCGACAGTTTCTCGAATGCCGCGGGCGTGTCCCGGCGAGTCCAGCCAAGGCTGTAGGCGGCGACGATCACGCCTTCGGGCGAACCGACCGCGTTGGAAGGATACATCACGTTCTCGTTCAGCCGGTCCGTCCACGCGAGCCCGCCGAAGATATTGTCGTCCTGCTCCCAAAATCGCGGGCTCTGGAACGCGACCTTGACCGGACGATTGTAAACAACCTCGGCGAATGCGGCCTTCTTAGCGGGCGAAAAGTCGCTTGGGATTCGAGCGAGCGCCGGAACCGGCAGCGTGCAGATGCAGAAATCGGCTTCGGTGGCCGTGCCGCCATGCTCGATCCGCACGCCGCTTCCCGACCGCCTGATTGCCGTGACGACGGAATTCAGCCGCACCCTCGGCTTCACCTGCTCGTACATCGCGTGCGCGATTCTATCCATTCCGCCGACCGGCTGGAGCATGGTCGCCTGCATGTCCCAGATGCCATCGAACCTCAGCGGAAGACCGATCCCGCGGCCCGGGAGTATGTCCTTCAGTGGGAGCGGCTCGACGGGAGCGCCCGGATTGTCGTAGCCGCCCGGCTCCGACGCATAGCCGGCGGCGGTGTTCGCCACATAATTACCGTTGGCGTCTAGTCCGCCGTAGAAGCCCAGGAACTGGCGGAACTGCTGCAGCTCTTCCGCGGGCATCTCCTGGTCCAGCGCGTGCTGGTCGATCGCCTTGGCGAGAAGCTCGGAAATGCGTCCGTTCAGGTCGTAGTAGCGGCGCCGCTCGGGATAGACCTTGCCGCCAAAGTCCCAGCTTGCGTTACGGTTGGCGTTGACGAACACTTCCATCGGCACGCCAAACCGCCGCGCGTAGCCCAGCATCACCCGGTGCGTGCTCGGGATTCGCGCTGCTCCGGCGTTGAAATAGAAACCGTCGCCGAAGGTGGCGCGCTGGTCGGGGCGGCCGGTCTGGACGATCCTGTCGCCACCGCGAATGCTCCAGACACGCCCGCCGACCCGGCCCCTCGCTTCGAGCACCGTGACGTCATAGCCCGCTTGCTGCAGCTCCAGCGCCGACACCAGCCCGGCAATTCCGGCGCCAAGGATGACGACCGATTTGCCGGTCCCGCTGCGCGGCGGCAGCGCAAAGGACTCCGCACCTGCCGGCGTGGGGATCGCCAGCCCCATCGCCTCCATGGCCATGTAGGCCGCCCCGGCCCCGCCGATCGCACCGATCCTGTGGAGTAGATTTCTGCGCGAAAAACTCATCTTGCCCCCCGAAGAACCACCCGCACGCACAATGTCACGGAATGCCCCACGGCGCTCCCGATTTTTCTGCCGCCCGCGCATCGGCTGCGCAGCTGGCGCGTTGGTCAGGCAGAAATTCACTCAAGAAAATGGAGACAACTCATGGCAGACGACCAGATCGACACACTCAACTCGCTGCTCAAGACGACGATTGACAGCGTCAACGGCTACGACAATTCGGCGAAGGAGCTGGATAGCAACCGCCTTCAGCAGATCTTCCAGGAACGCGCCAGCGAGCGCAGGAACGTTGCCGACCGGCTTCGGCAGGAAATCAGCCGGATGGGCGGCGAGCCCGCCGACTCCGGCTCGATGATGGGCCAGGCGCATCACGTATGGGAGGACCTGAAAGGCGCGGTCACCGGCCACGACAACCAGGCCATCGTCAACCAGACAGAAAGCGCCGAGGACTATCTAAAGGAGCAGTATGAGGATGCGCTCGGCAAGCTGTCAGGCGATCCGCGCCAGGTGGTGGAACAGTGCTATCAGCAGGTTCGGCAGGGCCACGACCAGATGAGCCAGCTCAAGCACAGCATGGAAGCGCAGGACTGACGCACGCGGCCGCGCGGCGGCTCAGCTGGAGCCGCCGCCGGTATCGCTCGCCTCTTCGGTCTCGGGAGTTGGCGCGCCCATCTTGTCGATGTGAAGCCAGTCGTGGAACGGCCGGTGGTAGATCATGTCCATCACTTCGAATTCGAGCCCGCCCGGCTGGTTGGTATTGCTGTTCCAGAGTGCGACGACGCCGCTTTTCTTCTTCGGGTCGAAGAGGATGAGCGAGCGATAGCCGTCGACCCCGCCGCGATGGCCCACGATCAGATGACCGGCATAATCGTAGCTTCGCCAGCCGAGCCCGTACCAAGCCGTCTTCAGCGTGTCGGCGGGCATGTGCACACGCCGGCGCTCGTTTGCCGTCTTGACCAGTCGCGAGTGAAGCGCGGCCAGCACCTTGGGTGAAATCACGTCCGGCATCTCGCCCATCTGGGCGAGCATCCACAAGGTGAGGTCCTTGATGTCGCTGTTGACCCCACCTGCCGCCGGGACTCGATAGTAGGACTGCGAAATATCGATTTCGCGCCCTCCGGAGCTGTGCGCGTGCGCCCAGCTTTTGGAGTGCATTAGCCCGTCGCGAGTGACGCTTGCGCTGGTCATCCCGATGGGATTGAACAACCGCCGCTGCAGGACACGGCGATAGGGCTTTCCAGTCACGTTGCGGACGATTTCGGAAGAGGCGTCGAAGGCAACGTTCTCGTAATTCCAGCAGGTGCCGGGCTGGCAGATCAGGTCCAGACCGCCGATATCGCGGCGGATCTTGCGCGGGTCCTGGCCCGATTCCAGACGCTCGTCGTAAGCGTTGTGATAGATACCAAGCCGATGACTAAGCAGGTCGACGACGCTTGCCCGCTGCTGGGCGTTGTCCGGCAGCCTGAGCGTGGTGCCGTAGCGCGCGATCGGCGCCTGAAGGTTCACTTTCCCGTCTTCGGCCAGCTTCGCGACCATGGTCGCAGCGACGCCCTTGGAGAGTGACGCCCAGCGGAACACCGTGTCCGGAGTGACCGGATCGCCGGACTTGGCGAGCGTTTCGCCATAGCCCTTGAGGAACGTGATTCGTCCGTTCTCGACGACTCCGACGGCAAGTCCGACCATGGTCGAGCGGTCCATCAGCTTCTTCAGCCGGGCGTCCAGAAGCGGGTAATCGACGTCGTGGCGAGCGGCCGCCGAAACGGTCGCGAGACGCGCGTGGGCCGCGTCCGTCGCGGCTTGTGCGTTGTGCCGGGCCTGGTCGTGCTCCCCGGGCTTGATCGCAATCAGCGCCGACCCCAGCGCAAGCACCGCGATTCCGATTCCCGCCTTGGCCGCAAACTTCACGAATCCCACCTCCCCGATCCCGCACGGTTGCTGTTGCCGGACGCGAATCCGCGCTCAACATCGCGCCGACGCTCCTGCGACGAACCGACGGCCAGCCGCGACGAACGTGCTTCGGATCCGCCGCTAGCTATCCCGCGGGCCGTAGCTTAAGGCGCTTTTCACGGGAGGGCAGCGATTGCGGTTCTTGAAAAGCCTGTTCTGGATCGTCGTCGCGGTACTGGTGACCTTTTTCGCCGCGCGCAACTGGCGCGACGTCACCGTCGACCTGTGGGGCAATCTCCAGGCCGACATCAAGCTTCCGCTGCTGCTTCTGCTGGCCTTCCTGATCGGCTTCGTGCCGACGTGGCTGAGCTTCAGGACGCGGCTATGGCGAGCGAGGAACCGAGTCACCATGGCTCGCGATGCCCAACCACGCGAAATGATTCCCGACGCGGAGCCTAACGAGTGAATCCTGTCTTCGTCGCCATCGACACCGCCGACCTGGAGGAGGCGAGCTTGCTCGCCAAATCGCTCAAGCCGTCCGCGGCAGGCCTCAAGCTCGGGCTCGAGTTCTTCTGCGCCAACGGCCCGCAGGGCGTCGGCGAGATCGCCGCGATCGGGCTTCCGATATTCCTCGACCTCAAGCTCCACGACATTCCGAACACGGTCGCCAGCGCGGTGCGCGCGCTTCGCCCGATCGAGCCCGCAGTCCTGACCGTGCACGCCGCGGGCGGACCGGCGATGCTCGAAGCGGCGAAGGCAGCGGCCCCGGAATCGACCAAGGTCGTCGCGGTCACCGTCCTGACCAGCCTCGACGATTCGGACCTCGACAGCGTCGGCGTGGGCTCGGGCGTTTGCGAGCAGGTCGATCGCCTGTCCGCCCTCGCCCGCCGCTGCGGTCTCGACGGCATCGTCTGTTCGGCGGCGGAGGTGAAGCGCGCCAGCGCCCAATGGCCGGACGGCTTCTTCGTGGTCCCGGGAATTCGTCCGCAAGGCAGCGCTACGGGCGACCAGAAACGGACCGCGACACCGCGTTCGGCCGTGGAATCGGGCGCGTCCATCCTGGTCATCGGCCGCCCCATCACCCAGGCCAGCGACCCGGCGGCCGCCTGTCAGGCGATTGCCGCAAGCTTGTAGGTGGACAAGAGCGCCGGCTTGCGACTACCGCCGTCGCGATAGAAAGGCGAAACGATGTCCTGGTTGAGCCGAGTCAGAAACGGAATCCCGTTCCTTCCCAAGCGCCAGTCGGCCGACACCCTTTGGCACAAGTGCGCGAAGTGCGGCACGATGGTCTTCCTCAAGGAATGGGAAGACAATCAGCGAGTCTGCCCGCGCTGCGAGTTCCACGACCGCATCGGGCCCGCGCAGCGTTTCCAATATGTCTTCGACGATGGTGAGCATGAGCTGATCCCGACGCCGGATGTGCGCGAGGATCCGCTGAAATTTCGCGACAGCAAGCGCTATACGGACCGGCTCAAGGAGGCCCGGTCGAAGACCGGCGAGCGCGACGCGCTCCTCAACGCTCGCGGAAAGATCAACGGGCACGGCGCGATCGTCGGCGTGCAGGACTTTGCCTTCATGGGCGGGTCGATGGGCGTCGCGGTCGGAACCGCCTTCATAACGGGCATTCGCGCAGCCATCGCCGACAAGGTGCCCTACATCATCTTCACCGCGTCCGGCGGCGCCCGAATGCAGGAAGCGGTGCTGTCGCTGATGCAGCTCCCGCGAACCACGGTAGCCATTCGCGAGCTCAAGGAAGCGGGCCTGCCCTACATCGTCGTCCTGACCGATCCCACGACGGGCGGAGTCACCGCGTCCTACGCGATGCTCGGCGACATCCAGATCGCGGAGCCGGGCGCGCTGATCGGATTTGCGGGCCAAAGAGTGATCGAGCAGACGATCCGCGAAAAGCTCCCAGAGGGGTTCCAGCGAGCCGAATATCTGCTTCAGCACGGGATGATCGACATGGTCGTCCCGCGCGACCAGATGAAGGAGAAGTTGGCCACGATCATCGGCTACCTGGTGCCGGAGAAGAAGGCCGCCTGAGATGGCCGACTTCGCGCGGTCCCGAAGCGCAGCCGTTCAAAAGCAGCTCGACCGGCTGGAAAAACTCTCGCCCGGAGGCGACCGTCTCGGGCTGGACCGGATAACGGAACTCCTCGAACGTCTCGGGCGCCCGCAGGACAAGCTCCCGCCAGTTTTTCACGTCGCCGGGACCAATGGCAAAGGCTCCACCTGTGCGTTCCTCCGAGCGATCCTGGAGGCGTCTGGCTGCACCGTTCACATGTTCACCAGTCCGCACCTCGTACGCTTCAACGAGCGCATACGGGTGGCCGGAAGGCTCATCGAAGACGATCGACTGGCGAGCCTTCTGGAAGAGGTTCTCGATTCCAGCGACGGGATCGAGCCGAGCTTCTTCGAGGCCGTCACCGCTGCCGCCTTCCTCGCCTTCGCGCGCACTCCGGCCGATGCGTGCATCGTCGAGGTCGGCCTCGGCGGCCGGCTCGACGCGACGAACGTCATCGAAGAACCGCTCGTCTGCGGGATAGCAGGGCTGGGAGTCGATCACCGCCAGTGGCTGGGCCGAACGATCACCGACATCGCGGCCGAAAAAGCGGCCATTGCCAAGCCCGGCGTGCCGCTCGTCACGCAGCGCTACCGCCCGCTCGCCGCGCAGCAGGTGCAGCAGGCCGCGGAAAAGGCAGGTGCGCCGTGGATCGGGCGCGGGGCGCTCTGGGACATGCGAGTGATCCGCGGAAGCATTCGCTACCGCGATCGCTCCGGTGGCCTGAAGCTGCCGATGCCGAACCTTCCCGGCCGTCACCAGGCAGACAATGCCGCCCTGGCGGTTGCAATGCTTCGCCAGCAGGATCGCCTGCGCGTTCCGGAGGCGGCTTATAGCGAGGGAATTCTCGCCGCGGCGTGGCCGGCGCGCCTGCAAAAACTTGGCCCCGGCGCGCTGACCCGGCACCTGCCCAAAGGCAGCGAACTGTGGCTGGACGGCGCCCACAACGCTTCGGCCATGCGTCCGCTCGCGCAATACGCCCGGCGCGGCTTCAGCGCCGACCTGCCGTTGGTGCTCATATTCGCCAGCCTTTCGACGAAGAGCCCGAAAGCAATGCTGAAAGCCTTTCGCGGGCTGGCGAGCGAGGTCCACTGCGTTCCGGTTCGCGATCACGACCATTTCGAGCCCGAAAAGCTTGCCCGAATGGCGGCGAATCTCGGTTTCGAAGCGACAGCCAATTCAACGCTCAAAAAAGCGCTCGACCAGGTGAAGAAGCCCGCGCGCGTGCTGATCATCGGGTCGCTCTACCTCGCGGGCGAGGCGCTGGAGGCGAACGGGGACATACCCGAATAGGCGGCTAAGCGCTGTCGCCTTGCTCCGACATGGCGGCGTCCGACGGGGACACCGATCCGGCCTGGGCTGCGCGCCGTTGAACGAAGCCGGTGCGGATCCACTCGAGCGCCACGAAAAAGACGGCGATAAGGCCGATTCCGGCCGTTATCCAGAACACCTGCGCATAACCGACGATTTCGATTTCCTGTCCGATCCATGCGCGACCAAGGGAGCCGACGAGGAAGGTCAGGGAGGACAGCAGCGCATATTGGACGGCGCTGAACTGGCGCGAGGTTATCGACGACAGGTAAGCGACGAACGCCGCGCCGGCGAGCCCGCCCGAAATGTTCTCGCCCGAAATCGCGATCATCAGGCGGATCATCCGCATGTCCACGCCGAGCCGGTCGAGAAAGAAGAGATGCGCGACCGAGTCGATGAACGGCGCGCCCGAGGCCAGGTCGGCGTACAAGAGGTTGCTCGCTGCCGCCACGACGGCGCCGATGAACAGGGTCGGCATGCGCCCGATGACCGCAAACAGGATTCCGCCGACGGCGATTCCCGCCATCGTCATGAAGACGCCGAAGATCTTGGACGCGAAGGCGACCTCGTCCCCCGTGTAGTGCATCTCCGTCAGGTAGAAGGGAAATGCGTAAGCGCCCCAGATAAGGTCGGTGATCCGGTAGCTGAGGATCAGCCCGAGGACGATGATGACTCCCCAGCCGATCCGCTTCACCAGCTCGCCGAGCGGCAGGATGAGCGCGGAATAGGCGTGGTCGGCCGCACGTTCCGCGCCGTTGGGCGGCGGCTCGTCCTCTGTCAGGACATAGCCCCGACGGTGCGTCAGCCAGTTGAATACAGCGGCGACGATCGACGGCAGGATGACGGTCGCTGCAACGATGAGCGGGCCCATGGTGCTTGTGAATTCGCCGACATTGGGCGCTCCCGCTTCATCGGGCGAAGCGGTGACGACCCGGATCATGAAGGCGGCGACCGTCCAGATTGCCCACACCCAGCCTATTCCGACGACGGCCAGTCCGATCGCGCGAAGGCGCGGCTCGATCGCTCCGCGCTGCCGAAGTGCCGTCTGCTCGCGCTCGACCACCTCGCGGGGCGTGTCCGGAGCCATGAACGTCGCGATCAGGGTCAGAGCCATGAAGCACCCCATGACCGCGTAGACGGTCGGCCAGTCCATGCGCTCCGACAGGACCAGCGCCAGGGCTCCGCCCACGAGCGCGGCAATGCGATAGCCGAACTGGTAGATGGAGGAGAGGATTTCGACCGGCGCCTGATCGTCGGCGACGTCGATCCGCCACGCGTCGATCACCACGTCCTGCGTCGATGACGAAAAGGCGCCGATGACGGCAACCAGGGCAAACCAGCCAAGCGCTATCCGGGGATCGGAAAGGGCGAGCCCGAAGAAGGTACAGGTCAGCAATATCTGGCACAGCAAAAGCCAGCTTCGTCGCCGCCCCAGCCGCTCCAGCACCGGAAGCTGGACGCGATCCACCAGCGGCGACCACAGGAACTTGAAGGCGTAGGCGAGGCCGATCCACGAAATGACACCAATCGTCGCCAGGTCCACCTGCCATTCGCCGAGCCAGGCGTTCAGGGTCCCGATCAGCAGCGTGTAGGGAAGTCCGGCAGCGAAACCGAAAACCAGCATGATCGCCGTCTTGCGATTACGCATTGCAACTCCGATGAGCTTCAGCCCCGTGGGATGCTCATCAATCGTCGCTGTCGCCATTCCGCTGCCCCTTCATCGCTTCGCTGCACGCGATGCTTAACAGGCCGGGAGCGGCTGAACAGGGGGTGAGCGCAACTCTTGCCCTCGGAGCAAGTTGGGCGCACCAAAGCGGCATGGACGCGCCTACGTCTGTCCTGAAGCCAAGCGCGGGCCAACGCGCTCTTGCCGACGCCCTCGCCCGCGGCGAAGCGGCCATCGGCGAGAGGGTGCTGAAGCTCGATTCGAGCGTTTACACGGACCAAGACCGCTTCGAGGCCGAGCGGCAAAGCATTTTCGAGAAGCTTCCGCTGGTCCTCGGCCCATCGGCGCTCCTGCCCGAACCGAAGCTCGCGGCGACTCACGACGGCTATGGCGTTCCGCTTCTCGTCACCCGTGACGGCGAGGGCAGGATTCACGTCATGGCGAACGTCTGCCGCCATCGCGGGACGCGCCTCGTGGAAAGCGGCGACGTCGTCGCCGCAAAGGGCATCGCCTGCCCTTATCATGCCTGGACCTATGGCCCCGACGGCGCGCTGAAGGGCATCCCGCGCCCCGAATGTTTTCCCGGGCTCGACAAGAGCGAGAAATCGCTGGTCCGTTTTCCGTCCACGGAATCGGGCGGGCTCGTCTGGTTTTCGCGCGACCAAAAGGCGGATTTCGGCGCAGCGGACGCTCTCGCCGCCGATTTCGATGCCTTTGGAATGAAGGACCTGCACCTGTACCGTCGCCACACGCATGCGGTGGCCGCGAACTGGAAACAGCTCATCGACGCCTTTCTCGAAAGCTATCACGTCCAGAGACTGCACGCGAAAACGATCGCCGGATTCTTTGCTGACGGGATCACGGCCGCCGACCAGATCGGACCGCACCAACGGGCCGTCGTCGGGCGAGCGGACTATCTCTCCCAAATAGACCGCGACGACTGGCAGCAGCTTCGCCGCGCCGTCACGTACACCTACATGATCTTTCCGGCCGCGGTGCTGGTGGTCAGCCCCGACTACATCAACCTGCTGGTCGTCATGCCGCAGACCGTGAATTCGTCGCTGGTCGAGGATTTCATGCTGATCCCGGAACCGCCCGCGACGGCGGAAGCGGAGGCGCATTGGCGCAAGAGCTGGACGCTCCTCGACGAGGGGACGTTCGGCGGCGAGGATTTCCGGGCTGCGGCGCTTTGCCAGCAGGGGCTTGAATCGGGTCTCCTGGACGCGGTGACGCTCGGAACTCTAGAAAGCGGAATCGCCGACTTCCACGCGCGCGTCGAGGCGCTGCTCTAGCTGTCCACCCGCGGGTAAAGCTCCAGCCCCTTGGCCGGCTTGACCTTCTCGCCCGCAAGCAGCCGGTCCACGGCATCGAGCGCATTCTTCAACTGCCGCTCCGTGTACGGCTTGCTCAGGCAGCCGATCGCGACGGACTTCGCCTGCTCGGGAATCGTGAAGCCGGTCGAAAACAGGACGGGGATGCCGCGGTTGGCTGCAGCACGGGCAAGATCGAGCCCGCTCCTTTTGCCGCTCAGTCGGACGTCGCTGAGAACGAGATCGACGTCTTCACGGTCCAGGAGCGAAATTGCAGCATCGAACTTGTCGAGGGTCGCCACGACGTCGTAACCGAGGTCGGCAAGAGTCACTTCATTGTCGAATGCAGTCAGTGGCTCATCCTCCACGATGAGGATGCGCTTGACGATGCGCTTACGCTTGCCGAACAAACCGACCCCCAGCAGGATTCAGGAACCTTGTCATTGCAACGCACCAGCGGCCCTCAGGTGCCGCGCCGCGGAAAGAAGTCCGCCCGGACGCCGGAAGGCGAACCGCAGCGCATTGCCAAGCTCCTGGCGCGGGCAGGAGTTGCATCGCGGCGCGAGGTCGAACGCATGATCGAGGCCGGGCGAATCGCTCTCGACGGCGAGATCCTGACGACTCCGGCGACCATTCTCACCGGGCTCGGTGGGGTGACAGTGGACGGCAAGCCTGTCCGCGACGCGCAATCGACTCGCCTGTTTCGCTTCTACAAGCCGCAGCGGACCATCACCGCTGCCCGCGACCCGAAGGGCCGCCCCACCATTTACGACGCGCTGCCGAAGGGCCTGCCCAGGCTGATGCCGGTCGGCCGTCTCGATTTCATGACCGAGGGGCTGCTGCTGCTGACCAACGATGGCGAGATCAAGCGCAAGCTCGAGCTTCCGAGCAGCGGCATCGTGCGTCGCTATCGCGCCCGGGCCTTTGGCGACATCAGCCAGTCCGATCTGGAAAAGCTTGCCGAAGGCGTGACGATCGAAGGGATGCATTACGGCTCCATCAACGCCAACCTGGAACGGCGGACCGGCCGCAACTGCTGGATCGAACTCGGTCTTACCGAGGGCAAGAATCGCGAAGTGCGGCGCGTGCTTGCGCATCTCGGGCTCAAGGTGTCGCGGCTGATTCGGACCGCCTACGGTCCCTTCGACCTTGCAGGGCTGGAGCCGGGGCGGCTCGACGAGATCGCAGCGCGGGACGTCGCGGTTTTCGCGGCAACGCTGAAGTGAGAATTGTCGCCGGGGAGTGGCGCGGGCGAAAGCTCGTCACGCCCGAGGGAATGGAAACGCGGCCGACCGCCGACCGAGTTCGCGAGACGTTGTTTTCAATGCTGGCTAGCCGCCTCGGCTCGTTCGAGCAGCTTCGCGTGGCCGACCTTTACGCCGGCAGCGGCGCACTTGGGCTGGAGGCGCTGTCGCGCGGGGCGGCTTTCGCCTGCTTCGTCGAGCGGGATCCGCGCGCGGCCGCCGCGATTCGCGCCAATGCCGGGGCCCTTGGCGCGACGGAGCGCGTGCAGATCGTGCAAGGTTCGGTCGATCGGCGGCCATCGGAGCCGTTTCATCTCGTGCTGGCCGACCCTCCATACGGCCCGGGATCGGGATCGGCAGCTCTCGCCTCCCTCGTCGATCACGGCTGGGCGGCGACGGGCGCGTGGATTGCCATCGAAACTAAGCGCGGGGACCGGGTGGAATCGAGCTGCGGAGCGGTGGATTGCGAACGGGACGTCGGCCCCGCGCGGCTCACTCTGGTTCGCCGCTAGCCTCTCTCGCGCTCTTTACGATCTCCTCGATTTCCTCCGCCAGCCGCGCCCCGGCTGCCGCCGCCGCCGCCTTCGCACCCTCCTGAAGAGCAGTTTTCGCGCCGCCTTCCTTCTTAGACAATGCGTGCTGGGTCATTGCGGCCAGCCCGGCCGCCGCGCCTGCCGCGATGACCTCCGTCACCAGCTGGCTCTCCATCAGTTCGGCGAGCGCGTCGCGGGCGGAAGCGAAGCCCTGATCGGAAGCTTCGGCCTTTGACCCGGAGCGCGATGAGCGCGCCGGCTTCTTCGCTATCTTCTTCGCCGTTTTAGCCATGTCCCCACCCTAGGGCCGAGAAGCGCCGGAAAAAAGCTCGATGCCTTTATTTGCCGGCCGCGACCTGCCTCGAGGCGCCTCGGGGGTCCCAGCCATAGACGTCGTCGAGGAACGTCAGCTGCCCGTCCTTGGGCACGGCGGTAAGGTAAGTGACGTAAATGGGAACGCCCTGCGGAAGCTGTTCCGGATACTCCGGCTGGGTGATGGACTCGTCAGGCCGATGACCCAGCAACCAGGTTGCAAGTCCCTCGGCATTCTCCAGCCGCACGCAGCCATTGCTTCGAGTTCGCTGCGAAAGACCGAAGAGGTTACGATCGCCCGGATCCGTGTCGTGGAGATAGATGTCCTGCGGATTGGCGAACGGAAACTTCAGCTGGCCCATGAAATTCTCGGGGCCGGGGTCCTGGCGGATCCGAATGCTGACCTTGCCTGCGCGGACGCCCTTCCAATCGACTTCGCTGGTCGGAATGACCTTGGCGTCGTTGGTCCAGTCGGACATGACCTTGAAGCCGCGCTGCTTGAAATATTTATCACCCTCGGCGGCATAGCGCGGGGCGATGTTGAGCCGGGTCAGCGTATCCGACGAATTCCAATATGGATTGTGAATCACGTAGAACATCATGCTGGTAACCAGCGGCGTCCGCGTATCCGGCCGGTTCTTCAGGTGCTCGCCATTGTCGCCGACGACGATTTTCATCGACCCGACCGGCGTCCCGTCCTGGTACATGTAAAGCGTCTGGTTTGCCGAATTCACCAGCACGAAGCGCCCCTTCGCCGGCATTCCGCGCGCCCTGTCGAGATTGGCGACCACGCGCGGGTCGGCAACGGTGGAACCGCTGGCCTGCATCTCGTTCCAGGCCGCGTCCCGGATGGATGTGTACACCGCATTGGGATCGGCAACCGACTTGATATAGGCCTCGAGCGACGGCGACCCGGACGCAGTCAGCAGGATCTGCTCGGCCGATCGATGCTTCGGCTTCATGAAATCGTAGCCGTACGTCATGTTGGGGACCGGCCGGTCCATCATCTGCGCGTAGAGGACCAGCGCTTCCGAAAGGGAATGATCGGCGTAAGCGATCGCTTGCGGGCTGCCGGCCGCCGCCTGCTGCACCGCGGACTGTAGCTGCGCGGCATATTGGGGCCCGGGCGCAACGCCGTCGAGCGGAGCGCGCTTGAGGACCGACAGGAAGTAATTGACCGCGGGCTTGGGCACGCTCCCGTTGAACCAGATGGGTGCGCCGTACCGGGCGTAGAAGGCGCGAGTCTCTGACGAGGTCGGCAGGTTTGCGGACTGGTACGGAAGCTGGACAGCAGCGGCCGCAGCAGGCTCCTGCCTGGGCCTGGCATCGGCGATCGCGGGCTGGAGAAGTAGCGCGACGAGCGCCGCGGAAAAGATCCGTGTTTTCATGTCGCTAAATTAGATGAAGGAAACGTGCTTAACAACGGATGAGCAGCACGTTTCCTGCTTCATCGGACTTTGGCGTGACCCGAAAAACTCACCGCGCCGACAGCCGGTGCTGCCCGCGCGGTGAACCGTTGGCAATTGGTCGGGGTCAGGCGCCGATCAGCACCGGCGTTCCGACATCGGTGACGGTGAAGAGCTTTTTGGCGAAGGTTGAAGGCAGCCTGATGCAGCCGTGGGAGGCGGGCTCCCCAGGGTTGTGCCCCGCGTGCATGGCAATTCCGTAATCGGTAATCCACTCCGCATAGGGCATCGGCGCATTGTCGTACTTGTGCGAGTGATGCATGCGCTCTTTCCCGAGCACCTGGAACACACCGTTGGGCGTGTCGCGGCCGGGACGTCCGCTCGAAATCGAGGCGACGGCCATCAACTCGTTGCCGCGATAGAGGTAGGCGAGCTGGTCATCGAGGCTGATGACCACGCGTTCGTCGCCGGCGCTGGCCGGCACGTCGCGCCACAGATATTTGCCTGGCTTGAGATCGCTCTTGCCGAACGTCGCGACCATGTCGTCATGGGCATTCCGCGATGCGGCCGAGGCGGTCACCCGGGCTTCGTAACTATCATTCGCATGAGCGGGATTTGCGGGAATGGCGAGCGCGAATGCACCCGTTACCGCCAGCGCAAGGGCTAGCTGTTTCATTTCTTACCACCTGAACTTTACTGTTGACTTTTGCTGATTCAATGATCAGCCGCCGAGTCGGGTTCCCGCCCGCTCGCGATTATCGTGAAACTTCAGGAGCGGCTGTTTAGAGGCGTTCGATCTTCAGCGGCTGCGAAAAACTTGCAGTAAGCTGCGGGAAGGGAATTTCGATTCCGGCACGGTCGAGCGAACGCTTGATCGCCCGCACGACCTGGTCGCGGCTCTTGTGCATCTCCACCTGCCTCGATCCCGACCACCAGCGGATCGTGAAGTTGATTGAGCTGTCGGCGAATTCGCGAGCGAAGACTTCGGCCGGCCTGGAACGGTTGACGAGATCGGACTCGCCGAGCGCCGACGTTATGACGTCTGCGGCCTTGTCCAGATCGGTCCCGTACGCGACGCCGACGATGATCTCGTGGCGCCTCAACTTCGCGTCCGTGATGATCCGAACCGGATTCTTGAACAGGTAGGAGTTGGGAACGATCGTCAGCTGGTTATCCAGCCGGCGAAGATAGGTCTCGCGAAGCGTGATCTGCTCAATCCGCCCCTCCACCGCGTCGCATTCGATGTGATCGCCGATGCGCATTTTCTTGCGAAGCATGATGAGCACGCCCGCGAGGAAATTCTCGAAAATGTCCTTGAAGGCGAAGCCGATCGCAACCGAGCCGAACCCCAAGACTGTCAGGAGGCTTCCTGCCGTCACGCCCGGGAGAAGCACCGCCATCGCCACCAGGATTCCGAAGGTCCAGACGACGATTCCCGCGAGCGTGACGAAAAGCGCGCCAAGGCTCGGGCGCACGCCGGCTTCACTGGTGACCCTCCGGACGACCATCCTCGCCCCGGTCGCAATGCCCCAGAAGAAAACAAGGACGACAAGAGCGATGGCGAGCTGGGGCAGCATCTTCACGAAACCGGCGATCATGTCCTGAACGCGGTCGATGAGGATCTGCACGAGGTTCATTCGGGCTCCGTCTTCACTGCTCCGGGGCCGTCGGGTCAAAGACAGAACCGCCTGGAGCGGCGGCTCACTGAACCCGCAGGCCTGCCGCCCGTTGGTTAGTCACAGCAGGCAAGATTGCACAAGCCTGACAGAAAACCCGAACGCGACGCCGCTCGCCGCGTCCGAACATCGCTCACGGAGGACACAATGAGCAACAGCAAGCACGAGACCACCGACCTCAAGGACAACCCTTTCCCCAAGGACCTCAAGCGCGATCCGGGGATCGGCAAGTCTAAGGGTGCGTTCGCAAGGACCGGACAGGACCCGGACGAGATCGACGGGGAAAGCACCGTCGATGGCGACGTCCAGAACGATTCCACCTACGGCGGCGGAGCAGATCCCGACCAGCTCGGGCGCACCAACAAATGATTCAGTAGCGCAAGTACGCCCTGCGCTGCGCGATCCACGCCTGCTCGTCGGCTGCTGCAAGCGAGTCGAGTTCGCCCGGCTCGGCCTCTGTGTCCACCCATTCGCGGAGGATCGGTGAGCCGTTGATGACGTCGATCGGAAGCTTCCCGAACGCATATTCGTACGGAAAATCGCGCCACAGCTCGTAGTCGGGCTGCAGGCGACGGATCGCCTTGAAGGCAAGCGCTTGAAGCCGCCACGGCCTGAATGCGTCGTGGTCGTAGAACTTCCCCTCGGCGTGGACCTGGATTCCGCGGCACAGCTGGCCGACATGCTTGTGAAACGTCGGCTCGAAGTGGATTTCGCGCAATTTGCACCCGTGTAGCCACTCCGGTGCGAGCCGCTCCATCTCCGCGACCACGACTGCGGGGTCGATATCGGGCGCTCCGAACAGCTCGAGCGGGCGCGTCGTCCCCCTGCCCTCGCTCAGCGTCGCGCCTTCGAGCATCACCGTTCCGGCGTAGCAGCGCGCCATGTTCAGGTTGGGCGCGTTGGGACTTGGGTTGATCCAGACCCGGTCGGCGGGCCAGCCGAAACCCGGTCCTTCGTCGGGCCTCCACCCATCCATCTCGATCACCCGGTAGTCGACATCGAGTCCGAAGTGGGAGACGAACCAGCGGCCAAGCTCCCCGAGCGTGAGCCCGTGGCGCATGGGCATCGGCCCCGCTCCCACGAAACTTTCCCATCCCTCGCGAAGTATCAGCCCCTCGACCGGGCGACCGACCGGGTTCGGGCGATCGAGAACCCAGACGCTCTTTCCAGTCTCGGCCGCGGCCTCGAGTACGTACAAAAGCGTCGTGATGAACGTGTATATCCGGCAGCCGAGGTCCTGAAGATCCACAAGAATTGTGTCGAAGGTCGACAACATCTGCCCGGTCGGCCGTCGAACTTCCCCGTAGAGGCTGAAGACCGGAATTTGATGCAGCGGGTCCGTGAAGTCGTCCGATTCGACCATATTATCCTGCTTGTCGCCGCGAAGCCCGTGCTGCGGCCCGAAGGCGGCGGTCACGTTCACACCGGCGGCGACAAGCGCATCGAGGCTGTGCGTCAGGTCAGCGGTCACCGACGCGGGATGGGCGACAAGGGCGACGCGCTTGCCCTCCAGCGGGCGGCGCAGGTCCTGCTCCGCAAGGAGCCGGTCGATTCCGAACTGGGTCATTAGCGCTGTCTAGGCGAGCTTCGCCGTGAAGCAATCGGGAGAGTGGAAATCGGGGCTATCCCTCCCCGGGTGAGCAAGCGCCCAGAATGACTTGCGGCCGTCCTTCTCTTCCAGAACGGCGCTGAGGCCCAGCTGCCATTTCGTCTCGGCGGGGACGGCGATGGTCGCTCCGAGCGCCCACCAGGTCATATTATCTTCCATGCGGATGTACGGCGGTGCGGTAGGTGCTTCTTCCATGCCCTCGCGGTAGCCGGAGAAACGGTAGGCCGCCCAGTCGCCCGACGGCGCGAAGTTCCATTCGCGATACGCCTCTTCACCCTCACCGCGAAGAAAGGCTTCGAAGCAGGTCGTCTTCCACAGCTCGTTCTTGCGGCCCGGATCGTCGCGTTGGGGAATCGTGAACCGCTGTGCGGGCGCACCGACCCCGAACCAGATATTGGCCGTCGCGACGGAGCTTAGCTGGCCAACGTAATCGACGCTCGCCCACACCTTGAACTGCGGGTGGGCGGGCGGCACCGAGGGATGAGGCAAGAGGTTCAGTTGCACGGGTGCAAGTCTATCCAGCTTTCGCGCGAGTGACGAGTTGGCTAAGCGCGAGCAATGGCTGACTATCGCTCCGACCTACTCAAGCTCCTTGCCGAGCGAGGCTACATCCACCAGGTCACCGACCCGGAGGGGCTGGACGCCCTTGCGCAAAAGGGACCCGTCACGGGCTACATCGGCTTCGACGCGACCGCTCCCAGCCTGCACGTCGGCAGCCTCGTCCAGATCATGATGCTTCGCCGGCTTCAGCAGGCCGGCCACAAGCCCGTCGTCCTGATGGGTGGCGGCACCACGAAGGTCGGAGATCCGTCGGGCAAGGACGAAAGCCGGAAGCTGCTAAGCGAAGCCGACATCGCAGCGAACATCGCCTCGATCCGCAAGAACTTCGAGCCGTTCCTGACCTTCGGTGACGGCCCGACAGACGCGGTCCTCGTCAACAACGACGAGTGGCTCGGAGGCCTCGAGTACATTCCCTTCCTTCGTGACGTCGGCCGCCACTTTACGATCAATCGAATGCTGACCTTCGACAGCGTCAGGCTTCGGCTCGATCGCGAACAGCCGATGACGTTCCTCGAGTTCAATTACATGATCCTCCAGGCCTACGACTTCCTGGAGCTGTCGCGGCGCGCGAATTGCCGATTGCAGCTCGGCGGGTCGGACCAGTGGGGCAATATCGTCAACGGCATCGAGCTCGGCCGTCGAATTGACGGTACGGAGCTGTTCGGACTGACGACGCCGCTCATCACGACGGCGGGTGGCGCGAAGATGGGCAAGACCGCTCAGGGCGCGGTCTGGCTGAATGCAGACCAGCTCAGCCCGTACGACTATTGGCAGTTCTGGCGGAACACGGCGGATGCCGACGTCGGTCGGTTCCTCCGGCTTTTCACTGACCTGCCGCTGGACGTGATCGGGAGACTGGAGAGTCTCGAAGGCGCACAGATAAACGACGCCAAGGTCGTCTTGGCAACCGAGGCGACGGCGATGCTTCACGGCCGAGAAGCCGCGCTCGACGCAAAGGAAACGGCAAAGTCGACCTTCGCGGGCGGCCGCGGAGAGGACCTGCCGACAGTGGCGGTGGGCGACGGAATGAATATCGCCCATGCGCTCACCGCGCTGGGCTTCACGCCGTCCAACAAGGAGGCCAAGCGCAAGATTGCCGAAGGCGCGGTCCGGCTGGATGAGGAACCGGTCACCGACCCGGGACTCGTCGTTCGAAGTTTCGGCCGATCCTGTGAAGATCAGCCTCGGCAAGAAGAAGCACGGACTCCTGACGCGCTAGTTGCGCCTGACGAGGACCACGCCAGCAAGCACCAGAAGGGCGCCGGCGATGCGCCCGACGTTGATCGGCTCCCGGCTCAACCCCATCGCTCCGACATGGTCGAGCAGAAGCGCCATCGCGATCTGGCCCGCGATGCCGAGGGTGACGAGCGAGGCAATTCCGATTCTCGGCGCCGCAAAGGCGGCAACGGTTACGAAGACCGCGCCGTAGAGCCCTCCGATCCACGCGTACCAGGGAAGGCCCGCGAAAGCGGACGGGGCCGGACGAATGCCGCTGAAAAGCGACAGGACGGCGAGCGCAATCGTGCCGACGGTGAACGAGATCAATGCGGCAATGATTGGCGATCCGCCGACCTTGGCCAGCATCGCGTTTGTCGGAGCCTGGAGGGCGACCATCCCGCCGGCGATGAAAACCAGAAGCATCGGAATCAGAAAGGGCAATTGGGTTTCCTCGTCTAACCGGACCGGATCAGGCCGACGGCCTGGTCGCGTTCGAAAAGGTACAGGCAAATGCGCGCGGCCTGCCCGCGGGGTGCGGCGAGCCCGCCATCGCGCTCGAGCAGGATTTGCGCATCGCTCTGCGCGATCGGGGCAAGTTCCTCGACATCCTCGCCCGTTGCGACTCGAAACGCCTCCTCGCCCGATTGTTTCGTGCCGAGGATCTCGCCCGGGCCGCGAAGCCGAAGGTCCTCTTCGGCAATCCGGAAGCCGTCGTTGGTGTCGCGCATCAATGCAAGGCGGGAGCGAGCCGTCTCGGTGAGATTGCCGCCGCGAATGAGGAGGCAGGTGCTCTTGCCCTGGCCCCTGCCGACGCGGCCGCGGAGCTGGTGGAGCTGGGCGAGCCCGAACCGCTCCGCGCCCTCGATGATCATCAATGTCGCGTTGGGGACGTCCACCCCGACTTCGATCACGGTGGTCGCCACCAGAAGCGCGATCTGGCCGCTTGCGAACGCGGCCATGACGGCGTCCTTTTCCGGCCCCTTCATCCGTCCGTGGACGAGCCCGACCGTGTCGTCGCCGAAGCGAGTTTTGAGGAGCCGCGCGCGTTCCTCGGCCGCTGCGGCATCGCTGGTTTCGCTCTCCTCGACGAGTGGACAGACCCAGTACGCCTGCCCACCGCCGGCGATGTGCCGCCCCAGGCCCGCCACCACCTCCGCCAGCTTTTCATCGCTGATCACGCGGGTTTCGACCGGCGTTCGTCCGGGGGGCATTTCGTCGATCCGGCTGACGTCCATCTCCCCATATTGAGTCAGAGTGAGCGTGCGCGGGATCGGGGTGGCGGTCATGACGAGCAGGTGTGGCGGCCGCTCGGCCTTCTGCGACAGAAGCAGCCGCTGCGACACACCAAATCGGTGCTGCTCGTCGATGACGGCGAGCCCGAGCTTTTTGTAAGCCACCTTCTCCTGGAAAATAGCGTGCGTACCCACGAGAATGTCGATCGAGCCGTCGGCGAGGCCCATGAGAACGCTTTCGCGAGCGCGGCCCTTCTCGCGGCCAGTCAGCACCGCAACATGGACGCCGAGCGACGTGAGCTGTTTCGACAGCGTGTCGAAATGCTGCCGAGCGAGAATTTCCGTCGGAGCGAGAAGCGCCGCCTGCGCACCGGCTTCGACGGCGATGAGCATCGCCTCGGTCGCAACGAGGGTCTTGCCCGAGCCGACGTCGCCCTGGAGCAAGCGGAGCATCGGCACCTGCTGCTCCATATCGCCGCGGATTTCGCCGATCACCCGCCGCTGGGCAGACGTGTGTTCGTACGGCAGCTTCAGCTTGCCGATCAGCCTGTCGGTCCCGACGAGCGGGATTCCGCGCTTCCGCCGCGCCGATTGGCGGACGAGCAGAAGCGCGAGCTGGTTGGCAAAGATTTCGTCGTAGGCGAGCCGCCGGCGCGAATCGCTCGCATCCGGGTCCTGGTGGACATCGGCAAGGGCCGCTCTCCAGGGTCGCCACGCCCGGCGGGCGGCAAGGCTCGGTTCGATCCACTCGGGGAGCTCGGGCGCGCGTTCGATCGCCTCTCCGGCAAGGTCGCGCATGCGCTTGTTGGTGATGCCTTCGGTGAGCGGATAGACGGGCTCACGCAAGATCGGCTGCGGGCCTGTCCCCGCCTGCGTCACCTCCGGATGGATGATCTGCCACTCGTCGCCATATTGCTCGAGCTTCCCCGAAACGGTTTTCAACTCGCCCATGGGCAGGCTCTTTTTCGCCCAACCGGGATTGTTGAAATAGACGAGGCTGATCGTATTGCCTTCGCTGTCGGAGGCGAAGATCCGCAACGGACCGCGTCCGGAACGGCTCTGGCGAGTGTCGAACGGGCGAAGGTCCAGAATGACGATGCGGCCGACCAGCGACGGGCTGCCGGCAGGCGCCCGGACTCGCTCGATAACGCCCGTGGGCAGATGGTACACGACATCGACGACTCGTTCGATGTCGAGCCGCTTGAGCTGCTTTGCGACCTGCGGGCCGATGCCCGGCAGCGACTCCACTTCCGTGAAAAGCGGGTTGAGGATGTCCGGGCGCATGGCAGCGATCAGTGGGGCCGCACGGTGCCTTCGTCAAACGAAGGTGAAGTCGACCTTCTCAAACAGCTCCTCGTCGAACGCATGCTTACGATAAGGGCCGGCACGGTCGACGAAGAAGAGGAAGAGGTGCGCCGACCAACGGTTCGGGTTCGGCTGCATTCTCCCGTGCGCATAGTGGCTCCCCTGATAGAGCACCGCGTCGCCGACCTCCATTCCGATCGAGGCGTGAGCCATGTCCCCGAAATTGTCCGACAGCGGGTAGAGCGAGTCGATCCGTTCCTTGCCGAGTTGCAGGTCCCAGACCTTGTTGTCGCTATAGTCGAGAGTCATCGACAGGCCATATTCGCTCGATGGCCGGTCGGAATGGATGCGGCAGATGTCATCCTTCAGGTAAATCCGGAAATAGGTGTAGCTGGGAAGCAGGTCGCGACCGACGAGCCGGCTCACGATCGGTGTCAGGCCCCAGAGAAAGAACTCCATCGGCTTGAAGGCGCCCGAGGGCACGTCGAACGCAGGATGCTTGAGAACGGCCGGAAACGCTTGCGGCTTGCTCAGCGGGATGGGGCGCCCTTGGGTGGCGCCCTTCAGCCGGGACATGAACGCGCGAGCGACCTCTGCCGGGACCAGCTTTTGGATATGCGCATAGCCGTCGCTCTCGAAGTCGCCGATCACGTCCATTCGCGGCCCTTAGGAGATGGAAGTTTCAGCCGCAACGGCGGCGCACCTTCCCCAAGCCGTGCGTCGCTCCTACATGGCCGCTATGCATCCAGACGCAGAGCTGAAGCGCCTGTCGTGGCGCGCGCACCATCGCGGCACCTTCGAAGCCGACCTCCTGGTCGGCGGCTTTTTCGACGCCCACCACCGTGAGTGGGACTCATCGGATCGACAGTGGTTCGCTCAGCTTCTGGAGGAGCAGGACGTGGACATTCTGGCGTGGGCGAGCGGAACCGCCGAAGCTCCGGAACGCTTCGAAGGACCGATGCTCCAGGCCCTGAAAACGCTCGACTACATCCCGATCGCGCGATGAGCGAGCCGCTACAGCGAATTCTCGGCGCGTCCGAGCCGCTGACGCTGGCGGGCGTACCGAGTGGTTTCCTGCCCTGGCTCGCTGCAGATCTGGCACGGGCTGCGCACGGACGAACCGCTCCCTCGAGGGCGGTCGTCATCGCGGCTGACGAAGCGGCAATGCGAGGACTCGCCGAGACGGTTCCCGTCTTCGCTCCGGACGTCGACGTGCTGACCCTGCCCGCCTGGGACTGCCTGCCCTACGACCGCGCTTCACCAGCGCTTCGGATTATGGCCGAACGGCTTTCGACCCTCGGCAGGCTCCAGCAGCCGATCGAAAAGCCACAGTTGCTCATTACGACCGCCAACGGGGCCACTCAGCGCGTTCTCACGCCCTTCCGGATCCGCCAGCTGACTCGGCACATTGCCGAAGGCGAACAGGTCCGTCGCGAAGCGCTGATCGAGCAGCTTAGCGCGCTCGGCTACCAGCGGACGGACACGGTCGCGGAGCACGGCGAGTTTGCCGTTCGCGGATCCCTGATCGACCTGTTTCCGTCCGGTGAGGAAACCGCTCTCCGGCTCGATTTCTTCGGCGATGAGATCGAAACGGTGCGGCGCTTCGACCCGTCCGACCAGAGGTCGATCGGAGCGGCCGCCGAATTCACGCTCATGCCGGCGTCCGAAGCCTTGCTCGACGAGGACAATATCAAGCGCTTCCGCCAGCGGTATCGAGAACAATTCGGAGCGACCGCAACTGGAGACCCGCTTTACCAGGCAGTCTCCGACGGTCGGCGAATGGCTGGAATGGAGCATTGGCTGCCGCTTTTCGAGGAGCGGCTCGCGACCGTCTTCGACCATCTCGGCGACAAGGACGTAATCGTCCGCGATTCAGGCTCTGACGGCGCCCTCGCCGAGCGCGCCGAAAGCATTGAGGATTATTTCCAGAACCGCACCCGGGCGCTCCAGTCGGAGCCCGGCAGCTATCGTCCGCTGCCGCCAGTCGCGCTCTACGTTCCGGGCGACGAATGGAAAGCGGCGGTCGAGTCGCGGCCAATCAGCCGCGCCTCGCCGTTTCCGGAGGCCGAAGGGCCGCACACGATCGACTTCGAAGTCGAGGCCGCGCGCGACTTCGCTCCTGAGCGCGCTCGCAACGACAACGTCTACGAAGCTGTCTCCGACCACATCCTCAAGCTTCGCCGAAGCGGCAAGAAGGTGGTCCTCGCAAGCTACACCAAGGGCGCTCGCGAGCGGCTTTCAGGGTTGCTCGAGGACCACGGCCTGAAGGCACAGAAGCTGGTCCAAAGCTGGCAGGAAGCGCTTGGAAGCAAGACTCAGCCGGCGCTGGTCGTCCTTCCGCTCGAACACGGCTTCACCACGCAGGACCTGGCAGTTCTCACCGAGCAGGACATGCTCGGGGACAGGCTGGTGCGCCGCCGGAAGCGCCGCAAGAATGCCGACGCCTTCCTTGCCGAAATCGCAAGCCTCTCGCCGGGCGACCTCGTCGTCCATGCGGAGCACGGGATCGGAAGGTACGAGGGGCTGACCCAGATCCCGGTCAGCAAGACGCCCCACGATTGCGTGGCCATCGAGTATGCCGGCGGCGACAAGCTCTACCTCCCGGTGGAAAATATCGAGCTTCTCACCCGCTATGGAAGCGAGAGCGACAGCGTCACTCTCGACCGGCTCGGCGGGGAAGCATGGCAGCGCCGCAAGTCGCGGATGAAAGAGCGAATCCGCGAGATCGCCGGCGAGCTGATCAAGGTGGCGGCAATGCGCGCGACCCGCCCTGCCCCGGTCATCGAGCCCGATTCCGCCTTCCCGCAGTTCGTCGACCGTTTTCCCTACGAGGAAACCGACGACCAGGAGCGGGCGATCGAGGAGGTTCTTTCGGACCTCGACGAAGGCAAGCCGATGGACCGGCTGGTGTGCGGCGATGTCGGCTTCGGCAAGACCGAGGTCGCTCTGCGCGCCGCCTTCGCCGCCGCGATGTCCGGCTATCAGGTAGCGCTCATCTGCCCGACGACTTTGCTCGCGCGCCAGCACTTCTCCAACTTCATGGAGCGCTTCCACGGTTTCCCGATCGAGATCGGGCGCTTGTCGCGGCTGGTCCCTGCGAGCGAGGCAAAGCGGACAAAGGAAGGCCTGGAAAAGGGCACCGTCGACATCGTCATCGGCACCCATGCGCTTCTCGCCAAGGGCCTCGCGTTCAAGAAGCTGGGCCTCGTCATCGTGGACGAGGAGCAGCATTTCGGAGTGACGCACAAGGAGAAGCTGAAAGCGCTCAAAGCCGACGTTCACGTCCTGACGCTGACGGCAACTCCAATCCCGCGCACACTGCAGATGGCGATGAGCGGCCTTCGCGAACTGAGCGTCATCCAGACGCCGCCCGTGGATCGCCTTGCAGTGCGCACCTACGTCACGCCGTGGGACCCGGTCGTGGTCCGCGAAGCGCTTCTCCGGGAGCATCATCGTGGCGGCCAGAGCTTCTTCGTCGCTCCAAGGATCGCCGACCTGCCCGATCTTCAGGAGTGGCTTCGCGACGAGGTTCCCGAAGTCAAATTCATCACCGCTCACGGCCAGATGAGCCCGACCGAGGTCGAAGAGCGAATGAGCGCCTTCTACGATCGCAAGTACGACGTACTGCTGTCGACGAGCATCGTGGAAAGCGGACTCGACATCCCCAGCGCAAATACGCTCATCGTTCACAATGCGGATCGCTTCGGGCTGGCCCAGCTGTACCAGCTTCGCGGACGCGTCGGCCGGTCGAAGACCCGAGCCTATGCCTACCTGACCACCCCTGCCGACAAGAGCCTCACCGACACGGCGGCCAAGCGGCTGCAGGTACTCGCGGATCTCGACAGCCTCGGCGCGGGATTCCAGCTCGCAAGCCACGATCTCGACATTCGCGGCGCCGGCAACTTGCTGGGCGATGAGCAATCGGGCCACATCAAGGAAGTCGGCTTCGAACTGTACCAGTCGATGCTGGAGGAGGCGATCGTCGAGGTGAAGGCCGGCGGCGTGAGGCGTGACGAGGAGTTTTCGCCGCAAATCAGCGTCGATGCGCCAATCCTCATTCCCGAGGCTTACGTGCCCGACCTCGACCTTCGAATGGGCCTGTACCGCCGCCTGGGCGACCTTGCCGACAAACAGGCGATCGAGGAATTTGCCGCCGAGCTGATCGACCGCTTCGGATCGCTTCCGGAGGAAACGTCCAATCTCCTCAGAATCGTCGAGACGAAGCTCAACTGCAAGAAGGCGCTGATCGCAAAGCTCGACACCGGGCCGCGAGGCGCGGTCGTGACTTTCGCGCCGAGCGGCTTCCCGGACCTGCAGGGGCTTCTGGGCTACGTAGAGCGATTGAACGGCTCGGCGAAGCTGAGACCCGACAGCAAGCTGGCCATCAGCCGCAACTGGCCAAAGGCCGAAGACCGCCTGAAAGGAGCGCTTCAGGTTTCGCTCGGCCTCGCGCGCGTGGTCGCTGCCGGGGAACGGGCAAGGGAAGCGGCCTGACCTTCCCCGAACCGGGCAGGATCGCCTATGACCGCAGGAATGAGCCCGAACGACGCCTCGATTTCAACGGACTCGGCCAGGATCGACCTGGCCCGGCGCAAAATCGGTTTGCTCTCCTCCGACACTGAAAGCGCCCGGGCCGCCGAAGCGATGCTGCGCGAACGGTACGCGTGGGCGGACACCGAAAGTGCAGAGACGCTCGTTGCGCTCGGCGGCGACGGCTTCATGCTCCAGACCCTCCACACCATGCTGGCAAACGGCCACCCACGGCCGGTGTTCGGAATGAACCGGGGGACGGTCGGATTCCTGATGAACGAATGGCGGCTGGGCAGGCTCGCCGAGCGGATCGAGCGAGCGAAGGCGATCCGGGTCGCGCCGCTTCAAATGGTCGCCCATACCCTGGCCGGGGAGACCCTGACTCACGCGGCGATGAACGAAGTATCGCTGCTTCGCGAGACTCGCCAGACGGCCAAGATCGAAGTGTCCGTGAACGGCCGCACGGCAATTCCGGAGCTCGCCTGCGACGGCGTGCTGGTTGCCACTCCGGCGGGATCGACGGCCTACAATCTTTCGGCTGGCGGGCCGATCCTGCCGCTGCAGGCGAAAATGCTCGCCCTCACCGCGATCAGCCCGTTCCGGCCACGCCGCTGGTCGGGCGCAATCCTCCCCGACGACACCAGCATCTGCTTTACCGTCCTGGAGCCGGAGAACCGGCCCGTTTCCGCCGTCGCCGACCAGTTCGAGGTTCGCGACGTCGCCCGGGTCGACGTCGGTCTCGACCGCGAGCGGTCGCTGACCCTGCTCTTCGACCCGGAGCATGCGCTCGACGAGCGGATCGCGATGGAGCAGTTCGCCACTTGAGCACTTGCCTTTGAGGTGAGCCGCGCTATCTAGCGCGCCTGTCCGGTCGCGATGACGTGCCGGGCCGCTCCCCGGTAGCTCAGCGGTAGAGCATCCGACTGTTAATCGGACGGCCGCCTGTTCGAATCAGGCCCGGGGAGCCATTTTCTTCAAGCACAAGCATGAGGCAGCGGACGCGTAGCAGGCGCAAGCCATGGACGAGGTACCGCGAGCGGCCACCGAATTGCGTATGGAAACCAGTCTGACGGAGATCAGGCCGTCCTGATCTCGCCCCGACGCCCTACCCCTCCAGCGCCGCCATCAGGGTCGCGTTGCCACCCGCGGCCGTCGTGTCGACGCAGGTCACGCGTTCCGTCGCGAAGCGCGCCACATAATGCGGCCCGCCGGCCTTGGGCCCCGTTCCCGACAATCCTTCGCCGCCGAACGGCTGGCTTTCCACGACTGCGCCGATCTGGTTTCGGTTGACGTAGAAATTGCCGACCCGCGCGTTCTGCTCGACGAAGGCTGCAACGCTGTCGATCCGGCTCTGAAGGCCAAGAGTCAGCCCATATCCGGTGGTATTGATCTGTTCGATCACCTGCCCGAGCGTGCCCGATTTCCAGCGCACCACGTGCAGGATCGGCCCGAAATGCTCTTCCGTCAGCTGCTTGAGATTGTCGATTTCGAACATCGCCGGCGGAACGAAGAAACCGTGCAGGTCGATGTCCTCGGGAACCTCCCTTCGGACGATCTCGCGGGCATGGAGATCCAGCCAGTCGAGGTGCCGCCGGAGGCCCTGCCGGGCGGCGGCGTCGATGACCGGCCCGACATCGGTCGTGAGCTCGCGCGGATCGCCGATTACCAGTGTTTCGATCGCGCCCGAGATCATGCGCAGCATCTCGTCCGCGACCTCGTCCTGGATGAACAGCACGCGAAGCGCGGAGCAGCGCTGCCCTGCGCTTTGGAAGCTGGATGCGACCACGTCCCGCGCCACCTGCTCCGGAAGCGCGGAGGAATTGACGATCATCGCATTTTGCCCGCCGGTTTCGGCGATCAGCGGAACGATTGGCCCGTCGGTCCGATCGGCGAGGCTCCTTGCGATCAGTCGTGCCGTATCGGTCGATCCCGTGAACGCCACTCCCGACGTCAGCGGGTGCGATGTCAGCGCACCTCCGACGCGGCCGTCGCCCGGCATCAACTGGACGATGTCCCGCGGGATTCCCGCCTCGTGCATCAGCGTGACGGCAAGCGCACCGATCAACGGCGTCTGTTCGGCGGGCTTGGCCATCACTGCATTGCCTGCCGCAAGAGCCGCTGCAACCGGCCCGGTGAAAATCGCAAGAGGGAAGTTCCAGGGGCTGATGCAGGTCCACACGCCGCGGCCGTGAAGGCGAAGCTCGTTTCGCTCGCCCGTGGGACCGGGCAGCGGCATGGGCGCAGCAAACTGCCGGCGTGCTTCGGCCGCATAATAGCGAAGGAAATCGACTGCCTCGCGAACTTCGAGGATCGCGTCCGGGAGGGTTTTCCCCGCTTCGCGGATGCACAGCGAGAAGAATGTCTCGCGATCCCTTTCGAAAAGGTCGGCGGCCTTGTCGAGCAGAGCTGCCCGCACTTCTCCACCGAGCGCATCCCAACCGGGCTGCGCTGTCGAAGCTGCCGTCATCGCCCGGTCGATTGCGCCTTCTGTGGCCTCGTGCGCGATCCCGACCTCGATCCGGTCGTCATGAGGCGACGTGATCCGGCGGATGGGGTGCTCGCCCTGCGAACGTTCGGTCGGACGCGCTTCGTAGCTGGTCGATTCCATAGCCCGAAGCCGTTCCAGCAACGGCTCGCGAACGAGGGGATCGGAAAGATCGACACCCGCGCTGTTCTTGCGGCTTGCACCGAAAATCGCGTTCGGGAGCGGAATGGCCGGGTTCCGCTTCGGCTCGATCGCCGCAAGCTCGGCGACAGGATCGCCCACCAACGCGTCGACGGGCACGTCCTCATCGGCAATCCGGTTGACGAATGACGAGTTCGCGCCGTTCTCCAGCAGCCGCCGCACAAGATAAGCGAGAAGCTCCTTGTGGCTTCCCACCGGCGCATAGATTCTCACCGGCGTCGGCCGGTCGCCCAAATGCTTCTCGAGCTTTGCAAGCTCCTCGTACAATTCCTCGCCCATGCCGTGCAGGCGCTGGAACTCTATCGGCGAATCGCCGGCCAGCGCCTTGATCTGCCCGATCGTGTTGGCATTGTGCGTGGCGAAGGCGGGGTAAATGGCGTCGCTCGCTCCGAGCAGCACCTTTGCGCAAGCGAGGTAGGACACGTCGGTCGCCACCTTGCGCGTGAAGACGGCATATTCGGGAAGCCCGCCGACCTGCGCCGCCTTGATTTCCGTGTCCCAATAGGCGCCCTTGACGAGCCGGACCATGAACTTGCGGCCATGCGCGCGGGCGAGATCGACGGTCCACTCGCACAGCGGGACCGCTCGCTTCTGATAGGCCTGCACGGCGATTCCGAGGCCGCCCCAGCCATTCTCGAACAGGGAATCGTCCGCCGCGAGCGCTTCGAACAGGTCCATCTGCAGCTCGAGCCGGTCAGCCTCCTCGGCATCGATGGTCAGGTGAACGTCGAACGCACTTGCCCGGGCCGCAAGCTCGCGCAGCACGGGAAGGATATAGGCTTTCGCTGCCTCCGCGTGGCTCCATTCGTACCTGGGATAAAGCGCCGACAGCTTGACCGAAATTCCAGGAGACTGCGCGAAGCCCTTCGAGTCACTCGCCGCCCGTTCGAGCGCGTGGGAGTAGGCGCGGGCGTATCGCTCCGCGTCGTCAAAGGTGCGCGCCGCCTCGCCGAGCATGTCGAAGCTGTGGGTCAGCCCCTGCCGCCGCTCCGGCGCGGCTCGCTTCATCGCCTCTTCGATGGTGCGGCCGAACACGAACTGTCGGCCGAGGATTCGCATCGCCTGGTCGACGGCCTTGCGGATCACCGGTTCGCCGAGCCGGCCGACCGCGCGGCCAAGCGCCGCCCGCCAATTGTCCGAGCGGTCGTTTGCCTGCTCGAGCACCTTGCCCGTCAGAAGAAGCGAAAACGTCGCCGCATTGACGAACGCGGAATCCAATTCGCCGATCTTCTCGGCCCACCGCGGCTTCGACAGCTTGTCGGCGATCAGTTCGTCGGCCGTATGGGCGTCCGGAACGCGAAGAAGCGCCTCGGCCAGGCACATCAGCGCGATGCCTTCGTCGCTCGCGAGATCGTAGGCGTGAAGGAATGCGTCGAGGCCGGCCGCCTTGTGGAGGCGCATCCCCTTCACCAGCGTTCGAGCGACCGACTGCGCCTCCTTCAGCTCCAGCTGCGAAAGCCGCGCCTGCGCGATTCGTTCGCACGAGACCTCCGTCTCGTCCGGCCGATAGGCGATCCGGACCTGGTGACGATCGATGCTGACGGCGGGATCGGCCGCCGTGGCCGCTACGCCAGCTGCCCGTGACAATGCTTGTACTTCTTGCCCGACCCGCACGGGCACGGCGCATTGCGGCTGATCGGTGCCGTCGCGGTATCGGTATCGGTATCGGTATCGGTTCGCCTTGCCCTTGGGGACCGCCGGCGAAGTCGGGTCGCGGCATCATCGGAGGCAGGTTGGAAAGGACGCTTCCGGTGGCCGCGTCGATGTCGGCCGTGTCATCCTCGCCGGACAAGGGGTCGATGTGCTGGGTGATGAAATCGGGCAGAGGCGGCGGGGGTGCGGCCTCGATCTGCACGTTCACGTGCATCAGCACCCGCGTAACTTCCTCGCGGATGGACACCAGCAGGCGCTCGAACAGCAGGAAGGCCTCCTGCTTGTACTCGTCGATCGGCTTCTTCTGGGCGTAGCTGCGCAGGTGAATTACCTGCCGCAACGCGTCGAGCGTCGCGAGATGCTCTTTCCAGTGCTGGTCGAGAGTCTGGATGAGGATCTGCTTTTCAACGTCCTGCCAGCGCTCGGCGTCCACGTCCTCGAGCTTCTCGGCCAATTTCTCGCTGGCAAGCGCCTGGACTCGCTCGACGATGATTTCCTGCTCCAGCGCCTCTTCCTGAAGCCAATCGTCGATCGGCGGCTGCAAGCCGAAGACAGTCTCGATGCTCTCCTTGAGCCCGGACACGTCCCATTGTTCGGGATAGCTGCCGGGCGGACAGTGGGCCATCACGATCGCGGCCGCGGTTTCGGCGCGCATCTCCTCTATGACGTCGCTCACGCCGTCGGAATCCATGATGTCGGCGCGCTGCTCATAAATGACCTTGCGCTGATCATTCATGACATCGTCGAACTCGACCACCTGTTTCCGGATGTCGTAGTTGCGCGCCTCGACCTTCTTCTGCGCCGTCTCGATCGCCTTCGAGATCCACGGCGAGACAATCGCTTCGCCATCCTCGAGGTTCTTGTTCATCAGCCGCGAGAACATGGTCTGCGGTCCGAAGATCCGAAGCAGATCGTCGTCGAGGCTGAGGTAGAACTTGGAAAGGCCCGGGTCGCCCTGACGCCCTGAACGGCCGCGAAGCTGATTGTCGATGCGCCGGCTCTCGTGGCGCTCGGTGCCGAGCACGTACAGACCGCCTGCCTCGAGCACGCGTTGCTTCTCGCTCTCGATCTCCGCCCTGATCTTTTCCGCCTGCGCTTCATATTCCGGAGTGCCGGCGACCAGGTCGGGAAACTCGTCGAGCATTCGAAACTCGAGATTGCCGCCGAGCTGGATGTCGGTTCCCCGGCCGGCCATATTGGTGGCAATGGTGACAGCGCCGGCACGTCCGGCCTGAGCCACGATGTGCGCCTCCTGCTCGTGGAAGCGCGCGTTGAGTACCGAGTGCCTGATCCCCTCCTTATTGAGGAATTCAGACAGCATCTCGGACTTTTCGATGGAGACGGTACCCACCAGCGAGGGCTGCCCCTTCTCCTGCTTCTCCTTGAGCTCCTTGGCGATTGCCGAGAACTTGTCGGTGATGTTCTTGTAGAATTCGTCGTCCTCGTCGACTCGTCGCACCGGCTGGTTGGTCGGGATCGCAACGACGTTCATCTTGTAGATGTCAAAGAACTCCGGCGCCTCGGTCATCGCCGTGCCGGTCATTCCCGCCAGCTTCGGATACATCCGGAAATAGTTCTGGAAGGTGATCGAGGCGAGAGTCTGGTTCTCGGGCTCGATGAACACTCCCTCCTTGGCTTCCACCGCCTGATGAAGTCCATCCGACCAGCGCCGCCCCTCCATCATCCGGCCGGTGAATTCGTCGATGATGACGACTTTCCCGTCCTTCACGATGTAGTCGATGTCCTTCTTGAACAGGACGTTCGCCTTAAGCGCCTGGTTCAGGTGGTGGACGGCTTGCGTGTTGACGATGTCGTAGAGGTTGCGACCCTCGATCAGGCCCGCTTCCTCGAGCATGCGCTCGGCCTTTTCGGTCCCTTCCTCGGTGAGGACGACCGAGCGTTGCTTCTCGTCCTTCTCGTAATCTTCCTCGGTGAACGTTTTCACGACCGCATCGACGGAAACGTAAAGCTCCGACTTGTCGTCGGTGGGGCCCGAAATGATGAGCGGGGTGCGCGCTTCGTCGATGAGGATCGAGTCCACCTCGTCGACGATCGCGAAGTTGAATGGCCGCTGGACCATCTGCTCGCGCGTAAACTTCATGTTGTCGCGCAGGTAGTCGAAGCCGAATTCGTTGTTCGTGCCGTAGGTGATGTCGGCCGCGTAGGCCGCCCGGCGCTGCTCGTCGGTAAGGTTCGGGATGATTACCCCGACCTCCATTCCGAGGAAGCGGTACACCTGGCCCATCCAGTCCGCGTCGCGGCGGGCGAGATAGTCGTTGACGGTGACGACGTGGACGCCCTTGCCCTCGAGCGCGTTCAGGTAAACCGCGAGCGTGGCGACGAGGGTCTTTCCCTCGCCCGTCTTCATCTCGGCGATTTCACCACGATGCAGCGCAATTCCGCCGATCAGCTGGACGTCGTAGTGGCGCTGGCCAAGCGTTCGCCTGGCGGCTTCGCGCACAGTCGCGAAGGCCTCGGGAAGCAGGTTGTCGAGAGTTTCGCCGTCGGCAAGGCGCCTTCTGAAGATCTCCGTCTTCTGTCGGAGCTCTTCGTCGCTGAGCGCCTCCATCGACGGCTCGAACGCGTTGACCGCGTTCACATATTTACCCAGACTCCGGACATAGCGGTCGTTTGCCGATCCGAAGATGCTTTTGGCCAGTGCGGCGAACACGTGAATTCCTCTAGAAGCTCTTCGGGGCGAAGGCGGACCGGCTAACTGCCTCGCCCGCGCACGAGCGGTGCGAGGCGCGATGTAGGAACGGCGCCAGCCTTAGTCAAACGCTGTGACTGCTCGCTCGCGCGGCGCAAATACCTAGGCTTGGCTGGTCTGCGACTGCGACTGGTCGAGATTGCTTTCGAGCCACTGCTGGATGTGGCTGCGCGGCGCAGCCCCCACCTTCTGCGCGACCGGCTGCCCGTCCTTGAACAGGAGCATCGTCGGGATTCCGCGCACACCGTAACGAGCGGGAACGTCCGGATTCTCGTCGATATTGAGCTTGGCCACTGTGACCTTGTCGCCAAGGTCGTTCGAAATCTCTTCGAGAGCGGGCCCGATCATCCGGCACGGGCCGCACCATTCCGCCCAGAAGTCGACCAAAACGGGGCCCGAAGAGCCCAGAACATCGCTTTCAAAGCTCTGGTCGGTGACGGTCTTCGTAGCCATTGGCAGGTCTCCTTCGATTCGGGTTCCCGGGACATATGGGCAGCAACAGGCCCGCCCTCAACTCCCGACGGCGAAGAATTGGGCAGTTGCCGTGTAGAGCAGCGCAGCTTCGACCTGTCGGCCAGGGAAAATAACCGCGAGCGCCTGCCCGTACGCCTGCATCTGCAGCCGGTGCGATTCGGGGATGTCCTCCTCGCGGTCGGGAGCGCGGCCGGTCTTGTAATCGACGACGAGCACCCGCTGCGCCTCCACCACCAGCCGATCCACCGTGCCGGCGATGACGCGCCCGTCGGGCAAAGTTGCGGCAATGGGAGCTTCGGCAAGAGATCCGGGGCCGTAGAGCGGAGCGAAGCGGGGGTCGGAAATCACCTCGCAGGCGGTCCGTGCAATCTCCGCGCGCACAGCCCCGTCAGCCACTCCGGCGGATTTTTCGAGCCAAGTGAGCGCTTCGCCTTCGCGCTCGTTTGCCGCCACCTCGGGAAGCCTTTCCAGGAGAGCATGCACCAAGGTTCCGCGCTTCGCAGCGTCCCGCATTTGCGGCGAGGGCGGAGGCGCCGCCTCGCGATCCTGCGCAAGTGCCGAGGGCGCAAGCGGCCGCGGCGGCCGCGATTCCAGCGGCGCTTCGCGAGTTGCCCAGTCCGGAATGGTCGCGTTCGGCACGTCCGGCGCTCTGGACGGACGCGCCGACACGGGTTCGTCGCTGCCGTAGACGAGAGCGGCGCCATGATCCTGCTCGACGGGATCCGCCCCGGCCGCCACCAGTGCGCTTTCGACCGCACGATGCCAGCAATTGTCCGGACGCCCGTCGGACCCGTCGCTTTTCGTCTTTGGAGCCACGCCGCTGACGATCAGCCGGTCGGCCGCGCGGGTCAGCGCGACATAGAGGAGTCGCCAGTGCTCCTGCATGTCGCGGCGCTCCTCTTCGGCCATCATCATCTCGAACGGCTCGCGGCGTTCGTCCTTCTTCGGCCGAAGCAAGGGCGCTCTGCCGACAGGAGGAATGTCGAAGTCGAGAGTCAGCGGCGTACGCCCGAGCCGCGCCGGATCCGCAGTCGAATCGGCAAGGATCACCACCGGCGCCTGCAGTCCCTTCGCGCCGTGGACGGTCATCACCCGCACTTCGTTCGCGGGCGCTCCGGGATCTCGCTGGACATCGACCTCGCCGCGCGAGAACCAGGACAGGAAGCGATCGAGCGAGGGAATCTCGTTGCGCTCGAAGTCGATGGCGCTGTTCATCAGCTCGTCGATTGCGTCGCGCGCGCCGAGCCCAAGCCGTGCATAGAGCTTGCGCCTGCCCTGCATCGGACCGGACAGGACCGTCTCGAGAAACCGAGACGGCGTCGTGAAGTCCGCGATCCGCAAAAGCTCGCCAAGCGAGTGCCTGGCGGAGCAGAAAGGCTCACCCTCCCCGGCCCGCCCCCGAAGTGCTCCCCACAGCGTCCCGCGGCGGCCGAACGCCAGCTCGCGAAGCTGGTCCTGATCCCACCCGATCAGCGGCGACACGAGCAGGTTGGCAACGCTGAGGTCGTCGGCCGGCTGGACCGCGAAACGAACCGCTGCAAGCAGGTCCTGGACTGCGATCGGATCGTGCAGGTGAAGCCGGTCCACTCCGGCAACCGGCACACCCCTGGCGAAGAGCCGAGCGACGAGAAGGGACGCAAGCTCTCCGCGGCTTCGCACCAGCACCAGGATGTCGCCGGGCGTGAGCTTGCGCTGAGTCGAGCCGAGGACCGGCGCCTGCTTCACCAGCTCGGCTATTCGCGATGCGAGCTCGTCGGCGTAGAGCCGGTCGCGAACCTCCACCCACCGTTCCTCGCCTGCATCGGCATCCTCGTCGGCGTCCTCGGCCGCGAACGGCTGCCAAAGCTCGACACGCCCTGGCCGCTGGCGGTGGTGCGCGACGTGGGGCTCGGGCGGCCTTTTGAGGCCCAGCGCCTCGCTCCCAAGCTCCCGGAGCACCGAATCCACGACGTCCAGAATGGGCTGGGCGGAACGAAAGCTGGCGCCAATCGAAAGATCGCGAAATTCGCGGGCGCGACGGTCGCTCAACTCCTGCTCGTCCTCGGCAGCGACCAGCGCATCGGCGGCCGCCTTGAACTCGGCTCGGGAGCGTTCGAACTGCTCCGGATCCGTTCCCTGGAAGCCGTAGATCGCCTGCTTGAAATCGCCGACCGTAAACAAGGTCCGCCAGCGCTGGTCGGCTTCGCTCGCCCCGGTGAAAAACTCGGCCGCGAGCTGGCGTATGATCTCCCACTGCGCGGCATTCGTATCCTGCGCTTCGTCGACGAGAATGTGGTCGACCTGGCGATCGAGCTTGTAGCGCACCCAGTCGCCCATCCCGGGCTTGGCAAGAAGTCGCCGAGTCCAGTCGATGAGGTCGTCGAAGTCGGCTACTCCGGCGCTTCGCTTCGCTCTCGTGTAAGCGGCGGCGAACGCCTGGCCCGCGCGCAACCCCGCGGCCATGTCGGCGGCGAGCCGGGCGCCGTTCTGGACCGCCAGAAGCTCGCCGATGACGGCTGCAAGCGTTTGCGCATAGCCGTCGTAACCCGGGTCCGCCTTTCTCTGGCCGGCCGAAACCTTTCGAAGCTCCCCTTTCTGCGTAAAGACGATACCGGCAAGATCGGGGAGTGCGGCCGATCGCTCGGTGGGCTCCATCGCAAGCCAGCGCTCTACTGTCTCGACGACACGCGAGCCGGTGGAGGTGCCCCAGGCGCGGTTCGCGTCGGCAATCGCCCGGAGCAGGTCGCAATCGAATCCTTCGTCTGAGCAATGGCCGGCGAGGAGATCCTCAATCGAGCCGTCGGGAAGCCGCATCATCCGCCGCACTAGCGGCTCGATCGTTTCCGGCGCGCCAAGCGTGGCAAGCGCCTCGTGACGATTGGCGCACGCGCGCAGATATTCGACTGCTCCTCCCTCGCCCAGACGCCGGCTGAGGCACTGGACGTCGGCGACGAGCCGTTCGTCGCCAGCGCTTTCCGCATCGGCGATGAGATCGGCTAGCGTCCGTCTCACCAGCTCTTGCTCGGCCCGCCCCTCGATCGGCTCGAGCCCGGGCGAAATCCCGGCTTCGGCTGGAAAAGCGGCAAGCAGTCCCTGCGCAAAGGCGTGGATCGTCTGGATTTTCAGTCCGCCGGGACAGTCGAGAACACGGGCAAAGAGCTGCCGTGCCCGGCGCATGGTCGGCGGGTCGTTCGTCGCTCGAAGGTTCAGCAGGTCGGCGGCAAGGTCGGTGTTCTTCGCGCGCACCCAGGTGGCGAGCCGGGCACCGATGCGATTGGCCATTTCCGCGGCCGCCGCCTTCGTGAAGGTCAGGCAAAGAATCGATTCCGGAGCGGCCCCGTGCAGCAGGAGCAGAAGCACGCGCGCAGTAAGGACTTCGGTCTTCCCGGTGCCGGCGGAGGCGGAAAGCGCGGCATGCGCGTGCGGATCGGCAGCGCGCGCCTGCGCACCCTCCAGCCGGGGCAGGGTGGCGATCCGTCCCGTCACGCTTTCAAAGCCGCGTCCAAGCCCATAGAACGGGCGTCATGAGCGAGAAAAACGATGAACAATCGAGCGGCGAGCGCCGCGCCAAGTTCCGAAAGGCCGGGGTCGCGGTCGGCGTAGGCTCCGCTGCCATTGTCGCCGCGCTTCTCTATGCGTCCAGCGTCAAGAAGAAGCCGCCGCGCTAGGCCGGTCCTGCTGTGCGTCATTGGCGGCCGTACCATTCTTCTAGCCGCATCAGCTGGTCGTAATCGCCATAGCGTGCATAGGCCGGATGCAGCTTGGCAGTGAACGGCTCCGTGCCTGAGAGCCACTTTCCAACGACTTCGGCGAAATTTTCCCGCGCGCCGGCAAGGAACTCGTCCGGCGAGACGTTCTTGTCCGCGCGGAGGCACTTGCCGAAACTGTCGCGGTCGCGAACGAGCGACCAATATTCGAACGCTTCGGGATCGCCGCTAAGCCCCTCGAACCCGCCTTCCCGCGCAATCAGCCCCAGCAGCCCGAGCTGGAGAGCGAAACCCGCGTCGATGGCCTTGCGCGAAGGCGGGCTTCCGCTCTTGTAATCGACGATCGCCAGCCCCCCGCCGGGCAATCGGTCGATCCGGTCGGCGCGCCCGTGGACGACGATTCCGGCCAGCGACGCTTCTCCTTTCGCTTCGGCGACCAGCGGTTTGCGTCCCGAGGCGCGATTTTCGCGCTCCAAGTCCGCCATCCATTCGATCGCCTCGAGCAGCCTTGGCGCCCACAAGGCGCGCAGCATCGGGTGAATCGTGTCGTCCGAAAGGAGCGCTTCCGCCCGCGGCCTGAGCTTGTCCGGCTCGCACTCGTCGTGCCGAAGCCAGTCCTCAAAGACCTCGTGGATGGCGCTGCCTTTCCAGGCTGCAGTATGGTCCGCGTCCACCGAATCGAGCAGGCGAAGCCTGAGTATGGCTTTCGCGTAAAAGGCGAACGGATCGGCTTTCAGCCGGTCAACGTCTGTCACCGATATCCTGTCGGGGCGCTGCTCGGCAGGCGGGCAAGGCTCCGGTCTCTCCACCGGGGCCGGAGTGCCGGGGTCGTCGAGCGCGGCCGTGATCCGTTCCAGCCGGTGCTCGCGCGGGAGTCCGCCCGCAATCGCATCGAGCCGGAGCAGGAACCGGGAGGCGACGGTGGGTGACCGGCCGTCCCGCTTGGCTCGGGTGATCAGCACCTCGCGGGCGCCGAGGCCACTTGCAAAATCGTGAGCGGAAAGACCGATCCGATATTCGATTCCCGGAAGGCCGAGGTTGGCGCGAATCCTCGGCGCAAGCCACGGGTCCGGGCTCGGCAGGGCCGGCCATACGCCTTCGTTCAAGCCGCCGAGAATAACCAGGTCGGCCTGCTGCAGCCGAGCCTCCAGAAGCCCCCAGATGAAGACGCGCGGATGGCCGCCATAGGGCGGTCGAACGCTTTGGCCGGCAAGGAAATCGTTGAGAACCGTGACCATGTCCTCGGGCGTGACCGTCAGGCCTTGTGCCTCGGGCAGAGCCTCGAGCTCGGCGAGAAACTCGGCCGTCATTCGGCCGTCCTGGCCGCGCCAGGCGGAATCGCCGGAAAGCGCCTCCGTGGCGCGAACGAGCCTCGCGACGAACGCCGCAAGCGACATCGGGCCCGCCCCGTCGTCGAGAGGTTCGAGTGTCGGGCGAATGCGCTCCCAAGCGGCGAGGCAGCCACGGCATTTCCTGTCCTTTTCCTGCTCCGCGAAATGCCGGTGCAGCCCGGCGAAACCGGGCGCCGGTCGAGGTCCTCGAAGTGCAAGGTCGAGCAGGCGAACGTCATCGAGCCACTTGCGGCGCTTCTCCTCGTCGCCCCCGATCAGCGGGTGCTTGAGAAGCGCCAGGAGCGGCACGGGAGCGAGCTCCTCCGCAAGCGCCGACGCGACACCCAGAAGAAGCGTGCCCGGCGCCATTTCGGACAGCGGTTTTCCGGCACTATCGTCGGCTTCGATGCCCCACCGGAGAAGCAGCGCCGACACGCGACGAGCGAGCGTCCGGTCGGGGGTTACGAGCGCGACGGTCCGCTCCGGCGTCTCGACGGCCTCGCGGATGGCAAGCGCGATCGCCTGCGCCTCGGCTGCGGAATCGGGCAGTACCGCCACCCGCACTCCCGTGAGCCGCCGCTCGCGAGGAGCGAGTGAACTCCACTTGTCGGAAAACTGCGCGGCCGTGAAAGCATTGGCGGCGGCCCGCGCCCGCTCCGGGCTCGACGCTGCGAGCCCGACCCGCGGCCACAGCCGGACCTCACTCCTTGCAACGCCGATCCTCTCAAGCAACAGCTTCAGGTGAAATTGGGGATGAGTTTCGTCTCCGCGCCCGTTCTCGTCCGGCCCCAGCGCATCCCACTCCGGATCGGGCAAAACCGGCTCGAGCGCGAGGCCGGGAAGCACGACCATGCCGTCGGGCATTTGCGCGACTCTCGCGAGAACGGCTGCGACCGCGGGTGCCGCGGTGGTGATCCCGGCGGCGACGGTGAACCCTCCCGGCGGCTTGGTCGCCCAGCGGTCCGCAAGTCGGTGCAGGAGCAGATTTCGGCGCTCGGCGACGTCTACGCGCCCAAGTCTCGCAAGCCGCTCCGGCCATGCGCCGATAATCGCCTGCAGCCGCTCCAGCGACACCTGCCAGTGGCTGGCCAGCTCCGGCGCGTCCGCCGCCGCATCCGCAAGTGCATGCGGATCCACCTCCTCCACCAACAGCGAGTTGAGCGTCCTGGCGAGATCGGAGGCCATGCGCAGCGCCTCGACGGCTGTTTCGCCCTCCGCACGAACCAGTTGAGCAAGCGCGAGAAGCCGCTGCAGCGGCTCCACTGCAGGCGGAACTGGCGCGTCGAGGTCGGCGCTATCCAGTGCTCCGCCGATTCGCTCGTCCAACTCTGGATCGCCGATCGCCACAAGCCGCGGCAGGATAAGACCCGACCCGCTCGCCCGAACGAACGCATCGGTGACGCTGCGCACGGCTCGGTTATTGGGAAGCAGGATGCGCCCGGTGGCAAGCGTCAGCGGCTCGCGGCCATAGCGGGCGATGAGCCCTGCAACGAGTGAATTGGAAAACGAGCGATTGCTCGGGATGGTGAAGACGGCGGGACGCCGAAGATTTGGGTTTGCCGCCTCAGGCATCCTCGAGCGTCAGTTCCGTCGCCTTGATTGCCTGCGGCGTGCCGACATCGAACCACAGCCCCTGGTGGACGGCCCCGAAGCAGCGTCCTTCCTCAATGGCACGGTCCCACAGCAGGTTGGCGGAGAACGGACCCTCGGGCGCGCCTTTCAGAAGTCGTTTCGAGACCATCTGTATGCCCGTATAGACGAACGGAGCGACATGCGACTTGTCGCGCCTGCGAAGGCGGCCCGAGCGGTCCATGTGAAAGTCGCCCCTGCCGCCATGATTCTCCGCGCGCGCGTGGGGTACCAGCAAAAGCAGCGCGTCCATGGTCTCGTCGTTCCAGTGCGACGCCAGGAGCTTGAGCGTGTCCGCCGGGCCGTCCACCCATAGATTGTCGCTGTTGACGACGAGGAACGGGTCCGAATCGATCAGCGGGGCCGCCTTGACGATGCCGCCGCCGGTTTCCAGCAGCAGCGATCGCTCGTCGGAAATCGCGATGTCGAGCCCGTGCGGGTTCTTGGCCAGATGCGCCTCGACCGCGTCGGCAAGGTAGTGGACGTTCACGACCGCCCGGCTGACTCCGGCCGATTGAAGCCTGTCGAGCACGTGGTCGAGAAGCACCTGCCCGGCCACTTCAACCAGCGGCTTGGGCCGGGTCGCGGTAAGCGGACGCATTCGCTTTCCGAGCCCGGCCGCAAGGATCATGGCCGTGGCCGGAACCTCGCACGCAATCTCGGCCTTGAGCCGAAGAGCCTTGGCTGTCGTCTTCAAGCTGCCTCCGCCCATGGCGCGGCCCGATGCTCGGGCGCAATGTTGAGGTCGAACCACAAGCGTACCGGCTCCAGTTCGGGACGTTCGAGATCGCGCTCAAGAAGGCTCCACATGCGCGGCTGGAAGGCCGTGTAATGCGGCTTGTTGTCCCGCTTCCAAAGGCGCGTGAAGACACCCAGGATCCTGGTATTGCGCTGTGCGGCGAGCGCCCAATAGGCGCGCTCGAAGGTCTCGCCGCTGCCGGTCGCAGCGACATAACGGTCGATCATCGCCCGCTCTATCTCCGGCGCAACGTCGCGCCGCGCATCTTCGAGTACCGACGCGAGATCGTACGCGGGGTGACCGACCAGGGCGTCCTGGAAATCGAGCAGTCCGAAATGCCTCACTCCGGACCGTCCCCGGACCAGCATGATGTTCTCGGCGTGATAGTCGCGAAGAACGGTCACCGGCCCAAGCCCGTCGGCCGCAACCGGTTCGAGGACCTTGGTCCACGCAGTCCGGAACCCATCGACGTCGACGGACAAATGCAGCGCCGGGCAGTACCAGTCGGTAAAAAGCGCAATCTCTTCGAGCCACTGCGCAATTCCATGGACCGGAAGGCCCGTCATCGGCGGAGAACGGTGCAGGTGCACCAGGACGTCGGTTGCCAGCGCATAAAGGTCCCGCTCACGCGACGGGTCGCTGTCCAGCATCTCGCGCAGGCGCCAATCGCCGAAATCGCCGAGCAGAAGCAGGCCCCGGCTAACGTCCCGGGCGAGAATGTCGGGCGCGCTTAGCCCAACCGACTGCAGCCATTCGGCAACGGCAACGAACGGGCGGACATCCTCGCGCGATGGGGGAGCATCCATCAGCACGGCAGTTCGAGCGCCGTCGATGACGCGGAAATAGCGGCGGAAGGAAGCGTCGCCCGCTAGCGGCTCGACGCGCGCTTCGCCCCAGCCACTTCGGGCAAGGAATTCATACGCTTCGGCAGCCGGAGTCATTGTCGAGGCCATCGTTGCTGCCATGACGGCGGGACGACCGCTGTCAAGAGTTGAGCGCCGTGTTCGGCAAATTCCAGCCTCAGTCGAAGCGCCTCCGGCCATGCCGACGGACCGGCGCGTTCGGGCCATTCTACAAGAAGCGCCGCGTCTGGCGCCGAGTCGAGCCCGAGTTCTTCAAGCTCGCCGGGGTCTTCGATGCGATACAGGTCGACATGCCAAAGCGGCGGCGTGAGGTCGTCGTAGGGCTGCACGATGGCGAATGTCGGGCTCGGCACGTCACCGCTGTGGCCGAGAGCAGCGATGACCGATCGCGCAAGCGCCGTCTTCCCTACCCCGAGCGGCCCGGAGAGCGTGACCACGTCCCCGGCACGAAGCGCCCGCGCAAGTCGGCGGCCGATCTCTTCGGTCGCGGATTCATCGGCAAGGATCATTTCGGAGCGCGGGGAATTGTCAGTGTGACTGTGGTGCCTTTGCCCTTCTTCGACACCAGGTCGATTTTTCCGCCGTGCGCCTCGACGAATTGCCTGGCGAGCGGGAGCCCAAGGCCCAGTGCGGCTTCGCCGCGGGACGGCTCGTGGCGGATGCGGTCGAATTGGTTGAATACTCGAGGCAGGTCCTTCTTCGCGATTCCATGGCCATTGTCGCTCACCTGGACGAACGCCTGGTCCTCATCGCCCCACGACTTCACTTCTATCTTGCCTCCGCGGTCGGTGTAGGCGGACGCGTTTTCGAGCAGGTTTTCGAGCGATTCCCCAAGCCGTTTCGCATCGCCGATCACGCTGCCCGTGGTGTCGCCGATCTGTGTCGTCAGTTTCTGTCCCTTTTCGCGTGTTCGCGGCTCGAATTTCTCCACCGCCATTCGGCAAAGGCCGCCAATGTCGACACGTTCGCGCTCGAGCGCAATTCCCGCCGAATTGCCCTGGGTAAGGTCGAGGACATTGTCGATCAGCTTCGACAGGCGGTCCACGGATTCGAGGATCGCCTTCACATAGTCCGACGCGGCGGGCGCAAGCTCGCCCGCATAGCCCTCGGCGAGCATTTCGGCGAACCCGCCGATCGATGTCAGCGGCGTCCGCAACTCGTAGCTCATGTTTGCGACGAAGTCGGTCTTGACCCGGTCAGCCTGCTCAAGCGCCGTCGCACGCTCGCGAAGCGCGGCTTCGATCCGCGTCGAGTCAGTGACGTCGACCAGGGTGAAGAGAGCATTTCCGTCCGGAAGCGGCACCGCAGCGAACTCGAAATGCCGGCCGTCGGTCAAGGTCAGCCGTCCACTGGCTGGTTCGCGCTCGCCAATCGTCTTTCGGATCATCTCCCGAATCTGGGCGGCCGCCGTCGGGTTGACGAGCTTGGGGGCCAGCGCAGGGACCATTTCGTCCACTCGCGGGCATTCGGCGAGCCACTGTTCGTCCAGGCCCCAGACACGGCTGAAGCGCCGGTTCCAGAGATACAGCCGACCGTCGCTCGCGAACACTCCGATGGCCTCGAAAAGATTGTCGAGAGTGGCAGACCGGACGCGCAGAAGCGTGTCCCGGGCCGATGCAAGCCGAGCCTGCTCGGTGCGGTCTTCCAGGAACATTCGCAATCCGCCGTCGGGAAGCGGTTGCGCGACCACTCGCCAGTGGTCGCCGCCGGGAAGCATCCAATCTTCCTCGATCACCTCGTCGGGACTCGTGAACCACTCCCGCCGCTCTGCCTTCCAGGTCGGGAAGTCGCGGGTCTCGGGAACTCGATTATGCTCTCGCATTCGTTCGAGAACCCGGTCGAACTCAGGCTTGTCGTTCAGCCACTCGGGATCGAGCTGTGCCATTGCCGCAAAGGGACGGTTGACGAAACTGAGCGACCGATCGGCGTCGAACTGTGCCGCGCCGGCAGTCATTCGGTCCACCAGATCACGCTGGGCCTGCATCTGCCGCGCCAGTTCCGCCCGCGCGTCCTCCAGGTCCTGCAGGTCGAGGGCGAAGCCGGCGACCGCTCCGGTGGGAAGCGGAACGTTGACGATCTGAAGCATCCTTCGCTCGCCGCGAACGATTGCAGCCTGCTTGCGGGATATCGGCTTGCCGCTTTCGAGCGCCTCGGACGCCGCGGCCTTGGCATCGTCGCTGTCGCCCACCAGCTCGCTGGAACGGGCGATGACGTCGGCGGCATCGCGCGCCTCGACCGCGGCGACGAACGCGCTGTTGACCAGGCCCAGGTTAAGGTCGGGGCCGCGGTACCACATCGGAAACGGTGCCGCCTCGATGAGCCGGGTGAGAGCGTCGAGCGCGGCTTCGCTCTGCTTCAGGCGCTGAGACAGCTTCGCCCTTTCCGCTTCGGCGATCGTCGAATCGAACAGCCACAGGAGCATCGTTCCGGGCTGTTCCGGCGGCGGCGCGGGTGCCGCTCTCACATCGAGCACGCGGCCGGAACCGGCGACCCTGAGCTGGCAGTGCACCTTCCCGCCCGAAATCGACGCATCGCGAAGCTGCGCAGCCATCGCATCGACATCCTTGGCCAGCAGCCCGTGGTCTTCGCCGGCCAGGTCCGCCAGCGTGCGCGGCCTCCCTTCGATGCCGATTTCGCGTAGAAGGCGGGCGTCAGGCTCGATCGAGCCGTCTGCGTGGACGACCAGCGGGCGCCCGGGCGACAGGTCGAGCAACGTCTGAAGGGACCGCGCAGCGGCCACCACCTTGCCGGCATCCCTCAGCCGCCGCGCGGCAACGAGCGAAACGGCTGCGGCGATGAAAATCCACAGCGCCGCAAGCGCCGCGGCAATCACGCTGCTGGTCGCAACCCCGCCCAAGTGTCAGATCTCCCCCCGCGCACTGGCTTTTTCATATGCGCAAGCGACAGGCAAAACAAAGGGTTGGAGAGCAGGTAAGCTCTCCAACCCCGTGTTCGCGTCCAAAAACCGTCTCCTGCCGAAGCGGGAGACCGGATTTTTTAGAAGTTCGGAAGCTTCGCCTTCACGCTGACGAAGAACCGACGACCATAATAGTCGTAGTAGCTTCCGTTCGTCGCCACCTGAGCGAAGGCGCCGATCGGGTCTGCGACGGTCGAAACCAACGGCGGCTTCTTGTCGAACAGGTTCGAGACACCGAAGAGGAAGCTGTAGTTGTCCCCCACCTGAATCTCGCCCGACAGGCTGTGATAGGCGACCATCGGCAGCTTGTAGACCGGGCAGTACGGCCCACCACGCAGAGCATAACCCGCCGCGGAGGCGAAGCAGTTGTTCTCCGTGAGTGCGCTTCCGGCGAGGTCCTTGAGGTACTTCAGGTCGTTCGTACCGCCAATGATGTTCAGGCCGTAGGTGATCGTGAACGGCGCCTTGTTCCAGGTCACGTTCAGGTCGCCGACCCACTTGGGATCGCCCGAGCTGCCGTTGTTGGTGATCGTGGTGCCCTTGAACAGCGTGTAGTCGTCGGTCAGCTGACGGCTTGCCTGGCCAAGCAGCGACAGCGAGCCCCACGCGCCGAGGTCCTGACGGTACCGGGCCGTGAAATCGAGGCTCTTGTTATGCTGCCTTGCGATGTTCCGATACGGATTGCGGACCGACTCGATCATGAACTCGTTCGACGCCCCCTCAGGCGCACGCGTGAACAGCGAGCACAGAGGGTCGGTCGGGAACGAGTCCGACGTGTAACACTGGTAAAGGATGTTCGACGCACCAAGCTGCGTGATTTCATTCTTCACGTTGATGTTGATGTAGTCGACGGCGAAGCTGAACTGACCGCCGCTCCACAACCATCCGTTCGGCGTGAAGATCGCGCTGAGCGTGAGAGCCTTCGAGGTCTCAGGGTGCAAGTCGCCGACACCGCCACCGGAGGTGATCGTCGCCGATCCGTACCGAGCTCCGGTGTAGTCGTCCGGAATGCCCTGCGAAGCGCAGTTTGCGGCAAGCTCGGCATTGTCCTGCAGTCCGTAGCGGATGCACGGATCGATGCCCTGGCCCTGGAAGCCCGACTCGTCTGCGAGGAATTCCTCGAACAGGGCCGGCGAGCGGAAGGATGTGCCGTAGGTGGCACGGAGGCGAATCCAACGGGTCGGCGAGTAATTGCCGGCCAGCTTGTAGGTCCAGTTGCCGTTATTGGATTCGTTAACCCCGTCGGCTCGCTCCGCATACGTGTTCGTCACGCGTGCGGCGCCGTTCAGAGTCAGGTCGCTGATCCCCGGAATATCCTTCACGATGGGGATTTCGAGTTCGCCGAAGGCCTCCTTCGTCGTCTCGTGACCCGCGGTGATTCCGGCGGTGGTGCTTCCCCAGATGTTGTCCATCAGGTTGGGGTCGACCGCCTCGCCGGGAACGTCGCGAATGGAGTCACGCCGCCACTGCGCGCCAAGCGCGAAGCGCACCGGGCCGTACGGCAGCTGGAACGCGTCGCCACCGAACGAGGCTTCCACCGTATCCTGCTTGTACTTGGTGTTGCCCTTGTCGACGCCGAAGAGGAACGCGCGCTCTTCGGGCGTGAAGTTGCCGGCAAGCACACGCGGATCGGTGTAGTTGATGTCCATGCACGGAACGCCGCGAATGGCGGTCACCGTTCCTTCGCAGAGCCCGGTGCGGAACTCCGCCACTCCGAACTCGATGGCGTCGCGATAGATGATGTCGCGTGCATAATCGCCGTCAGACTGGCTGTGCTGATAGTAGATATCGGCAAAGCCATGCGGGAGCAGGTTTTCGAGATCGGCATGAGCGCCCGCGACACCGCGGAAGTACTTGACGTCCGTGCTCGAGTTGAACGGCGCGATGATCACGGGCTCAATCAGCTGGTCACCCGTGAACTGGGTGTTCAGCGGATCTCCAGGCGACGTGGGATCGCATCCCAGCCCGCCGCAGAAGAAGTAGGGCAGGAACGAGCTTCCGGTGAACTGATTGAAGAACAGCTGCCGGTGGGCGATCGTCTTCGTCTTGCGGCGATTGTACAGCCCTTCGAAGTAAAGGCTGACATTGTCCGTCAGGTCGTAACCGCCCTCGCCGTAGATCGTGAATCGATCCGTTGCCGGGATGATCGAGTCACGGTTCAGCTGCGAGTTGTAATTGTTCTCGAGCGCCAGGCCGGTCGCGTTATAGGCGCCGACCGGGTAGAAGCCGGCCGGTGCCGAGAGGCAGGCGCCGTACGGGTCGATAGCCGGATCGCACGTGCCAAGCGGATCGAGGAATTCGTTCAGCCGCGATCCCGGACGATTGTACTGAATCGCCGTGATGGGACGGCGCGTCGTTCCACCCCCGGCGGCCGGAACCGGCGGGCCGATGAGGTTGGTGCTGCCGTCGGCAGTAAAGTACGGCGCATAGTCGCTGACGAGAAGGACGTCGTTCAGGAACGTTCCGCAGTACGGCTCGCCGGTGCGCGGGTCGATCGGATCCGCCCGCTGGCCGGTGGCCTCGCTGGTGACGTTCTCTTCTGCGCAGCCGAGGAAGCTACGGTCGCCGCGCGTGAGCGCCTGGCGCTTCTCGTACGTCGCGCTGATCATGAGGTGGCCGCGATCGCCGAGCCCAATCCCGTACATGGCGCCGATGTTGTACTGCTCGCCTCCGCCATGCTGCGGCACGTTGACGAAGCCGTTCAACTGCAGGCCGCGAAGGTCCTTTTTCGTGATCAGGTTGACGACGCCCGCGATCGCGTCCGATCCGTAAACCGACGACGCGCCGGTCTTCAGGATTTCGACCGACTGGATGGCGCCTTGCGGGATGACGTTGAGGTCGAACGCCGAAACGCCGCCGCGAACACCGGCCGGGCCGGCCCTGCGGCCATTGAGAAGGACGAGCGTGCGGTTTGCGCCAAGCCCGCGAAGGTCGATCGTCTCGACACCCTCGCCGCCGTTGACGACGAAGTTCGTCGACAGCGCCGACGTGATCTGGGTCGAGCCCTGCGCGATCGGGTTGGTCTGGAGAATCTCCGTCGTCGTCAGCCGGCCCTCACGATTCTGGACGTTCGGGTCGATGACCGTGACGGGGTCGTTGCTCGTGCGCTCATCGCGATGCAGGCGCGAACCGGTAACAACGACCGCGTTTTCCGTTCCGCCGGCTGGCTGGGCGTTGGCGACGCCGCCGCGCGTGGGGCTGGTTTCCAGCTCGCCCTCGTTTGCGTTCGGCGCAGTCGTTGCAGCCGCAGCGTCGGCGCAAGCCTGCTTCTGCTCCGGATCGGAGATCCCCTGACAGGCCTGGGGCGGCACGGGCGCTGGCGTCGGAACAGCCGCTGCCGGCGGAACAGCGGGTGCCGGCGGAAGTGTTTGCGCTACGGCCGGCGCACCGATCGTGAGGGCCGCGGCCGAAGCGCTGCAAAGCAGCACGCGTGACGTACGAAACATGAAATACTCTCCCCAAAACAGCTGATTGCCTGCGGTTTTGCAGCCGCAGAAGGCAAACGGAAGCTGTTTGGGGAAGGTGCGCCCCGGAAAGTTCAGCGATGTAGCATTAATGCAACATTCAGCTTTCGTCGGTTCGCCGACACTTTACGAGGGCAGTCCCGGGGTCTTCGGTCGTTCGGACGAAAACCCCGGTCGTTTGCAGAAAATCAGTAGCGGTAGTGCTCGGGCTTGAACGGGCCCTCCGGGGACACGCCGATATAGGCAGCCTGCTTCTCGTTCAGCTTCGTCAGCTTCACTCCAAGTTTGTCGAGGTGAAGCCGCGCGACCTTCTCGTCGAGGTGCTTGGGCAGGACGTAGACCTGGTTCTTGTACTCGTCGGTGTTCGTGAACAGCTCGATCTGCGCAAGCACCTGGTTGGTGAAGCTCGAGCTCATGACGAAACTCGGGTGACCGGTCGCGCAGCCGAGGTTCACGAGCCGGCCCTTGGCCAGCACGATGATCTTCTTGCCGTCGGGAAACTCGACCTCGTCGACCTGCGGCTTGATTTCGGTCCACTTCATGTTCGAGAGCGCGCCGATCTGGATCTCGCTGTCGAAGTGGCCGATGTTGCAGACGATCGCCATGTTCTTCATCGCCCGCATGTGGTCGAGCGTGATCACGTCCATGTTGCCGGTGGCGGTGACGAAAATGTCGGCGCGCTTCGTCGCATCCTCCATCGTCACGACTTCATAGCCCTCCATCGCGGCCTGCAGCGCGCAGATCGGGTCGACTTCGGTGACGATGACCCGGGCGCCGCCCTGGCGAAGCGATTCCGCCGAGCCTTTGCCGACATCGCCGAAGCCTGCGACGCAGGCGACCTTGCCGGCGAGCATGACGTCCGTTGCGCGGCGGATCGCATCGACCAGGCTTTCGCGGCAGCCGTAGAGATTGTCGAACTTGGACTTGGTGACGCTGTCGTTGACGTTGATCGCCGGGAACGGAAGCTTGCCCTGCTTGGCAAGGTCGTAAAGGCGATGAACGCCGGTCGTGGTCTCTTCCGACACGCCTTTGATGGTCTCGACCGACTTCGTGAGATAGCCGGGACGCTCCTTGAGGAAACGCTTCAGAGTCGCGACGAAGACCTCTTCTTCCTCGTTGGTCGGCTCGAACAGTTCCTCGCCCGCTTCGACCCGGGCGCCCCACAGGACGAACATGGTGGCATCGCCGCCATCGTCCAGGATGATGTTGGCGGTGGTGTCCTGGCCCCAGTCGAAGATGCGGGTGACGTAGTCCCAATATTCCTCGAGGGTCTCGCCCTTGACCGCGAACACCGGAGTGCCGCCGGCCGCGATTGCCGCCGCCGCATGATCCTGCGTGGAAAAGATGTTGCAGCTCGCCCAGCGCACTTCGGCGCCGAGCGCGATCAGGGTTTCGATCAGGACCGCCGTCTGGATGGTCATGTGCAGCGATCCCGTGATCCGCGCGCCCTTCAGCGGCTTGGATTCTCCATACTCCTCCCGAAGCGCCATCAGGCCCGGCATTTCGGTTTCGGCGATCTCGATCTCCTTGCGGCCGAAATCGGCAAGGCCGATGTCCTTGATGACATAGTCGTTGAAACGGGTTTCAGCCTGGGTCGCCACGAACAGTCTCCGATAGTGTAAATTGGGTCGGGCGCGCCCTAGCCGCACAAGCTGCCCAAGGCAAATATAAAGAAATCTTTATATCGTTTGCCGACCACTCGGATTGCGGCCCGTCTGGCCTCGCCCGGGCAGTTGCGGCGAGAGCTTGTCGCGTTACTAGCATTCCATGCCCCAGGAATATCCGTCGTGACCGAGCCACCGCAGACTCAGCTGAACGTGCGTCCCGGCACTGTCGAGGAGGCGCTTGCGCGTGGCGAGGCCCTGCTCGAGGAGAATGCCGCCGCCGCGCTGCAACAGGCGCACGTCCTCCTTCGCGGAATGAATGATCCCCAATTCTTCCGGCTTGCGGCGAAAGCACATCGACGGCTGGACGAATCCGACAATGCGGTAGCGGCCGAACTTGCCGGGGTGCAGTCGTCCTTCGCAAATCCGCATCTCGAGGCTGCGGCAATCGCTCGACAGGAAGGGCGGATCGCTGAAAGCAAGCGGCTTGCGGAGCGGGTGCTTGCGGACGAGCCGGACGACCTGCTCGCTCTTACGATTGCAGCCGAGGCAGCGATAAGTCTCAAGCAATTCGAAGACGCCGACGACAAGCTGGCCAGAGTTCTGGACCGCGCGCCAACCTATTTGAGGGCGTCGCTACTTCAATCCCAGAGTCTGGCGATGCAGGCCCGGCTTCGCGAGGCGATCGCTGTTCTCGACGGCGTTCTCGCCAGGAAACCCGACAATGCCCCGGCTTTGCGCGAAATGGCGACGCTGCGCGCCCAGGCAAACGACCACGACGCCGCTGTCGACGCGTATCGTCGCCTCCTGTCCGTGGACGAAAATCACGGCGAGACGTGGATTGCTTATGCGCAATACCTCCGAATCTTGGGGCAGAGGTCCGAAAGCGAGGCAGCATTCCGACGCGCTATCGAGATCGACCCCGGTCAGGGCGCGGCCTGGTGGGGCCTGGCCCAATTCTTCCCCGAAACGCTGACGGAGCAGGACGAACAGGCGATGCGCCGAGTCACGGTCGAACTTCCCGGGACGCCTACGGACGAAGCCCCCGCGCGCGTCGCCCTTTCGATCGTTGAAGAACGTCGCGGGAACCATGCGGCCGCCTTCGAGGAGATTGCAAAGGCGAAATCGCTCCGGTTCAAGTCGCAGCCTTACAAGCCGGACTTGCTCAGCGCGGAAGTCGACGAGTCCATTCGGGCTTTCGCTCCTGATGTCTTTCGCCGGAAAGTGGGTGCGGCAGACGACTTGCCGATCTTCATCGTCGGGATGCCGCGCTCCGGATCGACCCTCGTGGAGCGTATTCTTGGGCAGCATTCCGCGATCGAGGCTGCGGGCGAGCTTCAAACCCTTCCCAAGATCGTCGACCTGCTACGCGCGCGTGCGGGCCCTCGACGAAGCTATGCCGAGCTGGCAACGCAACTCGCCGCCGACGAAATATCCGCGGTGGGGCGCAGCTATGTCGAGCGGGCCGGCGAGTGCCGTCACACGGACGCGCCGAGATTCATCGACAAGTTCAATTTGAACTGGCTTCACTCGGGGCTGATCCGGCTGATCCTTCCCAACGCCAGGATTCTCGACGTTCGCCGCGACCCGCTCGATTGCTGCTGGTCCAATTTCAAGATGATGTTCGCTGACGGCCACGCCAACGATCTTCGGCACCTCGGGAGATTCTACCGCGATTACGTAAGAATGATGGACCACGTCGACGACGTGGCACCGAATGGAATTCTTCGCGTGCAATACGAAGAGCTTGTTGGCGACGTGGAAGCGTCGACACGACGCATGCTGCAATTCCTCGACCTTCCGTTCGAACAGGAATGCGTCGACTTCCACCGCTCGTCGAAGCCGGTGGCGACCCCCAGCAGCGAACAGGTGCGTCAGCCAATCAATCGCAAGGGCATCGGGAGCGCCGAACCCTATCGGCAGTGGCTCGGGCCGCTGATCGAAGAGCTCGGGGACCTTGCCGGCTAGGCCGCGCCGGTCTCGCTGGAGAGCAAGCCGCGGGTCGACTCCGGCAGCCTTGAAGGCCGACGCCCAGCGCTCGTCGGTCGGCGTGTCGAACACTATCTCGTCGCTTGCGTCGGCAGTGAACCAGCCATGACGGGTGAGCTCATCCTCGAGTTGGCCGCTTTCCCAGCCGGCATAACCGAGCGCGACGATCCACTGCGCCGGCCCACGCTCTTCGGCGATCGCCCGAAGGACGTCGATCGTCCCCGTCATCGCGAACAACTTTCCGTTCGGCCCGGCCACCTGGAGCGTGTCCTGTCCACCCCAGTCGGTGGAATGAAGGACGAAACCTCGCCCTGGCTCGACAGGGCCGCCGTGGTGGACGGCGCAGTCCGGCGCCTTGCCGGGGTCCAGGTCGAGCTGCTTGAGAAGCGACCGGAAACGCAACCCGGCGCGCTTGTTGCCGATGCCGATGCCGACGGCACCGTTCTCGTCGTGAACGCAAAGGGCAATGACGGCGCGCTCGAATCGCGCGTCGGACATGCCGGGCATCGCCAGCAGCAACTTGCCGGAAAGGAAAGGCGAGCTGTCCACGGTCGGACATGATGGGGAGCGGAAGCGGAACCGGCAAGTCCGCCGTGGCTTGAGAGCGTAACGGCCCGCTCCTATCTCCGCCGCGCGGCCGTAGCAGGAGAAATGACGATGACCATACAAGTCGGCGAGAAGATTCCGGACGTACCGCTTGCAATCGCAACGCCCGACGGGCCAAAGCCAACGACCAGCGGGGAATTTTTCGCCGGTAAAAAGGTGGCGCTGTTCGCCGTCCCCGGCGCATTCACGCCCACCTGCTCGGCACGCCACCTCCCCTCCTACGTCGACAAGGCGGAAACGCTGAAGGGCAAGGGAATCGACGAAATCGCCTGCATTTCCGTCAACGACCCCTTCGTGATGGAAGCATGGGGCAAGCAGGACGGATCGGGCGACATCACGATGCTCGCCGACGGTAACGGCCAGTTCGCCGACGCGGTCGGTTTGGCGATGGACGCCAACAAGTTCGGTATGGGAAAGCGAAGCCAGCGCTATTCGATGGTGGTCAACGATGGCACCGTCGAACAGCTGAACGTCGAAGCTCCCGGCGAATACAAGGCTTCTAGCGCGGAGCATATGCTCGACCAGTTGTGACGGCCCGCCGCGCGTGGCGGTCCGTCCGGCGAAAGCACGAAACGCCACCGGGCCCTCGCCCGTTGAGTCCCCGACAACTTGATAGATTTCAAAGGAGACTCGAGCATGCCTCGTCACGACCCCACGCAGTCCAACAGCTACATGGACACCGCCACCGAGTGGCTGGACACGGCCAAGAAGCATCCCACCGCAACTGCCGCAGCGGCCGCTGGCGCAGCCGGCGCCGTCGCCGCGGGCGTTTACCTGTGGACCAAGCGCAACGAAATCAGCAGCCATATGCGCGACTGGGCGGACAAGATGCAGTCGGCGCGGATCCGGTCGCGAGCTGATCAAGACCGAAGGCCCCAACGAATCCGAGGCGATCGAAGCATCGAGGAAGACGAAATCTCGTTCGCGCTCCACGACCAAGTCGTCGCGGGCGACCGAAGGGCAGTCCCGCAGCGCCGGAGCAAACATGAATGCCGGGCGGGCCGGCGCAGAGAGCGTCAGCCGCTAGGGCCGGCACAAGCAACGACCAGGGGCGCCCTTCGCGGGGCGCCCCTTTTTCATTGCGGTCGAGCGGCGTCCGCGTGATCGCTCGACGGACCGATCGGCGATGCCGCCTCCACTTTCACCACGGTTAAGGCGAAATCGCCACGTTGACAGCAGCTCAGGCGGGCGGCAGCTTCTTCACTGCTGGCTGCACTGCTCGGGCCGTCAGGGGGTATTGGACAGAGCGGTAGCGCGCGCCCCCGCGTAAGGGGGATACGAATGCGAACCAACGCCACAGCTGACTCGGCGAAGAATTTTAGCATTGAAAGCAGCGCACAATCCGATCGCAGTGATTTTGCGGTGCAGCAAAGCGACGCCCAGACAGTCATTCCTGCGGACCAGTCGAGCGTGAACGACATCGCATTCAGCCCCGATGGTTCGACTATCTACACCACCAGCGCTGACGGAAGCATGTACGTGTACAGCGCCGCGACCGGTGAGCTCCTCGATATCTGGCAGGTCGGAACAGAGCTCGGCGCCATCGACGTCTCTCCCGACGGCAGTTTCGCAATGGTAACGGAGCTGCAGCCGGTCGAAGCTCATTACGCCGACTCCTGGCCCGACAACCAGTTCATCGTGACGGTTTACAAGGTGGATCTCGGTACTGGCGAAGTGACGAGCTATCCGACGACAGTCACTGGCGACGAATTTGCCTTTTACGACGTCGCCATCCTCCAGGATGGCAAGGTGTTGCTGTCGGAACAGATTCTTCCTGGCTGGAGCGGATGGATCCCTCTCAAGGAGCTAGACCTCGGCACCGGAGAGTACACGGTCGCTTCAAATGTAATCCGGATGAGCTCCGTCATCTCCGAGTCGGCTGACGGGTCACTCGCACTGGTGGGAGAAATCGACAACTCCGATGCGCCGCTCGACCTTTACCGGAGCGGCAGCGGCATCGTCTCCCACCACGGGTCCTACGCGGACGATGTTTCGGGGTTCAACTCCGGTGTGCAGGCGCTCAGCTCGACAGGCATGGCAGCGCAATTCGTGCCCGGCAACGGGCTGCACATATACGCCGCAAACCTGACATATTCGCTCGACCTGACCGACACTCATCCGGAATGGCTAGGAAGCGTAGCGGCGCTCGCTTTCGACAGCAGCGGCAACTACCTGTTTCTGCTGGACAGCGCGACAGACACAATCGTTCAATTGTCCACTGCCGACTGGAGCGTCGTCCAGACGATTCCCGTCGAAGTGGACATCACGACGACGGACGGCGATTTCGGCAATCGCCTGCTCGTCGGACCGGACATGCGCTTTTTCACCATCGTCACCGATTCCGGCAGCTTTGCGATGGTGGATAATCCCGAGGTGTCGAGGATAGACGGCACAAATCATGGCGACGTGATCAACGGCACCGTCTTTGACGATTCAATCCACGCCTTTGACGGCAATGATACGTTGGTCGGCGGCGCGGGCGCCGACATTCTCGACGGGGGTACCGGGACCGACGTCATGCGC
>CAWIPN010000002.1:0-54317 GCA_963837985.1 uncultured Alphaproteobacteria bacterium | reverse complement strand
TCCACCCATTTCTGCCGCTACTTCAAATTTCCAAGGCTTCCGAAAGCGCCAGCGCATCGTCCAGCTCGACGCCGAGATAGCGGACGGTACTCTCAAGCTTGCTGTGACCAAGCAGAAGCTGACAGGCTCTTAGGTTGCCAGTTTTGCGATAGAGCATCGAAACCTTCGTTCGTCTCAGGCTGTGGGTCCCGTATTCGGCTGGCTCTAAGCCAATCAGTGCAGTCCAGCCTTTCACGAGCCGGATATACTGACGAGTGGACAGGTGAGCGCCACGGGCCATCCGGCTGGGAAAGAGCCAACCATCCGGCTCTCCCCGTCTCACCTTGAGCCAGTCGGCCAGCGAGCGACGGGCCTGCTCGGTGATTTCGAATTGGACAGGTCTGCCCGTCTTTTGCTGGATCACGACCGCGCGGCTACGCAGTGCGCCAGCCGCCAAAATGTCGGGAAGCCGTAAGGACACCACGTCACAGCCTCTTAGCTTGCTATCCAGTGCAATGTCGAACAGCGCCAGGTCTCGGACCCGGTGCTCAATCTGGAGGCGAACGCGGATAGCCCAAACGTGCATTGGCCTAAGTGGGAGCTTTGCCCCCACGATCGTACGGTTCATGGATTGCTCCTCAGTTAGGAGTGTGCATCAACCGGCGAATGGCAGGAATGGGTGGAAAGCGGACGTTTCCTAATAGCCGTAGTGTTCGGGCGCTTCTAGGATCGTGTCCGCAGACGAAGCCGCGTCCTCAACATGCACGTCAGTCAGTAGCCTGATCATCTCCGCCCGGTCTCTCACTCGCGCCGCGGCGTCGAAAGCCTCCATCAATCCGGCGTCGAAAAGACGTTCGTTCACGGTCATGCCTGCGTACCGACTTCGGTCGTTCATGCTGCCGTTGTAACAAGCGAGGGTAAATGTCCGCAATGGGTCGAAAGCGGACACCAGCTCGCTAGCGGCAGGAATGGGTGGAAAGCGGACACTAACGATAGCCAGCGGGAACGGCGCGTCTGCGTGGCATGTTGAACCCCCATGACGCTGATAGTTGCCGTTCTTTTCGCGCTCCTAGCTGGCTGCTCCACCAGCGTCGCTCCGCGCGAAGTTGTCGTGCGCTATTACACGCCGTCTCAGATTATCGTTCCGGGCGGCAGCGTCGGTAGTTTCCACGCTGACAACGGGTGTATCTACTTTGATCGTGCTATCAAACCGGCGTGGAGAGTGGCCGCGCTTTTTCCGTTCGGCACGAGGCTGTCTGCGGACAGGCGATATATTGTCTTTTCAAGTGGACAACGCATTGCCTTCGGGCGGAATGTCCGAGTGACCTATGAAAGTCCGCCGCGCGGGCTTGATGCGACGTGCGGCCCACGTCCAATCCAAGTCCTTAGCGTAAAAACGGCTGACCCGCGCGAAAACCGCTAATGTCCGCAATGGGTTGAAAGCGGACACTAGCAATCTACCGGCAGGAATGGGTGGAAAGCGGACGTTAAGAGACTGCCGTCGCGGTGAAACAGCTGGACAGAGTTCACCGAGCGCCGCGCGCCTGCCACTTCTCCCATAATTTCCTGAGCAACGCTGCAACAGCGAGGCCGCCCACGACGGCGAGGATCGTCCAGTAAACCACGCAAGCGGCAAATGCGATTGGATGGGAACTTTGGACCGTGCCCCCGAAGGCTGCTCGCGGAGTGCGAATCTCGCTCCTTACAAAAGCGTGGAACAGGGATGAGCCAGCCAGCCAGGAACCACCTCCAAAGACAACGAGGCCCCACAGGATCGTCCCGGTGGTCAGCGGACGACGCGGTTTCCGCCGCGCTGGCGAAGCTCCCCGGTCCAGCTCTGGCTACTCACGCTCGTGCGGTTCTCATCCATAGCTAGATCATCGCGAATTGCGGTAAACGAGTTCGCAAAGGTCTGGTTTGGGTCGAAAGCAGACCTAGGCTGCTCGCGTCCAAAACGGGTGGAAAGCGGACGCTGGCCGACAGACGCTGTGGTCGGGGCCTGTGGCTAAGCGGCGGCCCCCGCTGATCGATGCTATTCGCAAATTTCTCCAGCAGGCATCAACTTTATACACATCGGAGTAATTGATCGGATGCTGCGACCTTGCGTTCACCTTCACGTAAGTGATGTTGTGCCGGATCGATTGCATGAAGAGCCGCGCAGCAATGGGGGCTCTGACCCTGCAACCGGCTCCACCTCGCAGCACCCCCGATGCCGGCGCAGAAAATCGTCCACCGCGACCACGTTGATAGGTGTGGTGGGATTCCACGAGAGCGCCTTTCCCAGCCTCGCTGCGTTCTCGGACGGCCACTTGTTCAGCATGTAAGACCAAGAACCTTGCCTGATCACCGCGCGTGTCGAGGGAAATCGGAATTCGGATACGCAAAACGGATGCCCACGCGCCGTCGTCAACGAAATGAAAGCGAGCCAGCCGACCAGCCCCACGGCAACTAGAATTCCGGTTCGGCGCACAATCCGTGAAAACATAGAGAGCTTCTAGCCTTCCAAACTTACCCGTTCCTTATGTCGGCAATGGGTCGAAAGCTGCCATTAGGTTGCAGCCATCGGAAATGCCAGAAATCCTCGGTTCTGGTACGGGAATTAATTTTTGGATCGGCGACTGAGGCTGTCACTAGTAGTGACAGCGCTCCCCATCAGTGCCTGCAAACAACCAAAGCCGACAGCAGATCGCCTGTTCCCACGACGGTTCCCGTGCGGTCTCTCGTCACGTTCTGTCGAGGATCATACCAGCCAACGATTGCTCCATTCCTGTCTTTGGCCTGGATGAGCCGACCCTTGGGTTCAATCCATCCTAGAACGACGCCGCTGCGGTCGCGCAGGGCATAGGATCGCGCTGAAGCTTCCCGTAGCGACGCACGTGCTTTAGCAATGGCATCGCTACATGCCTTCAGCTGGTCCTGATATCGGGTTGCCGCATCGGAGCGCTTGGCATTGCGCTAGCGATCTTCTCACGAGCCTTCTTCTGCTTTGCTTGTGCAGTTCGGAGCCTTTGATGCTCGACGGCCTCAAGCACCTCTAAGTATCGCACGGTAATCTCACTCCCACAGTAATTGTCGTATTTACGTGGGAGCGACACCTTGGGCGCGAGCAGCCCTATCGCTCGGCGGGAGGGTTCATGAAGCCCTACGCCTATGGTTTGCTACTGCGCGGCCCATTTCAGGAAATCGGCCCTTCTTGAAAGCCAGAGCAGTTCACACGAGCCAGAGCACCGCGCCTACGATCAACAAGACAATCAAGAGCGCCCCGGCAACCCGTGCGGACAGCGGCACTTTGTCGCGCCACGTGAAGTGGCGCTGTTCGTCAATCCAGTCGATCTGCTGTTCGGCGAAGAACTTGTAGTGCGCATACCAGCCGCTGAAGGCGATCTGTTTGCTCAACGAAGCGGCGCGATATTTCTCTTCCAGCGAACGCAGCTCAGCGTGCGCAGAAGAAATCGTCTCTTCGTTGTCGAGTGCGAGATTGGCGAGGAAATCTTTGAAAGCATCGGCGATGCTCGGTTGGCCGGAAGCGCCGGCTTGCGTGCTGAACGCCTCAGCCATGCTGATGGCCTCCCCAAATTACCAGACGCAATTCCACTGCTCGGCCCATGCCACCCTCCGTTCCAATTGCGAGCTTGCTGCCCCACCACCCGCATTGAGAACAGATGGGCAACAAAACAGCAGTTTCAAGAACCAGAGAATGTCAAAAATTCACGTGCGACAATAGCGAAAATCATTCAAACGCTCGCCGTCGGGCCCTCCCCGCTCCACGAGCATAGGCTTCGATCAATCTCGCCCTTCGAGGGCTCGCACAGGTCCTAGCGATTGCGCCACGCTATCTGCGTGCAGATGGCAATGAAACGCGCTCTATGACGTTTGCAGGGCTTCGTCGGGCTGGTCAGCAAGGCGGAACAACAGCATCAGGTTGTTGGCAGGCATAGGGTGCACCTGCTCAAGCACGAAGCTCCGCTTCACCGCTTCCGCCTCAAAGTCTTCCACTTTTCGCAAACCCCACTCAGGGTCGCGTTCTCTCAGCTGCTGGTCGAAGGCCAGGTTGCTGGGCGCAGTAGATACGTCCGCTTTCAACCACGGACCATAGAGGATTAGCGCACCGCCTGGCTTGAGGACCCTCGCTGCACCGTCAATCAGCCCAAGGGCTGCGCTCCACGGCGAAATGTGGACCATATTCAGATTAAGCACGACGTCAAAACCGCCCTTTTCTGCGGTTTTCGGGGTCACAACTGTCTGAGACCATGTTGATTGCGAGCACCGCGTCGGCCCTGTCCACCGGCCAGTCGCGAGCGGACGCGTCGAGCGCCACCGGCTCGCGAAGATTGCCGAGACCGGCGTTGGCCTTCCACGCTCGGATCGAGTGGAGGGAATCGGGATGAATATCGCTGGGCTGCCACTGCAGCGCAGGAAAGCGCTCGGCGAAATAGAGCGAATGTTCGCCGGTGCCGCTGGCGATTTCCAGCACCAGGCCTGATTGCGGCAACCACTCGCGAAGTACATTCGCAATCGGATCGCGATTGCGCTGCGCTGCCGGTGCGGAACGGCGCCCGCCGGCCTGCGCGCCTTCGTAGAATTCGGCGATCCTCGCTCACTCGCCGGTAGCGAGCAGCCGTCGCGCGCGGATGAACATTTCGACCCGCGTCGCGGATAGCAGTCCGAGCGCAAAGCCGATGAAGGCGTCGGTCATCAGCATCGCTGCGCTGCCCGGCTGGGTGGCGGCTGCCTCACCAAAAACTTGCCGGGCGCCAACCTTGAGGACGATGATCGCGACCAGCAGGAGCATTGCCAGGGGGGACGCCTTCTGGCGCAGCTCGCCGGTTTCGGGATCGCGGTGGATCGCGATCAGCCGTCCCCGGTACCAGCCCGCAAACAGCCCCACAGCCAGTCCCGCGAGGCTCAATCCCCACCCGATAGCCGGTGGCGGAAGCGCAGTGAACATGAAGGCGACAAGCGCGACGTAAAGAACGGGCACGAACCAAATGGTGCTCAAGTTGAGCCTGCGCTCGCCGCGCATCGTGCGAAGCCGAAGCGCGACGACGACAGCAAGGATTGCGAACGGAAGAAGCGTCGCCACCCACCCGTGCGCCTCGTACGTCTTCACTCTGCCGCCTCCGATTGTGCCGGCTCGCGATAGGCAAGCACGGGCTTTCGGGCCGCGAGCGTCTCGTCGAGCCGCCGCCTCGGCGCGTACACCGGGGCGGACTTCAGCTCCTGGTCACCGGCCTTCGCCCGCGCGGCAATAGAACGCATCGCGGCGATGAACTGATCGAGCGCATCTTTCGACTCGGTCTCGGTCGGCTCGATAAGCATCGCCCCGTGCACCACGAGCGGGAAATACATGGTCATCGGGTGAAAGCCCTCGTCGATCAGCGCCTTGGCCAGGTCGAGCGTGGTCAGCCCGCCGGAAAAGCCTTTGTCGGAGAAGATCGCCTCGTGCATGCACGGGCCGGTCGAAGCGAAGGGTGCGTCGAGCACATCGTCCAGTTCGCGAAGGATGTAGTTCGCGTTGAGTACCGCATCCTCGGCGACCTGCTTCAATCCGTCCGCGCCATGGCTGAGCATATAAGCGAGAGCGCGCGTGAACATGCCCATCTGGCCGTGGAACGCGACCATTCGGCCGAAGCTCCTCGGATGATGCTCCCCGGCATTCTCCTCCTCGATAAGTACGAAATGGTCGCCTTGCTTCTCGACGAACGGCAGCGGGGCGAACGGCGCCAGCGCCTTCGAGAGGACCACCGGCCCGGCGCCCGGGACCGCCGCCGCCGTGCGGAGTCGAAAAGGTCTTGTGCAGGTTGATGTGCATGGCGTCGATGCCGAGATCGCCGGGTCGAACCTTGCCGACGATGGCGTTGAAATTGGCGCCGTCGCAATAGACCAGCCCGCCCGCGTCGTGGACCGCCTTGCTGATGGCAATCATGTCGGGCTCGAACAGGCCGCAAGTGTTCGGATTGGTGATCATGACCGCCGCGATGTCTGGTCCCAGCCGGTTCTTGAGCGCGTCCAGATCCACCCGGCCCGCCGGATTGGCCGGGATATTTTCGACTCGATAGCCCGCGAAGGCGGCCGTGGCCGGGTTCGTTCCGTGAGCACTTGCAGGAACGAGCACCACCTCGCGCGGATCGCCGCGCGCTTCGAGAGCTGCGCGAATGCACAGCAGTCCGCATAGCTCGCCGTGAGCGCCGGCTTTCGGGCTCATCGCCACTGCCGGCATTCCGGTCAGCGTCTTGAGCCATTCGCCCAGCGTCCAGACCAGTTCCAGGGCGCCCTGGACGCTGTCGACGGGCTGAAGCGGGTGAATGTCCGCAAAGCCGGGATAGCGCGCGACCTTCTCGTTGAGGCGCGGGTTGTGCTTCATCGTGCAGCTTCCGAGCGGGAAGAGCCCGAGATCGATCGCGTAATTCTGCCTCGACAGGCGCGTGTAGTGGCGCACGGCTTCGGGCTCGCTCAGCCCCGGCAAGCCAATGTCGCGGTTTCGCTCGAGCCCGGACAATCGCGTGCCGGAGACCTTGGCCTCGGCAATGTCCACGCCCGTCTGGTCGATCCGCCCGCGCTCGAAAAGCAAAGGCTCTTCCAGCTGCAGCGCCCGGTTTCCAGTCACCGTTTCCGGGCTGCAATCGCCTGGCTGCGCCGGCGCGCTCGGCCGCCATCCCGACGGATTGGCAGTCATTGGCACAGCTCCTTCAGGCCCGCTTCCAGGGCATGGATGTCCTCGTCGGTTACGGTTTCCGTCACCGCAATTACCAGCCCGTTCTCAAGTTCGTGCGAGTCGGGGTAAAGCCGCCCGAGCGACACGCCTGCGAGCACACCTTTTTCGGCGAGGTCTCGGGCCGCGGGCCGCGCCTCCACGGGCAATTGGACCGTGAATTCGTTGAAGAAATTGTCGTTGACGATGCTGACTCCGGGGATGGCGCCCAGCCGGTCGGCAACCTCGCACGCGCGCGCGTGATTCAGGCAGGCGAGCCGGCGCAGCCCCTTTTCGCCCAGAAGGCTCATGTGGACCGAAAAAGCGAGCGCACACAGGCCCGAATTCGTGCAGATGTTGCTGGTCGCCTTTTCGCGGCGAATGTGCTGCTCGCGCGTGGACAATGTCAGCACGAACCCGCGCTTGCCCTCCGCGTCCACCGTCTCGCCGGCAAGGCGCCCGGGCATCTGGCGAACGAACTTCTCGTTGCACGCGAACAGGCCCACGTACGGGCCGCCGAATTGAAGCCCGACGCCGATGCTCTGGCCTTCCCCGACCACGATATCGGCGCCCATTTCGCCCGGCGACCTGATGAGCCCGAGCGCCACCGGCTCCGTCACGACCGCAATCAACAGTGCGCCCTTCGCGTGCGCGGCTTCCGCAATCGGCGTCAGGTCGGTAATCCGCCCGAGGATGTCGGGATATTGGACGACCACCGCGCTCGTGTCGTCGTCGATGCACGCGATTATTGCGTCGGAGTCCGTCGCGGCCGACAAAGTCGGTGTCGAGGTCTGCAGCGTGTCCCCGGTGAATTGCGCCATCGTCGTGCAGACGCTGACGTAATGCGGGTGGAGGCCGGAGGAGAGGACCGCTTTCTTGCGGCGCGTAACCCGTCCCGCCATCAGGATCGCTTCCCATGCGGCGGTGGAACCGTCGTACATCGATGCATTGGCGATGTCGCAGCCGAACAATCGCGCGACCTGCGTCTGGAACTCGAACAGGACCTGCAAGGTCCCTTGGGCAATTTCGGGCTGGTAAGGCGTGTAGCTGGTCAGGAATTCGCCCCGCTGGATGATGTGATCCACGGTGGCGGGGACATGGTGGCGATAAGCGCCGCAGCCGAGGAAGAAGGGGGCCTGTCCGGCGACCAGGTTCTTCGCGGCCATCGCGCCAAGCTGCCGCTCCACCGACATCTCGGAAGCGTGGAGCGGAAGCCCTTCGATGAGCCCGTCGAGTTCGAGCCTCCTCGGGCACGTCCACGAACAGGTCGTCGATCGACCCCGCGCCGATTGCGGCCAGCATCTGGCTGCGGTCGCTGTCGCTAAGCGGCAGATAACGCATCTAAAGAGTCTTTACCCAGTCGCGGTAGGCACCCTCGTCCATCAGCCCGTCGAGTTCGCCCGTATCGGACAGCTTGATCTTGAAGAACCACCCCTTCCCTTCGGGCTCGCTGTTTACCAGGCCGGGATCGTCGATGACCGCCTGGTTGCCTTCCACGACCTCGCCGGAGACCGGCGAATAGACGTCGGAGGCGGCCTTCACGGACTCGACCACCGCGGCCTCGTCGCCCTTCTTGAGCTGCTTGCCCGCTTCGGGGACCTCGGTGAACACGATGTCGCCGAGCTGCTCCTGCGCGTGGTCGGTAATCCCGACCGTCGCAGTGTCGCCTTCGACTTCGATCCACTCATGCTCGGCAGTAAAATAGGTCGTCATTTGGAGGCTCCCTTGCGGTGGTATCGGTGGGGGACGAATGGCATCGAGACCACGGTCGCGTCGAACAATTTGCCGCGCTGCTCGAGCTTGAGCGCGGCACCGGGTTCACAAAGCGCGGTGGCGACATAGCCCATTGCGATCGGCCGCTGCAGCGAGGGCGAGAAGCCGCCGCTGGTCACTCGCCCGACCTCATTGCCTTCTCCGTCGAGCACAAGACCGCCCTCACGAACCGGCTGCCTTCCCTCGACGTTGAAGCCGACCCGCTTTTCCATGGGTCCGTTCTCGATTTCGGAGAGGATCCGCTGCGCCCCCGGGAAACCTCCTTCCGCGCGGCGGCGCTTCTGCATTGCGAAGGTGAGCCCGGCCATCACGGGCGTGGTGTTCCGGTCGAGATCGTGGCCGTAGAGGGGAAGCCCCGCTTCGAGCCGAAGCGAATCGCGAGCGCCAAGCCCGACCGGCTTGACTGCTTCATCCTCGACAAGGGCATTCGCAAGCTGTTCGGCGGCGACCGCCGGGATCGAGATTTCGAAACCGTCCTCGCCGGTGTACCCTGATCGGCTGATCCACAACGGGTGGCCGAACGCGTGGAAGGCGTTGCCTTCCATGAAGGTCAGTTGGGAGACACCCGCGACGACCCGCTCCAGCGCCTCGGCCGCCTTGGGGCCCTGGACAGCAAGCAGTGCCTGTCCGGTCATGTGGTCGAGGTAGATGGCTTTGGGCAGGACCTGGCGCATCATCTCGATGTCGCCCAGCTTGGTGGCGCCGTTGACGACGAGGTAGAAATCTTCGCCGCGCCGGGTGGCCATCAGATCGTCGACGATCCCGCCGCTGCCGTCGAGAAGCATCGAATAGCGAAGCTTGCGATCGGCGAGGCCGCTGATGTCGCTTGGAAGGATGGTTTCGAGCGCGCCGGCGGCCTCCGGCCCATGAACCAGGAGCTGGCCCATGTGGCTGACGTCGAAGAGGCCCGCATTTTCGCGAGTCCAAAGATGCTCCGCCATGATTCCTTCGTACTGGACGGGCATCCAGTATCCGGCGAACTCGACCATACGGCCGCCGTGCGAACGGTGCCAGGAGTTGAGCGGGAGGGGTTGCGGTTGTTCGGCCGTACCAGCTTCGGCCGCGCCGGTGTAAGGCGTTCCCCGCGCCTGCGTGTGCTCGTCAGTGGGGCCGCTGTGGACTTCTCGGCTCATTCTTCGCCTCCGCGACAGTTTGGCACCGTGGCTTTCAAACGCCGCTTTGCCTCGCCCCCGTCTGTCGCTTCGCCTGAGAGCTTTGCTCCTTCGGCGGCTCCGGCTCTCGCCGAGGCACTTTCCAGACTGTCAGGCGCGCGCGGTCCGGTGGCCTGAGAGATTCCGGGGGCGGTTGCTCCTTCGGCGCCGCCAAGTGCCTGAAACACTTCAGCGAACTCTCCCGCGCGGCCTCCCGGTCACAGACATGACCGGTGACGCCCGGAGCCTTGGCTGCGACCCGGGCCCAAGTCAACGGCCCTTCGACAGCCTCGGCGCAGGATTATCGAGTCGCGTTGTAGCGCAGCTGGTCGGCGGTGAGCTGGAACCCGACGACGTGCTGGAAAGTGGCCGTGGCGACGGCCGCGCGAACGGCCGGATCGGTCATCGGATCGACCGCGGCGTCGGCGTCGCCGACCTTGCGCGGCTTGGTCAGGATCGCGCGCACGTTTTCAGGAAGCGTTGCCGCCGACCGCGAAACCCTGGCGGTGGCCTGCGCCGATGTCTGGGCACGAAGGCTGCCAGCCGCAAAATCCAGCGCGACCTGTCCGACCTTCTTTGCGACCACGCGGTTGCCGGCCTGCACCACCGCGTCGAAAAACGGCAGCACGACCCTGCGCGCTGCGCCCGGGCTGCGCCGCGTGGCGACCACGTCGAAGGTCGCGGTCGAGACGACTTCGGCACCGCTGTCCTGGCAATTGTCGCGGACGTTCGTGATCGCTGCCTCGACGTCGATCGCGGAAGACGCCGTGCTTCCCGCGGGGTCGAAAAGCGTGATGTCGCCGGTGGCCGCGGGAATGGCCACCTGCGGACAGGCACTTCGAACCGTGTAAATTCCGCCTTGTTCGATATTGCCGCGGCGGCTGCAGCCAGCGAGCAGGGCGAGGGCAACGAGAGAGGCGAGTCGAAGCTTCACGGGGCAATTCCTTGGGCGGTCGCTGGATCGGGCGCTGTCATAGGAACCGCCTTTCATTGCTGCAAGCGAGGCCTTACATGGCCGCGCGATGGCTGCTCTTCCCAAGCTCAACGTTCTCATCGCCGCTCCGCGAGGATTCTGCGCGGGGGTCGACCGGGCTATCCAGATCGTCGAGCTTGCCCTCGAACGCTTCGGAGCGCCCGTCTACGTGCGCCACGAGATTGTCCACAACCGCTTCGTCGTCGACCGGCTGAAACGCCTCGGCGCCATTTTCGTCGACGAGCTCGACGAGGTTCCCGACGATCGGCCGGTAGTCTTTTCCGCCCACGGCGTGCCCAAGGCCGTTCCCGCCAACGCCCGTCAGCGCGGGCTGTCCTTTGTCGATGCCACCTGCCCGCTCGTTTCCAAGGTCCACCGGCAGGCCGAGCGGCTGATCGAGGATGGCATGCACATCCTCTTCATCGGCCACTCCGGCCACCCGGAGGTAATCGGGACATTCGGCCAGGTGCCCGAAGGGGGAATGACGCTCGTCGAAACCGTGGACGACGCTCGCTCGATTGCGGTTGCACAGGCTGCCAAGCTCGCCTTCCTTACCCAGACGACCCTTTCCGTGGACGACACGGCGGCCATTGTCGCGGCCCTCAAGGAGCGGTTCCCGGACATCAAGGCGCCGCGCAGCGAAGACATCTGCTACGCCACGTCCAATCGCCAGGCCGCGGTAAAGGCCATCGCGCCCGAATGCGACCGGATGCTGGTCATCGGAGCGCCCAACAGCAGCAATTCGCTTCGCCTCGCCGAGGTGGCGGAGCGGATGAACGTGCCGGCCAGGCTCATCGAGCGCGCGTCGCAGATCGACTGGGACTGGCTTGGCCAACCCGATACGGTCGGGATTACTGCGGGCGCATCGGCGCCGGAGGTGCTCGTGCGCGAAGTCGTCGACGCGCTTCGAGAGCGGTTCGACGTCAGCGAGGAAATTGCCGACCACACGCCCGAGCGCATGACCTTCAAGCTCCCGCGAGAGCTGGTTGGCTGAGCTGCCCTTCGTCGAGATTTTCACGGACGGCGCGTGCAAGGGCAATCCCGGCCCTGGCGGCTGGGCCGCGCTCTTGCGCGCAGGCGAGGGACCGGCGGGGCCTGTGGAGCGCGAACTCAGCGGGGGGGAAGCGCTGACAACCAACAATCGCATGGAAATGACCGCGGCCATTCGCGCACTCGAAGCGCTGAAAAAGCCGTGCCGCGTCGAGATCCACACCGACAGCAATTACGTCCGCGACGGCATAACCAAGTGGATCCACGGCTGGAAACGCAACGGGTGGCGAACCGCGGACAAGAAGCCCGTGAAGAACGCGGACCTGTGGCAAAAACTTCTCGAAGCGGAGGAGCCTCACAGCGTGAAGTGGCACTGGGTCAAGGGCCACAGCGGTCACCCCGAGAACGACCGGGTCGATTTGCTCGCCTGCGAAGAGGCCGAAAAGCAGCGGACACAAGATTCCAAATAGGCCGAGATTGCGTTAGGCTCGCTCCCGTAACGAAACGGGGGGCTTTCAAATGGCTGTCGAACTTCAGCTGCTCGTCTGGTCGGGCATTCTGGCGCTGGTGCAGATGATCGTCGCCGTGATGGGCGCGCAATCGCAGGTCAGCCTGCCGGTGCTCGCGGGCAACCGCGAAAACATGCCTGCGCTGACGGGATGGGCGCTGCGGGCAACTCGAGCGCACATGAACATGCTCGAAAGCCTGGTCGTCTTCGCGATTTTCGTCCTCGTCGGACAGGCAACCAACCACCTCAACGCAACGACTGCGCTTGGCGCCAACCTCTTCTTCTGGGGCCGAGTCGCCTACGCGGTCGTTTATCTGGTCGGTGTTCCGTGGCTTCGCACTGCTATCTGGGCCGTCTCGGTAGCGGGGTTGCTCCTCGTCCTGTCGCAGCTGTTCTAGCCGAAGCGCCCCGGAAGGAAGGGCGCAGGGTCGATGTGCTCGACCATGGCGTCCGGCGGCTTTCCAAGCAGCAGCGCAGCGGCCATGAGCGCCGCCGCTGGCGCCGTCTGGATTCCGAATCCACCCTGCCCGGCGCACCAGAAAAAGCCGGGAACGTCACCGTCGAAGCCGTAGACCGGCACCCGGTCGGGCGCGAAACTGCGTAGGCCCGCCCACTTTCGCTCGACCGCCTCAATCGGCCAATCGACGACCTTTTCGAAGCGGTCTATCGCCAGTGCCACGTCGATCTCTTCCGCAGCGGCATCGCACGGGTCGGTGTCGATTTCGTCGTGGGGGCTCAACCAGATGGTGCGGTCGCCCTCGCCCTTGAAATAGAATGTCCCCTCGGAATCGTCGACGAGCGGAAGCTCGCGAAGCCCGGAGCGGCCGACGCGGAGCTGAACCATCGTTCTCCGCTTGGGAGCGATCCCGAGCGGCTTTGCCCCGCAGGCGAGCGCGACCTCGTCGGCCCAGGCGCCGGCCGCATTGACGATTGTCGCGGCCCTCACCTCGGAGCCATTTTCTAGCCGCACCTGCCAAACGCTGTCGCGCCAAGTCCCGGAGGCGAGCCGCGAATCGGTGGCGACCTCGCCGCCGAGCTTTCGGAACTGGCGCAAATAGGCCGAATGAAGCGCCGCGACATCGATATCGGCGCAGCCCGGTTCGAACAGTCCCCGCTTCCACTCCGGTCGGAGCCCGGGCACCATCCGCTCCAGTTCCTCGCGCTCGACGACCCGCGTTGCGATCCCCTCCGGAAGCTCGGGCAAGGCACCGCGACTGATATGCAGGTCGCCGCGGGTACGAAGGAAGCCGTGTTCGCAAAAGCCTTCCGGCGGACTCTCGAGGAAATCGCGCGACGCGGTGCTGAGCTGGGCGACGGTGGCACCGCCGTAGCTCTCCAGCCAGAAAGCCGCCGAGCGGCCGGTCGAGTGGAAGCCGCAATGGCTTTCCGATTCGACCATCAGCACATTCCGTTCGTTTGCGATCGCCGCGCCGAGGCTGGCTCCGGCGATTCCGCCGCCGACAATCAGGACATCCGTTTCTTTCATCCAGCGCTGGTTACGGTTTTGAAAGCCGCGCCGTCTACCTGAGTGCGATGATGAACGCAGGATTCACCGAACTTCTGCTGATCGTGCTCGCGGTCATCGTCGCCATCGCGGCGGTTATCGACGTTCGCACGTTCACGATTTCGAATCGCCTCAACCTGTCGGTTGCGCTTCTCGCTCCGGTCTATTGGTGGTCCGTCGGATTACCACTGTGGCCGGGCGTAGCCATTCACGTCGGCGTTGCAGCCGCAGTGTTCGCGCTCCTGGCGGTGGCGTTTTACGCAGGAATGATGGGCGGCGGAGATGTCAAGCTCGCAGCCGCACTGGCGCTGTGGTTCGCGCCCGCCGACACTCTGCGATTCCTCGTTTTCATGTCGCTCGCGGGGGGGCTCGTCACCGTTGTCGCGGTCGTTGTTCACCGCCTCCGCTCCAAGCCCGGGAAACCGGAGATTCCGTACGGCGTGGCGATCGCGATCGGCGCTCTCGTGATTCTCGCCCAACGCTTTCTTAACCAATTTGCCGGATGAGTGTCTCAATTCGGGGCCCGCAGGGGAGGCGTAATCGCCATGGACTTTAAGAAGATCGTGCTTCTTGTCGGAGCGCTCATGGTTGCGGCCGTGACCGCTGTCATGGCAAAAAACATGTTCGCCGGAGCCGGCGCACAGCCCGCATCCGCGGTAACGGTGCCTCAGGGCCCCAAGGTGCTGGTGGCCAAGAAGCCATTGCCCGTGGGTACGATCATCGATGCGTCGATGATCTCCTATGAGGCCTGGCCGAAGGATTCGGTCCAGCCCACCTTCTACCAGCAGGGAGCAGCGGACTCCGATCCGGCCAAGCTGTTCGGAACCGTGGTTCGCTATCCCGTTACTGCCGGCCAGCCGATCACTCGCGGCGCACTGGTCAGTCCGCAGGACCGCGGCTTCCTTGCCGCTGCACTCGGACCCGGCATGCGCGCAGTCACCGTTCCGGTGAACGCAGCCACCGGTATCGCCGGCTTCGTGTTTCCCGGCGACCGCGTCGATCTCGTCCTCACGCAGGATGTCGAAGGCGGCGGCGACGGTCAGCCGTTGAAGGTTTCGGAGACGATCGTTCGCAACATCCGCGTGCTCGCCGCCGACCAGCGCTACACCGACAAGGACGAAGACGGAAAGACCATCGTCAAGGAAGCGCGCAACGTGACCCTGGAGGTGACTCCGCGGATCGCAGAGAAGATCGCGGTTTCGCAAAGCCTCGGGACGCTGTCGCTGTCGCTTCGCTCGATTGCGGACCAGTCTTCGGAACTGGCGCGTGCCGTCGCTTCGGGTGACATCAAGGTTCCCGAGGGGACCAATCCGGCCGACGAGCGCAAGATTCTGACCGCTTACGCCAATCGTCCGATGGACAAGAACACGACTTACACGACCGGTGGTGACGTCTCGCGCTTCCAGCGCAGCACCGTCCCGGGCAAGTCGGCCGCGGCCGCTCCGGCGGCCGGCGGATCGGTTGCCGCTGCAGCTCAGGCTGCCGCGACGGCTGGCCCGGTGGTCCGTGTTGCGCGTGGCAACGAAATCTCCGTCGTACCCGTGGGAGCTCGCTAAAATGACCCGTATACATTGCCTTCGCCGAGCCAGGCTCGGAACCGCCCTCGCGGCGCTCGCAATTGCCGCCCCGGCGGTCCTGGCCGCCTCTCCGGCAGCCGCGCAGAGCGCCGGATCCACCTACCGTCCGACCCGGCAGCTGCTGCTGTCCGTCGGCGAGGGGCAGATGGTGACGCTCCCCAAGAACGTCGCCAACGTGTGGACGTCGAACCCGAAGGTCGCGGACGTCTACGTAAACTCCCGCCGGCAGATCAACATCTTCGGCAAGGAAGCCGGCCAGGCCACCGTCATCGCAACCGGTTCCGACGGATCGGTCGTTTACGGCGCGGGTGTTCGGGTCAACCAGAACATCAGCTCGGTGAACGAGATCCTTCACGCCGCGATGCCGGACTCCAGCATCAACGTCACGACTGCGGGCCAGGTGGCGGTCATCAACGGCACCGTCGCTTCTCCGGAAGATGCGGCACAGGCGGAAATGCTCGTCCGTTCGATCCTCAATCCCGGCACCAAAGAGGGTGATGCGCTCAGTATCATTCCGGTCAACCGCCTTCGCACCGCCGTTCCGCTCCAGGTGACGCTCAAGGTGAAGATCGCCGAGGTGAACCGCGACCTTCTCAAGCAGATCGGCGTGAACCTGCTGTCTCAGGACACGACCGGCGGCTTCCTGTTCGGTGTCGGCCAAGGCAATCCCGGCACGATCAAGGACGGGATCGGCAACTTCAAGATCAACCCGGTCGGCACGACCCTTGGAGCCGCAGGGCACCTGTTCGGCCTCAACCTGTTGGGCACGCTCAACCTTGCCGAAACGGACGGTCTGGTCACCACCCTTGCCGAGCCGAACCTCACCGCACTCTCGGGCGAGACCGCAAGCTTCCTCGCCGGCGGTGAATTCCCGATCCCGGTCTCGCAGTCGCTGGGCACGGTTTCGATCGAGTACAAGCAGTATGGCGTTTCGCTCGCCTTTACTCCGATCGTCCTTGCCGACGGCCGCATTTCGATGCGGGTTCGTCCCGAGGTCAGCGAGCTTTCGGATGCCGGCGCGGTCACCTTGAACGGCTACACCGTTCCGGCGCTGACCACGCGCCGTGCCGAAACGACCGTCGAGCTCGGATCCGGTCAAAGCTTCATGCTCGCCGGCCTGTTGAAGAATACGAACGGCAACACGATCGAAAAGGCGCCCTTCCTCGGCGACCTGCCGATCATCGGCTCGCTGTTCCGGTCGACCAAGTTCCGCCGCCAGGAAACCGAGCTGGTCATCATCGTCACGCCGTACCTCGTACGGCCGGTCGGGGGCAGAATGGCGCTTCCGACGGACGGATACCGGGCGCCGACAGACGCCCAGGAGGTGCTTCTTGGACAGTCATACAGCGGAGAAAGCGGCCAGCCGGCTGCAACTCCGGCACCGGTACCGTCGACGGTCGGAGCTGCGGCAAGCGCCGCTGCGCCCGGCTTCAAGATGTGACGCGAAAGGATAAGTGATGAACAAGACACCGATCGCCGTTCTGCTCGCTTCCGCTGTCGCGGCTTGTACGACGCCTGGCGCCTCGACCGCCGACCGCGGCCTCGAGTCCGTCAACCAGCCGGTACTCAACCGCTCGAACTTCGCCGTCGATGTGGCGGCTCCAGGCGGCTCGCTTCCGCCGGCAGAGATCGCCCGCCTCGACGGCTGGTTCCAGAGCCTCGGCCTCGGCTACGGCGACTCGATCTTCGTCGACGGCACGAATGCGCAGACCGCGCGCGAGCAGGTTGCGAACCTCGCCGGCAAGTACGGAATGATGATCCTTCCGGCCGCTCCTGTAACCGCGGGAGTGATCCCGCCGGGAATGGTTCGAGTGATCGTTACCCGCACTCGCGCCGAAGTTCCCGGTTGCCCGAACTGGAGCGTCGCTTCGCAGCCCAATTTCGATAACCGTTCGATGTCCAACTTCGGCTGCGGTCTGAATTCCGACCTGGCGATGCAGGTCGCCAATCCGGAAGATCTCTTCCACGGCCGCCAGTCCGGATCGACGGTCGACACGATCGCCGGTGCCAAGGCCATCATGATGTACCGCAACTGGCAACTTACCGGAATGCAATCAGGCCAGTCACAGCGGGCGCTGACGACCGTGAAGTCTTCAACGGAGGAGGGAAAGTAACATGAACGCCCCGTTCCAGGCGCGCGCAGGGTTGCGCGATCCGTTCACCGCCTTCGTTTGCGACGATGCAACTGCCGACATGCTTCGGCCCGTTGCGGTCGAGCACGGCTGGAGTCCGGAGAAGGTCAACAAAGGCGGACTTCGCAACGCCGTCCAGTCGCTGTCGGTTTCGGCAAGCCCGAACATCCTGTTCGTCGACTTGTCCGAATCGGCGGATCCGCTCAACGACATCAACGCGCTCGCGGAGGTCTGCGAGCCGGGGACGATCGTGATCGCGGCCGGCCAGGTGAACGACGTCAGGTTGTATCGCGATCTCGTCTCCAGCGGCATTCACGATTATCTCCTGAAGCCGTTCACTGTCGACCAGCTTCGCGACAGCTTTGCGCATGCGCAGATGATCCTGTCGGGTCCGCGCGGCGAAGCCCAGGCCGACCGGCCGCACGTGATGACCGCAGTCATCGGCGTTCGTGGCGGAGTCGGCGCTTCGACCATGGCCACGTCGCTGGCGTGGATGCTCGGCGAGCGAGCCCATCGATCGACGGCGCTTCTGGACCTCGACGTGCATTTCGGCACCGGCGCGCTGGCGCTCGATCTCGAGCCCGGCCGCGGACTGACCGACGCCATCGAGAACCCGAGCCGGATCGACGGCCTGTTCATCGAGCGGGCAATGGTCCGGGCCAACGAGCGCCTGTCGGTGCTCTCGGCCGAGGCTCCGATTCACCAGCCGCTGATCAGCGACGGAAGCGCTTTCTTCCATCTCCAGGAAGAGATGCGGAACGCGTTCGAATTGACCGTCCTCGACCTGCCGAGGCAGATGCTCATCCAGCACCCGCACCTCGTCCACGACGCGCACGTCGCGGTGGTGGTTGCGGAGCTGACGCTTGCGTCGACCCGCGACACCATCCGCGTTCTCGCTTGGCTCAAGTCGAGCGCACCGCAGACCAAGATCGTCGTCGTGGCCAACAAGGTTCCGGGCGGCGGCGCATTGGAGATCAGCCGCAAGGACTTCGAGCAGTCGATCGAGCGATCGGTGGACATCGTCTTCCCGATCGACGCCAAGCTTGCCGCCCAGGCGGCGAAGCTCGGCAAGCCCCTGGCCGAAATTGCCAGCGGCAAGGCGTCTGCTCCGTTCAACTCGCTCGTCGGCATGGTGCTGAGCCACGCCACCGAGGAAGGCGCGGCGATTGCCCCGAAATCCGAGTCGGGATCGAAGTCGCTCGTGGGCAATCTCAAGTCGATGCTGGCAAAGCCAAAAGCCAAGGCGGCGTGAGCGATTTGCCGGAGCAGTCCACCGACTGCGCCCGGCCTGGAAGGGATGGACGCTAGATGCTTCTCTATCTGATGCTCATTGTCGGCGGCCTCGCAGGGGCAGGTTTCCTGCTCAAGCTGGCGAGCGGCCCGTCGCCTTCGAAGTCGCTCAAGCGGCGCGTCGAGCTCGTCAAGGAGCGCCACGCCGAAGGCGTCACCGCTGCCGCGCAGGCACAGATCCGCAAGCTCATGGCGGCCCGCGCAAGCCGGCTCGAGGGTTTTGCCTCGTCGATCATCCCGCGCCCGGCGTTGCTTCGCAAGCGCCTGGAAATGACGGGCAAGAGCATCTCGCTCGCCAAATATGCAACGATTTCGCTCTCGCTGAGCGCGGTCGTCGCACTGCTGATGATGATTCGGGGAGCGCCCTTTTTCCTGGCACTCTTCATGGGCCTGTTCGTCGGTATCGGCTTCCCGCACCTTGCGGTCGGAAAGATGATCGGCCGGCGGATCAACAAGTTTAACGCAAGCTTCCCGGACGCCATCGAGCTGATGGTTCGTGGTCTTCGCTCGGGCCTGCCGATCAGCGAAACGCTCGGCGTGGTGGCAAGCGAAATCGGCGGCCCCGTCGGTGTCGAGTTCCGCGGTGTCGCGGACAAGATGCGGATCGGCCGAACCATGGAGGCCGCTCTCCAGGAAACGGCGGACCGCCTCGGTACGCCCGAGTTCCAGTTCTTCGTCATCACGCTGGCCATCCAGCGCGAGACCGGCGGCAACCTGGCGGAGACATTGTCCAACCTCGCCGATGTTCTTCGCAAGCGCGCGCAGATGAAGCTGAAGATCAAGGCGATGAGCTCGGAATCCAAGGCATCGGCCTATATCGTCGGCTCGCTCCCGTTCGTGGTGTTCACGATCGTCTGGATGATGAACCCGGCGTACATGGAAAACTTCTTTACTGACCAGCGACTGACGGTCGCGGGCCTCGGCGGCCTCACGTGGATGGGCATTGGCGCATTCATCATGGCCAAGATGGTCAACTTCGAGATTTAGGGGCGAGACCATGCAAGCAACTCACCCCACTCTCCTCGGCGTCGACGTAATCTGGGTGGCGACGCTGCTCACCGGGATCGCGACGCTCGCGGTTCTGATGGCGATCTACGCAGCGACGACCGTCAAGGACCCCATGGCCCGCCGCGTACGCGCTCTCAACGAGCGCCGCGAACAGCTGAAGGCCGGGATCGTCGCGTCGACCAACAAGCGCAAGAAACTCACCAACCGCAACCAGGCGGCCGACCGGGTCCGCGCCATCCTGAGCAAGTTCAGGATGCTCCAGGACGACCAGCTTCAGAAGACTCAGCAGCGGCTCATGCAGGCGGGCATCCGCAACAAGGAGCTCGCTTTCTTCATCATCTTCGCTCGCTTCGTGCTCCCGGTGGTGCTCGGAGCCGCCGCGATCGTTCTCATCTACGGCGTCGATTACTGGCCGCTGTGGGGCGGCGTTCGCCGCTATGCGACCGTCGCAGCCATTCTCGTGGGCAGCTACAAGGCGCCCGACGTCTGGCTGAAGAACAAGATCACCAAGCGCAGCCACGCCATCCGCAAGGGCTTGCCCGACGCACTCGACCTGCTGGTCATCTGCGCCGAGGCGGGCCTGACCGTCGATGCCGCCTTCGGCCGGGTGTCGAGGGAGCTTGGAAAGGCCTATCCGGAGCTTGGCGACGAGTTCGGACTGACCGCGATCGAGCTGGGTTTCCTCAACGAGCGCCGGCAGGCGTTCGAGAACCTGGCGGCTCGAGTCGACCTCGAGGCCGTTCGCGGCGTCGTCACGACCATGATCCAGACGGAAAAGTACGGCACCCCGCTCGCTTCGGCACTGCGCGTGCTGTCGGCGGAGTTCCGCAACGAGCGCATGATGCGCGCCGAGGAAAAAGCGGCGCGGCTTCCGGCAATCATGACGGTTCCGCTGATCCTGTTCATCCTTCCGACGTTGTTCGTCGTCATCCTCGGGCCGGCGGCCTGCTCGATCCACGACAACCTCAAGCTCTGAATCCAACGAAGTCGGAACGCAACGGCAGTTTGAGCGCTGTAGCCGCGAACAGCGGCGAGGACGGCAGCAATGATTGCTTTCACATCCGACCAGTGGATCATCGTGGCGCTGGTGTTCGTGCTCGGGTTTCTCGTGGGCGCGTTCCTGATGGCCGGAAGCGGCCGCAAGTGGAAAACGCGGTATCGCGACGAAGTGCGCGATCGCGAAGCGCTCGAGGAACGCCAGCGCGAGCGCGAGGAGGAATGGGCAGAGCGCGAGAAGGACTGGCGCGAACGCGACAGCCTTCGCGAAGCGGCGATCAGGGACCGCGACCGCAACGGCGACGGGATTCCCGACCGAACCGAATATTAGCTGAAGGCGGCCTGGACGGCGTCAGCCCTCGATACGGCTGAAATCCGCGACGCGGTTCACTGCGTCCCGGAAGCGGGCGAGCAGGCCCAGACGGCGCGCGCGCACCGACTTGTCCTCGGCATTGACTGTCACCTGGTCGAAGAAGGCGTCGATGGGCGAGCGGAGCGACGCAAGCGCACCCATTGCCGCGGTGAAGTCTTCCTTCTCGATGGCCTTGCTTGCCTTTGGCTCCGCCTTGTCCAGTGCGTCGGTGAGCGCCTTCTCCTGCGGCTCGACGGACTGCGTACCAGCGGCCTTCTCGTCCCACTTTTCCTTCTTCAGGATGTTGGCCGCGCGCTTGTAGGCGGTGAGCAGGTCCGCGCCCTCTTCCGTCTCGACGAAGTCCTGGAGCGCCTTAACCCGCGCCAGCAGACGAACGAGATCGTCCTCTCCGCCAAGCGCGAATACCGCGTCGATGAGATCGTGCCGGACTCCCGCCTCGCGCTGCTGAACCTTCAGCCGGTCGGCGAAAAAGTCGAGCAGGTCGCCGTCGGCGACTGGCAAGCGCAGCCCATTCTCCACGATGATGGCGATTGCACCGAGTGCCGAACGCCTGAGAGCGAAGGGATCGCGCGAACCCGTGGGCTTTTCGTCTATTTCGAAGAACGAGCGAAGCGTATCGATCTTGTCCGCGAGCGCCACCGCCACCGTCACCGGCGCGGTCGGCACGTCGTCGCCCTGCCCAACCGGCTTGTAGTGGTCGCGGATGGCGTCGGCGACGGCCGTCGGCTCGCCCTGAGCTTCGGCAAGATAGCCGCCGATCACGCCCTGCAACTCGGGGAATTCGCCGACCATTCCGGTGACGAGGTCCGCTTTCGCAAGCCGCGCCGCCCGCTCCACCTGGTCGGGATCCGCGCCCTTCACGATGCCCTCTTTCGCCAGCCAGCGCGCCAGCTTCGCAACCCGCTCCACCTTGTCGGCGACCGTGCCGAGCTTTTCATGGAAGACGATGCCGGACAACTTCTTCGCCTGATCCTCGAGCGGCACTTTGAGGTCCTGCTCCCAGAAGAATCGCGCGTCGGCCAGCCGCGCCGCAAGCACGCGCCGGTTGCCCTCGACGATGGCTTCGCCGCCGTCCCTGGCATCGATGTTGGCAACGCACACGAAGGCCGGGGCAAGACCGCGGTCCTCGCCGGTGCAGGCGAAATATTTCTGGTTGGAGCGCATCGTCAGCACGATGACTTCACGCGGGACGTCGAGAAAATCGGCGTCGAAACGGCCCAGCAGCGGCACCGGCCATTCGGTCAGACCCGCATTCTCGACGACGAGCCCCTCGTCCTCGACGAGAGCGAACCCCGCCTCCTTCGCCGCAGCGGCCGCGCCCTGCCGCACCATCGTCTCTCGCGCCTCCTGGTCGACGATGACGTGGCAGGCCTTGAGCTTTTCCGCATAGTCCGCGGGCCCGCCGATGGTAATCGCGCCCGGGTGGTGGAATTGGTGGCCCACCGTGGACGCGCCGGAGCGGATGCCATCCACTTCCGCCGGCACGATGTCCTCACCGAGCATCGCCACCATCCCGTGAAGGGGCCTTACCCAGCGCAGGGATTCGCTGCTTCGCGACGCTTCGCCCCAGCGCATCGACTTGGGCCAGGGAAAGCTGCGCACGATCCGTTCGATCATCGGGCCGAGCAGTTCGCGTGTCGGCTTCCCCGGCGTGTCGATAACGGCGAACCAGACGCCGTCGCGGTCCTCGAGCTGGTCCTTCGACAGGCCCGTCTTGCGCAAGAACCCCTCGATCGCCTTGTCGGGGGCGCTTGTCCGCGGACCCTTGATTTCCTCGCGCCGCGGCTCGGTTTCGAGCGGCAGCGAACGCGCGATCAGCGCCAGACGGCGCGGCGTGGAAAACACGTCGATGGACTCGGTCGAAAGCCCCGCTTTTTCCAGCTCGTCGGCAAATAGTCGCGCAAGATCGTTGCGCGCCCCGGCCTGCATTCGCGCCGGTATCTCTTCGGAACGAAGCTCCAGCAGGAAGTCGGCGGCACTCACTGCGCCCACCCGTTCGCTTCCATCCAAGCCCCGCAGGCGCCCTTCGATAGATCCCGCACTCGGCCGATATAGGCCTGGCGCTCGGCGACCGAGATCACTCCGCGCGCCTGAAGCGTGTTGAAGATGTGACTGGCCTTGATCGCCTGCTCGTAAGCCGGGATTGGCAGTTTAGCACCAAGCGCCCGCTCGCACTCGGCCGTGGTCTTCCTGAACAGGTCGAACAGGAAATCGGTGTCGGCCACTTCGAAGTTCCAGGTCGAAAGCTCGACCTCGTTTTCCCTGAACACGTCGCCGTAGGTCACGCCGGCGCCGTTGAAATCGAGATCGAAGACATTGTCCTTGCCCTGGATGTACATGGCCAACCGCTCGAGACCGTAGGTGAGCTCGCCGGAAACGGGCTTGCACTCGAATCCGCCTACCTGCTGGAAATAGGTGAACTGGGTCACTTCCATCCCGTCGCACCACACTTCCCAGCCCAGTCCCCACGCGCCCAGCGTCGGGCTTTCCCAGTCGTCCTCGACGAAGCGGATGTCGTGCTTGAGCGGATCGATTCCGATTTCGGCAAGGCTTCCAAGATAGAGCTGCTGGAGGTCCGGCGGGCTTGGTTTCAAGATGACCTGGTACTGGTAATAATGGCCGAGGCGGTTCGGATTTTCGCCGTAACGGCCGTCCGTCGGCCGCCGGCAAGGCTGGACGAACGCCGCTTTCCAGGGGTCGGGGCCGAGAGCTCGAAGGACCGTCGCGGGGTGAAACGTCCCTGCCCCCATTTCCAGGTCGTACGGCTGCACCAGGACGCACCCCTGCGCGCCCCAGTAACGGTGCAGAGTCAAAATCAGGTCCTGGAAACTCAATGACACAAACGGCCCCGTAGCAAGCTTGTCGCCCGGGGCTTTGGCGCATGGATCGGCGGCGGGCAAGTGGACGGCCCGGTGCGGGCTTCCTACATGCCGCGTTCAACTTCTTTCCCGCAAAGGCCGCCGATGATGTTGAAGTTTGTCAGGCGAGTTCTCGCCTTGGTTGGCCTCGCCACCGCGGCCGTCGCCGCACCCCCGTTGCAGGCTCCGCCCGTTGCCCATCCGGCGCTCTGGGCGGTCTCCGACCCCGACACGACCATTTACCTCTTCGGGACGATCCACCTGCTCCCCGACCATTATTCGTGGCGCACTCCGGCGATCGACAAGGCGGTTCGCGATTCCGATGCGCTCTATGTCGAAACGATCGTCGACGAGAAGAATCCCACGGAGTTACTCTCGGCGCTGACGAAGCTCGGGTATTCCGATGGACTCCCGCCGCTTGCCGATCGTGTCGACCCGGCCAAGCGGCCGCTCCTCGAAGCAGCGATCGCCAAGACCGGAATCCCGAGGCCGGTCTTCGACCGCATGGAAACCTGGACCGCCGCGTTCACGCTTCTTGGAGTGCAGTTCAAGGAACTCGGGCTCCAGGGGCAGCACGGGGTGGAGCAGACCTTGCGCGACACCTTCGGAGAGGAAGGCAAGGCGGTCGGACAACTCGAAACGAACGCGCAGCAACTCGGCTTTTTCGACCAATTGCCCGAGCCCGCGCAGCGAGCGCTCCTGGAGGGGGCGATAGAGACGCAGGGCTCCGCCACCGCCGACTTCTCGGAGATGCTTCGCGGCTGGGCAAACGGCGATGTCTCGCAGATTGCCCGCACCTTCAACCGCGATCTCGCCGATTCGCCGGCTCTTCGCCAAATCCTGCTGCAGCGCCGCAATGCGAACTGGAGCCGCTGGATCGAACAGCGGCTCGGCAAGCCCGGAGTGGTCATGGTCGCGGTGGGCGCCGGTCACCTTGCGGGATCGGATTCGGTGATTGCGATGCTGCGGCGGGACGGGTTCAAGGTGCGGCGTCTCCAGTGACTGGAGCTCGTTGCTAAAACACTGCAGGTCCGCGACAAAAACTCACCCACCCGGGATTTTCGCTAGACATTTCCTAACGCGTAAGAGACCTTCTGTCGCGGTAATCGGGCGGGGGCCACGATCCACCGGTAGAGGTTTTGGGTACGGTGATCCGTGCCGGCGGCGACGCGCCGCGAACGGCCGCGATCACAGCCAGGACTTTCCGGACGGGCGCCTCGCACCGATCGCTGGATCGGAGGCGCATCAATGGCACTTCTTCCCGTGTTGATCGGAGCATCCGTCGCCGTAGCCCCTGTCGCTACGCCGGCTTCCGTCACCCCTTCCGAACACCCGGCGCTGTGGGTCGTCAACGACAGTGATACCGTCATCTACCTGTTCGGGACCTTCCACGCGCTCGACGGCCGTTCGCGCTGGTTCGGGCAGGCGGTGAAGACGGCATTTTCCGCGTCCGATCAGCTGATGCTCGAAACGCTCGTCCCCAAGATGGTGCCGGCCGCGACCGCCGTACAGCGGCCGCTTCGGCGAGTGGGTGCGCCCGTCGTTCAGCTGGCGCCTTCGGCGTCGTCCCTTCTGGCGTCGAGCCGCACCGTAATGAGTGCCGGCCGGAGCGAAGGCATGTCGACGGACAAGGGTGCCGATGCCGTGCTTCGCGAGGCTGCGGAGGAAAGCGGCAAACAAGTCGGCGGCCTCGAAAGCTATCAGTTCCAGCTTCGCATGTTCGACACGCTTCGGGATGCACCAGGCTCAAGCTCGCCCGACCCGCGGGCGCTGCGCGCGCTCGGGGCCATGCTGTCGCGCCTGGAGCTGGCGTGGAATCGCGGCGATATCGAAGGCGCGTTCACGCCGATGCTGATGCAGATGCGGTCGCAATCGCCGGAATCCTATAACGTCATGTTCGTTCAGCGGAACGCGCGCTGGGCGCACTGGATTGCCGAGCGGCTGAAGACGCCCGGCACGATCTTCGTCGCCGTCGGCGCAGGGCACCTGAGCGGGCCCGATAGCGTCCAGAACCAGCTTGCCCAGCTCGGAGTGAAATCGGCACGGATCAACTAGGACGCGAGTAAGTTGCCAATCGCCGGCGCCTTCCCTATAGGCGCGCCCTTCCCTGGCCACGGTCATCCCTGGAGGTGTGGCGGGGCAATTTAACTGGAGAACAAGCGAATGAGCGATCAGCTGATGCTGCCCGCCCAAGCGCGCGACCGGGCAGGCAAGGGAGCCTCCCGGGCACTGCGTCGCGATGGACGGGTACCCGCCGTGATCTACGGCGAAAAGAAAGAGGCCTTGCCGGTCCACGTCGAGGAGAAGCTCCTCACCAAGATGATGGCGAGCGGCCACTTCATGAACTCGGTCGTGATGGTCGATGTCGACGGCAAGCCGAGCCGCACGCTTCCCAAGGACGTGCAGTTCCACCCGGTGACGAGCCGCCCGATCCACGTCGACTTCCTGCGGATCGGCGAACACGCGCAGGTCCACGTCGACGTTCCGGTCCGCTTCGTCAACGAAGAGCAGGCGCCGGGGCTCAAGCGCGGCGGCGTTCTCAATGTCGTCCGGCACGAGCTCGAGCTCGTCTGCGACGCAGCGAAGATCCCCGACGAGATCAGCGTCTCGCTCGCGGGACTGGAAATCGGGGACGCCATTCACATCAGCCATATCGACCTTCCGGAAGGGTCGAAGTCCGCGATCGAAGACCGCGACTTCACCGTTGCGACGGTCGTTGCACCGTCGGCGATGAAGGCGGAGGCCGAGGAAGAGGAAGCCGCTCCGGCTGCCGACGAAGTCCCGGCGATCGAGCAGGACGACGACGGCCTCGAGGAAGACGAGGATCGTGGAACGCCCGAGTCCAAGTCGCTCGACTGATCTTTCCCGAAAACCGAAAAGACCGCTCGCCCCTTCAAGGGCGGGCGGTTTCTTTTTGCCCTCCGCGCGCTAGGGAGCGGCCATGCAAATCTGGGCAGGTCTAGGCAATCCCGGCGCGCAATATGCGCTTCAGAGGCACAATGTCGGCTTCATGGCCGTCGATGCCATTGCCGAGGTGCACGGCTTCGGCCCTTGGCAGAAGAAGTTCCGAAGCCTCGTCGCCGAGGGCCGGGTCGGCCGCGAAAAAGTCCTCCTCGTGAAGCCGCAGACGTTCATGAACGACAGCGGTGACGCCATCCAGCGGGCGATCCGCTTCTACAAGCTCGATCTCGACTGCCTCACCGTCTTCCACGACGAGCTCGACCTCGCGCCGATGAAGGTGAAGGTGAAGCTCGGCGGCGGCACCGCCGGGCACAACGGGCTGCGCTCGATCGACTCCCACCTTGGGCCCGATTTCCGGCGGGTACGGATCGGTATCGGCCACCCCGGCCACAAGGACAGGGTGACGGCTTACGTCCTCGGCAACTACGCCAAGTCGGAGATGGAGCCGCTTGCGGATCTCCTCGCCGCGCTAGCGGACGAGTCCGAATGGCTTGCGCAAGGCGATGACGCGCGCTTCATGAGCGAAGTCGCGTTGCGGACGAACGGGTCCTAGTCGCCCTCGCCGATCGGCATTCCGGGCGGCACCTGCGGCAGCCGCTTCGGATCTGCAATCGCCTTGTCGAGGCTCTCGCGATCGCGCAGCAGCGCCGCAAGGCCAAGCGCCCAGTCGCGCTGCGAATCGCCACCCCGCATCCGCTCCAGCCGTTTCGACAGCCGATCCATTCGCCCGGAAAGCTGAAGCTCGTTCGTTCGTGACAAGGCAGGATCCCGCTGCACCCGCGCAAGCGCAAGGATGGCCGTGGTTGCGATCGTCCGGCCGACCTCGTCGTTCGCGCCGGCAAGGACGCGATCGAGCAGGAGGTCGAACAGCTGCGCCGGCGAAGGCACCGACGAATCCGCCGAATGCTGCAGCTCGAGCCGGTTGAGCCGCTCGGGCGCAAGAAGCGCATCCAGCGTCTGGACCGCTCCCACTTCGGTTGCCTTGAGCGCGTCGAATACCGGGCCCCCGGCAGTCGGGATGATCTCGATTTCCGTCTGGCGGTCCGAATTGCCGCCGAAGCCCGACGACAGCAAAGGCTGTAACCGCGCCGGAACCGTCAGTTCCGCCGGTGCGAGCGTTTCCAGCAACGCCTGCAGCGCCGCCCACTGATTCGCGGCCGGAACGCGACTGACGACGCCGGGCTCGCCGTTGACGGCGTAGGGAAAGCTCACGCCCCCCAGCGACTTGGCCGCGGCTTCCACCTGGTAGCGGTCGATCAGCCAGATCGGAACGAAAGCTCGGCGCAGGTCGGCCAGCGATTCGCCGGCCGGCAAAGCGGCGGTGCCGAAGCGGGCGATCGCGACGCGGCGCACCTCCATCATTCGCCTGAGCTCGCCGACCGGGTCGGCGCTGTCGTCCCACAGCGCCCCCTGCGGATGGCTCGACCCGACCGGGCGTGCGTCGCTGTCCGCGACGAAACGCAGCCCCTTCGAGCGTGCCTCCGCCACCACCGGCCGCGCCTCGGCGTCGGTCTTCGCGCCGTACAGCCACTTGATCATGAACCGGTCCCACGGCCCTACGCCGACGCCGTACGCATCGCGCAGCGACGGGACTCCGTCGACGAGCTCGATTCGAGGCGCCGGATAATCCATCACCGAATAGCGACCTTGCGTGCTGCCGGCGAAGTTGTGGGCCAGGCCGAGCGCGTGCCCGACCTCGTGCGCACCGAGTTGGCGGATCCGCGCAAGGGTCGCCGAAATGGGGTCGTTGGGATCGCCGGTACCGGTCAGCCCCGCGCCGACAAGCGCCTGGAAGATCAGCATGTCCTGGCGCGCTCGAAGCGAGCCCAGGAGCACCGAGCCCTTGATGATTTCACCGGTGCGCGGGTCGTCGATCGGCTGCCCGTAGGACCAGCCGCGGGTTGCGCGGTCGACCCAGTTGACGACGTTGAAGCGAACGTCGAGCGGGTCTGCGCCCTCGGGGAGAATGGCGACCTGGAACGCGTTCTCGAAGCCCGCCGAGTTGAAGGCCGCGTTCCACCAGCTCACCCCCTCCTTCAGGGCGGTTCGGACCGGCTCGGGCGCCGCGCGGTCGATGTAGAAGACGATCGGTTTCTTCACCGGCGAACGTGGCGCCGAGGGATCGACTTTCTCGATCCGGAAACGCCGCGCGAGATCGACCACGACCGGCGCCCCCAGCGGGGCGGAATAATCCACCTGCTGCTGGCTGATCGTGTAGCCGTAGGGGTCGTGGCGCTCGACGTAGCCGGGACCGGGAAGAGCAATCAGCGAATGCCGAAGCACGAGGGTGAACGTGTTGGCTCCGACGATGTTGGTCACTTCCGCAAGCGGCTTGTCGGAGTGGAACGTCAGCCGCGCCGCGAACTCCGCGTTGCGCGGAAACACCTTTACGAAGTTCGGGTCGGCCGCGCTCAAGTCCTTGTCGAACTTGAACTCGCCGCCGCCGCCGCGCTTGAGCGCGGCCACGATGTCGAGATCGTCGCGGGCAAGAAAGCCGGACAGGTCGACCGTGTAGGAGCCGTCGGGGAGAGTCTTGACGACATCGCCTAGCCACAGCGTTGATGTCGCGAACGAGTTGCGCGCCGCCTCCTTTTCGTCGGCGGTTCCGCTGGCGGCGACGAACTTGCTGTTCTCGACCTCGGCCGCGACCTTCTTGCCGATCCGGCGAAAGGCGAGGATTTGCGTTTCGCTTGCCGCTGCCCGGTCGAGCCCGATCGGCGCCGATCCGAGGCCGGTCTCAAGCTGGGTCAGGTAGATGTAGCGCGACGAGACGCCGTCCGGTCCGGGCTTCGGGAAGGTGGCGATGATTTTCCCGGTGACCGTGTCGGCGTCGACCTTCAGGAGCGGCTTCTCAATCTGTGCCGCGGCCGCTCCGGAAGGCGCAGCAGCGCTTGCCGGAACCGCAAGAACCAGGGCCAATCCGACCGAGACCGAACTCAACAAGCGACTGCGCATCAATACCCCTCCCCAATGGAAGTCGAGGCTAGAGAGCGGTCCCGGCACTGTCCACGCCTCTTGCATGCCGTTCGTCGAAGCCGCAGACGCGTTCGATGCCGATGCGTCTCCTGTTCCCGACCAGTCTTTACGAGGGCGAGATCGATCCCGGGATTCTCGCCGACCTCGCCCACTCCATCCGCTCGCTGGCACAGGACGACGCTGCGGGCCGCGGCTGGAGCAGGGAGCATGGCTACGCCGGCTACACCAGCTATGCGTCGCTGGACGACCTTCCCCGGCGAGATCCGGCATTCGCAGAGCTTGCGAAATTGCTTGCGAAACATGCCCGCGCCTTCGCTCGCGAGCTCCGCTGGGACGCGAAGCCCAAGCTCGACAGCCTGTGGGTAAACCTGTTGAAAACCAGTGGGCATCACGCTGGACACATTCACCCGCACAGCATCCTGTCTGGCACGCTTTACGTGGAGGTGCCGAACGGCTCGGGACCGATCCGGTTCGAAGACCCGCGGCTGCCGTCGATGATGGCTGCACCGACGCGCCCCGACACCTTCGTGACGGTGCAACCGCGTGCCGGTCTTGTGCTGATGTGGGAAAGCTGGCTTCGCCACGAGGTCCTGCCCGGCACCGGGCGGGGAGAACGGTTGAGCATTTCCTTCAATTTCGCGTGATCCCCCGCTAAGCGCGTCCGCAACCCCCGAACTGGAGATTTCATGGGCTTTCGCTGCGGCATCGTCGGCCTGCCGAACGTCGGCAAATCGACGCTTTTCAACGCACTCACCGAAACCGCTGCCGCACAGGCTGCGAACTACCCCTTCTGCACGATCGAGCCGAACGTCGGCCGCGTCGCGGTCCCCGACCCACGGCTCGACAAGATCCGCTCAGTCGCTGGCTCCGCCCAGGAGATCGAAACGCAGATCGAGTTCGTCGACATTGCCGGCCTGGTTCGCGGCGCGAGCAAGGGTGAAGGCCTGGGCAATCAGTTCCTCGGCAACATCCGCGAGGTGGACGCGATCGTCCACGTGCTTCGCTGCTTCGAAGGCGGCGACGTCACGCACGTGGAAGGCCAGGTAGACCCCATAGCCGACGCGGAGACGGTCGAGACCGAGCTGATGCTCGCCGACCTCGATTCGCTCGAACGGCGGGTGCCGAACCTCGTCAAGAAGGCGCAGCAGGGCGACAAGGAAGCGAAGATCGAGGCCTCCGTGCTGGGCCAGGCGCTGGAGCTGTTACGGGCCTCCCGCCCCGCCCGCCTGACCGAGCCGAAGGACGCCGAGGAAGCAAAGGCGCTGAAGCGCGCACAGCTGCTGACGGCCAAGCCGGTGCTCTACGTGTGCAACGTCGATGAATCCGATGCGGCGACCGGTAACGCCTTGTCGCAGATGGTCGCGACCCAGGCAGAAGCCGAGGGGGCCGGATCGGTCGTCATTTCGGCGGCCATCGAAGCGGAAATCGCCACTCTCCCCGAGGAGGAGCGTGACGCTTTTCTCGCCGACCTTGGCCTGGAAGAAACGGGGCTGAACCGGATGATTCACGCCGCTTATGCGCTTCTCGGGCTGATTACTTTCTACACCGCCGGCCCGAAGGAATCGCGCGCATGGACGGTGCGCAAAGGCGCGAAAGCTCCCGAGGCGGCGGGCGAGATTCACAGCGATTTCGAACGCGGCTTTATCCGCGCCGAGACCATCGCCTACGACGACTATATCGCCTGCGGTGGCGAAGCCGGTGCGCGCGATGCCGGCAAGCTGCGCTCCGAAGGCAAGGATTACGTCGTTCAGGACGGCGACGTGATGCTGTTCCGCTTCAACGTTTAGGGCGTCTTCAGGCCGTGGGGCGGCCCCTCGCCTCCCGGCACAGCATCCAGCCAAGCCCGAGCCCGACCACGATTCCGATGTAACTTACCCACATCGGGATCGCGACCGACCCGAAATTGACCGGGAAAGGCGAGATGACCCGGTAAAGGTGCACGACACCCATGACGGCGAAGATCAGCGCAGCGATGTACGTGAAGGTCCTCGAACTGCTCATTGCATTCCTCCCCTCGTAGCGTCGGCAGCCTATTGCCTCGCGATCCGCTTCGCCAGTGGAAGGGCGATCAGCACCCACAGAAGGCCGAAGGACCAGCCGCCGAGGACGTCGCTTGGCCAATGGACCGCCAAAAGCAGGCGGCTCAGGCCAATGCACAAGGACAAGGCGACCGCTATCGCTATGGCCACGCCCCTCCACCTGCCTTGCGCGAAAAAGAGGAGCGCGAAGGTCAGGCACACGATCATCGAGTTGGAAGCATGGCCGCTCGGGAACGATGGGCTGGTCGCGGTGGTGAGGTGCACCTCATCCCCTGGGCGGAGCCGGTGGATGGCGTATTTCTGCACTTCGACCAGGATCCTGCCGACCGCGATGACGAGCAAGCCGGCGATTGCTGCTCCTTTTCCGCGCGTCCACGCCAGCAGCGCGACGCCGGCGACGACGATCGGAATGCCCACTTTCCAGGTGCCCAGGAACGTGAAGCCGCGGGCGATCGCGACCAGCAGCGGATGCCCGCCCGCGTAGAGAGCACGCAGGATCGTGTCGTCGGCACCTCCGGTTCCAAGCAGAAGCATCGCCAGCCAGACGACTGCCAGCCCGGCGGAGACGTAGACAGCGGACCTGGAAACGCTTGGGTGTGACACCGGCAGAGCTATCGCAGCCGCAGCGGCTCGCGCCAAGCTGCGCCAACGGCTATCGGCAACGAATGATCTATTTCGAAGACTTGGAAGTCGGCGCCGAGACGGATTTCGGCTCCTATGACGTCACGCGCGAGGAAGTGCTTGAGTTCGCGCGCAAGTACGACCCGCAGCCGTTTCACTTGTCCGACGAGGAAGCGGCCAAGACTCACTTCGGCCGAATCGCCGCAAGCGGCTGGCATACCTGCGCGATGACCATGGCGGTGATTGCACGCAAGGTGGTGGAAGAGGACCAGGCCGGGCTGGGCTCACCCGGCGTGGACGAGCTTCGCTGGCTCAAGCCCGTCTATCCCGGCGACACCCTTCACGTCCGCGGCAAGATCGTCGAGAAGCGCCCATCGCGGAGCAAGCCCGAAATCGGTTCGTTCCGAACCGAGACGACCGTCACCAATCAGGACGGGATCCCAGTTCTGCGGTTTACGTCCATTGTCCTTATCCGGCGCCGGCCGGAGGCTTAGCACCCGCTATCGCGGCTTGGTGCGCGGCTGTTCGCGAGTGTTATCGCGGTTGCGGCGAGTGCCGTCGCCATCGCGATTGCGGCGATCGAATCCGCTCCAGTTTTCGCGAATGGTTACCGGTTGCCGGCTGTCGCTGTGGCTCCGCTCGACGCGGTTGCGCCGCTCCGTCCAGTAGCGCTTCTGGCGATCGCTCCAGCGGTGCGGCCGCCGGTACTGGTCGTAAACGTAATAGCCGGTGCCCGGGTAATAATAGTTGTCGTACCAGCCGAAATAGGGGTCGCCATAGCCGTAGGCCCCGTAACCGTAGCCGCCGCCATAATAGGGGTCGTAATAGCCGCCATAGCCGGAGTTGTAGCCGACACCGACGGAAAGGCCGCCATAAGGTCCATAACCGCCATAGCCGTAAGCGCAGCCGCCAAGTGCGACCGAGCCGGCGAGAAGAATTGCAATCCGCTTACGCATAAAGTCCCTCCATGACGCGAGGTTTGACCCACCAATGCGTCAGAGAGACTGCGCGTTCCTTGATTTCGCAGCCATGAACGGTTCGTTCGGCCCACGCTGGGCACGAGCACGAAGGACAGCGGCTGGCGCCCGACGCGAACGCCTGGCCGGTCTGCCGCCTCCCGTTACTCGGCTACGCCCGCCTTTCGGCTCGCCCGCCGCCGCTTCGCCTTGTTCTCGGGCTCGAGCGGACCGGTAACCCGCACTGTGCGCTTCGCTTCCGCCCAGATGTTCTTGTAGGCGAGATAGCCCAGGATCGTTCCGAACAGCAGGAAGATAACGACCGCCACGCCAGCCGCATGGCGCGCCTCGAGCTTGGGTTCCGCAGTCCATACCAGGAAGGCCGAGACGTCCTTCGCCATCTGCGGGACCGTCGCCCGGGTGCCGTCGGCAAACTGCACCTGGCCCTCGCTGGTCAGCGGCGGAGGCATGGCGATGTTGAGGTTCGCGAAATAGGGATTGTAGTGAAGGTTCGGCGGGGTCTTGGCCGCCGGATACTTCTTCACCAGCGCCGCCGGTTGCGGCTGGAACCCCGTCAGGATCGAATAGACGTAGGCCGCACCGCCTTCGCGAGCCTTGGTCATCAACGACAGGTCGGGTGGCAGCGCATTGTTGTTCGCTGCCCGTCCCGCGACTTCATTGGGATAGGGACTCGGGAAGTGGTCGGCCGGCGTCGCCTTGCGAGTCGCCGCTTCTCCCGTGTCGGGATTGATGCTCGGCACCTCGGTCTGCCACTGGTTGGCGATCGCCTTCACCTCGGCCTCGGTGTAGCCGAGATCCTTGAGGTCGTAGAAGGCGACGTGATTGAGGCTGTGGCAGGCCGAGCAGACCTCCTTGTAAACCTGGAAGCCGCGCTGAAGCTGGCGCTTGTCGAAGTGGCCGAACGGACCGTCGCTGGCGAGGTGCAGCGGCTTGGGCGGAAGGTGGTATTCCGATTCCGCAAGCGGCGCCGGCGGGCTCGAAATATAATCCGAAACGCCGACGAACAGCGAAATCAGGAGGACTCCGGCAAAGGCCAGCCCGACGAGAAAACCGATGATACGGACCATGTTCTTTGCTTTCCCCTAACCGGCAACCGTTGTCGTGCCGGGCTCCACACCCACGGGATCGCTCTCCTGTTTCTCACCGTGGAGGACCGAGTTGGTGATCGACCGCGGAAGCGGAAGCGGCCGCTCGAACCTCGAAACCAGCGGCAGGATGATCAGGAAGTGGGCGAAATAGTAAGCTGCCGCCAACTGGCTGATGACGTTGCGCATCGGATTCGGGCGCACCGCCGCCGGCCCAGCCGAGGATCAGGACGTCGATGACCAGCAGCCAGAAGAAGCGCTGGAAAAGCGGCCGGTAGCTACCCGAACGGACCGGCGACTTGTCGAGCCACGGCAGGAAGAACAGCAGCAGGATCGACGTGAACATCGCCAGCACGCCCCACAGCTTGGCCGGCAGGATGAAATCGACGGTGAAGGAGCGAAGAATCGCGTAGAACGGCCAGAAATACCATTCGGGAACGATTTCCGCCGGCGTCGAAAGCGGGTTGGCCGGAATGTAATTGTCCGGGTGCCCCAGCGCGTTCGGCATGAAGAAGACGAAGATCGCATAGACCAGCAGGATGCACCCGGCGAACCAGCCGTCCTTCGCGGTGTAGAACGGGTGGAACGGAAGCGTGTCCTTCTCGTCCTTGACGTCCACGCCGGTCGGATTGCTCGACCCGGGGATGTGAAGCGCCCAGATATGAAGCACCACGACCGCCGCGATGACGAACGGAAGCAGGTAGTGGAGCGAGAAGAAGCGTGAAAGAGCCGCCTGGTCGGGCGCATAGCCGCCCAGCAGCCACACCCGGATCGGCTCGCCGATTACCGGAATGGCGCCGAAGAAGCCGGTGATGACCTGCGCTCCCCAATAGCTCATCTGCCCCCACGGAAGGACGTAGCCCATGAAGGCCGTGGCCATCATCAGGAGGTAAATGACAAGCCCAAGGATCCACACCAGCTCGCGCGGTGCCTTGTACGACCCGTAATAAAGGCCGCGGAAGATGTGGATGTAGGTGACCAGGAAGAAGAAGCTTGCGCCGTTGGCGTGGGCATAGCGAAGAAGCCAGCCCGCGTTGACGTCGCGCATGATGTGCTCGACGGAATCGAACGCGCCGCCGGAGAAGGAATAATACCACATCGCCAGCACGATTCCGCTGACGATCTGCACCGTCAGGAAGATCCCCGCGAGGACTCCGAAATTCCACCAGTAGTTGAGATTGCGCGGCACCGGATAGCCGCCGCCGATCGCGCCGTAGACGAGACGCGGAAGCGGCAGGCGCTGGTCCACCCACTGCATGAGCGGATGCTTGGGTTCGTAGGGCTTGGCCCAGGAAAAGCTCATCTCTTCGAGGTCCCTCTCAACCGATCGCCACGACTGTCGGCGACTTGAACGTGTAGGGCGGGACGACCAGGTTCTTGGGCGCCGGCCCCTGCCGGATTCGTCCCGCAGTGTCGTATTGCGAGCCGTGGCACGGGCAGAACCAGCCGTCGTACGGACCGCGATTCTCGCCTTCGCCGGTGCCGAGCGGGATACAGCCGAGGTGCGTGCACACGCCGATCACGACCAGCCAGTTGGTGTGCCCCGGAAGAGTACGGTCCTGCAGGCTTTGCGGGTCGCGAAGCGAGGACACCGGCACCGCGTTGGCCTCGGCGATTTCCTTGGGAGTGAGGTTGGCGATGAAGATCGGCTGCTTGCGCCACAGCGACTTGATTCGCTGCCCCACCTGCACCTTCGAAATGTCCACCTCTGTATTCGCGAGTGCGAGAACATCGGCGGGAGGCGCCATCTGCACCAGCAGCGGCGCGACGACCGCAACTGCACCAACGCCAGCGAAGCTTACCGCGGCGACATTGAGAAAATCGCGGCGGCGAACGCCATCGCCAGCCGTAACCGGAACGTCAGTCATGCTTACCCTAATGACTAGTGGCGGCCCGCCCAGTGGAGCCCCCTTAAGGCGATTGGCGGGCCTGATAGCGAGGGGTTTCGAGTCTGTGAAGGGGCACAATGGCCACAGCCGCGACGCAATCCGGCGGCGACTACGTACAATTGCGTGACTTGCCTCTTGCCCGCGCCTTAGCAATGAACCGCGCCATGCTTCCACTCGATAATCAGCAACAGGCGGCGAAGGACTGGTTCGAGTCGCTCCGCGACCGGATCTGCACCGCATTCGAAGACATCGAACGCGAATCCGGATCGGATGCCGCATTCGTTCGAACTCCATGGGACCGGCCCGACGAGGGCGGCGAAAGCGGCGGCGGCGGAGTCCGGTCGCAGATGAACGGTAAGGTGTTCGAGAAAGTCGGAGTCAACGTTTCGACGGTCGGCGGCCGCTTCTCGCCTGATTTCGCCGGGACGGTTTTCGGCGCGGACGAAGCCGAACCGCAATTCTTCGCCACGGGCATCAGCCTCGTCGCCCACATGGCCAACCCGCACGTGCCGGCAGTGCACATGAACACGCGTTTCCTGACGACGCAGAAACGCTGGTTCGGCGGCGGGGCCGATCTCAATCCGGCGATCCCGTACGCGGAGGACACGGAAGCCTTTCACGCGCGGCTTCGCGCCGCATGCGCCGCACACGACCCGACCTTTTATCCGCGCTTTTCCAAGTGGGCTGACGATTATTTCCACCTCCCCCACCGCGGCGTCGACCGCGGTGTCGGCGGCATATTCTACGACCATCTCGAATGCCGCGAGCCCGGCGAAGGCGCCACGTTCGAGCAGAATTTCGCCTTCACCCGCGATGTCGGCGAGGCCTTCCTCGACATCGTTCCCAAAATCGTCCGCAAGCGGATGGACACGGCGTTCACCGAAGAGGACATCGAAAAGCTGCTCGAGTTCCGCGGCCGCTACGTAGAGTTCAACCTGCTCTATGACCGCGGCACGTTGTTCGGTCTCAAGACCGGCGGCAATATCGACGCGATCTTGATGAGCCTCCCGCCGCTCGCCAAGTGGAAGTGAAGCTCGAGCCTGTTCGCGCCGGAGAGCTCGCGGCCGTCGTCACCTTCCTTGAAATGCGCTCGCCCGGTTCGGCGCCTGTGCCCTCCTCCGAGCTCTCGCTCCGGCCAATCGAGCGACCCTCGCTGGACGGCTATCGCGCGCTCTTCCGGCTCGTCGGGGAGCGCTGGTTGTGGTTTTCTCGCCTGGAAATGGACGATTGCCGGCTAACGGCGATACTCGACGACCCGAAGGTGGAGCTTTTCGCGGTAGTCGATGACAGCGGGCGGGATGCCGGAATACTCGAACTCGACTTCCGCCAAGCCGGCGAGTGCGAGCTCGCCTTCCTCGGTCTGGTTCCGCAGCTTGCCGGGAAAGGCCACGGCCGCTGGCTTCTCGCCGAAGCGCTCCAGCGCGCCTGGCGCGGAGATATCCGCCGGGTCCACGTTCACACCTGCACGCTCGATCACCCGGCAGCGCTCCGTGCGTATCTGCGCGCCGGCTTCACTGCCTTCAAACGCGCCGTCGAACGATTCCCCGATCCGAGGCTCGCCGGCCTGCTCCCGCAGGGGTGCGCGCCTCAGGTGCCGCTGGTCGGAACGGACACGCTCCGTGCGTCGCGCCCGGCCAGCTGAAGGTAAATCCGCGCGAGAATCACCGCCATCGTCGCAGTGACGACGGCATTCACGACCGAATCGGCGGCTGCCACGAGCAGTGCGGACACGGACATCGACTCGACAGGCCCGAACAGGACCGCGACGACGAATGCCGTCGCCCAATTGATTGCGGCGATCGCGATGCCGGCCCCGATGAGAAACATCAGGATGAAGCCAAAGAGCCGCCACCAGTGACCGGCGGTGAGGTCCCAGCTTCGTTTCAGGATCGCAACCGGCCCTGCGGCTTCCTCGCTCGCCACCGGCGAGGACATCAGCATTCGAACAGCGACGAAACAGACGAGGGCCAGGTAAACCAGCGTGAGGACAAGCGCGACGGGCGACTGCGCGACCGCAGCCTCATCGCGGGCCGTCAGAGGAATGCCGGCCGCATAGGCGACAACGACAAAGGGAATGACGGCGAGGAAAAAGGCGATGACCAGGAGCAGCCCCGCGACGAGATAGATTGGCATCCGCCGGGCCCCGTGCCCGATCGCCTCGCCAACGGAAACCGCCGGGCCGATCGCAAGACGAATGATTGCAAGCTGTCCTATTAGGGCAAGGAGCGAGGTGATCAGGAACAGGAGGCCGGGGCCAAGCCCCTGCGCACCTTCGGTCGCGGGATAGACCACGCCGTTCACGATTCCGGGCAGAACGATGAGCGCCGCCGCGACAATGGCGATCAGTCGCCCGTCGGCCGCGATTCGCGCACGACTTTCCTCCCATGCCTGTGAAATCGAAAGCCCGGACATCAACACCCCCCGCTGGTTATGCGGCCACTATGCGGGCGCAGCCCTTGCCTTGCAATCTTGCCCTGCGGCCCGCTGCGCGCCATCTGCGCCAGCGATGGACGTGATCGATGGCGTCGAATGGACCGTGAGCGACGGGCTGGTTCCCTACGAGGAGTTGCTCGCGTTCATGACGGAGCGTGCCGCGGCAATTCGCGCCGGCGAAGCTGCCGAGCGCGTCTGGCTGCTCGAACACCCGCCCGTGTTCACTGCAGGAACGAGCGCCGATCCGGCCGAGCTGACCAACCCGCTCGATTTTCCGGTGTATGAAGCCGGCCGCGGCGGCCGCTACACCTATCACGGCCCCGGTCAGAGGGTCGGCTACGTCATGCTCGACCTCGACGCGCGCGGCCGCGACGTCAGGCAATTGGTGCAATCGCTCGAGCAGTGGATCGTTGCGGCGCTCCTCGAAATCGGGGTCGAAGCCCATCCCGCGCCCGGCCGAATTGGGATCTGGGTCGGCGAGGGAGCGGACGAAAAGAAGATCGCCGCGCTGGGAATCCGCGTGAAGCGGTGGGTGACGCTGCATGGATTCTCGATCAACGTCGCTCCCGATCTGGGACATTTCGGCGGCATCGTACCGTGCGGAATCCGCGATTTCGGGGTCACCAGCCTCGCCGAACAGGGGAAAGAATTGCCGATGTCACGCGTTGATGCGGCTCTGAAACGGTTCTTTCCGCGTTTTCTCAACGACTTGTGTGGAACGCATCAAGTCTCTTGATGGTAATGAGCCGTTCAGATTATGCTGACAGCGATTTGGGAGGCGGGTAACCGCTCCAGATCGAAATAATTAGGGAGTTTTGAATGCGTGCTCTGATCCTGGTCGCTGGTGCGGCCCTGGCGCTTGCTGCTTGCAACAGCAACAACGCTGCTGACAACAACATGGCGGTCGACAACCTTACCGTCGACAACCTGGTCGTCGAAAATGACATGAACGCGGTGGATATGAACGCCGTCGACATGAATGCGACCACCGACGTCAATGCGGTCGATATGAACGCAACGACGACGGACAACACGACGGACACGACCACCAACCTGTAAGCTGACGCTCCGCAAGGAGCTGACGTTCAAGGTCGAGGCTGCCGGGTCCGCCCGGCAGCCTCTTTTTTGCCCCGGGCAGATCGCTGGTCGGGCCGCTGCCGGCCTGGAGGAAAAGACGATGCGCAAGATTCTGGCCTTTTCGGCGCTTGCTCTCGCCTCGTGCGGCGGAAACGCGCCGACGAGCGACAATGCCGTCCGCGAAGAAAGCACGAGCACCGAAGTCACTGCGGTCAATGACGTGACCGCAATCGATGCCGCCACAGCCGACGCCCAAAACATGGCCGCCGACGTCGATTACAATCTGGACGAAAACGGCGGCAACGCGGACGCGGCCAGCAACAACAACAGCAGCAGCACGGGCAACTAGTCCTTCGCCTCAGGCGAGGCCCACCACCTTGTGCGACTGAAGGCTCAGCCTCCATTTGGGCCTGTCCATCGCCAGCTTTACGGCCGCCTCGACCGCTGCGGCTCCTTCGGCGCAGTCCATCGGCTGAACGAGGAAATGCTCGAAATTCCAGCTTTCCAGCTCGGCGGGGTCGAGGCCCGGCTGCGGCCACACCAGCTTCAGTTCGTCGCCCGAGCGCTGCACCACCTTGGTCCCCGCCTTCGGGCTGACGCACAGCCAGTCCACGCCCGAAGCGGCCGGCAATGTGCCGTTCGTTTCAATCGCAACTCGAAAGCCGCGATCGTGGAGCGCCTCCACCAGAGCCGAATCGAGCTGCAGCATGGGCTCGCCGCCGGTAATCACGACCAGCCGCCGATCGCTTCCTTCGCCCCAAATCGCCTGCACCGAATCGGCGAGGGAGGCAGCGCTTCCGAACTTGCCGCCGCCGCCACCGTCAGTGCCGACGAAGTCCGTGTCGCAGAACGTGCACTGCGCCTTTTCCCGGTCCTGCTCGCGTCCCGACCACAGGTTGCAGCCGGCGAAGCGAAGGAAGACCGCGCGGCTGCCCGACTGCACGCCTTCTCCCTGCAGGGTCAGGAACATCTCCTTGACCGCGTAGGTCACGGCGACGGCTGCTCCGCATAGCGCGTCGGGTCTGCAAGCCCCGCTTCCGCAAAGCCCTTGGCGCGAAGCCTGCACGCGTCGCACAGCCCGCAATGCGCCCCATCGGCCGACGGGTCATAGCAGCTGTGGCTCATCCCCGCGTCCAACCCGAGCCGCGCCGCCTCCCTGGCGATGTCGGCCTTGCTCATGTGCTGCAGCGGCGCGTGGACGCGAAAGGCGTCGCCTTCGACTCCTGCCTTGGTCGCCACGTTCGCAAGCCGCTCGAACTCGGCGATGAATTCGGGGCGGCAATCGGGGTAGCCGGAATAATCGAGCGCATTGACGCCGATAAACAGGTCGCGCGCGCCCGAGGCCTCAGCCCACGCCAGCGCGAGGCTCAGGAAAATCGTGTTCCGCGCCGGGACGTAGGTGACCGGGATTTCCTCCCCTACGCCTGCCTTGGGGACCGCAATTGCATCCGTCAGCGCCGACCCGCCGAATTGCGCCAGGTCGAGGTCGAGTGTCGCGTGGCGCTCGGCAAGCTCGGCGGCGATCCTCTTCGCAGCCTCCAGCTCGACCCGGTGCCGCTGCCCGTAATTGACGGTCAGTGCCAGCACGCCAAAGCCTTGCTCGCGAGCGATAGCGGCGGTGACCATCGAATTGAGCCCGCCGGACAGCAGGACTATGGCCTTGCGAGTCACAGCTTCAGCCCCAGCCTGGGCGCCATCCAGAACATCAGCCCGTAAAGCGCCAGAGTTCCGGCGACCGCGAGCGCGAACGCGAGCCAGAAGCCCAGCCCCGACCGCAACAGCATGGGAAGGATTGCGAACATCGGAAGCGAGGGAAGCACAAACCAGAAGGCGCCAATCGAAAGCCCGGCGATCCGCTGAGGATCGTGGGTGTCGCGCCACAGCCAGAGCATTGCGAGGAGGGATGTCAGCGGAAGCGAGACGATGAGGCCGCCCCACGCCGGATAGCGCCGCGCGACCTCCGAAGCGAGCGCGATCAGGGCGCCCGAAATCCCCGCCTTTATTATCAGGTACAGCACGGCGCGCCCTCTAAGGTGTTCTTAAACGTAAAAGAAGGGCCGCCCATCGCGATGACGGGCGGCCCAGTCGTCGGACCGTGGTCCGATTGGGAGGAAAGCGTGCCGAATCCGGCACTCCATCCCTTTACGCCCTCATGGTTAAACGCCCGCTTAATGGCCGCGCTCGCGGCCTACTCTCAGGACACGTCTTCGAGCGCGATCGGAAAGCTCTGCGAACAAAATTCGCAGTCGACCCGGATGAGCCCGTCGTCGCCGACCATTTCGGCGCGCTCCTCGGGCGGAAAACGGGCGATGACGGAGCGAACGTAATCGGGATCGCACCGGCACCCGCGCGACAGCGGCAGCGGCTCCAGCGTCCTGATTTCGGCTTCTTCGTGGAACAGCCGCCAGGTCAGCTCATCGAGGCCGAGTTCCGAATCGGTCAATTCCTCGGCCTTTACCGACCCTGCCAGGATCGCAACGTGCGGCCAGTCGGGATGATCGAGACGCGTATGAAGCCGCTCGCGACCTTCCTCGCCTTCGGCCAGGTGCTGAAACAGCAGGCCGCCCGCGCTCCATCCGGAAGCGCGCTTTTCGGCGGCGAGACGAACGATGCTTGGGATCTGCTCCGACTGGGCGAAAAAGCTTTCGGCCGCCTCGGCGAGGCTTGCGCCTTCGAGGGGCACGATTCCCTGGTAGCGCTCGTCCATGCCGGGATGGTCGAAGGTGATCGCCAGATAGGCCTTGCCGAACAGCGCGAACAGTGACGGGTTGGGCCCGGCGTCCGCCAGCCTTCCGGCATCGTGGCGCACGTAGCCGCGAAGCTGCCCGGCGAGGTAATCGCACACGAGCAACTCGACGATTCCGCCCTCCGTCTGCGCCTGCACGGTGATCTGCCCTTCAGGCTCCTTGAGAAGGCTCCCGAGAAGCGCCGTCAGGACGAGCGCTTCGCCGAGAAGCTTCTCGATCAGCGGCGGGTAGCGGTGATCGGCAAGGATGGCGTCCAGGACCGGCCCGACCCGGGCCATACGGCCGCGAGCGTTGCGCGCCGGTATGGTGACGCCGAGTGCGACGTCGGTGTTCAGCTGTGTTTTCGGCATGAACAAGAGATGGTTGTAGAGCGCGAAAAGCGCAAGGCGCGGCCTAGCCGGGGGATGCCGCCGATCCCGCAAGGAGCCCGCCGTCGATATCGAGCTCAGAGCCGGTGATATAGGGCGCTTCATCCGACGCCAGGAAAACCACCAGGGCCGCGACTTCCTCGACTGTTCCGAAACGCTTGAGCGGCGTATCCTTAACCAGCCGCGCCATTCGCTCGTCCCGGTCCGGCCCCTCCCCGACCATTGCGTCCCAGATCGGCGTCAGGATCGCTGCCGGGTGGACGGAGTTGCAGCGAATCTGCGTCCCCTGCTGAGCGCACCAGAGCGCCACCGTCTTGCTGTGATTGCGGACGGCCGCCTTCGAGGAGGCATAAGCCGCCGCTCCGGGAATCCCGACCAGTCCCGACCGCGATGAAATGTTGATGATCGAGCCCGTCCCGCGCGGCCGCATGGCGCGAATTGCGGCCCGGCAACCGAGGAAAGTCCCGTCGAGATTGACGCGGTGAACCCGATGCCATTCATCCAGGCTCACGTTCTCCGGATCGTGCGGCCCGGGCGAGTCCTCGAAGCCGGTGATGCCTGCGTTGTTGACCAGGATGTCGAGCCGGCCTTCCTCCGCGACCAGCTTGTCGACAACCGACCAGTCGCTTTCGCTGCCGACGTCGAGCCGCTCGAAGCGGTGGCCATCGCCGAGCTCGTCGGCAAGTGCCCGCCCGTCCTGCACGTTGATATCGGTGAGCCAAACACGGGCGCCCTCGGCCGCGAATGCGCGAGCGATTCCGGCGCCGATCCCGCTCGCTGCGCCGGTAACCAGCGCGACCTTGCCATTGAGCCTCTTCATGCGCCCCTCCGAAGGGGTTAGGCGGCTTCCGCGGGCACCTCATAGTCCGAGGCGGCCGCCGAGAGCCTGTCCACGAACTCACGAATATCCGCTTCCTCGATGATCAGCGGCGGAAGGATGCGCATGACGTTGTCGCCAGCGGCAACCGTCAGGAGCCCGCGCCCGCGAAGCCAGTTCACGAAGTCGCGGCTGTTGGTCTTCATCTTGATACCGAGCATCAGGCCCATTCCGCGGACGCTGTCGAACAAATCGTCGTGATTGGGGATCATCTGTTCGAGCGCCGAGCGCAGCCGCTCGCCCATCTGGCGGACGTGGGCGAGGAATTCGTCGTTGGCGACGATGTCGAAAACCGCCTGCCCCGCCGCCATCGCCAGCGGATTGCCGCCATAGGTCGAACCATGCGTTCCGAAGACCATCCCCTGCGCGGCTTTTTCCGTCGCCAGGCAAGCGCCCATCGGGAAGCCGCCGCCGATGCCCTTGGCACTCGCCAGCACGTCGGGAAGGATGTCATATTGCTCGTAAGCGAACAAAGTGCCGGTGCGCGCAATGCCGCACTGGACCTCGTCCAGGACCAGCATCAGGTCGTTCTCGTCGCAGGCCTTCCGGAGGCCCTTCATGAACGCCTTGCTCGCGGGGCGAATCCCGCCCTCCCCTTGCACCGGCTCGACCAGGAAGCCCGCGGTGTGCTCGTCGATTGCGTTGAGCGCCGCCTCCAGGTTGTCGAATTCGACGACCTTGAAGCCGGGCAGGAGCGGCGCGAAACCGTCGCGAAGCTTCTCCTGGTTGGTGGCGCTGATGGTCGCCATCGTGCGCCCGTGGAAGGCGTTGGAGAAGGTGATAAGGTCGTGCTTCTCCGGATGACCCTTCGCGTGATGATAGCGCCGAGCGGTCTTGATCGCGCACTCCACCGCCTCGGCGCCCGAATTCGTGAAAAAGACTGTGTCGGCAAAGGTGAGATCGACGAGCCGCTTGGCAAAGGCCTCGCCCTGCGGAGAGCCATACAGGTTTGACACGTGCATCAGCTTCGCCGCCTGGTCCTGGATGGCCTTGGTCAGGTGCGGATGATTGTGGCCGAGCAGGTTGACGGCGATTCCGCTAGCGAAGTCGAGATATTTCTCGCCGTTTTCGCCGTAGAGATACACCCCTTCACCCTTCACCGGACGCACTTCGCAGCGCGGATACACGGGCATGAGCGGGGTGATGGTCATGGGCGAAATCTCCTCTTGAAAGCGGCGTTTTTGACTCGCCCGCGCCTATAGCGGTCCCAAGAGCAAAAGAAAAAGGCGCCCCGGAGAACCGGAGCGCCTTTCCTTGTCTGAAGGTCATTGGACCTTAGTCGCGATCGTGGTCCCGGTCGTGATGACGGTCGCGACGACCATAGTAGCGGCCGCGGCGGTCATAGTCCGAATAGCGTCGAAGCTCGTAACGCAGACGCGCGATCCGCTGCTGGATCCGCTGCGCTTCCCAAGGGGACACGCCGTAGCGGCCGGACCGGTAAATGGTGCGTTCCGCATTGCGGATGTCGCGGTCGAGGCGGCGCGCTTCAGAGCGAGTCAGCCGGCCCGAGCGAGCGAGCTGGTTCCTTTCGTACCGGATCTGCTGAAGCTCACGCTGCCACTGCCCGGCTCCGTAGCGATTGTAGCCATAGGCGTTGCCGTAAGGCGCGCCATACGCCGGGGCACCGTAGGCGGGACCGAGGTTGCCATAGCCTTGGGCGGAAGCCGGCGCTGCAACGACAAGGGCCGTGGCCGCGGCTGCGATCGGAATTAGAATCTTTCTCATGGGGCTCTCCTTTGAGCAGTCAACGCATTGGTTGTCGCACAGGCGCCGTGAGGGTGTGCTGAATGGCGCCGTTATCCGCCGTTCACCCTCCGAAACGAAAACGGACGAAAAAGGCGCGCCGGAGCAAGTCCGGCGCGCCTCCCATTCGGATCGCTTCAGCGGAAGCGACCGGTCGTCAGCCGCGGCGACGGCCCGGACGGTTGTCGCGGTCGCGCGCCTCGAGCCGTACATTGCGCTCGAGCGAGGCGATCCGCATCTCGATGTCGCGCGCTTCGGCACGATTGAGACCGAAACGAGCCGCCCGATGCAGCTTTCGCTCCACCATCTGCGACTGAGCGCGAAGGCTGCGTGCTTCGCGGTTGCCGAGGACGTTGCGCCGGTCGAGCATCGCGATCTGGCGCTGGATCGCGTCGATACGCACCTGCAGCGAGCGGACCTGGCCATAGTTTGACGCGTGGCCGTAAGCGTTCGCTCGCGGAGCGTCGTAGGCGCGGGCAGAAGCCGGTGCGGCAACAACAAATGCCGTGGAAACGGCAGCAAGACTAATCAGGAACTTACGCATCGTTGCTCTCCTTTCGAGCGGTTGATGCGAATCACTTTGAGCCTTCGTCGATAGTGGAGTGCTGAATGGCGCCGTCAGCAGCCGTTCAAGGTTCGTTACGCTGGCGTTCACTTTCCGGCCGCGCGCGATGCGCATCGTTTGGCGTGAGGGGCCATAACTCCTTGAAATTGATCAAAATCTTCCTATCTTATTGTTATGCTTAAATTTATTGGGGGCGCCGCACTTGCGGCCATGCTGGCCTTCGCGCCGGCAGCGACGACGATTTCAACCGAAACACAGGCGCAAGCCCAGTCCGCTACGGTCACCGTAGCGCCTGCCAGCCCGCTTGTTCAGAAGGCCGCGTTCGGGCTCGACAGCCCGGGCGATTCGGGCCTTGCGCCGGGGCAGACTGCGGATGATTTTCGCGCCTGGGTGCGAAGCTCGCCTGAGAACCGCGAACGGCTGACCCAGTTCGGCCAGTATCTGACGTCGCAGGGTGTCGGCTCGGTCATTCCGCTTTGGGAGCTTACCCGCACCTCGTCCTCGTGGCGCGAATGCGGCGCGGAGCCGTTCGAGGCGCCACCGCGCGACAAATGGCAGCACATGGTGACCACGCTGCGGTTCGTTCGCGACGAGGTCGTCCCTGCGGTCGGACACGTCGAAGTCGTCTCGGGCTATCGCAACGCCAAGCTCAACGCGTGCTCGGACGGTGCGCCGCACAGCGCCCATCGCGAATATTATGCAATCGACATGACGCCGGTCGACAAGACGATCACGCGCAGCGACCTGATCCGCTCGATCTGCCCGGCCCATGCCCGCGACGGCCGCGCCTATAATGCCGGCCTGGGCTTCTACAGCGGCCGCCGGTTCCACGTGGACTCGTCGAAGTTCCGCAAGTGGGGTTCGAACGGCAAAGGCGCGACCAGCCCTTGCTCAAGCGCCCGAGCATAAGCGCACGCTTGCGCGAGCAAGCGAAGCTTATGTCGAGAGAGCGCGAAAGCCGGCCAGCGTGCGAGAGAGCGGCTTAAGCCGCGCTGCGAGACACGACTGACGTCACGGGCGAAGCGTTAGCGATGTACCAAAATCGCGAGAGCGAATGACCCGTGACGGCGCTAGAGCTAGCGTTCGTTTTCGACCTAAAGCGGGAGGCTAAGCCTTGATCTTCCACCCGCTCTTCAGCAGGCCGTAGCAGGTGCCCCACAGGATGAGGTTGAGCGCCAGCAGCCCGGCCGCGCCGACCATGCACCGGCGAATCGCTGATCCCGAGGAATCCGTAGCGAAAGCCCGAAATCGCATAGAAGAACGGGTTGGCGTGGCTGACCGCGCGGAATGCCGGAGCAAGCGCCTCGACCGAGTAGAAGGTGCCCGACAGAAGCGCCAGCGGCGCGACGACGAAATTGGTCACCGCCGCCGCATGGTCGAACTTGTCGGCCCAAAGGGAGGTGATCAGCCCCAGGAACGACAGCATCAGCGCGCCCATCAGCCCGAACCACAGAACCCACAATGGATGGGCCATCGAAACGGACACTCCCGGCCACAACAGCATCACCAGCCACACTGCGCCCCCCACGGCGAAGGCGCGCGTTACCGACGCTCCGATCAGCCCGGCCATCAACTCTCCCGTCGATAGCGGCGGCATCAGATAATCGACGATATTGCCCTGGATCTTGCCGACCAGGAGCGAGAAGCTGGCATTGGCGAAAGCGTTCTGGATCATCGCCATGATGATCAGCCCCGGGGCGATGAAATTGGCGAAGGGAACGCCCATCACGGTGCGGCCGCCACGGCCCAGCGCGATGGTGAAAATCGCAAGGTACAGTATGGTCGTGATCGCCGGGCCCCAAACGGTTTGCAGCTGGACCTTGAAGAACCGCCGTACCTCCTTGATATAGAGGGTCTTGAGCCCTCCCCAATTGACTCCGCTCAGGACCGGGTCGCCCGGTTGCTGCATGAGCCATGGCGAAGATTGGGAGCTGGCCGGACGATCGTTCACGTGACGCCGACTATCGGCTGAAGTAGCGGGCGGCAAGGCAGGGTTCTGAAATCCGCGAGTCTTCGCGGGGCAAATTCGAATAGCCGGAGTAGATTGCAACATGGCCTGGACAGACGAGCGCATCGAGCAGCTCAAGACTATGTGGCACAAGGGTGCCACCGCGAGCGAAATCGCCGACAAGCTCGGCGGCGTGAGCCGTAACGCCGTCATCGGCAAGGCGCATCGCCTCGGCCTCGAAGCGCGCCCGTCGCCGGTCAAGCCGGGCGAGGAGCATGAGGACGCGCAGCCCAAGGCCTCCAAAAAGGCAGCGGCCGCCCCCAAGGCCGCGGCAACGGGAAAGAACAAGCCCAAGGCACAGCGCGCGCGATCGACCGCGCCCGACGCCCAGCAGCCGTCGCAAGCGGAGGAAAAGACCAGGGACGCGCAGTCGGACACTGCGGCGCAGTCCAAGCAGCAGTCCCCGCAGAAGTCGAACCAGCCGCAACAGCAGCGTTCCGGCAGCGGTCAGACCCAATATCGATCGGTCGGCCCGGGCGGCTTCATCCGCCAGGGACCGGGCGACCAGCAGGCGCCGATTCCGCCCGCTCCGCCGCGCCGCCTGATCCCGGCCAAGCCGAGCCCGGAAGTCGCCGACAAGACCGGCCTGCTCGACCTCAACGACCGCATCTGCAAATGGCCGATCGGCCACCCCGGCGAGCCGGATTTCCATTTCTGCGGAGAGCCGGCCAACCCGGGCTACCCCTATTGCGTCTCGCATTGCGGGGTCGCTTACCAGGCGCAGCTCCCGCGCCGCGACCGGCGCCCGCCCCCGCCGCTTCCGTTCGGCGGCCCCAGGGTCAGATAGGACTGAACGCACGCAAGCGGCGCGAGGCAAGCGTCGCCGCGTGAGAGAGGCTGTCGACCGGACGGCGTGCGAGCGAGCGCCCTCAGGCGCGCTGCGAGACACGACCGACGTCGCGCGGATTTACTCCGCGTGACGCCCGCATACACTTCGCCGGAAGCTTGTGCTTACTGCTCGTGCAGTGCGTAGTCGAAGCCGCCGGTCAGCGGCTCGAGCAGGTATTGCAGCGCCGTGCGCTTGCGCACCGATAGCATCGCCGACACCGGCAGGCCGGGACGCAGCTTGCCGTGACCGAGCTCGCGTTGCACGCGCTGAAGCTCGCTTTGCGGAACTTCGATCTCCGCCCGGAAATAGGGACGCCCCGTCTTTTCGTCGGTGAACCGGTCCGCTGACATCGTCCGGACTCGCCCCTGCATCAGCGGCAGGTTGCGGTCGCGGACGCTCTCGAACCGAAGCTGTGCCTGCTGGCCGATGTAGACGTCGTCGGCATCGGCCGGGCTGACCTGCGCGTCGATCATCAGCGTCTTGTTGTCAGGGACGACGTTCATCAACGTTCGCCCCGCCTCGACCACGCCGCCGACGGTGAACACGGTCAGGCCGACGACATGGCCGGTCGCCGGCGCCCGGATCTGGGCGCGTCGAAGCTGCTCGCGCACGGCAATCAGCTTGGGAAGCACCTCGGAAATCTTCGATTCGGCGTCGCGAAGGTCGCTCGCAATCTGCTTTTGTGTGTCGCGAGTGAGCGCCAGCGCCTGCATTTGCGTTTCGCCGATCCCCTGCCCCGCCTGGGCGATATTAGCGCTCATCCCCGCCTGCTGTCCGCGAAGGCTTTCCTGCGTCTGCTCGAGCGAGCGAACGCGAGTCATCGACGCGAATCCCTTGGCGGCGACCTGCTGAAGCCCGTCCAGCTCTTCGCCCACGATCCGGCTCTGTTCCTGAAGCGACTTGCGCTGGTGGAGATATCCGGTCTGCTGCTCCCTAAGCTGCGCCGCGCGCTGGTTGAGAACGGACTGCTGCGCCGCAAGAGAAGCCTGCCTCGCCCGCATCTCCCCCTGCTGCATCCGGAGCGCCGACTGCGCCAGCGGGCGGTCTTCGGCGGGAACGGAGGCGAATTCGGGCGGCGTTTCGAAGCTGCTCTGCCCGGCCTGTTCGGCCCGAAGGCGCGCCCGCTGCGCAAGAAGGGTGTAATAATCGCTCGTCAGCGAACGCTCGGCCGCAAGCGTGTCCGGAGCCGAGAGTTCGATCAGCACCTCGCCCTTGTGGACGGCCTGTCCCTCGCGAACGTGAATTGCGGTCACGACGCCGCCGGTCGGGTGCTGGACTGCCTGGCGGTTGCCGAGCACGGAGATGACGCCGCTTGCCCGGACCGCGGCGTCGAGCGGAGTGAAGGCCGCCCAGCCGAGTAGAACGACGAAAAAGCCGAAGGCGATGATCGCGCCGATCCGGATGTCGCGACGCGGGTCGTCCGGAGACGCAACGGTCTCGAAATACTGAAGCCCCATGTTCATGCCGCCGACTCCGCTTTGACCGGTAGGAGCTGCGACATGACCTTTGCCGTATCGCCAAGCAGCCGCGGCCGCCCCGATTCGAGGACCAGCACGCGATCCGCATAATCGAGGACGGTCTTGCGATGCGCGGCGATGACGACGGCGCTGCCTCGCGACCGGACCAGCTTGACCGCTTGCGCAAGCGCTGCATCGCCCTGGCTGTCGAGCCACGAATTGGGCTCGTCGAGGACGATCAGCGGCGGCGTTCCGTACAATGCGCGCGCAAGCGCGATTCGCTGTGCCTGGCCTGCGGAAAGGCCGCTGCCCATTAGGCCGAGCACGGTCTCATAGCTGTCGGGCAAATGCAGGATCAGTTCGTGAACGCCGGCCAGTTTGGCGGCGGCAATTACCTCCGCATCGACGTGTTCGCGATCGGTGCTGTGCGCGAACCTGCAGATATTCTCGCGAACCGTGCCTTCCAGAAGCGACGGCTGCTGGGGCATGTACCCGATGTAGCGGCCCAGATCGTCGCTGTCCCAGTCGGTCAGCCGGGCACCGTCGATACGAACTGTGCCGACGGTCGGCTCGAGCGCGCCGACGAGAACCCTCGCAAGGCTGGTCTTGCCCGATCCGCTCGGGCCAATCACCGCGAGCACCTCGCCGGGGCTGACCTCGAGCGAGACTCCGAACAGAATCGGCCGCCCATCGGGCGAGCGGAGCCCGACCTGGTTGAGCGATAGCTTGCCTTCGGGAGTCGGAAGCTGGGTCCTTTGCGGCTCCACGACCTCCTCGTCCGCCAGGTAGACGGTCAGCCGATGCAGCGCGGCTCTTGCTGCCATGAGCGCCGACCAGCCGCCGATGACCGCATCCACGGGCTGCAGCGCGCGGCCGACGATGATCGATGCGGCAATGATGGTCCCGGCGGATATCTTGCCTTCGATGGCAAGCAGCGCGCCAAGGCCAAGAGCGAAAGACTGGACGAACATCCGGAAGAAGCGCCCGCCGGCGGTGAAGCGCGTTCCCGCGAACTGCGCTCGGGCCAGCTTGGAAACGGCCGCCGAACGCTTGATCATCCCCAGCTCGACGATTCGCCCCGTCATCCCCAACGCCTTGACCGTCTCCCCCTGCTGCGCGGCCAGCTGCGTCCACGAATGCGACATGGCAAGCTCGGTCGTCGCTTCGTCGATGACGGGCCGGGTCAGCTTCTGGTTGGCCCAGGCGATCGCCAGCATGACCGCCGCGGCAACGACAGCCAGGAGCCCGATCCACGGGCTCAGGAGGAAGCCGACGATCACGAACACCGGCAGCCAGGGAACATCGAACAGGGCCGCCGTGGCCGGGCTGGCAATGGTGGTCCGGACCGTGTCGAAATCGCGGAGCGCCTGGCTTGGCCGGCCGGACACCAGCGACTGCCTAAGGAGCCGGGGCGTGAGAATGGAATCCAGTTTCAGGCTGGCGCGAACGAGAAGCCGAAGCCGAATCGCGTCGAGGGCGCTTAGCGTCACGAGCGCAATCACGAGCGCCAAGGTGATGAAGAACAAGGTCGCGACTCCGCCGGTCGGAACGACCCGGTCGTAGACCTGGAGCATGTAAAGCGCGGGCGCGAGGAACAGCAGGTTGACGAGCAGGCTGAACCCGGCGGCAGCCATGACGTGAGGACGACATTCCCGGGCGGCGCTCGCGAGAAGCGGCGGCAACTCTAGTCCTGCGATTTTCATTGTGTACGCGCCCCCCGGCAGCTCCCCAGCCCAACTCTCCCCCTTCTCTACAATTGCTGTTTTGTCAACGCGATCCGGGGCTAAGTCGTTGAAGCAGCGTCCGCTTCTGGCACAACTGACGGTCGATCCGGACCTGTCCCCGCCCAACAGGAGCATAAGCACGCGGCAGTTCGTCCGAATGTCCGTTTTAATCGAAAATGGACTTCAATTCTCGTTAACCCCCAGCGATAAAAGAAAAGTTTTGACGCCGGACAATTCTCGATTAGCGTCGCGAAACGGGCATGTTGTAAACCTGCGTGCGTAGGTTCGAGTGCGCGTTTTGGGGGCCTACATCATGGCAGTGATTACCGGCACAAGCGGCGACGATGTTCTGACCGGCACCGACGGCGACGACACGATCTCGGGCGGGGCGGGCGACGACCAGATCGACGGCGGCGACGGCAACGACACGATCGACGGGGGTGACGGCAACGACACGATAAGCGGCGGTGCGGGCGACGACATCATTCACGGCGGGGCCGGCAACGACTTGCTGAGCGACTCCTACGGTCTGAACCAATTGTTCGGGGATGCCGGCGACGACACGCTGACCGTCAACATCTGGAACGCAGGCGGGCGCGTCCTACTCGACGGCGGAACCGGCAACGATCTCATCAACATCGGTTTCCCGTTTGGGGTCTATGTCTCTGCGTGGGGCGTCGACGTGTACGGCGGCGACGGCGACGACACCGTGCTCCTCACGCAGGGGAACGCGAACATCGTCGACCTCGGGATCGGCAACGACCGCATCGTGGTGACCGGTGGCTCAACCTCCACGGTCACGTTGGGCGACGGCGCCGATATCGTTTCGGTCGGAGTGGAATATGGGGGGTTCCATGCGAACTACGGCGGACTGCTCACTCTTACGGATTATCAGCCGGGCGTGGACTCGCTGAGCATTGCCTTCACTCCGGAGCAGATGTCCGGATGGAACGGCTCTGACAATCCCTTCGCGGCCGGCTTTTACCGGCTGGTCCAGGATGGCGCCGACACGCTGCTTCAGCGTGACCAGGATGGCCCCACCGGAGCGGCCTATTGGCTGGATGTCGTTCGCTTTGAGAACGTTTCGGTATCTTCCTTGACGGCTGCCGATCTGGGCGGGTTTAGCCCGGACGGGAGCGCGCCGGCCGGCTTGACGATCAACGGCACCGAGGGCGACGACCAACTGATTGCCAATCCCGAATACAGGACCATCGGGGGACTTGTCGGGGGAGTTGGCAGCGACATCATCTACGGGTTCGGTGGCAACGACCAGCTGCTCGGAATGGCCGGCAACGATGTTCTCTATGGAGGCGCCGGGATCGACAACCTCAACGGCGGGGTGGGGAATGATATTCTTCACGGCGGTGATGGTGACGACTTGCTCATCGACGGCTCCGGCGCGGACGAGCTGTACGGCGAAGGTGGCAATGACAGCCTGCAATACGACAGCAATAGTGGCGTTTCGGCCCTCCTCGATGGTGGCGACGGCGATGATCACATCATGGCTCTTGGCGACACGTTCACCCCAAATGCCGACGCTGTGATTACTGTTCGCGGCGGTGCCGGTAACGACGATGTCTTTCTCGGTCAGCTTCGAGCGGTCGGCAACCAGGTCGACCTGGGCGCCGGCGATGACATCATCAGGATCAGCGGGGCCTGCGACGTGCGCGTAACTCTCGGTGAGGGCAGCGATGTCATCATCCCCGTGTACTTCGAACCGGGCACCGGACTCGCGACGGCAGTCGTCACCGACTATCAGCCCGGTGTCGATCGGGTCAGCCTCGACACGATTTTGCAGAATTCATCGAACATCGTCGGCTGGGACGGCAGCACCAACCCATTCACCGCTGGTTACCTGAGGCTTCTTCAAAGCGGGAACGACACGATCCTCCAGCTCGACAGCGATGGCGGCGGAGACGCGTTCGTCGATATGCTCAGGTTCGAAAACGTCGGTGGCAATACATTCACCGCGGCGGATTTCGGCGGTTATGCGCCGGTCTATGTCGTCGCGTCGGCGCAAACGCTGACAGGCACCAGCTCTGCCGACACTTTGCGGGGCGGAGCCGGAAACGACACTCTCTCCGGCCTAGCCGGCAACGACCAGCTTTACGGCAATGGCGGCAACGACATTCTGAACG
>CAWIPN010000001.1:0-245876 GCA_963837985.1 uncultured Alphaproteobacteria bacterium | reverse complement strand
CGGAAATAGTCGATGGTGCGCTCCAGTCCCTCGTCAAGAAGCACTTTCGGTTCCCAACCGAGAATCTCCCGAGCGCGGGTAATGTCCGGCTGGCGCTGCTTCGGGTCGTCGGAGGGGAGGTCGCATAGCTCCACCGGCGCGCTTGTGCCGGTCTTCGCGATGACTTGGTCGGCAAGCTGCCGGATCGTGAATTCGTCGGGGTTTCCCAGGTTGATTGGCCCCATGACGTCATCGGGCGAGTTCATCAGCCTGACGAGCCCGTCGATGAGGTCGTCCACGTAGCAGAAGCTGCGAGTCTGCGATCCGTCGCCATAGACCGTGATCGGGCGGTTCTCGAGCGCGTGAACGATGAAGTTCGATACCACTCGGCCGTCATTGGGATGCATGCGCGGGCCGTAGGTGTTGAAGATCCGCGCCACCTTGATCTTCAGCCCGAGCTGCCGGTGATAATCGAAGAAGAGCGTTTCCGCGCAGCGCTTGCCTTCGTCGTAGCAGCTTCGCGTGCCGATCGGGTTGACGTGGCCCCAATAGTCTTCCGTCTGCGGATGGACCGCGGGATCGCCGTAAACCTCGCTGGTCGAGGCCTGCAGGATCGGGATCCGCAGCCGCTTCGCCAGTCCGAGCATGTTCGTCGCGCCAAGCACGCTGGTCTTCGTCGTCTGGATCGGGTCGTACTGGTAGTGAACGGGGCTGGCCGGGCAGGCGAGATTGTAGATCTGGTCTACCTCGACATAGAGCGGGAACGTCACGTCGTGGCGCATCAGCTCGAAGTTGGGATTATCCAGCAAATGCAGAACGTTGCGCCGACTTCCGGTGAAGAAGTTGTCGACGCAGAGGACTTCGTTGCCCTCGTCGAGCAGCCGCTCGCACAGATGAGAGCCGAGGAATCCGGCTCCTCCGGTCACGAGTACCCGCGTACGTTCCAAATAATCCCGCCCCATTGCGTGCCGCTACTTCATCGGTCCGGAAAAGGAAACGGCCGTTTTCCGGTCAGCGTTCGACGGGGAATGCCGGCCAGCGGTGCTGCGCGATGGCTTTCAGCGAATCCTGGTCTCGTCCACCGAGGCCTTCGTACACCCACAGGTTCCGCATCACCGCCGGGATGTAATAGCGCGTTTCCCAATAGGGCACGCTTTCGATCCAGAGCACGGGGTCGCCCTTGTCGGGGATCGTCGCCCAGCGGCCGACCGGAAGCGGTCCCGCGTTGTAGGACGCGATGACCTTCGGCAGCTGATCGCCGGTGTAGGGTGAACGTCGCATCCGCTCGATGAAGCTTTGCCCGAATTCCAGGTTCATCGTCGGGTTGAACAGTGACGAAAGGGAATAGGGGAGTCCCGCTGCCGCGGCCTCGTCGGATGCACTTCCCGGCCGCACCTGCATCAGCCCCACCGCGCCGGCGGGACTGACCGCATCCGACCGGAAATTCGATTCCTGGATGATATGGGCAAAGGCAAGCGCGGGCTCCACTCGCCAGCCACGCGCCGGTTGCCATGCGGGGGTGGGATAGCGATCGGCCGCATAGACGGCTGCTCCGCGCTGTCCGTTCGTCGCCAGCCAATATTGCGCTCCGGCGAGGTTGAGCCGCTTGGCGACCTGGATCAGTGCGAGCTGATCGGCAGGCGAGCCGATCCTGGCCTGGTGCCGAAGCATCTCCCCGGCCAGCGACGTCTCTCCGATCGCGGCGAGTGCGACGGCACGGCGGACGTTCGGAAGAGCGTCGACGGACGCGGTTGGCAGCGGCGGGTCTGGGGACAGTCGTGTCTGCGTTCCCAGCGTCTCGCGCGCAATCAGGCCGTAAAAGCTTTCCGGAGACGCCGCTGCGGCCTTCAGAAGGTCCTGCACGGCCTGCGGACGGCGGCACGCCTGCTCGGCCCGCGCAGCCCAATAATATCCGCCAGCGCCGAGTTCGCGCTGGTTCGTCGTCGCGGCGACATCGCGAAACTCGCGAGCGGCTGAATTGCAGTCGCCCAGGCGCCACGACGCAAGGCCGGCAACCCACGCCGCCTGCGCACCCCATTCTCCGCTCGCGCCCTGCCGCCAGTAATCGGCAACTCGGCGGGCATCGAAGTCGCGTCCGAGGGTATAGTAAATCCAGGCGACGCGTTGCGCCGCCTCCGCCCGCGCATCGGCTGAAAGATAGGGTGCCTGGGCCAGGAAGGCGGCTTCGCCTCCGGCTGCGTCGTCGGCTTTGACGAAGGCGTCGAGCTGCCCGCGAAGCGCATCCGCAAGCGGCTCGCCGCTGACCGGCCGAGCGCGATACCGGCCGGGCGCCGATCCCAGTCCAACCACCGGCCTTTCTGGCACCACGAGCGGCGGGGTGGTTGCGCCGCGCGCCAGGGCCATTCGCGCCAGCTGGTCGGCGTCGGGAAGCTCGGGCGCCTCGGCCAGGAGTGACTGCAGCCGCCCAAGATCCACCGGCGGCGAGTTCTTTGCCGTGAACAGCTCCGCCTTCGCCACCGGGGTGAGGACGTCCGGGGGAAGGGCGTAGATACCGGCCTGGGCCCCGGCCCAGTCGCCGGCGCGAATTGCAGCGAATACTCCGCGCCAGTCCTTCGGCACGACCGAGGTCGCGGGGAGGAGAGGCTGCGGTTGAACGGTGGTCGCCTGGCCGGGTGCGGGTACGACCGGACGCGGCTGCGCGGTTATGGGTGTCGGGAGAGGTGCCAGCGGGTCGCGCGCGGGCTGACCGCTGGCCGAATGCGCAGCGGCAAGCGCCAGAAGCGCGATCACGGTTCCTGTTCCATCAGCAACAGCAGGTCCTTCCAGGCAAGCGCCTTGTCCGAGGGGCGTTTCAACAGGTGGCGCGGGTGAAAAGTCGCGACTGTTCGCACGCCCTCGATGGTGTGGACGTGGCCGCGCGCCTGCGGAAGCGCTTTCCCAAGCAACGCGCGCGAAGGCGCTTCTCCAAGGAGCAGCAGTCGTTTGGGTCGGACGAGGGCAACATGCTTTCGTGCTGCCGAAGCGCATTGCTCGAGCTGCTCAGGCGAAAGGCGCGCGCCTGGCGAATGGAAGCAAGCCAGGTTGGCGCTGTAGGCCTGACCGGCGAGGGCGATCGCATCCAGCATCCGCTCCATCAGCTGCGCCGGTTCGCCGGCGATCGGCTGACCGCTGGCCAGTTCCTCGTGAGTGGGCGGCTCGGAAAGCAGCATGACTTCGGCACCTTGCGCGCCCGAGGCGAAAACCGGTTTCGATCGACGCGATGCAAGCGGCGCGTCCGGACTGGTTGCAAGCCACTGTCGGAAGCCGTCGAGCGAGTCCGGAATGGGTGCCCGCGCGGACTCGGGAGGAGCAACGGCGCCGGCTTCCGGCTGAGGAGGCGAGTGCGGCGAGGTTTTGCCGGGCTCGCGGCGCTCGAACCAGTTGCGCGGTGTCTCCTGGATGGCGGCATCGACGCCCATTTCCATCCACCAGCGCAGCGCACTGGCGGCTTCGCGTTCCTTTGTCGCGATGCCACTCCCACCCATGACAGTGCTTGTCTCCAGCATTGGCGGTGGCGTCAAGAAACTCGCTGCGGCATAGAGAGCCGAAATGCCCTGCGGGCGCGCCAGAAGGAGCGAGAGTGAGCGAACGGGAGTTCGATGCAGTACGACGTCGTCATCGTCGGGGCCGGTCCGGCCGGTCTTTCGGCGGCGATCCGGTTGAAGCAGCTTGCCGCAGAAGCGGGCCGTGAGCTGGCGGTATGCGTGCTCGAAAAGGGGAGCGAGGTCGGGGCGCATATCCTCTCCGGCGCGGTCATCGACCCGAGGGCGCTCGACGAGCTCATCCCGGACTGGAAAGACAAGGGCGCGCCGGTCACGGTTCCGGTGACCGAGAACCACCACTGGGTTCTGACCAAAAACGGCAAGCGGGCCTTGCCGCACCGGCTCCTTCCGCCCTTCATGAACAACAAGGGCACCTACACGCTCAGCCTCGGCAATCTTTGCCGCTGGCTGGCCAGCCAGGCCGAAGAGCTCGGCGTCGAGATTTTTCCCGGCTTTGCCGCTGCCGAAGTGCTGTTCAACGACGACGGCTCCGTCAAAGGGGTCGCGACCGGTGACATGGGGATCGCGCGCGACGGTACCCGTCGTCCCGACTACCAGCCCGGGATCGAGCTTCACGCCCGCTACACCTTCCTCGCCGAGGGCGCACGCGGACAGCTGACCAAGGAAGTCACGCGCATCTTCGGCCTGCGCGACAAGTGCGGTCCGCAGCATTTCGGACTTGGCGTCAAAGAGTTGTGGGACGTTCCTCCCGAGAAGCATAAGCCCGGACGAGTCATTCACACGCAAGGCTGGCCGCTCGAGGACGCCTGGGGCGGGGGCTTCCTCTATCACCAGGAGGCGGGCCAGGTCGCATTGGGCTTCGTCGTCGCGCTCGACTACGAAAATCCCTACCTCTCGCCGTTCGAGGAATTCCAGCGCTGGAAGACCCACCCGGCCATCCGCGCCGAAATTGAGGGCGGCCGCCGCGTTTCCTACGGTGCGCGGGCCATCAACGAAGGCGGCTGGCAGGCCGTGCCCGAGCTGGTTTTTCCCGGGGGCGCGTTGATCGGCTGCTCTGCAGGCTTCGTGAACGTGCCGCGGATCAAGGGCACGCACACGGCGATGAAGTCGGCGATGCTCGCGGCCGAAGCGGCGTTCGAGGCGATTGCCGCCGAGCGGACCGGCGACCGGCTCGAATCCTATCCGGAGGCGCTGAACTCAAGCTGGGTCGCGAAGGAGCTCAAGCTTGTGCGCAATGCCCAGCCGGCCGTGTCGCGGTGGGGCGGCTTCGCGGGAACGCTCTACTCCGGCATCGACATGTGGATGGGGGCACTCGGCCTCACGCTTCCCTGGACGCTCAGCCACAAGCGCGCCGACCACGAAACGCTCAGGCGCAAGGACCAGGCTCGCCCGATCGATTACCCGAAGCCCGACGGAGTCCTCACTTTCGATCGGCTTTCCTCGGTCTATCTGTCGAACACCAACCACGAAGAGAACCAGCCGGTTCATCTGACGCTCAAGGACACCGACGTACCGGTCGCCGTGAACCTGCAGGACTATGCCGGCCCCGAGCAGCGTTACTGCCCCGCCGGAGTGTACGAATTCGTGGAGGAGGGCGGCGAGCCGCGATTGCAAATCAATGCCCAGAACTGCGTTCACTGCAAAACCTGCGACATCAAGGACCCGACCCAGAACATCAACTGGGTGGTCCCGGAAGGCGGCGGAGGCCCCAATTACCCGAACATGTAGTCTTGCCACGGGATTGATCGCTCTGGTTGCGATGTCTGCTCCGGCGGCCGCGACGGTTCCCGACAAATTCAACAATCCCGCGACCGCTTATGTCGAGGCGAGGGCAGCCTCCATCAGCGGCAATCACGCCGAGGCGGCGCAGATTTACGCGGCGTTGTCCGCGCGCTCCAACGATCGTGATCTCGGGCAGCGGGCGATCGCTGAGGCGATTAGCGCCGGCGACATGACGCTTGCGCTTCGGCTGATCGGCCGGTCGGGCCAGGTCACGTCCGTCGACTCCAAGCTGCTGGTCGTTGCCGACGCGCTTCGGCGCGGGCGCAACAGCGATGCGCTTCGTTTCCTCCCCAAGACCGATGGCGGCGGTGCGGACCTGAGTTTCTGGAATCCGCTCGTTCGCGCGTGGGATGCCGTGGACCGCCGCGACCCCGCAGGCGCGCTCGCGATTCTGTCGCAGGTGTCGAGAAGCAGCGCCTTTTCGCCCTTCGTCGACGAGGAAAGCGCCTATATTCTCCTCAAAGTCGGCAACTCGGCTCAGGCTGACCCCTATGCCCGGCGGGCAATCGCCAGCGCTGGCGCGAGGGAATATCGGGTCCGGCTTGCGATGGCAGCCGGATTTGCGAACGCCGGCGACCGGGATCGCGCGCTGAGCATAATCGATGGAATCTCAGGCGATACGACGGCGCTCCGGAGCGCGCTCGACTCCGGCGGGTTGAAAGGCCTCGCGATCGACAACGCCGCGCGCGCTTTCTCGGACCAGTTGCTCGCACTTGCTTTGCAGATGCGTAACGACGACCGCGATCCCGACTCCGCACTCAACGTCATCCAGATCGCTCACTTCGCCGCGCCCGCGAACAGCGCCGGCACAATTCTGCTTGGAAAGGCGCTGGCCGAGCAGGGCAAGGCCGATGCGGCGCTGAATATCCTGGCCACGATCGACGATCATGACCCGCTGCAGCCGGAAGCGATGGATTCGCGGGTACGGGCGCTGCTCGATTCCAAGCGCGTCGACGAGGCGCTTTCGCTCGCCACGGCGGCAGCAGGCCGTTCGGCGGCGACATCAGACGATTTTGCGCGGCTTGGCGACGTTTACGCCCAGATGGATCGCGACAGCGAGGCGGCGGAGGCTTACCGGCAGGCTGTCGCGCGGCTGGGGCAGGTCGAGAATGCACGAGTTTGGCCGTTGCTGCTTCTGGAGGCCAGTTCGCTCGAGTTTGCCGGCCGCTGGCCCGAAGCCAAGGCGGCGCTCGCTTCCGCGATTGCAATGGCGCCCGATCAGCCGCTGATCCTCAACTTCCTGGGATACGCCAAGCTCGAGCACGGCGAGGATCTGGACGCTGCCGAAGCTCTCATTCGAAAGGCCAGCGAACTGGCGCCCGACGACGCGTCGATCACCGATTCGCTGGGATGGGCGCTCTACAAGCGCGGGCGAATCGACGAGGCGATCGACATTCTCCAGAAGGCCGCGGCAGGCGATCCTGCCCAGGCGGATATCCAGGAGCATCTCGGCGACGCGCTCTATTCGGCCGGACGCCGGTTCGAGGCGCGATTCGCGTGGCGCGCGGCGCTCGCAACTGCGGACGACAAGGACACGGCCCGCCTCAAGAAGAAGATCGACAGCGGCCTTACCAAAGCCACTGCTGCCCCTTGAGCGAGACCGCATACGCGAAGATCAACCTCGCCCTTCACGTGCGCGAGAAGCTCGAAACCGGTTACCACCGGATCGAAACCATCTTCGCCTTCTGCGAGGACGGAGACGAGCTTACGGGCCGCGCCGCGCCGTCGTTGTCCTTGAGCCTCGATGGAGAGTTCGCGTCCACCCTTGCCATCTCGAACAACCTCGTCGCACGCGCCGCGCAAGCGCTTCGAGATCATTGCAAGGAGCGGCGCGGTGCAGCGCTTCAGCTGACAAAAAGGCTCCCGGTTGCAGCGGGCTTGGGCGGAGGATCGGCGGACGCTGCAGCCGCGCTTCGTTTGCTCAATGATCTTTGGGAGCTGGAGCTGCCGAGCGTCACGCTCGAAGACATCGGCCGCTCGCTCGGCGCGGACGTGCCGGCCTGCATCCAGTCGTTAACAGCGCGCGGCGACGGGCGCGGCGATGATCTTTCGCCCGTGGACGATCGGCTGTCGGGAACGCCAATCCTGCTAGTCAACCCGCGGGTAGAGCTTGCGACGGCCGATATTTTCGCCCGCTGGGACGGGCTCGACCGCGGACCGCTGCAAAGCTGGAAGGATGGCCGCAACGACTTGGAGACGGCGGCCATCGCGCTCGTTCCGCAGATAGGCGCAATCCTTGCCTGGCTATCTGCGCAGCCAGGGGCAGGGACGGTGCGCATGTCGGGGAGCGGCGCCACCTGTTTCGCCTTGTTCGAAACCGAAGAGCAGCGGGACCGGGCGGCGTTCGGCGTTCCGCGCGAATGGTGGCACCTGCCGACGCGCCTGCGCTAGAAGCCGCGTGCGATGACTGCCCGCCCGATTCTCACAGCAGACGCGATGCGCGCAGCCGAACGGGCTGCGATCGACAGCGGTACTGCAGTCGAAACCCTGATGGAGAGGGCAGGAGCGGCGCTTGCCGAAGCGGCGCTTCGCTATGCAGGTCCGCTTCCCACGCTGGTGCTGTGCGGTCCTGGAAACAATGGCGGCGACGGCTATGTCGCGGCTCGGCATCTTGCCGAACAGGGAATTGCCGTTCGAGTTGCCGCCGTCGCAGAGCCGAAGAGCCATGCCGCCAAATGGGCCTGCTCACAGTGGCAGGGGCAGGTTGAGCAGCTCACGGATGCGACCGAACCGGCCCCGATGATCATCGACTGTGTATTTGGAACCGGTCTTACAAAGCCGGTGCAAGACGTTGTCGTTCAACAGCTTCGCAGGCTTTCCAACGCAGCCGCCGTGCGCGTGGCGTGCGATCTTCCAAGCGGAGTTTCAAGCGACAGCGGCGAGCTCTTGAGCGCTGTCCCCGATTTCGACGTGACCGTCACATTTGCGGCGCTCAAGCCCGCGCACCGGCTGATGCCGGCGATGCAGCGGTGCGGTCGAGTCGTGCTGGCCGACATCGGAATTGACCCCGCCAGCGACTGGCACGAAATCGCAGCGCCGAAGCTGCCGTCGCTCGATCCACTCGGGCACAAGTACGACCGCGGGCTGGTTCATGCCCTTGCCGGCAAGATGCCCGGCGCCATTGCGCTTGCAGCCACGGCTGCCGCTCGAAGCGGAGCCGGCTACGTCCGGGTCAGCACGTCGCGCGCGATCGATGGCTTGCCGTCGGCGATCGTCCAGACCGACACGGCCCACCTCGACGACGAGCGAATCGATTGCATCCTCATCGGCCCGGGGATGGGTGACATTCCGCAGTTGCTGACGCTGGCCCTGACGTCCCGAGCCCCCAAGGTCATCGACGCCGATGCAATCGGACAGGTGGGTGAGCCGGAACGGCTGCGTGGACAGGATGCGATCCTGACGCCGCACTCGGGCGAGTTCGGGCAGTTGTTCGGCGATATTCCCGGGACAAAGGCGGAGCAGGCGCTGGAGGCCTCGCGGCGGGCGGGAGCGGTGGTCGTCTACAAGGGGCCGGACACGCTGGTCGCGTCGCCCGACGGTCGGCTCGGCTTTGCCCCGCCCGCGCCGGCCTGGCTTGCGACCGCGGGAACCGGCGATGTGCTGGCGGGAATGATCGCTGCGATGGTGGCGCGCGGGCTGAGTTGGTTCGAAGCTGCCTCGGCAGCCGTCTGGCTTCACGGCCGAGCGGCGGAGATAGCCGGGCCACACATGATCGCCGATGATCTTGCCGCCGCGATCCCGGCGGCGCTCGACCTGCTGTGAACGAACTCGTCGTCCGGATTGCCGCGCGCGGGGACGGCGTTACCGCCAGCGGCCGCCACGTTCCGTTCGCAGTCCCCGGCGACGCTGTGCTCGACGATGGAGCGCTCGCCTTCGGGCCGCACCACCAGCAGCCACCGTGCGACCTTTTCCCCCAGTGCGGCGGGTGCCAGCTTCAGCATGCCGACGACGAGGTTTACCGGCAGTACCTCGTAACGCGCATCGAGACAGCGCTGGCGCAGCACGATCTCGCGACGGACATTCGCGAACCGCATCTTTCTCCACCACGCTCACGCCGCCGCGCGAGTCTCAAGGCGCTGAAGGTGGGGCAGGGGGCAGTGATCGGCTTCAACGCCGAAAAGTCCCACCGCGTCGTGGACATGACGGAGTGCCACATCCTCAGGCCCGAGCTGTTCGCGCTGGTGCAGCCGCTTCGGGCGCTGTTTGCGACGTTGCTGCCGCGCAATCGCGGCGCGGAAGCGCACCTCACGCTTGCCGACCGGGGCGTGGACGTCCTGCTTCGAAACGTCAGCTGCGACGGCCTCGAGCGAATCCAGGCGCTGACGGAGTTTGCAAGCGCCAATGCGCTGGCGCGGCTGTCGGCCGATAGCGGCGCCGGTCCCGAAGCGGTGTACGAGCCTGTTCCTGCCACGGTCACCCTGTCGGGCGTTGCCGTCCGCTTTCCTCCCGGAGGCTTTCTCCAGGCGACGGAGGATGGTGAGGCGGTGCTTGTCCAGTGCGTGCGGGAGTGCGTTCGCGACAGCAAGGCAGTCGCGGACCTCTTCGCGGGGCTCGGTACCTTCGCGCTCTCGACCTGCGCGGCCTATGCGGCAGAGGCGTCACGGGACAGTGCAGCCGCGCTTCGATCGGCCGCGCCGGCGCTCGAGGTCGAGCATCGCGACCTCTACCGCCGCCCGCTCGATCGCGCGGAGTTGGAGCGGTTCGACTGCGTCATTCTCGATCCGCCGCGGGCGGGAGCGGCGCAGCAGGTGGCGCAGCTTGCCGGCTCGTCGGTGCAGCGAATTGCTTATGTCAGCTGCAATCCCGCGACATTCGCCCGCGACGCTCGCTCCCTCGTCGATGGCGGTTACGTGCTCGAATGGGTCCGTCCCGTCGGCCAGTTCCGCTGGTCGACACACGTCGAGCTTGCCGGCTGCTTTTCCCGCTAGAGGTGCAGCAGCCCGCAATCGTGGAGGATCTTCAACCCGGCGTGCAGCGTAAGGCCCAGCAGGCACAGCGACGCCAGTGAGAAGAACAGGAAACGATAGGTGACGACGTTCACTGTCGCCTGGATGATGCTGTGCACCACCCGGAAACCGACATAGCCCCACGCGAGCCAATAGTTGAGGCCGCCACCCCAGCCCATTAGCGCAAGGCTCAACGCGACCGCATAAAAGATGGTCGGTTGCTCCATCAAGTGGTTGTAATTGTGCGCTTTCCAATTGTCCTTGTCGGGAATGGCGCCTTCGAGCGCGCCGCCTCTGGTGCCGACCCGGCCCTTGAGGCTGATGCCGGCTTTCTTCATCGCCGCCATGCGGGTCGCATACATCCAGATCTGGACGACAAGGGTCCAGGCGACGAGCGCGACGATCGGCGCCAGGATCGGACTGTACGGCATGAAAAACCCTCCCCCGAGTGATTGTCCGGGGGAGGGTGCGTCAGATCGTTACGCTTGGCAATCGATTCAGTTCGAGAACTTGCGCTTTGCTCAGTCGAAGAGCTTGGCGAACCGGCGTTCCTGCCGGTTGCGCCAGGCGCCCCGGTGCCAGGCGTCGCTGGCGAGGAGCGGAAGCACGCTGGTGGCCTCGGCGAACACCATCTGCTCCATCGCCGTGTCCACCTTGCCCCAACTGCAGGCCTCCTGCAGCGTAGACGAGCTGCACGCGCCGTCGCGAACGTCGGCAACGGTAATCTGCACCGCATATTTGTGCATCTCGACGTCGTCGTGACCGAGAATCTCGGCGCAAACGACGGTATCCTGGGCGAAGTTCTTCGGAACGCCGCCACCGATCATCAGCAAGCCCGTGGTTCCGGCCTTGATCTTGATGTCGGTGAGCTCGCGGAAGTCGGCAATGCTGTCGATGGTCAAATAATGGCCGCCGCGCTTCATCGCGTCGACCTGGTGCTTGACCAGCCCGAAGCCGGCCGAGCTGTCGGTGAAGGCGGGGCAGAAGATCGGCACGTCATGCTCGTACGCGAGCTTGACGAGGCTGTTGTCCTTCTTCCCGTTCTTCGTCAGCCATTTGCCCATCTCGCGGATGAAGGCGCGGCTGGAATAGGCTTTCGGCTCCAGGCTGTCGGCAATCTGGCCGATCGTGTGATCAGTGTCCTGAAGCGCTTCCTCGTCGATATAGGTGTCGTAGATGCGATCGATGTACAGCGACCGCAGCGTCTTATCGTCAGGAATTTCAAGCGCCTGATAGTGCTTGTGACCAAGCGCTTCGAAGAAATCCATGTCGACGATGGACGCGCCCGTGGCGACGATTGCGTCGACCATGTTCGACCGCACCAGCTCGGCATAAAGGTCCATGCAGCCGCCGGCCGAGGTCGAGCCGGCGATGACGAGGATGATCGAGCAGGACTGGTCCTCCACCATCGTGTTGTAGATGTTGGTGGCGCGCGCGAGGTCGCGGCTGGTGAAGCTCATCTTGCCCATAGCGTCGATGATCGGACGAGCATCGAACTTGGTGATGTCGATATGTTCGATCGGCGTTGAGAGCAGCTCCGCCTTGCGGGTGTCGTTGACTTTCGATTCCTGGTTCATCTCATGCTCCATTGCGCCGCAAAGCTCCGGCGGCAGCGATAAAGGCATGTCGTTTGCGAGCGGGGGACAGCCTCACCCCTCGTTCCCTCCCGCCAGCGGGAGGGGACGCCCTAAAGCGTCATGACTCTCGAACGGCCGGGTTCGCCGCTTGCTCCGTACAGCGTCGCCATCGGTTCGTCGTCGACGGTTTCGACGCTCTGGACCCCGAAGCCATTGAAGCCTGTGCGCATGGCGCAGCCATAGGCGCCCAGCATGCCGATTTCGATATAGTCACCGGCCTGAATGTCGGCGGGGAGCTCGAACGGCCCGGCCATGTGATCGAGATCGTCGCACGTGGGACCGTAAAAGCTGAAGTCCATCGGCCTTGCCCGCGAGTCGCGCTGGAGCGCGACGGGGAATCGCCAGGCCACGTGAGCGGCATCGAACAGCGCGCCATAGGCACCGTCGTTGATGTAGAGCTCCGTCCCGCGGCGCTTTTCCACCCGCACGAGAAGGCTGGCATATTCGGCGCACAATGCACGGCCGGGCTCGCACCACAGTTCGGCGGAATAGCTGATCGGAAGCGCTTCGAACGCCGAATGGATCAGCTGGAAGTAATTTTCGAGCGGCGGCGGCTGCATCCCGGGGTAGGTGGACGGAAAGCCTCCGCCGACGTCCACGATGTCGACCGTTACCGCGGCCTCCACGATGGCCTCGCGCACGCGCTCCATGGCGTCGGAATAGGCCGCCGGGCTCATCGCCTGGCTACCGACGTGAAAGCAGATGCCAAGCGCGTCCGATGCCTGGCGGGCCGCCATCAGCAGCGCCTTGAGTTCGGCCGGCTCGGCGCCGAACTTGGACGCGAGGCTGTATTTGGCGTGCTCGGAGGACACGCGCAGGCGAACGAGAAGGTTGAGATCGGTAGCCGCGACGCCGCCGGGGCCGCTCGTGGCCCGAACGATCTTCTCGAGTTCTTCCATCGTGTCGAGGCTGAAGGTCTTCACGCCGTGTTCGAAATAGGCCTCGGCGATCGCTTCCTCGGCTTTCACCGGGTGCATGAAGCACAGCACCGCACCGGGCAGCGTCTCGTGAACAAGCCGGACTTCGCCCAGCGACGCGACGTCGTAATGGGTGACACCGCAATCCCACAGGACCTTGAGCAGCGCCGGCGACGGGTTCGCCTTCACCGCGTACAGCGAACGCCCCGGAAACTTCTCGATGAAGAATTGGGCGGCGCGACGCGCTGCATGCGGACGCAGAAGAGTCACCGGCTGCACGGGCCGAGTTGCGGCGATGTCGGCAGCCCGGCGAGAGCCGGTCGGGGAAGTCGCTAGCCCCAGCGGGCGATGGTGATTGCGCAATTCAAGGGACCTCCAACGGGTAGTTCGAGACAAGAGCTGCCTTGCGGTTGGAAGTCCCATGGGGCAGCGGACGCGCGATATATGTGCGAGGGTCCGGGCTGTAAAGATTTATCGGGCAGAAAATCCGCGATCGGTCATCATATGTCGCTGATCTGCAACGGATTGTCGAAAGGGTGAAATATCAACGCGTTAGCAAAAGAGTCGCTCGTCACGCGCGAAGATGTCGCCGCTGCTCGCGAGCGCATAGCCGGCCTCGTCGAGCGAACCCCGCTGATCGAGAGCAAGGTGCGTGGAAAGCCGGTCTGGCTGAAGTGCGAATGCCTCCAGACCGTTCACGCGTTCAAGCTACGCGGTGCGACCAACCGCCTGCTCCAGCTCGACCCCGAAGAGCGCAAGCGCGGAGTTGTCGCCTTCTCGTCGGGAAACCACGCGCAGGGCGTGGCACTCGCAGCGAAACGCCTCGGCATCCCTGCGACCATCGTGATGCCGTCGGATGCTCCGGCGGTGAAAGTCGAGGCGACTCGGAGCCACGGCGCCACGATCGTCTTCTACGACCGGCGTACGCAAAGCCGCGAAGAGATCGCCCGGGCCATCGCCGACGAGCGCAGTGCAATCGTCGTGCCGAGTTTCGACGATCCCGCCATCGTCGCCGGCCAGGGGACCGTCGGGCTCGAGATCCTCGAGCAAATGCCGGTTCAGCCGACGCTGATCGCCGTTCCCTGCGGCGGGGGTGGGTTGGCGTCGGGGATTGCGCTCGCGTGCCCTGATTCGGACATTGCGATCGTGGAGCCCGACGGGTGGGACGACATGAAAAGGTCGCTTTGCGACGGCGAAATCGTTCCCGTCGAAGCGGACGCGCCCCCGACCCTGTGCGACGCGCTGCAGACACCGCGAGTGGCACCGATCACGTTCGGAATCCTGAAGGCCCGAGGCGCCACTGCCGTCTGCGTCAGCGACGACGAAGTGAAGGATGCGATCCGTTTCGCCTGGCGGGAGCACAAATTGGTCGTGGAAGGCGGCGGGGCAGCCGCGCTTGCGGCGCTTCTTGCCGGAAGGATCGATTGGGCCGAGGGAACGGTCGTGGTCCTGTCCGGAGGCAATATCGACCCAAAGGTCCACGCCCGGATCGTGCAATCGCGCTAGGCGGCGTGGGTGTTGGCCTTGTACTCGCCGGGCTCGACGTGGACCGGACTCGATTGCTCGACTGCCTGGGTGAGTTCCTCCAGTTCGGCGGCAAGCGTTTGAAGTTCGGCCGCAAGCGCCTTGGGGTCGGTCTGCGCAGCCGTGGCCGATGCGTCGAGAAGAGTCTCCAGCATCATCGCGATGCACGGGAGGATCGTCTCCTCGATCCGCTCGAAAGCTTCGTCGAGCCTCACTTCTCGTTCGCTGCTGTCCACGGTCGCAACAATGAACGATATCGGTTAAGCCTTGGTGAAAGGACTGTCGATCTTGGACACACTGACCTCGGCGGCGTTGGCTCTGGCCGTGATATCCGCCTTCCTGCTTGGGTTCGCAGGTGTACGCATCGTCATCGGCAAGGCCGACCGCGCCAAAGGCGCGCTGATGATTGCCGTAGCGGCAGTGCTGCTCGCTAACGTCCTGATTTGGTCGTTATAGCCGGCCGCTTGGGGTCCGTCGCGAGGCGCATGTCGAGATAGTCGTCGACGCTCTTCATCAACAAATCGAGCTCGTTGGCGAAAAAGTGGTTTGCGCCGGGAATGACGTCGTGCGTGATCGTGATGTGCTTTTGCGTACGCAACTTGTCGACGAGCTTCTGGACCGCGCTTGGCGTGACGACCTCGTCCTCCGCGCCCTGGATGATGATCCCTGACGAGGGGCAGGGGGCGAGAAAGCTGAAGTCGTACATGTTTGCCGGCGGCGCGATGGAGATGAAGCCGCGAATTTCCGGACGGCGCATCAGCAGTTGCATGCCGATCCACGCGCCGAAGCTGACCCCGGCGACCCAGGTCGTCTCGGCCTCGGGATGAATTTGCTGGACCCAGTCGAGCGCGCTTGCCGCGTCGGACAGCTCGCCGATTCCGTTGTCGAACGTGCTCTGGCTCTTGCCGACTCCGCGGAAGTTGAAGCGGAGCGTCGCGAACCCACGATTGACGAAGGTCTGGTAAAGCAGCTGGACGATCTTGTTGTTCATCGTCCCACCCGCCTGCGGGTGGGAATGGAGGATGATGGCGACCGGGGCGCGAGGACGCGGCCCAGGGTGGAAACGGCCTTCGAGACGCCCCTCTGGGCCAGGAAAAATGACTTCGGGCATTGGTGTGCGGCTGCTCGTCTTATTGTGAAGTACGTGTGCCAACGGGTGCGCCGCGGCTGCGGGTCCTATATAGGGGAGCGGCTTCAACAGGCAATCGGCAGAGAACCGCAACAAATGAGCGAGCGAACCTACCTCGACCACGCGTCTACGACGCCCGTCCTCCCCGAGGCTCGCGAAGCCTTCGCTGAGGGGCTGGCCGAGTGGGCGAACCCCAACAGTCCGCACCGGGAAGGCCGCCGCGCGCGAGCGCTCCTCGAAGAAGCGCGAGAAGCGATCAAGGCGGCGCTGGATTGGCCCCATGACGTCATCTTTACGTCGGGGGCGAGTGAGAGCGTCGAACTGGCGGCGCGCTGCGCAACGCCGGCGCGACGCGCTCACGGCAGCACCGAACATGCGATCGTCGGCTACGCCATGGGAGAAGATTCGACCGTCTTGCCCGTCGATTCCAACGGCCTGATCGATCAAGGCGCACTCGACGAGTTTCTCGCCGGCGGACCGGCGCTCGTCGCGATCCAGCAGGTCAACAACGAGACCGGGGTCATCCAGCCGCTCGACCGCCTCGCCCGCAGGATTCGCGATGCCGGGAGCCTGCTTCTTGCCGATTGCGCGCAAGGGGCATCGAAGATTCCACTCCCGGACGCCGATTTCATTGCGATTTGCGCGCACAAGCTCGGCGGCCCGCCCGGCGTCGGAGCCTTGCTGGTCCGCGACCTTTCCATGCTGAACGCCTGCGGCGGCGGTCAGGAGAAGGGGTATCGCCGCGGGACCCAGGATGTGCCGGGGGCGATGGCTTTCGCCGCTGCCCTGAAGGCGAAGCCCTATGACATGGGCCGCATGGCAGCACTTCGAAAGCGGCTCGAGGATGCAATCCTCGCATCGGGAGGAAGCGTGATCGCGGCCGAAGCACCCCGCGTTCCGACAATCGGCGCCGTTTCAATGCCGGGCGGATCGAGCGCGGCCTTGCTGATCCAGTTTGACCTCGCCGGAATTGCCGTTTCCGCCGGGAGCGCCTGTTCGTCGGGCAAGGCGAAGGCCAGCCACGTCCTCTCTGCAATGGGCATTCCCGAAGAGGTTTCCGCAGGCTTCCTGAGAATCAGCTTCGGGCCGCAGACAAGCGAGTCCGACATCGACGCCTTCCTTGCCGAATGGCGGCGGATTGCCGAAAACGTGGCCGCAAAGGCTGCATGATCTATCTCGATTATCAGGCCACGACACCGCTCGCTCCCGAAGCGCGCGAGGCGATGCTGCCGTGGCTTGGCGGGCCGGACAGCGATCATTTTGGAAATCCCCATTCGCAACACCGAATGGGGCGAATGGCCGCTGCCGCGGTCGATCTGGCGCGAGAGCAGGTCGCTGCGCTCTTCCCGCCGGGCGGCCAACTGGTCTTCACCGGCAGCGCCACCGAGGCGCTCAATCTCGCAATGCGGATGAATTCACCGGTGCGCCGGGGGGAACGCGTCGTGGTCAGCGCGATCGAGCACGCAGCGGTTCTCGATACGGCCAGTGCTATCGGCGACCATGCCATCCTTCCGGTCACTCGCGAGGGCCTGGTGGATCTCGAGCAGCCCATGCCGGAGCGGATTGGTCTTCTCGCGATCATGCAAGTGAACAACGAGATCGGCACGATCCAGCCGGTCGCCGAGCTGGCGCGCCGGGCAAAGGCCGAAAACGCCCTGGTGCTGTGCGACGCGGTTCAGGCCGCGGGCCGAATGCCGTTGGCCGAAGCCGACATGATTGCGATCAGCGCGCACAAGATTCACGGCCCCAAGGGAATCGGTGCCTTGTGGGTGCGTGAGGGAGTGGCGCTGGCGCCGCTGATCGAAGGAGGCGGGCAGGAGCAGGGACTTCGCTCGGGAACGCTCTCACCCGCATTATGTGCCGGATTCGGAGCGGCAGTGAAACTGTCTATCGAACGGTTCGACGAGGACAGGGCGCATGTGGAGCGGCTTTGGGATTTGGCGATCGCTTCGCTGAGGAGTCGGTGGACCATCAATGGCAGCGTCGAGCATCGGTACAAAGGCAATCTCAACATTCGCCGGGAAGGCATTGATGCTGCACGCCTGATTTCCGAACTTCGCGATATTGCATTTTCCCTGGGAAGCGCCTGTGCAAGCGGGTCGGGCCGGCCGAGCCATGTGCTCAAGGCCATTGGTCTGACGGATCGGGAGGCGCGCTCGTCCATCCGCATCGGCTTTGGGCGTTACACGACGGAGGAAGAGCTGCTCACTGCAATCGGCAGAATCAACGAGGCGGCGGACGCGCAGGAGCAGTTCGCCGCGTGATCCGAGTGCGTTTCTACAAGGCTGACGGCACGCTCGACAAAGAGGTCGAGGCAGAGGCAGGCCAGCGCCTGCTCGACGTCGCCTGGACAGCGAAGCAGCCGCTCGAGGGCGCGTGCGAAGGCGTGATGGCGTGCTCGACCTGCCACGTCATTGTCGACAAGGTCGATTTCAGGAAGCTGCCACGTGCAAGCGACGAGGAAGAGGACATGCTCGACTTCGCGGCGCATGCGACCGGCACATCGCGTCTTGCCTGTCAGATCATCCTGACCGAGGAGATGGAGTCCCTGACGGTGCGAATCCCGCCGAGCGCGAGGAATTGGCTGAGGGGCTAGTCGATCGTGAAGGTGGGAACCGGAACGACCCGGGACGAAATCGTTGTGGCTGCTTCCTTCCGGACCTGACCAGGTTGGCGACAGCCCCGTCCGCCCGGCTCCCGAGCGCCATATGGGGGCGATTCTTCGCGCAGGCAACCGCTCGCAATGCGGCGGTGCGTTGCCTACAACAGATTCGATGACCGACGAATCGCCCGCCGAATTGCCTGCCCTGGGCCTGGATCTCCCCCAGGAGTCGGCACCCGCGTCGCCGTACAGAGTGCTTGCGCGCAAGTATCGCCCGCAGACGTTCGACCAGCTCATCGGCCAGGATGCGATGGTGAAGACGCTCGCCAACGCGATCGAGCGCGGCCGAATTGCCCACGCCTTCCTGCTCACCGGCGTTCGGGGAGTCGGAAAGACATCGACCGCCCGGCTGATCGCCAAGGCGCTCAACTGTACCGGCCCCGACGGTAACGGGCAGCCGACGATCGAGCCGTGCGGCCAATGCGAAAATTGCAAGGCGATCGCGGAAGGTCGTCACATCGACGTCGTCGAGATGGACGCCGCGTCGCACACCGGCGTCGACGACATTCGGGAGATCATCGACGCGGTTCGTTACGCGTCGGTTTCGGCGCGCTTCAAGATCTACATCATCGACGAAGTGCACATGCTTTCCAAGAACGCTTTCAATGCGTTGTTGAAGACTCTTGAGGAGCCGCCCGAGCATGTGAAGTTCCTTTTCGCAACGACGGAAGTGGACAAGGTGCCGGTGACCGTCCTGTCGCGGACGCAGCGATTCGACTTGCGCCGGATCGGTCCGGAAAAGCTCGTCGGGCACTTCGCCGAGGTCGCCAAGGCCGAAGGTGTCGAGGTCGAGGCGGACGCGCTGGCGATGATCGCCCGCGCTGCCGAAGGGTCCGCTCGCGACGGCCTCTCGATTCTGGATCAGGCAATTGCGCACGGCGGCGGCACCGTGACGTCGCAGCAGGTGCGGGACATGCTCGGCCTCGCCGACCGCGGCCGAATCCGCGACCTGCTCGAACTCGTGCTCGAAGGCGATGCCGGCAAAGCGCTTCAGGCGATGGACGAAGTCCACGACCTGGGAATGGACCCGTCGTCCGTACTCCGCGGGCTGATGGAAGCGCTCCACAGCGCGACTCGAGCCAAGGCGGGCGCGCAGGCGGAAGCGCTCCTTTCGACCGAGCAGCGCGAATTCGCCGAGAAACTCGCCGACAGCCTGTCGTGGGGGCAGCTCCACCGCCTGTGGCAGATGCTGCTGAAAGGCCTGTCCGACGTCAACAGCGCGCCCGATCCGCACGAGGCTGCGACCATGGCGATTCTTCGCCTGATCCACTCCGCCGACCTTCCCGACCCGGCAGCGCTGATTTAACAGCTGGGTGGTGGAACTTCCGCCACTGCTTCCGTAACCGCCGCACCGGCGTCGAAGGCGCCGGCTCCTTCGGGCCAGCTTCCGAGTGACTTCGCAGCGCTTGTCGCTGCCGTCGAGAGTGCGGGGAAGCACCAGCTCGCTCTGCAGTTGCACGACCAGGTGGGGCTGATTGCGTACGAGCCGCCGCAGCTCGCACTCAAGCCGCTCCGTCCGCTCGGGGCCGATTTTCCACGAGAGCTTGCCGCCACATTGAAAGGGATCACGGGGGCGAGCTGGACCGTTTCCATGGGAGAGGAGGGCGCTTCACCGTCGCTCCTGGAGCAAGAGCGTATGGCCGAGAACCAGGTTCGCTCCCAAGTTCTTGCAGATCCCGCCGTCCGGGCGGTGATGGAGCCATTCCCGGATGCCGAGCTTGAAACCTACTCACTGACAAAAGGTGCATGACATGCCCGAGATGCCCAACCTCGATGAAATCATGAAAATGGCCCAGGACGTCCAGGCCGAAATGCAGAAGGCGCAGGAGAACCTCGACAAGATCGAGGTCGAGGGCGCGGCCGGCGGCGGGCTGGTGAAGGTCACCGCCTCTGCGAAGGGGCGGATCGTGTCGGTGAGCATCGACGAGAGCCTTCTCAAGGCTTCGGAGAAGTCGATGCTCGAGGACCTGGTCGCGGCCGCGATCAACGACGCGCGGACCAAGGCCGATGCCGCCGCGGCTCCCGAATTGCAGAAGATGACCAGCGGAATGCAGCTTCCCCCGGGGTTCAAGCTGCCGTTCTGATCCCGAGCGCTTGCCAGCAGGTCGTTTTCGGGCATGATGCGTCCTCTGCCCGGGGGACCCGCGGATGAACATGGGAGCGATGCAGGATTGGCCGTTGCGCGTCATGCGCTTCGTCGATCATGCCGAGCGCGAGCACCCCGACGGCGAAATCGTCTCCGCATGGGCCGACGGAAGTGTCACGCGCACGAACTGGCGCGAGGTCGCTGGCGAGGCCCGGCAGATGGCGCAGGCCCTGGAACGGCTGGGGATCGGGCCTGGCGACCGGGTGGCGACTTTGGCGATGAACCACGCGCGCCACCTGACCGCCTGGTATGGCGTGTGCGGAATGGGCGGGGTCCTGCACACGATCAATCCCCGCCTGTTCGACGACCAGCTCGACTATATCGCCAATCACGCCGAGGACCGCGTGCTGCTCTACGATCGGGCGTTCCAGCCGATTGTGGATCGCCTGAAGCCGCGCTGGCGAACGATCGAAAACTATATCTGCTTCGATCCTGCTGAGACCGAGGCGGGCTTTCCCGACTGGATTGCCGCCGAAAGCGGCGATTATCGCTGGGTCGAGGGCGACGAACGCGATCCGTGCGGTCTTTGCTACACGTCTGGAACGACGGGACATCCCAAAGGCGTCCTGTACGAGCATCGCTCGACGGTCCTCCACACGATCATGTCGCTGACGCCGGACATCTTCGACCTGTCGCGACGGTCGGTGGTGCTTCCGATCGTGCCCATGTTTCACGCCAATGCCTGGGGCATTCCCTGGTCGGCTCCCGCGAGCGGCGCGAAACTCGTCCTTTCCGCCGACTACCGGCCCGAAAAGATGTGCAGGCTGTTCCGGGAAGAGGGCGTGACCCACTCGGCCGGAGTTCCGACCGTGTGGCTGACGCTGATCGAGCATGTCGAGCGGACCGGCGAAAGCCTGGGCGATCTCAGCCAGGTGACCATCGGCGGGTCGGCCGCGCCGCGAGCGATGATCGAGTGGTTCCGCGGCCGCGGCATCGACATCGGCCACGCCTGGGGAATGACCGAAACATCGCCGATTGGCACGTGCCGTTCCAAGCCCGGCAACTGGGACGATCTCGCCGAGTCCGAACAGGTCGATCTGATTGCAAAACAGGGGCGGGCGCCGTTCGGAGTGGAGCTGCGGGTCGTCGATGACGAGGGCGCCGAGCTTCCCCGGGACGGCGTTTCGTCGGGCCGGCTGCAGTGCAAGGGCCCGTGGGTGGTGAAACGCTACTTCAGGGACAAGCAGGATTTGTTGACGCCTGACGGCTGGTTCGACACCGGCGACGTCGCCGTGATTCATCCTGACGGGACGATGCAGATTACCGACCGGGCGAAGGACGTCATCAAGTCGGGCGGGGAGTGGATCAGCTCGATCGACCTGGAAAACGCGGCCGTTGGCTGCCCGGGCGTCGCCGAAGCCGCCGCGATAGCGATTCCGCACCCCAAGTGGGACGAGCGGCCGCTGTTGCTGGTGGTCCGCTCCAAAGGCAGCGATGTGAGCGAGCAGGAGATCCGCGATCACCTGGCCCGGCACGTCTCGAAGTGGTGGCAGCCGGACGCGATCGAGTTTGTGGAGGAACTGCCCCACAGCGCTACGGGCAAGCTGTCCAAGAAGACGCTTCGCGAGCGTTATCGCGGCTATCGCTTCGCCGACGCAGAGACAATGGTCGGCAGAGACTAGAAAAAGCAGCGGCCCTTCCCTAAGTCGCGGGCCAACTTCCAGCACGTTTCAAAAGGACATTCGCGACCCCATGGCCGCCCAATACGCTTACGTAATGAAGGACATGACGAAGTCCTTCCCTGGCGCCCCCAAGCCGGTGCTCAGCAACATCAACCTGCAATTCTATCACGGCGCCAAGATCGGAATCGTCGGGCCGAACGGTGCCGGCAAATCGACGCTGATGAAGATCATGGCCGGAATCGACACGGATTTTCAGGGCGAAGCGTGGCCGGGCGAGAATATCACCGTCGGCTATTTGCCGCAGGAGCCGGAGCTGGATGCGTCCAAGACCGTGCTCGAGAACGTCAAGGATGGCGCGCGCGACGTGGCCGACATGGTCGAGCGGTTCAACGCCATCTCCGCCGAGATGGGCGACCCCGGGGATGATACCGATTTCGACGCCCTGATGGAGGAGATGGGAGAACTCCAGGCCAAGATCGACGCGGTCGATGGCTGGACTCTCGACAACCAGCTCGAAGTGGCGATGGAAGCGCTTCGCTGCCCGCCGTCCGACGCAAGCGTCGACAAGCTTTCGGGCGGCGAAAAGCGCCGGGTCGCGCTCACTCGACTGCTGATCCAGAAGCCGTCGATCCTGCTTCTCGACGAGCCCACCAACCATCTCGACGCCGAGAGCGTCGAATGGCTGGAGAACCACCTGAAGGAATATGCAGGCGCGGTGCTGATGATCACCCACGACCGCTACTTCCTCGACAATGTGGTGGGCTGGATCCTCGAGCTCGATCGCGGGAAATACTTCCCCTACGAGGGCAATTATTCCACCTATCTGGAGAAGAAGGCGAAGCGGCTCGAGCAGGAGGACCGCGAGGAAAGCGGCCGTCAGAAGGCGCTCAGCCGCGAGCTGGAGTGGATCAGGCAGACTCCGGCCGCGCGCCAGACCAAGAGCAAGGCGCGAATCCGCAAGTTCGAGCAGCTGCAGGAGGCGCAGTCCGACCGCAAGCCGGGCAAGGCGCAGATCGTCATCCAGGTGCCCGAGCGGCTCGGCGGGAAGGTCATCGAGGCGAATAACCTGTCGAAGGCTTTCGGCGACAAATTGCTGTTCGACGACTTGAGCTTTTCGCTTCCGCCCGGTGGAATTGTAGGCGTGATCGGCCCCAACGGCGCCGGCAAGTCGACGCTGTTCAAGATCATCACAGGCCAGGAAAAGCCGGACACGGGCAGCATCGAAGTCGGCGAAACGGTCCGGCTCGGCTATGTCGACCAGAGCCGTGACGACCTCGACCCCAGCCACAATGTCTGGGAAGAGATTTCCGACGGGCTCGATTACATGAAGGTCAACGGTCACGACATGTCGACCCGGGCCTATGTCGGCGCGTTCAACTTCAAGGGGCCGGACCAGCAGAAGAATGTCGGCAAGCTCTCCGGGGGAGAGCGCAACCGCGTGCACATGGCGAAGATGCTCAAGCAGGGTGGCAACGTTCTCCTGCTGGACGAGCCGACCAACGATCTCGACGTCGAGACGCTGGGCGCTCTCGAAGAAGCAATCGAGAATTTCGCGGGCTGCGCCGTCGTCATCAGCCACGACCGCTTCTTTCTCGACCGTCTTGCAACGCACATCCTCGCCTTCGAGGGCGACAGCCACGTCGAATGGTTCGAGGGCAATTTCGCCGACTATGAGGAAGACAAGCGCCGCCGCCTCGGTCCCGAGGCCGACCGCCCGCACCGGATGACCTACCGCAAGTTGACGCGATAGTTGCGCCTTTCCAAACTACGGCCCGCGAGGAGGGGCTGTAGTGAGCGCGAACATCGGATTGTGGGAGCATTTCGCCCGGTTGTTCGACTTTCAGGGCCGCGAGGACCGTGCGAGCTTCTGGCCGTATGCGGCAACGGTTTTCATCATCGTCACGATTGCTGGAATGATCGCCTTCGTGCCCATGATGGCGCACGCGATGCAGGCGCAGCAGCAGGCGTGGGTCGTCCCGACCGGTACGACAGCGGGGCCCGGACCGTCGGAAATCGTGGTCCATGCACCGCCGCCGCACCTGCATGGGCATCACCGCGCGCATCTGCGGCCATTTCCTTCGACATGGCTGGCGATCTACTTTGCAATCACCTTCGGCCTGGCAATCCTCCTCTATTCGGCGGCAGTCGTTCGCCGGTTGCATGATCGCGGTCTTGCCGGCTGGTGGGGTCTGATGCCGCTTCCTTTCGTTTTCTACTCGTCGCTACGAATGCCGTCTGCCTTCGCAGCAACCTGGGGCGGCCACGCGCCCGACACGGCCGTCTTCTTGTCCATCTTCGTCAGCAACCTGCTGTATCTCGTTTCCCTGATCGTGCTGGTGGTTTTGCTGGCCAGCGCCGGCGACGCAGGGCCGAACCGCTTCGACCAGCCGGCGTGATCACCGTCACCTCGCTCTTGTGGGTGTGGAGGACGAACGCGTCGGGGCGCTGGTATTTCGTGACCGTGCCGGAGGAGCAGTCGGGCCCGATCCGAGCCGCGGCCTTCGAAGGACCACGCGGCTTCGGCTCGGTTCGCGTGCAGGCGACGATCGCCGACGTCACCTGGCGCACGTCGCTGTTCCCACAGAACAGGGGCGGCTATTTGCTTCCGGTGAAGGCCGACATTCGCCGACGTGCCGGCATTTCCGCCGGCGACCAAGTCACGGTCGAACTCGACTTACTCGTCGGCAGCTAGGCTTCGCTCTCCGCCCGGAGCCGCGTAACCCTCGATCGGCGAAGCATTGCGCGCCATGATCTTGTCGACGCTGAATTCGCCGGCTCCGACCACGAACAGCAGCAGGAAGATGAAGGTGTAGAGGATCGCGGCCTCACCCTGGTTCACGATCGGGAAAAAGCCCTGCTGTGCGTGAACATACCAATAAGCGACGGCCATTTCGCCGGCGAGCAACAAGGAAACCCAGCGGGTCCACAGACCGATCAAAAGCAAGAATCCACCGACCAGTTCGAATACTCCGGCTATCCAGAGCAACGACCACATCGGCGGGTTCGCATAGTCCGTGGCCGGAAAGCCCAGCAGCTTCGCAGTTCCGTGCTCGAAAAACAGCAGTGCCGTCACGATGCGGAGAATGCCGACTGCGTAGGGCGCCCACCGCTCGCTGAATTCGTCAGGACCAACTTCGTACATAACCGTACCCCCACTTGCTTCGAGCTTGGGAAAGATACGCGTACCGGCCACTCCTGCCGACCATCGCAAGAGCGACCCGCTCTTCTTACCTCATGCGCTTCCGGCCGAGAAGCCTCTCGACGCGCTTTGCCCAAAATGTCGCATTGGCGGGGTGCAGGAGCGCACCGCCGGCCGGGGCGTGCTCGCTGGCCGACGGGGGGCGGTCGTCCGGTTTGTCGAAGCTGCTGGGGACCCTAGTCGCGCTCGGTCACGACCTTGGTCGCGGGGTGGGCCGGGCTCTCCCCCTGGCCATGCGCGATGTGATCGCCCTTGGTAATGCTTTCCGTCGCGTCAGGGTCTGTCGCGCGAAGCTCCTCGGCCTGGGTCCCGACGTCGGTCTGCAGGTTCCCGCCTTCGCGCCCCTGCTGTTCGGGCTGGGGTACGGACTGTTTCTCTGCGGCTTCGATGATGTCGCTGTCGTCGTTTTCGCGCGCCGTTTCGGCCCGACGCTCGCCTCTCTTTTCTTCGGTCACAGTGCAAGCTCCGCTCTGTTTTCATCGTTGTCCAGTTCTTCGCCCGGATCGCCTCCGGTCAGCTTCAGCCATGCGGCTTTGACCATCGATTCGCCTTCGGCGTTCCAGACATCGGCCTTCGCTGCGTCGAAGCGGAGAAGGACCAGGTCCGGGTCCTGCTGGCCGCCGTCACCGTACCAGACGGCGACCATCGGGCTCCAAAGCTCGTCGACCTTTTCCTTGTTGTCGGTGATGGTCAGCCGGCCCGAAATCGAAGCGAAAAAGTCGTGGCCCTTGCTCGTATAGCTGGCGTGCGCCTCGTCGGACTGGCCAAGATTCTTGACCAGCTCCTCGGTTCTCGAGGCGAAGAAATAGATTCGCTTCTCGTCATCCACCTGGGCGGTCATCGGCCGTGCAAAGCCGCTGTTCTTGAGGCCCAGCATCATGAATGGCGAATTGTCGATCGAATCCCAGAATTTTTCCTGAAGTTCCCGCTGATTGTCGGCCATTTCGTCTCTCCTGCTTGCCAAGCCAACGGCACGGCAAGGGAGCGGTTCCCGATACTGGCCGAAAGACCGTATCGGTCAGCGCAGGCGCTTGACCAGCAGGCGTCCGTCGGCGCCCGTTTTCACATCGAAATTGGGGATCGATCGAAGCAGGTCGGAAAGGCGCGTATAGCCGTAGTTGCGCGTCGCGAAGCTCGACACGGCTTTCGCCCGCTGCCCGAGCTCGGAGAGGGTCGTATAGCCTTCCTCGTCCCGCTCCGAGGCTTTGTAGGCATGACCCAGCACCTCGAGCAGCGCGGAGTCGACGGGACGTTCCTCGCTCCCTTTCTTGCCCGCGACCGGCTGGTCGGCGACCAGCGCGGCAATGTCGAAGAAGCGCGTGCACGCCTGTCGGAAGCTCAACGGAGTCTTGGCTGTCCCGAAACCGTAGACGGGCAGGCCGTCCTCCCGGATGCGCTGCGCCAGGGGGAGAAAGTCGCTGTCGGACGACATGATTCCGAAGCCGTCGACATTCCCGCGGTAGAGCAGGTCCATCGCGTCGATGGTCATGCGCATGTCGGTTGCGCTCTTGCCCTTCACGACGTCGAACTGCTGCATCGGAACGATCGAGTGAAGTCCGCTCAGGTCGCCCCAGCCTTTCAGGCTCGACTTGGTCCAGTTGCCGTAGGCCCGGCGGACGTTGATCGTTCCGAGCTCGCCAAGAACGAGGAGAACCTCGTCGAGATGGTCCGGCGAGGCATTGTCGGCATCGATCAGCAGCGCGATGTTGGCATCGCGCCCGTTTCCTTCACTGTTACTCATCCGCGCAATTCCTTCGTTTCGCCGCCTCTTAGCCCATTAATTCGGGAACGAAACGCCCTGTCGCGCACTGAAACGGCAGTGGTGAGGGGGTGGGAAATCTGGAGGACGAAAAAAATGAAACGTCTCGCACTTACTGCCGCAGTGGCGGGCGCTATTGGCCTGACCGGCTGCGCGACCAATCCGTACGGCTATAACAGCCCCTACGGCTACAATAGTCCCTACGGCTACAACCAGCCTTATTACGGCAATGGCGACAACGGCCAGCTTGGCCGCGCCGCGACGGGCGCTGCAATCGGTGGCGCTGCCGGCGCCGTCGGCGGAGCGATTCTCCCGGGCGTCAGCACCGGCGAAGGCGCCGTTGCAGGCGCGATCCTCGGCGGCGTTCTCGGAGCCGTGGTGAACGGTCATCAATATTACCGCGATACCCGCGGCTATTGCTATTACGTCGACCAAAACGGTCAGCCACATTACAATTATAACGTAAGGTGTTAGCCTGAATTCCTCAGACGGGGCGGAAGGTATCTTCCGCCTCGTCGAGCACGTACAGCCGACCTTCGGCAATAGAGAAGTGGGCGCCGTGTAGTTTCAGGCGCCCATTTTTTTCGCGCTCCGTAATCCAGGGGAAGGTCCGCAGGTTCGCGAGGCTGAGCTTCACCGCTTCCCATTCCATCTCTAGAATCGCGTCGTCGGTCAGGTCGTGGTGGTGCGCGCGGACGCTCTCGCGGGCATCGTCGAGCATCGACACCCAGTTGGCGATGAAGCGCCCTTCGCCGGCAGGCGCGCCATCGAACTGTTCCGTCAGGGCCGCGGCGCAGCCTCCGCACGATCCGTGTCCGAGAACGAGGAGTTCCTCGACCTCGAGCTGGGTAACCCCGAACTCAAGGGCGGCGGAAACGCCGTGATAGCCGGCCGTCGTCTCGAACGGGGGCGCCAGCGCAGCGATGTTGCGGACAACGAAAATCTCGCCGGGGCGAGTATCGAAGATTTCTGCTGGATCGACTCGGCTGTCGGAGCAGGCAATGACCATGACCTTTGGGCTCTGGCCCTCGGCCAATTCCGACCAGCGCTTGCGCTCCGACGGCCATTTGTCGTTGCGGAAGCGGCGATAGCCTTCGACGAGGCGGGTAAGACGCGGCATGGCGGTCTCGCTAGATGGGCGAAGCGGGGCTGGCAAGCGGCCCATGTCGTCGCTATCTGGCCCGCATGAACGCTCCCGCCGCAATTCCGCCAAAACAGCGCAAGCCCGACTGGATTCGAGTCAAGGCCCCGACCAGCCCCGGCTATCACGCCACTCGGCGGCTGATGCGCGATCTCAATCTTGCGACCGTCTGCGAGGAAGCGGCCTGTCCCAATATCGGCGAGTGCTGGACCAAAAAGCACGCGACGGTGATGATCCTCGGCGACACGTGCACGCGCGCCTGCGCCTTCTGCAACGTCAAGACGGGAATGCCCCGTGCGGTCGACCCGCTCGAGCCCGAGCACGTCGCGACCGCGGCGGCCGAGCTTGGGCTGGAGCATATCGTCATCACGTCGGTCGATCGCGACGACCTTCCCGACGGCGGCGCGTCGCAGTTCGTGAAGGTGATCGAGGCGCTCCGTCGCAACACGCCGAATACCACGATCGAGATCCTCACGCCCGATTTCCGGAACAAGGCGGAAAAGGCGATCGACGCGATCGTCGAGGCCGGACCCGATGTTTTCAATCACAATCTCGAGACGGTACCGAGGCTGTATCCGACGATCCGGCCCGGCGCGCGCTATTACGCGTCGCTGCGCCTCCTGGAGAGCGTGAAGCGCAAGGCGCCGCACATCTTCACCAAGTCGGGGCTCATGGTCGGCCTGGGCGAGCAGCGCCTGGAAGTGCACCAGGTGATGGACGACATGCGCTCGGCCGGTGTCGATTTCCTTACCATGGGCCAGTATCTCCAGCCGACGCCGCGCCACGCGAAGGTAGAGGAGTTCGTCACCCCGCAGGCCTTCGATGCCTATGCGGCCATCGCGCGAGCGAAGGGCTTCCTGCTGGTGGCAGCCTCTCCGCTTACCCGCTCGAGCTATCACGCCGGTGACGATTTCAAGAAGATGCAGGCGAGCCGGGCAGCCAGGCTGGAGCGTGCAGCGTCGTCGGAGGGCGTTGGCGGCTAATGCCTCGCCACAGCGAAACACGCGTCCTTCCCTACACGCCCGAGCAACTGTTCGACATGGTCGCCGATGTCGAAAGCTACGACGAATTCCTGCCCTGGGTCGTTGCGGTCCGAATCCGCTCGTCCAGCGAAACGGAAACCATCGCCGACCTCATCGTCGGCTTCAGCGCCTTCAAGGAGCGGTTTACCAGCCGAGTCGTCAAAGACCGCCCGGAGCGAATCTGCGTCGACTACATCGACGGGCCGCTCAAATACCTCCACAACGAATGGCGATTTGAAGCACTCGAGAAGGGCGGGACGAAGCTTCACTTCTCCGTCGACTTCGCGTTCAAGTCGCGATTGTTCGAAACGCTGGCGGGGCAGATGTTCGATCGCGCCCTGCGGCGAATGACGAGCGCTTTCGAGCGCCGCGCGGCTGCCCTCTACGGCATCAACAGGTCGAGCGCGCAAAGCGTCGCCTGAAGCCTGACTCCGGCACGGCCTTCGTCCTCGAAAAGTTTCTGGTCGGCCACGATCTGCGACGGGTCGGCACCGCGTTCGGCGCGAGCGAAGACGACTGTCCCCACCGGCTTTACGGCAGTCCCGCCGCCCGGGCCGGCGATTCCGGTAATCGCGACGGCAATATCGGCCTTCGACGAGGACAGGGCGCCGCGCGCCATTGCCCAGGCGGTTGCGACACTCACTGCTCCGAAGGTTTCGACCACTTCCTCGCTGACGCCCAGGTCATCGATTTTGGCCGCATTCGAATACGTGACGTAGCCCGCCTCGAAGACTTCCGAAGACCCGGGGATTTCCGTCAGTGCAGCGCACACGAGCCCGCCTGTGCAACTTTCCGCCACGGCTACCGTCCGGCCGAGTTTGCGGTTCGCCTCAACGACCTCTTTAGCCTTTTCGTACAGCTCCTTGGGGAGCAGCCGTTCCGTCACTGTGAAGCCTCCACTCGAATGGTCGCGACTGCCTGGGCGGCGATGCCTTCGCGGCGCCCCGTGAAGCCGAGTCCTTCGGTGGTCGTCGCCTTGATGCTGACTTGCTGCGTCGCAATGCCAAGGATCGCGGCCACCCTTTCTTTCATCAAGAAGCGATGGGGACCCACCCGTGGTTCCTCGCAAATGACGGTGCAGTCGACATTGTCGATCAACCCGCCTGCAGCGCGGATCAGCTCAGCCGCGTGGCGAAGGAACAGGTGCGAGGCGGCGTTTTTCCACTGCGGGTCCGACGGCGGGAAGTGCTCGCCGATGTCCCCCAGTCCGGCAGCGCCGAGCAATGCGTCGGTAATCGCATGGAGGACGACGTCGGCATCGCTGTGACCGGCGAGCCCGCGCGTGTGCGCAATCGGAACCCCGCCCAGCATCACCGGACCATCGCCGGCGAAGGCGTGAACGTCGAATCCGGTGCCGGTGCGACTGACAAGGCGTGAATCCAGCCAGCGCTCGGCGCGCTCGAAATCCGCCGGAGTGGTGATTTTCTCTAGTGCGACGTCGCCTTCGACCGCCGCCACGGACAAGCCCGCGGCGCGGGCAACGGTGGTCTCGTCCGTCGGCGCTCCGCCGTTCCAGTTCCGGTAGGCCGATCGAATGGCGTCGAGCCGAAACGCCTGCGGAGTTTGCACTCGAACGACGCCGCTTCGGTCGAGCATCTGCTCGAGCCTGTCCGAAGCGCGAGCGAGCGTATCGCCTACCGCCAGGACGGGCGCTGCTCCGTCGAAGAACTCCAGTGGGGCCAGAAGCCGGTCCACGAGGACAGGCGGACAGAAGGGGCGGGCGGCGTCGTGGACCAGAACGGCGTCGCCTTCGATGTCAGCCAGTCCCGCGCGAACCGAATCGGAGCGCTCGGCTCCACCCTCGATAAGCTCGCCGACATCGAGTCCGGAGAGCGCTTGCGTTGCGATCTCCTGTTGGCCCGCCCCGATGACGACCCGGATCCCTGCGATGGCAGGATGCGACTGCAACGCCTCGACCGCGCGGCGAACCACCGGCTTGCCACGCAGCATCCGGTACTGCTTGGGAAGGCCGCCGCCGAGGCGCTCGCCTTTCCCTGCTGCGACAATGAGGGCGATGGTCGTCACGGCAGCGCGCTCTACGGCTGTGCGCCTTGTCCGCCAAGGCCTCATCCACTATCTCCCGCCCTCCCATGTCGATGCTGAAGCCAATCTCGATCGGTCCCGTCCGGATCGACGCGCCGGTGATCCTGGCGCCGATGACGGGCGTCACCGATCTTCCCTTCCGTCGGGTGGTCAAGCGCTTCGGGGCCGGCCTGACGGTTAGCGAGATGATCGCCAGCCAGGCGATGATCCGGGAGACGCGGCAATCGCTTCAGAAGGCGCTGTGGGACCCCTCGGAGCAGCCCGTTTCCTTGCAGCTCGCCGGCTGCGAGCCCGCGGTGATGGCGGAAGCGGCCCGGCTCAACGAGGATCGTGGAGCCGCGATCATCGACATAAACATGGGCTGCCCAGTCAGGAAGGTCGTCAACGGCTGGGCCGGCTCGGCGCTGATGCGCGACCTGAAGGCCGCGGCCGCGCTGATCGAGGCGACGGTGAACGCGGTCTCCGTTCCGGTGACGCTGAAGATGCGCATGGGCTGGGACTACGACAGCCTCAATGCGCCGGAACTGGCGCGCATTGCCGAGGATCTCGGCGTGAAAATGATTACCGTCCACGGCCGGACGCGCTGCCAGATGTACAAGGGGCAGGCGAACTGGAGCTTTGTCCGAAAGGTCAAGGATGCCGTTTCGGTGCCGGTCGTCGTTAACGGCGACATCTGCGCGGTCGAGGACGCGCGCGAGGCCGTGCGTCAGTCGGGAGCGGATGGCGTGATGATCGGCCGCGGCGCCTATGGACGTCCGTGGCTCCTGGCGCAGACGATGGCCGAGCTGGTCGAGGGCTCCGTCTGGGCCGAGCCGTCGATGGACGAGCAGCTCGAGACGATGCTGACGCAGTACGACGAGATGCTGACCCTTTACGGTCGCCGGACGGGTGTGAACCTCGCGCGCAAGCATATCGGTTGGTACACCAAGGGCTTGCCCGGATCGGCGGAGGTTCGAAACCAGGTGAACCAGCAGGAGGATCCCGCCGTCGTCGTCGCGATGCTCCGTGAATTCTATGCGCCGTGGCTGGCCCGGGCTGCTGCGTAGCTGACTTCGACGCAGTGGCGATGCACTGCCTCTCGCGCTAAGGCTGCTGGACATCAGCGGGGGCGAGCAGTGACGATTCCAGCCATCCTTTCCCGATTACGGCTCCCGGTGATCGGCGCGCCGCTCTTCATTATTTCCAATCCCAAGCTGGTCATTGCGCAGTGCACCGCCGGAATCGTCGGCAGTTTCCCGGCGCTGAATGCGAGGCCCGCCTCGCAACTCGACGAGTGGATCCACGAGATCACCGAAGCGCTGGAGGCGCACGACCGCGATCACCCTGACAGGCCGGCGGCACCGTTCGCCGTGAACCAGATCGTTCATCGGTCGAACGATCGCTTCGAAGCCGACATGGCTGTCTGCGAAAAGTGGAAGGTGCCGCTGGTGATCACCTCGCTCGGCGCACGCGAAGAATTGAACGAGGCCGTTCATGGCTGGGGCGGCCTCACGCTTCACGACATCATTGACGACCGTTTCGCGAGAAAGGCGATCGCGAAGGGCGCCGACGGGCTGATCGCCGTCGCTGCCGGGGCAGGGGGACACGCCGGGCGCTGGTCGCCTTTCGCGCTGGTGCAGGAAATTCGCGACTGGTTCGACGGGCCGCTGGTGCTTTCGGGTTCAATCGCAACCGGATCGGCGGTTCTCGCTGCCGAGGCGATGGGTGCCGACCTCGCGTACATCGGCTCCCCCTTCATCGCGACGAATGAGGCGCGCTGTTCGGACGACTATCGCCAGGCGATCGTCGAAGGTGGCGCCGCCGATATCGTCAACAGCGCGCTGTTCACCGGCATTCCGGGGAATTATCTCCGGTCTTCCATCGAGCGGTCCGGACTCGACCCCGACGCACTCGACACGATGAAGTCGCTGCCAACCGAATTCGGCTCCGACGGCTCCACCAGGACGAAGGCCTGGCGCGACATCTGGGGGTCGGGTCAGGGTATCGGCGCCGTGCGCAAGGTGCAGGGCGCGGGCGATTATGTCGCGCAGCTTTCCGAAGAATATGGCGAGGCACGGGCCCGCCTTTGCGCTAGCTGATTGCTTCGAGTTTCCGGCGCCACTCGGGCGGAATCGGGACGGGACGCCGGCTGTGCCGATCGACCACCACGTGAACGAAGTCGCCCTCGGCCGCCGCCGTCGGCGAGTCTTCAGCGAAAACGCCGATCCGGTATCGAATGCTGGAGGTGCCGAGCGCCGCGACCGCGAGGCCGGTTTCGACCGGCTGAGGGAAGGTGAGGGGCGCTGCGTAGCTGCAGCGCGTCTCGACGACGAGGGCGATGGGGTCGCCACGGTTCACGTCCAGCATCTCCTGCTCGATCAGCCAGGCGTTTACCGCCGTGTCGAACCACTCGTAATAGACGGTATTGTTGACGTGACCGTAGGTGTCGTTGTCGGCCCACCGTGTCGTCAGCCGCCGCCAGATAGTGAAATCGTCGCGCGTCGAGGGGGCGCGTCGGCTCACCAGGCAGCCTCGTACAGTCGCTGCGCGTCCTCTTCCGCAATCGCGCACGGATTGTTCACCAGAAGCCGGGTCTGCTTCATTGCCTCGCTGGCGAGCCGCGGCGCGTCTTCGAACGCAATTCCGTAGTCGCGCAGCCGGAGCGGGATTCCGGATTCGGCGGCGAGATGGTCGAGGCGGTCGATAAACAAGGCTGCGCGCGCCTGGCTGCCCTCGTCCGGGCAGTCGGGAACGAGGATCCCGGCAAGCTCCGAGTAATGCTCGCGAGCGGCCTCGCAATTGTGAAGCAGCACGTGGCGAAGCATCAGCGCATTGCTGACCCCGTGCGGCAAATGGTGAAGCCCTCCAAGAGGGTAAGCGAGCGCGTGCACGCCTGCGACAGGTGCGTTGGCGAAGGCGATTCCCGCGAGGTGCGCACCGAGAAGCATCGACTCGCGCGCTGCGATATTCGACGGATCCTCACACGCGGTCAGCAAATTCTCACCCAGGAGGCGAAGCGCCTCGCGGGCCAGAGCGTCGGAAACCGGATTCTTCAGTCGCGCGGACGTGTACGCCTCGATCGCGTGCACCATCGCGTCGATTCCGGTCGCCGCGGTTACGTCGCGAGGCAATCCAAGCGTCAGCTCGGCGTCGAGAACGGCCCAATCGGCGACGAGCGGCCGGGCGACGACTCCCATCTTCACGCCACCTTCGCAGGTAATGATCGAAATCGGCGTTGCTTCCGACCCGGTCCCCGCGGTGGTCGGGACCAGCGCCAGCGGCAGCCGTTCGCCAGTGGCCTGCTCGACTCCCCAGATCGAGTCGAGATCGTCTCCGGACCCAAGCAGGTAAGCGGCGAGCTTGGCGACGTCCATCGGGCTTCCGCCGCCGAATCCGACGACGGACTTCACTTCGGCCGTGCGGCCAAGTTCGACGGCCGCCTCCAGAGTCGCGCGCGAAGGATCGGCTTCGACCCTGTCGAACAGGATCGGCTCGCGCCCGGCGTTCGAAAAAGCATCGCGGCAACTGTCGGTCAGGCCAAGCGAAAGCAGTTGCTCGTCGGTGACGAAGAGACAGGGTCCGCTTGGGAGGTGCTCAGCGACTTGCGGCGCTGTCGAGCTTCCGGCGATCAGGCGCGGTCCGGGATTGAAGGTGAAGCTGTGCATCGCATCGCGATGCTAAGCCTGGTCAGCCGGAATGGCCACTCAGCCCGCGCTCGAGCCGGCCCATCAGCGCCCGCGCCGGGCTGACTGCGGGCTCATCGGCGACATTGCCCTCGTCCAGCCGCTTCACTCGACCGTAAAGGTCGCAGCTTGCGGTCACCAGCCGGCGAGCGGCTTCGGGCAGGCAGGCCACGACGGTGGGATCGCTGTCCTGCGCGTGTCCGAGCCGCCGTTCCGGGCGACGTCCTTCGCGGTAGCCGATTTCGCCGCTGTCGATTGCGCGCTGAGTCAGCAACCAGGCGACGATGTGCATGATCCGCGTCGTTACCTTGAGCGATTCGCACGCGAAGTTGACCCGCAGGAACGGATCGAGAGAGCTTCGCTCCTCCCGGCCGGAGTTGTCGAAGTAGGACCGTGCTTCGTCAGCGAGAAGCATCGCCTCCGTGTAGAAGGAGTCGACCAGTCGGGGCGTGATCCGCACTTCCGGTTCGGGCGCTTCGTTCGAGTCGGCCATAGGTATCAAACTGGCACTTTCGGACATGGTTTGGAAACGCGAAACGTCGTTGCACGGTGCCGCCTCGTCCCACAGCGGGACAGGATCCGCTGGTCTCGATCGTCACGATGGGCCGCCTGCGGCCAGCGGTGGGCCGTATTACAAGCGCGAGACAATCGGCGTGAAAAGTGGTTTATTGAGCAGGCTGTCACTCGTGTTGAAAGGAACTGGCACAGATGGACAAGGTACAGGCCGAGGCTATCGCATCAAAGCATGCAGCGCTCCACGCGATGATTGACGAAGAAGAGCATCGGTCGCACCCAAACGAATCCCTCCTCCATCAGCTCAAAAAGGAAAAGCTCCGACTCAAAGACGAGATGGCCGGCCATTACGGGCACTAGCCCGCCGGTAAAGGTCTCGAGATCGGGAAGCGGTGGCCGTAACGAGCGGCCCCGCCTTCAATCGTCTCGCGAAATCCTCTCGTCCCGCTCGTGGCGCTCCTGCGCCTCGACGGTCATGGTCGCGATCGGGCGTGCTTCCAGGCGCGCCAGCGAAATCGGATCGCCGGTCACCTCGCAATAGCCGTATTCGCCTTCGTAAAGACGGCGAATGGCGGCATCGATCTTGGCAATCAGCTTGCGCTGCCGGTCACGCGTTCGAAGCTCGATTCCCCAATCGGTCTCGCTCGAGGCGCGGTCGGCGATATCGGGTTCGCGAAGCGAGTTGACCTGCAGCTGCGCCATCGTCTGTCGCGATTCGTCGACGATCGCGTCCTTCCAATCCCGCAGTTTTCTCAGGAAATAGGCCCGCTGCAAATCGCACATGAATTCCTCGTCGTCCGTCGGGCAATAGCCCTTCGGAAGAACGATGCGATCGAACGGAACCGGTTGCTCTTTGAAGAAATCGACTAGGGCCGTCGCCATTGGAACCCTCCCACTCTCGTCCACCGGGCAAAGGCCAGTGGAAACCCCCGTACAACCCAACCACTGTTGCGGCCGGACCAACGGCGCAACCGGTGGCGGATTTAACAAGACTTTCCCGGGGCTTAGCACCGGGTAAAGTCGGTAATCCCCGAGCGCGCCTATAAATAAGCGCCGAGGCCTTAACAAGCGCTGACGCCGAGTTATCCACGAAATCCACAGCCTGTTGCCGAATTGGCGCAATGCAATTGACGGAGGGTTCGTTTGCGGGGCGTTCGCGGAGCGCTATGGGATGGGTCATGCGCATCCTCCTGACCAACGACGATGGGATCAATGCCCGGGGCCTCGATCTCCTGGAGGTCGTCGCGCAAACTTTCTCCGACGACATCTGGGTCGTTGCTCCGACCGAGGAGCAATCGGGCGCCGGCCATTCGCTGACGCTGACCCAGCCGGTGCGTGTCCGTCGTCATGATAATCGGCGCTTCTCGGTCACCGGAACGCCGACCGATGCGGTCATGCTCGCTCTCGCGCACATCATGAAGGATTCGCCGCCGGACCTGATCCTGTCGGGGATCAATCGTGGTGCCAATCTTGGCGAGGACGTCACCTATTCGGGGACGGTTTCGGCGGCGATGGAAGGCGCGCTCGCCGGCGTTCGATCGATTGCGCTGAGCCAGAGCTATTCGCGCGAGGGAATGGGTGATCTCGTTCCGTTCGCCGCTGCCGAGGCCTGGGCGGAAAAGGTACTTCGGCCGTTGATCGGTTTCGAGCCTCCCGCGGGGACTCTCCTGAACGTCAATTTTCCTGCACTTCCTCCGGATCAAATCAACGGAATCCGGATTTGCCGCCAGGGCATTCGCGACTACGGCCGCTTGCGAATAGTCGAGCGCACCGATCCACGGGGTTACAAATATTACTGGTTCGGTCTTGGACCGATGGTCGAAACGCCGGGACATTCGACCGACCTCGAGGCGATTGCGGACGGCTATGTTAGCGTCACGCCGCTCCATCTCGACCTCACACACGACCCGTCGCTCGACGTTCTTCGAGAGCGCTTTGTGTGATGCGCAGTGGGCGATGGCGGTAACCTTTCCGACACTTCGGCGTTAGGGCGCGGACGATGCGGTTGCGGGAAGATGATGTGATTTTGCGGCGATACCTCTATGCCTTGGCCCTGGTTGCTGTCGCATTCGCGCTGCGGTGGGCAATCTCACCGCTCGTCGGTACCGGCGCCGTCTTCCTGTTTTTCGTTCTCGCCGTCCTGGTTGCCGCTGTGCGACTGGGCACCGGGCCGGCCGTTCTTGCGTCCGTCATCGGAGGAGTGGCGGGCACCTTCGCGTTCGTTCCGCCCGAATATGCGTTCGTGCCGCTCAACAGCGACAAGCTGACCAGCCTGCTCGCTTTCCTGGTGGTGTGCGCGGCGATCACGGCATTCGCCTGGAACCTCCTCGTGCGACGGGTTGAACTGGAATCTCGCGAAGCGACTCTGGAACGGGACATTCGCGAGCAGCGGCTCATCGACGCCGCTCAGGATTACGCCATTTACGAGCTCGACCGGAACGGGCGCATCCTCACCTGGAACAAGGGGGCCGAACGGCTCAAGGGCTGGAAGGCGAGCGAGATTGTCGGCAAGCCGTACAACATCCTGCATACGCCTGAGAGCAGGGCGACGAACGCGCCTGGACGCGAATTGAAAATCGCCGCCAAGACCGGGCGTTTCGAGGAAGAAGCGCCGCGAATGCGCAAGGACGGCACCATCTTCGCCGCCCACGTCAGCCTCTTCCCCCTTCGCGACGGCAGCGGAGAAGTGACCGGCTTCGTCAAAGTCACGCGCGACATCAGCGATCGGAGCAAGGGCGGCAAGGCGATCCTGGAAAGCCGACGAAGGATGGAGGCGATCGTCCAGTCGGCCATGGACGCTATCATCAGCTTCGACGCGGAACTTCGAATCGTTCTCTTCAACCCGGCCGCGGAGCGCATTTTCGGCTATTCGTCCGATCAAGTGCTCGGCAAGCGAATCGGCATGCTCTTCCCTGCGGAGATACGCGCCGAGGAGAGTGAGAGCTTCCGAGCGTTCGTGAGCGGCCGCGACGCGAACCGGCGCCTGGATGGCCACCGTTCGCTGGTTGCGCTGCGCAAGTCGGGACAAGAATTTCCGGTCGAAGCCTCGATGTCGCAGGTGACCGTCTCGGGAGAGCGCGTCGGGACGATCATCCTTCGCGACGTCACGGAGCGAAAGACCAACGAAGAGGCGAGGGCGCTCCTGGCACGCGAAGTGGACCACCGCGCCAAGAATGCGCTCGCGGTTGCGCAGGCACTCGTCGGTCTGACCCGGGCCGATACGGTCGAGGATTTCGCCGAAGCGATTCGTGGACGTATTGCTTCGTTGGCCCGCGCCCACTCGCTGCTTTCGCAATCGCAATGGCGCGGTGTGCCCCTCGACCAACTCGTCCGCGACGAGCTGCTGCCCTATGCAAGCGACTCGCAATTGACGGTCGAGGGGGCGGCCGTCGCCTGCACGGCCGGAGCCGTTCAGTCGCTGAGCCTCCTTTTCCACGAGCTGGCGACGAACGCGGTGAAATACGGCGCGCTGGGGCGTGAGAGCGGACATGTCACCGTCGAGTGGAAGCTTGGGCCGGGCGCCATGCTCGTCACTTGGAGCGAGAGCGGCGGTCCCAAGGTCAAGACGCCGAAGAGACAAGGTTTTGGAACGAAGCTTCTCAGGCAGGTCACAGGCCGCCAACTCGACGCCGATCTCGATTTCGACTGGGATCCCGGCGGGCTGCGGGTGAAGATCAGCCTCCCGGCCAAGCTCTTCATGGCCGCCGAAGCTGCCGAGTCCACGGACGGGCACGATGAGGAAGCACCAAGCGCAAAGACGGTCGCAAGAGAGCGGCGCATTCTCATTGTCGAAGACGAAGAGCTCGTCGCGCTCGAGCTCACCACCGAACTTTCGCGGCTCGGCTGGGCGGTTGTCGGTCCTGCCGCCACCGTAGGCGAGGCACAATCGCTGCTTTCAACACAGTTCGACGCCGCCGTGCTGGACGTCAACCTGCGCGGCCGCTCGGCTTACACCCTGGCCGAAACGCTCGCCGAGCGGCACGTCCCGTTCCTGTTCTGCACCGGCTACGAAATCGCCGACCCGGAGGGCCGATTCCCCGACGTGCCGGTAATTCGCAAGCCTGTGCATCCCGAGGCGGTTAGCGCCGCCTTGTCGGAGCTTCTGGCGTCGCGAGCGAACTGAACCGCCCCGGCAAGCCGAACGCTGATTGCGCATCTGCACCGCGAAGAACAGCGGCGGTTACCTCGCAATGAAAAGAGCTTGTCGACGTAAGTTCACAGGTAACGAACGCGACCGGTCCCACGCTCTTGAATTAGTTGTGAGTTCTGTTCGCTGCCGACGTTAGCATTAGAAATGAGGAGACTTTTCTTCTTTTCGCCAAACTGGGCACTCGCGCCCCTTGGCACTTAGCCCGCTAAAAATGCGCTCTTGTGCCAATTTGGGTCTGATGCTCTAAATACAGCGTCGGTGGGCGAATCGCGTCGCGCCAGCAGTGGCGCGGCATTGACTGCGGAGCGTCGACTGTACGTCTTTGGCCATTCACGCCCTTTGGGCACGGCGGCGATCGCAACCGTGCTCTGCGCCTGCGCTTGGCCCGCGATCGCCCAGACCTCGCCGCCGCCGCCGCTGCCGCCGACACGCGAGGAAGTCACTCGCCCCGAAATTCAGCAGAATCGCGAGCGGTTGCCGCCGCAGTTGGAAGTCCAAGGAGCTATCGAGCGGGCGCCCTGCGCTCTGGACGATCCCAAGTTCGCCAACATCCGTTTCACGCTTCGCAAGGCGGAGTTCGACGGGTTGCGCGGCCTTCCGCCGGATATTCTGGTCCCATCGTACGCTCCACTGATCGGCACGGAGCAGCCCATTTCCGTCGTCTGTGCAATTCGCGACCGCGCTTCTGCGCTGCTTCGCAGGGCGGGATATATCGCCGCTGTCGAGGTTCCGGAACAGCGTATCGAAGGTGGCGAAATTCGCTTTCAGGTCGTCCTCGCTCACCTGACGCAGGTACGAGTGCGAGGCCATCCGCACGGAGCCGAAAAGACCATTGCCGGCTTCCTCGCCCCGCTCGCCCAGCAGCCGGTCTTCAATCGGTTCGACGCCGAGCGCTACCTGCTTCTGGCGAGCGACATCCCGGGATATACGGTCCGGCTGACGCTTCGTCCCGCCGGGACCCAGCCAGGCGAAGTGATCGGGGACGTCACCGTTGAACGTACTCCCGTCTATGCCGACGCCACCATTCAGAACGGCGGTTCGAAAGAACTCGGCAGGTGGGGCGGTTTCGGCCGAGTGCAGCTTTTCGGGCTGACCGGCCTCGCGGACAGGACGGTCATCGCGGCATTCACGACCTCGGACCTTCAGGAGCAGCGAACGCTGCAGCTTGGACATGACTTCGCCGTGGGCGCGGAGGGACTGAGGATCGGTGCGCTGGTGACCGGGGCTTGGGCGAAGCCCTCGATCGGCAGCGATTCGCTAAAGTCGACAAGCGTTTTGGGGACGATCTACGCGGACTATCCGCTTGTTCGCACATTGGCTCGAACGCTCCACGGTTCGATAGGACTCGATCTCATCGACCAGGACGTCGACTTCAACGGCAGGCCTTACACTCGCGACCGGTTGCGAGTCGCCTTTGCCCGATTGGCGTTCGACGCCACCAGCACCGCGGCACGCCAGCGCTCTCTCGCAGAGCCGGAGTGGCGTTTCAGCGCGCTGGCCGAGCTTCGAAAAGGGCTCGACGTACTGAGCGCGACTCAGCCGTGCGGCGGAACCATTTCTGGCTGTGCCGGCGATGTCCCGCCGACGCGACTTGCCGGCATTCCTACGGCTTCGCTTGTCCGCCTGTTTCTGTCCGGCGAGTACCGGCCGATCCCGAAGCTGACGTTCTCACTCGCCGCCAGGGGCCAGTATGCGTGGGATCCGCTGCTCAGCTTCGAAGAATTCGCGGCAGGCAATTACACGGTCGGTCGAGGCTACGACCCGGGCACGTTGCTGGGTGACCGCGGGTGGGGGACTCAAGCCGAAATCCGGTTCGGGAGCACGGTCCCGCAAAGCGCTCGAAAGCCTGCTGCCGAGACCTACCTCTTTTTCGACCACGCCAAGGTCAGCAGCCTCGACGGCCGACTGATCGCCGGATCATCGTATCTCGATTCGACAGGCGGCGGCCTGCGGGTCGCGTTCGATCGGTTCATGCTCGACACCTCGCTTGCCGTTCCGCTCACCCATGTCGGACCGTTCGGAAGGAAGCCGGGAGCAAGAATTCCTGATTTCGCTCAGTTCGCGGCTGTGGCCGTGGCGGTACAGATGAAGGGCATCGCGCGCCTGGACCCAATTTGCGGGCTGCGCGGAAAGGAGGGCTTCGTGCGCATCGGGGCTTTGGCGCTTGCGCTGTTCGTTTCCCTTCCCTGGTCCGCGCCGGGGGCGGCTGCGCCGCTCAGCGTACGGGACAATTTCCGGATCGGTTCCACGGGGACGAGCTTTTGCTCTGCCCAGCCGTTGAGTGTTGACCCAGCGCTCACGGGGATGTTCGACGTCGGGTACACGATTACGTGCCGCGATGCGGCGCTTCCCGTGGGCAGGATCTATTCCATCCGCGCAACCAGCGGCGTCGCTGACCGGCTTGCGGCGGCGAGGGCCAGGCGAGTCACGTGTGACAGCACGAGCGAGGGTACGATCGAGCAGCTCGGCGCGGTCGAGGTAATCGATTGCAAGCTGGCAGACGCCGACGTTGGCTACCGCGTCTACCAAGTCTCAAGACACGGGCAATTCTATGCTGCCGAGGGGCTGGCGGGGTACGACAGCGCGCTCCGCCTTGGGCTGAGAAGCGTAATCGCCGACGAGCCTGTAGAGGGCGAAGTGTCGATCGCGACAACAGGCGTAGGGGACCCTGCGTCCTTCGCCAGGGTGCAGGCCGGAACGCTCGACCCCACCCGAGCGCTCGCGGAAGCATATCGCCGAAACAATGGCGGCAGCTATGCCGACGCTGCGGAGTTCTTCGCGGCCGTCGGGAAAGCCGATGCAGGCCCGATCAGCCGCGCCGAAGCGCTGATCAACGAAGCTTTGCAGAAATCCAACCTTGGCCGTTATGCCGAGGCGGACGCCTTGTTTGGTCGCGCCGAAGAGCAGGCGCGGGGTAACCCTATCGATGCGAGGCGGCTTCGGAACTACAAAGCCATTCACCTGCTCAACCAGGGCGAGCCCGCCGAGGCGCTAAAGGAACTCGACAAGCCGGTGGTGGACTTCGCTTCATCGGCGGCGGCTGATGCAAGGTCCCTCCCGGTCATCGATTCAGCAACTGCCGAGCGGCTCAATGCGGAGAGGGCGGCGGGGGGGCACATGGGCCAGTCGCCCGACGACTTGCTTCCCGAAGAGAAAGCGCAAATCCTCGACGGGCAGGCGTTGCAGCTGCGAGGAACGTCGCTTCGCCTGAAGGGAGACGTGGCGGCCGCTCGAGACGCGCTCAGTCAGGCTGAAACGGCGCTGGAGAGGGTGAGGAACGGGCGCGTGAGATCGATCGCGTGGATGCGCGCGCAAATCGTCGGCGACCTCGCGGCAATTGCTGAGGAAAGCGGCGACATCGCACAGGCCGACACGCTCTATCGGCAAGGCGTTGCCATTCTCGAGGCGAACTACCCTGGCTCCGCTGCCTTGTTGAATGCGCAGGCCAGATTGGCCGGTTTCGTCGCCCGGCAAGGGCAAATGGAGGCTGCGGAATCGATCTTCCGCGACATCGTCCACTCGCAACCCGACGCGACCAATCTTCCGCCGTCCTTTGCCCGTGTGCTTCGCCCCTATGTCGACATCCTGCTCAAGAAGCCTCCCAGCGTGGCGACGACAGCCGAGATTTTCGCTTCGTTGCAGCTGATGATGCGGCCGGGGCTTGCACAGACCCAGGCGGTACTCGCGCGCGAGTTGACGGGCGGAAGCAGCGAAGCGTCGCGCCTCTTCAGGCAGGCAGTGACCCTGACGCGACAGGTCGAGAGAGCGAGAGTGGCGCTGGCGCGCTACGAGGCCTTGCCCAATCCACCACCGGCTGAAGCCGCCAAGGGTGCCGCTCTCAAGGCGGATCTCGAGACCGCTCAAAAGGAGGCAGTCGCGACGCAGGCAGCGCTCGCCAGCTTCCCCAGATATCGTGCCATCTCGAGTGAGGTCGTATCGCTTGAGGACTTGCAGAAGGCGCTTCGGCCGGGCGAGGCCTATTACAAGATGACGATCGTCGACGACGGCATTTACGTGCTGTTCGCGACGCCGACTTCCGCTCGGGCAGCCCGCCTCGACATCGCTGCAGACGATCTCGATTCGCAAGTCGCCTCCTTGCGCGAGACGATCTCGACCGAGGAGCGGGGCAGGCAGGTGACCTATGCGTATGACGTTGCACTCGCCCACAAGCTCTACGAGGCGCTGTTCGCGCCGTTCGCGACCGAATTGGCGGGCGTGAAGCACCTCATCTTCGAGCCCGACGGGGCGATGCTTCGAATGCCTCCCAATCCGCTGGTCGTCGACCAGCAGTCGGTCGATCTTTACACGCAGCGCGTGAAGGCCGACCCGAAGGCGGACTTCGACTTCACTGGCATTCACTGGTTCGGGCGCGACCGCGACATCAGCACGTCCGTTTCACCCAAGTCGTTCCTCCAGCTTCGCGGAGCGCCTCCGTCATCCGCACCGAAGTTGTACCTTGGCTTTGGACACAACACGCCGCCGAGCGCGAACGTCCGCCAGGCAATCGCTTCGGCTGATCGCGACTGCGTTCTTCCGCTCGCCTCGTGGCAGCGGCCGATTTCCGCCCGCGAACTCGAGGTGGCCGGCTCAATAATGTCGCGTATCGACCCCGCTGGCGTCGCCATTGTGACGGGTGACGAGTTCACCGACTCAGCAATCGACGGGCGAACCGATCTCGACAAGTACCGGATCATCCATTTTGCGACTCACGGAGTCGTCACCGCTACACGGCCGAAATGTCCGACTCAGCCGGCTCTTCTCACCAGCTTCGGGGGGCAGGGATCCGATGGACTGCTGACGTTCCGAGACATTTTCGACCTTCACCTGGACGCCGACCTGGTGGTCCTCTCGGCGTGCGATACGGCGGGCGAAGCAACTGCCCTGGCCACCCAGAGCGCTGGCCTGGCGACCGGCGGCGACGTCGCTCTCGATGGGCTGGTCAGGGCGTTCGTGGGTGCAGGAGCTCGGCTGGTCATTGCCAGCCACTGGCCAGTCCCCGATGACTTCAACGCCACCGAGAGGCTGATCACGGGATTGTTTTCAGCTCCCCCCGGTGTGGGCGCCGCGACGGCGCTTCGGCTGTCGGAGAGGAAACTGATGGACGACCGCGACACGTCGCACCCGTTCTACTGGTCCGCGTTCGCTGCGGTTGGTGACGGTGAAATGCCGGTGATTCGCACGCCGACGCAAATTGCGCGCAAGTAGCAGGGCGGCTTAATCGCTCGGGTTCTGGTCTCCGCAGCGACAGTGCGCGACTCGCGCATGCCGAGCGGGCTTGGCGGAGACCACTGAATCCGCTGCCAGCTGGACCTGCTCCGGAAGAGGTTGCTGGCTCGACCCAACAACGGTGGGTGCGGACGTTTGCGCCTGCTGCTCGGGTTGATCCTTGCGATCGGGCGCGTTCGGCTGCTGAGCGATGGCAGCCGTCGCGAACGACAAAGCTGCTGCAAATGTGACCAGAGCGCGCATCGTGCGTTCCCTCTCGAAATCCGCAAAGCAGGATGGCGGGGAATGGTTAGGGAAACTCTAACGCCGCCGGGCAGCTTGGGAGGCGGAAGAGGGTGGTGGACGCACTAGGGCTCGAACCTAGGACCCGCTGATTAAGAGTCAGCTGCTCTACCAACTGAGCTATGCGTCCACACTTTTGCCGGTGAGGCGAGAGAGCGCTTTTGACGGGCAATCCGTCAATGCGCGGCGCGCCGGTAGCATGCGCCAAAGTGGGGTGCAACCGCCGCGTTTCAAGCAGGCGTGCGAGTTGTCGTCAGCCCGCCCGGGCGGCTTTGCTGCCGTTCGATCGACATCAGCAGTCCGATGCACAGCATCACGGTCATGACCGCCGAGCCGCCGTAGCTGACCAGCGGCAACGGAACTCCCACGACAGGGGCCAGTCCCATCACCATCATCAGGTTGATCGAGACGTAAAAGAAGATGGTCGCCGTCAGGCCCGCAGCGACCAGCTGGGAAAAGCGGCTGCGTGCGCGGACGCTGACCTTCATTCCCCAGCGAATTACCAGCGCAAAGGCGCAGATGAGGACCAGGCCGCCAACGAAGCCCCATTCCTCAACCATCGTCGAAAAGACGAAGTCGGTGTGGCCTTCGGGAAGGTAATCGAGATGGCTCTGGCTTCCCTGCAAATAGCCTTTCCCGAAGATGCCGCCGGAGCCGATCGCGATTTTCGACTGGGTGATGTGGTAACCCGCTCCGAGCGGATCCTTTTCCGGATTGAGAAAGATGAGGACCCGCTGGCGCTGGTATCCGTGCATCAACGAGAATGCGATCGGCGCGGCAACCGCCACCGAAGCCGCGACTCCCGCGAAGAGCCACCACGGAAGTCCCGCAATAAACATTACCGTCGCGCCGATGAGCAGGACCATGACGGCGGTGCCCATATCGGGCTGCACAAGGATCAGGAGAACAGGGATTCCCAGCAGCAATGCTGCAGGCCAGATCGCCCTCCAGCGCTTGATATCGGCGGGCGGGAGGAGCTCGTAAAATCGCGCCAGAACCAGGACGATGGCGGGCTTCATGAACTCGCTCGGCTGAAGCCTCAGGGGACCTATGTCGAGCCAACGCTGCGCGCCCTTGCCCACGAAGCCGAGAAGCTCGACCAGCACCAGCATGACGACGACGACCGCATAGAGCGGAAAAGCCGATGCCTTGACGGAGGATTTGGGAATCCACGACATTGCGACCGCAATCGTCAGGAACACAGAGATGACGACCGCTTGCTTGAGCGCCCACGGGTTCAGCGACGCGCCGGCAGCCGAATAAAGCGTCAGGAGCCCGATGGTGGCGATGCCTGCGATCAGGAACAGCACGCGCCAGGGGAGCTTAGCCAGGGGTTGTGGAAGAATGGCGGAGGAAATCATGTCGAGTTCGCCCGCGCCGCTGCCCTGAACTGTTGAAGCTGGCGCTCGTTACGCTCGGCCAGCGTGCCGCCCCATTGCTTCTCGAGCGGCTCGAGCGCGGCCATCGCCTTTTGCGGGTCGAACAGGAACGTCATCACATCGCGAACGATCGGCGCCGCGGCTGACGCTCCGAAGCCGCCATGCTCAATGATGCAGCCGATCGAATAGCGCGGCTTGTCGGCGGGCGCGAACGCGATGAACAGCGCGTGGTCACGAAGCGCCCAGTTCGACTGGTGGCCGCGTTCACCGAGCCGGTAAACCTGCGCCGTCCCCGTTTTTCCGGCCATTTGAATGCCATCCAGCGGTAGCTTCGATGCCACGGCGGTGCCGTGATCGTTGACGACCGCGCGCATTGCATCGCGGACATACGCCAGATGCTCGGGGTCGATGGCGAGGTTCGGCATTGGCTTTTCGGGGCGTGCCATCAGCAGCCGCGGCTTGACGAGATTGCCGGACCCGATCCTTGCCGGCATCACCGCCAGCTGCATCGGGTTTACCAGGACGTAGCCCTGTCCGATCGAGGTGTTCGCCGAGTCATAGCCGTGCCATTCGCGGTGGTATTTCTTCTCCAGCCACTTGGGGTTGGGCATGGTGCCGTAGCGTTGCGTCGGAAGCGGCAGGTCGAACTCCTCGCCGTAGCCAAGGTAATTGACCATCTCCGTCGTCAGCTGGGGATCGGTCTTCAGCCCCATGGCCCAGAAGTAGCTGTTGCAGCTGACTTCGATGGCCTTGTGCATGTTCACGGTGCCGTGGGCCTTGTCGTCGCGAAAGTAGCGATTCCCGATCTGTATTCCGCCCGAGCAGTAGATTGTGTGATCGGGGTCGATGCCCTGCTTGAGGAAGCCCAGCGCCATCGCCGGCTTGATCGTCGATCCAGACGGATACAGGCCCTGCGTGACCTTGTTGAGGAGCGGATGGTGATCGTCGTTCGACAGCATCCGCCATTCCGTCTGGCCGATCCCCCTGCTGAAGCTGTTCGGGTCGAAAGCGGGCATCGACACGAAGGCGAGCATGCCGCCGCTTTCGAGGTCCATCGCGACGAGCGCGCCCGACTGGTCGCCCATGCGCCGGGCCGCATATTCCTGCAGGTCGGCGTCGATGGTCAGTTGAACGGTCTGGCCGCTCCGGTCCGGCTTCGGATCGAGCTCCTTCACCAGCCTTCCGCCGGCAGTCACTTCGATACGCTGCCCGCCGGGGGTGCCGCGAAGGTAAGGCTCGAGCGATTTCTCCAGCCCCTGCTTGCCGATCTTGAATCCGGGCGTGAGGAACAGCGGGTCCTTCGTCTTCTCATAGTCTTCGGCAGAGGGGGTGCCGACATAGCCGACCAGGTGAGCGACTGCCGGCCCGTGCGGGTAGTAGCGCGAGAAACCGCGAGTCGCCTGGACTCCGGGCAGCTCGGGGAGGCGTACGCTCACCGCGGCATACTCGTCGTAAGGCACGTTCTCGGCGACCTCCACGGGATGGAAACCGCGGCTTTGCTTGAGGTCCTTGAGAATGCGATCGACGTCGTCGGTGTCGAGGTCCAGCAGTCGCGTCAGAAGTTTCAGAGTCTGCTCGGAATGCTTGAGCTGCTGGGGAATGAGATCGACTCGAAAATCGCTCCGATTGATGGCGATGGGCTTGCCGTTGCGATCGACCATCCAGCCGCGGCGCGGTGGAACGACGATGAGCTGGACGCGATTGTTCTCGCTCATCAACTGGTACTTCTTGTTTTCGGCAACGGCGAGCCAGCCGAGGCGCCCTACGAGCGCCGCTCCGACGGCGGCCTGCGCACCTCCGAAGACCATCATCCGCCGCGAAAACGACAGCGACTGATGAACAGACGTGAACCGCTGATGCTTCACTGTCTTCCAAGTCTCCAGCTATCGAGAGCGCCAACCAGCCATGCCGCGATCGGAAACGCCGCAATCGAGATGAATATTGGCGGAAGCATGAACGTGAATGGTACATCTGCGCCCATCCACGCCGCGACTTGCCACTGCGCGGTTTCCTCGATCAGGATCAGCAGCGCTGCGCGACCCCATTCCATCCAATAGTCACGCCATATGGTGCGCCTGTCCACCAGGTCCAGTGCCAGCATCGACAGCGTCCAGACCGTCACCGAGAGCCCGATCGGCATACCGCAGAACACGTCGTTCAAGAGGCCCAACGGCGCGGCCCACCAGCTCGGCCACACGTCCGAGCGCCGCAATCGCCAGCCGATAAGCACCAGGAATCCAAAGTCGGGAAACCAGCCGTTTTCGGCGACGATCGGAAGCGCTGAAAGGAGTGTTGCGAACACCACCGATGCGGCAGGCACGTAGGCTGCGGCGGGGACGGGGCCGCGGCCTATCTTCCTCGACGACAGCGCGGAGCGAACCATCAGGGCAGTTCCCTGTCCTTGTCCGACAGCGGGGCCATCGCCTCGGGTTGGTACGGTTGCTCCACGATTGCAAAACTCACCGCGCCGGGGTCGGCGAAGGGAATGCCTACGCCGTTGTCGCCGTCGATTCGGACCACCCGCGCGACCGGAACCAGAGGCGGATAGAGCCCGCCCGTTCCCGAGGTGATGATGACGTCCCCGGGGCGGAACGGATTGCGCCCGACTTCCAAGGGCTTCAATTCGACCGTGCCGTCGCCGCGACCTTGCGAAATGACGGCCTGGCCCGTGCGCAGGAGGCGGGATGGCACGATGTTCGCCCGGTCGGAAATCAGCAGCACTCGCGACGCGAGCGTGCCGACATCCACAGTCCTGCCGATCAGCCCCTGAGCGGCGCGCACCGGCATTCCTATCCGTATTCCGTCGCTGGATCCGGCAGAGAAAACCGCGAACCGACGCGGACTTTCGAACGAGCTACCGACCAGCCGCCCGGCCGCAACGGCGTCCTGCGTTCGTTCGCGCAGCTTGAGAGCGGCCTTGAGTTCCTTGTTTTCCTGAACGATCGAGCGCGCGGCGATCAGCTGTTCGCGCATCTGGTCGCGCTCGCGCTTGAGCTTCGCGTTCTGGTGCGCGGCATCCCAGTAATTTCCGGCTCCCGACGCGAGTCCCTGGACGGTCGCGTGAACTTCGCGGAACGCCCCGCTAACCGGCGCGGTCGCGTCGAGCGCAATGCCTTTCAGTCCCTGGAAGCTGTTGGGGGCGGCGACCGAGTAAGCGAGCAGCACCAGGCCGATCGCGACGCCGCCGATCGCGGCGACGAAGCTGAAGAACAGCCCGTATTGCGCGCGTCTCGACCACCCGGGTCGTGGCGGCGCCAACGGTCAGGGACCTCCTACGCCGTCTGCAGAACGCCGCGGAACTGCTCTTCCTCGAGCGCCCGGCCGGTTCCAAGGGCAACGCAGGTCAGCGGGTCTTCCGCAACCGTGACGGGAAGACCTGTTTCATCGCGAAGAACCTCGTCCAGCCCCTGCAGCAGCGCTCCGCCGCCGGTCAGGACGATCCCCTGATCGCAGATGTCCGCAGCCAGCTCGGGCGCGGTGTTTTCGAGCGCAATGCGAACACCTTCGACGATGGTTCCCACAGGCTCCGAGAGCGCCTCGGCAATCTGGCCCTGGTTGATTGAAATTTCCTTCGGAACCCCGTTCACCAGGTCGCGGCCCTTGATGTGCACGGTCTTGCCGATTCCGTCGGTCGGCGGCTTTGCAATCCCGACTTCCTTCTTGATTCGCTCGGCCGTGGCTTCGCCGATGAGCAGGTTGTGGTTGCGCCGGACGTAGGAACTGATCGCTTCGTCCATCTTGTCGCCGCCCACCCGGACCGAAGTCGTGTAGGCGAGACCGCGAAGAGAAAGCACGGCAACTTCAGTAGTTCCGCCGCCGATGTCGACCACCATGGAGCCGATCGGCTCCGTTACCGGCATGTCAGCGCCGATCGCTGCCGCCATCGGCTCTTCGATCAGGTAGACTGCGCTTGCCCCGGCATTGGAGGCGGCGTCGCGGATCGCGCGGCGCTCGACGGAGGTCGAGCCGCTTGGCACGCAAATCACGATTTCGGGGAATCGCCAGGCGCGCATCTTGCCGCCATGCACCTTGTGGATGAAGTGCTTGATCATCTGTTCGGCGACATCGATGTCCGCGATCACGCCGTCGCGAAGCGGACGGATTGCCTCGATCTGGTCCGGGGTCTTGCCCATCATCAGCTTGGCGTCGTCGCCGACGGCCTTGACCTTCTTCACGCCGTTGACGGTCTCGATCGCGACCACCGACGGCTCGTTGAGGACGATTCCGCGGCCGCGGACGTAAACGAGCGTATTGGCGGTCCCCAGGTCGATGGCCATGTCGTGCGACATCCATTTGAACCAGCGCGTCCAGAACATTGTTTGCTTATCTCTCCGCCTTGCCCGTCCGGAAGCCGGACTTCCCCCCGGCTACGGAATTGTAAATTAAATGCTTCCCATTGAATGCAAACTGAATTTCCTGGCGCAAATCAGCGCTTCGCGGGACGCTTCGGATTGGGCTAGAGCTATTAACATGTCAATAAGAAGACTGCCTTCCGAGATCATCGACCGGATCGCCGCGGGTGAAGTCGTGGAACGTCCGGCGAGCGCCTTGAAGGAACTTGTCGAAAACGCATTGGACGCGGGCGCAAGGAGCGTCACCGTCCGTTTGTCCGGCGGCGGAATTGGTCTCATCGAAGTTGTCGACGACGGATCCGGCATGACCCGCGACGACATGCACCTCGCGATCGAGCGCCATGCGACGTCGAAACTGGCCGACGACAGCATCGAGAGCGTGACCAGCTTCGGATTTCGTGGCGAGGCCTTGCCCTCGATCGCAAGCGTCTCGCGACTCACCCTGGAGAGCAGGCTAGGCGATGGCGACGGCTGGAAGATAGAGATCGACCACGGCCGCAAGTCTGCCGAAGGACCGGCTGCGCTCCCGCCTGGAACGAGGGTGCGGGTCGAAGACCTGTTCGAGAAAGTCCCCGCTCGCCGCAAGTTTTTGCGTAGTCCGCGCAGCGAATATGCCGCCGCGCTCGATGTGATGAAGCGGCTGGCGATGGCGCGCCCCGACGTTGCCTTTGCGCTCGAGCATGACGGCCGCAAGATCCTCTCGCTTCAGCCGGCGAGCCCTCCGGCGAGAGTCGCGGCCTTGCTCGCGGCGGAACTGGAGAAGCACGGCGTCGGAATCGACTGCGTTCGCGATGGCCTCGGCCTCAGCGGAGTGGTCAGCCTGCCCACGTTCAATCGTGGAGTTGGCGATCAGCAATATCTTTTCGTGAATTCCCGCCCTGTGAAGGACCGGCTGCTGGTCGGCGCTCTTCGCGGCGCCTATCGCGACCTCATTCCTCGCGACCGCCATCCGATCGCGGCGCTGTTCCTCGACGTCCCGACTGACGAGGTCGACGTCAACGTGCATCCGGCAAAGACCGAGGTCCGTTTCCGCGACGCCGCTGCCGTCCGCGGACTGATCGTCGGCGGAGTGCGTGCCGCGCTGGATGCCGAGTCCCACCGAAGCGCTGCCCGCGAACAATCGGCGGCGCCGGTCGCATGGACGAGCAGCGCCACGGCCGCGCCTCCACCGCCTCCGTTCCAGCCGGCGGGCGTGCGCGAAGAACGGGCCCTGTTCACCGGGATCCGCGTCGAGCCCTCGGCGCGTGCGGAACCGGCCACTCAACCGGTCGAATCTTTTCCCCTCGGCGTTGCCCGCGGGCAGGTCGCGCAAACCTATATAGTCGCCGAAGCCGAAGACGGGCTCGTCATTGTCGACCAGCATGCCGCCCACGAACGCCTCGTCCTTGAAAAGCTTCGGCTTGCGCGTTGCGGCGGGGCGGTGCCGCGCCAGGACCTGTTGATTCCCGAAGTCGTCGAGCTGGAGGAGCCGGATTGCGACCGTCTCGAGGCGGCATTCGACGAACTGGCCCAACTTGGCCTGGAGCTGGAACGCTTCGGACCGGAGTCGATCCTCGTCCGATCGGTTCCAGCCGCGTTGCGCGGCCCCGACGTCGGCAAGTTGCTCGCCGATCTCGCCGGCGAAATCGCAGAGCTCGGTTCGGCGATGTCGCTTCAGGAGCGGCTCGACCATGTCGAAGCGACGATCGCCTGCCACGGCTCCGTCCGGGCAGGAAGGGTGCTTTCGGTGGCGGAGATGAACGCGCTGCTTCGCGAGATGGAGGTCACTCCGCGCTCGGGCCAATGCAATCACGGCCGTCCGACCTGGGTAAAACTCGCCCATTCGGATATCGAGAAGCTCTTCGGTCGAAAATAGGGGAGGGCGACGTGGCGAAGGCAGTCGAGGAATCCGCAGGGTTGATGCGCATTTACACGGATGAGGCGTCGCGTGCCGGCCACAGCTCGCTTTTCGAAGCGGTTGTCCGGAAGGCGCGCGATTGCGGCATGTCGGGAGCGACGGTTTTGCGCGGGCCGATGGGATACGGTCACTCGCACCACATCCACAACGCGAGCATTCTCAACCTGTCGACCGACCTTCCAGTCGTCATCGAGATTGTCGACGAGGAGGCCAAGCTTCGCAAATTCCTGGACGAGTTGACGGGATTCGACGGCATCGGATTGGTGACGCTGGAGAAGGTGCAGATCCTCCATCGCTCGACGCCCGAGTAGACGTCCTCGGCACGACCGAAGTGAACGACAATAGCGCGACTTTTTTATTACAAACTGCTAGACGGGCTCACCATCAGGAGCAGGGCAATGGAACAGGAAGAGGGGCGGAAAGACCGCGCGTATTTCGCGCAACGCGCCGCCGAGGAACTCAAGCTCTCTCAGTCCGCCACCGATAAGGAGGCCGCAGCCGCGCACCGAAAACTTCAGCGGGCGTATCTGGAGCGCGCCTCCGTTGGCGAGAGGCCGACCGCCGTTTCAGACGAAATCGGTTAGTCGCCGGCCAGGTTTTTCAGTCGCTCGAACACGCCTTCGATCGGCTTTGATCGCGCATCCTCGCGCGCTTTCCGAAGTCGGGGATAACCGCTCTTCGCCTCGTCACGAAGCGCGTGTGCGAACTCGCCTGAGCGGACTGCCGCGAGCACTCGATCCATTCGGTCGCGGATTTCGGGTCCAATCACTTGGGGGCCGCCGGTGATCGCGCCCAGCTCTGCCGTGTTGGAGATGACTTCACGCATCCCTGCAATTCCACGAGCGTCGATCAGCTCGGCAAGCAACTTGAGCTCGCCGACACACTCCAGGTAGGCGACTTCGGGCGCGATCCCTGCCTCCACGAGAGTTTCGAAGCCCGCACGAAGCAGCTCGGGCACGCCTCCCCAGACCACTGCGTTTTCGTTGAACAGATCGGCCACTGCCTCCTCTTCGAACGTGGATTCGATGAGCCCCGCACGGGCGCAACCGACCGCGCGGCCGTAGGCAAGCGCGATGTGACTGGCCGAGCCGGTCGAGTCCTGCGCCACCGCCCACAGCGCAATCATGCCCTTGCCGGCCTCGTAGAGCGCTCTCAGCGCGGTCCCGGGACCCTTTGGGGCGAGCAGGTAGACGTCGAGGTCGGGCCGCGGCTCGATGAAACCGAAGTGGATGGCCAGGCCGTGGCTGAAACCGAGTGCCGCGCCCTTGCGCAGGTTTGGTTCGACTTCAGAGTACAGGTCGCCGAGAATCTCGTCGGGCGCGAGAAGCATCGCCACGTCCGCGGATCCGACTGCCTTGCGCAGGCTCTCGACGCGTAGTCCCGCCGACTCGGCCTCCTGCGCGCTTTGCGACCCTTCGCGAAGGGCCACGACGACATCGATTCCGCTGTCCTTGAGATTGAGCGCCTGCGCCCGGCCCTGGTTGCCATAGCCGACGACAGCCACGCGCCGCCCCTCCAGCGGCGCCGGGTCGATATCCTTGTCGCGAATGATCTTCACCACCGCCGCCTACGCGCTTGCCCCGAGGAGGACCAGAGCGCCCGCCATCGTCGCTTCGTCCAGCGGCGCGCACCACCGCGGCCACTCCGGCGGCGTCTGCCGCGAAAACCAGGTGTACTGGCGCTTGGCGTAATTGCGTGTCGCCTGTTTTCCACGCCTGAGCATTTCGTCGCGGTCGATGTCGCCGTTCAGGAACGCAGAGATCTCCCGGACCCCGATTGCCCGCAGCGCCGGCAGGTCAGGGCTCAAGCCGCGGGCGAGCAAAGCCTCGACTTCCGCGAGTGCGCCTCCGCCAATCATCCGTTCGAACCGGGCCTCGCAGCGATCGTACAGCCACTGCCTCGGCGGAAGCAGCACCAGGGCCGAGAGCGAAACGTCGCCGCCAATCCCTCCCTGCCGCTGCGACTGCCATTCGCGAAGCGTTCGCCCGGTCGAAACGACGACTTCGAGTGCGCGCGCGATTCGGGCCGAGTCATTCGAATCGAGTTCGAGCCGCCGCCTCACAATCGAGATTTTGGAGTTCGGCGAGATTATCCGCGACTGGTGTCGACCGAATGCGCTCGCGAACGCTCGCATCGATTGGCGGGACGGGTGCGATTCCATCCAGCAGCGTGCGAAGGTAGAGGCCGGTCCCGCCAACCAGGATCGGCAATCGACCGTTTGCCTGCACGTCGACGATTTCCCGCTTTGCAAGCGCGGCCCACTCAGCGGCCGAACAGGGCTCGCCAGCATCGCGAATTCCATAAAGCCGGTGCTCGGCGCGCGCGTAATCGCTTGCGTCCGGAGCGGCACTCACTACCGGCAAATCGCGGTACAGCTGGGCGCTGTCGGCGTTGACGATCACTCCGCCTGTCTTCTCTGCGAGCGCCAGCGCAAGTGCAGACTTGCCGCTTGCCGTCGGTCCGGCAATGAGGGCGAGAGGAGGTTTGCGCTTCATGTTGGTTGCGACGCTGATAGCAGCGGGGCGCCTCGATGACAGGATGGTCGATCGCGCGCTGGGATTGCTTCGGGAAATCGACCCTGACGCGCGGTTCGGCGCGTGGATAGACGAAGGCGATGCGGTCGATCTTGTCGTTTCTGGTGACCCAGTCGCAATCCGCTGGGCACTGGAATCCATTTCCGAGGCCGATTGCGTGATTCAGCCTGCAGAGCCGCGCTTCCGAAAGCTTCTCGTCGCTGACATGGATTCGACCATGATCGGCCAGGAGTGCATCGACGAACTTGCCGATTTCGCAGGCCTCAAGCGCGAGGTCGCCGAGATCACTGAGCGAGCGATGCAGGGGAAGCTGGACTTCAAGGCCGCGCTTCGAGAGCGAGTGGCTCTTCTGTCCGGCCTCGAAGAAGACGCGATTGCGCGCTGTCTTTCCGAGCGGGTGGTGCCCAGTCCCGGCGCCGCGACTCTCGTTCGCACCATGCGCGTGGGCGGCGCCAGCGCGCTGTTGGTGTCGGGCGGCTTCCTGTCGTTCGCGGAGCCTGTTGCGAAGCTGATCGGGTTTGACCGCGTTCGCGCCAATCGGCTGATTTTCGACGGCACACAGCTAAGCGGCTCCGTCGAGGATCCGATCGTCGATGCGCAATCCAAGCTGGACGCTCTGATCGAAGCGCGCGGCGAACTCGGCGTTCGAAACGAGGAGGTGCTTGCAATCGGTGACGGCGCAAACGACCGGCTGATGGTCGAAGAGGCGGGGCTTGGAGTGGCGTATCGCGCCAAGCCGGCGCTCGTCGAGGTTGCCGACGCGTGTATCCGCCATCACGGCCTTGACGCGCTATTGTGGGCGCAGGGGATCCGAAAGAAAGAGTGGATCAGGGGCTGACCGGAAAGCAGCCCTGTCCCTTCGCGGAAAGCTGCGCGCAGGCCGAGGCCGCCGCGGCTTGCGAGGCAAAGCCGTCAACCTGCAGCCGCGTAACCGCACCGGTCTTCGAATAAAAGGCCGGGTGTCCCGCTACGGGCGCAGACGCGGACAGCTTTCGGTAGAGCGCTTCGGCAGAGTCTTTTTTCGAAAAGGCGCCAAGCTGTATCCGCCACGGCCCCGATTGCGAAACCTCTTTGTGCGCGGGCGGCGTTTTGAGCGGCGCCTTTGACGCGATCGGTCGAGTGGCGGGCTTTTTGGACGGCCTGCTTGCCGGAGCAGGCGCGGCCCTGGCTTTGCCAATAGCAATGGCATTGCCCTTCTGCCGAGCGTCGATCGGCATCACATTGTCCATTTGTTGGAGCGTGTCCTTGGCCGGCTGCAGGCCCTGGGCCGCGGCGCGGCTGACGTAAGCATAGGCCATTACCGGATCGCGAGGCACTTCATCGCCGTTGAAGAGGGCGGTTCCGTACACCAGCATTGCCCGCGGCTCCCCCCGCTCAGCGGCTTTCCTGAGCCACTGCATGGCTGCTTTGCGCTCTCCGCTGTCGAATAGCAGAAGGCCGAGCGTCGTCTGCGCGTCGAGGTGACCGGCGCCGGCGGCCTTTTGGAGCCACGCCTGCGCCTTCGCCAGGTTGACGGGGACGCCGCGGCCAAGACGGTAGGCCTGGCCGAGGTTGAACTGTGCGTCGGGGTCGCCTTTCTCGGCAAGCGGTTGCCAGGTTGCGACGGCGCCCGCGTAATCGCCGCTTTGCCAGGCGGTGATGCCGTCGCGAACCGATTTCGGCACATTTGCCGACGCCGCAACCGCCGCAAAAAGCAGTGGCAATAAAAAAAGTGAGCGGTTCATCCGCGTCCGACCTCCTTTGCAGAGCCTAATCATCTTCATCGGAGGGGCAACAGGGTCTTGGCGACATTAACCAGATTTTAGAGCCTTGGGTGTCACTTCGCCATCGATCGATCGCAAAAGGGGCAGGGGAAATATGCGCGTTCTCGCTATGGCATCGCAAAAGGGCGGATCAGGGAAGACAACTCTTTCCGGTCACCTCGCGGTGCAGGCTCAGCTTGCGGGCGCAGGTCCCGTTTGCCTGATCGACATCGACCCTCAGGGTAGTCTCGCGGACTGGTGGAACGAGCGCGAGGCCGACATGCCCGCCTTCGCCCAGACCACCGTTGCCCGTCTCGCATCGGACCTGGAAGTCCTTCGCCAGCAGGGCTTCCGGCTTGCCGTGATCGACACTCCTCCGGCCATCACAATGGCCATTCAAAGCGTCATTGCCGTCGCCGAGCTGATCGTCATCCCAACTCGTCCAAGTCCGCACGACTTGCGCGCCGTGGGGGCAACCGTCGACCTGTGCGATCGCGCGGGCAAGCCGCTGATCTTCGTCGTCAACGCCGCCACTCCCAAGGCCAAGATCACTTACGAGGCCGCGGTCGCCCTGTCGCAGCACGGGACCGTTGCTCCGGTCACCGTTCACCACCGTACCGATTTCGCGGCCTCGATGATCGACGGCCGCACGGTGATGGAAATCGACCCGCAGGGCCGCTCCGCAAAGGAGGTCGTGGAACTGTGGGAGTATATCTCGGACCGGCTGGAGAAGAATTTCCGCCGCACGGTCTTCGCAGCACCGAATGCGGCGCCGGGTATCAGCACCGCCAGTCCGCGTCCCGTCGGTGGCTTCGGCCGCCGAGTCGTGGGTCAGTGACGGGGGTGGGCGTGAACAGCGAAGCGAAGCCTTTCGCATCCCTCTCCTCCGGTCTTCTCGCTCGCAAGGGCGCTGCTCGCCCGGCCATGCGTCCGCAGGGCTTCGGCCAGATGGGTGCCGGCCTGGAAGACCTGGGGTGGAACGACATGGGGTTCGAGCCGCCGAAACCGGCCGAGACTCCCGATCCGGATTTCGAACATGACGGCTTCGGCGAAGTCGTTCCCGCGCACCCGCACAATCTTGCCGGCCTGACGCCCGTGGACTCGCCGGTTCACGACCAGCAGGCCCAGCTTGCCGGTCGCCTGTCCGCCTATACGCCGGACGACGCCGGCGAAGAGCTCGACGAGACGGCCGAGCCCTACGAGCCGCAGGACGAGGACGAGAACGAGGTGGGGAACGTTCTCGCTCGCGGAGAGGAAACTGCCAAGCAGGATGTCCTGCAGCCGGTTGCACCCGAGGTTCAGGCCCGGTCCGACACCGATAGTGACGCAGAGCCCGGCGGCCCCGAGCCGATGTCGGCGGAACCGATCGAACCAGCGCCGCCGGCGCGATTTCCGGCCCTGGCCGCTCCTCGACGCACCAGAAAGGCACGATCGCAACCCGGAGCGAAGGGCAAGGCGGCCTTCACTCTGCGACTTGATCCGGACCGCCATCTCAAGCTTCGCCTGGCCTGTGCTGTCGACGGACGGTCCGCGCAGCTGCTTGTCACGCAGGCTCTCGACGATTTTCTTGCCGGCATGCCCGAGCTCGACACCATGGCTGAGAAAGCCAAACGCAAGGGGTAAATCCAATGATAGGCCCGAAAAGCATCCGAACCGCAGCCTCCACGCTCGCCATCGCGGCCGTGCTTTCCGGCTGCGCCGTTGGCCAGCAGCATCGCGGATCGATGTTCGGGCAGAAAGTGGCCGACGAAAATATCGGCCTTGCGACGCGAGCCCAGTCCGCACTCGCTTCGGGAGACCTCAAGGCGGCCGTCGAGCTTGCCGAGCGAGCCGTCGAGAAGACTCCCAACGATGCGGGATTTCGCGCTCTTCTCGGCAATTGCTATTTCGCCGCGGGACGTTTCGCGTCGGCAGAACAGGCATACCGTGATTCGCTGACTCTATTCCCGATTCAGCCGAAGCTGGTTTTGAAACTGGCCTTGGTGGAGATCGGTCAGGGACGGGGCTCCGACGCTCTTGCCGCTCTCGATGCCGCTCGTTCGGCACTCGATCCGGCCGACTACGGGCTCGCAGTTGCGCTCGCCGGCCGTCCGGATGAAGCCATTCCCGTTCTCAACGACGCAGCCAGAGCAGCCGGCGCCGACAGTCGTGTTCGGCAAAACCTGGCACTTGCTTATGCGCTTTCAGGCGACTGGACGATGGCGCGAACCGTTGCAGCGCAGGACGTCCCGCCGGAAGAGCTCGATTCGAGAATCCAGAAGTGGATGGCGGTCGCCACTCCCGATCATGCGCCGGATCAGGTGGCGATGCTTACGGGCGTTCATCCCGCCGCTGATCCCGGACAGCCGCAACAGCTTGCGCTGAAGACCGATGGCGAGAACAGCCAGCTTGCCCAGATCGTCCTTCCCAGGGCCCCACAGGCGCAAGCTCCCGTGCAGCCGCAGCCGCAGCCGCAGCCGCGGCCGGAAACGATGGCACCGGCCGACATCCCGGCCGTTGCACCGCCTGCACTTCCGGACCCGGAGCCTGTCGTCGCCCAATCCGCTGCCGCGGAACCCGCCGAGCAGGATTCGGCGCCGCTTCTTGCCACTCTCATCCACCCGGTCGCGCCGGTCGAAAGCGACTCGCCGCAACGGCCCGCCGTCGTTGAGGCAGCCGTTCGTACGCCGACCGAGCAAACTCCGACCCGCTTCGATGCCCCCGTCAATCCCGGCAAGCACGTTGCGGTAGCCGAAATGCTTGGCAGCTCCGGCGAGCACAACGGCCGTGGCCGCTCCAACTCCGTCGTCCAGTTGGGGGCCTACAGTTCAGCCGAGCGCGTTTCGCTCGCGTGGAGCCGCATCAGCAAGCGCTTCCCCAACCTCGCCGAGTACACGCCGATGCGGGCCCGCTTCGACGGTCCGAACGGTACCGTGTGGCGCCTGTCCATCAAGGGCTTCGACAACCAGCAGGAAGCCATCGAGCGATGCGAGCATCTGCAGAGCCGGGGCGGCAAGTGCTTCGTCCGGCACGTTGCCGGTGATGCGCCGGTCCAGTTTGCGTCGCGCTAAGAGGCGCGGATCAGGCGCTCGTTTCGCGAGTCACCAGGTCGAGGCAGGCCATCCGGACCGCGACTCCATATTCCACCTGAAGCGTGATCAGCGACCGCTTCGGGTCATCCGCGATTGTTCCGTCGATTTCGACACCGCGATTGATCGGGCCGGGGTGCATCACCACAGCGTGCGGCGCGGCGTTGGCCAAGCGTTCATGCGTGAGTCCGTAGCGTCCGAGATATTCGCCAGGACCATCGCCGAGGTCGTCTTCGAGCCGCTCGCGCTGGACGCGAAGCATCATGACGACATCGGCGCCTGCGATGGCTTCATCGACGGAAACGGCATCGACCCCGTCCGGAAGTAGCTGCTCGGGACCGGCAAGCCGGACCTCGGCGCCGAGCCTTTGCAACAGCTTCACGTTGGAATGGGCAACCCGGCCGTGCTTGATATCGCCGCAGATCGCGACTTTCAGCCCGTCCACCCGGCCGAAATGGGCCCGTATCGTCGCTGCATCGAGCAGCGCCTGAGTGGGATGTTCATTGGTCCCGTCACCGGCATTGACCACCGGACAGGCGGTTATCGCGGCGACTCGTTCGGGAAGCCCGTTCTCCTGGTGTCGTATCACCAGCGCATCCGGATGCATCGAATCCAGCGTGCGGGCGGTATCTTCCAGAGTTTCGCCTTTGCGGAGCGAGGACTGCTTGGGCGGAAGCGTCACGACGTTCGCGCCCAGCCGGTGAGCGGCAGTGGCGAACGACATCAAGGTGCGGGTGGAGTTCTCCTCGAAGAAATTGAAGATGATCTTGCCGCGCAACGGCTCGCCCGAGCGGTTCGAGCTGCGGATGAGGTCGAACCAGCGGGCGCCCTCATCGAGGATGGTCGCGACGTCTTCGTCGCTCAGACTGTCGATCGAGATCAGGTCCACGGCTGTTCGCTTATTCCGGCGCCGGAAGATTTGCCAGAGCGTCGATCGCACCCTGAAGTATGTGCGCGGCAGCAAGAGCATCGACTTTCTCGGCGCGCTTTGCCCGGCTTACGTCGGCTTCTATCATGGCCCTCTCGACCGCCTGCGTCGACCAGCGTTCGTCCCAAAGCAGTATCGGAAGCTCGAGCGGCGCGAGGTTGCGGGCGAAGGCGCGGACCGACTGCGTTCGCGGGCTGTCGCTCCCGTCCATGTTGAGGGGGAGGCCAACGACCAGACCCGCGACGCGCTCCCGGACAAGAAACGTCCGCAGGTAATCCAGATCTCTGGTGAACTTGGTCCTTCGGATCGTTTCCGCCGGACCCGCGAACTGCCACCCCGAATTGCAGGTAGCGAGCCCGATCGTCTTCGTTCCGACGTCGAGCCCGGCGAGCTTCCCGCCTCCGCACAGGGCGGAAACGAATTGGCGCGTTTCGCTCGTGATCAGCGCTGCCATGCCGCCAGCCTTCGCTGTGCATCGCGCCGGATCGCGCCCCAGAAGAGCGCATAATCGTACACGTGGTAGTTGTTTCCCGGCAGCACGTACGGACCTAGCGGCGGGATTGCACCGTCGAGGATCAGGAGCCCCTTGTCGCAATGCGCTCCAACGGCGCCTTTGGCGACGCTGGCGCTGGAAAAGTCGCCGTTTGGCACCAGCGTCCCGGAGTTTGCGGTCGCAGGCGCCGACGATGCTTCGATTCCGGTGATCGGGTTGACGCACACGATGTCCTTTCGCCGCCGCTCGCCGCCCGTGAGCCCGTGTGTTTTCTCCCAGTCGCCAAGAATGAGGCTGGGATTGGCCGGATCGCCGAAGCTCATCCACGAGAGGACGCAGCCCGCCTGATCGGGAGCGGTGCAGGCGGGCAGACCGAGCGCGGGAAGGTCGGAGCGCTGGTCGATCGGCCAGCCCACGACGTATGCCGCGACCAGTCGTCCTTTTAATTCATTGCTGCGCTCCCGAAGCAGTCGCATCAGGTGCAACGCGCCCTGGCTGTGCCCGGCGAGAATGATCGGCGTTTCCGGCGAAAGCTGGCGAAGGAACTCGTCGAACGCTGCCGAAACGTCCGAAAAAGCAAGATCGAGCGCCTTGTTCGCATCTTTGCTGTTCAGCAGGAACGATCCGTAAGCTGCCTGGCGGTACCGCGGTGCCCACACGTCACCGACGGCGTTGAAAGCGCTGGCCTGGCTCTGGACGAAGAGCTGGTCGCGCCAGCTACTCTCCGCATCGTAAAGCGGCGCGTTCCACCGATCGCCTTTCAGGTAGGTGGTGGGGTGGATGTAGAAAACCGCGGCGTGGCCCTCGTCCGCATTCAGCGGCGACCAGTTGGACGGCAGCCACCGCGACGGGTCGTCGCCCGGATCCATTCCCGGTCGGGCGATCCACGACTCCGCCTTGGCGTAGTCGGGCCCGCTTCGCGGCGGCGGCGGTGCGTAATGTCCCTGCGGCGTGAATTCGTCACGAAGAACTCTTCCGCCGAACTGGAAAATCGCGAACGCGCCGGCGACGACGAGCAGTGTGAGGATCGTGATCACAATGAGGAAGCGACGCGCGCACATGGCCGGCGCCCGTTAGGCGAGGGGCGGCGATGCGGCAACTGCGGCCGTTGAGCGCGCCTGCACGATTGCGCAGGGCATGTTATGTCGCTCGCGGAGGTGGACAGCGTGAATCAGCAACAGGGATTGAACGCACTCGCCGATCGGATGGAGGGACGGCTCATCAGGGCCGGCGACTCCGACTATGACTCCGCTCGGCGCGTGTGGAACGGAATGATCGACAGAAAGCCCGCCGCTATCGCCGAGTGCAAAAACACCGGCGACGTCGTGGCGGCCCTGACCTGCGCTCGAGAGGAGGGCATTCCAGTCTCCGTCCGCTGCGGCGGCCATGGCGTGTCCGGAAATGCCGTTGTCGAAGATGGATTGATGGTCGACCTGTCGCCGATGAACCGGGTTGCCGTCGATCCCGCTGCGAAATTGGCGCGCGTGCAAGGCGGCGCCAAGCTCGGCGATTTCGATCGCGCCGCCCAGGCTCACGGTCTCGCGACGACTGCTGGAGTCGACCCGGGGACGGGAGTGGGTGGCCTGACGCTGGGCGGCGGCACCGGATTCCTCGCCCGCAAGCTCGGGCTCGCGATCGACAATCTCGTCGGGGCAGAGGTGGTGCTTGCCGACGGTTCCGTCGTGAAGGCCAGCGAATCCGACCATCCCGACCTGCTCTGGGCATTGAAGGGCGGCGGTGGAAACTTCGGGATCGTGACCGAATTCAAATTCCGGCTGTCCCACATTGGTCCCGATGTGCTGACCGCCCAGGTGTTCTACCCGTTCGACGCCGCGCGCGATGTCGCCCAGGCCTATCGCGACTTCATGCGCAACGCTCCCGACGATGTCGGTGCGGATCTTTTCTTCCTTCCAGTCCCGGCAGGCGAGCCCTTTCCCGAGGATTTGCACGGTTCGACCACGGTTGCGATCGTCGCCTGCTATACCGGCAAGCCCGAAGACGCGGAGGAGGTGCTGAGGCCCCTCACTGACGTCGCTGAGCCCTTGATGAGGGCCGTGCAGCCCATGCCGTACCTGGAGCTTCAGTCGACCTTCAAGGATGCCGCCCCCGACGGCGAACGTTATTATTGGAAGTCACATTTCCTCGACGACATCGAGGAAGGCCTGATCGACCTACTGATCGAGCGCGCGCAAAGCCTTCCCGGCCCCTATTGTAACGTTTTCTTCGAGGCGCAGGGCGGCGCGATCGGTCGAGTGCCGGTTGACGCTACCGCGTTCCCGCATCGCCGCGCGGCGTTCAACATCGGCATTTCATCGGGCTGGAGCGACCCGCACCAGGACGGGTCGATCATCGAGTGGACCCGGAGTTTCCACGACTCGGTCGCTCCGTTCAGCACCGGGGGAGTCTATTCCAACTACATGGATTTCGACGAAGACGAGCGGGTGCGGGCGGCGTACGGGGCAAACCTCGACAGGCTTAAGGAGGTCAAGGCGCGATACGACCCCGAAAACCTGTTCCGGATGAACCAGAATATCAGTCCGGCAGCTTCCGGAACGCACGAAAGGTAAAGCGATGGGTGAAGCCGAGCGGTACGTCGACCCCGAACGCGAGGCTTTCGAGGCGTTCAAATCCGCCCCGCGCGACCGTCCGATCGAAATGCTCAACCTGGTCCGGTTCCGAATCCGAGCCGCTTATCCTCCGGATCATGCCCGGGCCGCCGACGGCCTGTCCGGAGCCGAGGCGTACCAGCTCTATTCCAGGGAGTCGGGGCCAATTTTCGAAAGAATGGGTGGCACCATCGTCTGGTCGGCCGTGCCCGAACTGGTCCTGATCGGTCCGGCGGACGAGCGCTGGGACACGGCGTTCGTCGCGCACTATCCGTCCGCTTCGGCATTCCTCGAGATGGTCAGAGATGACGCCTATCGCCAGGCGGTGGTCCATCGCCAGGCCGCGGTCGAGACGTCTCGCCTGATCAGAACTCGTCCGCGGCAGATGGAGCCACGAGAGTTGTTCGGCTGAAGCACGTGACGCGCAGGGGCGCCTGCGCTACTTGCGAGGCATGACCGATACAGCCCGAACGAGCTTCGACCTGACAGCACCAAGCGAGGATCAACTCGCCGAATTGAAGGCCGGTCTTTCGGAAGAAGAGCGGCACGTGCTCCTTCAGCACGGGACCGAGGCGCCGTTTTGCGGAGGCTTTCTCGACGAGAAACGCGCCGGCGTCTTCACTTGCCGGCTGTGCGGACTGCCGCTGTTCCATAGCGGAACCAAGTTCGAAAGCGGGACGGGGTGGCCAAGCTTCACGACGCCGTTCGCGCCCGATCACCTCGATACGATCCGCGACATGAGCTACGGAATGGTGCGCACGGAAATCGTCTGCGCTCGTTGCGGCGCTCACCAGGGGCACGTCTTTCCCGACGGTCCGCCGCCGACCGGGGAGCGCTATTGCATCAACTCGGTCAGCCTGGGATTCACGCCCGAGGGCGAACCGCTTCCCGACAAGCTCGGCCGCGGCGCTCCGGAAGGCGAACCCTGGCCGCCGCAATAACCGCACGCTTGCCGCTCTCGGGCGCCGCCGCTATCCGCGCGCCAAGCATCGCTTGCAGATGCATCTAGCAGGTAACCAATGTCCGTAACTTCCGAACAGGTCCGCCATATCGCCAACCTCGCCCGAATCGCCATGGGCGACGAGGAGGTTGAGCGGCTCGTCCCCGAGCTCAACAACATCCTCGGCTGGGTCGAGCAGCTGGGCGAGGTCGAAACCGGGGGCGTCGAGCCATTGACCGCCGTCATCGATCAAAAGCTTCGCCTTCGCGAGGACAAGGTCACGGACGGCAATTGCCGGGAAGAAATACTGGCTAATGCGCCGGTTGCGGAACATGGCTTTTTCGCGGTGCCGAAGGTGATCGAATGAGCGAGATGCGGAGCGCAACGAAAGCGGCGCGAAGCAAGCGTCGCTGGGCGAGAGACATCGAGCCACGGCCGCCCTGCGAAGCAGGAGCGACGGCGCGGATTTACTTCGCGCCGGGAGGCCGCTCGTGAGCGACCTCACCAGCAAGACGATTGCCGCGCTTCGCGACGGCATTCGCGGGAAAGACTTCTCGGCTCGCGAAGTCGCTGAGGCGTACAATGCCGCCGTCGCCGGCGCGCGCGAGCTCAACGCCTACACCGTGGAAACGCCCGACGATGCCCTCGCCGCAGCGGAAGCTGCGGACAGCGGCAAGGCGACCGGGCCACTCGCGGGCATTCCGCTGGGTATCAAGGACCTGTTCGCGACCAAGGGCGTCGATACCACCGCCGGAAGTCGAATCCTGAAGGACTTCAAGCCGCCGTACGAAAGCACCGTCGTCGCCAATTTGCGCAAGGCCGGCGCAGGTATGCTGGGCAAGCTCAACATGGACGAGTTCGCGATGGGCTCGTCGAACGAGACCAGCGCCTACGGGTCGGTTATTTCGCCGTGGCGGCGCAAGGGCGGAAGCAACGCGTTGCTCACGCCGGGCGGATCGTCTGGAGGCTCCGCGGCGGCCGTTGCAGCGGGCATTGCCCCTGGCGTGACCGGGACCGACACCGGCGGCTCCATCCGGCAGCCGGCGGCCTTCACCGGCATTTGCGGGATCAAGCCGACCTACGGCCGCTGCTCGCGCTGGGGAATCGTCTCCTTCGCAAGTTCGCTCGACCAGGCGGGCCCGATGGCGAAGACGGTTCGCGATTGCGCAATCATGCTCGGCGCGATGGCCGGCTTCGATCCGAAGGATTCGACCTCGCTGGACCAGCCGGTGCCGGACTGGGAAGGCGCTTTGTCGAGCAATCTCAAAGGTAAATGCGTCGGTATTCCCAAGGAATATCGGATCGACGGAGTCCCTGACGAGATTAACGCGCTGTGGGACAAGGGAATCGAATGGCTGAAGGATGCCGGCGCCGAATGCGTCGAGATCAGCCTTCCGCACACGAAGTACGCGCTTCCGACCTATTACATCATCGCGCCAGCTGAAGCCTCCTCGAACCTCGCCCGCTACGACGGCGTGCGTTACGGCTGCCGGGTCGAGGGCGAGGGTTCGCTGAACGCCATGTATTGCGCGACGCGTGCGGCGGGCTTCGGCGCGGAAGTGAAGCGCCGCATCATGATCGGCACCTACGTGCTGTCGGCAGGATTCTATGACGCGTATTTCACCAAGGCGCAGAAGGTGCGGGCGCTCATCAAGCAGGACTTCCGCAACGCGTTCCGCGACTGCGACCTCGTTCTGACGCCAACCGCCCCCTCGGCGGCTTTCGCGCTGGGTGAGAAGAGCAACGATCCGATCGCCATGTATCTCAACGATGTGTTCGCCGTCCCCGCCAGCCTCGCGGGTCTTCCAGCGATGAGCGTACCCGGCGGGCTGGACGGGCAGGGCCTCCCGCTCGGCCTTCACCTGATCGGAAACGAGCTTGACGAGCAGGGCGTTCTCAACGCCGCGCTCGCGATCGAGGAACGCGCCGGGTTCACTGCAAGGGCGGAGAAATGGTGGTGAGCGACTATCGTCTCAAAGGTGCCACCGGCGAGTGGGAGGTCGTGGTCGGCCTCGAGGTCCACGCGCAGATCACCGCGACCGCATCCAAGCTCTTTTCCGGAGCGGCAACGGCGTTCGGGGCGGAGCCGAATACGCAGGTGAGCCTCGTCGATGCGGCCATGCCGGGAATGCTTCCGGTGCCGAACAAAGAGTGCATCCGCCAGGCGGTGCGTACGGGCATGGCGCTGGAAGCGAAGATCAATCCCTGGTCGCGCTTCGACCGCAAGAACTACTTCTACGCGGACCTTCCGCAGGGCTATCAGATCAGCCAGCTCTACCACCCGATCGTCGGGGAGGGCGAGATCGAGATCCTGTTGGACGACGCTGACGAAAGCTCGACCAAGCGGATCGGGATCGAGCGGATTCACGTCGAGCAGGACGCGGGCAAGCTGATGCACGACCAGCACGCGACGATGAGCTACGTCGACCTCAATCGCTGCGGGGTAGCGCTGATGGAGATCGTGTCTCGGCCGGACATGCGTTCACCAGCAGAAGCAGGCGCTTACCTGAGAAAGCTCAGGGCAATTCTCCGCTACGTCGGGTCGTGCGACGGCAATATGGAGGAAGGCTCGATGCGCGCTGACGTCAATGTCAGCGTGAGAAAAGCCGGAGGCGAGCTCGGCACTCGAACCGAGACGAAGAACGTCAATTCCGTCCGCTTCGTCATGGCCGCGATCGAGCATGAAGCGAAACGGCAGATCGCCGTCATCGAGGAGGGCGGCACCGTCGTCCAGGAAACGCGGCTCTTCGACCCCGACAAGGGCGTCACTCGCGCGCTTCGATCCAAGGAAGAAGCGCACGATTACCGCTATTTCCCCGATCCCGATCTTCTGCCTGTCGAACTTGACGATGCCTTTCTCGAGGAGTGCCGCTCGAGCTTGCCCGAGCTCCCGGACGCGAAGCGCAAACGCTACGAAGCGCTCGGAATCACGCCGTATAACGCTGGCGTGCTTACTGCCGACGTCGATATCGCGCGCTGGTTCGATTCGCTTCTGGAGACCGGGGCTGAGCCCAAGGCGGCGGCAAACTGGACCGCCTCGGAATATTTCGGCGCTCTCAACCGCCTGGAACTCACCATCGAAAAGAGCCCCGTAACGCCGGCTCAGGCGGGAGAACTCCTGAAGCTCGTCGGCGACGGGACCTTGTCCGGCACGCTCGCCAAGCAGGTGTTCGAGATCATGCTCGAAACGGGGCAGGGCGCGAACGCGATCGTCGAGGAGCGCGGACTCAAGCAAACCTCGGACACGGGCGAGATCGACCGGGTCATTGACGAGATGCTCGGGGCCAATGCTGAAAAGGTCCAGCAATACAGGGACGGTAAGCAGCAGCTGTTCGGCTTCTTCGTCGGACAGGTGATGAAAGCGATGGCCGGGAAGGCCAATCCGAAGGTGGTCAACGAACGGCTTCGGGCAAAGCTCGACGGCTGACGAGGCAATGGCGGGGGGTATGCGCGTGATGAAGCAGTTTGCGTTTGCGGCAGGGTTCGCCGTGCTCCTGTCGGGTTGCGCTTCCGCTCCGTTTGCCCCGCCGCCATCGCCGATCGCAGCGTCATCGCCGGCCCAAGCGGCCAATCCGCCCAGGCTCGTCGTTGCCATCGCAGTCGACCAGTTTTCGGCCGACTTGTTCGACGAGTATCGCGGCAATTTCACCGGCGGGCTGGCGCGGCTCGCGAATTCGGGCACCGCGTTCCACAACGGCTACCAGAGCCATGCGGCAACGGAGACCTGCCCGGGTCATTCGACGATCCTGACCGGGATGCACCCGGCGCACACCGGAATCGTCGCCAACATCTGGTTCCAGCCGGACAGCCCGCGCGGTCGCCAACCGATCTATTGCGCCGAGGACGAATCGAAGAATCCCGCTAAGTACGACCCCAACGGCTACGTCGTCTCGCCCGTGCACCTGCGCGTTCCGGTGCTCGGTGAAATTCTCGAACGAGCTTCGCCAGAAAGCCAGTCGGTCGCCATCGCCGGCAAGGACCGGGCGGCTGTGATGATGGGGGGCCATACGCCCGACGTGCGCTGGTATTACCGCTACCGTGGAGCGACCGGCAAGTTCGAGAGCGACCTTCCGGGCGCGGTTCCGAGCCCGGCCGTCGAGGCGGTGAACCGGCGCGTCGCGTCGGAGATCGAGACCGAACAGGCGCCGCCGCTCCCGATCCCGGCGTACTGCGAAAGCCGCGACAAGCTCGTGAAAGTGGAGCCGGGCGGGCGGGTGCTTGGCACGGGCCGCTTCGGCCATGGCCCGGCAGAAGCCGAATATCATTCCTCGCCAGCGCTGGATCGAGACACGCTGGCGCTGGCGACGGGGATCGTCGATGAGCGGCAGCTAGGGCGCGATAACGCACCGGACGTCCTGGCAATCAGCCTTTCAGCGACGGATTACGTGGGCCACCGCTATGGCACCGAGGGCCTGGAGATGTGCATCCAGCTTCATGAGCTGGACCAGGAGCTCGGGCGCTTCTTCGACGCTCTCGACAGCCGCGGCCTCGATTATGCGGTGGTGCTCACTGCCGACCACGGTGGGACCGACATTCCCGAGCGGCTGCGGCTCGAAGGCAATGCGGAGGCGCGCCGCACACCCGACACGTTGAACAGCAAGACCATCGGCGACGAAATCGCCCGGCAGCTGCACCTGGCGGAAAATCCGCTGGTCGGGGAAGGCGATGTCTATATTGCCGGCGGCCTCGACCCCGCCACTCGGGCGCGTGTAACCGATGCTGCGATCGCTCTCTATCGGCAAAGCCCGTTGGTCGCGGCAGTGTTCACCAAGGCGCAGCTGGAGCAGGTAGCCGTGCCGTCAGGCGATCCGACCGCCTGGACTCTCGAGCAGCGCGCCCGCGCTTCCTTCGATGCCGAGCGCTCCGGCGACATCGTCGTCCTGCTCAAGCGTTGGATCGTCCCCATTGCGCGGCCGAACGAATCCTATGTTGCCACTCACGGAAGCCCGTGGGACCAGGACCGCCGGGTGCCGATCCTGTTCTGGCGTCGCGGAACAGCTCCGCAGCAGCGAAACGATCCTATCGACACCGTGGACATCATGCCGACGCTGGCGGCGATTCTGGACCTCCCAATCGACGCCGGCAGGATCGACGGGCGCTGCCTCGACGGCGTCGCCGGCGCCGTCTGCCCGACTCGCTAGCGCATTGAAGACCTTGCTGTTTCGCAACAGCTGGGGTTGAATACCGCATCGACCGGCGACAAGCGCCGCGGAGGCCGAGCGGATGGGCAAAGGGGGGATAGCCGTTGCGGTGGGCTTGAGCCTTATCGCTGCTGCGTGCGTCCAGACCCGGCAGTTTGCCGATCTCCAGTTTACCCCGCCAAGCGGCGACTACAGCCTACTCGTGCTTCGCCCGGATATTTCCGTCGGCTCGGTCACGACGGGTGGAATGACGGAGCCTCGCGCAGACTGGACCGAGAGCGCTCGAACCAACGTCATCGCCGCGCTGAAGGCGCAGCAGGGCGAGCGTGGAGGCAGGCTGGTGGTGGCGGAACGCCGCAGCGATGTCCCGGGAGTGGACGCGGATGCCGTGGCCCGGCTCGAGCGGCTCAATTACGCCGTCGACGAATCGATCGTCCTTCACAAATATCTCGGTGCATACCTGCCGACCAAGCGCCGCAGGGGCCTCGACTACACGCTCGGGCAGGACGCGGTGAACTTCGGCGTCAGGACGGGCTTCGACTACATGCTGTTCCTGCACGCCGAGGACAGCTTCGCCTCGACAGGGCGCGTGGCGCTACAAGTGATCGGGATCGCCGGCTGCTTCATCGGCTTTTGCGCGCCCGGCGTGGGCGGCGGAGGTCAGCTCGCCTATGCCTCGCTGGTCGATCTTAGAACCGGCGAGGTCGTATGGTTCAACGTCCTCCAGACAGGGACTGAAGTGGCGGGCGTAAACCTCGGCGACATTCGCACGCCCGATGGCGCAGCCCAGCTCGTGGAGCGCCTGCTGGGACGGATGAAGCCGGGCAAGAGCGTTCGCGAAGCGAAAAAAAGCTGATGTGCATCCGTTGCGAGATCGACCGTCGCCGCCTGCTCCTGGGCGCTGGCGCGATTGTCGCTTCCGGCCTGGGCGGACTTGCCCGAGCGCGAGTTCTGCCTTCGCAGATGGAGCCTTTGATCGGTCCCGGCTTTCGGCCCACCGACACCGACGAAAAGGGGCTTTGGCAGCAGATGGACCGGGTCGAAGAGGAAGTCGCCGGGTCCAACCTGCTCATCGGCGATTCGGGTGTGCAGAGCTATGTTCGGGATCTGATCGGCAAGGTTGGCGGCCCCGCTGCAAAGGACATGCGGATTTACGTCCTTCGCGTACCGGAGTTCAACGCGATGATGTTCCCTAACGGATTCGCGGTGGTCTTTTCCGGGCTTCTCCTGCGGATGCGAAACGAAGCGCAGCTTGCCGGGGTCATCGCGCACGAATCGGGCCACTTCCTTCGCCGCCACATGATTCGGCAGTGGCGCGACACGCGGCGCAAGACCGATATCTTCGCGATTGCGTCGATGGCGGCAGGAGTGGGCGGCGCCGGCGCTGGGATGTACATGGGCGATTACGTCCAGCTGGCACAGCTCGGCACGGTGCTGTCGCTGCTGCGCTACAGTCGCGCGCTCGAGGCCGAAGCCGACGCCATGGGCGCGCGCCTTATTGCCCAGGCGGGCTATGACCCGATGGAAATGTCGAACGTCTGGGCACAGCTCATCGGCGAACTCGATCTCAGCGCCAAATACCGGCGGAAGCACCGCGACCGCGGCTACTCGCTGTTCGCCACCCACCCGGCGGAGGAGAGCCGCATGGCCGACCTGCGGATCAGCGCGCAGGAGTTGCGGGTTCCCGGACGAAGCTATGTGACCGGGCGCGCCCGGTACCTGGACGCGATCGCCCCCGTTCGCCCCACGCTTCTCGACGACCAGGTGAAGCTGAACGACCCGGGCGCGAGCCAGTATGTGATCGAACAGCTTGCCCGCGACGGATGGAACGGGCTGCTCAGATTTTACGAAGGCGAGGTGTGGCGGCTTCGCAACCGCAAAGGCGACCAGGAACGAGCCGAGCAGAGCTACTCCATCGCCGTCGCCTATCCGGATGCGCCCGCGGACGCCTGGCGCTGGCACGGACTGGCGCTGATGAAGCAGGGCCGCCAGTCGGAAGCGAAGAGGGCGCTATCGCATTATCTGGCGATGAAGCCGAAAGCGCCGGACGCTCCGTTCATTCGGCAAATGATCGGGTGAGAACGCCGATGAGCCGCCGTGCCAGGCACCTCGTCGCCCCGCTTCTCCTGGCAGTGACCGGATGCAGCAGCCTTGGCGGCGCCCCATCCGGGTTCGGGACCTATTACAGCCTCGTTCGCGCTCGAGAGACGAGGGTCGGGGACGGCTCGATGACCGTCACGCCGCCTCGCGAATGGAATCGCCAGCGGAGGCTTCTGTTCGAGGACGTACGGTGGGTCGAGGACTGGACCTTGAACGGACCGTATCTCGACGACCTGACCTTCATCAGCGGCTTGCCGGACAAGAAGAGGCTCATTCGAACCGACAGCTACGATTCGCAGCAGATTCCCAAGTTCCATTCCGACATGACGGCGCCGGAAATCGCAGCCATGCTGGAAAGCGCCTATCGCGTTCGCGGCGGAGCAGTGGAGTTTCGAACGCTGTCGCTCGAGCCGCGGCAGTTCGCGGGCTATCCGGGCTTCCAGCTCGATTACGAACACCTCGACGGCGACGAATTGTGGCGAAAGGGCCGGACCGTTGGCGCTGTCGTCAGAGGCCGCCTTTACCTCGTGATGTTGGATGCCGCCCGTTCCCACTATTTTTCCGACGAGATCGACGACTTCGAGGCGATCGTCGGATCTGCGAATATCCGGCGCTAGAGCGACGCTCCGCGCCCGCGGGCGAACACGCTGTCCTAATCAGGCGGTCGGAGTGCCCGGCGCCGGAGCGGGTGTGGGTGTCGGTATCGGCTGGCCGGGGGCGGGCGACGGCGCTGGATCGGGAATGTCGATGTCGGGCTGCGGAGGGGGCGTTTCCGGCGGCGGGCGTTCCGGCCGGGCCGGTTTCGACGGCGGCGGCGTTTCCGGAGGCACTTGCGGCGGCGTCACGGGCGGCTGTTGTTGAATCCAATTTCTCCCTGGCCGAACAACGCTGCCATCGACGGGCGGTTGCAGCGCGTGGGAGGATCGTTGCAGCTTGCCCCGGCGTTCAGCCTTGGTATAGGCGCGCCCACCTTTGAAATAGCGTCCGCGCGCGTGGCGGAATTGGTAGACGCGCTGGATTTAGGTTCCAGTGTCGCAAGACGTGGGGGTTCGAGTCCCTTCGCGCGCACCATTTTCGCCCGCGGTCAACGCGGGGGTTTTTCGAGGACGAAATCGCGCGGGCGACCGGCAATAATGCGCCAAGCGCGCCAGGCAGAATTGAGGACTTCAGACCGTGACCATCAAAACCGTCGAGACCGAGACCGAAGGGCTCAAGCACGCCTTCATGCTGACGATTCCGGCGAAGGACATCGACGCCCGAGTTGAGCAGGAAGTGAAGCGGATCGCGCCGCAGGTCCGGATGCCGGGCTTCCGTCCCGGGAAGGTGCCGCCGAACCTCATCAGGAAAATGCACGGCGAGAACCTTCAGCGCGACGCCCTCAGCGGTGCAGTGCAGGACGGCGTTCAGAAGCTGCTCGAGGAGAAGAAGCTGCGGCCGGCAATGCAGCCCGAAGTCGAACTGGACGAGCAGTACGAGCCGGGCAAGGACGCAGAAGTCCGGGTCCGCCTCGAAGCGCTTCCGGAAATTCCCGCACCCGACATCGACGGTCTCAAGCTCGAACGGTTGACGGTCGAGCCCGACGAAAAGGCAGTCGACGAGCAGATCGAGCGGCTCGTCGAGTTCGAACAAGAGCTGGAAGGACGCGCCGAAGAGCCACAAGGCGGAAACCGGCGACCTCGTCGTAATGGACTTCGACGGCAAGGTCGGCGGCACGCCTTTCGAAGGCGGCAAGGGCGAAGACATGTCGATCGAAATCGGCTCGGGTCGACTGATCCCCGGATTCGAAGACCAGCTGGTCGGCGCGAAGGCCGGCGATTCGCGCGAAGTGAAGGTCTCGTTCCCGGACGACTATCCGGTCGAAACTCTCAAGGGCAAGGACGCCACCTTCGACGTAACGGTGAAGCAGGTCCGGGTCGCCGCCGAAGGCAAGGCCGATGACGAGTTTGCCAAGGCTCTCGGACTGGAAAGCCTCGACAAACTCAAGGAAATCCTCCGCGACCAGCAGGCGCAGGAGCTCAACGGCCTCACTCGAACGCACATGAAGAGGCGCCTTCTCGACCAGCTCGCCGAACGCGCGACTTTCGACGTGCCGCAGTCGATGGTCGAGGCCGAGTTCCAGAACATCATGGCGCAGCTCCGCCATGAGGCGAGCCACGAGTTCGGATCCCAAGGCGGCGCTCGACGAGATCGAAAGTGAAGCCGACGACTACCGCAGGATTGCCGAGCGGCGCGTTCGCCTCGGCCTTCTGCTGTCCGAGATCGGCGGCGCCAACGACGTCACCATCACCGACGCAGAGATGAACCGGCTGATCGGCCAGGCGGCCTCGCAATACCAGGGCAAGGATCGCGAACGGTTCCTCCAGTACCTCCAGCAGGAGCCGACCGCGGCTGCACAGCTTCGTGCTCCCCTGTACGAGGACAAGGTCGTCGATTTCCTCTTCTCCAAGGCGGAAATCAGCGATCGGACCGCGACTTCGAGCTGAGCTCGAGGCCGATCTCGAAAGCGAGGAAGGCCACGTTCACGGCCCCGGGTGCGGGCACGACGTCGGCGAGGAGAAGCCGAAGGCGGCGAAGAAGGCGAAGTCGAAGAAGTCCGCTTCCAAGGCCGAGGATGACAGTTCCGCCTCGCAGGCGAAGAAGCCGATGAAGACAAAGTCCGAGCCGGCGCCGAAAAAGGCCAAGCTCACGCCTGAGAAGACAAGCAAGGCGAAGGCGGAGAAACCTTTGAAGAGCGAGCCCAGCAACGAGGCTGCAGCAAAGAAGGCGGAAAAGAAACCGGCGGCAAAGAAAGCGCCGGCGAAGAAAGCTTCGGCAAAGAAGGCCTGATCGTCACCTCGGGCTTGACCCGCGGCGAGCCTTTTTCCACCGATGTCGATACCAGGTAGCTCCCGGCTCGGCCGGGCCGACGGAGTGGGGGACTCGATGGCAGGCGCGAAGACGCAAAGACGAATCGCGGTCCTGCTGCCGTGTTTCAACGAGGAAGCGACCATCGGCGCCACGGTCTCGGGCTTTCGCTCGGTTCTGCCGGACGCGGTCGTGTACGTCTACGACAACAACAGCTCCGATCGAACCTGCGAAGCCGCCGCAAAGGCCGGCGCGGTGGTCCGGACCGAGCGCCAACAGGGCAAGGGCCATGTGGTTCGGCGCATGTTCGCCGACATCGACGCCGACGTTTACGTCATGGCCGACGGCGACCTGACCTACGATCCAGCGGCCGCTCCCGACATGGTCGCGCTGCTCCTGGCGCAGCAGCTCGACATGGTCGTCGGCACTCGCCGCCACGACGCGAAGGACGCCTACAGGGGCGGGCATGTGCTTGGAAACCGCCTCTTCACCGGCCTGCTCGCCGGGCTGTTCGGGCGGAGTTTCAATGATATCTTCTCAGGTTACCGGGTGTTTTCGCGACGCTTCGTGAAGAGCTTCCCGGTGCTTTCCTCGGGCTTCGAGATCGAGACCGAGATGAGCGTTCACGCGCTGGAACTCAGGATGCCCGTCGGCGAGATCGAAACCCGCTACCTGGCGCGTCCCGAAGGATCGGAATCGAAGCTGTCGACGGTCGGCGACGGCTGGCGCATCCTCAAGACGATCGCGACGCTGTACAGGGTCGAGCGGCCGGTCCTGTTCTACGGGATAATCGCTGTTGTCCTTCTTGCGGCTGCGGTGCTTCTGTCGGTCCCGCTGGTTATCACCTATCTCCACACGCACCTCGTTCCGCGGGTGCCGACGGCCATTCTTGTCACGGGAATGACGATCGTCGCCGTTCTGTGTTTCTTCGCCGGGCTGATCCTCGACACGGTCACGCGCGGGCGAAGGGAGATGCGGCGGCTTGCCTATCTCTCGCTCCAGGCGCCGACGGCGCCGAGCGGATCCTGAATTCCGCCACAAGAATAGGTTTGGCCGAACGCGGGTTGAACCTTTTCGGCTTCCGCCCGATGTAGGTCGGGCAGACTTTACTCAAGGACCTTCACGAATATGGATCACCAGGACATCGCCTCGCAGCTCGTTCCAATCGTCATCGAACAATCGAACCGGGGCGAGCGCAGCTTCGACATCTATTCGCGGCTGCTTCGGGAGCGGATCGTCTTCATCACCGGCGCGATCGAGGACCACATGGCCAGCCTGGTGACCGCGCAGCTGCTGTTCCTGGAATTGGAGAATCCGAAGAAGGACATCTTCATGTACATCAATTCGCCGGGTGGCGTGGTGACGGCCGGAATGGCGATTCACGACACGATGACATACATCCGTCCCAAGATCGGGACGGTGTGCATCGGCCAGGCGGCGTCGATGGGGAGCTTCCTGCTGGCGGCGGGCGAACCCGGCATGCGCGTGGCGCTCTCCAACAGCCGGATCATGGTCCACCAGCCTTCCGGCGGCGCGCAGGGCATGGCCTCCGACATCGAGATCCAGGCCCGCGAAATCCTTCGCATCCGCGCTCGGCTCAACTCGCTGTACGCGAAGTATACCGGCCAGCCGATCGAGGAGATCGAAAAGGCGATGGACCGCGACAAGTTCATGGAAGCGGAAGAAGCGAAGGACTTCGGGATTATCGACGAGGTCTTCGAAAAGCGCCCCGAGACGGGCGAGGACGCCGGGACGGGCGCGGGTGACGTCACGCCGTCGTAAACTGCTGCAGTAATTGTGGATTTCTTGCGCGGCTTCCTTGCGTGGCTGCGCAGGACCATCCATATCGGTGTCCAAATGGCACAGTGGCGACGAGCGTTAACTTACGCCGAAGCTTGCTTGTGCTACAAATCCGGCTAGCTTGGAGCATTCCACGCGCCGAAGCGTAGGACGCAAGGAACTCAATGACCAAACTATCGGGCAGCGACGGCAAGAGCACCCTTTACTGCTCGTTCTGCGGAAAGTCGCAGCACGAGGTCCGCAAGCTCATCGCGGGACCCACCGTCTTCATTTGTGACGAATGTGTCGAGCTGTGCAACGACATCATCCGCGAGGAAACGAAGTCGGCGCTGGTGAAGACTCGCGACGGAGTCCCGACGCCTGCGGAAATCTGCAAGGTCCTCGACGACTATGTCATCGGCCAGGATCGGGCGAAGCGGGTCCTGTCGGTCGCCGTTCACAATCACTACAAGCGGCTGAACCACGGCACCAAGACCGGTGCGGAAGTCGAGCTCGCGAAGTCGAACATCCTTCTCATCGGACCGACCGGCTGCGGCAAGACGCTGCTTGCGCAGACTCTTGCGCGTATTCTCGACGTTCCGTTCACGATGGCCGACGCGACCACGCTCACGGAGGCCGGCTACGTCGGCGAGGATGTCGAAAACATCATCCTCAAGCTTCTTCAGGCGTCCGACTACAACGTCGAGAAGGCGCAGCGCGGAATCGTCTACATCGACGAAATCGACAAGATCAGCCGCAAGTCGGACAATCCGTCGATTACCCGGGACGTTTCGGGCGAGGGTGTGCAGCAGGCGCTGCTCAAGCTGATGGAAGGCACGACGGCCTCCGTCCCGCCTCAAGGCGGTCGCAAGCATCCGCAGCAGGAATTCCTGCAGGTCGACACCACGAACATCCTGTTCATCTGCGGCGGCGCGTTTGCCGGTCTGGAAAAAATCATTTCCGACCGCATGGAGGGCAAGTCCATGGGTTTCGGCGCCCATGTCGCGGCTCCCGACGAGCGCAAGACCGGCGAGGTTCTCCAGCACTGCGAGCCGGAGGACCTGCTGAAGTTCGGCCTCATCCCAGAGTTCATCGGTCGACTGCCGGTGATCGCGACCTTGCTCGACCTCGACGAGGACGCGCTGATCAAGATCCTGGTCGAGCCGAAGAACGCGCTGGTGAAGCAGTATCACAAGCTGTTCGACATGGAGGATGTCGAGCTGGCGTTCAGCGACGATGCGCTCGGCGCGGTTGCACGCAAGGCAATCGATCGCAAGACCGGCGCTCGCGGGCTCCGTTCGATCCTCGAAGGAATCCTGCTCGACACGATGTTCGACCTGCCGTCGATGGACGGAGTCGATGAAGTTCACATCGACAAGGACGTGGTCGAGGGGCGCAAGGAGCCTGTTCGTGTCTACGCCAAGAAAGGCAAGACCGGCGACGCTGCGTGAATCGTAGCCGCGTCAGCGCGGCGGACGTCGGCGCGGGAACGCCGCTCTCCTTCCTTCCGGCAGCGATCCGGTCGCCTCGGCGGCCGGTTCGCGCGATCGCGGTCGGCTGGGCCACGGCCTTTCCCGTCAGCATCCTCTTCGCTTTGCTCGGCTCACTGCTGTTCCCGGCTGCTCAGCAACCGCAGTTCCACGCGGTGGGCCTCCTGGCCGTCTTCGCGCTCGTTGTCTTTTCGCCGGTGCTTGAAACGCTGATCATGGGCAGCGTGCTGCTCTTCCTCGTCCAACTTCTTCCCGAATGGCTGGCAATCCTCTTGAGCGCTGCGGGCTGGGGGGTCGCCCACTCTCTCGCCGCTCCGATCTGGGGCCTCGTGATCTGGTGGCCGTTCCTGGTCTTCTCGACTTTGTTCGTTGCGTGGCGCGGTCGGTCGCTTATGCTCGCCTTCGGTATTCCCATGTGCGTCCACGCGCTTCAGAACCTGGTTCCGGCGCTGCTGGTGGCCTACTCGGCTCCGCGCTGACTATTCGCCGTCGAGCGGCAGGGTGTCGCGTTCGGCCTGCGGCGCTCCGAGCTTTTCCTCCGCCTCCTCAACCTGCTCATCGGTCGGCGGCTCGGGCAGCTCCTTCTCCCCGGGTGCGAGGCTGTCATCGGGAATTCCTTCGGCGATGGTCCCGATGTTCTCGTTGATCGGTTCGGCATTGGGGCCGGTGCTGATCTTCTCACGGTCGTTCATTTCGCTTGCTCCCTACCTGCTCAGCGCTCAGCTCCTTGCGCTTGTTCCCGGGCCGCGGTCCGCCCATATACACGTGCATGACTCGCTTTCTCCCGCTTCTTCCGCTGCGCGACATCGTCGTCTTCCCGCAGCGAATCGTACCTCTGTTCGTCGGCCGCGAGAAATCCGTAGCAGCCCTTGAATCGGCGATGGCTGCCGACAAGGAGCTGTTCCTGGTCGCGCAGCTCGACCCTGCCGAGGACGATCCCGGTCGTGACGACCTGTATGACCTCGGCGTCGTTGCAACCGCCATGCAGCTGTTGAAACTGCCCGACGGAACGGTGCGCGTGCTGGTCGAAGGCGCGAAACGCGCGAAGCTCGTCGACCTTGTCGAGAGCGACGGTTTCGTCACCGCCGAGGTGGAGGAAATCGACGACCAGAGCGCGGAAGGGCCCGAGGTCCAGGCGCTGATGCGATCCGTGGTCGACCAATTCGAAAATTACGCGAAGCTCAACAAGAGAGTGTCGCCGGAAACCGGAATCCAACTCGCCGAGATCGAGGACCCCTCGATTCTTGCGGATGCGGTTGCGTCGAACCTCTCGATCAAGGTCGCCGACAAGCAGGCCGTGCTGGCCGAGCTCGCTCCCGCGCGCCGCCTCGAAATGGTGTTCGCCTTCATGGAGGGCGAGCTGGGAGTTCTGCAGGTCGAAAAGAAGATCCGCGGGCGAGTGAAGCGCCAGATGGAGAAGACCCAGCGCGAATACTATCTCAACGAGCAGTTGAAGGCGATTCAGCGCGAGCTCGGGAACGAGAGCGAGGAGGGCGGCGACGAGCTTGCCGAGCTTGCAGCGCAAATCCGCAAGACGAAGCTGTCGAAAGAGGCGAAGGCGCGCGCCAATGCCGAGCTGAAGAAGTTGAAGGCAATGGCGCCGATGTCGGCCGAAGCCACCGTCGCGCGCAATTATCTGGACGTTCTTCTCGGCCTTCCCTGGGGCAAGAAGTCGCGGGTCAAGAAAGACATTGGCGAGGCGCAGCAGATCCTCGACGAGGACCACTACGGACTCGAGAAGGTCAAGGACCGCATCGTCGAATATCTCGCCGTGCAGGCCCGGACCAACAAGCTCAAGGGCCCGATCCTGTGCCTGGTCGGCCCGCCCGGCGTCGGCAAGACCTCGCTTGGTCGTTCGATCGCCCGCGCCACCGGGCGCGACTTCGTTCGCCAGTCGCTTGGCGGGGTTCGCGACGAGGCCGAAATTCGCGGCCACCGCAGGACCTATATCGGCTCGCTTCCGGGCAAGATCATCTCGAACATCCGCAAGGCAGGAACGAGCAATCCGCTGTTCCTCCTCGACGAGATCGACAAGCTCGGCCAGGACTTCCGAGGCGATCCGTCATCCGCGCTCCTCGAGGTCCTCGACCCGGAACAGAATGCGCGCTTTCAGGATCACTACCTGGAGCTGGATTACGACCTGTCCGACGTCATGTTCGTGACGACGGCCAACTCGCTCGACATGCCGCAACCGCTTCTCGACAGGATGGAGATCATCCGCCTTGAGGGTTACACCGAGGACGAGAAGGTGGAGATCGCAAAGCGGCACCTCATCCCCAAGCAGGTGGAAGCGCACGGCGTTAAGCCGGAGGAGCTAAGCTTCAGCGAGGACGGACTTCGAGCGATCATCAGGCACTATACGCGCGAAGCGGGTGTCCGCACGCTCGAGCGCGAGCTGGCGAAAATCGCGCGCAAGGTCCTGCGCCAGATTCTCGAGGGAAAGACAGAGCAGGTCGAGCTGACCGCTGAGAATGTCTCCGACTACCTGGGCGTCCGCCGCTATCGCTACGGAATCGGCGAGGAGGAGGACCAGATCGGAGCCGTCACAGGCCTCGCCTGGACGGAAGTCGGAGGCGAACTCCTGACCATCGAAGCGGTGACCGTTCCCGGAAAGGGCGAGATCAAGACCACCGGCAAGCTCGGCGAAGTGATGAAGGAATTGGTCCAGGCGGCAATGAGCTTCGTCAAGGCGCGCTCTCCGTCGTTCGGCGTCAGGCCGAGCCTGTTCGCGCGCAAGAATATCCACGTCCACCTGCCCGAAGGCGCGGTCCCGAAGGACGGTCCCTCGGCGGGCATCGGAATGGTCACGGCGATGATTTCGACCCTGACCGGAATCCCGGTGCGCCGGGACGTGGCCATGACGGGCGAAGTCACTCTTCGCGGGCGCGTTCTGCCGATCGGCGGCTTGAAGGAGAAGCTCCTGGCTGCGCTCCGCGGCGGGATCACCACTGTCCTGATCCCGGCGGAAAACGAGAAGGACCTTGCTGAAATTCCCGATTCCGTGACGAAGAACCTGAAGATTATCCCGGTCAGCCACGTGGATGAAGTGCTTGCCCACGCGATGACCGAGCCGATGCGGCCGATTGAATGGACCGACGCCGACGAGCATGCGACCGAGCCGCCGATCCCGCCGCTTGCTTCGGGAGGCGGTGAGCCCGCGATCCGTCATTAATCGGGACAGTCGAGCGGGCGAAGTTTTTGACTCCGCGCGCCAGACTGCCTTTAGGTGTTGGAACACAGCGCGCGGGTGTCGCGCGAGTCGCCGGGGAGCAGCGAGTCAATGAACAAGCAGGAATTGATCGGTCACGTCGCCGACCGCGCCGGATTGAGCCGTGGCGAAGCCGGCAGGGCGGTGGAAACGGTTCTCGATGTGATTACGTCTGCGCTCAAGCGCGGCGATGAGGTCCGGCTGGTCGGTTTCGGCAATTTTTCCGTGACTCGTCGAAAGGCGTCCACGGGCCGCAATCCGCGTACCGGCGAGCCCATGCAGATCAAGGCGACCTCCCAGCCGAAGTTTCGTCCGGGCAAGGTGCTGAAGGACGCAGTCCAAAGCTAGACAGGGTCGATTGGGCGGCTATATGCGGCCTCCCGCAACCGGCCCCCGAAGGGCTTTGGAAACGGTTCGGGCGCGTAGCTCAGTGGTAGAGCACTGTGTTCACACCGCAGGGGTCGCAAGTTCAATCCTTGCCGCGCCCACCATTCCTTCCAGACGCAACACCACGACGTCGATCCTGGCGGTGCTCCGGCACAATCCGATCGGCTGCGCCTAGTCGAGATATGTCGAGTGGAAACTCGCAATACGGCGAAGCTCTCGCCAGTCGCGGAAGGCGATGTTGCGCCCGCTTCTTTCGATCAGCCCCTGTCGCTCCAGCTCGGCGAAGACTCGGTTGACGTTGACCGACGTCTGCCCGGTGATGTCGGCGATCTGCTGCTGGGTAAAAGGATTGACCATGGTTTCGCGTTCGCCGTCGATCCCGCTTCGAGTCGCTGTCTCGCACAGCAGGTGAGCGACTCGTGCGGTCGAGTTGCGGCGGCCGCAGTTGACCAGCCACTCGTAACCAATCGCCTCGTTGCGGTGGACGAGGCGCCAGAAGAAACGCCGCAGCTCGGCTGAGCTGTCGACGACGCGGTGAAAGTCCTCGGCACCTGCAATGCGGACCTCGCTTTTGACCACCGCCTGCACGGCGAAGTTCGCGGGTTCGTCGGACGGTAGAATCCCCTCGCCGGGGAAGCGCAACGCGACGATTTGCCGCCGCCCGGCGCCGTCGGGCTTCACCTTGGCGAGAATGCCCGTGCTGACGAACAGGACTTCGTCGCGGACGGTCCCGATCTCACGAAGCGGCCGTTTCGGGTCCGCTGCAACATATTTGTGAGGGATCGAATCGACTGCGGCGGCGGCTTCGCCACTCAGTCCCGCGGCGACAAGCGTGTCCTTCAGCGACACGCCCGCAGCGGCCGCCGATCGTGGCCGTCGACTCAGGTCCATCGTACTCCTCTCCCAAGCGCGTGCATGTGCCTGCGGCTCGCCAACTGCAAGAGGTAAACGCCGTTTGCTAACTTCGCTGAACGACCGGCTTCAGCTCGGCGCAAAGGCTGGCGAGCTGGTTCGGGTCCAGCGCGACTGCCGAGCCGAGCTGAGGCGGTCCCGGCCAGCCGGCATCGGGGAAGTCGATCCCGTTCCAGCAACGCCTTCCAGAGTAGCGCGGGACGACGTGGAAGTGGACGTGCGGGTCCACCATCATCAGCATCAGGTAATTTATGCGTTCGTAGCGGCTGAAGCTGCCGAGCGCGCATTCGACCGCGCGGATCGCCTGCGCCTGCTCGGCGAAAGCTTCGTCCGGCAGATCGGACCAGGCGGTGGCGTCGCTCTTCGCGGCGAGAACGAGCGAGCCGAGGGTGACCTGCGCCGGCCGGACGAGAACGACCCAGTGATCGAACTCGCGAAGGAGCGTGTCGGGATAGCCGAACTTGCGCATCGTTTCGTTCGTCAGCTTCGCCTCCGTTCGGCTTGCGTTAAGGGGCCGCCGACCCTAAGGACCGCCCGCGCTCTGGGGAAGCTCTCGCAGCAATCTCTGGCGCACTATGGCGATCGTAGCTCAGCTGGTTAGAGCACTGGTTTGTGGTACCAGGGGTCGGGGGTTCAAGTCCCCTCGATCGCCCCACCTTCGCTTCACTGGACGGGTATTCAAGCAGCAATGGACACGCCCTGGGGTTTCCCCGATTTCGACGCGCACGAAATCGTTCACTTCGTCGACGAGCCAGAGTGCGGCCTGAGGGCGATCATTGCGATCCACTCGACCCATCTCGGCCCGGCAGCGGGCGGCGCTCGCTTCTGGCATTACGAAGATCCTTCCGACGCGCTCACGGACGCGCTGCGCCTGTCGCGCGGGATGAGCTACAAGAACGCCATGGCCGGGCTTCCGCTCGGTGGCGGCAAGTCCGTTCTCCTGGCGCCGCCGGACAAGCACAAATCGCCGCAAATGATGGCCGCTTTCGGCAAGGCCGTAGAGCGCCTGTGCGGGCGCTACATCACCGCCGAGGACGTCGGCATCAGCGTCAAGGACATGGTCGAGGTCGCGCGACAGACCCAGTATGTCGCCGGGCTTCCGAGCGAGGGGAAGCAGGTCGGCGGCGATCCGGGACCCCATACGTCGCTGGGAGTTTTTCTTGGAATAAAGGCGGCCGTCAAACGGGCGCTGGGCAAGGACAGCGTGGATGGCCTCCACATTGCCCTCCAGGGCGCCGGCAGCGTCGCGACGGGAGTCGCCGCTCACGCCGCTGCGGAAGGGGCGAAGCTGTCGATCGCCGATGTCGATGCGGGCAAGGCAAAGGCCCTCGCCGATCGCGTGGACGGAACCGTCGTCCCTGCCGACGAGGTGCTCTTTCTTGACGCGGACGTGGTCAGCCCCTGCGCGCTCGGCGCGATCCTCGACGAAGAGAGCATTTCCAAACTGAAGACGCCGATTGTCGCCGGCGGCGCGAACAACCAACTCGCCACGGCTGCCGACGGTGCGCGCCTCGACAGCCGCGGAATCCTTTACGCGCCGGACTACGTCATCAACGCGGGTGGAATCATCAACGTCTGCACGGAATATCTCGGGGACGGAGATGCCGAGCTTGTTCGCGAGCGGATCGAGGGCATACCGCGGCGCCTCGACCAGATCTGGACCGAAAGCGCGCAAACGGGCCGAGACCCTGCTGCGGTCGCCGATGCGATGGCGCAGCGGCTGATCGGAAGGGGGTAGTCGCCGGCCCAATGCACGCGCTTGCGAACCCGGCGCGATTCCTTCGTATCGCGAGGCCTGCGACCGGCTGGTTGCTGGCTATCGGCCTGGTGCTTGCAACAGCCGGTATGATTGCGGGTCTGCTGTTCACGCCGCCGGACTACCTTCAGGGCGAGACCGTACGGATAATCTACATCCATGTCCCGGCCGCTTGGCTCGGGATGGCCGGGTGGGCTGGCATTGCCGCTGCTGCAATCGTGCAACTCGTGTGGCGGCACCCGCTCGCTGCTGTCGCCGGCCGTGCAATCGCTCCGTGCGGAGCGACCTTCACGGCCGTCTGCCTCGTCACCGGCTCGCTGTGGGGACGCCCGACCTGGGGCACGTGGTGGGAATGGGATGGGCGGCTCACCTCGATGCTGATCCTGTTTTTCCTCTATCTTGGCTACATCGCGCTCGCCGCCGCCGAAAGCGAGCGCAGCGGAGAAGGGCGCATGACGGCGATTTTCGGTCTGGTCGGTGCGGTGAACCTGCCGATCATCCATTTCTCCGTGCTGTGGTGGAGGACGTTGCACCAGGGCGAGAGTATCGGCCTGTCCGGGTCGACGATCGCGCCGTCGATCCTGTGGCCGCTTCCACTGACCGTCTTCGGCTTCACCTTCCTGTTTGCAGCCGCGGTCCTGATGCGAATGCGGGGCGAGCTCGCGAGAGCTCGGGTCGAAGCGCGCCTGAGACGGACATCCAGCGAATGAACCCGTGGCCATTCGTTATCGCTGCTTATGCGGTCGCAATCGTTTCGACGGCGGCGCTGCTGCTGCTTTCGCTGCGCGCCATGCGCCGTGCCGAACGCGAAGCGGAGAGGCTTCGGCGAAAGTGATAGCCAAGCCTAAACACCAGCGGCTGGTTCTGATCGTCCTTGCCGTCGTGGCGGTACTCGCGGCCGTCCTGCTTGCGATGTGGGGCCTCAAGGACCGCGCCGCATATTTCTACACTCCCGCCGAGATTGCGTCCGGCAAAGCTGCGGTCGGACAGCCGATCCGGCTTGGCGGCATGGTCGAGAAGGGGTCGATCGCAAAGGTCCCGGACGGCGTCACCATCCATTTTCGAATTGGCGACGGCAAGGCGCAGGTGCCGGTGGTCTATCGTGGAATCGTGCCCGACCTGTTTCGCGAACAAAGCGGCGCTATCGCCGAAGGCCACATGCGTGGCGACGGCGTCTTCGTTGCGGATACGATTCTCGCCAAACACGACGAGCGCTACATGCCGCCCGAACTCGGCAACATTGCCGCCGAGCACAAGGCGGCGACAACGGTCGAGAAGTGATCGCCGAGGCCGGCCTTGCCGCGCTGTGGCTCGCTGCCGCGCTCGCCCTGCTGCAGATGTTCCTCGGCTTTGGAACGGCGCCGGCTCGTGCCGGCACGGCACCAGTGCGCTCGATCGCCATTGTCCAGGGCGCACTGACACTCTTCGCGATGGGCATGCTGATGCTCGTGTTCGCGCGAACGGACCTCTCGGTCCTTCTGGTGGCGGAGAACAGCCACAGCGCGAAGCCATGGCTCTACAAGGTTGCCGGCGCGTGGGGGAACCACGAGGGCTCGATGCTCCTGTGGGTCACGATCCTTGGAGTGGCGGGGGCGGCGCTGGCGATCTTTTCACGCAGGCTCGAGGAGCGGACTCTGACCGCTGCGCTCGGCGCGCAGGGTGCCCTCGCGATGGGCTTTTTCGCCTTCCTTCTGTTCTCGTCCAATCCATTCGAGCGACTGTATCCACCGGCGTTCGAGGGCAGGGGGCTCAATCCGCTCCTCCAGGACCCCGGGCTCGTCTTTCATCCGCCGACGCTTTACCTTGGCTATGTCGGGCTTTCGGTCGCGTTCAGCCTTGCCGTGGGTGCGCTGGTTACCGGGCGTGTGGACAGCGCCCTTGCAAAGGCGATGCGTCCGTGGGTTCTGGGCGCCTGGATTCTGCTTACGCTGGGAATCACGGCCGGGAGCTATTGGGCCTATTACGAGCTGGGCTGGGGCGGCTGGTGGTTCTGGGACCCGGTCGAGAATGCATCGTTGATGCCGTGGCTTGCCGCTACCGCGCTCCTCCATTCGGTCGGCGTGCTCGCAGCGCGCGATTCGCTTCGCGCCTGGACTGTGATGCTGGCGATGATCGCCTTTTCCATGTCGATGGTCGGTACGTTTCTCGTCCGCTCCGGAATTCTGACCTCCGTTCACGCCTTCGCCGTCGATCCCAAGCGCGGGTCTTTCCTTCTCGTCCTCCTCGCCATCTATGTCGGCGCGGCGTTCGCATTGTTCGCCCTGCGCTCGGGCAAGCTTGCCGAAGGACCTCGTTTCGAACTGGTCAGCCGCGAAGCGGCGCTGGTGGGGAATAACCTCCTGTTGACCGTGATCCTCGGTATCGTCTTCGTGGGAACGCTATATCCTCTCGTCGTCGAGGCACTGACTGGAGCCAAGCTTTCGGTCGGCGGGCCGTATTTCGACACCGTCGCAGGACCGATGGCGCTATTGCTCGTCATGCTCGTCTGCGTCGGGCCGCTCCTCAACTGGCGACGCGACTCCGGCGCCAGGGTCAAGCGGCTCGTCATCCCGGCCCTCGTCGGCGTCACCGTCATCGTTATCGCTTTCATCGTCATCCCCGGGGGTAGCGTCCTCGCCAAGATCGCGCTCGGAGTGGCCGCGATGCTGGCCATCTCGGCGTTCCTTCCGCTGCTCGGGCGAAAGCTCCGGCGAACGCCGCTTTCAACCTGGGGCATGGTCGTCGCCCACTTCGGCGTCGCTGTCGCGATTGCGGGAATGGCGGCGAGCACGCTGCTGACCAAGGAAGTACTCACCGCGGCCCGGCCCGGCGAGCCGATCGCGGTCGGACCATGGCTGGTCGAGCTGAAATCCGTCACGCCTGCGGCTGGGTCCAACTGGACGGCGCTGCAGGCGGAGCTTCGCGCGTCACGGGGTGGCGGCGTGACGGTGTTGAAACCGCAGCAGCGATTTTACACCGATCCGCCGACCCAGACGACCGAAGCGGCAATAGAAACGGTTCTTGCAGGCCAGCTTTATACCGTCATCGGCAAGCCCGCCGAGGACGGGCGCTGGCAGATCCGTTTGTGGTGGAAACCGCTCGTGACCCTCATCTGGCTCGGAGGCGGCCTTATTGCGCTGGGCGGCGCCCTGTCGCTCGGCGGCCGGGCGTGGCGCGGCTGGCGAAAGGAGCGCGACTGGTGAGGTGGCTTCGTCTCCTGCCGCTGTTCGTCATCGGGGTCGTCGTCGCGGCCCTCGTGTGGAGGCTCGCGAACCCGCCCGACACCGCAATCGAATCGGCGATGGTCGGCAGCAAGGTCCCGCAGTTTGCAGCCCCGGCAGCCATTCCGGGCGGAAAGCCGATTTCCTCGGCGGATCTCGCGGACGGAAGGCCCAAGCTCGTGAACTTCTTCGCGAGCTGGTGCGTGCCGTGCGTGGGGGAAGCGCCCGTCCTCTGGCAGCTCAGGAAGCAGGGCGTTCCGATCGTCGGGATCGCGGTCCGCGACAAGCCGGCGGACCTCGCCCGCTTCCTTTCCGAGAACCGCAATCCGTTCGTGGAGATCGGAGCCGACCGGCAGAGCAACATCCAGCTCGCTTTTGGTTCAGCCGGTGTCCCCGAAACGTTCGTCGTCGACGGGCGGGGAATGATTCGCATGCAACATATCGGCCCCATTCAGCCAGACGACATCCCGGCATTAATGGAAGCGATACGGGGCGCGCGATGAAGCACCTGCTCTTCGCCTTCGCCCTCGCTGCTGCGGCTCCGGTACCCGCGCTCGCCAACTCGTCGCTTCCGCCGGCCTATTGGGCCAATCGCCAGCTTCCCGACGCGCGGCAGGAGGCGAAGGCACAGGCTCTCATGGAAGAAATCCGCTGCCTCGTGTGCCAGGGGCAGTCGATCGCCGATTCGGACGCCGAGCTTGCCGGCGACATGCGGGACATGGTGCGCCGCCGAATTGCCGCGGGCGAGAAGCCGTCGACGATCCGATCGTGGCTCATTGACCGGTACGGCGCCTGGATCACCTTCCGCCCGCCGTCGGAGCCGCTCACCTGGCCGCTATGGCTGGCGCCGCTGGCGCTCCTTGCCGCGGGCGCGTTCGTCGCCCGCACACGGCTGAAGAAGAGGGCGACCGAGTGAGCGGCTGGATCGTTCTCGCGCTGCTGTTCGCAGCTGCACTGGGCTGCCTGTGGCTGCTTCGCGTGCGCGGGCCAATGCTGATGATGACCGCCTCGGCACTGCTGTTCGGCTGCGTCGGCTACGTCATTCAGGGGCATCCCGGGCTGGCTGGATCGCCGCGCTCCGCGCAATCGCTCGAATCGCCGATTCCGCTTGCCGATGTGCGCCACGCCTTCTTCGGCAACTTTTCGCCAACGGAGCATTGGCTCGCCATGTCCGAAGCCTTCGCCGAGCGCGGCAATACTCAGGAAGCGGTGGATATCCTCACCTCCGCCGTTCGCGAGCATCCGCGGGACGCCCAGCTGTGGGTCGGACTAGCAAATGCGCTTGTGGATCACGCGGGCGTGCTTACGCCGGCCAGCGAATTCGCTTACCGGCGCGCCGCCGAGCTCGCGCCGGGGCATCCCGCGCCGCTGTTTTTCTTCGGCCTTGCGCTCGCTCGCTCCGGGGATGGCGACAGCGCCGTGGCGCTATGGAAGCAACTTCTCGCCTCGGCACCCGACGATGCGTCCTGGCGGCCGATGGTGGCCGATGCCATCAAGGCCTTGGACAAACCCGCAAAGCCTTAATCGCCGCGCCCGGTCCGCTCCTGAAGAGCGTCGATCTTCTCGGACGCCTCGGCCTTGCTCAAGTTGGGATCGAACTCCTCGCCTGCCTCTTCGGACAAGGTCTTGAGATAGGACGCCTGCGCGCCCGTCATTCCTTCATCGCCGGTGACCCATTCATCGGGGTCTTTTTCCGCGTTTCCGGTCGGATTTTGCTTGGGATGATCGGGAATTTTCTCGGACATCGATTCGTCGCCTTTTCAATCACGTGGGTCGAAAGGCGAACGTTGCATGTTCCTTTAATGTTCCAGCCCAAGCGCACCTTCGAACGGAAGCCCCAGCGCCTCGGCAACGGCCTCGTGCCGGACCTTTCCGCCCGACACGTTCAGTCCCGCCGCGAGGTGCGGATCGCGGAGCATCGCTTCTTCAGCGCCCAGGTTCGCGATTTTCATCACGAACGGCAGGGTGACGTTGTTCAAGGCGAAGGCCGACGTACGGGCGACCGCGCCCGGCATGTTTGCAACGCAATAGTGAATGATTCCATCCACTTCGTACACGGGGTCCGCATGGGTTGTCGGGTGACTGGTCTCGAAGCACCCGCCCTGGTCGATCGCGATGTCCACGAGCACCGAACCGCGTTTCATCGTCGGGAGCATGTCGCGGGTGACGAGCTTCGGCGCAGCGGCTCCTGGAAGCAGGACGGCGCCGATCACGAGCTCCGATTTCTCGACTGCCCGTGCGATCGCCGCCTTGGACGCGTAAGCGGTCTTGATCTGGCTCGAGAAGAACATGTCGAGTTCCGCCAGGCGTTCCATGTTGATGTCATAGATGGTGACATCGGCCCGCATTCCGACGGCCATCTGGGCCGCGTTCACGCCGGCGACTCCGCCGCCGAGAATGGCGACCTTCGCAGGTCCCACTCCGGGCACTCCGCCGAGCAGGACTCCGCGGCCGCCTTGCTCCTTTTCGAGATAATGCGCGCCGACCTGGACAGACATGCGGCCGGCGACCTCGCTCATGGGCTTGAGGAGCGGAAGCGACCCGCTCCTGGACGTCACGGTCTCATAGGCGATGCAGGTCGCGCCCGATTCCATCAGCCCCAGGGTCTGCGGCTTGTCGGCGGCGAGGTGGAGATAGGTGAAGAGGATGTGGCGCGGCTCGAGGAGCTTGATCTCCTCCGGCTGCGGCTCCTTCACCTTCACGATCATGTCGCTGGCGTCGAACACGTCCGCTTCGGTTTCGAGGATGTTGGCACCGGCGCTCTCGAAGGCCGAATCGGGGCAGTCGATCCCCTCGCCGGCAGTGGCCTGGACGTTGACCTCGTGGCCGGCGGCGACGAGTTCGGCAACCGATGCGGGGGTCAGGCCGACTCGAAACTCGTTGTTCTTGATCTCTTTCGGCACCCCAATACGCATTATTCGTTCGCTCCAATTATGTTCAGCGCGGCGCCTATAGACGGGCTTTTGCCACTTGTAAGCAGCGATTGCGGCATTTCGGGACGAGTGCTAGGCCGCGCCCGTCGCCACGCCAGGGGCAGTGGCACATAGAGTGCGCGTCCGCGAACAGCCTGAATCGACTTTGCACGCATGAGCATTACCGGAACCGGCGTCGCGGAAGAGGTGACGACCAACGAAGATCACCACCCCGAGGCGCATGGCCCGCTGCACAAGCTGGCCATTGCGGCGATCGGTATCGTCTACGGCGATATCGGGACCAGTCCCATTTACTCGTTCCGCGAGACATTCGCCGGAACCCACACGCTCGTCCCCGACCAGCTTCACATCTGGGGAGTCCTGAGCCTCATTTTCTGGTCGATGATGATCATCGTCACGGTGAAATACGTGACGGTCATCATGCGCGCCGACAACAAGGGGGAGGGCGGCAGCCTCGCACTGCTGGCGCTGATCAACCGCTCGCTCGACGGTCGCGCCAAGTGGACTGGCGGAATCGTTCTGCTGGGCGTGTTCGCGACCGCGCTGTTCTACGGCGATTCGATGATTACCCCGGCAATTTCAGTGCTTTCCGCCGTCGAGGGTCTCAAGACCGTCAATCCGATTTTCGACCCGCTCGTTATTCCGCTGGCGGTGGTGATTCTGGTCGGACTGTTTGCCCTCCAGGCCCGGGGGACGGCGAAGGTCGGTGCTCTCTTCGGCCCGATCATGATGTTCTATTTCCTCGTGCTGGCGGTGCTTGGGGCATGGCACATCGTCGATCGGCCGATGGTGATCCTGAACACCCTCAATCCGTGGAACGCGGTGAATTTCTACGTCCAGGAGCCGGTGAGGGCGTTCGTCGCCATGGGGTCCGTCGTGCTGGCAGTGACCGGTGCCGAAGCACTGTATTCGGACATGGGCCATTTCGGCCGCAAGCCGATCCGGGTTTCCTGGCTCTATTTCGTCATGCCGGCGCTGCTGATGAACTACATGGGGCAGGCGGCGATGCTGCTCTCCGAAGACCCTGGCGCCGCGGTCGAGACGGTGAAGAACCCGTTCTTCTACATGGCCCCGGATATGCTCCGCCTCCCGCTGGTGCTCCTGGTGATGATGGCGACGATCATCGCCAGCCAGGCGGTGATTTCGGGCGCTTTTTCCGTGACTCAGCAGGCCATCCAGCTGGGCTTCATTCCACGGCTGCGGATTACCCACACCAGCGAATCGGCTGCCGGGCAGATTTACATCCCCGTGATCAATTGGGCGCTGCTCGTCATGGTGCTGCTGCTCGTCCTTACCTTCGGCAACTCGTCGAACCTCGCGGCGGCGTACGGGATCGCGGTGACGGGGGCCATGCTCATAGACGGCGTCCTCATCAGCGTCGTGCTTCTGGTGATGTGGAAATGGAACCGCTGGCTGGTGTTCGGGCTGTTGTTCCTCTTCTTCGGGATCGACCTTCTCTACTTCTCCGCGAACCTCCTGAAGGTGCCGCAGGGCGGCTGGTTCCCCCTGCTGATCGCGACGATAGCCTTCACCTTGCTGACGACCTGGGCTCGAGGGCGCCAGCTGATGATCTCGCGAATGAACGAGGCGACCCTGCCGATGGAGATATTCATCAAGTCGGCGGTCCCCAGTGCCGCGCGCGTTCCCGGCACCGCGGTGTTCATGACCAGTTCGATGGAGGGCGTGCCGCACGCGCTCCTGCACAATCTGAAGCACAACAAGGTGCTCCACGAGCGCGTTTTCCTGCTGACCGTTCGAATCGAAGACGTTCCCTTCATCCGGCGCAAGGATCGCTGCACCGTCAACGACTATGGCTCGGGATTCTTCCGGATCGTGCTCCGCTACGGCTTCATGGAGGAAATCGACGTCCCTGCCGCGCTTGCGCGCGTCGAAGGGGTTGGGCCGACGTGCAAGATGATGGACACCAGCTTCTTCCTCGCGCGCCAGACGTTGCTTGCTTCCGCCCGGCCCGGAATGGCGATCTGGCGCGAAAAATTGTTCGCCTGGATGCTTCGCAATGCGGAAAGCGCGATGGAGTTCTTCAAGCTTCCGACCAACCGCGTCGTCGAGCTTGGAAGCCAGCTGGAGATCTAGAAGCGGCTGCGCTGATCGTCATCGGTGAGCTGGGCAAAGCGGACTTCGCGTGGCTCGATTCGCTTCGCCGCCGGCATTACCCGCCGGAGCGCAACCGGGTGCCGGCGCACCTGACTCTTTTCCGGTCCTTGCCGCCCTCGGCCGAAAACGAGGTTCGGCGAAGCCTCGCTCGAGCGGCACAGGCGAAAGCACCGGACGCGCAGATTGTCGGCGCAATGGACCTCGACAGCGGCGTTGCGCTTCGCGTTGCCTCACCGGACCTGGCGAAAATCCGGGCCGATCTTGCGGCCGAGTTTCACGGACTCCTTTCGGCGCAGGATCAGGGCGCATGGACTGCGCACATCACCATCCAGAACAAGGTGGAGCCTAGCGTTTCCCGAGCGCTTCTTCGCGAAATGAGAGGCGTTATCGAACCGCGGCCGCTCAGGGTCCCGGGGCTTCAGCTGGTTCGTTACGTCGATGGCGATTGGGAGTCGCTTGCGAGCTGGACCTTCCGCTGACGCGGCGGCGTCAGGTAACCTCGCCGACACCGTCGCAATTGAGGTCGAACGCGGCGAGGCCGGCTTCGAGAACGGACGGAAGCAGCGGCATTTCGAGAAGCTCGTCGATAATCGCTTCGGTGCCGCCGTCGTCGTGCATTTCCTGCGCTTCCTGGAGCGCCTCGTCCCAGTCCGACGCATCGTAATTGCCGGTCCCGACCCAACACAGCGCGATGACCTCCATCAGCTGGTCCTCTCCGAGATCCTCGAGGATCGAGCGGAGTTCTTCCTCCACGCTGTCGTTGATCGAATCGTCGAGGACGGAAAGCGAGCCTTCGTCCTCGTCATCGACATTGTCTGCCGTTTCATCGGCATCGTACTCGCTGGGAGTCTGGGCTTCATATTCGCGCGCTCGCAATACGATGCGGCAAAGTGTCTCGAGGGGTGTTGCGGTGTCCATAATCTCTCTTGCCTTGATCGGCTCAACGAGAGCGGCCGTAACCGGTTCCTAGGAAGTCTCGTCGTTCGTTGACCGCCTCACTCGCCGCTCCTATATCGCCGCGCGCACCTGCTTCGTGTGCAGCTTTCTTGAATGGCGCCGCCCGGTCCGGAAGGACAGCGGAGAGCCGCGATTGGGGCGGAGTAGCTCAGCTGGTTAGAGCAGCGGAATCATAATCCGCGTGTCGGGGGTTCAAGTCCCTCCTCCGCTACCACTCTTGGCGAGTGCGCCTTTATCCTCTCCGAGTTGTGCGCGGCCGTTGGGCGGGCCATAAGTTTTCACTGAAGGCATCAGCCGGATTCGTCAGGCGAAAAGGGGAGACACATGGTTCGGATCATCTTGGCCGCAGCGCTGGGCGCCGCACTTGCTGCAACGCCGGCAGTGGCTGAGCCGGTTGCCGGAACCCAGCGCGTCTCGCCGGCCGTTCCCGGCTATGGGGATATTCTGACGTATAGCGGAGCGGCGCTGATGCCGGCTCCGTCGGCGGTTCACAAGATCGTGTTCGACGTCACTGCCGACAAAACGAACGGCAAGGGTATAAATTCGGCGCTCGATCATGTCGCCAGGGCGGTCAACGCCTACGAATTCGCCGGCGTGGACAAGGCTCATCGCCAATTCGTCGCGGTAATTCACGGCGGCGCGACCAATACAATCCTCAATGAGGCTGCCTACAAGGCGAAATTTGGCAAGGCCAATCCGGACAATGAATTGATCTCGAGGCTGCTGGAAGCCGGGGTTACGTTCTACGTCTGCGGACAAGCGCTCGCCGATTCCGACTACGCGGTGAAAGACGTCAACCCGAAGGTCGGGGTGACATTGTCAGCGCTGATCGCGGTGCCGGAGCTGGAAGCCAAAGGCTATTCGCTGGTGAAAATGTAATCTTCGCTGCGTCGCCGCCGGTCCATTCAGGAGTCACGATGCACCCGGGGTTCAAAGCAGTGACCATCGCCGCGCTTGCAGGGCTCGCTGTCCCCGCAGGGGCAAAGTCGTTTGCCGAGGCGCCAGGCACCGAGCAGCAAAGCTGGCAGCAATTGTCGGGCTATTCCGGCCAGCCGACAACGCTCGGATTCCCCGCCGCGATCTTTCCGCCGTGGGATCCGGCGCCATCGGATTCGAAAAATTTCACGGTTCCAGAAGTCAATAATCTTCCCGACCTGCACGGCGACATCGTCGACCCACAGCTGGTCGTCTATTTCGCCGGCAACCAATATATGGTCGTCCAGGAACTGATGGCTGCGTTCAAGCGCGTCCATCCCGAATATCAGCGCCTGTTCTACGTTACGCTTCCGCCGGGAATTCTTGTCGATGCGGTCACCAATCACGGCGGGGCATTCGCAATCGGCAATTTGCGAATTGCGCTGAAGCCCGACGTTCTGACTCGCGGCAAGTCTGGCATGGTTGCGATGCAGTCCGAACGCCGCAGCTTCGCCCGGCTCGTCGATTATGCCGACAACAAGCTCGCGCTGATGGTGCGCAAGGGCAACCCGAAGCATGTCCGTACACTCGCCGACCTCGCTCGAAACGATGTCCGTGTGTCGATGCCCAACCCAGCATGGGAAGGAATTGCCCGGCAGATCGAGGGTGCCTACGTCGCCGCGGGTGGCGAGAAGCTGAAATCCGTCATCATGGAAAACAAGGTGAAGGCCGGAACCACGTATCTGACGCACATTCACCATCGCGAATTGCCGATGCGACTGATGGCCGGCCTCTCCGACGTCGCGCCCGTGTGGGAATCGGAAGCGCTCTACCATGCGTCGAGAGCGAGCGAGGGGCTCGACATCGTCGAACTGCCGAATTCGACCAACCGGTCGGCGACCTATACCGCCGGATCGCTGGTCGACGCACCGCATCCGCAGGCTGCGGCGGCGTTTCTCGACTTTCTCCGAAGCACTGAAGCGCAGGCCATTTACCGCAGGTACGGATTCGCGCCAGCCGGGACGCTCGATCTGTCGAACGCCAGAAAATAGCAGGACCGATCGTAGCAAACGCCCGGACCGCATTGCGATCCGCCAGTTCAATCCGGAAAAGCAAACGCCCGGACCGCATTGCGATCCGCCAGTTCAATCCGGAAAAGCAAACGCCCGGACCGCATTGCGATCCGGGCGTCCTGCGTGACGATTGCTCGTCAGCCCCCTGAACAGTGTCTCCGCCGCACTTTCGGGCGGCCCCGAAACGTCGCCCTAGAGCGGAGCATTCGGCACCAGGAAAAACTAAACCTCGTTCGGCCCGCTTGTCACCCGTGGAGTGGCGTGCGAGTGGCTTTCTCGCCCGCTCTGTGTCCCTGCGGACACACGGCATTCCACCCGCGGCATTCCATTGCCTTGCGCGGGAGAGCGCCCTAGGGCTTCGCCGCCAACAGCAATTCGAGGATCATGACTTGCGGTTTTCGCGCGCCTTTCTGCCGGTCCTGAAGGAAAGCCCGTCGGACGCGCAAATCGTCAGTCACAAGCTGATGCTTCGTGCCGGCCTCGTCCGCCAGACCGCTGCGGGGATATATGCGTGGCTGCCGATCGGCGTGCGCGTGCTGCAAAAAATCGAGGAGATCGTTCGCGAGGAGCAGGACCGCGCAGGCGCTCAGGAAGTGCTGATGCCGACGCTTCAGAGCGCAGAGCTGTGGCGGGAGAGCGGCCGCTACGACGCCTACGGGCCGGAAATGCTGCGGATCCGCGACCGGCACGAGCGCGAGATGCTCTACGGGCCGACCAACGAGGAAATGATCACGTCGCTGTTCCGCGACGACACCAAGAGCTACCGCGACCTCCCGCGCACGCTCTATCACATACAGTGGAAATTCAGGGACGAAGTGCGACCGCGGTTCGGAGTGATGCGCGGCCGCGAATTCCTGATGAAGGACGCCTACAGCTTCGACCTCGACGAGGCCGGTGCGCGGCTCAGTTACTACACCCAGCTCCTCGCGTACCTGCGCACCTTTTCGCGGATGGGAATCCGGGCGGTGCCGATGGCGGCCGCATCGGGCCCGATCGGCGGCGACCTTTCGCACGAGTTCATCGTTCTTGCTCCCACGGGCGAGAGCGAAGTCTTCTATGATGCCGCCTTCGACGACATGGACTGGAGCCGGTCCGGGCTCGGCTACGACGACCCGGTGGGCCTCCACAACCTCTTCACCGACGTCAGCTGTACCTATGCGGCCACCGACGAAACTCACGACGAGGCGCGCTGGGCGGACGTTTCCGACGAGCGTAAGCGCACCGGCCGCGGGATCGAAGTGGGTCACATCTTCTACTTCGGCGACAAATATTCGAAATCGATGGGCCTGAAGGTGTCTGGCCCGGACGGGCAGATGATCACGCCGATGATGGGAAGCTACGGGATCGGCGTGTCGCGCCTGGTCGCGGCGATCATCGAAGCGAGCCACGACGAAGCGGGAATAATCTGGCCGGAATCGGTTGCCCCGTGGAAAGTGGGCGTTGTCACGATGCGGCACGACGACGAGGCGACGGTCGCCGCCGCCGATCGAATCTATTCGGACCTGCGGCGAGCGGGAATTGAGGTGCTGTACGACGACCGCGACGACCGCGGCGGCGTGAAGCTCGGCACGATGGACCTGATCGGCCTGCCCTGGCAGGTCATCGTCGGCCCGCGCGGGGTCGCGAACGGCGTGGTCGAGCTGAAGCGCCGGGCGACCGGCGAGCGTGAGGAACTGAGCGTCGAGAGCGCGCTTGCGAGGCTGACGGGATGATCCTCAATTCGTACGAGCGGATGGTCGCTCGCCGTTACCTTCTCCCCGGCAAAGGGGAGGGCTTCATCTTCCTCGTCGCCTCCATCAGCCTTCTGGCGGTCGCGCTCGGAGTTGCCGCGCTGATCATCGTGATGAGCGTGATGAACGGCTTCCGGGCCGAGCTGTTCGACAAGATCACCGGGCTCAACGGGCACGCGATCGTCCAGGGCTATGAAGGCCAGCTTCCGGACTGGAAAAGCATTGCCGACAAGGCGCGCAAGCTGCCCGGAGTCACCTCCGCGACTCCGCTGATCGAGCAGCCGCTTATGGCCTCGTCCAACGGGCGGGTGGAAGGCGTGCTGGTTCGCGGCATGCGAATGGACGACATTCAGCACAATCCGGTCATTTCGGGCAATGTGCAGGCTGGCGACCTTCGCCTCGTTTCGCCGGGAAGCGGCCGCGTCGCAATCGGGTCGCGCCTTGCAGAAACGCTGGGCGCCTATCCGGGAAGCACCATCAGCCTGATCAGTCCCGAAGGCCGCTCCACGGTGGTCGGAACGGTGCCGCGCATCGTGTCGTACACCGTCGGGGCGGTATTCGAGGTCGGCATCTACGATTACGACAACAGCTTCGTCGTCATGCCGATGCAGGACGCGCAGAATTTGCTCCTGATGGGCGACAACGTCAGCACCATCGAAGTCCAGACGACCGATCCCGACCGGGTGGATTCGATCATCGCGCCCCTGAAGCCGCTGGTGCAGGGCAAGGGGATCATCGTCGACTGGAAGCAGATGAACTCGGCCCTCTTCGAAGCGCTCGAAGTGGAGCGCGTGGCGATGTTCGTGGTGCTGTCGCTGATCGTGCTCGTCGCGGTGTTCAACATCCTGTCGTCGCTGATCATGCTGGTCCGGGCCAAGACGCGCGACATCGCGATCCTGCGCACAATGGGCGCGAGCCGGCGCGGGATGATGAAGGTGTTCGTGACGGTCGGCGTCACCATCGGGTCGCTCGGAATCCTCCTGGGGCTGGTTCTCGGCGCGATCTTCCTTTTCTTCCGCCAGGACGTGGTGAACGCGATCCAGTATCTGACCGGCCAGAATTTGTGGGACCCGTCGGTTCGATTCCTCACCGATTTGCCCTCCAAGACCGATCCGTTCGAAGTCACCGCCATCGTCATCGTCGCGCTGGTGCTGTCCTTCCTCGCCACGCTCTACCCTGCGTGGAAAGCGGCGAGCACGGATCCGGTGCAGGTGCTTCGTTATGAGTGAGCCGGTTCTCGAAACGCGCGACCTGCGGCGAAGCTTTCGCCAGGGCGACGTCACGATCGAGGTGCTTCGCGGGGTGAACCTGCAGGTGATGCCGGGCGAGATCGTCGCGTTGCTGGGCCCGTCCGGATCGGGCAAATCGACGCTCCTGCAGGCGGTCGGGCTTCTGGAGGGCGGGTTCGAAGGATCGATCCGGCTCGGAGGCCAGGAAGCCTCGGTGCTCAATGACGAGAACCGAACGCGGCTTCGTCGCAACTTGCTCGGCTTCGTGTACCAGTTCCACCACCTGCTTCCCGAGTTCACGGCCCTGGAGAATGTCGTGCTTCCGCAGCTCGTCCGCGGCGCCGAGCCGCAGGAAGCGCGCGATCGCGCCGGCGAGCTGCTGACCAAGCTGGGGCTTGCGAACCGGCTGGAGCATCGCCCCGCGAAACTGTCGGGCGGAGAGCAGCAGAGGGTCGCGGCCGCACGCGCGCTCGCCAACCGCCCGCCGCTCGTTCTTGCCGACGAGCCCACCGGCAATCTCGACGAAGCGACCGCCGACACCGTGCTCGGCGAATTCCTTTCGCTGGTGAAGGGGGAGGGCAGTGCGGCGCTCGTCGCCACGCACAACGAGCGGCTCGCCAGGAAGATGGACCGGGTGGTGCGCCTTCACGAAGGGGTGCTTGAATGACCGACGAGGATGTCGAGATCGTCCACGAGCATCCGCCGCGCCGGCGACGGACGTGGTGGCTGGTCGCGGCTCTTCTCGCCGCCGTCGTCGCCGGGGTGCTGCTCGCCGGATCGTCGCTGTGGGACAACCGCTTCACGGCCGAAGAGACCGCCCCGAAGCCGCAGGCCGCGAAACAGGCCGATTTCAATCCCGACGCCTGGTGTTCCGCGCAAGCGACTTATGACGCCATTCGCCGGGAGCTTTTCCGCCGGGCGGCGGAAGTGCGCGGAAGCGACGAGCAGCAGTACACGCGACTGGCGGATTTCGCGCTCCTCCGCATGAGCGGGCCCGTGGTGCGCGGTATCGACGACCGCCTGCACAGCGTCAGCTGCAGCGGGGTTGCGGTGCTCAGCCTGCCGCCGGGAGTGGCGGCCGATGGAGGGCGGCGATCCTTGTCCGGCGACATCGATTACACGATCCAGCCGGCTGCCGACCACAGCGGCAACGTCATCCGCCTCGGGAACGTGGATTCGCTCGTCATCCCGCTGGCGACCCTGTCGCGAACGGCGCCCAGCCAGCCGGCGCCGCAACCATCGATCGATCTGACCGGGCAGCCGGATTCGCAAGTCGGGCAGCAGCCGGACATGGCGCAAACGCCCGAGCCGCAACAGCCGCCGCAGCCGCAGCCGCAGAAGGCGAACCCCAGCTTCGATTGCGCCGACGCCAGCACGCGCTCCGAAATCGCCGTGTGCAACGATCCCGGCCTTGCCGCCCTGGACCGGCAGATGGCGTCGCAGTTCAATCGCGCGCTGATGAACGCCGACAAGGGCCAGCGGCGGCTTTTGAACCGCACGCGCGATCGATTCCTGGCGTTCCGGAATTGCTGTGGGTCCAACGATTGCATCGCCAACACTTATCGGAGCCGGATGCGCGAGATCAGCGACATCATGGCCGATCGGTGGCGTGGTTGACGGCGATTAAACCGTAACCGTCACAATTTTCTTATACGCTCGCCGGTAAACCCGATTAATAGCTTGAGTGCCGAATCGGGACTCTCGAGGGGGTGTGCAGTGGCGGTGTATTGCGTTGCGTTCGATCTTCAGCAGAACGGCCGCGACTATAGCGGCCTTCACGAAGTCCTGGACCAGTATGACAGCATCCGCCTTCTGGACGGAGCGCACCTGGTCGATTCCCCGACCGATGCCGACACGCTTCGCCACCACTTGTCCGCGCATGTCGCCCCGGGCGACCGGATCTGGGTTTCGCGGGTGGACGAGGATCATTCCGGCTTCGTGATTGCCGAGGCGGCGGCGTGGCTGGAACAGCGCCGGCCGCTGTAGCCGGGGAGGCTGCGCTCGCGGAGCGTCCGCAAGTCATTGTCTCATTTTGGGAAATATTTTCCGGCGTAACCAATATTGGGGACGCGCCGGTTCCGGCAACGACTTAACGAATCGTTACCGCCGCAGCCGAGTCGGCCATGACTCGAAAGCGGCTGGTGGGGGGGCGCAATCCTTTGCGGGGCGGCGAACCCTCGGCTTCACCCAACGCAAAGGACTTCTCATGAAAAAGCTTCTTCTTGCTGCCGTCGCTTCGACGGCTTTTGCCGCAACGCCGGCTTTTGCTGACACCAGCGTCACGATATTCCGCTGTCGGGCACGCTCGCAAAGAGCTGCTCGATCTCCGCTTACCTGAACGGTCCGTTCGATGCCCTCAACATGACCAGCACGGCTGTGCAGGGCGCCGAGTTGCTGACCGCAAACTGCAACTATGGTGGCAGCGCGACCGTCACCTTTTCGTCCGCAAATAGCGGCAGCCTGAAGAGCGGTTCGAACGCTGTTCCGTACAAGTTCATCGTCAGCGGTTCGGGCACGACGTGGGCGGCGGGCGTTTCGCTTTCCTCGCCGCAGTCGATCACTGGCTTCCCGACGGTTGCCAATGCCGACCAGACCCGCGGCATGAGCGTCCAGCTTGACACTCCTGCGACGATCGCCGGTACGTACACCGACACCGTCACTGCTGAGATCACCCCGAACTAAGGGTGGCTCTTGGGCCGGGGGGCATCATGCTCCCCGGCTCAAACTTTTGTTTACGGTCCTGCCTTTAACGTCCCGGGAAATGCCGATGCCTCGCCATGTAATCCGCCTCTTCCTCGTCCTTGCCGCGATGCTGGCCGTCCCCGCCGCCGCGATGGACGTGCAGCCGACGATCAACGTGATCAACCTGCCGAAGGACGCGGGCGGCATTCGAATCGCCGTCAGGAATCCCAGAAATGTCCCGTTGCCGGTGTCGTTCGACGTGGTCGAGCGCAAGGTGAATCCCGACGGGACCGAGGTCCAGACCCCGGCCGACGATTTGTTCACGATTTTCCCGGTCCAGGCGACCGTCCCGCCGGGCAAGAGCCAGGCGGTGCGGGTCCAGTGGGTGGGCGGCGCGATCGACAAATCGCGCTCCTTCACGCTCTACGCGAGCGAAATCCCCGTCGACCTGAGCGAGAAAAATGACTCAGGCGTCCAGCGAATCCTTCGAATCGGCGCATCGATTCACGTAGCCACTCCGTCGATGCGGCCCAAGCCGGTGCTCGAAGCGTCGGCGCCCGCCGACGGCGGCGTCATGGTGACGATCCGCAATGACGGCGACCGCTTCATCTATGTCGATGCGCTGTCGCTCGATTTCGGCGGCACAGTAGTTCAAGGCACCAAGCTCGCCGACATCGCAGGGCGTACCCTGATCCCGCCGGGAGCGAAGCGCGAGTTCCTCGTTCCGGACGTTTCGGGGCAGCCGACGCTGAAGATGATCGGCCCGCTGATCTAACCCGTCTATGATCAGCGCGCGACCCTTCCTGCTGGCGATTGCGACGGCCGTCGCCGTCGCGCCGGCTCCGGCGGTCGCGCAGAACGTGACCCCGATGGTGTACGACCTTGCGCCCGAGGGCCGGGGCGCCGCGCGCAAGATCGAGTTCTGGAACAGCCAGAACCGGGGCATGGCAGTGGAGGTCAAGGTCGCGCGCCGAACCTTCGATGCCGACGGGCAGCCAATCGATTCGCCCGCCGCGCCGGACTTCGAAATCATCCCGTCGCAATTCATCGTCGGCGCCGGCGAGCGGGAGCAGGTGCGGATCCGCTATGTCGGCGACAAGGCAATTGACCGCTCGACGACCTACGCGATCTCCTTCCGGCAGGTGCCGATCGAGGGCGCGAAGGCCGATCCCAAGCTCCGCTTCCTGTTCGATTTCAAGACGATTGCGAACGTCGTTCCCGAAGGCGCGAAGCCCGACATCGTGATCGAATTGGCGGTTGCGGACGGGAATATCGCGCGGGTCACCTTCGCAAACCTCGGCAAGAGCTACGGCAGGATCGACAGCGAAGGGCTGCGGCTCGGCTCGGGTGCCGATGCGTTGCAGATCGACCCGGCGACCTTGCGCGACCGCTTCAACCTTCGCTGGATTACGCCCGGTGCGACGCGCACGGCGGACATTCCCCTGACTACGGAGCTGGTGGGACCGATCGCGGCCGAGCGAGTTGCGCCGGTGACGCAATGAGGGCCCGTTCACGGCACCTGCTGACCCGCAGCGCCATTCCTCTGGTGCTGGCGATGGCTGCACCAATGCCGGCATTCGCGCAGGTGGCGCCCGAGCGCCCCCCGCAGGCCGCCACGCGAATCAACCTGCCGCTGATCTTTTCCGGCAGCTACCTGGGCGACATCGCCGCCGAAGTGACCGATGGCGACCGCTTCTCCGTCAACTACGACGATTTCGTCCGGTTGATGGGCGACCGGCTCAAACCCGAAACCAAGGCGAAAATCGCGGCGCCGGAAGCGGCGGGCGGAATGGTCCCGGCGACGATTCTGAACGAGGCCGGAGTCAAGGTCGAATACAATCCCGAGACGCTGGAAATCCATGCCTCGATCCCGCTGAAGGAGCAGGGTGCCCGGTCGATCGAGGTCGTCTCCGGTCCGGAAATCGACTCCACCAAGTTCGACCAGCCGGCGGCGTTCTCCGGCTCCTCGATTCTGAGCCTGAGCCAGGCGGTGTCCCACGACAACGGGCTGTTCAGCACGTTCGAGCCGGTGAAGGTCGCCAACCAGACGGCGTTCAATCTCGGCGGGGAAAACGGGTTCAACCTGTTCGCCGAGACCTATTACGACGGCAGCGAGCGGCGGCGGTTTCGACGCGGTGCAATCACGCTGACCCACGAAAATCGCGACACCGCCATGCGCTATCTCGCAGGCGACATCTCGCCCACGACCACGGGGTTCCAGGGCGGGGCTCCGATCGGGGGCATCGGCATCGAGAAGAATTATTCGGAGCTGCAGCCGTACCGGAACGTGCGCCCGGCGGGCCTGTTCAAATTCGCTCTCGAGCAAGCGGCGACGGTGGAAATCCTCGTCAACGGCGCTCCGACGAGAGCTTACCGGCTCGAGCGGGGGCAGTACGACGTCCGCGACTTCAACTTCGCGTCCGGGCTGAACAAGATCGAGATTTACGTCGTCGACGACTATGGGCGGCGGCTGATCGCGTCCTTTTCGCAGTTCTTCAATTTCAACCTGCTCGACCCCGGACTGTCGGAGTTCGGGTTCTACGCGGGCGTTCCGCAGCTTCGGAACGACGACGGGCTGATCACTTATTCGGGAAGTCCGACGGTGACGGGCTACTATCGCCGTGGGATAACCCAGACGCTCACCGCGGGCGCCGATTTCCAGGCCGACAAGCACCAGGCGATGGCGGGCGTGAGCGCCGGCTGGGCGAGCAAGTTCGGTACATTCGCGCTGGCCGCGGCGATGTCCCGCGACGAGGTCGCCGGAATGGGCCACCAACTGCTGCTGAGCTACCAGATCGGCGGCAGCGGCTTCGGCCCGATTTACAATCCCACCGTGGATGTGGAGGTCGGAACAAAGTCGAAGAATTTCGTTGCGTTGGGCGACATCCCGGGCAGCGACCTCAGCAAGTTCGACCTGCGCAGCCGAATCTCGGCCAGTGTTTTCAAGCGGTTCGGAATTGGCCTGTTCGGCCTGGTGACGACGCGCAGGGCAGACCGTCCCGCCCTTTATTCCTATGGCGCCTCCGTTTCGGTTCAGCTGGCGGGATTCAGCGTCAGCGCCAATGTCGAGCGGTCACGAACCGACGAGGGCGCGGCGTCGCGCTTCTTCATCACGTTCGGACGGTCTCTCGGGCCGCGTCGAAACAGCCGTTCGTCCTATGACAGCAGGGCGGGAACGGCGCAGTTCGAGCTTTCCCGCTTCCGCGACAACAGCCTGAGCGACTTTGGATATCGCGCTGTGTTCAGCCGTGGTCATGACGGCCTCGATGGCTCCGGTGAGTTGACCTACAATGCGAACCGCGCCTTCCTAGCCGTTCGCCACGACGTCACTGCTGACCGCAACGGTAGCAACATCGAACAGCGCAGCTCCTATTCAATCGCGACCGAGCTTGCATTTGCGGGCGGCAGGTTCGCCCTCGGGCGGCCCGTGGGCTCCAATTTCCTCCTGGCCTATCCGCATCGCACACTCGACAGCGACGTGCTCGTGACACAGGGCATCGAGGACGAGAAGATCATCGCCCGTTCCGGGTGGTTCGGCCCGGCGCTCGCCCCGGCGGGCGGTCCGCACGCGCCAAGGAAGGTCACGTTGCGCGCGGTCGACCTCCCTGACGGTTACGACCCGGGCAAGTCTTACTACGAGCTGATGCCCGGCCCGGCGACCGGCTATCTCGCGCAAGTCGGATCCGATGAGAACCGGACGGTGCAGGGGAACCTCGTGGGCGCTGACGGAACCCCCGTGGGCCTGGCAGTCGGCTCCGTCGAATGGCTCGACAAGCCGAAGAAGACCAAGACCCAGATATTCACCAACAAGGCGGGCCGGTTCGTCGCGACCGGCCTCGCACCAGGGCGTTACCGCATCCGGATCGGACCGGATGATTTGACCACAGACATCGTCGTTCCGGAGTCCCGTGAGGGAATCGTGGAAGTCGGACGGGTGGTCGCAAAGGCGGGGAAAGAACAATGAAGACTACGATCGCGGCCGCTTGGCTGTCGCTACTCTTTGTGGCCTCTCCCGCCTTGGCGGACGTGCCGCCGGACAACTGCTTCATACGTGTGCGTCCGGATTCGACCATGGTCCGGCTGATTTACGACCCCTTCGAGAACGTCCGGGAGACGGAGCAGTTCGAACTGATGTTCACGCCCCGGATGAAAGGGTGCAGCTTCGGCCTTGCGCTGGGCGGCTTGGGAACGAGCACCCAACGCTTTCTGCAGGGCAATGGGCATACGCTCGAATACGAACTCGAATTTCGCGGCGGGAACGTTCGAAACGACCTCAACCTGCCGACGGCGGTCATTACGCCCAATCCCGGAAACGGACCCAAGGGCGCGGACATCCAGCGCGGCTCCCCCGTGGAGACGGTGAAGGTAATCGTGCCTGCGGGACAGTTCGCGCCTGCCGGTACGTATCGCGACGATATTACCGTTCGGCTGTTCCGTGTGGTGAATGGCGTGCCGGAGCAAACCGGAGAGGATCAGATCGTGTCGATTCTCGTCGACATTCCGGCGCGTGCGCAAATCAACCTTGCCGGGAGTAGCTCGCCGATATTTGGCGGGATCAGCGGTAGCGGCCTGGATTTCGGTCAGCTTGAACAAGGGGAAGAGCGCGACGCCTACATCCAGGTCCGCGCCACGTCGCCCGTCATGCTGACGCTTTCATCGGAATTTCGGAGCCAAATGCGCCATCGCTTCGAAGGCACCGGCGTCCCGGGAATTCCCTACTCGCTCACAATCGACAACCAGACAGTCGATCTCAGCACGGGTGCGAAGCGCATAGACCGTTCGACCACGCACGGTCTGGGAGCCGACAACTACCGGATAGCCGCTCGCATTCTCGACGTTCGCGGAAGGGTCGCCGGCCAGTACGAAGATGTTATCACCGTGACAGTGGAGCCAAAATGATGACCGTTCGCAGTTCAACTCTCGCTACTGCGGTGACGCTCTTGCTCGCTGCGGCGGCATCGACGGACGCGACCGCCCAGACCTCGGTGAAAATCCCGCTGTCCGGGACGCTCGAGGCCAAGTGCAACGCGCGGATCCACGATCTCCAGGTCACGCCCGACCAGGACTTGAAAATCACGCTGTTCATAGATCACGGCTGCAACAAGGGGCACACGCTCCTTCTTCACGTGAACAAGGGCGCAGGTGCCGACCTTACGCACACGAAGACGGACTATGCGGGCAAGCAGCCGGACCAGACGACGGATTCGGAGATGAGCTTTCGATACAGCGGCCCGGTCGACCAGAGCGGTCTGATGACGATTACACTGCCTCATCCCACGCCTGCGGAGCGGGATGCGCTTCTGAATACGCTGACCGTCTCGGTTTTGTCCGATTGAGGGCGCAACGCCGGGGTGGCATCCGCCTCGGCGCGTTAGCCGACCATCAGCTTGACGATGGTCGAGAAGAGCTGCTCCTTCGAGCTGACGTTCAGCTTCACGTAGGCGCGCTTGATGTGCGTACGGACCGTCAGCACGGAATTGTTCAGCTCCTCCGCGATTGCCGTCACCGACATGCCCTGGAGCATCAGCCCCGTGATCTGATGCTCGGTGGGCGTCAGGCCGTACAGGCGAGTGAGATCGGGAATGCCGTCGAGTTCTCCGGCAAGCTCGCGAAACGTCAGGGCAATGACGTCGGATTCGGGCCTCGACGAGCTCCGCGCGGTTACCAGTAGTTCGGGCAGCTCGTTTGCGGCCCTGGAAAGAAGCTGCTGAGTTGGCCGATCGGCGGTCCTGCAATCGGCCAGCAGCCCCTTGAGCAGCCGCTCGCTGTGGCGCGTGCGCCCGACGATCCGGCCATCCATGACCGCGATGCAGCCATTGGCGCGGCCGAGAATGTTCTCGCCCTCGCTCGACCACAGGATTCGCGCGTTTGCGTCGATGACGAGACGGCACCCGCCGCGCGGAAAAAGAAAGGGAAGGCCGCGAACGTCGCAGTTGCTGACCGACCGGTTGCGGGTTGATTCTGGTTCGAATTGGGTTGTGCGTGAATTACGACCGACTTCTGCGCCAATGCCCGACGGGCTGGCGAGTGCACCTGAATACATTGCGTGACGCCCCCTGGTTCACCACTGCAGCCGCCGCCACCCACTCGTCAGCTACCCGCGCATGATTCCACGCGATCCTGCCAGAGTCACCAAGAAATTGGTTAACGACAATCGGTTGACACAAATTGAAACAGTCAAGCGCCACCGTGTTGCGCACGAACTAGCTGTGGAAAAGCGCGTGGCGCCGGCTTCAATCCCGGGCCGGTCGTGCCATAGTGACGCGGTGACTGCGCCGTACGTCCCGCTTCGAGTCTTCTCCTGCTTCACCATGCTCGAAGGTGCGATGGAGCCGAAGGCCATCGCTGCCCAGGCGGTGAAGCTCGGTTTCCCGGCCGTCGCGCTGACCGACCGCAACGGGCTCTACGCGGCCATGCCTTTCACTTCGGCGTGCATGGAAAAGGGCGTCCAGCCGGTGATCGGGACGATGCTCGCGGTCGCCCGGCCGCCGTCGCTGGGCGAGGGCATCGACTGGCTCGCTTTGCTCGCCAAGGACGACGAGGGCTACGCCAACCTGTGCAAGCTGGTCTCGGCGGCCCATCTCGACCGGCCGCTCGAACAGCAGCCGCACGTGGCGTTTGAGAAGCTCGCCTCGCTGAGCGGGGGGCTGATCGCGATGACTGCGGGAGGGGAGGGGGCGCTGGCCCGATTCCTCGCCGAAGAGCAGGACAGGAAAGCCGCCCAGTATCTGGACCAGCTTCAGGGTCAGTTCGAGCGCCGGCTGTATATCGAGCTGATCCGCCGCAACGACCGCGTCGAAGAGGCGGCGGAGGAGGCGCTGATCGCGCTTGCCTATGATCGCGACCTTCCGCTGGTGGCCACCAACCCGGCGTCTTACGTCGATCCGTCCTTCCACGCCGCCCATGACGCAATGCTATGCATCGCGGCGGGCGAATATGTCGAAAGCTCGGAGCGGAGCGCGACCTCATCGCCAGAGGCGTGGCTCAAGAGCGGACCGATGATGGCGGAGCTGTTCGCGGATATTCCCGAAGCGATCGCCAATACCGCCGTCATCGCCCAGCGCTGCGCCGTCGGTGCGCCCAAGCGGCGGCCGATCCTCCCGAGCCTGAGCGACGCCGAGGACGAGCAGCTTCGGCGCGATGCTCTGGCTGGCCTCCAGGCAAGGCTCGACGGGCGCGGTAGCGACGAGCTGAAACGCTATCGCGAACGGCTCGACTACGAGCTCGAAATCATCATCAACATGGGGTTCGCGGGTTACTTCCTGATCGTCGCCGACTTCATCAAATGGGCGAAGGCGAACGGGATCCCGGTGGGACCCGGCCGCGGGTCTGGCGCGGGCTCCGTCGTCGCCTGGGCCCTGACTATCACGGATCTCGACCCGATCGAGCTGAACCTGCTGTTCGAGCGTTTCCTCAATCCGGAGCGCGTGTCGATGCCCGACTTCGACATCGACTTTTGCGAAACCCATCGCGACCGGGTCATCGCTTACGTCCAGGCGAAGTACGGCCGCGACAAGGTTGCGCAGATCATCACGTTCGGGCGCCTGAAGGCGAGGGCGGTCCTCAAGGACACGGGCCGAGTCCTGCAGATGAGCTACGGACAGGTCGACCGGCTGGCCAAGCTCATTCCCAACCATCCGACCGATCCGTGGACTCTCGAACGGTCGTTGAACGGGGTTTCCGAGCTCGCCGCCGAGTACAAGGGCGAGGCCGACGTCAAGCGGCTGTTCGACCTGGCGATGAAGCTGGAAGGGTTGCCCAGGCACGCCTCCACCCATGCGGCGGGCGTGGTCATCGGTGACCGCTCGCTCGACGAGCTGGTCCCGCTCTACCGCGATCCGCGCTCCGACATGCCGGTTACGCAGTTCGACATGAAATATGTCGAAGCCGCGGGGCTGGTGAAGTTCGACTTCCTGGGCCTGAAGACGCTGTCCGTGCTCAAGGAGGGGCAGCGGCTGCTGGAAGAACGGGCGGTGGAGATCGACCTCGCCTCGATCCCGCTCGACGATCCGGCGGTCTACGAACTCCTCCAGCGGGGCGACACCGTCGGTGTTTTCCAGCTGGAATCGGAAGGTATGCGGCGCACGCTTTCGGCGGTCCGCCCCACCGGCTTCGGCGACATCATCGCGCTTGTCGCTCTCTACCGGCCCGGTCCTATGGATAACATTCCGATGTTCGGCGACCGCAAGAACGGGCGCGCGAAGATCGAATATCCGCACCCGCTCCTGGAAGAAATTCTCAGGGAAACCTACGGGATCTTCGTCTACCAGGAACAGGTAATGCAGGCCGCGCAGGTGCTTGCGGGCTACTCGCTTGGAAGCGCCGACCTCCTGCGCCGCGCCATGGGCAAGAAAATCCAGAGCGAGATGGACGCGCAGCGCGCGACGTTCGTGGAAGGATGCGCGACTCACAACGCCATTCCTGCGGCCAAGGCGAACGAACTGTTCGACTTGATCGACAAGTTCGCAGGCTACGGCTTCAACAAAAGCCACGCGGCCGCTTATGCTCTCGTCGCCTACCAGACGGCCTGGCTGAAGGCGCACCACCGGCCCGAATTCTACGCCGCCTCCATGAGCTTCGACATGGCCCAGACGGACAAGCTCGCGCTGTTCGTGGAGGACATGCGCCGGGGTGGGGTCGATTGCCTGCCGCCGTGCATCAACTCGAGCGACGCCTTCTTCACAGTCGAGGAGGGGGCGGTCCGCTATGCGCTCGGGGCGCTCAAGGGCGTCGGCGAAAAGGCGATGGAGGTCGTGGTTGCAGAGCGCGAGTCGAACGGGCGCTTCAGCTCGCTCGACCAGTTCGCCGACAGGGTCGAACCCAGGCTTCTCAACAGGCGTCAGATCGAAAGCCTCGCCGGCGGCGGAGCGTTCGATTGCCTGGAGTCGAACAGGGCTTCGGTCTTTGCCGCTGCCGACACCATCCTCGCCCATTCGGCAAGCGCCGCCGATCAGAGGGAAAGCGGTCAGCACGGGCTGTTCGGCTCGGCGGATTCCAGCGTCCCGCCGATCCGGCTTCCCGAATCCCACTGGTCTCTTGCCGAAAGGATGACGGCCGAGCGGGATTCCTTCGGCTTCTATTTCTCCGGCCATCCCGTCGACACGCACCAGCACCTGCTGGCGGCGCACAAGGTGAAACGCTTCGACGAACTGGCGGACGTACGGATCGGGGAGGGAGAGCGGGTAACAGTGACGATCGCGGCGATGGTTGAGGACGCGCGCTGGAGGACGTCGGCCAAGGGGCGCCGTTTCCTGACCGCTGCGCTGAGCGATCCGTCGGGCCAGTTCCAGGCGACGGCGTTCGACGACGAGCCGATCGAGGCGCTTCAAAAGGCGGCGGAGACGGGGGCGTGCGGACTGATTTCAGTCGAGCTCGACAAGAAATCCGGGGACGACCTGCCAAGGCTGGCGATCAAGCGGTTCCAGCCGATCGAGTCGCTCGCGAAGAGAACGCGCCTGCAGATGGTGGTGACGATCGCCGATGCGTCCTGCATCGGAGCGGTCGCGGCCGAACTATGCTCGCGGCGGGCAAGCAACGGCGCGGTTCGATTTCGCCTGCCTCTCGAAGGCGGGGGCGAGGCGACCGTTGTCGCCGGCCGCGACTTTGCTCTCGACGCGGAACTTGCGGCGCGGATCGAGCGGATCGCCGGCGAGGGCAATGTGGAGTTGTCCGTCCAGGAGCCGCCGAGGCTGGCGCTGGTCGGATAGGCCTTACCAGCGCCGCGGCGGTCAGGCCATCATGAAGCCCGCCTTGTTGACCATCATGGTCAGCTTCGCGCTCTTGTCCTCGTTCAGGTCCTCGCGGAAGGCGGGGAACACCTGCTCCTCTTCCATCCGGATATGCTCCGAAACGAGGTCGCGGAAATTGCGCACCTTCTCGAGCCAGTTGCGAGCATCGGCGTCCATCTGCTTGAGTTCGAAGATGAACGTCTTGATGTGGCCGTGCTCCATGTCGAGATCGTCGGCCTGCTTGGTGTCGTTATCGTCGCGAAGCGCGGGATAGATGACGTTCTCTTCCTCATAGGCATGCTTGTCGAGCTTGTGGGCAAGCTTCATCAGCAGCGCGCTGCGCTTGAACGTCTGGCTGCTGTCCGTTGCGAGCATCTGGTCGAAGATGCCGAGGATCTCGTCGTGGTCCTTTTTCAGCATCGCTTCCCAGTCGCCGGCGCTTGCCTCCATGCCCTGCATGACGGCCTTGCGGCCGAAGTGCGCGGCAAAGCCAAGAACGGCGCCGGCCGCGGCCGCGCCCGCAAGGGTGCCGGCGTGGTCCGATGCCCACGAAAAGGCGCTCTTGTCCTGTTTACTGCTGTTGCGGCTGCGCGACTTGGATTTCGAACGTGTCGTCATTTGCATCTCCGTTGTTTTGTTGAATCAACGAGATGCAGGGCGACAGCGTTCCCACTCCGGCCTCGGGCCACCGCTCGGCGCGGGCTTCTTGTCAGATCGTGTTGGTTGCGGACGGCTGATCGGGCGAAACAGTGCTCGCAGGCGCATTGCCCACGGGCTCGGCGGGCGTCGCCTGCGGCTGTTCTGCGGCAGGCTCTGGAGCGGTCGTTTGCGCCTGCGGTGGCGGCGGTGGCGGCGATGAGGTCGCGCTTTCATATTCCGCGCCAGGCTGCGGCCGCGGCTTCTTGCTGACTTTCGGCGGCGCCTTCTTCTCGGGCGCGGAGATGCCGCGGTAAACGCACGAATCGAGTCCGTCACGCCCGACCACGCCGATCCGCGCGGCGATGCTGTTGCCGTAGCGGCGGGTGAACCCCTTGGGAGCAATGGCGCCGCGCTTCTTGGGCAGCGGCAGGACCGCCGCGATTCGCGCCGCCTCGGTTGCCGTCATGGCGCTTGCGTCGTGGCCGAAATAGCGCTGCGCGCCGGCATTGACTCCATAGGTCCCGATGCCCGTCTCGGCGAGGTTGAGGTAGAGCTCCATGATCCGGCGCTTGGGGTACATCTGCTCCATCAGAAGCGTGAACCACGCCTCCAGGGCTTTGCGGGCATAGCCGCCGCCCTGCCACAGGAAGGCGTTCTTGGCGGTTTGCTGGCTGATCGTCGATCCGCCCCGAATCCTTCCGCCGCTGGCGTTGCGCTTGGCGGCGTCCTGGATCGCATCCCAGTCGAAGCCGTGATGCGAACAGAACTTGCTGTCTTCCGCGCCGATCGCAGCGCGGACCATGTCGCGATCGATTTTGGTGATCGGCATCCAGTCGCGTGTTGCGCCGCGCCCTTCGACCATGTCGCCGATCATCGTGATCGTGACCGGCGGATTGACGTAGCGGTAGGCGAGCACCCAGAGCAGCGACAGGACCACGAAAGCGAGCGCCAGCCGAACGATCCAGCCAACCAGCCGCGCGACGATTCCCCGCTTGCGCCTGCGCTTGTACCTTGGGACTGCCGGTTTCGATCGTTTCGCCATGGACACTGCTTAGCGTGCTGCTTGCCGCAGTGCAGCAGCGCATTTACATGCAAGAGCGATGACCTCGACCAACGACATCCGCCGTTCCTTCCTCGATTTTTTCACGAAGAACGGCCACGAGCGGGTGCCCTCGGCGCCGCTCGTCCCGCACAATGACCCGACCCTGATGTTCGTGAACGCCGGGATGGTCCCGTTCAAGAACGTTTTCACCGGGCTTGAAACGCGATCCTATTCGACCGCGACCAGTTCCCAGAAGTGCGTCCGCGCCGGCGGCAAGCACAACGACCTCGACAATGTCGGCTACACCGCCCGTCACCACACCTTCTTCGAAATGCTCGGCAATTTCTCGTTCGGCGACTATTTCAAGGATCGCGCGATCGAGCTGGCCTGGACCTTGGTCACGAAGGAGTGGGGGCTCGATCCCGAACGGCTGACCGCGACAGTCTATCACACCGACGACGAAGCCTTCGGCTTGTGGAAGAAGATCGCCGGCTTGCCCGAAAGCCGGATCATCAAGATCCCGACCAAGGACAATTTCTGGGCGATGGGCGACGATGGCCCGTGCGGCCCCTGCTCGGAAATCTTCTACGACCATGGCGAGCACATTCCCGGCGGCCCGCCCGGAAGCCCGGACGAGGACGGTGATCGCTTCGTCGAGATCTGGAACCTCGTCTTCATGCAATACGAGCAGTCGGCGGGCGAAATCGTCTCCGAACTGCCGAGCAAGAGCATCGACACCGGAATGGGCCTGGAGCGGATCGCGGCGGTGCTCCAGGGCGTGCCCGACAATTACGACACCGATCTCTTCCGCGCGCTCATCGAGGCCAGCGAGGAGCTCACGCACACGAAGGCCCAGGGCGACAACAAGGCGAGCCATCGCGTAATCGCCGACCATTTGCGCGCCAGCGGTTTTCTTGTCGCCGACGGAGTTCTGCCGGCCAACGAGGGCAGGGGGTACGTTCTGCGCCGCATTATGCGCCGGGCCATGCGCCACGCGCACCTCCTGGGAAGCAAGGAGCCCTTGATGCACCGGCTGGTTCCGGCGCTGGTCGCGGAAATGGGCGCCGCTTACCCTGAGCTGCTGCGCGCGCAGCCGCTCATCGAGGCGACGCTGAAGCAGGAGGAAACGCGTTTCCGGCAGACGCTCGCGACCGGACTCAAGCTGCTCGACGAGGCCACGGCCGATCTTGGAGAGGGCGGTACGCTGTCTGGCGAGACGGCGTTCAAGCTCTACGACACCTACGGATTTCCGTTCGACCTGACCGAGGACGCGCTCCGAGCCCGCGGGCTTGCCGTCGACCACGAAGGTTTCGACGCGGCCATGGCGAAGCAAAAGGCCGCCGCTCGCGCTGCCTGGAAGGGCTCCGGCGAAACGACATCGGACGAAATGTGGTTCGATCTGGCCGAGGAATTCGGAAGCACGGAATTCACCGGCTATTCGGGCGACGAAGGCGAGGGCGTCGTCCTGGCCATGGTCCGCGACGGCCAGCGCGTGGAGTCCGCAGAGGTCGGCCAGACGGTCCAGATCCTGCTAAACCAGACGCCCTTTTACGGAGAAAGCGGAGGCCAGGTCGGCGACAGCGGAAAGCTGACGAATCTGAAGGGCTTCGAAGGCGACGTTGAGGATACGACGAAACCGCTTGGCAGGCTCCATGTCCTTCGCACCAGGATCGTAGCCGGCGAGCTTTCGCTGGGCGATGTCGTCCAGCAGAAGGTCGACTCCGGCCGCCGCGACCGGGTCCGCGCCAACCACAGCGCAACGCACCTGCTGCATGCCGCGCTTCGCCACCGGCTGGGCACCCACGTCACGCAGAAGGGCAGCCTGGTTGCGCCCGATCACTTCCGATTCGACTTTTCGCACCCACAGGCGATGAGCCGCGATGATATCGAGGCCGTGGAAGCCGAGGTGAACGCCCAGATCCGCGGGAACCAGCCGGTGACCACGCGCCTGATGAGCCCCGATGAGGCGATCGAGGCGGGCGCGATGGCGCTGTTCGGCGAAAAGTACGGCGAGGAGGTCCGGGTGCTCTCGATGGGCCGGACCAGCGACGGCGACTATTCGGTCGAACTGTGCGGCGGAACCCATGTTCGCGCGCTTGGCGATATCCAGCTGCTGAAGATTACTTCCGAAAGCGCGGTTTCCTCGGGCGTTCGGCGCATCGAGGCCTTGACCGGCGAAGCGGCGCGGCAATGGCTGAACGAGCGCGAGGCGAGGCTCCGCGAGGCGGCAGCGACTCTCAAGAGCGCACCCGACGAGGTCCCGGCGCGGATCGCAGCACTCGTGGACGAGCGAAAGCGGCTCGAGCGCGAGCTTGCCGACGCGAAGAAGGCGCTCGCGACCGGCGGCGGAAAGTCGGAGGGACCGGCGGCGGAGAAGGTCGGCGGCTACGCATTCCTCGGCCAGGTTGTCGAAGGCTTGAATCCCAAGGACTTGCGTTCAACTGTTGACGAAATGAAGCAGAAGCTCGGCTCGGGCGTCGGCGCAATCGTTGCCGTCAACGACGGCCGCGCAAGCGTCGCGGTCGGCGTGACCGACGACTTGGCGAAACAGGTCAGCGCGGTCGACCTCGTTAAAGCGGCGGTCGCAAAGCTGGGCGGGCAGGGCGGCGGCGGCAGGCCCGACATGGCGCAGGGTGGCGGTCCCGACGGTTCGACAGGCGAACGAAGCGCTGCAGGCGGTCAGGGACGCTTTGGAAAAGGTGCCGGCCTAAGTCGGAGCCGAGTCCCGAAGACTCCGCCGCCCGAGCCGGCGCGGCTCTTCCTCCAGGTCCGCTTCCTGCTTGATGCGGGCGCGCAACTCGTCGCGCTTCTCATGAATAGACGCGATTACCGGTCCCATCGCGACGCCGAGATCGACCAGCGCCGCTTCGGAAAGCTGGAGCGATGCCTCGAGCGTTTCGGGGACCGCGTCGGTCACCCCCGCCTTGTAAAGCCGCGCCGCGTGCGCCGTGTCGCGGGCGCGGGCGACGATCGGCAGGTCGGGAAACGCCTCTCGAAGGCGCTTCGTGAGGCGCGCCACGAGCACGGGATTGTCCATGGTGAGGATGAACGCCGCCGGCTGTCCACGCCGCAGGCGCTCGATCAGCCCGGGCTGGGCAACGTCGCCGTAGACCGTCGGATAGCCTTCGCCGGCCGCGGCCACGACCGAATTGATGTCGGAATCGATCGCGACATAGTCCTTCGCGTGCGCGTCGAGCATCTGCGCGACCATTCGACCGACCCGGCCGAAGCCGAAAATAACGACTTTCGACGTTCCGCCCGCTTGAAGCGTCTGAGCCACTCGAGTCGGCATTTCGCTGTCGACCCTGCGGGCGGCGGCGCGCCCGAGAGAGGCCAGGAGCGGTGTGATGGTCAGGCCGATCGCGGTGACGATCTGCCAGAAGGCTGCAGTCTGCGGCAGGATCAGGGCCGCTGCGGTCGCCGCTCCAAGGACGATGAGCGTGGTCTCCGACGGGGAGGCCATCAGCACTCCTGCCTCGGCGGCCACTCCGCGCCTTGCGCCCTCCAGACGGAGGAGGCCGCCTGTTACCACCGCCTTCACCGCAAGCACGCCCACGACGGCGACCGCGACTTCCAGCCAGTGCCCGTAAACGAGCCGCACGTTGACGCTCATCCCGACGGTGATGAGGAAAATGCCGAGGCCCAGGCCGCGAACCGGTGCCGTCATGACTTCAACTTCGCCGCGGTAATCGGTTTCCGCGATGACGATTTCGGCGATCAGCGCGCCAAGGACCGCGGAAAAGCCGATTGCGGTGGTAATCAGGCTCGCGACGATCACCACCAGCAGGCAGGCGGCAAGGAACAGCTCCGGGCTCTTGGTTCGGGCGGCCTGGGCGAAGAGCCGCGGGAGAAGGAGGCGGCCCGCGAGCAGCATCGCAACCGCGGCAAGAGCCCCAAGCGCCAGCGTCAGCAGAAGCGACCCCACGCCCCCGCTCGAGGAATAGGGCGCCATTGCCCCCAGCGCGAACACGATCGGAACCAGTGCCAGGTCTTCAAACAGGAGCATCGCCAGCGCCGACCGGCCGACAGGGCTTCGGGTGCCGGTAAGGGGGATCACCAGCGACGTGGACGACAGTGCGAGTGCGAGGCCAAGGCCGATCGCGCCCGGCCAGCCCTGGCCCATCAGGTGGAGGACGAGCGCGATGATCGCCGCCGAGACAAGCAACTCGGCAGCGCCGACTCCGAAAACCAGCCGCCGCATGTCCCACAAGCGGCGGAACGAGAGTTCCAGCCCGATGGAGAACAGGAGCAGGATGATTCCCAGCTCTGCGAAGGGGGCGATCGCATCCCGCTGCGAAATGGTGATGAATGACAGCCAGGTGTAATCGCCGGCAAGGGAGCCGAGGCCCGCGGGCCCGACGGCGAGCCCGACGAGGATGAATCCTATCACCGGGCTGATCCGGAAGCGTGCGAACGCGGGAATGACGACGCCGGCGGCGCCGAGCACCACCAGCGCGTCGTGAAGTCCGTGTCCGCCTAGCTCACCGGCCATGACCTGTTCTAAGCAGTGCGTGCGATGCTTGTCACTGCAACAGCGAGATGAAAGCCGGGTTCGACCTGGTCGTTATCGGCGGTGGGCCCGCCGGTATGATGACAGGGCTGCTTTTCGCTCGCGCCGGGTGCCGGGTGAAGGTGCTGGAGAAGCACGGCGACTTCTTTCGCGATTTCCGTGGCGACACGGTGCATCCCTCGACGATGGAGATCCTCGACCAGTTGGGGATGCTGAAGCGGTTCCTGAAGCGCCCGCACAGTGAGCTCAAGGGCGCGGAGCTGGAGCTTGCCGGGCGCACGTGGAAAATCGGTGACCTGTCGCACCTCGGCACGCCAGCACCCTTCATCGCCATGATGCCGCAGTGGGACTTCCTCGACTTCCTTCGCGACGAAGCGAAAGCATTTCCCGGTTTCCACCTGCAGATGAACGCCGCGGTCGAGGGATTCCTCGAAGAAGGCGGCGGTGTGAGCGGGGTTCGCCTTCACGACGGGAGCGATGTGCGAGCCCCGCTGACCATTGCCGCCGACGGGCGTGATTCGCTGGTCCGAAAGCTTCACATGCTGCCGGTGAAGACTCTCGGTGCGCCGATGGACGTCTTCTGGTTCAGGCTCGCCAAGACGCCCGGCGGAGACACTCTGCGGGGTAGCTTCGAGCGCGGGCGGCTCCTCGTGCTGATCGACCGCGGCGACTATTGGCAATGCGCGCTGGTAATCCCCAAGGGCGCGGCGGAGCGGCTGAAGGAGGAGGGGATCGAACCCATCCGCGACGCGGTCCATGCGGCGGCTCCCGATATCGACATCAAAGACCTCGACGACGTCGACGACCTGAAGCTGCTCAGTGTCGCGCTCGACCGGCTCACCCGCTGGTATCGTCCCGGCCTGCTTGCGATCGGGGATGCGGCGCACGCGATGTCCCCGATCGGGGGCGTGGGAATCAACCTCGCGATTCAGGATGCGGTGGCCGCTGCCAACATCCTCGCCGGCCCGCTTGCACGCGACGTCGATGTCGATCCGCTGTTGCACGAAGTCCAGGAGCGGCGGATGTTGCCGACCCGGATAATCCAGGCAGGGCAGAAGCTTGCGCAGGACAATATCATCGGGCGGCTGCTCGAGCCCGGGGAACCGATCCGCAAGGCGCCGCTTCTCATTCGTCTGCTGGACCGGTTCGCGATCCTGAGGCGCATTCCCGGCCGGCTGATCGGCCTGGGCGTCCGCCGGGAGAAGGTGGAAAGCCCCGCTCAGCCTCCGCCGGGCGGCTGACGAGCGATTTCGGGCGCTTCGCCCTTGGGCGGCTTTTTCGAGCCTTTCCGCTTCTTCACGCTGAGATCGTAGAGATCGAACCGGCGGTCGGCGAGGTTGCGCACCGTGCCTTCCGCGCGCGCCCAGCGAAGGTCCGACATGTTGACGTCACCGATGGTGAGAGTCTCGACATTGTCGCTCGCTTCAGCTGCGACCCCGTCCCGCGCGAACGGAAAGTCGCACGGGGTGAGGATCGCACTCTGTGCGTACTGAATGTCCATATTGTGCACGTTCGGGAGATTGCCGACGTTGCCGGCCATGGCGACGAAGCACTGGTTTTCGACCGCGCGAGCATGGCTGCAATAGCGCACCCGCATGTAACCCTGCCGATTGTCGGTGCAGAAGGGGACGAACAGGATTTGCGCGCCTTCGTCGACAACTCGCCGGACGATTTCGGGGAACTCACTATCGTAGCAGATGAGGACTGCGATTGGGCCGCAGTCGGTTGGAATGGCGCCGATATTGTCGCCGCCCTGGATGTTCCACCAATAACGCTCGTTGGGTGTCGGGTGGATCTTCTCCTGCTCGTGCACCGCGCCGTCGCGAAGGCAGACGAAGGCCACGTTCTGGATCTCGCCGTCGGGGGTGCGCGTCGGGTGCGAACCGCCGATGATGTTGATGTTGTACTTCATCGCCATCGACGCGAGCGCCTTGCGGATCCGCGGCGTGTAGGTGGAGAGCTTCTCGATCGCCTCGACGGGTGAAAGCTCGCCTTCCTCGAAAGACAACAGCTGGAGCGTGAACAGTTCCGGGAAGAGGATGAAGTCTGAACGATAATCCGCAGCAATATCAACGAAGTATTCGACGTTCCCGAGAAATTCCTCGAAATCCTTGACGGCGCGGGCCTGGAATTGGCAGCAGGCGATTCGGACGCTTTCCACACCGAGCGCAAGCGCCGCTTGCTTGACGTCGCCGCTCTCGACGAAGGGGTTGCGCCAGACCATCAGCGCCGCCTTGCCCATCGACCGCTGGTCGGAGGGAAGGTAGTCGTCCAGGACAGCGATCGGCTGAAAGCCGTTGGCAAGCTGGAAACGGATTACGGGATCGTGAATCCGTCCGGCTTCGACCTTCTCCAGGTAATCCTGCGCGTCTTCGACCTTCTTCTTGCTTTTCGCGAGGTTCGGCATCCTGCCGCCGAAGGCGATGCCCTTCAGGCTCATGCTTTCGGCAAGCTCGCGCCGCGCCTCGTACAGGCGTCGTCCGAGCCGACGGCCGCGAACGTTCGGATCGACGCACATTTCGTAGCCGTAGAGCCAGTCGCCCTTGGGATCGTGACGTGCACCGAGGCCGCCGCCAGTGATTTCCCGCCACGTGTGCGGGGTGAGCGCGACGTTTTCGGGGACTCGGATCGAGGCGCAATAGCCCACGATGTTCCCGTCCAGCTCTGCGACGAAGCATCCCTCGCCGAAGTTATTGATCTGCGCGCGGACTTCGCTGTCGCTATAGCCGGGGAGCTCGGTGTAGCTCCGGTGGACGAGATCGACGATGTCCGCGGCGTCGCCGAGCTCCGCTCGCCGGACCTCGAGCCGCGCCTTTGATTTCTGCCTGACCATGTTCCTCCCGGGCTCAGGCCCAGGCGGCCATCGCCGTTTCCAGGTTGGTGCGGATGGCCTCGAAGAACTGCTCCGTCGTCATCCACGGCTGATCCGGACCGACCAGGATCGCGAGATCCTTGGTCATGTGGCCGCTTTCCACCGTCTCGACGCAGACCTGCTCGAGAGTTTCCGCGAACCGCACCACGTCCGGCGTGTCGTCGAACTTGCCGCGGTACTTGAGCCCTTCGGCCCAGGCGAAGATCGACGCGATCGGATTGGTCGACGTCGCCTTGCCCTGCTGGTGCATACGATAATGGCGCGTGACGGTTCCGTGGGCTGCTTCCGCTTCCACGGTCTTGCCGTCGGGAGACATGAGGACTGACGTCATCAGCCCGAGGGACCCGAAGCCCTGCGCGACCTGGTCCGACTGCACGTCGCCGTCGTAATTCTTGCAGGCCCAGACGAACTTGCCGCTCCACTTGAGCGCGGAAGCGACCATGTCATCGATCAGACGATGCTGGTACTCGATGCCAGCTTTCTCGAACTTGTCCTTGTATTCGCTGTCGTAAATTTCCTGGAACAGGTCCTTGAAGCGCCCGTCATAGGCCTTGAGGATCGTGTTCTTGGTCGACAGGTACAGCGGCCATTTGCGGTTGAGGCTGTAGTTGAAACAGGCGTGAGCGAAGTCGCGGATGCTCTCGTCGAGGTTGTACATGCCCATCGCAACCCCGGATGCGGGGAAGTCGAAGATGTCGAAGTCCAGCTCGTCGCCATTTTCGCCGACCCATTTCATCGTAAGCTTGCCGGGGCCGGGAACGAGGAAGTCGGTGGCGCGGTACTGGTCGCCGAATGCGTGGCGGCCGACGACGATCGGGTCCGTCCAGCCGGGAATCAGGCGCGGGACGTTCGACATGACGATCGGCTCGCGGAAGATGACTCCGCCCAGGATGTTGCGGATCGTGCCGTTGGGCGAGCGCCACATCTTCTTGAGATCGAATTCCTCGACCCGCGCTTCGTCCGGCGTGATGGTGGCGCACTTGACGCCAACGCCGTGCTTCTTGATCGCTTCGGCGGCGTCGACCGTGATCTGGTCATCGGTCTCGTCGCGCTTCTGGATCGACAGGTCGTAGTAGAGCAGCTCGACGTCGAGGTAGGGCTGGATCAGCCGTTCGCGGATCCACTGCCAGATGATTCGAGTCATTTCGTCGCCGTCGAGCTCGACGACGGGGTTCTTCACCTTGATCTTGGCCATGTCTGTCCTGCTTTGCCGGGATTGGCTGGGCGCATAGGCGATGCGTCCGAATGAACGCAACCGCGCGTCGTTGTTGCAATTGTTAATGCCGTGGCGCGTCTATAAGGGCGTTCGACATGCCTGAGCTCGAAAAGCCGGACAATCCGCTCGCCACCACGAATACGAAATGGCGATTTCCATCGGTCCACCCCGAGGGCCGCAAGTTCCTGTTGATTGCCGCGGTGGCGACTCTCGTCGTCTACGGCGGGCTCAGCCACTTCGTGGGCTGGTTGCTGGTCGGGCTGACGATCTGGATCGCCGCCTTCTTCCGCGACCCCATACGCACGACTCCGCAAGGGGCGGACCTGATCGTCGCTCCCGCCGACGGACTAATCACGATGATTGCGAAGGTGCCGCCGCCGCGCGAGCTCGTCGGTCCGGACGGACTGCAGGACGTCGAGATGACTCGCGTATCGATTTTCATGAGCGTGTTCGACGTTCACATCAATCGATCGCCGGTGACCGGGCGAGTGCGCAAGATGGCCTACGTACCCGGCAAGTTCCTCAACGCCGACCTCGACAAGGCCAGCGAAGACAATGAGCGACAGCACTTCCTGATCGAGGGCGAGGGCTTCCAGATCGCCGTGACTCAGATCGCCGGACTGGTCGCTCGGCGAATTCTCACCTTCGTCCACGAGGGCGATGCAGTGGAATCCGGCCAGCGCATCGGTCTCATCCGCTTCGGAAGCCGAGTGGACGTCTACCTTCCCGAGGGCACCGGGCCCGAGGTGTTGCTCGGGCAGCGGGCGATCGCCGGAGAGACGGTGCTTGCGCAAATCGGCATCCAGCCGGCGCTGACCGGGCGAAGCCAGTGATTGAAAAGCCGGGGGGGCAGGCGGGAATCCCGTTTCGAGCGCTCGTCCCCAACGCCGTCACCGCTCTGGCGCTGTGTTTCGGGCTGACCGGTATTCGCTTCGCAATCGGGAGCGAATGGGAAAAAGCGCTTGGCGCGATCGTGTTCGCAGGCGTGCTCGACGGAATGGATGGGCGCATCGCACGGCTGCTGAGGGCGGACAGCCGCTTTGGCGCCGAGCTCGACAGCCTGTCCGACGTTATCGCTTTCGGAGTGGCGCCGGCACTGGTCATGTTCCTGTGGTCGCTTGCCGCCGCACCGCAATTCGGATGGACGGCCTCGCTCGCGCTGGCGCTCGCCTGCGCGCTCCGGCTCGCCCGCTTCAACGCAAAAATCGATTCCGACGATCAGCCGCACAAGTCGGCGGGCTTTCTCACCGGAATTCCGGCACCGGCGGGCGCGGGGCTCGCCTTCGTGCCGGTTTACCTGTGGCTGGTGACGGGCGTGGACCTGTTCCGCGGCTGGTACGTGACGATGCCGTGGATCCTGTTCGTCGCGCTTTTGATGATTTCCAGCGTGCCGACCTACAGCTGGTCGAGCCTTCGAATCCGCCGCTCCTCACGCCTGTTCGCAATTGCGGGAATAGGGCTTCTAGGTGCCGCGCTCGTCACCAACACCTGGGTGACGTTGCTTGCGATCGCCGTACTGTACCTGGCGATGATACCCTTCAGCATTGCCAGCTATGCAGGGGTCAGGCGCAGGCGCGCGGAATCCTCTTCAATCCGCCCCGCCCGCCAAGTGCGGCGATGATGTCTCTGCGCTTGTCGTAAAACAGCTGCAGGCCGAGACTTCCAGCAACCCAAAAGCAGGCCAGGAAAAAGAGGCTGAAAAGCGGTCCAAGCATCGGTGTCGTCCCTTGATTGATGGCGTCCAAGCGGCGCCGGGACGAGACAATGTTCCTGCTTTGTTCTCGCTTGTCAAGAGTGCCGGCGATCCTATCTGGAAGCAGTTGAATTGACGGCGTTGTTCGGCTAGGGCGCGCCGCATCCCACAGGCGGAACTGACATACCGGTGTCCCGGATTCGATCCGGGATCAACTTGTTCCGCCGAGGTTTGAACCGGAAGGAGAAGTCAAATGGCGGCACCTGTCGTCACAATGCAGCAGTTGCTTGAGGCCGGATCGCATTTCGGCCACCAGACCCATCGTTGGAATCCGCGCATGAAGCCGTACATCTTCGGCGACCGCAACGGAGTCCACATCATCGACCTGTCGCAGACGGTACCGCTGTTTGCGCGCGCGATGGATTTCATCCAGCAGACGGTCGCCCGCGGCGGCAAGGTGCTGTTCGTCGGCACCAAGCGCCAGGCGCAGGACGCGATTGCGCAGAGCGCGCAGGCATCCGGACAGCATTTCGTCAATCATCGCTGGCTCGGCGGTATGCTGACGAACTGGAAGACGATTTCCAACTCCATCAAGCGCTTCAAGAGCCTTGAGGAGCAGCTGTCCGGCGACACCACCGGCCTCACCAAGAAGGAGGTGCTGCAGCTGACCCGCGAGCGCGACAAGCTCGAAAAGTCGCTGGGCGGAATCCGCGACATGGGCGGTCTTCCGGACGTGATGTTCGTCATCGACACCAACAAGGAAGAGCTGGCGGTCAAGGAAGCCAACACGCTCGGAATTCCGGTCGTCGCGATCCTCGATTCGAACAGCGACCCGACCGGGATCGCCTTCCCGGTCCCCGGGAACGACGACGCGAGCCGCGCGATTCGACTCTATTGCGATGCGGTCGCCGAGGCTGCGAATGCCGGCCGGACCGGCCAGGCGCAGTCGAAGGGCGAGGATATCGGCGAAATGGCCGAGCCGCCCGCCGAGGCTACGCTCGAGGCTTAGTTCGACTGTGTCCCGGTCAACGCCGGGATCCGGAGTCTCTCTTTTTGTACTGGACCCCGGCCTTCGCCGGGGAACTGGAGGTTTTAGAAATGGCTGAGATCACTGCCGCAACCGTGAAAGAGCTACGCGAGCGCACCGGCGCGGGCATGATGGACTGCAAGAAGGCGCTCGCCGAAAACAACGGCGACATGGAGGCTTCCGTCGACTGGCTTCGTGCCAAGGGGCTCTCCGCCGCCGCCAAGAAGGCCGGCCGCACCGCTGCTGAAGGCCTTGTCGGAGTTGCCGTCGAGGGCAGCCGCGGGGCCGTCGTCGAAGTGAATTCGGAAACGGACTTCGTCGCCAAGAACGAGAAGTTCCAGGACTTCGTGAAGAACGTCGCCGAGCTTGCCCTGCAGACGGGCGGAAACGTCGAGAACCTGCTTGCCGCCGGCTATCCGGGCGGAGGCACGGTCGAAGAGGCGCTGACGAACAACATCGCCACGATCGGCGAGAACCAGTCGCTCCGCCGCAGCGCGGTGCTTCAGGTTCAGCAGGGCGTGGTCGTGCCCTACGTTCACAATGCCGTCGAGCCGAATTCGCCGCTGGGCAAGATCGGCGTTCTCGTCGCTCTCGAAAGCAGCGCTCCGGCTGACACTCTGAACTCGATCGGCCGCCAGATCGCAATGCACATCGCCGCGGCCAATCCGCTGGCGCTGAATGGCGACGAGCTGGATCCGGAGCTGATCGACCGCGAGCGCGGTGTTGCAATGGAAAAGGCGAAGGAAAGCGGCAAGCCGCAGAATATCGCCGAAAAGATGGTCGAAGGCAGCCTTGCCAAGTTCCGCAAGGAGAACGCGCTGCTGTCGCAGTTGTTCGTGATGGACAACAAGACGCCGGTGGCCGACGTCGTTGCCGCAGCGGGCAAGGATGCCGGTGCAGAGATCACGATCAGCGCGTTCGTCCGCTATGGGCTAGGCGAAGGTATCGAGAAGAAGCAGGACGATTTCGCTGCAGAAGTCGCCGCTGCTGCCGGCCAGAAGAAGGATGAGCCGGTCGCCTGATCGGCTTTTCGTTCAAGAACATCGGGAGGCGGTTGGGCGAGGAGCCTGGCCGCCTCTTTTTTCAACCCCCAGGAAGGCTCAGACGGGCACATGATCCCCGTCATCGCCCGCTCGCGCGCAGCAACCGCAGCGCCAAGCAGGCAACAGCCGCTTGGCACTGTGGCCGCTCGCCACTAAGAGGGCGTCGCCTCCCAACAGAACCGGAACGCCTCAACCATGACTCGCCCGCGCTTCAACCGAATCCTGCTGAAGCTTTCAGGCGAGGCGTTGATGGGGCAGGGGCAGTTCGGAATCGATCCGGAAGTGGTCAACGGACTTGCCGCCGAGATCGCGGCCGCCAAGGCCCAGGGCCACGAGCTCTGCCTCGTCGTCGGAGGCGGCAACATCTTCCGCGGAATTGCTGCTGCGGCGAAGGGTTTCGACCGCACCAGCGCCGATTACATGGGCATGCTGGCGACGGTGATGAATGCCCTCGCACTGCAGAATGCGCTCGAGAACCAGGGCATCGACACGCGCGTGCTGTCGGCAATCCCGATGTCGGCCGTGTGCGAGCCGTACATCCGGCGCCGCGCAATGCGGCACATGGAGAAGGGCCGGATCGTGCTGTTTGCTGCCGGTACCGGCAATCCGTACTTTACGACCGACACGGCAGCGGCGCTTCGCGCGGCCGAAATGGGCTGCGACGCCTTGTTCAAAGGCACCAGCGTCGACGGTGTCTATACCGCCGACCCGAAGAAGGTGTCGGGAGCGACTCGCTACGAGCGCTTGACCTTCAACCGCGTCCTTGGCGACGACCTGAAGGTCATGGACGCGGCCGCGGTGGCGCTTTGCCGCGACAATCACATTCCGATCGTCGTCTTCAACATCCGGCAGCCGGGCAACCTCGCCGAGGTGATCGCCGGAGGCGGGACTGCGACGATCGTCCAGAACGAGGAGTAGGACATGAGCACGACCATGGATTTATCGGATCTCAAGCGGAGAATGCATGGCGCCGTGGACGCGTTGAAGCACGATCTTTCCGGCCTTCGCACGGGCCGTGCGTCGACCGCCTTGCTCGATACCATTCACGTCGAGGTTTACGGCGCCAACATGCCGCTGAACCAGGTCGCGACGGTGTCCGTGCCCGAACCGCGGATGCTGACGGTGCAGGTGTGGGACAAATCGAACATCCAGCCGGTGGAAAAGGCAATCAGGTCAGCGGGCCTCGGTCTGAACCCCGTCACCGACGGGCAGATGATCCGGCTTCCGATCCCCGACCTCACCGAGGAGCGGCGCAAGGAGCTCGCCAAGCTCGTCGGCCAATATTCGGAAAAAGCGAAGGTCGCGGTCCGGAACGTTCGCCGCGACGGCATGGACCACCTCAAGCAGGACGAGAAAAAGCACGACATCAGCGAAGACGAGCGCAAGCGGCTCGAGCAGGACGTGCAGAAGCTGACCGACGAGACGATCAAGGAAATCGACGAACTCGCCGAAGCCAAGGAAAAGGAAATCCTGGGCAAGTGACCCCAGCTTCGGCCGCTGCGAAAGGGCAGGCGGCGGCGGTCGTCCCGCGCCACGTCGCCATCATCATGGACGGGAACGGCCGCTGGGCGAAGAAGCGGGGGCTTCCGCGGGCGGCTGGGCACAAGGCTGGGGCCGAAGCTGTTCGCCGCACCCTTCAGGCCGCAGCCGACACCGGGGTCGAGGTCCTTACCCTCTACGCCTTTTCATCGGAGAACTGGCGCCGCTCGGACGAGGAAATTTCCGACCTCACCGGCCTGATGCGCTATTACGTCGAAAAGGAGCTTCAGCGCCTGGTGGACGAGCGGGTGAAGCTGCGGCTCATCGGGGATTATCGCGCATTCGGGCCCGAAATGGCGAGGCTTCTGGAGAAGGCCGTCGAAACGACGGCGGCGAACGACCGCCTGACCCTCGTGGTTGCCCTCAACTACGGCTCCCGCAGGGAAATCGTGGAGGCGGCGCGTACGCTCGCTGCAAAGGCTGCGGCCGGCACCTGCGACCCTTCGGCGCTCGACGAGCGCGCCTTCGCCGACGAGCTTTCGACGGCCGGATTGCCCGAGCTCGACCTGCTGATCCGCACGTCCGGCGAGGTTCGGCTTTCCAACTTCCTGCTGTGGCAGGCGGCCTACGCCGAGCTCGTGTTCACCCCCGCCTTGTGGCCCGATTTCGACGAGGCCGCTTTCAACGGCGTTCTCGAGCAGTTTGCAGCGCGCCAGCGGCGTTTCGGCGGCCGATGAGCGAGCTTCTCGTCCGCACGGGCACCGGCGTGGTGCTGATGGTTGCGGCGCTCGTCGCGACCTTGCTCGGCGGCTATGCGTTCGCGCTGCTGTGTGCGGCCGTGGCCACTGCGGTTTCCTACGAATGGGTTCGGTTGGCGCGCGGCTGGGGCTTCGCCTGGTACGCAGCCGGGTTCGTCTATGCTCTTGCCGCCGCGCTTTCGCTGCTGTGGGTGCGCGAGCACGCCGAGCAGGGCGCAAGCGCCGTCTTCTGGGTATTCCTGGTCGTCTGGTCGACCGACATCGGCGCCTATTTCGCCGGGCGCGCGATCGGAGGGCCCAAACTGGCGCCGTCGATCAGTCCCGCCAAGACGTGGGCGGGCCTCTACGGGGGCGTTGCCGCCGCGACGGTCATCGGCGGCGGCTGGGCGCTCTTTGTCGGGCTTCCGCTCGTAACGCTCCTGCTCGCGCCCCTCTTTGCCGTCGCCGCCCAGGCCGGCGACCTGTTCGAAAGCTGGATGAAGAGACGCGCGGGAGTGAAGGATTCAGGGCGCTGGCTGCCGGGGCATGGCGGCGTCTTCGACCGGGTGGACGGACTTCTTCCAGTCGCGGTCCTTGCCGCGATCGCAGTCATGGCCGGCGCGGCATGAAGCGGCGGGTCTCGATCCTCGGTGCAACCGGTTCGATCGGGCGCTCGACGCTGGATCTGATCGAACGCTCTCCCGAAAGCTTCGAAGTCGTCGCCTTGACGGCACGAGCGAACGCCGACCTACTTGCCGAGGCTGCACTTCGCACGGGTGCGAAGCTCGCCGTGGTCGCGGACCCCGGGCAACTCCACGAGCTTCGCGACCGGCTCGAAGGCAGTTCCTGCCGGGCGGCGGGCGGTCCCGACGCGCTTCTTGAGGCGGCGAGCTGCGATTGCGACTGGGTCATGGCCGCAATCGTCGGCTGCGCCGGCCTTCTTCCGACGATGGCTGCAATCGAAGCGGGCAGGACGGTCGCGCTTGCCAACAAGGAGGCGCTCGTCACGGCAGGTTCGCTCATGACGGACGCCGCAGCCCGAAGCGGGGCGACGTTGCTGCCTGTCGACAGCGAGCACAACGCCATCTTTCAGTGCCTGGCCGGAAGCCGGCGCGAAGACATCGCTCGGCTCCTCCTGACGGCCAGCGGCGGGCCCTTCCGCCAGTCCTCGCGCGAGGAGATGCGGCGAGCGACTCCGGCCGAGGCCGTTGCCCATCCCCGCTGGTCGATGGGAGCAAAGATCTCCGTCAACTCGGCAACCTTGATGAACAAGGGGCTGGAGGTCATCGAGGCGCATCATTTGTTCGGGCTCAATTCGCGGCAGATCGACGTCGTCGTGCATCCGCAGTCGATCGTCCATTCTCTTGTCGAGTTCGTCGACGGATCGCTGCTTGCGCAGCTGGGAACCGCCGACATGCGAATCCCGATTGCCTACACTCTTGCCTGGCCCGAGCGAATGGAAACCCCGGCGCAGCGGCTGTCGCTGGCCGATGTCGGACGGCTCGATTTCGAGGCCCCGGACCCGGACAAGTTCCCGGCGCTCCGCCTCGCCCGCGAAGCGCTGGAGGCAGGGGGAGGGGCAAGCATTGTCCTCAACGGTGCCAATGAAGTGGCCGTCGAGTCCTTCCTGAACGGGCGAATCAGGTTCACCGACATCTGCCGAGTGGTCGAGCAGGTGCTTGAGGCCAGCCGTGCGCAGTCCCCCGGGACGATCGAGGAAGTTGTTGCGCTCGATCGGGAAACGCGCGAACGGACGACCGCAGTCATCCCGGAACTTTGCTGCTGATGCTTGCCCAACCCCCAATCTGGTTGATCGTCGTCGCCTTCGTGTGCGCGATCGGTCCGCTCGTCTTCTTCCACGAGCTTGGGCATTATGCGGTTGGGCGCCTGTTCGGAGTCGGAGCGGAAACCTTTTCGATCGGCTTCGGGGGAGAGATCACCGGCTGGACGGATTCGAGCGGAACGCGGTGGAAAGTGGGCTGGCTTCCGCTTGGCGGCTATGTCCGCTTCGTCGATGAAGAGGCGCATTCCGGAGAGGGCGAGCCGAAGGTGCGGCGCGAGGGCCGGAGCTTCGCCGGAAAGCCGGTGTGGCAACGTTTCCTGATCGTCCTTGCCGGGCCGATGGCCAATTTCCTTCTCGCAATCATCATCTTCGCCGCTTTCTTCGCCTGGTTCGGAATGCCGCGAACGCCCAACGTCGTCGCTGCCGTCCAGCCCGGAACCGCTGCCGCTGCGGCGGGCCTTCACCAGGGCGACCGAATCGAAGCTATCGCGGGCGAGGGCACGCCGACGTTCGAGGATGTCCAGCGAGTCGTCGCCCTCCGCCCGGGCGAGACGGTGACCTTGCGGATCGCAAGCGGCCGCCAAACGGAGACGATCCGGACCAGGCTCGGAGTACACGAGGAGCAGGACCGCTTCGGGCAGAAGTACCGGGTCGGCCGTCTGGGGGTTCTTGCGACCGGACGCCAGCTCCAGACCGTCCCTGCTGCCGAGCTCATTCCGCAGGCTGCGAGCTATACGTGGATACTGACGGCCACCACGATGCAGGGCCTGTGGCAGATCATCACCGGACGGCGCTCCGCGGACGAGCTCGGCGGCCCGTTGAAAATGGCTCAGGTGGCCGGACAACAGGCATCACTCGGCCCGTTCCAGTTCGTCCAGCTGCTGGCCCTGTTCTCAATTAATCTGGGATTCATCAACCTGTTGCCAGTCCCGATACTCGATGGCGGTCACCTCCTCTTTTATGCGGTGGAGGCAGTTCGGCGCCGCCCGGTTAGTGTTCAGGCACAGGAATGGGCTTTTCGTGGAGGACTTGCACTGCTCCTTGCGCTGCTCCTGTTCACGACGATGAACGACCTTGGCTCATTTGGGCTCTGGGAACGGCTAGGGCGCTTGATTGGCTAGGTCGGTTGGGGCAGGGCAGCACATCCAAATCGCCGCGGCGTTCGCGAGCGGCACATCATCCAAGGGCGGGGAACGCGTGATTCGACAGACATCGACAAGTTGCAGGCGTGCAGTTGCGGCGCTTCTGGTCGGCACCATCATGGCGGGCTTCCCGGCCCCGTTGCTGGCGCAGGACTCCGCTCCTGCACCGACGACTCCCGAGACTGCGCCGGCTGCCACCACTGCTGCGCCGACCGCCGCGCAGAACCCGCAGGCGCCGGATGTTGCCGTTCCGCAGGCGGCGGGGGTGATTCGCTCGATCGGGGTTCGCGGCAATCAGCGCCTGGAGCCGGGGACGATCATTTCCTATTCGGGCCTGACGCCGGGACAGACTTACACGGCCGAAACCCTCGACCAGGCGCTTAAGGACCTCTACGCGACCGAGCTGTTCTCGAACGTCGTCATCAACGGCGGCGAGACCGGCAACATCGTAATTACGGTGCAGGAAAGCCCGGTGATCAATCGCATCGTGCTGGAGGGCAACAAGCGTCTCAAGTCGGACAAGATCACTCCGGAAATCCAGCTCAAGCCCCGCGAAATCTTTACTCGGTCGAAGGTCCGTGCCGACGTCGACCGGATCATCGACCTCTACAAGCGCCAGGGCCGCTTCGCGGCACGCGTCGAGCCGAAGATCGTCAACCTCGACCAGAACCGGGTCGACCTCATTTTCGAGATTTACGAAGGGCCGGTTTCGAAGGTCCGCAAGATTAACGTTATCGGCAACCACGCGTTCGGCGACGGCAGGCTGGTGAAGGAAATGTACACGCGCCAGGCGGGCGGCGTGCTCGGATTCCTGAAGTCGAACGACACCTATGACCCGGACCGGCTGGCGGCCGACCAGCAGAAGCTGCGCGCGTTCTACCTGACTCAGGGCTACGCCGACTTCCGGGTCGTTTCCGCCCTTGCCGAGCTGACCCCGGACCGGCGCGACTTCATCATCACCTACGTCATCGAGGAAGGTCCGCGATACAAGTTCGGCACCGTCGATGCGCAAAGCGCCCTTCGCGACTTGCCCAAAGAAAAGGTGATGCAGCAAGTCGACATCCACCAGGGCGAGTGGTTCAACGCGAAGGCGGTGGAAGACACGGTCACGGCGCTGAACGAGACGGCGGGCAATCTGGGCTATGCCTTCGCCGACATCAGCCCGTCCTATAAGCGCAACCCCGATACACGCACGATGGACGTGACTTTCCGGGTCGGAGAGACGCCGCGAGTCTACGTCGAGCGGATCGACATCAACGGCAACACCGTCACGCACGACAAGGTGATCCGCCGCGAATTTAGGCTGAACGAGGGCGACGCCTTCAACGCCATCAAGATCAAGCGGTCGCAGGACCGGATCCAGTCGCTCGGCTACTTCCAGCAAAACGTGGAAATCAAGCAGACCGAGGGATCGGCTCCCGATCGGGTCGTCCTGGGTCTGGACGTTGAAGAAAAGGCGACAGGGCAGCTGCAGTTTTCGGCTGGCTATTCAAGCCTGGAGAAGTTCCTCGTTTCGCTCGCAGTGCAGCAGACGAACTTCCGGGGGATGGGCCAGACCCTGGATGCCGGCGTAAGCTGGTCGCGCTATTCGAAGTCGATTTCGGCGGGGTTCACCGAGCCGTATTTCCTCGACAAGCAGATCCTCCTGGGCGGACAGATTTACCGCCGCGATTACAGCAGCTTCAATTACATCGGCGGCAATCGGAACACGACGTACAAGCAGCTGAGCACGGGCGGCGGAATCCGTCTCGGTTTTCCGCTCACGGAATTCATGACCTACGGCACTCGCTACTCGCTGGTGCAGGACCAGGTCTCGCTGTCGAAGGGGCTGTACTTCACGGACCCGGACGGTACCGGCCCGCTTCCGGCCGAGTGCGACCCGCTCAAGGCCGGCCGCTACCTGTGCGACGAAATCGGCACTCGACTGACGTCGTCTGTCGGCCATTCGCTCGCCTATGACGACACCGACGGAATCCACCCGACGCGGGGGCAGAGGTTCACTTTCAGCCAGGACTTCGCGGGTCTCGGCGGCGATGTGAAATACATCCGGACGCGGGCGGAAGCGACGAAGTACAAGAGCTTCGGCGGCGGCTGGATTCTCTCCGGCCACCTCGAAGGCGGCTACATCTACTCGCTTCAGAAGAGCCCCGGACCGGGTCGCGATCCGGTTCGTCTCACGGATCGCTTCTTCGGGTCGCAGATGCGCGGCTTCGACATTCGTGGAATCGGGCCGCGGATCATCCGCATCCCGTACGACAGCGACGGCAACCTGGTCGCCGTCGATCTGAACAACGTCAACGCCAAGACGTCCACCGGCGCGCGTCTCGTCAGCGATGCGCTGGGCGGCCATGCGTTCTACATGGGTCGCCTAGAGCTCGAAGTGCCCACCAGCGCGTCGATCCGGAGTCTCGGCCTGAGGCCGTCGGCATTCGTCGACGTCGGCTCCGTGTGGGGGCTGAAGAAGCCGAGCCTGATCGACATTCCGGGTACGTGTAACCCGACGGACATCACGAGCGGAGACCCGCAGATCGTCCTCGATTCCGGCCAGACGGCGAGCGATTGCCCGGCGACCGGCTACTCCTTCGTACCCGGTTTCAAGGAAGTGTTTCTTGGCAATTCTCCGAAGCCGCGCATTGCGATCGGCATCGGTGTCAACTGGGTCTCGCCGTTCGGTCCCCTGCGACTCGACATCGCCAAGGCGCTGACGTCGCAGAAGGGCGACGACACGAAACTGTTCTCATTCAACGTAGGAACCCAATTCTGATGCGCACACCAATCCTTATCTCCGCTCTGGCGGCTGCAGTCGCAGTCCCCACCGCAGCCCAGGCTCAGCGAGTCCCGGCCGCCACGGTCGTCGTCGTCGACACCGATCGCGTCTTCAGCGACTGCAACGCCTGCCGGACGGCAAAGGCGCAGCTCCAGACGCAGGTCCAGGCTCTGCAGAACCGGCAGAAGACTCTTGCCGGCCAGCTGCAAACCGAAGGCCAGGCGCTCCAAAAGGAGGTGCAGGCGCTCAACGGCAAGGAGCCGGACGCTGCTTTGAAGAAGCGCGTGCAGGCGTTCCAGCAGAAGGAACAACAGGCGAACGAAGAACTGCAGAAGATGAAGGAAAACCTGCAGTCGATTAACGCCAACGTCATCCGCCAGGTCGATGCCAAGTACAGCCCCGCGGTCAGCCAGGTGATGACTCAGCGTGGCGCCAATCTCGCGGTCGACGTCGGTTCGACGATCGCCCATGTCCCCGCGCTCGACGTGACCGACGCGGTTATCGCCGCCGTCAACGCCACGCTGCCGTCCGTGAGCCTCACGCCGCTTCCGCAGCAGGCGCAGCAGCAGCAGCCGCAAGGCCGATGAGCGAAGGAGCGGAAGCGACGACCTCCGGCCCGCTGGACATCCGGCGGGTCATGGCGGCGCTTCCGCACCGCTACCCGCTGCTGCTGGTCGACAGGGTCGAAAGCCTCGACCCCGACAGGGGAATCGTCGCCATCAAGGCGGTGACGATGAACGAGCAGTTCTTCCAGGGCCATTTCCCCGGACGTCCGATCATGCCCGGCGTTCTGATCGTCGAGGCGCTTGCCCAGGCGGCGGGCGTTCTCGCGGTCGAGTTGCTCGGTCTCGCCGGGACTGGCAAGCTCGTCTATTTCATGGCCATCGAAGGCGCGAAATTCCGCGCTCCGGTCGAGCCGGGCGTTCTCCTGCGTCTCGAGGTTGAGTTCGCGCAGAAGCGTCCAAGCGTGTGCAAGTTCACAGGGCGTGCCAGGATCGACGACAAGGTCGTTGCCGAGGCGAACTTCACCGCGATGATCGCGGACCCTCCCGCCGAGTAATCCGCTCAGCGGCTGCCGAGCCGGATTCCGGCGTAGATGGCGCGCCCTTCCGTCCGATAGCCAAACACGTCCTGATAGTGGGCGTCGAACAGGTTCGACACGCGTGCGAAGAGCTGCGTGCGAGGGCCAATTGCATAGCCGATCCGGACACCGCCCAGCCAATATGGCTTCAGCCGGACCTGCTCGGCCGGCACGACGTCGAAATTGCTGTCGCGCCGCCCTCCCGTATAAGCCAGCGAAGCGCCGTAGCTGAGCCTTGCGGCTTGCCCGTCGGCTTCGATCGAGCCGCTGTGCCGGGGACGCCGCACCTCGCGCAATTGAAGGCTCGGGATCGAGCCGGGCTGGGTGGCGTGCAAGAATGCGTAATTCGCCGACAGGTGCAGCGCAGTCGAAGGAGTCCATTGCAGCTGTGCCTCGATCCCGGATCGCCGGCTGGAACCGTCTCGATTGGCAGTACTCGACGAGAAGGTGAGGGAATCGAAAACGTCGACGATCTCGTCGCGCAGGCGCTGCCTGTAGACGGTCAGTGAGGCTGCCAGAGCGCTGTGGCGATAGCGAAGCGAGCCTTCGACGCCCGCCGAGCTTTCCGGCCTGAGGGCGGGATTGCCGTGGAAATTCCCCGGAAACACGCCGTAAAGGTCGAAGAAGGTGGGCTGCGCTATTCCTTCCGAATAGGATGTGGCGACAGAAAACCCGCCGCCCACGTGGACGAGAGCGGATGCCCGTACAGTCGTCGCGTCCTTGAAGGCGCTGAACGAATTGCGGCGGATGGCGACGTCGGCGACGACGGCCGCAATCTCTGCTCGCCACTCGCCCGTGAGTGCCAGGTGCGTGCGATGGCGGTCCTGGGCGCTCGCGCCGGAATAGATGCTGTCGCGGGCCTGAAACGCCTCGCGGTCTTCCTCGAGCGCTGCAATCACCGTGTGGCGAACGGTTCCTGTCGCAAAGCGGTACTGGGCCTGCCCGCTGACGTTGCGCCGCGAGCCGCTGGTGCGGTTGATCTCGTCCCCGGCAAGCAGGTTACGATTGGACGAGGAGACGAGCGAGGCGGCAACGGTGCCGCTGAGCCCGCGCTCCGATTGCCCCGCCGACAGCCACAGACGCCCGGCCGAAAGGCGGTTCCTGCTGCTGTCGAGCGTATCGGCGTGAAGGTAGGTCACCGGGTCGAAGCCGTCGAATTCGCTTCGGCCCGCAAGGGAGAAGGCAGAAACGCCGAGCTGGAGCTGCGGCGCAAAGTCCCAGCTTCCGCGAAGGCGCGCCGAGAGATTGCGATAGCCGTCCTTGTCGCCGCGACCGTTGAAGCTGTCGATTCCGGTCGCTCGCTGGAAGCCGACTGCTCCCGCGAGGGTTGCCTTCGAGCCAGCAATGGCCGCGGACGCCGCTGCCCGCCGAAAGCCGAACGATCCAGCTTCTGCCGATGCGGACGAGCTCGAAGTCTGTGGCGGTACGCCGTTGACGGTGACGACTCCACCGATCGCATCCGAGCCCCACAGCGCCGACTGGGGGCCGCGAACGATTTCCAGCCGCGAGGCTATGTCCGCGTTCAGAAGCTCGAAGCGCGGGGTATCGTTGGATGCGGGGTCGTTGGCCCTGATGCCGTCGATGAAGAGCAGGGTGTGATTGGCTTCGGCGCCGCGGATCCGCACTTCCGAGATGCTTCCGGCAGGGCCGCCGCTTTCGACCGCTGCGGACGGCGTCAGCCGGATCACGGAGGAGAGCAGGGGGTCGCCCAGCCGCTCGATCGTCTCTGAATCGATGACAGTCGCGCTTGCGGCGGTTTGCGACTGTTCCTGCGGCACGCGCGAAGCCGTGACCACGATTTCCGGCTGGCCCGTAGCGGGCGCCGATGCAGCCGCGGCGAGAATGAATGCAATCACTTGTCTTGCCTCCTGAAACGACACGTTAGCGTCGCCTCGGAGGAGCCGCCGGGGCGAGCCCAGCCGGCACCACGCAGTCTCGGCTGGTCCCGGCCGGGTGCGGACGACCGACGAAGGCAGGTTCCTGGCTCGGCCGCAAGCCGGCGGCCTTACAGTTGCGGGCACAGCGCCGGATTTGCACCGGCTTCCCTTTTCACCGCCCCCATCGGTGCGAACACCGTGGACGGCACCCTCGTCGTTGTACGAGGATTCCGCCGCCACGCAGCGATTGTCAATCGACCGGCGGGGCGGTTATGAGCGCCAGCATGGCCAACGACGCAACTCGCTTCGACAGCAACGCCCGACTGCTGGCGATACTGACCGCAATCGCCGGCGCAGCCGCACTTCGCCTGGTCCCGCATCCGCCCAATTTTTCGCCCATCGCGGCGATGGCGCTGTTCAGCGGAGCGCAGTTACCGAAGAAGTCGCTGGCCTTCGCGGCACCGTTCGGAGCCTTGCTCGTCAGCGACGCTGTTCTTGGCGGTTTTTATCCGGGGATCGGCTTCGTCTACGCAAGCTTCGCGCTCACAGTTCTCATCGGTTGGGCCGTCGCACGGCGCAAGACTGCGCTCGCCATCGGGGCAGCCGCGATTTCGAGCTCGATCCTGTTCTTCGTGCTGACCAATCTGGGCGTGTGGCTGTTCAGCGGGCTCTATCCGCAAACCGCGCAAGGTCTTGCGGCCTGCTATGTCGCGGCCATTCCGTTCTTTCAGAACAGCCTCGCCGGCGACCTGTTGTATTCGGCCCTTCTGTTCGGCGGATTTGCACTTGCCGAGGACCGGCTCCCGGCCATCCGCCGGCGTGTCTCGGTTGCATCTTGAGCCACCCCCATATAAGGGGCCGCAACCTGATGGGACCTCGCCAAAGGACATTTTGACGAAGACCCTGTTTCGGCTGGTCGGAAACCAGCCAATCTCAAGGACACAGACATGAAATCCGGCACCCACCCCGACTACCACACCATCACGGTCGAGATGACCGACGGCACCAAGTTCGAAACTCGTTCGACCTGGGGCAAAGAAGGCGACACGCTTCATCTCGACATCGATCCCAAGGTTCACCCCGCATGGACGGGCGGCAATCAGAAGCTGCTCGACACTGGCGGCCAGGTTGCGCGCTTCAACAAGCGCTTTGGCGGGCTCAAGCTCGGCAAGAAGTAACAGGTGATCCGCGAAGCTCCGCATATCGAAACGGAGCGGCTGACCCTTCGTCCGTGGCGGAAGGACGACTTCCGTCCCTATCACGCAATCATGCGGGAGCCCGAGGTGCACCGGCACTTCGGGCCTGAGCCGATGGGTGCGGAAGAATGCTGGCGCCGGCTGCGGGCAGCGGTGGGCGGCTGGCAGTTCGACGGATTCGGCACCTGGGCCGTGGAGCGCAAGAGCGACAAGGCGCTGGTCGGCAATGTCGGCTTGTTCATCGGCTGGAGGGACCTGGAGCCCGAGTTCGGCGAGGAGCCGGAGATGGGCTGGATTTTCGCGACCGAGACGCACGGGCAGGGACTGGCGTCGGAAAGCTGCCGAGCGGTTCTGGATTGGGCGCGCGACAATCTCGAGCCGACGCCGATCTGGGCGATCATCGCTCCCGCTAACGAACCGTCGCTCAAGCTAGCCGACAAGCTCGGCTTCGAGCGGGTCTGCGAAAGCGCTTACCACGGTTCTCCGACGGTCGTCCTGAAACGACCGGCGTGGTGATTACCAGCCTCCGCCGCCACCGCCGCCACCACCACCTCCTGAAGAACCGCCGCCGCCCGATCCGCTGCTTGACCCGGGCGCGCTCGACGCGGAGCTGACGCTGGTCGCAAGAGACGAGCCGACGCTCGAGACGAAACGACCGGGGTCGCTCCACGGACTGTGCGAGCCCGAATACCAGGCGAATCCCTGGTGCCCCTGGGCAGCCGCCGCGGCAAGGACCGGAGCGAAACGGTCCGCCCAGCGATTCTCGACACCGAGTGCGATCGCGTAGGGGAGGTATTTCTCGAACAACTCGGGTGTGTCCTCGGGAGGCGTCATTCGGTCCAGCCGCTCTCGTTCCGTTATCGAGAGATACTGCTCGAACCCGGCTATGTGGTCGAGCACCTGCCGTCCAGCCGCAGTTGGAGCCGACATCCACCAGAATGCGGAAATCACGACCGGCAGCGCGAGTGACGGAAGGAGGAGCGGGAACCACCACCCACTCGCAAGCGCCTGCACGAACAGCGGCAAGCCAAGAGCCAGAGCACCGAAGGCGAAGAGGAGGCCGAGGCCGCTGAACAGGCAGGTTGCCCGCGGTCCGATCCTGTGCTGGACGACAATGAAAAGCACCGCCGTTACGCCCGCTCCGAGGGCAACGACGATGGTCACCGTGTCCGCAAATCCGATGGCGATCGAGATCGACGCTGCGGCAAGCCACAAGCCGACGAGAAACAGGCCGAAGCCCGCAATCGCCCAGCCGGTGTTCCGTTTGAATATCCGCCCTTCGTATTTGGCACGAAGGACGTGCTCCAACGCACTCTCCGCAGAGGAGAAAGTGCGCCAGTTCTCTTGCTTCATCTCGACGACTTCACCAGTCGAAGCGAGCGCGTCGAGGGCCACCTGTTCTTCCTCGGGAAGGGGCGACGAACCGGGCAGCCGTTCGATCCGCCGCGTGTCGCTGGAAAACCAGCCTCCGTCCTCTTCGTAAATCCTGACGTGGCCGCGCACGCCCATGTCGACGAGCGCCGCGGCGAAGGCTCGATTGTCGGCCGACATGTGGCGGACGTAACGCATCCCGGCGGGACTGAGGTCATCGGGCGGATTGAAGATCGGAACGACCGTTCCTGCCCGAGGGTCGCGCCCGACGCGGCGCCAGGCAACGAAATAGAAGGCCAAGAGGCCGAACAGGGCGAGGGCAGCGATGGCCGGTGGGCCATAGTCGCTCAGCCACCAGCCAAGGCGGCTGGACGCAGCGGGTTCGCCGACAACGGCTTTCGGGAAGGCGGCGGCAACCGTCAGCCCCTCGTGCGGAGCGAGCGGCGCTGTCGTGCGGAACGCGATTTCGCCCGGAGCTTCCGAAACGACCTCCGCGTTGTGTTCGGTCGATCCCTGCGGTCCCGTGTAGGCGGCCCGCTTGCCGAAGCTGACCGGGGAGGGGAGGCGGATCCGCGCTTCCGCCACATCGATCGGGAACGCCCAGTCGTTGCCGGTCGCATTCCAATAGAGTTCGTCAAAACCCTCGAACCGCCCGACCTGCCTCGTGGTCCGGTACCGGATGACGTAGCGATGGTCGCCGGGCTCGACTTGCGTGTCGGCGCTGCCGATCTTCATCCTTACGCCATTGGCCAGCGGCTCCACCGTTGCCGGCTCGGTGCGGCCGTCTCGTTCGGCGCCTTCAAAGGTGAAGCCGACCCGGACGCGGCCGCCGTTGCGGCTGCGATAGAGGGTCGGGAAATCGCGGTAGATGCCGTGTCGGATCCGGTCTCCCTCCGAGTGGACGTCGACTGTCTCGGTAACTTCGAGCGCCGAGTCCGGCTGGATGGCGACATCGCTGACAAAGCTCGTGATCCGCTCTTCCGCCCCGGCGGGCGCGGCGGCTAACAGCAGCGCGGCGAGGACGAGCCGAAGATGTCGCACGGTCACGCCGGCGGGCGGGGAAACGCGACTTTCGGAGCAGCCTGGATGCTCTGGTCTTCGTCCCGGTAGAACGGCTCCTCGGAGAAACCCATGGGCCGGGCGACCAGGACTGGCGGAAAACTCTGGATCGTGGCGTTGAGGTCCCGAACGGTGGCGTTGTAATAGCGCCGCGCGCCTTGGAGCTCGCTCTCGATACTCGCCAGCTGGTCCTGGAGCTGAAGGAAATTCTCGTTGGCCTTCAGCTGCGGATAGTTCTCGGCGACCGCGAGCAACCGCCCGAGCAACCCGGTCATCGCCGCGTCGGCCTGGGCCGTCTGCTCGACGCTTCGCGCCTGGACCGCTTCAGCTCGCCGTGCCGTCACCTCCTCGAACACCTCGCGCTCGTGAGTTGCATAGCCCTGGACCGTTTCGACGAGGTTCGGGATGAGGTCAGCTCTCCGCCGAAGCTGGACGGTAATGCCGCTGAACGCCTCTTTGACGAGGGCGCGAAGCCGGACGAGACGGTTGTAAATGCCCACTGCGTACAGAAGCAGCAGGACGACGACGCCAAGGACAATCCAGGTGATCATTCGCTTTCCCCCTTTGCGCGGGGAAAGTTTAAGGAAATCCGGCGCTGTCCGCTAGAAGGCGGCGATTCCGGTGATGGCGCGACCGAGAATGAGCGCGTGCACGTCGTGCGTACCCTCGTATGTGTTCACCGTTTCCAGGTTGGCGGCGTGACGCATTACCTGGAATTCGGCGCTGATCCCGTTGCCGCCGAGCATGTCGCGGGCGATTCGCGCGATCTCCAGCGCCTTTCCGCAATTGTTGCGCTTGAGGAGGCTGATCGTCTCGGGAACCAGTTGGCCGTCATCGAGGCGTCGACCGACTCGAAGCGCTGCCTGGAGGCCGAGCGTGATCTCTGTGATCATGTTGGCAAGCTTGAGCTGGACGAGCTGTGTCGAGGCGAGCGGCTTTCCGAACTGTTTTCGGTCCAGCGTGTACTGCCGAGCCGCGTTGCAACAGAATTCGGCCGCGCCCATCGCGCCCCAACCGATCCCGTAGCGGGCCCGGTTGAGACAGCCGAACGGACCTTTCAACCCTTCGACGTTCGGCAGCAGCGCGTCCTCGCCGACTTCGACATTGTCCATGACGATCTCGCCAGTGATCGAAGCACGAAGCGACAGCTTCTCCTTGATCTTGGGCGCCGACAGACCCTTCGCTCCCTTGTCGAGGATGAAGCCGCGGATCTTCCCGTCGTGAGCGTCCGACTTGGCCCAGACCACGAACACGTCGGCAATTGGCGAATTGGTAATCCACATCTTGTTGCCGCTGAGGCGGTAGCCGCCGTCGATCTTCTGCGCGCGTGTGCGCATGCTTCCCGGGTCGGAGCCCGAATCCGGCTCCGTCAGGCCAAAACAGCCGACGATTTCGCCGCTCGCGAGCCGGGGTAGGTAGGCCTTGCGCTGCTCTTCGGTCCCATAGGCATAGATCGGGTACATCACGAGGCTCGACTGGACGCTCATCGCCGAGCGATAGCCGCTGTCTACCCGCTCCACGGCGCGCGCGATCAGGCCGTAGCTGACGTAGCCAAGTCCGGCCCCGCCATATTCCTCGGGGATCGTGGCGCCGAGCAGCCCGAGTTCCCCCATCTCGCTGAGGATGTCGCGGTCGAAGCTCTCCTCGAGATAGGCCCGCGTAACTCGCGGCTGCAGCTTTTCCTGCGCATATCCCTCGGCCGTGTCGCGGACGAGTCGTTCCTCGTCGCTCAATTGCGAGTCCAGGTCGAACGGATCGGACCAGTCGAACGGCAGGATGGCAGGCTCGGCCACTGTGGAAACCCCTGAAGCTTTCGGAAAGTCGGCGCTCGTCTAGCGCCAGAGCAGCGACTTCGCCACCCTCAGCCGAAGCTCCGCTTCACCGTCAGAGTGAACGACGTGTGGATATTCCGCTCGCGGTCCTCGACGAACAGCGGGTCGGTGGCCGTCCGGTTCGGCCGGTACAGAAGCCGGTGTGCATGAGCGTCGGTGTCGAAGATGTTGTCGGCGTCGAGGCGGATCGTCGTCTTCGAATCCGGACGGTACTCGACGAACGCCGTCCCATATGGGCCGCCGTTCCAATTGCTGTAGATCTCGTCGGTCCTGTAAATGTAGAACTTGTCCCGGTCGGAGGCGGCAACGCCGTAGGACAGCGACCCGGCATCTCTTCTCAGCTCGGTGTACCAGTTGAACCAGGGCCAGTTGGCGGAATTATCAGTCCACCGGCGTTGGGTGTGCCAGATCGGGTCCTCGACGCGCGTCCTGTTGAAGGTGACGTTGCCCTTCCACCGCACTCCGGACAAACCGAGGCCGCTCAGCGGGGCGTCGACGCTGATGTCGATGAATTGGCGCCGGCCAGTGCCGATGTTGCCCGGCGCGTCGAACGCATTGCCCTCGCTGTCGTAAATCAGGACCCGGTCCTGAAGCATCTGCACCAGGTCATAGCCAAGCTCGACCTTGGCGAGACCATCGCCAAGGATAGGCTTTTCCGCCAGGAATTGCGCTTCCCAAGCCCGCTGCGGCTGCAGATTCGCATTGCCGCCATTCACCCGATCCGACGCGAGATCGGCCGAACTGATGAAGTCGTAGAAGTTCAGCTGGGCGACGGTTCGGCGAACACTGAGCTGCGTATGCCAGCCGGTCCCCGGTCGCCAGTCGAGCGTGACGCTCGGCTTCAGGAATCTCAGCGTACGGTCGGCGGTGGCATCACCGCGCACCTTCAGCCTGGACGCTTCGTAGCGAAGACCCAGGTCGAGCCTGACGTTGCTGGAGAGGGATCGCCCGGCGTTCAGATATCCTTCGCCCCGGATTTCGGAAACCGTCGCATTGTCGATGGGTAGATCGATCTGGGTCCTGGTACCGCTGTCGTCGATCAGCGACAGGTCGAGATTGTCGTCCAGCTTGTTGTAGGCGACCTCGATACCGCCTTCGAAGCTGAAGCCCAGCAGCTCTGGCTGCGAGTAGCTCAGGCGGCCGATCGTCTCCTGGAGGCTCGCCTTTTCGGTTTGCTCGAAGCCGCCGAGAAGGGGGCTGCCACCCGTTCCGCGATTGTAACTGGCGTCAAAATTGTCCTTTTTCCGGCGGGTCGCGAGACCGACCAACTTGATCGCTCCGGAAGCCAGAGACCGCGAAACGTCGCCGCCGAGCTCGATTACAGGCGTCTTGTAATGCTGGATCAGCAAATCGTCCCGCTCGGGGCCGCCATCGGACGGTGTGACATGGTTGGTTTGCGTCAGCTTGAACGTGCTTGGCGCCCACCGCGCGTTGAGGTGAATGGCGTCGTTGTCGCCATGCTCAAGCGCCCAGCTTGCCGAGAGGAAGGGGTCCCGCCCCCGGATGGTGTTGATCTTGCGCCGGTGTTCCAGGAGGTCGCCGCTGGCAAAGTCGTAGAGGTCGTCGCTGCCTTCCTCGGTGTGATCGTTGATCCCGGTTCCGGCCGACAGGTTGAAGCTGGAATCCCCGCGCTTGATGAGCGCCGTCACCGTCGCGTCCGGAGCGATGTGGCCGGTCCAGTCGCGGTGCGCAGACGCGCTGATTTCTCCATCGATTCCGGATTCCGCCGAAAGAACGATGTTCAGTACCTGGCCCTTGCTGGCGTAGTCGGCGCCATAGAGGTCGCCCGGGCCGACTTCGACGCGGACGACGCGCGCCGCTGGAATTCGGGAAAGCAGCGTTTCCAGGGACTCCGACTTGCTGCTCGGCCGCGAGCCGTTGATGACGATGTTGCCGACCGCGCCGGAAAAGCCACGCACGTCGCTGTTTCCGAAATCGAGGCTGATCCCTGGTACCTGGCGGGCGATGTCCAGTGCCGTGCGGGGCGCGAACGGTTTGAAGAACGACGCGTCGTACCGCTGCGTTCGGCCGGTCGGCGCTGCGGAGGTCGCCGCCGTACCGGGCGGGGTCTTTTGGGACGGAGCGCTGTCCACCGCCGCAGCCTGGGCACGAACGGCTTGAGACGCTGCAAGCGCAAAAAGCGCTACGGATGCGCAGGCGAGATTTGAACGCAGAGGAACCCCCTTTGTGATTTTGCTGGCGCTTACGTCGCCCGCCGGCGGCTGCCAGCACAGTTCGACCAATCGACCAACGGTTCCGCCAGCGGACGCGCCGCCGCCACCATCAGAAGCTGCCTTTGATCGAAATATTGAAAAGAAGACCGACCAGCTCGTCCTGCTTCTGAAAGAAGGCCAGAGGGGTGCGGTCGCGATAGCCTTCGTAGACCCAGCGCCACTCCTTGTGGCGGCCGTCCAGCAGACCGTCGAGGACATTGTCGACCGAGAAGCGAACCGTCATTCCGGCGACATTCTTGTCTTCGATATAGAAGCCTCCGATCCACGGCAGGTCGAGCGTCCGGTCGATCTCCGTCAGAAGGAAGCTTCGTGCATAATCGTTATATTGAACGTAGGCGCTCCAGGCGATCTGCGTTCCAGGAATGTCATGACGGACGCCAATGCTGCCCCACTTCGTGCGAACGCCGCTGATCGGCCTGCTGTCGCCGGTCAGCGGGTCCTTCACCGACGTCCATTCAGCGCCGAAATCGACGTCGATTTTCGCTCCGCTCCACCCAATGGGATCCATTTGAAACGTGCTCGTGCTTTCGAAGCCGAGGCGGTCGGCGCGTGGCAGGTTGCCGACCCCCTCGCCATGGTCGCCGATCGGGATGAAGTCGACGATGTCCTCGACGCGATAATAGTGGAGGTTCAGTCGGGTCTTTCCCCACCGGCCGAGGTCGCGGGCGAACTCCGTTTCGATTTCCCAGCTTTGCGGTGGCACCAGCTCCGGGTTGCCGGCATTCTCGCGATCGTCGCTCAGCTTTGGCTGGGCGAGAAAGTCGTAAAAGCTGATCTGCCCGACCCGGCGGCGTAGCTTCAGGCTCAAATCCCAGCCGCGCGACGGCCGCCAGCCCAGGGTGACACTACCCTTGGGCCGGACAAAGTGCCGCGCCGGCTGGTCGTCGTCGACTCGATCGAGCTCCGAAATCTCGGCCCCTCCGGCGACCTGCAGATCGAGGTTCGATGTTATCGGCCGGCTGAGCGTCGCGAGTCCCTCGTACCGGACCTCGGTGACCTTCCCGCTTCCCTCGGGGAACGGGACGTCGACGAACTGTCCTTCCGGATCTAGCTCGAAAAGCCCGCCCTTCTGGTCCAGCGAGTTGAATGCGCGCTCGAGCGAGACCTGCCAATCATTACGGCCGCTCTTCCAGTGATATTCGCCGCGGGCAATCGTCTCACCGATATGCGTGTCGCGGGTGAATCTCGTCCCGCTGTCGTGAGCACCGCTGGTGATGTAGCGCATGACCAGATCCTGGCTGAGCGGTTCATGCTCCCAATGTCGAAGCCCGATCAGCTTCAGGCGCCCCGGCCCAAGCGCGAATTCGTAATCTCCGTTGATGTCCGCGACAAAGCCACTGAGCGCGGAGTCGATGGTCCGCGCTCGTTCTTCGCCCGACCGGAGAATGACTTGCCGGTCTGCCTGGTGCTGTGGGTTCCAGTAGGGCGCGTAGCCGAGCGTGAGGTTCGCGACCGATGACCCGGGAGCGTCAAGGCCGAGCTTCACCTGCATGTTCGCCTGGTCGTATTCGGAATGATAGCGCTCGATCCGCCGCTCGGTGAGAACGCCGTAGCGATCGTAGATCAGGACGGGGCCGCCCAGAGCGCCTCGACCGGGCTCGTTCTTCAAGGACAAAGTGTAATCGAGCGGGCCGGTCGCTCCCGTGTAGCTGATGGAGCCGGCGAGGAAGTCCGGCTCGGCGAAATGTGCCCGCCAGTTAGGATCGTACTCGAACTGCCCGGAAGATTTTTGATCGCTCTTCAGGATGACATTGGCCACCTGTCCGGTGAGGCCGGCAATGCCAAGGCTCGCTGCCTCGACGATTTCGACCCGCTCGACGTTGTCGGCGGGCGTCCGCTGGAGCTGGTCGATCGCGCCGCCTGACTTGTTGGCGATGCGCTTGCCGTCGATGAGCACGTTTTCCGACGCTTGGCCAAGGCCACGCTCGGAATCGGCGCTCCTGATCGAAAAGCCCGGGACTTGCTTGAGCATGTCGTATGCGGTTTTCGGCGCGAAGCGGGCGAAGTCGGCCGGCGTGTACACCTTCCTTGCAGATGTGGCCGTCGCTGCTGGCGCTGGCGCCGAAACGGCTGGCGCAGCGGCAGCAACAGCGGCGCTGGAAAGCGCCGAGACCAGAAGCGCAGACCTGGACAAACGGGCGAACGAACTCATGGCTCGCAGTGTAACAGTGTCATAATACACCATGTCAACTAGCGACGGCTGAGGTTGCGGCCGAGTGCGCGGAGCTGGACCAGCCGCTCGGGCGAGGGGAGGGAGCCTCCCTGCTGGACCGCGCGAACGAATTCGGGCGTAACGTCGAGCGCCTTGAGCTGGAGTAGCGTCTCGACCGGGAGCCGCCCGTAACCGATGCGATCGAAGCCGGCGACGAATTCGGGCGTGATGCCCAGCGCCTTGAGCTGGACCAGCTCGTCAGCCTTGAGGTTGCCGTAACCCGCCCGGACGAAATTGCCGACGTACGCCGGAGTGATCTTGAGAGCCCCGAATTCGACTAGTCCCTGCAGTGACGGCGGCCGATAGCCTTGGCGGGAAAGCTCACCGATGTAGGCGGGCGTGACGCCGACGGCCGTCAGTTCCATCAGCTTTGCGACCGTGGGAGTCGGATAGCGTGCCTGCGCCAGCGCAGTGACGAGCTCGCGACGAACGTCCAACGCGATGAGACCGAAACTTTCATCCAGCGTCGGCACCGCAATGCCATGGCCGTCCAGGAAGGCATTGAATCGTGCGTCGGCGGCGAGGGTGCAGCTGCCGCGCGCCAGGCCGCTGCCGCCTGTACCGGCGCAATCGATCCGTCCGGCGTCGCGAACGATCGCGAAGCGAAGCGGGCGCGTTCCCGGATTGTTGAGGGAGGCAAGGTCGAGCCCGCTAAGCTCTGCCGGGCGAAAGCTTGAGCTCCAGGTCCTTTCCGAATGGCTGTTGCGGTCGCGACGGAGGCTCAGTTCGACCCGGTCCGCCCGGCTTTTGCCGATGGTGAAGTGGAGCGGCTCCTGAACCCCGGCAATGCAGGCTGAGGACACTGTGACTGCCGTCAGCAACAGGGCTGCGACGAAAACCAACATCCTGGTCATGATTCATCTCCTTCGGGATTTCGTGAGGGCAAAGTTCGCCCGTCCGCCCCGTCGGGGCGCTTTGAATCTTCAGTCGGTCGAGGTTAGTTCAGGCGGTTAGCGAACGAGGTCGCTCAGGGGCCATATCGCTCCGCCGCGCGCAGCGCTTCGGGCGAGATTCCCAAAGTCTTGAGCTGAGTCAGCTTCTCCACGTCGAGGTTCGAATAACCCGCTTTCCGGAAGCGCTGGATATCGGCTGCAGTGACTCCCACTGCGCGCAGCTGCGTAAGCTCGTCGATCGACAATCGTCCGTAACCGGCCGCTGCGAGAGAGCGGATATAGTCGGGGCGCACACCGACTGCATAAGCGCCGGCAATGTCGCCTCCGTCGATGTCGCGGTAGCCGAGACGCGCCAGCTCCTGGACGAACGCAGGCGTCACTCCGACCGCCTTCAGAGCGGCAAAATCGCCCTCGTCGATCCCAAGCTGCGGAGCGGCGCGGCGCATCGCGGCGACGTACTCCGGTGTTGCTCCGACGGCCTGCATTGCGATCGCTCGGTCGATTGCATTCTTCTGGCTGCGCGGCACGCCAGGCGCCGTGGCGACGGCAGCGGCGAGTGCAGGCATGACGCCGGCGAACTGGACGGTGGTGCCGTCACGGCTCCGAAGGACCGTTGTGCGGTGGCCCCGCGAATCGGGAGCCGTGATGGTGACGGTATCGCCATTGCGCGAGCGCAACACCGTTGCTCCGTCGGATCTCGTCACGACGCTTTTCGCGCCCGAAGCAGCGGCAAGCGCCCTGGCCGCAGCGGCCGGCGACCTGCCGGATCGGACGGGGCCCTGAGTAACCTGCATGGCCGGCGCCGATTCCGCTTCGGTAGAAGAATAATAGGGGCTGTCGGAGCGGGCGAATTGGGCCGGCGATTGCGCGGATTCCGCCGCCGCCGCCGGCACGAAGTTGAGGGCTGCGACGGGAACGGCCATTCCGGCTGCGAAGAAAGCCATCGCGGAGCCCCAGCGCCATCCGCCGGGCGCGCGCTTCGCGGCGCCGTCGAGCACGCGCTTCACTCGCCGGCTGAGCGAGCTCTTGCCCGGTGCGACCCCGTGCGCGCCTATCAGGAGTCCGCGGCATTCGTGCCGAGCTACGCCGACCAGCAGCCGGGCGTAATCGGTACCCTCGATATCGGTGGCGAGGACCGCGTCGTCAGCCGCTTCCTCGCGAAGCTGGTGCGCTTCCCGGGCCAGGAGCCAGACGAACGGATTGAACCAGAAAAGGGCGATCGCGACTCGGGAAACGAGCAGCTTGGCCCAGTCCAGGTGCGCGACGTGAGCCAGTTCGTGAGTGATGATGGCCTCGGCCTCGGCATGAGATTTCGAGGCCTCGGTGTTGAGCAGGATCACCGGGCGAACGACTCCCCAGCTGATCGGAGAGGGCAATTCGTCGCTGGTGAGCAAAGCCGTACCGTGCTTGAACCCCATCCGCTTCTGGGCGCGGGCGAGCGCAGTCAGCCACGGCGCGTCGACGAGAACCGTCGCTCGCGCCTTCAGCACGAACAGTCGTCCGAGCGCGACTAGGGTAAGCAGGACGAGCAGAAACGCGGGGGCGGCGTAGCTCCAAAAGGGCCAGTCGATGCGAGCGCTCCCGTCGCCAGCTTCATCGGACAGGGGCGCCGATTCGGCGAACGGCGTTCTGTGGGACGGCACGGCCAAAGAGGGGGATTGGACTTCAGCCGGGCCGACGAGGAACTCGGGGCCGGCGACATCGAGCGTCGGGAGCGCAAAGGTTGCGACGGGAAGGGCAAGGAGCCCGGCGAGCGCGAGATGCGCGATCCAGCTGCGATCCGCCGCCGAGCGCTTGTTGAGGAGCTTGAGGAGGAGCAGCGCTCCTCCGGCAACGATGAAGGACTTCGCCGCGAGGGGAATGAACCACTCCATCACTTTGCTCCTTTGGCGTTGCGCGCGTTTGCGATCATCGCCTCGAGCTCGTCCAGTTCTTCGCTGCTGAGTTTGTCGGACATGCCCAGCAGCGCGCTTGCGGCGCCGGCGGCCGATCCATTGAAGAAGACGCGCACGATTTCGCTCAGTGCGGACTTGCGGGCGGCGCTCTGCGGGACCGACGGGCTGTAAACGTAGCCGCGCTCCGAATCGGAGCGGCTGACGTAGCCCTTGTCCTCGAGTTGCTTGAGCATCGCGCGGACTGCCGAGCCGCTGATCTGGTCGGGAAGCCGGTCACCGACGTCGCTCGAGGTGAGCGGGCCCGCCTCGTAGAGGATGTCGACAATCTGACGTTCGCGTGGTGGAAGCTTGCTGAGCATGAAAAGACGGTCCTGCGGGGTGCTACATTTGTAGCGTGTGCTACATTTGTAGCGCGAACGCAAGCACAAAACGTCCCGAGCGTTTTCGCGGCAGAATGGCGGAGAGGGTGGGATTCGAACCCACGGTGAGCGCAAACCCACGGCGGTTTTCAAGACCGCTGCCTTAGACCACTCGGCCACCTCTCCTTAAGGTGCGGCCCGATATCGCCGGTCGAGCCGAACCGTGCAAGCTGCACGCCCGCTGCTGTGGCGGGGAACGGCAGGCGTGCCTAGGCTGTTGAGAAGGTGTGGGGCAGGGAGAATTGAAGTTGCGGTGGACGATTGGCTGGACTCTCGCGGGCGCCGCGGCACTCGCGCTCGGCCCGGCCGACGCGCAGGACAGCCGCTTATCTGCGCACGAGGATGCCTCCAAGCCAGCGCCCAAGCCCGTCCAGATGGCGGCCGTGCAGCCGCAGGCTCCGCTGCCCGTTGCGCAGTCGCAAAGCCCGTTCGATCGCTACAAGGCGTATCTCGCCGCCAAGGCGCGCAGCTCGGGTGTCCGCGAAGCGACGATCCAGGCGACGATTCCGTCCGTGACGTTCAACCAGAGGGTGATCGACCTCGACCGCTCGCAGCGGCCGACGCGTTCGAGTAACGACGACGCCCCGCCGTCCTTCAGTGGTTATCTCGACCGTCACATCACGACGTCGTTGATCCGGCGCGGGCAGGATAGATATTCGTCGCACTGGGCGAACCTGTCGCGCATCCAGGCCCGCTACGGAGTTGACCCGTCCGTCGTGATGGCCATTTACGGCAAGGAAACGAGCTACGGATCCTTCAGCGGCGGGTTCGATCTTCTCGATGTGCTTGCCACCCTGGCCTACGAGGGCCGCCGCCGCGAGCTCTTTGAACGCGAATTCGTCTCCGCATTGAAGCTCGTGGACATCGGCGTTCGGCGCTCGCAGCTCAAAGGCAGCTACGCCGGGGCGACCGGCTATCCGCAGTTCCTGCCGTCGGTCGTCCTCCGCCTTCGCCAGGACGGCGATGGCGACGGCTATGCAGACATCTGGGGGAGCGAGGACGACGCCTTCGCCTCGATCGCCAACTATTTGCACGACGCAGGGTGGAAGCGGGGGCTTCCCTGGGGCGTGCCCGTCACCGTTCCTTCGACGCTCAATCGAGCCGCCATTCAGTCGAAAGTCCACGCGCAGCGCTGCCCGGCGGTGTTCAAGCGCCACAGCCGCTGGCTCACGGTCGGCGAGTGGCGGTCGCTCGGAGTTGTGCCGACGGGCAGGGGCCTTCCCGACACGGAACTTGCAACCTTGATGGAAACGCCGGGAGCCTACGCGCCCGGATATCTGCTGACGCAGAATTACTACGCCATCCTCGATTACAACTGCTCAAACTATTACGCGCTGTCCGTCGGGCTGCTCGCCAACGCCATCGCCGCCGGATAGGAGCGATTGTTTCCCTCGCTCACCGCGCAATCGCGCGATAGATACGGGCGTGTCGGCCGAACTCGCGAAAGAGGAAAAGAAGTCACAGATGAAGCGTGCTTATTTGACCATGACGATCGCTGCGAGCCTGCTCGCCTCGGCAGCACCGGCGCGCGCGCCGCAATTCGATACGCCGGCGCCGATCGCCTATCTCGTCGACCTCAACTCTGGCGCGGTGTTGTTCGCAAGAGATGCCGACCGGAAATTTCCTCCCGCATCGCTGGCGAAGATGATGACCAGCGAGGTCGCGTTCGAGCTGATCGATTCGGGCAAGCTGTCGCTGGACAAGACCTGCACGGTGCGGCCGGAGACGTGGCAGCAATGGCATTCACAGGGATCGACCATGTTCCTGAGTTCCGGCGAGCAGGTCAGCGTCGAAAACCTGCTGCACGGAATCATCACTTTGTCCGGCAACGATGCGTCCGTCGTGCTCGCCCAGTGCATCGCCGGGACCGAGGAGGCCTTTACCGACCAGATGAACGCGCTGGCGAAGCGCCTCGGCATGGCGAATAGCCACTTCGGGACGCCCAACGGCTGGCCCGACGAGGGTCGGACCTACGTCACGGCCCGCGACCTGGCGACGCTCGCCACGGCGACGATCCAGCACCACAAGAAGCTGTACAAGCAGTTCTACGCACAGCCGGAATTCAGCTGGGGCAAGACGATGAGCGGCAACGCCATCACGCAGGACAATCGGAACCCGATCCTCGGCAAGGTGCCCGGCGCGGACGGTCTCAAGACCGGCCATACCGAAGAAGCCGGCTACGGCTTTACCGGCTCGGCCGAGCAGAATGGCCGGCGCCTGGTGGAGGTGCTTGCTGGAATGCACAGCTGGAACGAGCGGGTCCAGCAATCGACCCGGCTGATGAGCTGGGGCTTCAATGCGTGGGACGACAAGCCGCTCTTCAAGGCGGGAGCGACGGTCGCCAAGGCCAAGGTGCAAATGGGTTCGGACAACGAGGTTCCCCTGGTGGCGCCGCGCGACCTGGCGGTCAGCGTTCCCGCCGGGCTTGCCACCGGCAAGGTGCAGGTGCGGGTCCGCTACGACGGGCCGATCAAGGCGCCGATCAAGAAGGGTGACGAAATTGCCCAGCTGGTCGTCACGACCGGCGACACGGCCCCGCAGGTCGTGCCCTTGGTCGCCGGCGAAGACGTCGGCACGGCGGGCTTCTTCGGTCGCGCGTGGATCGGCCTGAAGTCTCTTCTTGGGCTGGCGTGAGCGCGAAAGGCAGGTTCATCAGCCTCGAGGGCGGGGAGGGGGTCGGAAAATCGACCCAGCTCCGCGCGCTTGCAGCCGTGCTTCGAGAGCGCGGAGTGACCGTCGTCGAGACCCGCGAACCTGGCGGAAGCGAGGGCGCGGAGGCAATACGCGACTTGTTGCTGGGCGGCGACGACAATCGCTGGTCGATCGAGGCGGAAGCGCTGCTGTTCGCCGCGGCCCGGGCCGATCATGTCGAGAAGACCATCCGCCCCGCCCTCGAAAGAGGAGAGTGGGTGGTCAGCGATCGTTTCATCGATTCGTCCCTTGCCTATCAAGGCGGTGCCGGCGAGCTGGGAATCGAACGCGTCCGAGAGTTGCACCGCTTCGCCACGGGAGGGTTTCTTCCCGACAGGACCTTCGTCCTTGTCGGCCCCGACGGCCGCGATCGCGCGCGGCAGCGCGATGGTCATGAAGGCGACCGGATCGGCGGACGCGGAAAGGATTTCCACGACCGGGTGGAGGTCGCGTTTCGGGTCATCGCCGCCGAGGAGCCCGACCGCGTGAAGCTGGTGGACGCGAGCGGGTCCGAAGGCGACGTGACGGCCCGGCTTGTGGCCGCGGTCTCGGACCTGCTGCCGTGAGGGGCGATGTGACGATCGAAGGGCACGACGATGCTGTCGCGCAGTTCCGGCGCTCCTGGGATTCGGGCACCCTTCACCATGCATGGCTTCTCGCCGGTCCGCGCGGCGTGGGCAAAGCGAGTTTCGCGTTCGCCGCCGCACGGCGGTTGCTTGCGCAAGCTGCGGGGCCGCCGTTCGACTTGCCTGGCCTGGAGGTGCCGACCCAACCGGAGAAGTTGGACGAGGACGGGAAGCCCTTTGAACATCCGGTCGCGCGCCTGGTCGGCAACGGCAGCCATCCCGACATGCGCTGGCTGAAGCGACTTGAAAACGAGAAGACCGGCAACCTTGCACGCAACATTACCGTAAAGCAGGTGCGCGAGCTCGCAGAGTTCCTGAACCTCACGCCGGCGCTTTCCCCGTGGCGGGTGGTCGTCATCGACAGCGTGGACGATTTGGAAAAGTCCGCGGCCAATGCATTGCTGAAGATGCTCGAGGAGCCGCCTCCAACGACCGTCTTCCTGCTCGTCAGTCACGCTCCCGGCAAGTTGCTCCCGACCATCCGCTCGCGTTGCCGTAAGCTGCAGTTTCACTCGCTCGACACCGACGCCATGACGTCAGTTTTGGAGCAGCACTTGCCGGAGCTCAGCGAAACCGAGCGAATTAAGCTTATTGCGATGGCTGACGGCTCGGTGGGCCGGGCACTCGCCTTTGCATCGCTCGACCTCGTACCGCTCGAAGAACATGCGCTGGCCATTCTTCGGGAAGGCGATCCCGACAACGCCAGGCGCTCGGCACTCGCCGGCCAGCTCGCGCGAAAGGCGGCCGCGGATCGCTATGCCGCCTTTCTCGAGCTTCTGCCGTCGCTCGTGGCGAGCACAGCCCGAACGCTCGACGATCCGGGGCGTGAGCGGGCGCTTGACGCTTACGAGCGAGTCCGGGAGCTTGCCGCCATCGCGCCGCGGCTGTCGCTCGATCCCGCCGCCACCGTTTTCCAGCTGGGCGGAATACTGGCGTCCGTTGCAGATCCGCGCCTTGCTTGAAGGGGCACAAAGGGCAGGGTAGGGCCGCGAACGTGTCCGAGCCCTATTACATCACCACCGCCATCAGCTATCCGAATGGCGCGCCGCACATTGGCCACGCCTATGAGGCCATTGCCGCCGATGTCATCGCGCGGTTCGAGCGGTCGCGCGGCCGCGACGTCCGCTTCCAGACCGGTACCGACGAGCACGGACTGAAGATGGCGCAGGCAGCGCGTTCGGAAGGGTCGGAACCTCTCGCCTTCGCGGACAAGATGTCTCGCAAGTTCCGGGAGATGTGCGACGTTCTGAACATCTCATACGACCGTTTCATTCGCACTTCGGAAGCCTCTCACCATCGCGCCAGCAAGGCAATGTGGGCAGCGATGGAGGAAAGCGGCGATCTTTACCTGGGACGGTACGAAGGCTGGTACTCGGTCCGCGACGAAGCCTATTACGACGAAGGCGAACTCACTGACGCGGACGACGGCCAGAAACTGTCGCCACAGGGAACTCCGGTCGAGTGGACCGTCGAGGAAAGCTGGTTTTTCCGCCTGTCGAAATACCAGGACAGGCTGCTCGACTTCTACAAGAGCAATCCCGGCTTCATCCGTCCCGAAAGCCGCCGCAACGAGGTCGTCCGCTTCGTCGAGGGCGGTCTTTCGGATCTCTCCGTGTCTCGCACCAGCTTCGATTGGGGCGTTCGCGTTCCGGGCAGCGACAACCACGTGATGTACGTTTGGCTCGACGCGCTGACGAATTACCTCACCGGTCTCGGTTTTCCGGACGATACCGAGCTGTGGCGGAAATATTGGCCCGCCGATCTCCACCTGATCGGCAAGGACGTAGTGCGGTTTCACGCCGTTTACTGGCCTGCGTTCCTGATGTCGGCGGGCATCGACCTTCCAAAGCAGGTGTACGGCCACGGCTTCCTTCTCAGCCGCGGCGAGAAGATGTCCAAGAGCATCGGCAACGTGGTTGACCCGTTCGTCCTTGCGAACAGCTTCGGGACCGACCAGCTGCGCTATTTCCTTATGCGCGAAGTGCCGTTCGGCCAGGATGGAAGCTATTCTCCAGAAGCGATCGTAAACCGCGTCAATGCCGAACTGGCAAACAGTTTCGGCAATCTCGCACAGCGAACATTGTCGATGATTTACAAGAACCTGGACGGCGTTATTCCGGCTGCGGGCCAACAAGCCGACGACAAGGATCTGCTCTCGAAAGTGGACGCCGCGGCTGCTGAGCTCAGCGACCGCTTCGGCGATTTCTCGTTCTCGGCGGGGCTCGAAGCGTGGATGAACGCGGTCTTCGCCTGCAATGCCTACATCGACACGGCCGCTCCATGGGCGCTCAGGAAGACCGACCCGGAGCGAATGGCCGACGTCCTTGGAACCCTCGTCGTCGCCATCCGGGCGCTTGCCGAGGCCGTGGTGCCGGTCATCCCGCAATCTGCGGAAAAGCTGATTGGAGTCATCAACTCGGGCCTTCACGGCGGCGTTGAGCAACCCGTGCCGATCTTTCCTCGCCTGGAGCTTCCGCAGGAAGAGGGCGCGGCCGCATGACCCTGATCGATAGCCACTGCCATCTCAACTACGAGGGACTCGTGGATCGCCAGCACGAGATCCTGTCCGACGCCCGGGAGAGGGGGGTCGGCGGCTTCCTGAACATTTCGACGCGGCAGGCGGAGTGGGACGCCGTTGTCGGTACTGCGGAGAGCAACGCGGACGTCTGGGCCACCGTCGGCGTTCATCCGCACGAGGCCGATTCCCATCCGGACCTCGGCTCGGCGGCCCTGGTCGAGGCGGCATCGCACGCGCGAGTGATCGCGATCGGCGAGTGCGGGCTCGACTATTTCTATGACAAGTCGGATCGCGCCGCGCAGCGCGAGCGCTTCCAGGCCCATATCGAGGCTGCTCGTGAAACGGGCCTGCCGTTGGTCGTCCACACGCGCGAAGCCGAAGACGATACTGCCGACATGCTCGGGAGAGCGGTTGAAGAGGGCGGTGTAACGGGCGTGCTCCATTGCTTTACCGGCAGCGCGCAACTGGCCCGCAAGGCGCTGGACCTCGGATTTTTCATCTCACTTTCGGGCATCGTCACGTTCAAGAACGCACGCGATTTGCAGGACACTGCGAAGTGGCTTCCAAGCGACCGGTTGCTGGTTGAGACCGACTCGCCCTTCCTTGCGCCGGTACCGCACCGCGGGAAGCCGTGCGAACCCGCTTACGTCGCCGATACCGCCGCCTTCGTCGCCGAGTTGCGCGGCGAAAAGCTGGACTCGCTGGCTGCTGCGACGACGGCGAATTTCTTCCGGCTGTTCGCCAAGGCCGCTGGGTGAAGCTGACGGTCCTGGGCTGCGGCACGTCCACCGGCGTGCCGAAAATCGGACCGGACTGGGGCGAATGCGATCCCGCTGAGCCGCGGAACCGGCGCACTCGCTGCGCTCTCCTTGTGGAAAGCGCCGGCAAGCGCCTCCTGGTCGATTGCGGCCCGGACATCCGTTCACAGCTTCTCAATGCCAAGGTCGGGCATCTGGACGGCGTCGTCGTTACGCACGACCATGCCGATCATTGCCACGGCCTGGACGACCTTCGGCCTATCGCACAGCGACGGCGCGGTCCGGTGCCGCTCCATGCCCGTCAGCACGTCCTCGACCGCTTGCAGCACAGGTTCGGCTACGCCTTCGCCGGATCAGGGCTGTATTCGCCCGTGGTCGACGGTGAAGCGGCCGGCGAGGGCCTGGCGCTGGGTGACGCCCGGATCCGCTTCGTCGACCAGCCGCACGGGGCGATCGACTCCCTTGGAATTCGTATCGACGAGAACGGCTGCTCTGCCGCTTATGCGATAGATTTCAACGTCATGTCCGACGATATGGCGGCGCTGTATGAGGGCACGGACGTGCTCGTTTGCGATTGTCTGCAGCGCCGTCCGCATCCGACGCATGCGCATCTCGACGCAGTACTCGGCTGGGCAAGCGAGCTGCGCGTGAAGCGGCTATACCTCACGCACATGAACAACAGCATGGACTATGCCACGCTGGTCCGCGAGCTTCCCGACTGGGCGGTGCCCGCGCACGATGGACTGGAGCTGGTGCTCGAATGAACGGCAACGGCCCTTATGTCGTCTTCTACGTCGCCGCGGCGGTGTTCGTCGCAACGTCGCTAATCGCAAGGCGGCTGACGACGCGGCAGATGGTCAAGATGTTGCTGGCCTGGGTCGCGATCTTCGCGGTGGCGATTGCAATTGCGGTGGCCCTGGGGGTGCCCTGATCACGATGAGACTTTACATAATACATATTATCAGACTTGTTCGCCAGGAGGCCCGGGTTGCTCAGGGGGCTTCCGCATGAACCTCCAGCGTCTCGTTGCGATCATGCGGCGGCTGCGCGATCCGGAGCGCGGATGCGAATGGGACCTGGCGCAAAGCTTCAAGACCATAGCGCCTTTCACGATCGAGGAAGCGTACGAGGTCGCCGACGCGATCGACCGTGGCGATATGGTCGCGCTCAAGGACGAGCTCGGCGATCTCCAGCTCCAGGTCGTCTTCCACGCACAAATGGCCGAAGAGCTGGGTCTGTTCGCGCTCGATGATGTCATTGACTCCATTTGCGACAAGCTCGAGCGGCGGCACCCGCACATCTTCGGCGAGGCCGCCGAGAGCCCGGGCTGGGACGCAATCAAGGCTTCGGAACGCGAAGGCGCTCCCGACAAGAGCGCGTTGGCAGGAGTCGCCAACGCCCTTCCCGCCCTCGACCGAGCGCTCAAGCTCCAGCGCCGGGCGTCGCGAACCGGATTCGACTGGCCGGACCCGTCAGGAGCACGAGCGAAGATCGACGAGGAACTCGAGGAGCTCGATCGCGAGTTCGACGACGAGCGCCGCAAGGACGAGCTCGGAGACCTCTTATTCGCGGTCGTGAACCTATCACGCCATCTCAATATCGATCCGGAAGAGGCTCTTCGGCAAGCCAATCGCAAATTCGAACGGCGCTTTCGGGCGATCGAGACCGCCGAGGGGTTCGAGAGCCTGCCGCTGGACGAGAAGGAGCGGCTTTGGAGCAAAGCCAAGGTCGCTCAAAGCGACTGAAAACGCGCCCAATTCTCCGGTGACAGTCGCACCTGGATATGGATGTGGCTGTCGCGGGTCTCCTGCTCCACGACGTCGCCGCGGGCATGGAGCCACGCAATCTTTCCACCGTCGCTCGCCGGCAAGGCGATGTCGTGTAATTGAGCGCCGCTGTGGAGCCGCTCGGCAATGCGATTGCGCAAGTCGTCGATTCCGGTCCCGCTGAGCGCCGAGATCGCGACGACGTCGTCGCGGCGGCCCGCTTCCGTCATGAGCGATTCGCGAGCGTCGGGGCCAAGCAGGTCGATCTTGTTCCACGCGTCGATTCGCGGCGGAGCACCCTCGTCTTCGGGTCCCACTCCAAGCTGGGCGAGCACCGTGTCGACGTCCTCGCGCTGCGCCTCCCGGTCGGGATGAGCCATGTCGCGGACGTGGACAAGAAGGTCTGCCGACGCAACTTCTTCCAGGGTTGCCCGGAATGCCGCCACCAATTGCGTCGGCAGGTCGGATACGAAGCCGACGGTATCGGAGAGAATGGCCTTGTCAAACCCGGGCAGCTTCATGTCGCGCATCGTCGGGTCGAGAGTCGCGAACAGCATGTCTTCGGCGATGACGTCACCGCCTGTCAGGCGATTGAAAAGAGTGGACTTTCCTGCGTTCGTGTAGCCGACGAGAGCAATCACCGGCCATGGGGCTCGCTGCCGCCGGTCGCGATGAAGCGCGCGCGTTCGCTTCACCTGGTCGAGCTCGCGCCGAATGCGCGCCATTCGGTCTCGGATCAGCCGCCGGTCGGCCTCGATCTGCGTTTCGCCAGGACCGCCGAGGAAGCCGAAGCCGCCGCGCTGCCGCTCAAGGTGAGTCCAGCTCCTGACCAGGCGCCCGCCCTGGTAATCGAGATGGGCAAGCTCCACCTGGAGCCGGCCTTCCGCAGTTGCGGCCCGTTCGCCGAAAATTTCCAGGATGAGGCTGGTGCGGTCGATGACCTTGGTCCCGACCTCGTCCTCCAGCGACTTCTGCTGCACTGGCGTCAGCGGCGAGTCGACTACCAGGAGACGTGCTTCGCAGTCCTTCGCCATGGCGGCGATTTCCTGCACCTGCCCCTTGCCCAGCAAGGTCGCGGCCCGGGGCGCGCGAACCCTGAACGTCCGCTGGGCGACGACGTCTATTCCGATCGCCTGCGCAAGCCCGACCGCTTCCTCGAGTTCGAGCGTCGACCGACCGGTATTCGTCCTCTGCCGCTCTCGACCTCCCCGTCAATTCGACCCCGACGACCACAGCGCGTTCGCCGCGAGTGACGTCAAGCGCACCCGAGTTGCTGGTTATGCTTATCGTCATTCGTTGTCCTGCCCATCGCCGTCCGCCGAGCCGAGCGACAGCGGCTCGTCCGGCTGGATGGTGGAGATGGCGTGCTTGTAGACCAGCTGGACCTGCCCTGCCCGCTCGAGCAGCAGCGAAAACTGGTCATGGGCGCGTACGCAGCCTTGGAGCATCACTCCGTTGACCAGGAAAACCGTCGTCATTTGCTGCTCGCGCGCAGCCGCGGAAAGAAACGTCTCCTGCAGCCCGGCCGGATCTGGCGCTGGCGGGGCAGTCTCGCCGATATCCAGCTTCCCTGCAGCGGCCATCGTCGAGATCGAGTGCTTGTAAACGAGCTGCGACTTGCCCTCGCGCCGAAGGAGAACGGAAAAAGGATCGAACCAGGTAATGACGCCGTGCAGCTTGACGCCCTTCAACAGGAACAGCGTCAGCGACGTGCGCGAACGGCGGGCACTGTTGAGGAACTGGTCCTGGAGGCTTGCGGGCTTGGCGGCCATTTAGGGCCTTCTCTTACTCCGAGTCGCGCTTTTCGCCGATCCCGAGCGCCTTTAGCTTCCGGTGCAGGGCCGAGCGTTCCATTCCGATGAACGACGCCGTCCTCGAGATGTTGCCGGAAAATCGGCGAATCTGGATGGTGAGGTACTCGCGCTCGAATGATTCCCGCGCCTCGCGCAGCGGACTGCCCATGATCGTCATTGCCTGGCTCGAAAACTCGGACGAGTTCTGGCCTTCGAGAATTTCCGACGGGAGCATCTCCGCTTCGATTCTGTCGATCCGCTCGCACGGAGCGAGGATCACGGTCCGTTCGATGATGTTGCGAAGCTGCCGGACATTGCCGGGCCAGTCGTGCGCCTGGAGAGCGGCAACAGCTTCATCGGAAAGCTCGGGCGTTGCAATCCGCCGCTCGGCCGCGAACCGGGCCAGGAACTGGTTGGCTAGCTCCGGTATGTCCTCGCGCCGCTCGCGAAGAGCAGGAAGACGCACTGGAACGACGTTGAGTCGATAGAAAAGATCCTCCCGAAACCGCCCGGCCTCGATCTCCTCGGCGAGGTCGCGCGAGGTCGCCGAAAGCACCCGCACGTCAACCTTGACGGGCCTCTGTCCGCCGACGCGCTGGTAACTCTGGTCGGTGAGCACGCGCAGGATCTTGGCTTGAGTGGTCGTCGGCATATCGGCGATCTCGTCGAGGAACAGAGTCCCTCCGTGCGCCTGCTCGAGAAGGCCTGGGCGGCTTCCATCCTCGCTGTCGGTTCCGAACAGTTCCTCTTCCACCCGCTCGGGAGTCATCATCGCCGCGGAAACGACGACGAACGGGCCGTTGCATCGCGTACTCCACTGGTGGATCGTTCGGGCGGCGACCTCCTTGCCGACGCCTGCGGGCCCGGTGATCAGGACCCTGCTCCCGGTCGGCGCGACCCGCTTGAGGGTTGCGCGAACAGAGTTGATCGCGACCGACGTCCCGCTGAGCACCTCGCTGTGAACGACCTGCTGCCGGAGCGTCTCGTTTTCCCGCCGAAGCCGGTCGGTCTCGGTCGCTCGCGATACCAGGTGAAGCAGGTGACTTGCCTCGAACGGCTTCTCGATGAAGTCCACCGCGCCTTCGCGGACGGCAGCCACTGCAGTGTCGAGATTGCCGTGGCCCGAAATCATCAGCACCGGCAGGCTCGGATCGTTTCCCTTCAGCTTCTGAAGAAGCTGGAGACCGTCGAGCCGGGACCCCTGAAGCCACACGTCCAGCAGCACCAGCGACGGCCGTCGATCCTTGACTGCGTCCAGGGCGGCCGCGCTGTCGGCGGCGGTTCGGACGGTATAGCCCTCGTCCTCAAGTACTCCGCTGACGAGATCGCGGATGTCGTCTTCATCATCGACCACCAGCACTTCAAGGGCCATCGGCTACGCTCCTAGATGTACGTTCCATTTTCACTGTCCTCCGCGGAATGTGACTGGCTGCTGTCCTGCTCGGCCAGTTTTTCGAGATCGAAGGCAATTCGCACGTGCGTCCCGCCGCCCTGGCGGTCCAGGAATGCAATCTCTCCGCAATGTTCCTCGACGATTTTCTTGACGATCGCGAGCCCGAGGCCGGTGCCGCGCACGCGGGTCGTCATGTACGGTTCGGTCAGCCGGTCGCGATGCTCGGGCAGCCCGACGCCCGTGTCCGTGATGTCGATCACGAGTTGCTCGCCATCATCGCTGATGCGCATGTCGACGCGGTCGCCGTTCAGGTTGTGCTCGCCCCGGGCCCGGCGCGATTCAATGGCTTCGACAGCGTTCTTCACAACATTCGTCAGCGCCTGCCCAAGCTGCCGGCGGTCGCAGACCATCGGGAAGTCACCGTTGGCGGGATCCAGCGTGAAGGTGACGTCAGGGTGGGCGACCTCGTGCAGGAACAGCGCGTGACGAGCCACGTCGTGAACATTCTCCGTTCGAAAGGCAGGCTTCGGCATCCGAGCGAAGTTGGAAAATTCGTCGACCATCCGCCTGAGGTCGCCCACCTGGCGCACGATCGTTCCAGTCAGCCGCTCGAACGTCTCACCGTCGCTCGGCACCTCGCTTCCAAATCGCCGTTGCAGCCGTTCCGCTGCGAGCTGGATCGGCGTCAGCGGATTCTTGATCTCGTGCGCGATTCGGCGAGCGATGTCCGACCAGGCGGCACTTCGCTGGTCCGAAAGCTGGTCGGTGATGTCGTCGAAGGTGAGAACGGCGCCGTCCTGGTAGCGCACGCGCTTGACGGCGAGGGTGCGGCGCCCCCTCCCCGTCTCCACGTCGACGTTGGCATCGCGCTCGTCGCCCTGCATGAACTCGTCGAGCTCCGGCGACACCTTCTCCAGCGGCGTGCCTTCCAGCGTACTCTGGTCCGGCTGCAGAAGCGCTCCTGCAGACCGGTTGCTAAGCAGGATGGTGCCGCCGGAATCGACCGCAACGACGCCTGCGGTCACGCTTGAAAGTACGGCCTCGATGAAGGCCCGGCGAGCGTCGAGCTGCGTGTTGGCTAAGCGAAGCTCCCCGGTCTGCTCCTGGAGGCGGTCGGTCATGCGATTGAAAGCATGGGCGAGCGTCTGGATTTCGTCCTCGGTGCGCGTGATCGGCACGCGCGCGGTAAAGTCACCCTGCTCTATCTTGCCGGCGGCGATCGCGAGCTGCCCGATCGGACGCACAAGCCGGTCGGCAAGTCGCAGGGCGAAAAAGATCGCCAGCGCCACGATCAGGAGCGCGCCGACCAGAAGCGCAGCATTGAATCGAAGCTGATTCAGCCGCGAACGGGCGAGCAATTGCCGGTAGTCGTGAAGGACGTTGTTGGCGCGATCGATCTGCTGCCGGAATTCCGGATCGAAGACTCGGGCTTCGTACAGGTAGGTGTCCGGTCCCATGTCCAGGCGGGTGACGGCGCCGATCCGGTCGGCCGAGGTGATCGGCACCACCTTGCGGTCGCGAAGCTCGTTTATCTTCTCGGCGGGAATGCTTTGCTGAAGGTCGCGATCGTAGGGATTGACCAGGGCGATGGTGCGGATCTGCTTGTCGGCGCCATAGGTGAAGATGATCGCTTCGGAGAGGCCGCGGTTGAGAACCTGCAACTTCGCGAACGCCTCGGGGAAGCGCGGATCGTCCATCAAGCCCTGGCGGTAATAGTCGGCGAGATTTCCGCTCGCTGCGACCGTCTCGGCAGAGACCCGGTCGACTTCCCGGTCGTACGTGGACTGGGCGATATGCACGGTGTTCTCGAGCATGTTTCGCGCCCGGTCCGAGAACCAGAATTCCAGCCCGCTCTGGAAAAGCAGCGAGGCGAAAATCGCCACCAGCACGGTCGGAACGGCGGCAATGACGGAAAACAGGGCCACCAGCCGAGTGTGAAGACGGCCGCTTCCCAGCCCTCCCCTCTCGGCGCGAGCCATCGCAATCTGCCGCGACAACAACACCATCAGGGCGATGGCGGGAATGAGGTTGGCGATCAGAAGGGCGGCTATCAGCGGTGGCGGCAGGAGCGTTCCCGGAGTGGCCGGTCGCTGCAGCACCCAGACGCTGAAAGCAGCGGTGCCCAGCAGCACAAGCGCCGTTGCGAGCGCTGCATAGCGGTAAAAACGTCCGCTCACCTTCTCCCGCTCGAGCCAGCTCGCGCCGAGGCGCGCCCGCACATTCGATTCGGCTACTGGGGAGTCCATCCCCACTGCCGTAGCACGCACCGTTGCAGAAACAACACACTTTACGGCGTGCGGCCGGAACGGCCCACCGGATCAGGTGGGCAACCGCCCGTCCGTCCGGTCAGACGGTTGAGCCGTCTGCGGCCTTAATATGCGAGCGGTCGGAATATCGACAGCAGCGGAATCGCCCTGAAGAGGCTTTTCTGGGTGGCCTTGATGCCGGAGCCGTCCACGACGACGATGTCCCCCGAATAGACGGGGGGATCCGGCATCTCTCCGTGCTGGATGCTGAGCAGATCGAACGCGGCGGCCTGACGCTTCCCGTCGATGGTCCGGAAGATGGCGACGCGGTGCATGTTGGCCGTCTCCTCGTCCGCACCTCCGGCGAGAGCAACTGCCTGCATCAGGGTCATCGGACCTCTGACGGGGAAGGCGCCGCCCTTCTTCACCGCGCCATCGACAGTGACGATCCGGCCGGCCAATTCTTTCACTCCGACGGTGATGTCGGGGTTCTGAAGGTACTTGTCGCCATATTTGGCGGTAAGAAGGTCGCTGAGTTGGGTCGGCGTCAGGTCCGTCGCCGCGACATCGCCGATCAACGGCATCGAGATGTTACCGAGCAGGTCGACCTGGTAATCGCCGCTGATGTCGGGCATTCCGAAGACACGGACGGTGACCGTGTCCATCGGGGCGATCTTGTAATTCTGGTCTAGCGCGGTTGTCGAAGGCGCGTCCGGCACACCGAAGTCGCTCACGTTGTAGGGAATGGATCCGCCTCTGTGGTCAGCGCATCCGGCGAGCACAGTGGCGACTCCCGCTGCCACGATGAACCCGAAGCGCCGCAACCGAAAAGCACGAACATTGAACATTTGGCTTCTTCTCCGACCAACTCGACGCCGCCCGCACGTGCCGTAACTCACTTGTCCGGCAAGCGAAAGGCGCTCGCTAGGGCGCATCGTGGAGCTGAACGCGCGCGGTTTCGCTATTCGAAGTTTGAATGAGCCAGCGCTTTCGCCCCTCGATGCCGAGCGCCGTGAGTATGCCCGAGGAAAAGGCGCCGGTATCGATTCCGATGCGGTTGCGAGCGACATCGACGCTCGGCGTTATCGTGTGTCCGTGAACGACGACGAAGCCGTGATCGGTATCGTCGTTGAGGAAGGGTTCGCGGATCCAGCGGAGGTCGGTCTGGCTCTGCTCCGAAAGATCGACGCCGGGACGAATTCCAGCGTGCACGAAGACATAGCCTCCAAACGAGATGCTGTCGGCGAAGCTGTCCAGAAACTCCCTGTGGCTGTCGGGCACCGCCTCCTTCAGCCGCGCCCTGATTTCCTCGTCGGACGCCCTGGCGAGCTCGCGAGATTCGACCCCGTAGCTGCGAAGGGTTTCGGCGCCGCCGAACCGAAGCCAGTTCGACAGCAGCCTGGAATCTCCCTCCATCACTCGAAGCATGACTTCCTCGTGATTGCCCATGAGGAAGTGCGTACTCGCCGAAGTCGGCGAGAAGGTCCGCAGCCGCTCGACAACCTGGGCGGAACTTGGACCTCGATCGATGATGTCGCCGAGGAAAATGATGCTGGTCCGAATCTTCGGACTGGCTTCAATCTCTTCCTCTATTCGCTCGAGAAGCCGGTCGAGCAAGTCGAGGCAGCCGTGAATGTCCCCGATCGCATAGGCGCGTTTGCCGCGCGGCGCTGCTCGCGAATCGCCCCAAAACATCTTTCCGCCAATCATTAGCACCGCAATCCTGTTCTCGCGGCGGCCGAGCCACGATGACTCTCGTCCTTCCGCCACAGCGACGCAATGACGCCGTCTCGTCGCACGTCATTCGTCGCTTATGGTTTGAATCGGATGAACGAACGGCAACGGCGGGGCAACAGCGCTCCGGATTGGCGGGTCCGCCGCAACCGCGGCACCTGTTGTGGTGGAGCAGCGGGCAAAAAGACGAGGGCGACCGGCAGGCCGCCCCTATCTCCTGGTCACGTGGTCGCGTGCGTTAGCCGCGTTCACCGCTGGGCTGCTGCACGGGCGCGTTATTAGTGCTGAGAAAGGGGAAACTGGTGTCACGGTGGTGTGATATTAGACGAGGGCGACCGGCAGGCCGCCCCTATCTCCTGGTCACGTGGTCGCGTGCGTTAGCCGCGTTCACCGCTGGGCTGCTGCACGGGCGCGTTCGTCGATTGCGGAAGGAAGGTGGAAACCTGCTGGCACGAACTCGTCAACGAGAGCTGCCTGCCGGCCTGGAATGGTTGCGAATAGGGCCAGCACTCCCGCGATCCATTCGCGCTCAGGCAGAGCATGTTGTTGCCACATTCCAGCCCATCCTTCCGTTACGGCCCATGTCGCAGGAACCGACATCCCCTCTGGAGTTGCGATCGTCGCTGTTCCATCCGGTGCGAAATAGACGCTGTTGATGACGCCATTCGTCTGCACTTGGACCGTTTGCCCGGCGATTTCGGATCCGGGCTGTCCACACCTGAGCGGTCACGGCGCTGAGAGGGACGACCGTCGCGGCTCCCAACAAAGCTGCTCTCCAAAGCAGTGAACTGGTCATCTGGCGCTCCTTCCGTTTGGGTTGGACTTAAGGGAAACCATTCACTTCGGAGATGGTTTCCGCTGCAACGGTCGTTTCTCGACATTGCGGATTTTCCCGGCTACACCATCGAACGTGTTGAGTTGCCGCAAAAAACAGCGCAACTGTTAGTGAGTTGCCGCGTTAGGTCCATTCTGGTGCAGGGTTGCACCGCTGCTGTTGCACAAACGGGGAAGAGTTAATGTCAAAGATCCGCACGAGTTTCCTGGCTGCAGGAGTTGCTGCACTGCTCTCGAGCCAAGCGGCGTTTGCTGCGCCCGCGCTCACTCGCGCCGCGCTGGATCCGCTCGTCTCCCTGAGCGCGCTGGGCACCTCTGGATCGCGAGCCGCGGTGTGCGCTGGCTCCTCTGCGGCCGCTGCCGCATCTACCGCAGCCGCTCAGGGCGCCGGCGGCGGTTGTGTCGTTGCCGGTCACTGCTCCGCCCGCCGCAGCACCTGTGGCGCAGAGTGCACCTGTCGCAGCCCCGCTCGCGGCCCCCGCCGCTGCTTCGGGCATTGGAATGCTTCCGGTTCTTCTCGGCCTGGTAGCAGTTGCCGGCATTGCTGCGCTGCTGCTCTCGAAGGACAACGGTAACGGGAACCTGACCCCGGTCAGCCCCGCCTGATTTCCTGCGACATCGAAACCAAGGGGCGGCCGGCGTGCCGCCCTTTTTTTTAATCCCTCGGCTACGCTGTCGGCGCCACCAGGGTGAATTGCGGAATGGCAACGTCGAACAGCTTGCCGTTCTCGTCGACCATCGAATAGCTTCCGCTCATCGTGCCTGCGGGCGTGTCGAGCGGGCAACCGGACACGTAATCGAAGCTTCCGTCGGGCGCGATCACCGGCATCTCGCCGACCACACCCTCGCCCTGGACTTCGTGGGCAGTGCCCCGCCCGTCGGTGATCCTCCAGGTTCGCGACAACAGCTGTACCGAGACTGCAGACCGGTTCTCGATCCTGACGTGATATGACCAGAACCAGCGGCCGAGCGCAGGGTTGGACTGATCGGCCAGGTAGCTCACTGCGACCCGGACGCAGATGTCCCGCGTTGTGGCGACATTCGGGAAGAGAACCGAGAGCACGTCGGAAGGCATTCTCCGGATAGAGCTAGGCCCGTGCCGAGGGCCGCACAAGCGCCCTTTTCATTCGTTCGATCAGCCTAGTGCGTGTTTCTCGAAGCGACTCCGGCGGGTCCGACAGCACGTCGCGGAACAGGCGCTGGCCCGAAAAGCGGAGCGCCTCGAACAGGCCGGGCGCCTCTACCTCCTCGCTTCCATAGCCGAGTTCCGAGAGGACGAGCCGTTCGAACCTCGCCAGGGCACCGCTCCAGCCCTGCGCCGAAGGGGCCGCAACGACGGCGTCGAGCAATCCGGAGAGCGCCACGTGAAGGCGCGGATACGGCTGGCGTTCGGGAAGCGCGGACGCGACTAGCGCCGTCGCCCAGTCCACCAACGCAGACGGCAATGGCTCGCTGAGGATCGGCGCGCGGCTTTGGCTCAGCTCGACCGAGGCATTGAGCAGCTGCGCCTCCGTCCGCGCGCGCATCTTCGCGGACACCAGGTTGCCGGGAATCAGGACCGCGCGCATGTGCCGCCCCCTCGCGCCGTGTACGTAGGCGGCGACGAGCCCGTGGTCGGGAGTCAGCATTCGAACGATCGCGCCATTCTCCCCGTGCTTAAGCACCGCGCAGACAATGGCCTCTGTTTCGATCTGCATCGCTAGCCGCGCGGGTGGAAATGATCGTAGACTTGGCGGGCGATCGTTTTCGAAATTCCCGGCGCCCGTTCCAGGTCCTCCAGGGCCGCGCTCTTGACGGCCCGTGCGGTTCCGAAATGCATCAGCAGCGCCCGTTTGCGGCTGGGTCCGACGCCCGGCACCTCGTCGAGGCTCGACGTCGTGAGGCCCTTGGCTCGCTTGGCGCGATGGGTTCCGATTGCGAAACGATGGGCTTCGTCGCGGAGGCGCTGCAGGTAAAACAAGAGCGCGGAGTTGGCTGGCAGGGTTATCTCCCGTCCACCGGGCAGGTGAAACACCTCCCTCCCCTCGCGTCCATGATGCGGCCCCTTCGCCACGCCGACGACCGGCACGTCGTGAACGCCCATGTCCTCCATGACGTCACAAACCGCCGAGAGCTGGCCCTTGCCGCCGTCGATGAGAACCAAGTCCGGCCACTCGCCGCTGTTTCGCTCCGGGTCCTCTTTTTCAAGCCGGGCGAACCGCCGTTCGAGCACCTCGCGCATCATCCCGAAGTCGTCCCCGGGGGTGGTCTCCGCGCGCTTGATGTTGAACTTGCGGTAGTTGTTCTTGCGGAAACCCTCGGGTCCAGCGACGATCATCGCGCCGGTGGCGTTCGTGCCCATGATGTGGCTGTTGTCATAGACCTCGATCCGATTCGGCATCTCCGGCAGCTCGAACGTATCGGTAAGCTCACGAAGCACTTTCGCCTGAGTGGCGGTCTCGGCGAGCCGGCGGTCGAGCGCTTCCTCCGCGTTGCGGCGCGCCTGGTCCATCAGCTTCGCCCGCGCGCCCCGCTTCGGCTGCTCGATCGAAATCTTCCGCTTCGCCCGCTCGCCGAGCGCCTCTTGCAGGAGATCGCGATCGGAAAGATCGCGGTCGAGAAGGATTCGCCTGGGTGGCGGCACGTCCTCGTAGAATTGCACGAGGAAGGACGACAGGACGTCGGCCTCGGGAACGTCGCTCGTGTGCGCCGGGAAGAAGGCGCGATGGCCCCAGTTCTGGCCGCCGCGGATGAAGAACGCCTGGATGCATACGGCCCCGCCCTTGCAGGCGAGTGCGAAAACGTCGGCGTCGCCGAGTGCTTCCGAATGCACTGACTGCGAGCCCTGGATGTAGGTCAATGACCGCAGGCGATCGCGATACACGGCGGCGAGTTCGAAATCCTGGCGCTCCGCGGCTTCGGCCATTTGGCGGCCGAGCCGTTCCTGCACTCCCGTCGAGCGGCCGCTCAGGAAGGATTTCGCGTCGTTGACCAGCTCGGCGTAATCGCCTTGGGATATCCGTCCCACGCACGGCGCCGAGCACCGGCGAATCTGGTAGAGCAAGCAAGGTCGCGAGCGCGTTTCGAAAAAGCTGTCAGAACAGCTTCTTAAGAGGAACAGCTTTTGAAGCGCGTTAAGAGTCCGAGTGACCGAGCCTGCGCTTGCGAAAGGACCGTAATATTGCCCTTTCGCCCGCCGCGCGCCGCGATGCTTCTGGACCCTCGGAAAGGCGTGGTCTTCGCGAAGAAGGATGAAGGGAAAGCTTTTGTCGTCGCGCAGGAGGACGTTGTAGGCGGGGCGGAAGCGCTTGATCAGCTGCGCCTCCAGAAGCAGGGCCTCCGCCTCCGTGCGGGTCGTGACAATCGTCATCGAGCGGGTCTGCGCCACCATTCGCTGAAGCCGTTTGGGCAGTTTGGCCACCTGTGTGTAGCTGGTGACCCGGTTTTTCAGCGCTCGTGCCTTGCCGACGTAGAGGACGTCGCCGCGAACGTCCTGCATCCGATACACGCCGGGCCGCCGCGGAAGAGTCTTCAGCACCTCCCGGATTGCGGTCACGCCCTTGTCGATGTCCGGCTTGTCGCCTCCGCGCACGGCATAGGTCGCCTGCTCTTCGTTGAAGCGCTCGGCTGCTCCGGGGTGCTCGGGACGATCGGCGGGCGTTCGGTCCATGGGCGCTATCTAGGCGGCGCCAACTGCCATTGCGAGTTTAAGCCGCCGCCCTCGCCTCTTGCTTGTCGGCGAGCATCCATTCGACTGCCGCCCGGGCGTGAATCGCGGTCGTGTCGTAAACGGGGATAACGTTGGCCCGCGTGTCGACGGCAAGCACGAGCTCGGTACAGCCAAGCACCACCGCCTCGACCTTGTTGCGGGCGAGGTCGGCGATCAGCGTCTTGAGCTTGCGCTGGCTGTCGCGGACGACCCGACCTGCGGCCAGCTCTTCGTATATGATCCGGTCCACCTCGCTCCGCCACTCCGGCGTCAGCTCCTGGATGACGATTCCCCGCGCCTCGTAGGGGCCGCGCGCGAACGGCTCTGTCATCGTGAAACGGGTCCCCAGGAGAGCTACTCGCGTACGCCGGTCGGCGACCACTGCCGCCGCAGCAAATTCGCGAATGTCGATCAGCGGCAGCCCCGTCGCCTCGACCACCGCGTCCGCCGCCTTGTGCATCGTGTTCGAGGCCAGCAGGATGCCTTCCGCGCCCGCACCCTTCAGCCGCTGCGCCGCCGCTGCGACGGCTTCATTGGCCGAGGTCCAGTCGCCGTTGCGGTGGAAGCGCGCGTAGTCGCTCTCGAAATCGAAGCTCTCGACCACCATCCGGGCGCTGTGCAGCCCGCCTAGCCGCCTGCCGATCGCGCGGTTGATGTGATCGTAATAAAGCGCGGTCGACGACCAGGTCGCTCCACCGACAATCCCGAGCTTTCGCATGAAACCCCTTCCCCTACGCGCCCCGACCGGGGCGACCGGCTGGGGGCTTGAACCCAGATGCTATTGCGCAGCGCTGAATCGTGACGACTCAGGCGGTAAGACCTTCGGCTAGAATGGCCTCTGGGGCAAGCTGCGGGACTGCGAAAGCTGTGGATGTTCGCGAAAAGGAGCGGCGGCGCTAATCCAGCGCTTTTACAATCTCTTCCACCATCTTTTTCGCATCGGATAGGAGCATCATCGTGTTGTCGCGATAGAAGAGTTCGTTGTCGACTCCGGCATAGCCGACGCCGCCCATCGACCTTTTCACGAACAGCACCGTGCGCGCTTTCTCCACGTCTAGGACCGGCATCCCGTAAATGGGCGAGCTCTTGTCGGTTTTGGCGGCCGGGTTAGTGACGTCGTTGGCGCCGATGACAAAGGCAACGTCCGTTTGCGCGAACTCGGAGTTGATGTCCTCGAGCTCGAACACTTCATCGTACGGGACGTTGGCCTCGGCCAGCAGAACGTTCATGTGCCCCGGCATGCGTCCGGCGACGGGGTGGATCGCATATTTGACCCGGACGCCCTTCTCCTTGAGCTCGTCGGCCATTTCCTTGAGCGCGTGCTGTGCCTGGCTCACCGCCATTCCGTAACCCGGGACGATGATGACCTGGTCCGCCTGCGCCATCAGGAAGGCCGCATCCTCGGCCGATCCGCGCTTGAAGGGACGATCGATGATCTCGCCCCCTCCCCCGCTCGCCGATTCGCCGCCGAAGCCGCCTGAAATGACGGAGAGGAAGCTCCGGTTCATTGCCCGGCACATGATGTAGCTGAGGATGGCGCCCGAACTTCCGACCAGCGCGCCGGTGATGATCATCGCGCTGTTGTGGAGAGTGAAGCCCATCGCCGCCGCGGCCCAGCCGGAATAGCTGTTCAGCATCGAGATCACGACCGGCATGTCGGCGCCGCCGATCGGGATGATGAGCAGGAAGCCGATTGCGAAGCTCAGCCCCATGACGGTGAAGAATACCCACGGGTCCTGATCCTGCGTGAAGTAAGCGATCAAGAGCAGGATCGCCCCGAGCGTGGCAAAATTGATCACGTGCCGCGCCGGCAGGAGGATCGGCTTGCCGGACATGTTGCCGTTGAGCTTGAGGAAGGCGATGACCGAGCCGGAAAAGGTGATTGCACCGATAGCGACGCCAAGTCCCATCTCGATTCGGCTAACGGGCAGGATGCTGATGATGGACGGGCCGACGATCGGCGTTATCCGCACGGCGATCCCGAATGCCTCGGGGTTGAGATAGGCGGCCGCGCCGACCAGGACCGCGGCCATTCCCACAAGGCTGTGGAAGGCCGCGACGAGCTGCGGCATCGCCGTCATCTGGATCTTGCGGGCGATGACCAGCCCGATTCCGCCGCCGATCAGGATGGCGGCAAGAATTTCGAGCGCAGTCCCGGCTTCGATGTTGATGTTGATTTCGTTTGGCCCCACCACTTCCTTCTGAAGGGGAAAGTGGATGATCAGCGTTGTCGCCACGGCGATCGCCATTCCCAGCATTCCGGCCCGGTTGCCCCGGCGGCTGCTTTCGGGACTGGCAAGACCCCTCAGCGCGAGGATGAAGCAAACGCCCGAGGCGAGGTAAGCGAGAAGGACCCACGCCGGGGCCGGCGCGGCCTCATGCATCGGCTTTCTCCACCGGCCGCTCGCGCTTCTTGTACATGGCCAGCATCCGCGCGGTGACCGCGAAGCCGCCGAAGATGTTCACGCTTGCAAGCGCGACTGCAGCGAGGCCGAGCCACTTGGACGTCGCGCTCCCAGCGGCGGCCGAAGCGATAAGCGCCCCGACGATGATGACAGACGAAATCGCGTTGGTGACGCTCATCAGCGGCGTGTGAAGCGCCGGTGTCACCGACCAGACCACGTAATAGCCGACGAAGCAGGCCAGAACGAAAATCGACAGGATCGAAATGAAATCCATCACCCCTCCTTGGATCGGCGGCAATCTTGCACATCCCGCGACGGGAGGACAGGGCGAGTATCGGATCGTTTTCCGCCGTTCACCGATTCAGAGTTTCCGATTTCCTAACCTTTAGGCGCGCATAGGCGAGTGCGTGTACACACGCGAGAATGACAGACCGGAACCGAAGCCCTGGCGAACCATGCTGTGGATCGCGCTTGCGGGGCTGATTTTCGGCGTCCTCGGCCTGGGCGAAATCGGCGAGGACGTGCTTCGTGCCGGTCGCAACAGCCTTCACTGGCACAAGGCCAGCGGCGATATCGTCCTCGTCAAGATCGATGATGAGTCGCTTCGGCGAGATCGGTCGATGGCCTTGGCCTAGGCAGCGATCTCGCCAAGGCTGACTGATAAGATAACCGGAGCCGGAGCCAAGCGCACCTTCTTTCGATCTTCGTCTTTATCGGCCGGAACAGCCCGGAGCGAGGACACGGCCCTTGCCAAGTCGATTGCCGCTTCGGGCGCGTACCCGGTCCTTCCGCTGCGGAGAAGCCCCGACCCGCGGAGTGAGCTCAAGGTGCCCTGAGTCCGATCCGCTATTTTTACGGAGAAGGCGCAACTCGCTGCGATCGGCCTCGTCCTACAATTATCAAAATGCCGTCTTGGACCATCCCGTACGCTGTTGCGCTTTCAAGGAAAGTCGTACCCGTCCTTCTCGGCGTCTTGATGTCGGGCAGGCTGGGAGGCCAGGCGAACGTTCATGCCCGACTATTCGTCGATCCGCGGTGCGTGCCGTCGATTTCATTTGCGCGACTGCTGAAGGGCCAGTTCGACCCTGATCTGTTTCGCGGCAAGGATGTCATGATCGGCGAGATGCAGCGACACGACTCGGCGACATCTACTTCGTTCCTGGGACCGGTCTCAGGCGGGGCGGCGCCTTCGTGCACATCATTTCGGCGCCGAAACGCTGATGGAAGGCAAACCCCTGATCTTGGATGGCTACCCTCTTTGCTGCATCTCTCCTGCATCGCCCTGGCGGGATGGTTCGGCTGCACCGGGCCGAGCAGGCACCAGCTATTCTTCCTGGGCTCGGGCGGCCGCTGGCTGATTCTTGATCGCTCCTGTCGCACTGGAAACTCGGCATATCTATGTCGACGTCACGCCATCTTTGGCGCTGCTAGTCACCGCGACTGCGGCGCTGTTCCGGCGTCGCTTCCGTAAGCGCGGCCTCGTCGATCCGGTCTCGGGACTGCCGAACCTCACCGCACTCAGGTCCAATCGCGGCGGGCGCGAGAAGGCGCTGATCATCGCGCGTATCCTCAACTACGCCGAAGTCGTCGCCGCTCTTCCCTCGTCCTCGGAACGCCAACTCGTCGAACAGATCGTCGCGAGGCTGTCCGTCGGCGCGCGAGATCGCACATTGTACCAGGGCGACGACGGAATTTTCGCCTGGTTCGACGAAGCGGGAAAACCGTTCGGACAGCACCTTGAAGCGCTTTACGCCTTGTTTCGGACCCCGGTGCGGGTTGGCGACATGTCGATCGACCTTTCCATCAGCTTCGGCGTTGAAATCGGCAGCAGCCGATCGCTCGCCAACCGCCTCGGAAGTGCGCTGCTTGCCGCTGAGCAGGCCGCTCACGACGGCCTCAAGTGGAAGTATCACGATCCGGACTCGCTGCAGGATGCGTCGTGGAAGCTGTCGATGCTCAGCCAGCTCGACGACGCCATCGACCGCGGCGAGGTCTGGGCCGCTTACCAGCCCAAGGTCGACCTTCGGACTCGCAACATTGTCGGAGCGGAAGCGCTCGCCCGCTGGACGCACCCCGAAAAAGGACCGATCGCAGCGGCCGAGTTCGTCGCCGCAGCCGAACAGAGCGACCGGATCGGCAAGCTGACCGCCTTCATGCTCGGCCGCGCGATCGCCGCTGCCGCGAGCCTCAACAAGGGAGGTGCCGACTTCGAGATGTCGGTGAATCTCTCCGGGCGACTGCTTGCGGACAAGGCGCTGGTCGGCAGAATCGCCATCCTTCTCGAGCGTCATGGTCTGGATCCGAAGCATCTGACTCTCGAACTGACCGAGACGGCCGCCATCGCCGGCAGCGGTGAAGCGCTCGACATGTTGAACCAGCTTTGCGACTTGGGGATCAACATCTCGATCGACGATTACGGGACGGGGCTTTCGACACTCGATTACCTGAAGAAGATCCCCGCCGGCGAGATCAAGATCGACCAGAGCTTCATCCGCGGGATGGTCGAAAACAGAAGCGAGCGGCTGATGGTCAGCTCCACCATCGCTCTTGCCCATTCACTCGGCCGGCGCATTGTCGCCGAAGGCGTCGAGACACGCGAAGCACTCGAACTTCTCGCCGAAATGGAGTGCGATCTTGCGCAGGGATTCATCACCGGGCGCCCCATGAGCCTCGACAGCCTGAGGCGCCGCCTCTCTTCCGAACGACGCTCCAGGGTAGCCTAACACCCTCACCAGAAATGCTTTTCGTCTTTAGTCGGCCATTCGCGCGACCCGTTTATGGTGAATCATTTGCTAACCTTCTTCGTTAAGGTTAATGTCCGGGCAGCTGCCGAATTGCAGTTGTTGATAACGGGGACTGAAGATGAAGAAGCAAACACCGGCTCGCTGGAGCTTCTGGAATTGGCTACTCGGTGGTGGCAGCGGAAACGCTGGCGGCACGACCGCCTAAAGCGGCACAGCTAACGCACAAAAACGTTTAAGCGCCTGCTTTTGCAGGCGCTTTTCGTGCGTCTTGAACACGTGTCACAGCGGTACATTCGCTTGCTGTCATGCTGAAACACGCCAGTGAAACGCTCGAAATCCGTGCGGACACGCAAGGCCTTCACGAGATCACGACCAGGGTCGCGGCCTGGCTCGAATCGCGGTCAATCGATTCGGGACTGTTAACCCTTTTCTGCACCCACACCTCGGCATCGCTGGTGATCCAGGAGAATGCGGCGGCTGCTGCACGCCATGACCTCGAGCGCTTTTTCGAACGAATTGCTCCGGAGGATCCTTCCCTTTACGCGCACAGTGACGAAGGCGCGGACGACATGCCCGCCCACATCCGAAGCGCACTCACCCAAACGCAGCTGTCCGTCCCTGTAAAAGAGGGAAAAATGATGCTTGGGACGTGGCAGGGCATCTTCTTGTTCGAGCATCGCCGAACGCCGAGCACCCGCACGATCGCTCTTTACCTAATCGGCGAGTGATACACCCTCACGCCGGACCGCTGGCGAAACGCGCCGGGCCCAGCTGCTCGGGGCTGACCGTCTCTATCGGCCAAGGAGCCCTCGCGATCAGGGATGCGGCCACGGCCGCCATTGCCGGTGAGGTCTGGAGCCCGAAACCGCCCTGCCCTGCGAGCCAGAAGAATCCCTCCGCCCGCGGGTCGAAGCCGGCCACCGGCTTGCCGTCGGGAGCAAAGGTTCGAAGCCCGGCCCACTTGTGAACGATGCGCCGTACTTTCATCGTCGTGCGCTCCTCCACCCGATGTGCGGCAAGCGCGACTTCATAGTCGTCCGGCTGTGCGTCGCAGGGTGCGGTCGGCACCTCGTCCATTGGGGAAGCAAGCAGCCGACCCGATTCCGGAGCGAAATAGAGCTCGTCGCCAATCGTCTTTGCGAATGGCCATTGCGCCACGTCCGCGCCCACCGGCCCGTCGAACGTGATGATGGTGCGTCGCCTTGGTTCCAACTTAAGCGGAGGAACGCCGGCCATGTGCGCGACCGCGTCGGACCAGGCTCCGCCAGCATTCACCAGCACCGAGGCCGAAAAGCTTTCACCGCGTTCGGTCGAGACTATCCAGGCGCCACCGCTCCGGGCGATGGAGACGGCCCGCGCCGATGTTGCGACCTTGCCGCCGCGCTGGCGAAGGGTTCGCGCGTAGCCCTGGAGCAATGCGTGCGCGTCCAGCTTCACAGCGTTCCTGTCCACTAGGCCCGCAACTGCTCCGCCCGACCCAATCCGCAGGACAGGACACAAGGCGACGATCTCATCCGGGCCCACCCGATCGAGAGTCGCGAAAGGCGCAATCGCGGAATCGAGCGCGTTCAATGCGGCCAACTCGTCCTCGCGCGCGTGGACCAGGACCGGCGTCCTTCTTCCAAGCGGTACATCGCTGAATTGGTCGGGCGGCGCGTCAAAGAAGCCGCGGCTGGCAAGGGTAAGCGAGCGGACGAGTGCGTTGCCGAGCGCATAATGCAGCATGGTCGCGCTTCGGCCCGACGAGTGAAAGCCGATGGACTCCTCGGCCTCGAGGACGGTCACCTTTGCATGGGGCGCAAGCATCGCCGCGGCAGAGAGGCCGGCAACTCCGCCGCCGACGACCAGGATGTCCGCCGTCGCGCTCGTCTCAGTCCTCCGCCAGCCTCTCGCTGACAATTTCCCCGCCGGCGGTCACGCGGATCGCGTTGACGATCTCGTCGTCCTCGGGAAGCTCCGGCATTTTCTTCTCGTCGCTCCAGAACGCGCTGAGAAAATTGTACAAATTACGCGCGAACAGTGCCGACGCATCGGCTGGAAGGCTGCGCGCCAGATTGCTTGCGCCAATAATCGTCACGCCGTGCGTGCGAACGGTTTCGCCCGCTTTCGTACCTTCGACGTTGCCGCCTGCTTCGGCGGCGAGATCGACAATGACGCTTCCGGTCCGCATCGTCGCGATCTGCGCGTCGCTGATCAGTCTCGGCGCCGGTTTTCCCGGAATCAGTGCTGTGGTGACGACGATATCCTGCTTGGCGATGTGCCCCGAGACGAGCTCGGCCTGTGCCTTGCGGTACTCGTCGGACATCTCCGTCGCGTAGCCGCCCTTCCCCTCGCCCTCGATCCCCGACACCTGCTCGACGAAGATGGGCTTGGCTCCAAGCGACTCGATCTGCTCGCGCGTCGCGGAGCGCACGTCGGTGGCGCTGACCTGCGCACCGAGCCGCTTGGCGGTCGCGATCGCCTGGAGCCCGGCGACTTCAACGCCCATCACGAAGACCTTCGCCGGGCTGATAGTGCCGGCGGCGGTCATCATCATCGGAAAGGCACGACCGAACTCGGCCGCTGCATCGACAACGGCCCTGTAACCGGCGAGGTTCGACTGCGACGACAGGACGTCCATCGACTGCGCGCGCGTGATTCGCGGCATCCATTCCATCGCGAGCGCCTGCAGGCCGAGCCGTGCATAAGCCTCGGCCTTGTCCCTGTTGCGAAGCGGGTCGAGCGCACCGACGAGAAGCGCATCGGCCGACGCGCCCTTAAGCGTTTTCGGGTCGGGCGCGTTGATGCACAGCACGATGTCGGCGTCCGCGACCACAGCCGCCCGTGTTCCGATAGTCGCTCCGGCAGCCTCGAAATCGCTGTCCGCGATCGAGGCGGCATCGCCGGCGCTCTTTTCCACCGCGACCGCCGCCCCCAACGCGATGAACTTCTTCACCGTCTCGGGAATCGCGGCGCAGCGGGTCTCGCCCGGCGCCGTTTCCTTGAGAACCGCGATTTTCGTCAACGAACCCGCGTCAGGCAATGATGAAGAGGACGAGCAGCGCTGCAACAGCGGCAACGACAGCGCCCCATTTCAGGAGAAAGGTGAAGCGCGAATAATCGTGCACGTGCCGCGCCATTTCGGGCGTGGCCGGATCGGTCAAAATCGGATCTTCGTCTTGCGCCATACGGCTCCCCATTCGATTGTCGGCGCAGTGCATAACAATCCGCTTGCCTTCCCCCAATAGCCAATGCGCGACCTTAAGCGCGCCTTTACTCTCGTGGGCTAGAGTTCGGGCTCGAGGTGAACCATGCCAAACGAGCCCATTCGATCTTTGCTGCTGGTCGATTCCGACCCCGCCGAACGGCGCAGGATTGCGGCGATCGCGTCGCGTGCCGGCTGGACGGTGGTCGGAGCCGACGGCCTGGAAACCGCCGTCGCCATGCTTCGCGGTCCTTACGGACCGGAAGTGAAGGTGGCGCTGCTGGGCACCTGGGACAAGGACGGAGCTGCCGCCACCATCAATTCACTCAGGCAGTGCCGGGCCGGGCTGCCGATCCTGCTTGTTGCCGACAAGGACGCATTGCCGCTCGCGGTGGACGCCATCCGTTCCGGCGCGACCGACTTCCTCGGACGTCCCGTTGCCGCGGAAAGCCTTCTCGAGGCGCTTGCGGTCGCAGCCGACCGCCGCCGGCCCACGGGAGAGCTCACCCCGATCGCGGAAAAACTTGCCCCGGCGCTGGGCCTCAACGAACTGGTCGGCGCCACTCCGGAGTTTCGCTCCTCGCTTGCGATCGCTGCGAAAGCGGCTCGCAACCGCTTGCCGATCCTGATCGTCGGCGAGGCCGGGACGGGCAAGGAGACCTTCGCCAACGCAATTCACGCCGCCAGCCTGCGCTCGCGCGGGCCCCTCGTTGCGCTCGATTGCAAGGCAGTTCCCGCCAACATCATCGACAGTGAACTGCTCGGCCACGAAGCGGGCGCTTTCCCGGGCGCCTTTTCGGCCAGAGAGGGGAAACTGGTGCAGGCAAGCGGCGGTACCTTGCTCCTCGACGATATCACTGCCCTGCCCGAACGAACGCAAGAAGCGCTCGACCGCACGCTGGCGACCGGGGAAGTCCGCCCGGTGGGCTGCAATGGCAGCCATTCCGTCGACGTTCGGCTGATCGCAACCGCGGGACGGCCGCTGGACAAGGATTTCAATGCGCAGCTGCGCGAACGGCTCGAAGGGACCGTCGTCACGCTTCCACCGCTGAGAGAGCGAAGCAGCGACATCCCCGCTTTGACTCGGCACCTGCTCGCCCGATTTGCGGAACAGAAGCTGATCCGTCCGCTATCGATCGACAATGACGCGCTGACGGTGCTGATGCGCTACGGCTGGCCGGGCAACGTGCGGCAGCTCGCGAGCGTCCTGTTCCGCGCCAGCCTCGAGTGCGAAGCCTCGTCGCTGACAGCCGCGGATTTCCCGCACATCGCCACGCAATCGCGTTTCACGGGCCGCGCAACCGACATTACGCCGAAGATCAGCAAGCAATCGAGCGATGCCGAAATCAATGGAATGGGCGCGATTACCGTTTTCGACGCCGAGGGCCACGTCCGATCGCTGTCGGATATCGAAGCGGACCTGATCAAACTCGCGATAGGCCACTATAGCGGACGCATGACGGAGGTCGCCAAGCGGCTCGGGATCGGCCGCTCGACCTTGTACCGGAAGCTCGGGGAAATCGGCATCGACACCAGCGCCGCCTAGGTGCGGGGTGTCAGCGCCTGGTCGCGAAGTCCTCGCCAGACCTTGAGCGCCTGCATCGTCTCGGGGACATCGTGGACCCGTACCAGTTGCGCGCCCTGCTCCACCGCCTTGAGCGCGAAGGCAATGCTCCCGCCCAGCCGCTCGTCAGCCGCCGCTTCGTTCGAAAGCGCGCCGATCGTGCGCTTGCGGCTCGCACCGACGACAAGCGGACATCCGAGCGAATGGAAGACGGCGAGGTTATTCATCAATTCGAGGTTGTGAGCGACCGTCTTTCCAAATCCGAAGCCGATATCGACGAGGATGTGCGAGCGTTTGATGCCCGCTGCGACTGCGGCCCCAATGCGTTCCTCCAGCCATTCATAGACCTCGACGACCACGTCGCCGTAGCGTGGGCTGTCCTGCATCGTTTCGGGTGCGCCCTGGTGATGCATCAAAATGACCGGAACGTCGGAAGCGGCCACGATACCAGCAGAGCGTCCATCGTACGTGAGCGCCGAAACGTCGTTGATCATTCGCGCCCCGGCTTCGAGCGCTGCCGCCATGACGTCAGCTTTTCGAGTGTCCACCGAGACGGCGACGCCCGACGCCGCGAGCTGGCGAACGACCGGCACGACCCGTTCGATCTCGTCGCCTTCCCAGACCGCTTTTGCACCAGGACGCGTAGACTCGCCGCCGACGTCAACGATTGACGCGCCTTGCTCGCTCATCCTTGCGCCTGCCTCGGCCGCTTGCGCCGGGGCAGCGAACTGCCCGCCGTCCGAGAAGCTGTCGGGCGTGGAGTTGACGATCCCCATCACCTGCGGCTGGTCGAGACGGACGGTTCGGCTACCCAGCCGGAGCGGCGCCCTTTCGCTGGTCAGCCGTGCCCACTGCTCCGCGATTCCGTCGTCAAGACGAGCTTCAAGGTCTTGAACAGACAGAAGTTCTGCCGAGTGCCGTTCGCCGTCCTCCACCTCGAGCAATTCCACGGCCGCAAACCAGCACAACGTGCCTGCAAGCCGCGCGACCTGGCCTTCGCGGCCGAACGGATTGTCGACGAAACCTGTCGGTCTGATGAGAACGCGCATCAGTCCTGCTATGCCGCAGAGAGGTGGCGTTGGCGCAACGTGTCGAGAGGTTCCAGCGCGCTGCCCTCTTCCACGTGCCAGAAGGTCCAGCCGTTGCAGGAGGGGGCACCCTGGAGAGCCGCACCGACCTTGTGGATGGAGCCACTGTGGGGACCCGATTGGATGGAGCCGTCGGCGCGGACCAGCGCCGAATGTCGCCGTTTGGAATCGGTCAGCACCGTCCCCGGCGCGCAAAGGCCGCTTTCCACCAGCACGCCAAACGCCACGCGCGGCGCCGATCTCTTGTCGGCCATCGTCGCCATCGCGCTTTCGTCCAGCGGAAGCGTCGATTCGATCCGCTCGAGAGCGACCTTCACATACGAGCTCTCGCGCTCGATCCCGACCCAGTGGCGCTTCAGCCGGCGAGCGACGGCGCCCGTCGTCCCGGTGCCGAAGAAAGGATCGAGCACCACATCTCCGGGCTTCGTGCAGGCAAGAAGGATCCGATACAAAAGCGCCTCGGGCTTTTGGGTCGGGTGCGCCTTTGTGCCGTCGTCGCCTTTCACACGCTCGGCCCCGCTGCAGATTGGAAGCAGCCAGTCAGAGCGCATCTGCAGGTCGTCGTTGAGCGCCTTCATCGCGCGATAGTTGAACGTGTAGCGCGCTTTTTCGTCCTTTGCGCACCACAGCAACGTCTCGTGGGCGTTGGTGAAGCGGGTGCCGCGGAAGTTCGGCATCGGGTTCGACTTTCGCCAGACGATGTCGTTGAGAATCCAGAATTCCGCGTCCTGGAGCAAAGTGCCGACGCGATAGATGTTGTGATAGCTGCCGATCACCCAGATCGTGCCATCGTCCTTGAGGATCCGTCGCGCCTCGTGAAGCCACTCGCGCGTGAAGTCGTCATAGACGGCAAGGCTATCGAACTTGTCCCAGTCATCGTCGACCGCATCCACACGGCTCCCCTCCGGCCGGAAGAGATCGCCGCCCAATTGAAGATTGTAGGGCGGATCGGCAAAAATCATGTCGACGCATTTGTCGGGAAGGCGCGCCATCTCGGCGATGCAATCTCCCTGAAGAAGGGTATCGAGCGGAAGCTTGCGCGCTCGCTCCCGGCGCAGGCGCCCCCGTTCCTCGTGTTCCGCAACTCGAGCAAGCACATTCATCTGATTTCCGCCCCCTTGATGAGGTGGCGAAGGTGAGTCAGCGGGGAGTCGCGGTCAACAACGGATGGCGCAGAAGTGCGGCCAAAAGCCGCTATGGCTATGCCGTCTAACGGCCCCTAACCACAAGATGTTGAGTCACCTCGGCGGGCGCGGACTCAACCGATGGTGTGTGTGACTCAAAGGACTCGCTTGGCTGTATTTCGACCAGCTCGAGGTCGGCCTGCCGCTGGCCCGCCTCGATAGCGCGAATGGGTGCGAAGCTTCGGCGGTGAAGCGGCGTGAGCCCCAGGGCCCGCAGGCCGCGATAATGTTCGGGCGTGCCGTAGCCGCGGTTCGTTTCCCAGCCATAGCCGGGATAATCGGCCGCCCAGCGCGCCATCATCCGGTCGCGCGTGACCTTGGCGATAATCGATGCGGCGGCGATCGACCGGCACTTGGCGTCGCCGTCGACGATCGCCTTCGAGGGGCGGTCCCAGCGCGGAGTCGCATTGCCATCGACCAGCACCCAGGCGGGTTCGACGCCCAGCGCCTCGACTGCTCGGGTCATCGCCAGCATCCGCGCCCAATAGATGTTGATCCGGTCGATTTCCTCGACGCTCGCGACGCCGACGCCCCAGGGGGCACACCTCGTGATCCGTGCGTAAAGCGATTCCCGCTTTTCGATCGGTAGGTTCTTGGAATCGTCGATTCCGCGCGGAAATTTGTTCCGGTCGAGAATAACCGCGGCCGCGACTACTGGGCCGGCAAGCGGAGCGCACCCCGCCTCGTCAACTCCGGCAAGCGGCTCCGGGTAACCGATCTCAAGCTTGAACGAGCAGCGGCGTGGCATCGAGTTGCACGCTAACGCCATGAATATGCGTGATTCCAGCGAAAGCTGGACCGTCGGTGTGGTTATCCACAATTTCGCGTCGAGCCGGGAACGGCCGAGCGACGCTTATTCTTCGACTCGCCACGGCGGGAATCGCCGCGACTCCCCGGCCTTGTAGAGGAAGACGATGTTGCCCGACGGGTCGTGAAGCCGCGCTTCGCGCCACATCCATGGCTGGTTTCGCGGGCCGTGCTCGAACTCCAGCCCGGCTCGCGCGAGCCGCTCCACCCGCTCGTCGAGATCGTCGCACTCGAGGTAGACGGCGGTCGTGGCGCAAATCGTCTCGTCGGGGTCGATCTGGACCGACAAGGTTGCGCCGCCCTCCGTCTCAAAGCGGGCGTAGCCGTTTTCAGGACTGTCGACGATCTGCCTGAGCCCGATGGTCCGATAGAATTCCACCGATCGGCGGTAATTGGTCCCGGTCACGGTCACTTGGTTGAGCCTCGGCCCGGCGCCTACGTCGAGCCGCACTCGCGCCTGCCCAATCGGCCCGGAACCCTTTCCCAGGCGCGGCGCATCGTGGAGCGCGATCCTGACGAAGGTGCGCGCCCGCTCGACGGCGGAGGCGAGACCGTCGCCCTCACCCAGGAAGCATGCGATCGCGCTTGCCAGCGTGCATCCGGTGCCGTGCGTGTTGGGCGTATCGATGCGCTGACCTTGCCAGCTGGTCATGTTGTCTTCTTCGATCAAAGCGTCGGCAAGCGCGTCGCCCTCTTCATGGCCGCCCTTGATGAGGACGGCGCAGCGATGCGCCCCGACAAGCTTGAGAGCAGCGGCTACGGGATCGTCCTCGCTCGTCAGCCGCTTGAGCTCGGGCAGGTTGGGCGTAACCAGCGTGGCCACGTCCATCAGCTTCGCGAAAGCCGCGACGGTGGAATTGTCGGCCAGTTGCGCACCGCTTGTCGCAACCATCACCGGATCGAAGACAATCGGGACGTTCTGAAGCTTTTCCAGTCGGTTGGCGATGGCTTCTGCTGCGAAAGCTCCGGGGACCATTCCGACCTTTACGGCATCGACGCCGATATCGCTGACGACCGAATTGATTTGTGCAACGATCATTTCCGCCGGAACAGGGTGAACGGCGTCCACTCCAACGGTGTTCTGCGCAGTGATGGCGGTAACTGCGGTCGTTGCGTGACCACCGAGCATGGCGATGGTCTTCACGTCGGCCTGAATCCCCGCACCGCCGCCGGAATCGGAGCCGGCGATGACCAGGATCCGGGCCGTCGGCGTCACGATAGCCGCCTTCGACCCCGTCCGGGGAGCGAAATTTTCCATGTGCACAGGACCGCGGCTAGCAGGTAAATCGCAAAGAAACCGTTCACGCTGCCGCCTGGACGGCCTCGCAGATGTCGTCCACGATGCGCTCCACAAGCGCGGGGTCGTCGCCCTCGGCCATGACCCGGATCAGCGGTTCGGTGCCCGATTTGCGAATCAGCAGCCGTCCGCGCCCTTCCAGCTCCCGCTCGGCGTCGGCGATACGCGTCTTCACGCCCTGGTCGTCAAGCGGAGCCCCGCCGTTGAACCGCACGTTCTTGAGCAACTGCGGAAGCGGCTCGAACTGGCGAAGCACGACGCTTGCCGGCTGGCCGCTGTCCACCAGCGCCGCGAGGACCTGCAAGCCGGCAACGAGTTCATCGCCGGTCGTCGAATAGTCGCTGAGGATGATGTGCCCCGACTGTTCCCCGCCAACATTGCAACCGCTTTGCCGCATCCGTTCCAACACGTAGCGATCCCCGACCTGCGTTCGAACCAGGCCGATTCCATCTTCGGCCAGCCGCCGCTCGAGCCCGAGGTTGGACATTACGGTCGCCACAACGTCGCCGCGAAGTTCGCCGCGCCTGCGGCGGTCGAGCGCAATCAGCGCCATCATCTGGTCGCCGTCGACCAGCTCCCCTTTCTCGTCCACGACGACGAGCCGATCAGCGTCCCCATCCAGCGCCAGCCCGATGTCCGCGCTCTCGCTCAGCACCCGCTCGCGAAGCCGCTCGGGGTGCGTGGAGCCGCAGCCGTCGTTGATGTTCGTTCCGTTGGGACTGACGCCAATCGGCACGACTTCGGCGCCAAGCTCCCACAAGGCGTCGGGGGCGACGTGGTATGCGGCTCCGTTGGCGCAATCGAGCACCACCTTCAGGCCATCGAGGCGAAGTCGCTCGGGAAAGGTCGCCTTCGCATGGTGCACGTAGCGGCCGCGCGCATCGTCGATCCTCTTTGCCCGCCCTATCAGCTCCGGCTTCGCAAGCTTCGGCGCCTCTTCGATTCTCTTCTCGATTGCCTGCTCGTCGCGGTCGTTGAGCTTGTAGCCGTCAGGGCCGAACAGCTTGATCCCGTTGTCGTGGAACGGGTTGTGCGACGCCGAAATCATTACGCCGAGATCCGCGCGCATCGACGTCGTCAGCATGGCGACGGCCGGTGTCGGCATAGGGCCAAGCAGGACCACGTCCATTCCAACGCTGGTGAAGCCGGCGACCAGCGCCGATTCCATCATGTAGCCGGACAATCTCGTGTCCTTGCCGATGACCACGCGGTGACGGTGATCGCCGCGAAGGAAATGCCGTCCCGCCGCCTGGCCGACGCACAGCGCGATTTGCGCTGTGATCGGCGTGCTGTTGGTGAGCCCGCGAATCCCGTCGGTGCCGAAGAACTTACGCGTCATTCGCGCTCCATAGCCGCAATCGCCCGTGGTGGTGAAACGCTTCAGTGCCGATAGGCTTCGGGCAGCTCGCCGCGCGGGAGGTAGCGGTAACGCTCCAGAAGCCGGGTCTGGTGGTTCTCCAGCGGCTGCCTGACGCCGTCGATGAACACCTGCTCGGCCGCGCTCGTCACCTGCAGCGGATCGCCCGACCAGATGACCACGTCGCCGTGCTCTCCCGGCGCGAGGCGGCCAATCTGCCCGCCAAGCCCGATGGCATCCGCCGCCCGCGACGTAATCATGGCCAGCGCGTCGCCCCAGCTCACTCCGCTGGCACCCGGCACTTTCTGCAAGGCGACGAGATTGCCCGCATATTGCCGCTCGTTGAAGAGGTTGTGGGCGTCTTCGTCATTGATCATGCCGATCGCGACCTTCACCCCGGCGGCGCGCATGCGCCCAACGTTCGATTGCGTTGCGGCAATTTGCTCGAAGCTCGCCGGAAGATCGTTGACAGCCGATGCGATGACCGGGACTCCCGCGTTCGCGATCCGGTCCGCGACCAGCCAACCTTCGCTTGCGCCGACAATGACGATCTTCAGCTTCGGAAACTCGCGCTTGAGATCGAGAACATTGAGGATGTCGCTTGCGCGCTCCACGTGAACGAGAAGCGGCTGCTGCCCACTCAGCACCGGTACCAGCGCCGCGGCATCGAACCGGGTCAGAAGCACGTCCTGGCTGCGCTCGGCGGCCTGCCCGTACATCCGCGATTCGTTGGGATTGGCGATCGGTCGGTTGCGAACGTCCGCTCGATTTGCGGAGGCGGCGGGAAGCGGTCCGGCGTACCGGCTCAGCTCCGCCGCCTCGCGAAGCGAATTGTGGAACAGCACGTACGCGGACGGGCGCGATCCGCCAGCGTCCTCGGCGCCCGCTTCGCCGAGCTCGACGAACTGGAAGGCACGGGACTTGGTGATCGGGTCCATGTCGGCGCCGGTGTCGATGACGGCGCCCTGCCCGGCGAAGATGTTGTGAGACGCTCGCGGAGCGACGAGCGCGCGAGTGACTCCATCGGCTCTGTTGACCGCGACCGGCTGGTAATTCGGGTTGATCGCAGGGGCGACATCGATCGCCGCGTTGAACGGGCTCTTGTCGGCGCCTTCGTCGTTGGCGCCCTCCGCTCCCCCGGAAACGCCCGTGAGCCCCAGGCGGGAGAAGCCGGCGACGATTCCGGGCGTCACCCACTTGCCGGATGCGTCGATCACTCGCGCACCGGCAGGGACGGCGACGTTGGCTCCTGCGCCCACGATCCGCCCATCGCGGATGACGACGGTCCCGCCCTGAATGGGGCCGGAGCCGTCACCGGTGGCGAGGGTACCGTTGGTAATGGCAATGGTCTGCGCACTCGCCGGAACGGCAGTCGCGACCAGGAGTGCTGCGATTGCGGCGCGGATCATTTCACGTCTCCCTCGCCGGGCTGACCGAGTTCGAAGTCGCTCACCGGCCGCTTGTTGGGGTTGTTGGAGTCATACATTTCGGCGCCGTCGATCCACACCCGTTCGGGCCGCGCATAGGTGCTGAACGGATCGCCGTTCCACAACACGACGTCAGCCATCTTGCCGGGCGTGAGCGTTCCCGTTTTGTCGAGGATCCCAAGCGCCTTCGCAGGGTTGCGGCTGAGCCATTCCCACGCCACCGCTTCGGACAGGTTCGGGATCCCCGCGCGCTGGCCGTCGGCGAGCGCCTTGGCCGCTTCCTGGTACAGCCGCTGGATTCCATTGGGGTCGTCGGAATGGACGATCGCGCAAGCGCCCGCATTTTGCACCAGCGGGATGTTCTCCTTGATCGCGTCATAAGCTTCCATCTTGAAGCCGTACCAGTCGGCCCACATCGACGCGCAAATGTCGTTCTCGCGAAGCAAATCGGCGATCTTGTAGGCCTCGACCGCATGCTCGAAGGTCGCGATGTGATAGCCGAACTCCTTCGACATATCGATCATGTTGGCCATCTCGTCGGCACGGTAACAGTGGTTGTGGACGAGGATCTTGCCGTCGAGAACGCCCATCAGCGTATCCATTGAAAGATCGCGCTCGGGCATCTTGCCGCCATGCGCGTAATACTCGTCCCACTTGCGCTTGTAGGCCTGCGCCTTGATCCAGGTTTCCCGGGCAAGGGCGATGTTGCCCATCCGCGTCTGCGGCATCTTGCCTTTCGATCCGTACACCCGCTTCGGGTTCTCGCCGCACGCCATCTTGAGGCCATATGGGGCGTCCGGGAATTTCATCCCCTGGACGGTTCGCGCGGGCACGTTCTTGAGAACGACCGAGCGGCCACCGAACAGGTTGCCGGACCCGGGGAGGATCTGGAGCGTGGTCACGCCGCCGTTCATCAGCGCGCGGCTGAAGCCCGGGTCCTGCGGCCACACGCTGTGCTCGGCCCAGACGTCGGGGTGAACCGGGTCCGTCAGCTCGTTGCCGTCGGAATTGGCAGACACGCCGGGCGAGGGATAGTCGCCGAGATGGCTATGGACGTCGATCACTCCGGGGCTGACGAACTTGCCGGTTCCGTCGATCGTCTGCACACCTGCCGGGATAGGCGTTTCGGGTCCGCCGAGCGCCTGGATTGCGCCGTCGGCGAAGATGATTGTGCCATTGTCGATACGCTGGCCGTTCCCGTCGAAAATCGTCGCTCCCCGGATCGCCGTCGGAACGCCAGGGTAGCGCACGTAGGTCGAGGGATAGGGATTCTCGTTGGTGTGGATCGCCGGCGCATTTGCCTTCGGCGGCGCCAGCGCCGCGCAGCCGGACAAGGTGGTGGCGGCAAGCGCCGCCGCCGCAATCAGTCGAACACGCATTATTACCCCGCTCAATTTGTAATCAGATTCGCTGTGGTCCCGGCTTCGTCTCGCGCTTCGGGAATACGCCGGCTTCCTGGTTTTCGACCCCGAGTTCGTCGTAACCGGCGAGTTCGTCGTCGTCGCGAAGCGAATCGATGTGAGTTAGCTTCTTGACCAGCGGGCTGACCAGGACGACCGCGACTCCGATGCCGACGGCAAGCAGGCCGATTTGCCAGTAGACGTGGAGCGCCGCGTCGCGAGTGATTTCGCCGCCTTCGCCCTCGCCCATGATGGATCCGAGGAACCCGGCGAAATAGTTTCCGCCAGCCGTGCCGAAGAACCAGGCAGCCATCATCAGGCTCGCCATGTGACGCACCGACAGCCGATTGATCGCCGACAGGCCCACAGGGCTGAGGCACAGCTCGCCGGTCGTGGAGAGGAGATAGAACAGGAAGATGAAGACGACCGGGACGAGCGCCGTCGGTCCGACCGCGTCCGCGCCCAGCACCAGGACCACGAAGGCGAGGCCCATCTGGACGATGCCCAGCCCCATCTTCGCCGACGTTGGCGGCTCCCAACCCTTGCGGACCAGGAACTGCCACAGGCCCGCGAACAGCGGCCCGAGCAGGATGATGTAGATCGGGTTGATCGACTGGAAGAGCGACGCCGGGACTCCAGCCCTGTCGACGAAGCGGTCGGTGAACAGGTTGATCGACCCGCCCGCCTGCTCGAACAGGCCCCAGAAGATGGGCTGCAGCAGAATGAAGAAGATCATCGCGAACACGCGGTCACGGTCGTCGCGGTCGAGCTTGAACGCTTCGGCGATGACATAGACCAGCAACGCAGCGCCCGAGATCAGCATCAGCCAGCCGATCACCGATTGATACTGGATCAGCGCCCAGATGATTGCGACGCCGACGAAGCCGGCGAGATAGAGGAACCATTCCAGCCTGATTCCCGCGACCAACTCGTTGAGCCGGGCCGGGACCGGCGGTTCGCCCCGTCCCCGAAGAAGCGGCTTGCCGATTACGAAGACAACGAGGCCGAGGAGCATGCCGATACCTGCGGCGCCGAAGCCCCAGGACCAGCCGATGGTTTCGCCGAGATAACCGGCGATGATGGTACCGATTGCCGCGCCGACGTTAATGCCGATGTAGAAGATGGTGTAGGCGCTGTCGCGGCGCATGTCGGTGCGCGGATAGAGCTGCCCGACGATGACCGAGATGTTGGCCTTGAGAAAGCCCGAGCCGACAATGATGAGAGAGAGCGCCAGCCAGAAGACGTTGAGCGCCGGGTCGTTCTGGTAACCGGAACCATTTCCCTCATACGCCATGCAGAAATGGCCCAGGGTGAGCAGCACGGCGCCGAACAGCACGGCCTTGCGCTGGCCCAGGTAGCGGTCGGCAAGCCAGCCGCCGAGAACGGGAGTGATGTAAACCAGGCTGCCGTAGGCGCCGTAGATGATGGTGGAGTCGCTGTCGGAGTAGAGCCAGTGCTTGACCAGGTACAAGGTCAGCAGGGCGCGCATCCCGTAGTAGGAGAACCGCTCCCACATCTCGGCGAAAAAGAGGACGTAGAGTCCTTTCGGGTGACCCGCGAATTCAGGTTCTTTGCGCGTGACTGCGTAGGCGCCGATGGCCAGGAAGAGCAGGAGTGCAAGCGCGCCCATCGCGACGATCCAGTCGCTTTCGTTCCACGCTGAGAGGTCTTTCAAACCAGTCACGACGGCGCTTCTCCCCAGTTGCAGCCATGCGGTTACCCGCCAAAGCGGTGCACCCTAGCGGCGCAGAAGCTGTTGTGAAGCGGCTTGTTGCACAACCATGCCAGCGGGTAGAGCGAGCGCAGTGCTCAACGACCGCTCCTCCCTGCTCTCGCTTCTCCTCACCCGTCGCTCGGGAAAGCCGCGACTCATGTCCGGCCCGGGACCTGGGACAGCCGAGTTGGAGCAGATGCTGCAGGCTGCGGCTCGCACTCCGGATCATGGCAAGCTTGAGCCCTGGCGATTCTTGATAGTCGGGGACGATCAGCGCGATGCTTTCGCCGCCGTACTGCGCGAAGCGCTGGCGGAGGAAGACCCGTGCGCAAGCATCGCCCGCCACACCAGGGAAGATGAATTCGCTCACTATGGCGGCACGCTCATCGTGCTGGTTTCGGCGCCGGTGCACGGACACAAGATTCCGCTGTGGGAGCAGGAGCTGTCCTGCGGCGCGGCTGCGATGAACCTGCTCTCGGCCGCGACTGCGCTGGGCTACGTCGCCGGCTGGGTGACGGGCTGGCGCACCTATTCGCCGCGGGTAACGGCGGCGTTCTGCGAGCCGGGACAGCGAATCGCGGGTTTCATCTTTATCGGCCAGTCCATGGTCGATCTCGAAGACCGGCCCCGCCCCAACCTTAAGGACGTTGTCCGCCACTGGTCCCCCGGATCAGAAATTGCGGGAAAGGTTTGACGAACGTGCGCAGTGCTGTATTATCACAGCATGACGCTCCGAACGCAGCACGAAAAGCCGGTTTACGTTCGTCTTCGTGAAATCATCGCCAACGGGATTCTCGCGGGGCGCTACGCCGATGGCGAAGCCCTGCCCTCCGTCCGTGCGCTTGCCGCCGAAGAGGAAGCCAATCCGCTCACCGTAGCGAAAGCCTACCAGGGCTTTCAGGACGAAGGGCTCGTCGTGGTCAAGCGCGGCGTCGGCCTGTTCGTCGCTCCCGGGGCTGGAGCCCGCCTTCGCGATTCGGAGCGCAAACGATTCCTCACGGAGGAATGGCCGGAAATCCGCGCTCGAATGGACCGTCTGGGTATCGATCCCGTCGAGCTTCTCGACACGGAGCGCGCCTAGACCGTAGGACCGGCTCCGATGGAGACCCGGGTCCTCCCCTTCAGCAAGCAGGCAGTCGCCGAAGCCGCGCGAGCTATCCTCGCGGGCAAGCCGGTCGCCGTTCCGACCGAGACCGTCTACGGTCTCGCGGCCGACGCAACCAACGCGCAAGCCGTCGCACGAATCTACGAAGCAAAGGGAAGACCCTCGTTCAACCCATTGATAGTGCACGTTTACGACTGGGCCCAAGCGCAGAAGCTTGCGCTTTTCGGGCCGCTTTCAGCGCAGGCTGCGAAAACAAACTGGCCCGGTCCGCTAACGATCGTTGCTCCACTCAGGCCGCAAAGCGATCTCGCGGCGCTCGTGACCGCCGGCCTGCCAACAGTCGGGTTACGCGTGCCGAGCCACCGTGCGATGCGCGCGCTTCTGCAAGCAAGCGGCCGACCCCTCGCTGCCCCGTCAGCCAACGCCAGCGGGTCCATCAGCTCCACGCGCGCCGCTCACGTTGTGAAGAGCCTCGGCGGTCGAATCGGGCTCGTTATCGATGACGGCCCCTCCCCCGGCGGAATCGAATCCACCATCGTGACCGAGAGCGACGGCGAGCTTCGGATCCTTCGCCACGGCCCCATCGACTTTCCGGACGCTGAGGAGGTCACCGGCGGCGAGATCAGCGCCCCCGGGCAGCTTGCAAGCCACTACGCGCCCTCCAAGCCGGTGCGGGTGAATGCACAAGAGGCGGCGGCCGACGAATTTTTCATCGGCTTTGGGGCTGTGGAGGGCGATTGCAGCCTCAGCTCCTCGGGCGACCTCGTGGAAGCGGCGGCAAATCTGTTCGAGCAGCTCCACCGGGCCGACGAATCGGCAAAGCCCAGGATCGCCGTTGCCCCGGTGCCGCGAAGCGGACTCGGTGCGGCAATTAACGATCGCCTCCGCCGAGCGGCGGCGCCGCGTCAGTAGCTGGCGGCCTCCCCCTTCACCTTCTGCTGAAAGCTCTTGCGCAACTTCTGCAGCTTGGGCGGGATGGTGGCGATGCAATAGGGATTTCGCTGGCCTTCGTTTTCCCAATAGGCCTGGTGATCCTCTTCCGCAGGCCACCACGTCGAGTCGGGCTCGATCGTGGTAACGATTTCACCGTCCCAGTGGCTTTGCGCGCGCTTCTTGGCTTCACGCGCCTGCTCTTCCTGCTCTGCTGTCTGCGGAAAGATTGCGGAGCGATATTGCGTACCGACGTCGTTGCCCTGGCGGTTGAGCTGGGTGGGGTCGTGGATGGCGAAGAAGATATCGAGGAGATCGCCGTAGGAAATGACGTCCGGATCATATTCGATTCGGATAGCCTCGGCGTGGCCCGTGTCGCCGCCGCAGACCTGCCGATAGGTCGGATTATCGACCGACCCGCCGGTATAGCCGCTCGTTACCCTGGCGACTCCGACGACGTCGTTGAAGACCGCTTCGGTGCACCAGAAGCAGCCGCCCGCAAGAACCGCGATTTCCTCGCCCATACACTGTCTCCTTCAACGCGGAGATAGGCACTGGCGGCGCGATTTGCGAGGTCAGCCGCGCGCCCGGCTGGCTTTCAGGCTTGCCATTTCAAGCCGCTTCCCGACCCACTCGGCCAGTTCGTCGAAATCCAACGGCTTGTCGAAGACGATTCCGGCCTTGCGATCCGAAAACCAGCGAACCTGACCCTTTATCGGCCTCAGGCTCTCGACGACGACAATGACGTCGCGCCCGACGCAATATTCCTCGATCGGCTCGACCTTCATTCCGCCAAGGGAAATGTCGTGAACGTCGACGGTATAATAGACCTTGCCGACCCGCACCGACGCCTTGCAATCGACGCTCAGGCGCGGCGGCCGGGCGCGGAATCCGTGCCGCGGCTTGCGCCCGGCGAGAAGCTCGCCAAGGTCGACGTTGTGATCGAACTTGATGCCCATCAGGCCGTCGCGGGTCCAGATCACGCTCGACGGGATGTGCTGCGACGACAGCTCCAGCGAAACCGCCTGCCCGACAGGCAAGGCTTCGGTCACGTCGCCCATGACTCCTCCGGCGGTAATCTTGCGGACACGCATCAATTGCTCGCCGTGATCGCTGACCAGCTTTGCCGTCTTCAGAAGCGGCACAAGCCGATCGTCGGCGCGAGCTTCGGCGGGTCGCGGGACGGCCGTCGTCAGCGAGAAGGTTGTCGATTCGAAAGCGGCCTGCTCGTCCTCGAACGAGTGGTCCCGCTTGCGGCGGATGATGGATGCAAACATCGAGTGCCTTCCTCGCGAAGAGCAGTTGTGTCCTCATTTTGGACGGATCACGGTTAAAAAGCGGTTTCATTCGTTTCAGTCACGGCGCAAAGCGCCGGAGGAACGCGTAGGGAGTGGCGCATGAGGCAGCCGCGGCTGCTAGTGATCGACGACGAACCAGCGCTTGCCGAATTTTTCGCGCAGGTGGCGAGGGAGTGCGGCTTCGATCCCACGCTGACCTCGAACGACCAGGATTTTCGAGACGCGGTCTGCAGCGACAAACCGGACATGGTTGCGCTCGACCTTGGAATGCCGGGAATGGACGGCGTGGAGCTGCTTCGCTTCCTCGCCTCGGAAGATCTCGAGGCACCCGTCCTCATCATCAGCGGGTTCGATCGCCGGGTGCTCGAGTCGGCTTTCCGGCTCGGGGAAGCTCTCGGCCTGAAAATGGTCGGCCCGCTTGAAAAGCCGGTGCGCTTCCAGGACCTGGAATCGGTCCTTTGCGGAATGCGTCCGGACTTCGACCAATGACCAGCCCCGACCGGCACCTGGTCCGGTCGTTCGAGCGCGCGCTCGAAAGCAGCGAACTGCACATGCTCTACCAGCCGAAAATCGACCTCGGCACGGGCAAGCTGAGGAGGCTGGAGGCGCTGGTTCGCTGGGACGAACCGCAGCTCGGCCCGGTCGGGCCGGCGCGATTCGTCCCATTGGCGGAAGAGCACGGACTGATCGGGCAGCTCACGGAATGGGGATTGCGCACGACGCTGGCGCAATGGCGGCGCTGGCGCGACGAGGGGATCGACACCAACCTCGCTTTCAACATCTCGGCCGTCAGCCTCGAGCACCTGGACTTTCCCGACCTCGTCGAGCGAATCTGCCGCGAGATGGAGGTGCCGACGGACCACCTCGTGCTCGAGCTCACCGAAGGCGCGACCCAGCCCCTGATCAAGCTGATGGACACGCTGACCCGGTTCCGGATCAAGGGCATCGGGCTTGCGATCGACGATCTTGGGACGGGCTATTCGTCGCTGATGCAGCTTCGGCAGCTGCCGTTCACCGAGGTCAAGATCGACCGCCTCTTCGTCCGCGACCTGCCACACGCTCACGATAGCTGCGTTATCGTCAAGGGAATGATCGAGCTTGCCCACGGCCTTGGTCTCATTGCCACCGCCGAAGGCGTGGAAACGGTCGAGCAGCTACGATTCCTGCGTCGGCTGCGCTGCGACGTCGCGCAGGGCTATCTCGTCGCGGAGCCGCTCCAAGGCGATGCGCTCAAGCAGTGGTGCGACGTTTTCGAATCCCGCTGGCCGGAGCTGGTCGGCTAAGCGCCGCCTCCCAGCAGGCTCCGCGCCTTCGCCATCGCCGCGACTTCGGCGTCGATGGTTTCGTCTCGCTTTGCAAAGCACAGCCGCACCAGCGAACGCGGCGGATCCGTTTCGGCGAAGCTGGACAGCGGGACGACAGCGACCCCCGCTTTCTCGACCGCAAGCGCAGCGAAGGCGGCATCGTCGAGGTCAAGGCCGGATTGTTCGAGGTCCACGCAAAGAAAGTATGTGGACGCCGGGTGAAGAGCGGCAAAGCCGGCGGAGTCGAGGCCGGCGAGCATCCGGTCGCGGGCGTGTTCGAACCGCTTTCGCATCGGCTCGATCCATCTGTCCCCCTCGACCATTCCGAACGCAACCGCCGACTGCAGGTTGGGAGCCGTCGAAAACGTCAGGAACTGGTGCGCCCGTGAAGCAAGGTCGAGCAGCTGTGGAGCGGAGGCAATCCAGCCGACTTTCCATCCGGTCAGCGAGAAGATCTTCCCCGCCGAGCCGATCTTCAGAGTCCGCTCCGCCATCCCGGCAAGCGTTGCCAAGGGTGTGAACTGCTGTCCGTCGAGGAGGATATGCTCCCAGACCTCGTCGCTGATGACGACGAGGTCGTGCGCGATCGCCGCGTCGGCGATCACCTGCAGCTCCTGCGCGTCGAAAAGACGGCCGGTCGGGTTTTGCGGATTGTTGAAAAGGATCGCGCGCGTCTTCGGGCCGATCGCCGCTTCCACGGCGGTGCGCTCGATCCGCCATTCGGGCGGGCGAAGAGCAATTTCGCGGACAACGCCGCCCGCCCGGCGGATCATCGGCGCATAGCTGTCGTAGGCGGGCGTGAAGACGACAACCTCGTCTCCCTCGCTGACCGTGGCGAGAATGCACGCCGCAAGCGCCTCGGTCGCTCCCGACGTGACGCAGATCGATTCCGGCTCGAGCGACTGTCCGAACCAGCGCCGGTAATGCCCCGCGACCGCCTCGCGGAGCGCGGGCAGCCCTCGCGATGGCGCATATTGATTGGAGCCGTCGCGCAACGCCTTGGCGGCAGCGTCGAGGATTTCCTCCGGCCACCCGAAATCGGGGAATCCCTGGCCGAGATTGACTGCTCCGTGAGTCGCGGCAAGCGCCGACATGCGTTCGAAAATGCTGGTCTGGATCTGCTGGTAGACTGGATTCAAAGCATGGCTCCTTCACCGCGCAACGCGCCGATTTCGTCCGCCGAATAGCCGAGTGCGCCGAGGATTGCCTCGCCGTCGGCCCCCGCCGCTCGCGGCGGCTCCGGGCTGCGGAGGGGCGTGTCCGAATAGCGCGGCGCAGGACCCGGCTGAACCACGCCGTCAACGTCGATGAACGTGCCACGAGCGCGGTTGTGCGGGTGCTCGGGCGCCTCCTCCAGGCTCAGGACCGGCGCAACGCAGCAATCCACCGCTTCGAAGTGGTCGATCCACTCGTCGCGTGTGGCGAGGGAAAGCGCCGCTGCAATGTCCGCCCGCGACGCGTCGGGGGCGAGGTGAAGGCGTTCGAGGAATGCCGCCCGGAATTGCGGCTCGATCGCGCCCACGGCGAGAAATTTGCCGTCCCTGCACCTGTAGATCGCGTAAGCGGGATCTCCGCCGTCGAGGAGGTTCGATTCCCGTTCGTCCTTCCACAGCCCGGCTGCGCGCATCCCGTAGGTCAGCGCGCCGATCAGCGCTGCTCCGTCGCTCATCGCGCAGTCGATCACCTGCCCCTTTCCCGTGCGCTTCACGTCGAGGAGGGCAGCGACCATTGCGAATGCCAGCATCATTCCGCCGCCGCCGAAGTCGGCGATGTAATTGATCGGGACCACCGGCCGCTCCTTCGGGCCGATGCCGTCCAGCAGGCCGGTGATGGCCAAATAATCGAGGTCGTGCCCGGCGCTCGCCGCGAGCGGCCCTTGCTGTCCCCAACCCGTCACCCGCCCATAGACGAGCGCGGGATTGGCTTCGAGCAGGTCCTCGGGACCGAGCCCGAGCCGCTCCATCACGCCCGGCCGATAGCCTTCGATGAGTCCGTCAGCCGATGCCGCCAGCTTGCGAACGACAGCGCGTGCGTTCGCCTTCGCCAGGTCCAGGGCAATGCTCTGCCGGGACCGGAGCAAGGGGTCGCCCGGAACGCCGATCAGCCCTTCCCGCTCGATGCGAATGACGGTGGCGCCGTGGTCGGCGAGCATCATCGCGGCAAAGGGCGCCGGGCCGATTCCGGCCATTTCGACGATCGTCAGTCCTTCGAGCGGCCCAGCCATCGGAGCACTCATGCACTCCGCGACCGCTCGAACTCAAGCGCTGCTCAGTGCGCGCCCAGCGCTTGCCTGACCGTCGCCAGCGGCTTCCTGACCACGTCGAGGACGTAGACAGCGGCGCAGCCGGCAAAGAACGCCGAAATCAAGACCGTGGACAGGAACTCTGTGGCCCGCGCGCGGGCGCGGCTGTCAGGCGCGATTCGCGGCACGATTCGCCGCTCCACCGGGGCTGCGGCCGGCAATGACGCAGCAGCGCTGTTGCCGTCGCCGATGAGATCGAGGATTCGCACCTTGTCGGGACTGCAAAGGCCGATGCGCTGGTTCTTCCGCCACACCACCCGAGCGACGACCAGTTCGCGGCCGCGGCGTATCTCGACGAAGGTGCCGGGCCTGGCCGTCGCGTTCGAATAGACCAGCAGCCCCTTGGACGAGAGATTGAGTATGCAGGCGTCGCTCCAGCCGGATTCGCTTCGAATCCGCGCCGGAAGCATCACGCGGACTCGCTCCTCCCTTGCAACGGGCGCAGATTCGCAAACCGGCTGAAACATGCGCCGCACCTGCCGCAGCCACGGTCGCCAGCCGATTACACTATCATCCGTAATGGAGACGTCAGGCGACAGGGCCGGTGCTTGGGCCGGCAGCATTCGAATCCCGCGGCCGAACGGCCGCCCCGATCGGCGGACTCAGCAGGTTCGAGCGTCATTCCGAAGAGACTGGCTGGGGCGGCAGGATTCGAACCTGCGAATGGCGGCACCAAAAGCCGCTGCCTTACCACTTGGCGACGCCCCAGCAGCCACGGGCGATATAGCGGGGAGTTGCCGCTTTGGAAGCGCTGCGAACTGTGAAGCCTGCGATTTAAGCTTTAGCGACGGCCGCCGAAACGCCGGCGGTCGGCTTCTGGTCCATGCTCGGAGGGAAGCTCGATCGACTGCACCTTCCTGGGCGTCGAAGAGCGGATCGGTCTTCCGAAGTAGAATCCCTGGAGATGATCGCAGCCGAGTTGCGCCAACGCCTTCGCTTCCTCGGCGGTCTCGATACCCTCGGCAGTGACGCGAAGTCCGAGCGCCCGCGACAAGCCGATCATGGCTTCCACGATCGATCGTGCCTGGGCATCTCCGGCGGCAGCCTGGCTCGCGAAGGACCGGTCGATCTTGATCTTCGAGAATTCGCCGCGGGCGAGCGAGCCGAACGAGCTGTACCCCGTCCCGAAATCGTCGAGGACGAGGTGGGTGCCGAGGCTTCGTAGCCTGGCAAGAGCCTCCCGCGTCGACGGATCGTCACTGAGGAAGATGCTTTCCGTCACTTCCAGTTCGAGCCTGCCCGCCTCCAGCCCGGTCGCTGCAAGCGCATTGACGACAGTCGCTTCGAGCCCCGGACCCCCCAATTGCGCCGGCGACACATTGACTGCGATGGCGCAGGAATTGTCCCAGGCTGCCGCATCGGCACAGGCTTCGCGAAGAACCCAGGCGCCGACGTGGCCGATCAGCCCGGCTTCCTCGATGATCGGAATGAAGGTGTCGGGCTCAATCTCTCCGCGTTCCGGGTGGGTCCAGCGCAAAAGAGCCTCGCGGGCCACCACCTCGCCCGTGCGCGCATCGACGATAGGCTGGTAGGCGATTGAAAATCCGCCATCCTTCAACGCGCTTCTGAGGTCGGATTCCAGGCGGCGACTGGCATTTGCCTGCTCCGCCATCCACCGGGCGAAGAATTGATGGCCGCCCCGGCCTTTCCCTTTTGCCCGGTACAAGGCCAGGTCTGCGCTCCGGATAAGCTCGTCCTCGGTTCGCCCGTCGGATGGAGCACGGGCGATGCCGACCGTCGCTCCCACGTGAATGGTGGTTCCCCCGATTTCGAACGGGCGGCTGAGATCGCCGATGATCGTTTCGGCAATCTTCGACAGCGTTGCCTTGTCGGAATCGCCGAGCCAGACCAGGGCGAATTCATCGCCGCCGAGCCTGCCGATCGTCCCACCGGTTCCGGCGCAAGTCTCCAGGCGCGATGCGACTTCGCAAAGCAGCTGGTCGCCCACTCCGTGGCCGAGCGTATCGTTGACCAGCTTGAAACGGTCCAGGTCGACGAGAAGGAGAGCGCAGCCTCCCTCGCCGCCGAGCCCTCGAAGCAACGCGCCTTCGAGCTGCTCGCGGACGAAAAGACGGTTGGCGGCACCGGTCAGCGGATCGAGCCGGGCGGTACGGATGGAATCGGTCCCGCGGAGCCGAACGTCGGTGATATCCGATCCGACGCCCCGCCAGCCGTCGAACCTGCCGGACGAATCCGTTACCGGCTTGCCCGAAAGAAGCCACCAGCGGGTGCCGTGGCGAACCGGAATCGCAATGTCCTTGAACGCTTTTCTGCTGCGAACATGCTTGTCGAGGATCTGCAATCCGACCGACAGGCTCGCTGCCAGTCCATCCGGGTCGAGAATGTCGATTGCGCGCTTGCCGATGAGGTCGCGAAGCGGCTCTCCAAAGGCGTCGGCCATCGCCTGCGACATGAAGCGAAGCCGGTAGTCGGGCCCCATATCCCAGAGCCAGTCGCTTCCGCTCGCCTCGAACTCGCGAAGAAGCCGAACCAGCTCGCTCTGTTCCTGAAGCTCGAGCTGACCGCGAACATGGCTGAGGAAACGGCGCGCGTTGAGGAGAGCCGCCCAGGAAATCACCCACGCGTAGAGAAGTTCGAGAATGATCATCTGCGGCGCATTGTCGGCCCGCATCGCCATGGCGACGCCGGCGGCGCACATCATCGCGATGTAGGGAATGCAGGCCTGGGGGACGCTGGACAGGCTGATGCTTGCCCCGCTCATCAGCCCCGCCGTGATAACGCACAGCAGCACCTTCTGGTCGACGTCGGCCGCGTCGAACCAAAGGAATGGAGGGACAAGCCAGAGCGTTCCGAGGATGGAGATGATGGCGACGACGGCCTTGAGCTCGGGAGGCTTGCGACGCGCATAATCGGGATCGCAGCGCACTCTCAGCGCCCTGCTTCCCCGAATGACGCAGATCCCGAAAATCGCGGAAATCCAGGGAATGAGTTGCTCGGAAGGTACCCTGCCAGCGAGCGAGGCGGCGACCAGGATCGCTGCGAACAGCTGGCTGAGAATGGTAACCGGAACAAGCCTCACCAGTGCGTCGAGTTGCGCACGCCGGATGGCGACCGCAACGGGGTCACGCGGCTCTCGAATGTCCAGCAGCTGGCGGAGGCTGTCGGTCGCCTTGACCGAGCCTGCTTCGCCCTCTTTTTGCCGGAACGCCAAGAGTAACACGTTGACCGCTGCTCTATCCCCGAGCCAGCAGGAAATCGCTGGCGGGTCGTCGGTAAACGCTAACGCCCAACAAAACGTGAATAACTAATTCGCGTTAGTGCGGAGCTCAGGAATTACCCGTCCGGCCGTTCACCATGTCGTCGTAGTCCTTTGCCAGCTGGCGGGTCATGTCGCCGACTTCGAAGCTCCACGGGCCGACGGAGCCGACCGGAGTCACTTCGGCCGCGCTTCCGGTCAGGAACATCTGCTCGAAGCTTTCCATCTCCTCGGGCCAGATGGTGCGCTCGACGACCTCGATCCCGCGCTTGCGCGCGAGGTCCATCACGGTCCGGCGCGTAATTCCGTCGAGGAAGCAGTCGGGCGTCGGCGTGAAAAGCGTCCCGTCACGAACGAAGAAGGCGTTTGCACCGGTCGCTTCGGCAACCTGGCCGCGCCAGTCGAACATCAGGGCATCGTCGAAGCCCGTGTTCTCGGCGTGTTTCCGCGACATCATGGCGATCATGTACAAGCCGGACGCCTTCGAGTGCACCGGAGCCGTGTAGGGCGCGGGACGCCGCCAGGGCGCAATCGTCAGCCGGATTCCGTTCTTCGCTTTCTCCGGCGAGAAGTATTTCCCCCACTCCCACGCAGCGATCGCGAGGTGCACCTTGGCCCCCGTCGGGGACACGCCCATCCGCTCCGAGCCGAGCCAGGCGAGCGGGCGCATGTAGGCGTCGGTCAGCCCATTGGCTTTGAGCACGTCCTTGCAGGCAGCGCCTATTTCCTCGACCGTCCAGGGAATTTCGAAGCCCAGCATCTGCGCGCTTCGGTGAAGCCGCTCGCTATGCTCCTGCAGCTTGAAGATCTTGCCGTTGTACGCGCGCTGGCCTTCGAACACCGACGACGCATAGTGAAGCGCATGGGTGAGGACGTGAACCTCCGCCTCGCGCCAAGGCACAAGCTTTCCGTCGAACCAGATGGAGCCTTCGCGGTCGTGATAGGGCTGTGGATCTGCCATGGCCCTAGCGCCTAGGGCAGCGCAATCCGCTCGGCAAGTTCAGGCGACCTGCTCGCCGCGTGCCTCGGCTGCGAGTTCCGCCCCGCGCCGACGCGCCGCGTCGATGGTCCTGGCGATCAGCTTCTGGAGAGCGGCGTCAGAATCGAGAACGGCCAATCCGGCTGCGGTCGTGCCCTTGGGGCTTGCGACCCGGCGCGCGAGGTCGTCCATCGTCTCGCCGGTCGCGGCGGCCATCCAGGCCGTGCCGAGCACGGTTTCCAGAGCCAGTGTGGCGGCAAGCGCCTCCGGCAGGTCCTGGCCGACAGCTGCATCCGCAAGCGAATCGATGAAGCGCGCGACATAGGCCGGTCCGGCCCCGGCGACCGCTCCGATCGCTGAAAACGCCTTTTCCGTCTCGGTCCAGAGGGCGAGCCCGAGCGCTGCGAACACGTCGCCGATGCGCTTGCGATCGTCCTCATCGACATCCTCACTGTACAAGGCGACGACGCCGCGACGCACCGACACGGGAAGGTTCGGCATCGCCCGGACGACGATTCCCGTGCCGAACCGCCGACGCAGACTTGCCGCTTCCGCTCCCGCGAGAATCGAGACGACGATCGTCTTCTTGGTCAGCCAGGGCACGATTTCGGGTGCGATTTCGTCAAGCTTCTGAGGCTTGAAACCGAGCACCACCATCGCCGGCGCAGGTCCGGCGTCCTTGATGGATGTGACGGTGCGGACGCCCGGGACCGCTTTCCCGCTTGGGCGAATCGCGACGGCCTGCGACAGGTCCACGCCCGCCGAGCGCCAGCCTTCGACCATCGCTCCGGCCATGTTCCCGCAGCCCACGAACCAGGTTGGCGAAGGCATTTGCATCAAGCTTCTCCGTGCGTTTCGATGAGTGCTGCGGTGAGCGCTTCGCCGGGGCTCTTGCCGCCCCACAGAACGAACTGGAACACCGGATAGAAGCGCTCGCACTCTTCCAGCGCCGCTTCCGCGATCGCTTCTGCCTGTTCGAGGCTGAGTCCTTCGCCATCGCGCGTGTCGAGAACGGTCGAGTGGCGGAAAAGGATCAGGCCCGAGCCGGACCACATTTCGAAATGGCCGAGCCACAGCTGCTCGTTCATCAGCCCCAGCGTCTCGTAAATGGCGGCGCGCTTTTCGGACACGACCTTGATGTCGGGAAAGGCGAGGAACTGCAGGACCTGGTCCTCCGCGCGCCAGACGCCGCGAAGCTCGTACTGCGCCCAGCTTCCGCTCGCCGAGGCGACGATCTCTCCCTCGCCCGAGCGTTCGCACGGCCAGCCGCGCGCTTCGAAATATTGCTCCAGGATTTCGATCGGCGCGCCGTCTTCGCGGGCGTCGGTGACGTCGGACTCGGTCAGGATTTTGCTCCCGGCTTGCGCTTGGCCGAGGGCTTTGCCTTTGCCGCCGACCCACCGGCAGCCGCTTCCAGCGCAGTCACCCGCTTGGCGAGTGCTTCATTCTCCTCGCGCGCCTTGGCTGCCATTGCCTTCACCGCCTCGAATTCGTCGCGGGAGACGAAGTCCATTCCGCCGATCCATTCGCGCATCTTCTGACGCGTCGACTCCTCCGCCTCGCGGCCCATGCCGGCCATCGTTCCAGCGAAGCCGTTCACCATCTTCACGAAATCGTCGAAGATCCGGTTTTCCGACTGCATATCCGTCGTCTCCTTCAGCCGAGCAGCGAACCGGCGCCCGGATTGAGGTTGTCGATCGCGGCGTTGAGAGCCGCCGCGAAGCATAGCCACGCCAGATAGGGAAGCATGAGCCCGCCCGCTACCCGTCGAATTTGCCAGAATTGGCGTGACGCCATGGCGGCAATAGCTGCCATCACGAAAATCGTCACCAGCGCCAGCCGGATCGCATGGGCTGCAAAGAAGAGCGGCGACCAGGCGAAGTTCAGGACGAGTTGCGCTGCAAACAGGATCAGCGCCTTGCGGCGCGCCGCCGACGGCGGCTCGGCAAGAACGATTGCAAGTGCGGCGCCGAGAAGCGCGTAGAGGATCGTCCAGGCGAATCCGAAGACCCAGCCGGGCGGCATGAAGAAGGGCTTATGCAGCGAGTCGAACCAGCCGTTGCCGAAGCCCGAATTGGAAAGCCAACCGCTCAGCGAACCCAGGATGATGATTCCGGGGATCGTGACGAGCGCGTACCGCCACCACGCCTTCTTGCCCGTTTCAGCCATTCTTCGTCGCTCCCAGCAGGAATTCCACGTTACCCTCGGGCCCGGTGATCGGACTGGTTGCCAGTCCAACAACGCTCCAGCCCTGGCTTTCAACCCAGTCTTTAGCCTCGGTGCAAACGCGCTCGTGGACCGAGCCGTCGCGGACGACCCCGCCCTTGCCTACCTCCTCGCGCCCAGCTTCGAACTGCGGCTTCACCAGGGCAACGAGCTTCGCGCCAGCCACGGCCAGTTTCATCGGTGATTCCAACACCTTGGAAAGCGATATGAAGCTTGCGTCGCAAGTCACGACGTGCACTGGGTCGGGAATATCCTCGGCCGTGAGATAGCGCGCGTTGGTCTGTTCCATGACGATGACGCGCGGGTCCTGGCGAAGCTTCCAGGCGAGCTGGTTCGTGCCGACATCGACGGCGTATACCTTGGCGGCGCCCCGGCTGAGCAGCACGTCGGTGAAGCCGCCGGTCGAGCTTCCGACGTCCAGCGCAACCGCGCCAGTCACGTCGAAGCCTAAATGATCAAGGCCGTGCGCAAGCTTGATCCCGCCGCGCGATACCCACGGATGATCCTTTCCCCGAACCTCCAGCGGCGCGTGCTCGGCAAGAGTTTCGCCCGCCTTGGCGAGCTTCCGCTCACCAGAAAAAACGACTCCGGCCATGATGAGCGCCTGGGCCTTCGTCCGGCTCTCCGCCAGCCCACGACTCACCAGGAGCTGGTCTGCGCGAAGCCTGGCTACGCCCTGACCTCCTCGATTCCGGCGCTGTTGCTGCGCAGCGCTTTGAGAACCGTATCGGCGATCTGCGGCGCGTTGAGCCCGGCCTCGTCATACTGTTTTTCGGGCTTGTCCTGGTCGATGAAACGGTCCGGAAGGCGCATTGTGCGGATTTTCAGCCCCGTATCGGTCAGCCCCTCGTCGCTGGCCATCGTCAGCACGTGCGCGCCAAGTCCGCCGATCGACGCTTCCTCGACGGTGACAGCGACGTCGTGAGTTGTCAGCAGCTTGCGTATGAGCTCGTCGTCGAGCGGCTTTGCGAACCGCAAATCGGCGATGGTGGTCGAAAGCCCCTTCGCTTCGAGCTGGTCGGCGGCTTTCTCGGCTTCCTCGAGCCGGGTCCCGAGCGACAGGATCGCAACCTTGCTCCCCTGCCGGACGATGCGGCCCTTGCCGATCGCCAGCTCCTCCGGAATGTCGGGAAGCGGAACGCCCCTGCCCTCGCCGCGCGGATAGCGGACCGCGATGGGGCCACTGTCGTGAAGCGCCATCGTGTGAACCATGTTGACGAGCTCCGCCTCGTCGGCGGCGGCCATGACAACGAAGTTGGGAAGCGTGCACAGGTAAGCGAGGTCGAACGAGCCCGCGTGGGTCGCCCCGTCGGCTCCAACCAGCCCCGCCCGGTCCATGGCAAAGCGGACCGGTAAATTCTGGATCGCGACGTCGTGAACGACCTGGTCATAGGCGCGCTGGAGGAAGGTCGAGTAGATTGCGCAGAAGGGGCGATAGCCCTGCGCCGCCATTCCTGCCGCGAAGGTGACGCCGTGCTGCTCGGCGATCCCGACGTCGAACGTGCGGTCGGGGAACGCCTCCTGCACCTTGTCGAGGCCGGTGCCGGACGGCATCGCGGCGGTGATCGCGACGATCTTGTCGTCCCGCTCCATCTCCTGCGTCAACGCCCTGGCGAAGACGCTGGTGTAGCTCGGCGCGCCGCCGCTACTCTTGGCCTGCTTGCCGGAAACAACGTCGAACTTGACGACCCCGTGATACTTGTCGGCGGCCTTTTCGGCCGGCTCATAGCCCTTGCCCTTGGTCGTGACGACGTGGACCAGCATCGGTCCCTCGTCGGCGTCGCGGACGTTCTCGAGCACTTCGACCAGCGCATCGACGTCGTGACCGTCCACCGGGCCGACATAGTAGAATCCCAGCTCGTCGAAGAGCGTGCCGCCGGTTACCAGGCCGCGCGCATATTCCTCCATTCGCCGAGCGGCCACGTGAAGGGGCTCCGGCATTGCACGAGCGAGCTTTTGCGCAAGCCGGCGCGGGGCCAGGTACTTGCCCGAACTGACCAACCGCGCGAGCGCGTTGCGAAGGCTTCCGACTGGCGGAGCGATGGACATGTCGTTGTCGTTGAGAATGACGATCAGCCGATTGCCGGCCGCCGCCGCGTTGTTCATCGCCTCATAGGCCATTCCGGCCGTCATCGCGCCGTCCCCGATCACCGCGATCGCGTGGTTCGGGTCGCCCGACAACTTATTGGCGATCGCAAAGCCGAGAGCGGCGGAAATCGACGTCGAGCTGTGGGCGGCGCCGAACGGGTCGTATTCGCTCTCGCTGCGCTTCGTGAAGCCGGAGAGGCCGCCGCCCTGGCGGAGCGTGCGGATCCGGTCTCTGCGGCCGGTTACGATCTTGTGCGGATAGGCCTGGTGGCCGACGTCCCAGAGCAGCTTGTCGTTGGGCGTGTCGAAGACGTAGTGGAGCGCGACCGTCAATTCGATGACGCCGAGGCCGGCGCCGAGGTGACCCCCGGTGACCGAAACGGCCGAGATGGTCTCCTGGCGAAGTTCGTCGGCGAGCTGCTCGAGCTGGTCCTTGTCCAGTTTTCGGATGTCCTCCGGCACGGCGATGGTGTCGAGGAGCGGCGTTTCAGGTCGGTCTGCCATGTCGGGGCGACTTATCCCCAAGCGTTGCTCATGTCACTTCCGTGGGACGCAATTGGGCCTGAACGGCGACGATTTCACGCATTCCTCAGCATTTGCTCACGAGCGCGTTCGCCGTCTGCCAGCGAGCGCGCCCGGTCCCTTTGTACTTCGCCTAGCGTCGCGGTGGCGGCGGCGGACGGCGCGCTGGGCGGACGTCCTCGTCGTAATCGTGATCGTCGTCGTCGGCCACGGCGACCGCTTCGGCGCCCAGAAGACCAAGCCCGAGGCTCGCTCCGCCAAGCGCTGCGCCAAGAAGGGCAGCGACCAGTCCGGCCAGGGAAATCCAGAACATTCCCCACGCCGCGTCGGAAAGGACGTCGAGCGTTTTGTCGCCGACGCGTCCCGCTGTCTGCCCGATCCGATTGGCGGTATCGGTGCCCGTGCGGCGAACGTTGGCCCAGGCGGTATTAGCCTGCGCCTGCCACCTGGATGCGACATCGTTGGCCTGCTGGCGCGACATTCCGGCCTCTTGTGCGAGCGCCGTTACGAGCTGGTCGCGCTCCTGCGGGGAAAGCGCCGCATTGGGTCCTTCGAAGAGGCGGTCGATCAGGCGATTGATTTCCTCGCCCGCGGTTCCCGGACGCATGGCGATATTCTGTGCAGCCGTTCCGATTGCACTTTGTGCCTGGTTGACGTCTTGCTGACCGACGCCGGCGCGCGCGAGCACCTGCTGTGCTTCCTGCTGCACCTGCGCTTTGGCGGAGCTGACATCGGAAGAGCTCGGGCTGGGCACGACTGCGCCCCCTGCCCCGATTATCGCTCCACCGGCCGTCGAGACCGCGCCAGTCGTGACGCGCGCGGTCGTGGTTACCACCTTCGAAGCGGCGCCGAGAGCAAATCCCACCGCGCTGGTCGCCAGCCACAAGGTCAGGAGCGTTGCGACTGCCCAGACGGCAAGCCCGTGAAGCGCGCCCGTGAGGCCGCGCGGTATGCCGGCAAAACGTGCGGCCACGAAGGCGCCGATGCCGGTGGCGACGATCGTGCTGACCGCCCACCACAGGAGAGTCGACTTGGGAATTCCGGAGAGGCTGTCACCAACGTCGAAATTGCCGAGCCCGATGCCGAGGCCGAGAAGGCCGAACAACGCCGTCAGCGCAACGGTAATCAGTGCGCCGGCCAGGATTGCCCCCCAGGAAACGCGTTTCAGGAGCGCGGGAACGCTCGCTGCTGGAACTGCTTCGTCGGTGACGACCACGGGAAAACTCCTGTTTGCCAATTTGTTGTATCTTGGCAATGAATCAGCAGTTCCGATGGTTCCAACCGTCAGCGGTTGCTGCACTCTCCGCAAGTGCCGCGAACCTCGATCACCGGTCGCTCGGGGGAAAAACCGGCGCTTGCGGCCGCATCCCTGATTCCGGCCGACAGCTTGTCGTCGTCCATGTGGACGGCCTGGCCGCAGCTGTCGCAGATCAGGAAGATGCAGTCGTGCAGGCAATCGGGATGGGCATTGGCCACGTAGGCGTTGGCGCTTTCCACCCTCCGCGCGAGGTTGGACGAGACGAACAGGTCGAGAATCCGATAGACGCTGTTCGCCGCCACCCGCCGCTCCTGCGACTTGGAGACCGCTTCGGCGACGTCATAGGCGCTGGCAGGGCGATCGAAGGACGCCAGTGCTTCGAACACCCCCGAGCGCATGTCCGTCCATTGCTCGCCAAGCGATTGCAGGTGCGCCTTGGCCGCATCGCGGAGCGACTTGCCGTGGTGAATCTTGTGATCGTGCGCGGCCATTGCGGAAACTCTAAGCTCGCCGCGCGCGGGCGGCAAGCGAAGCGCTACTCGGCCGCCAGAAAGTTCAGGCGATGCCCGAGCGCAAGGATGCTGACCCCGGCTATGGTCGTGGCCGGCTCTAATCCGCTTTCATGCAGGCTAAGGCCCCACGCCATCAGCACGATCCCAAGGACACCGACAGCGGCTGGCAGAAGGAAACCATGGTCGAGCGCCCCGCGACCCAGCGCGACGGCTCCCAACACCATCGCCAGCGCAAGACCGACCTGGTGAAAGATCGGCTGGCCGAGCAGACCGCCGACTGAAGCAACCAGCCCAAGGAAGACCGTGGTCGCGATGCAGTGGATGACGCACAGGCCCGAAAGGCCCATCGCGATCCTGTCGAGCCGTCCCGGCTTGATTAGTGCAGCGACCATCGCGGGGCATATAGGCCGGCTTCAGTTATGATACAATATCACACATCAGCAACGCGAACCTGCCGGCTTAGGATTTGTCCTTTCGCGACCGCTGCAATAGGGCCGCGGATCATGGATTCGCCCACGTCGTCGGCGCGACCGTTCGCGCTTGCAAACCTGCTGTTCGTCACCGCCGCGCTCGTCTTCGCGATGGTTGTGATCGGCGGAATTACCAGGCTCACCGAAAGCGGACTGTCGATTACCGAATGGCAGCCGGTCACCGGGGCGATCCCGCCGCTGACTCACCAGCAATGGCTTCACGAATTCCAGCTGTACCAGCAAACGCCGCAGTACCAGCAGGTCGCCGGGCCCGCCGGAATGGACCTGGCGGGATTCAAGTCGATCTTTTTCTGGGAATGGCTTCACCGCCTGCTGGGCCGGGTCATCGGCCTGGTTTTCTTCGTCGGAATTGCCTGGTTCGCCTTCAGGCGAGCAATCCCGAAAGGCTTCGGCTGGCGGCTTGTCACCCTCTTTGTGCTGGGCGGATTGCAGGGCGCGGTCGGCTGGCTGATGGTGCTGTCGGGTCTCGAGGGCCGCACGGAAGTCAGCCCCTATCGCCTGTCGGCGCACCTGCTGTTCGCTCTGTTCCTGATGAGTGCGCTCATCTGGACTGCGCTCGACCTGCGGGCGATCGGGAAAGATCGGACGAACAAGCCGGCCCGGCTCACGGGCGGCTCGGTCGCGACGCTTGCAATCGTCTTCGTCCAGCTGCTCCTGGGCGCCTGGGTAGCGGGTTTCCGCGCCGGCTACGTATCGAACACCTGGCCGCTGATGAACGACCATTTCTTCCCGCAGGGCGTCGACTGGTCCAATGGCATCGCCTTCGCCTTCACTCACGATCCTTTCCTGCTCCACTTCCTCCACCGCTGGTGGGCGTGGGCCGTCGTCGTCGCGCTGGTGATCTTCGCCCGCAAGGTACGGTGGGCCGGATGCCGCCCTGCGTCGATCGCGATCCACACGGCATTCGGTACCCAGATCGTCCTTGGAATCGCCACGGTCATGACGGGAATCGCCATTCCGGTCGCGGTTCTCCACCAGGCGGTCGGCGCGCTCGTGCTCGCCTCGACCGTGTGGGGCGCGCACGTCGTCGGGGAGCAATGGCGATGAGCGTGGTTTCGGTCTACGCGGTCTTCGCCAATTCCGAGGAAGCGGAGCGGATTGGCCGCTCGGTCATCGAAGAAAGGCTCGCGGCCTGCATCAACATCCTCGCGCCCTGCCGCTCCATCTATCGCTGGAAAGGCGAAATCGACACCGCGGAGGAAATCCCCGCGATCCTGAAAACCGACAGCGGCACGGCGGATGCGCTGGTGGCGAAGATCGCCGCGCTTCACAGCTATGACACGCCGTGCATCGCGGTGTGGCCGATCGACAAGTTGCTTCTCGGCTATGCCGAGTGGGTCGAAGACTCCCTTTCCTGAGATTCGCCTTCCTTAGCCTCGTCGTGGCTGTGAAGCTGCCCGGCAGCGATCATTCCGGGGATCAGCGGCAGCCACAGGGTAAAGCCGCGAAACAGTAATGTCGCCGAAAGCGCGGCCGCGAACGGGACTCCCATCACCCGCAGGGTGAGGGTGCTCGCGGCCTCGAACGAGCCGAGCCCCATCGGCAGCGGACCAAGGGTGGAAACGATCGTGCCCATCATGAAGGCCGCGAACCCCACTCCAAGCGTCGAGGGAACGCCGAGCGAGGCGACGCAGAAATACATCGTCACACCATCAAGAATGACGATGGCGACGTTGAGCGCCGTCAGTTCGGCGATCATCGTTGGGTCGCGGACGAGCTTGTCAGGCGCGGTCGCGATCATGTCGAAAAGCTCGCGAACGGGACCGAAGTTTCGAAGCCAGTGCGGGATCGCCTTCTTTCCCTTCTTCTGAAGCCACAGCGCGAGCGCCGGCACCGCCGCTGTCAACGCGAGGAAGGCACTGATCAGGGCGACTGCGAGCCAGTTGCTGTCCCCGCGCCACCACAGGAGCAACAAGGCGGCGAGCGCACCGATCGCATAGGAGCCGAAATAAGCGAGGATGGCGAGGATCACCGCGGCGACGGCGATCGGCCTGCTCGCGCCGATAGCGATCAGGCGATCGACGACGACGACATTTCCGCTCATTCCGGCGGTGGGTACCATCTGGTCGGCGAAATGCTTGGCGACGGTCAGCGACAGGAGCTTGCCGGGCGGACGCTCGCACTCTCCCGCCTTGAGGACGATCGCCCACTGGCCGGCGAGAAGCGCATAGGTCGCAAGCTGTGCCGCCGCCGCCGCGACCAGCCACAGGGGACGCGCGTTCTGCACCAGCTGCGCGAACTTTTTGACGTCGCTCCAGTTCAGGGCGGCAAAGACGAGAGCGCCGAGAAGGAGGACCGCGATCAGCCACCCGCGCCAGTTGATGCCCTCCTTCTTGGCGTCAGCTTTCGAAGGCTTGTCTCTATCGCTTCTGCGGTCGCGGGAATTGCTGCAATCGTCGGGCATCAGGCAAGCTAACGCGGTCTCGCGCAATCGGTGCCGCAGGCGGGCCGCAGCCGTTACAGCGCGCGCTTCTCCAGCTGCAGGTAGGCCGGGTCCCACTCTGCAAGCGCTTCAAGCGCTTCCCTGTCGAGAATCTTGACCTTGCGGTTTTCCGCTTCGACGATGTCCCGCCGCCGCAGCTCCTGCAGCGTGCGGTTGACGTGCACCACGGTCAACCCGAGGCACTCCGCCAGCTCTCGCTGCGTGAGCGGGAATTCGAAGCTGTCGCCGCTGGTCTTGCCGACGATGCCCAGCCGCACGTGCAACTCGCAAAACAGGTGCGCCATTCGCGAGATTGCCGACCTCTGCCCGAGCGAAAGCGCCATTTCGCGGGTAATTGCAGCGTCGACGTTGGTCGAGAACCAGAACACCCGCGCCAGGTGCGGGTCCGTTTGCGTGACCTCCAAGAGGCGCTCGTGCGGCACCAGCCCGACCACCGACTCGGTTATGCTGAGAATATCGTGGTCGAGTTGCTTGAGCGTAAACCCGTGAAGGTCGGCGAAATCGCCCGCGACGTGCACTTCCAGGACCTGCCGCTCGCCGCTCGGGAGATCCTTCGATCGCACCAGCCACCCATCGAGCAGGAGCATGCTGTTATGAAGCCGCTCGCCGGCACGAACGACAAGCTGGTCGGCCGGAATCCGGCGCGTTTCACTCACGAGTCCGCGAATCACTCGCTCCTCTTCGGGGCTGATCGTGGTACGCAGTTTCAGCTTCTTGAGGTGAGCGGTGATCATGTGCGCACCCTAATGCAGCGTGGTGGCAACATCGCGGATAACCTAGATTACAGCACCGTCACGTTTGCGAGATTCGCGTCTCTCCACAACAACATAACCCTTTCGGAGTTAACCTGTGTAAGTCATGATTTCGGTGCCCGGAGCACATCTCCGCGGCCCCGCCGCGGGCGCTATCGCACCGGAGAGACATGGCCGGAGGTCCCGTCGCAGGCGCAGCTGATTGCGACGCGCTCGGCCAATGCCCCCTTTGGGTGCGACGGTACTCAGTTACCCGTCACGAACGTCCCGGTTTTGCTTGACTTTTGCCGCCTCGACCGCAAATAGCCCCGCCACCGGCGGCGCCAACAGGGCTCCCGTCAAAGCCTGCTTTGATGGAGATTTTGGAATGCGCCGCCTTTCGCTTTCGAGCGAGTTGCTCTTTTTGGGAAAGGATCAACGCCATGAAGGCGCTGATGAAGACGACCAAGTCGGCAAAGCCGGCCGAGGTCGAGAAGAAATGGCATCTGATCGATGCCGACGGGCTGGTCGTCGGACGGGTGGCGACAATCATCGCCAACATCCTGCGCGGCAAGCACAAGCCGAGCTACACGCCGCACGTCGATTGCGGCGACCATGTCGTCGTCATCAACGCCGACAAGGTGAAGTTCACCGGCCGCAAGCTCGACCAGAAGGTCTATTACAAGCACACCGGCTATCCCGGCGGGCTTAAGGAAATCACCGCTGCCAAGGTGCTGGAAGGTCGCTTCCCGGAGCGCGTTCTCGAAAAGGCCGTCGAGCGGATGATCCCGCGCGGTCCGCTCGGCCGCGACCAGATGCGCGCCCTTCACCTCTACAACGGCACCGAGCATCCGCACGCCGGCCAGAACCCGCAAGTGCTCGATGTCGCGTCGATGAACCGCAAGAACAAGGTGGGCGCATAAGATGCCTGAGAAGAAGTCCGACACCCGCGAAACCATCGCCGACCAGCTTGCCGGCGGAACCGAAGCGCCTTTGGTCACGCCAGCCCAGGACGAGGAAGCCATTCCGGCGCCTGTCGTCCAGGACGACACCCCCGTCCGCGAGCAGGAGCTCGACGAGCACGGCCGCGCTTATGCGACTGGCCGCCGAAAGGACGCGATCGCCCGCGTGTGGCTGAAGCCCGGCTCGGGACGGATTACCGTCAACGGCCGTGAGCAGGAGGTCTATTTCGCGCGTCCTTCGCTTCGACTGGTCATCAACCAGCCGTTCGACATCTCCGACCGGCGCGGACAATATGACGTCGTCGCCACCGTCAAGGGTGGCGGTCTTTCCGGACAGGCCGGTGCGGTCAAGCACGGCATCAGCCAGGCCCTGACGCGGTTCGAGCCGGCGCTCCGCACGACCATCAAGCAGGCCGGCTTCCTGACCCGCGACCCGCGCGTCGTCGAGCGCAAGAAGTACGGCCGCGCCAAGGCACGCCGAAGCTTCCAGTTCTCGAAGCGCTAATCGCTTTCACGACCTTAAAAGGGGCGTTCCGGTCATTCCGGGGCGCCCTTTTCTTTCGTCCGGCCCGCACACCTGAGGCGACCCCCTCGAGCTGGCCTGCATTGGCCTGACGCCGTTTTGCTGCTCTACTCAGACGGTGACGTCGGTTCAGGCCTCCGCCGCCATCATTCTTGCGCTCATGCTGCTACTTGCAGGCGCCTGGCTCCGCAGCGGGTCGAGCACGCTTGCGAAATTCTACATTCCCGCATCGTTGCTGGCCGGCGGCATCGGGCTTCTCGCCGGACCGGAAATTCTCGGACGGCTTGCGACGGCTATCGCCGGGCCTGAAAGCTCGCTCGCCGGCGGCGCCATTCCCGCCGCGATCCTGGGCCTGTGGTCGGGCCTCCCGGAATTGATGATCAACATCGTCTTCGCCGGGCTTTTCCTTGGTGCGAGGATTCCCGGCGTGAAGCAGATGTGGCGGATCGCGGGTCCGCAGATTGCCTTCGGTCAGACCATGGCCTGGGGCCAATATGTCGTCGGGCTAACACTCGCGCTCCTCGTGCTGACGCCGGTGTTCGGGCTTCCGCCAATCGCCGGCGCGCTCATCGAAATCAGCTTCGAGGGCGGGCACGGGACAGCCGCGGGGCTCAAGGAGGTCTTTGCCGATTTCGGCTTCGCGGACGGCGTCGATCTCGCGCTGGGCCTGGCAACCTTCGGCGTCGCAAGCGCGGTCGTGATCGGCATGGTTCTCGTCAACTGGGGCGCTCGCAAGGGAATTGTCACGCCCGCCCGAAAGCCCGAAGCGAAAGCGGAAAACCTCCGGCCGGCGCTGAGCGGCATAGACGTGACCGCCGAAGCGCTGGATCCCGGCTCGGCACTTGGCCAGCGAATGCCAAGTCCCGAGGTGATTGCGCCGCTGACGATTGCAGCGGGCTTCATCGGCGCATCGATCCTGCTTGGCTGGCTCATCCTCCGGCTGCTCATGCTCGTCGAAGATGGCTGGTGGGCGCAATTCGGGGATCCTGATGGTGCGCTACATCCCGCTATTCCCTTTCGCCATGCTTGGCGGGCTGGCTATTCAGGTCGCGCTCGAGCGCACGGGCTTTCGCGAAATTCTCGACCGTCGCAACGTCCTCAGGCTCCAGGGTCTTGCTCTCGACCTTCTCATAACCACGGCAATCGCGACTTTGTCCCTGACGGCGATCGGCCGTCACATCTGGTCATTCCTTCTGCTGGCGCTTCGCCGGGCACGTGCTGGTGCCTGTTCTGCTTTTTCGTTCTCGCGCCGCGTTACATGTCGAGCTGGTGGTTCGAGCGGGCGATTGCGGATTTCGGGCAAAGCATGGGGATGACCGCGTCCGGCCTTCTGCTCCTCAAGATCAGCGATCCACGGGGCCGCAGTCCCGCGCTGCTGGGGTTCGGCTACACGCAGCTTTTCTTCGAGCCGATTGTCGGCGGAGGATTGTTCACGGCCCTGGCGATGCCGCTGATCTTCACCTTCGGAGGTGTCGCGGTCCTGGTCCTCACCGGCCTCGTTACGGCCTTCTGGATGAGTCTCGGCATCTTCTACTTCGGCCGTCGCTAACGACGGAACCTTCGCTAGCGTCCGTTTTGGGTGGAAATCGGACGCTAGCACGAAACCAGAAAATTCTTCCCTACCGACCCCCTCCTGTGGTCCATTGCTTCCCATGGGAAAGCCTTCGGATCTTCTTCAGCACCGCTTCGCCAAAACCGCCCCAACGTCGCGCAAAAGGCCGCCAAACCGCGCGACGTTAGCGGCCTTGAGCGCGTTTCTCGGCTTTCTGGTTGCGGTGTTCGCCGTTACTCCCGCGGCCGCAGCGACTTACCTACTCCACCCCGCGCAGGTGTTCGACGGGCTCAACCCGCAGCCGCACTCCGGCTGGTCGGTTCTGGTCGAGGGCGACAAAATCGCGGCCGCCGGCCCCAACGTCACCGCTCCGGCAGGCGCAAAGGTCATCGATCTTCCCGGAACGACCCTGATGCCCGGAATGATCGAGGGCCACAGCCACATCTTTCTTCATCCCTACGATGAGACCCTGTGGGACGACCAGGTGCTGCACGAGCCGCTGGCGCTCCGCACCGCGCGCGCCGTGAACCACGTCCGCAGGACTCTCGACGCCGGCTTCACCACCGAACGCGATCTCGGAACGGAGGGCGCCGGCTATGCCGACGTGGGAATCAAGCAGGCGATCGACCAGGGAATCATACCAGGGCCGCGGATGCTGGTCGCGACGAAGGCCAATGTCGCCCGCGGCGCCTATGGCCCGAAGGGGTTCGAGCCGGGCGTCAAAATTCCGCAGGGCGCAGAGGAAGTGAGCGGGCCCGAGGAGATGACGAAGGCCGCGCGGGACCAGATTGCCGCCGGTGCCGATGTCATCAAGATGTACGCGGACTATCATTACGGTCCCGGCGAGCCGAGCCGCCCTACCCTCTCGCAGGCGGAACTGGCCGCCGGCGTCCGTGTCGCGCACGATGCGGGGCGGATTGCAGCCGCGCACGCGACCACGCCCGAGGGCATGCGCCGCGCCATCCTCGCCGGCGTCGACACGATCGAGCACGGCTATGGCGGCACGCCCGAAGTGTTCAAGATGATGGCGGAGCGCGGAATCGCTTTGTGCCCGACCATCGCCGCGTCCGAAGCCTACGCCCGTTACTTCCAGCACTGGAACGGGCAGGAACCCGCACCCGAAAGCGTGCGGGAGAACCGGCGCGCCTTCCGGATGGCGATGAAGGCGGGCGTTCCCATCTGCATGGGCGGCGATGTCGGTGTGTACACCCACGGCAAGAACTGGCTGGAAATGGAGGCGATGCAGCGCGCGGGCATGAGCGCTCCGCAGGTGCTGATCTCGGCAACGTCACGCAATGCGAAGATCTTTCACCTCGACGACCGCGGAGCGATCAAGCCGGGGCTCCTCGCCGATTTGGTCGCCGTCGAAGGCGATCCGACGAAGGACGTTTCGGCCGTGGAAGATGTGCAGCTGGTGATGAAAGGCGGCGAAATCGTCCGCGGCCAGTAAGTGAACCAGCTTCCAATCCGGGTCACTGCGCGATCCGCAAAGCCCGGCATCGGCGGCTGGCGCACCGGCGCGGACGGCCGCGAGGAACTGGAGGTCAGGGTCGCCGAAGCGCCTGCCGACGGTGCGGCGAACGCGGCCGTGGTGAAGCTGCTTGCGAAGGCGCTCGGGCTCAGCCGTTCTCAAGTAACGATCACTTCGGGGCACTCGAGCCGCCACAAGCGCGTTGCCCTCCCATATGACATCGACGAAGTGCGCCGCAGCCTCGGCGCCTGAGCGGGAGAAAGACATGAAAACACGGCAACTCGGCAACAACGGACCCGAAGTCTCGGCAATCGGCCTCGGCTGCATGGGCATGAGCGAGTTTTACGGCGCCACCGACGAGCAGGAGTTGATCGCGACGATCCACCACGCGCTCGACCAGGGTGTCTGCTTCCTCGACACCGCCGACATGTACGGACCGTTCAAGAACGAGGAGCTTGTCGGACGCGCGATCAAGGACCGCCGCGACGACGTCTTCCTCGCGACCAAATTCGGCAACGTCCGGGGCGAGAATGGCGAGTTCATGGGCGTCCGCGGCGACCCCGATTACGTTCGCTCGGCCTGCGAGGCGAGCCTCAAGCGGCTCGGGGTCGACACCATCGACCTCTATTACCAGCATCGCGTCGATCCCAACGTCCCCATCGAGGACACCGTCGGGGAAATGGCCAAGCTTAAGGACGAGGGAAAAATCCGCTATCTCGGCTTGTCCGAAGCAGCTCCGGATACGATCCGCAAAGCGCACAACACTCACGCCATCACCGCCGTCCAGACGGAGCTCTCGCTGTGGAGCCGCGATGCCGAGGACGAGGTGCTGCCGACGGTTCGCGAACTCGGGATCGGCTATGTGGCCTATTCCCCGCTCGGGCGCGGCTTCCTCACCGGCCAGATCCGCTCGCCCGAAGACTTCCCGGAAAGCGACTTCCGGCGATTCCACCCTCGCTTCACGGGCGACAATTTCCACAAGAACATCGCACTCGTCGGCGAGGTCGAGAAGATGGCCAAGGACAAGGGCTGCACGGCCGCGCAGCTGGCGCTCGCCTGGGTCCTCGCCCAGGGTGATGACATCGTTCCCATCCCGGGAACGAAGCGCCGCAAATATCTCGACGAGAACATCGCCGCTCTCGACATCCAACTGAGCAACGACGAGCTCAAGCAGCTCGACGACATCCTGCCCCCGGGCGCAGCCGCCGGCGATCGCTACCACGCCCGCGGAATGGAGACGGTCAACCGCTAGCGTGGGAGAGGACAGGAAAACCGCGACGACGCTCGTCACCGGAGGCCGCCGCACGGAATGGCGCGGCCGCCTCGTCAATCCGCCGGTCGACCGCGGCTCCACGGTGCTGTTCGACAGTGTCGAGGAAATGCGGGCGTCGCGGCCGGGGCTTGGGTCCCACTATTACGGCCTTCACGGCTGGCCGACGCAGTGGGCGCTTGCTGAAGGCCTGACGGAGCTCGAGCCCGGCGCGGCAGGAACGGCCTTGTGCGAAACGGGGCTGGCTGCGGTGACCGCCGCCTTGAACGCGGTGCTGTCCGCCGGCGACGAGCTTCTGATGGTGGACAGCGTCTACGGGCCGACGCGGCACTTCTGCGACGTCGTCTTGGCGCGTTACGGAGTCGCCACGCGCTATTACGACCCGCTGGCGAGCGCCGATGAGCTGGAAGAGATGATCGGCGACGCGACGCGCGCGATTTTTCTTGAAAGCCCGGGCTCGCTCACCTTCGAGGTCCAGGACGTGCCGGGCATCTGCGCGATGGCGAGACGGCGCGGCGTCGTCACCTTGCTCGACAACACCTGGGCGACCTCGCTCCTGTTCCCGGCGATTGCCCACGGAGTGGATATTTCCATCCAGGCGCTGAGCAAATATGTCGCCGGCCATTCCGACCTGCTGCTAGGCTCGATCACCTGCAACGGCGACTGGTACGAAGCCGTGCAGCGGGCGGTTTTCGATTTCGGCCATGCCGCGGCGCCGGACGACGCCTGGCTTGCGGCGCGGGGACTGCGGACGCTCGGCGTGCGTTTGCAGCGCCACGAGGAAAATGGCCTCGCCGTCGCCCGCTGGCTGAATGAGCAGCCTCAGGTGGCGCGGCTTTTGCACCCCGCTTTCAATAGCTGCCCCGGCCACGACTATTGGAAACGCGATTTTTCCGGCTCGGCGGGCCTGTTCGCATTCGTGTTCGACGGCGGCAGCGCAGAGGACCGCGACCGCTTCATCGACCGTCTGAAGCTGTTCTCGATCGGCTATAGCTGGGGCGGCTATGAAAGCCTCGCCGTTCCGTCCGAGCCGACGCGGACCGTCAACCCGCCCGAGTGGGAAGGGCCGCTGGTGCGGCTGCAGATCGGACTCGAAGACCCGCGCGACCTGATCGACGATCTTGCCGCGGCGCTTCGGGAGTATCCGAGCAGCTAGTCCATCGCCACTGCCGGCTCGTTCGCTGCCTTGCGCGAATTCCGCATCAGCAGGAGCAGCGGCAGCACCAGGAAGGTGACGTACATCATCAGCTTGAAGTCATCGAGGTAAGCGATGAACACCGCCTGCCGAGTGATTTCGGCGTTGAGGAAGGCGGTCACCGACGCGGCCTGATTCCCGAACGTCTGGAGCACGTTGGGGTCGATCGTCGGAATCTTGCTGTCGGTAATGTGGGCGGCCATGTCGGCATGCGCGACCTGGGTCATCCGAGCAAGCTGAACGCTGACGATCGAGATGCCGACCGACCCGCCGACGTTGCGGGCGAGGTTGAGAAGCGCGGCGCCAGTCGTTCGATCGCGGGCCGGGAGAGTCGCGAACGCAAGCGTCTGAAGCGGCACGAAGATCAGGCCCAGGCCAAGCCCCTGGATGACTCCGCTCACGATCACCGGCCGCGACGGCTGGTCGATTGCAAAACCGGTCATCAGCCACAGCGACGTGCCCATCAGCACGACTCCGATACCGACCAGGATCCGCGCGTCGATGCGGCTCGTCAGCCGACCGGCAACGAGCATCGAGATCAGCGTTCCGACACCGCGCGGAGCGGTGAGGAATCCCGACTGCAGAACCGAATAGCCGTAAAGCTTCTGCAAGAGCGGCGGCAACAGCGCGAGCCCGGCGAGCAGGAGAACGCCGGTGATAACCATGAACACCAGCGAACTCGCGAAGTTGCGGTCGGCGAACATTTCCTTGTCGAACAGCGGCCGCTCGGCGGTGATCGTGTGAACGACAAACATCCAGAAGCCGGCAATCGCCAGCCCTGCCTCGATGATGATTTCCCAGCTTTCGAACCAGTCGTTCTGCTGACCGCGATCGAGGAACAGCTGAAGCGCACCAAGCCCGAGCGCAAGCAGGCCGAAGCCGAGCAGGTCGAAACGGCGCTTGTGGGTCTCGGTGGTCGGCATGAACGCCGTCATCAAGAAAAAGCAAAGAACTCCGACGGGCAGGTTGACGAGGAACACCCAGCGCCAGTTGTAGCTGTCGGTCAGCCAGCCGCCGAGCACCGGCCCAAGGATCGGGCCGATCATCACGCCGCCGCCGAACAGCGCCATCGCCTGTCCGTGCTTGTCCCGGGGGTTGATATCGAAGAGCGTTGCCTGGGCGAGCGGGACGATGAAGGCGCCGCTAACGCCCTGCACCGCGCGAAACGCAACCATTTCGGTCAGCGAGGTCGCCATCGCGCAGAGCGTCGAAGCGACGGTGAAGCCGACCACCGACATCAGCAGCAGACGCTTTCGCCCTACCCTGTCAGCCAGCCACCCGCTCATCGGAAGCGCGATTGCCGAGGCGATGATGTAGCTGGTCAGGACCCAGTTGATCGTCTCCTGCGTCGCGCTGAGGCTCGCCTGCATGTGCGGAAGTGCGACATTGGCGATGGTAGTGTCGAGCACCTGCAGGAGCACGGCGGTCATCACACCGACGGTGACGATCAGCCGTCGGCCGGTCGGCAACGGATGAGCGGCAGTGAGGGCGGTCGCCATCGCGGCGTCCTACTCGGCGCTGCTGGTGTCGACTGTGACGACCGCCGAAAGCCCCGCAATCATCGGTCGCGACGGGTTGCCGTCGAAAACGATCCTGACCGGTACGCGCTGCGTGACCTTGACCCAATTGCCGTTCGCATTCTGCGCCGGGATCAACGAGAATTCGCTTCCGGTTCCAGCGCCGATGCTCTCCACATGGCCCTTGAACTCGGCTCCGGGATAAGCGTCGATCTTGATCGTCACCGGCTGCCCTGGACGCATGTCGGTCAGCTGCTTTTCCTTGAAGTTGGCTTCCACCCACGCGCTGTTGCTGTGGACGATCGAAACCGCGCCGACACCCGAGACAATCTGGGTGCCGACCTGGAGCCGATCGGCGTTGGCGATCTCGCCGGCCATCGGCGCGCGCACGGTCGTCCGCTCGAGATCGAGTTTCGCCTTGTCCACCGCCGCCTGCGCCTGCGCGACCGAAGGCTGCTCGCCGGGAGCGATTGCCGCCTGGGCGTTCGCCGCCCGGGCCTTGGCGTCCTCCAACTGCGTCTGTGCCGAGCGCACTTCGTTGAGCGCGTCTTCGTAGTCGGCGCGCGTGGTGAAGCCCTTGTCGAGCAGCTGCCTCTGCCGGTCGAGCGCGTTTTGCTTGATGTTCAGGTTCGCCCGAGCGCCCGTGATATCGGCGCCCGTACCGGCGGCCTGAGTCTTGAGCTGCTGCGTCTGCAGCTTCGCGGCGGCAAGCTGCGCCTGCGCCTGCTCAAGCGCAACCTGGAACGGCTCGGGATCGATCTTGAAGAGCACGTCGCCTTTCTTGACGTGCTCGCCATTCTTGACGCCCACTTCGATGACCGGTCCGGTGACCTGCGCAGTGACCGAAACGATGTCGGTTTTCACCTGTGCGTTGTCGGTAGATTCCGAACCGCCGCTGGTCAGCCACAAATAGAGTCCGGCGGCGAGTAGGATGGCGGGCACGATGAGCATCGCGATCGTCCGGATGCGCGATCTCTTTGCCTTGCGCGCCTCACCCGATGCCTTTGCGAGCTCTGCCGCCTCTTCCGGCGTTTCCGCGGCGGTTGCCGGTCGCTCGGCAGTTTCTGTCTTCATCCTGTTCATGCCCGAATTGCCTTTGCCCGCGGCTCACCCGGACGCGCGACATTGCTTCGAATTGCCGCAAGCCGTTGCTGCAGGTCTCGAAGTGACACTTCGTCGATTCCTTCCAAGGCTTCGCGGGCCAGGTCTCGAGCGAGACTGCGAAGCTCTTTCACGAGCGGTGACGCCTTTTCGGTCAACTCCAGCCGCCACGCGCGCCGATCGGACGGATCGGCCTTTCGCTCGACAAGACCCGCATCCTCCAACCGGTCGACAATGCGGCACAAGGTAATCGGCTCCATATCCAGCCGCTCGGCAAGCTCCACCTGCCTCAGGCCAGGCTCTCTCTTGAGCCGAGCGAGGACTCGCCACTGAGGGCGCGTTACTCCTGCGGCCGCGGCCCGGCTGTCGAAGGCCCGGCGCAGCGAACGGGCCGTTTCATTGATTTCGAACAAGAGGTCTTCCATTGCCGGCCCATATAATAAGCGCGCTTACTAAATCAACAACTCGCGCAGAAGTTCCGCTCGCGCTGACCGGTTGTCGAAAGGTGCCGAAAGGCAGGGCGCTTAGCGGTGGGGCGAGACGATCCGCTCGAAAACCGCGGGATAGATCGGCCGTTCGAATTCGATGCCGACGCAGCGATCCTTGACCCAGCAGACGGTGCCGTGAAGCAGCTCGAGCCCATCGAACTTCACCCACACGCTTTCGTCGGTCTCCGGGCGCTCCTGGAACTCCAGCTGGCACCCCTCAGGCGACAGGTCGTGAACTTTCACCGTGAAGTTGTGGTGTCCGCGACGACGCAGCCTGACCGTCGCCGCGATTGGGACGCGATCTGCCTTCCGTGCATCCTGCCCGAGCGCCTTGAGGAAGGTGGTCTTGTGCTCTTTTTTCATTTTTAGAAACGCCGCCGAGTGGAGACGGCAGCTTGGACGAAAGCGCGGCCAAGCTCAATCCATCGGAATTCCGGTCGCCCCCTCGCCCAGTGCGCTCCTTGCTCGACTGTCCCCCCGACGGCCTGCGCGTGTCGCCGCTTCGCTTCTCGCGCGCGCTCCAAATACTCGGCATGCCTCCGACATTCCGAATTTGGAGCGGGTAGCGGGAATCGAACCCGCGCGTTCAGCTTGGGAAGCTGACAGGCTACCACTACATCATACCCGCACTTCATTCGGCCTGACCTGCGCTGCGCATCTTCAGATTGCGCCTAGCTGGCCCCGCCCGTGAGCAGCCGACGATTTGGGTGATTTCGTGCCGATGGTCAACGGCGCGCCGCCAACTCCTTTGCCCTTGTCGAGCGCCGAACTCGCCTCGACGAACGGCTGTCAGTCAACGCCCGCCATGGGTGACCGCAGGCGGCATTTGCCCGTAAACGTCGCTTTCAAGGCGCCCGACGCCGTAGCGGACGAGCGGTAACGGAGAACAACAATGCAACATCGCTGCTTGATCCGGGTTGTAGATGGGGAAGAACAAAAGGGGGGGCGAGCCTGATAACGCCGCAAGATTGTTGATGCGCTCGCGCGCGGCATCTTTCCGGTCAGCCACGCTGGTGCGGCTGATGTGCGCCGCGGCCGTGGCGTCTGCCACTGCAGTGAGCGCCACGCCCTCGCGCGCCGCACAAGGCCAGGATACTGCGCCGCGCCCGCCCTCACCGCCGACCTCCTCGTCTCTTCCGCACGTCGAGGATGTCATTCCCGACCGCGAAATCGAAACGGCGGTGCCACCGCTTGCGCCGCAACCCGGCGAGCAGGTCCAGGCGCCACTGGAAAGTCTTTCGACCTTCCAGCGCGAGATCGAGGCGACCAGCGATGTCAGCGGAGTTGCTCCAGCGGCCGACCCGGAACTGAACCAGCCCCTTCCCCCGCTGAACCAGTTCGACGTTCGTCCCGTGGAGCTTGCCGAACCCGCGCCCGAAGGGTCGAAGACGGAGCTTCGCTACAGCACAAGCGTAGAGGGCCTGCAGACAGCCGATGCGCTCTCGGCCGCGGACCTGTCGGCACAGTTCGACGACCTTTCCGCGCTCAAGGAGGGAGGCGGCAAGGCGGCCAACGAGGCGATGCTCCGGGCCAGGCTCGCCCAGGATGCCGACCTGCTCCAGTCGATCCTGGAATCGCAGGGCTGGTACTCGGCGACCGTCCACACCCGCATAGAACGTCCGTCCGACGGCAGCGATACGCCGCTCGTCGCGGTTCTCCAGGTTGCGCCCGGCGACCGCTATTCGCTCGGTTCGATCCGCGTCACCGCGCATCCGACGGTCCCGTCGAACCTGATCGAGGACAATCTGCCGTTGAAGGTGGGCGACCCGATCGTGGCCGAGCAGATCATGGGCGCCGAGGCGGCACTGGCGGTCGCCTTGCCCGAAAACGGCTATCCGTTCGCCGAGCTCGGCCAGCGCGACATCCTGCTCGACCGCGACACCGACCTGGGCGATTACGTCCTTCCGGTCGACCTCGGCCCGCGAAGCCGGTTCGGCGGCTTCGAGACGACGGGCGATCTCGCTTTCGGAGCCGAACACGTCAAGACCATCGCCCGTTTCAAGCGCGGCCAGATCTACGACAGCCAGATGGTCGACGACCTCCGCCAGGCGCTCATCGCAACGGGCCTGTTCAACGCCGTCTCCGTCGAGCCGAAACGCACCGGGGTCGCTGCGCCGGGCGACACTGAATATGTGACGATGCTCGTTACGCAGGACGCGGGGCCGCCGCGGACGATCGCGGCGAGCGCCGGGTACGAGACCGGCAAGGGCATCCTTGCGCAGGCGAGCTGGACGCATCGCAACCTGTTCCCGCCCGAGGGAGCGCTCATCGTCTCGGGAGTCGCCGGGACAGACGAGCAAGGCGCAAGCGTTACCTTCCGCCGGTCGAACGCCGGCAAGCGCGACCGGACCTTCCAGATGATCGCGGAAGCGAGACGCAGCACCTACGATGCGTTCGACGCGCTGACGGGCCGCATCGCGGCGCGGCTAAGCTACGACAGCACGCCCATCTGGCGTAAACCGCTGACGTGGGCGGTCGGTGCGGAGCTGATCGGGACCGTCGAAAGCGACTATGACTTTTCGGCAGGCGAGCGGCGCAAGCGCAAGTTCCTGATCGCCGGGGTCAACGGCGAAGTCGGAATCGACCGCAGCGACAGCCTTCTGGACCCGACCAAGGGCTTCAAGGCGAAGCTGCTTCTGCAGCCGGAAGCAGCGGTGAGCGATGCGTTCCGACCCTACCTGCGCGGCCAGGTCGACGCGAGCGCCTATCACCCCTTCGGTGACAGCGTCGTGCTTGCCGGTCGCGTGCGGGCGGGAAGCACGCTCGGAATCGACCGCTTCGACCTTGCACCGTCCCGGCGCTTCTATGCCGGTGGCGGCGGGTCGGTGCGTGGCTTCGGCTATCAGCAGCTTGGGCCCAGGGACCCCAACGGCGACCCGCTGGGCGGACTGAGCGTAGTCGAGGGCGCGGCAGAAGTTCGGTACAGGTTCGGCGACTATGGCGTGGTCGCCTTCGCCGACGCGGGACAGGTCTACACGCAGCGGATCCCGACCTTCTCCGACATCCGCGTGGGCGTCGGGGTCGGTGTCCGCTACTACACCAACTTCGGCCCGGTGCGGGTCGATGTCGCCACGCCTGTCAACCGCCGCCCGGGCGAAAGCCGCTTCAACATCTACGTCTCCATCGGACAGGCGTTCTGATGGCCAAGGCCACGACCTATGATGGGCGCGACTCCGGCGAGACTGAGGAAGTCGTCGAGGTCCGGACCGGCTCCAGCCCGCTTCGCCGGTTTGGCAAGGTCTTCGGGCTCGGTCTCCTCGCACTCGCTGCACTGGTGGCCATAGCCATAGCGGCGCTGGACACAGGCCCCGGGCACCGCTTCGTGCGCAGCCAGATCTCCAACCTCGAATTCGAGAACGGCTTGCGGATCGGAGTCGGCGATATCGAGGGATCGTTATACGGGAAGCTGACGGTCAAGGGCCTCACGCTTTCCGACCCGAAGGGCGTTTTCTTTCGGGCTCCGGTCGTCAGGCTCGACTGGCGACCGTTCAAATACCTTCACAACCACATCGACATTCACTCGCTGCAAGCGCCGCGGGCGACGCTGCTTCGGCTCCCGGAATTCAAGGCGACTGCACCAAGCAAGGGCCCGTTGCTCCCTGACATCGACATCAGCGTCGGGCATTTCAAAATCGCGCGGCTGGTCATCGACAAATCCGTCACCGGCGAAACCCGCGTCGGCTCCGCTGAAGGCAGTGCCGAAATCGCCGACGGCCGCGCGCGGGTTAAGCTTCAGGCGATGGTCGTCGGCGGCGAGGGGCGCGCTGGCGGCGACCGGATAGCGGTCAACCTCGACGCGGTTCCGGAAAAGAACCGGCTCGCACTCAACCTTTTCCTGAGCGCGCCAAGGAATGGTGTCCTTGCCAAGTTGGCCGGACTGCAGGCGCCGCTGACGGTCAGGATTCGCGGCAACGGCGACTGGAAATCGTGGGACGGCCGTTTGGCGGCGAACCTCGGTTCGAGCCCCCTTGCACGCCTGGATCTCTCGGCGCGCAACGGCACCTTCGGCGCAAAAGGCGACGTTCGCGCTTCGCAGCTGCTGGGCCCCGGGACGGCGTCAAACCTGCTCGGCGGGGTGACTAGGGTCGCGTTGCAGTCGACCTGGAACAAGCGACGCGCAAAGGTGAACGGGCGGCTGTCGAGCGACTCTTTCGTGCTCATAGCCAATGGCGGCATCGACCTGGCACGCAACCGCTTCAACGGCTTGAGGCTCAACTTCGGCCTGACGCGCCCGGCGGCAATCGCACCCAATCTCGCGGGTCGCAATGTCCGCGCGCTCTTCACCCTCGACGGCGCAATGATGAAGCCCTCGGTCAAGTACAGCATCACGGCTTCGCGGCTTGCGTTCGGGGACACCGGAGTCATCGGGCTCACTGCTCGCGGGAACGCCCGCTATCGCGGCGATCATCTCGACGTTCCGGTGGACGCCAGAGCCGCCGCTATCACCGGGCTGGACACCGTCGCCGGCGGTACGCTGACCAATGTCTCCATCGGCGGCGACTTTGCCGTCGACTGGCCACGAATACTCTCCGACAATTTGCGCATCCGCTCGGACCGGATCGATGCCACCGCCATCGTTCTCGCGAACGTCAGCAGCGGTCTCTACAGCGGCGCACTGAAAGGCACGATCGCCAATTACCGCATCGACAGTGTCGGCATCTTCAACCTGCAAAGTAACGCCGACCTCAAATCGACGCGCAAGGGGCTGACTCTTGTCGGCACGGTTCGGGCCAGGTCGACGCGACTGTTCAACTCCAGCGTTCGCGATTTCCTCGGCGGCAATTTGATCGCCTCGAGCCGGGTCGCATACGGGCCCGACGGAGTCATTCGCTTTTCCGACCTGCGACTGTCGTCGCCGAAGCTGCGCATCACGAGCGGCAGCGGCAGCTATTCGGCCACCGGCGCAATCCAGCTCCGCGCGAGCGGGAGTTCGAAGCAATATGGACCGGTTTCGGTTGTAGTCACGGGCACGGCGAGCAATCCGAACGTTACCGTCAACGCCAGCCGGCCCGGGCTCGGCCTCGGAATCTCCGGCCTCAACGCGAAGGTGCGAAGTACCGGCAACGGCTATGCGATCCTTGCCAGCGGCAAGAGCGACTTCGGGCCCTTCTCGGCCGACGTGGTCGTCCAGACGACGGGCGGGCCGCTGTCGCTCGACATTCGCAAGGCCACTTTCGCCGGAATCGACGTTTCCGGACACGTCCGGCAAACGCCCGCCGGCCCCTTCGCCGGTCGGCTGGCCGCCAACGGAAACGGCATCTCCGGGCTCGTGCGACTGGCCGCCGCCGGCAAATACCAGGAAGCGCTGGTCAACCTGAGGGCTCGCGATGCCGTGCTTCCCGGCCCGTCCAACCTCGCCATCGGCACCGGCAAGGTCGATGCGCGGATCGTTCTTTATGATCGGCCGCAAATCGTCGCCGACGCGCAGCTGGCGAATGCGCAGTTCGGATCGACTCGAATCCGGGCGATGCGGGCAATCGTCAACTATCGCGACGGCCAGGGTTCGGCGAAGGCAATCATCGAGGGTCGGTCGGGCGTTCCCTTCCGAGTAGCGCTGAATTCGGACCTCCAGCCGTCGCTGTGGCGAATTGCGATGAAGGGCCGCGCCAACGGAGTGGCGTTCCACACTGCATCGCCGGCCCGGGTCGTGCCCGGCCAAGGCAGCTACGAACTACTCCCCTCGAGAATTGTCCTCGACGGCGGCACTCTCGACGTCGCGGGGCAGTACGGCGCCGACACAGCATTGCTGGCAAGGCTCAACTCGGTCGACCTGACAGTGGTGAACGCGTTCGTTCCCGGACTCGGCGTGGGCGGAGTCGCGACCGGGTCCGTCGAGTTCAGGAAGGGTGCGCAGGCGTTCCCGAACGCAGACCTCCGGCTCGCCATTCGAAACTTCACCCGCACCACCGCCGCCTCGGTCAGCCAGCCGATGGACGTCAACATGGTCGCCGCCATGGACGCTACCAAGGCCACACTGCGGGCGGTGATGCGGACCCGTGGGACGGTGGTCGGGCGGATCCAGGCGGCCGCCGACCCGCTCGGGCCCGGACGGAGCTGGACCGAACGTATCTCCATGGCGCCGCTCGCCGGCGGAATCCGCTACCTGGGGCCCGCCGACACCTTGTTCTCCTTTGCCGGACTGGCGGACCAGTCGCTCAAGGGGCCGCTGGCGATGGCCGCGGATTTTGGATGTCGAGTATCGAGCCCGTGCCTTCGCGGAATTGTTCGCGGCAAGAACCTGACGTACAAGAACCTTACGTACGGCACCGATCTCAGCGACATGAGCCTCGTCGGGCGATTCAGCGGCGACCGGCTCGAACTGCAGCAGCTTTCGGCCAGGGCAGGTACCGGCACGGTCACCGGGTCGGGATATATCAGCCTTGCCGCCTCGCGCGGCTATCCAGCGAACGTGCAGTTGAAGCTCGACGACGCCCGCCTCGCCGCCAGCGACGATTTGCGGGTGACCGCGAGCGGCAACCTCGAACTGGTCAAGAAAGCCGGTGAGCAGCCGGTTCTCACCGGGACCGTCCGGCTGCCGTCGACCCGATACCAGATCGCTCGCCAGGGCGCAGCGCAAGTGCCGCATCTCACGGGCGTCCACTTCAAGCCCCGCCGGGTCGAGCCGCGCGTAACCGGGGAAGCCGAGGAAGCCCCCACCGCAGCATTCGGCGACATCGGGCTCGATCTCAAGGTCGTCGCCCCGAACGCGCTTTACGTCAGCGGAATGGGCCTCGAATCCGAATGGAGCGCCAATCTTCGCGTCACGGGCACGACGACGGCGCCTCGCATCGCCGGATCGGTGCAGCTCATCCGCGGAACGCTCGGCTTTGCCGGTCACTCGTTCAAACTCACCGACGGGCGCATCCGGTTCCAGGGCGGAAGCGCCAGTAACGCTGTCATCGCTCTTACCGCGCAGGACACGATTGGCGACGTCGAAGTTGACATCGACGTCAGCGGATCGGCCTCGAACCCGCAAATCGCCTTTTCCAGCACGCCGGGACTGCCGCAGGACGAAATCGTCTCCAGGATATTGTTCGGCAATTCGGTTGGCAGCCTGTCGACGCTTCAGGCGGTCCAGCTGGCGGCATCTCTGAACACGCTCCGCGGCTCGGGCGGCGGCTTCAACCCGCTGGGCAAGCTGCGTGCAGCGACCGGCTTCGACAGGCTGCGAATCCTCGGCGCGGACGAAACTTCCGGCCGCGGCACCGCGATCGCTGCTGGCAAGTACATCACCAACAATGTCTATATCGAGGTCGTGACCGACGCGCGGGGCTACACCGCAACGCAACTGGAAATCGCCTTGAGCCGCAGCCTGTCCATTCTCAGTCGAGCCGGCGGCACGAGCGGAAGCAACGTCACCGTGCGATATCGGAAGACCTACTGATGCGCTCGCGCCTGATCGTGCTGGTGGCGGTGCTTTTCAGCGCCGTGGGCTGCAGCAAGGAGGCCAGTTTCGACCGGCGCTATTCGGACGCGCAAAACGAGATCGACGCGCGTTCAGCCGAACTCGGGTCCGCACTGAACGATCAGGATTCGGCTCGGCCAGCGACAGGCGAATGCCGCCGGCAGGGGTGCGAAGCTGAAGGTGGAGCCCCCGCCCCGACGGCAGATAAGTAGGGCCTGCTTCGGCGCCCCCTATTCCTGACCCGACTGCCAGAGCACGAACGTCGCGATGTCCGCGTAAAGCGCATCCGTTTGCGCGCGGGTCGATCCGATTCCGTGGCCGGCCTTCTCATCGACCCTGAGCAGGATCGGACCGGTCGTGTCGATCGACCGAAGAGTCGCGGCAAGTTTCGCCGGCTCCCAGCTCGATACCCGGGGATCGTTGAGGCCCGTCGTGATCATGATCGGGGGATAGTCCACGCCGGGCTTGGCGTTGGCGACGCTGTCCATGGCAAGCAGATTCCTGAAGCCCTGCTCCGTCTTCACGGTCCCGAACTCCGGGATGTTTGGCGGCCCGTTGGGCGAGAATTCCGAGCGCAAGGTATTGGCCGCCGGCACCAGGTCGAGAACGCCCGCGAACAGATCGGGCGCCTCTTCCATCGCGCGGCCCATCGTAATCCCGCCGGCGGAGCCGCCGCCGATGAACAGCATGTCGCTGGTCGTGTAGCCGCGCGCAACCAGGTCCTTGCCGCAGGCGATGAGGTCCCGCCACGTGTTGGGCTTGTTGGCGTCCTTGCCCCCGAGACGCCAGGATTCGCCAAGCTCGCCGCCTCCACGAACATGGCAGACGGCGTAATCGATCCCGTTGGGCAAGGTCGCCAGGGTACGGGTCCCAAAGCCCGGGAATTGGGAAATTCCGTAGGAACCGTAGGCCCAGAGCAGCAGCGGCCGCGGATGCTTGGCGGCCTTCGCAGTGACGAGGCTGAGCGGCACTTCGACACCGTCCGCAGCTTTCGCTTCGAGGTCGGCAACCTGGTAGAGTTCGGGATCGAAGCCCTTCGGCGGATTTCCGATTCCGAGATCGGCAAAGCTGCCCGACGCCGGATCGTAAGAGAGCGTTCGCGGCGGAATTGCCCAGCTGTCGGCGACAACCGTCACGCCGGGCTTGCGCGGGTCGGCGGTAATCTCGCCAATTGAGCCCTTGAACGGAAGCGCGATCGGCTGCTCCGCGCCGCCGCCAAGCGGAACGCGAACGAGCTCGGAATAGACGCCGCGGCGGGCATTCACGTACAGGCCGTCGGATGCCGCGGTAATGGATTCGATGAGCCGCCCGGGCTGAGCCGGAACGATCACCTTTGCGGCGCTGAGCGGCTGTCCGGCATCCACTTCGAGCACCTTGAACGTCGGCGCATCCTTGTGACTGAGCAGGAACAGGCGATTCCCCGAAGCGGCCATCGAGGTTACGGCATCGTCGCGGGAAGCCAGCTTCGTCCATCGCGCAGTCGGGGAGCTCGCCTGTGCGATCGGCGCAGTCCAGACCGCCCATTCGTTCTGCACGCCATTGATGGTGACCGCGAGCGCCACGGGAACCCCCGGAATGGTGCCAACGAACGGGATCTGCGCCGGATCGACCGCGACCGTGGGGTTCACACCGGGTCCAACCACGGGAACTGGCGGCGAGCGCAGATCCCACAGGTACACCTTGCTATTCGCGTACTTCATGGTTTCGGGCTGTCCCGGCTTGAGCGGGGTGAGGAGGTTTGTGAACAGGCTGTTTCCGTCGGGAGCCCAGGAGACGGCGCCGAAGCGGCCGTTCGGGACCGGCCCGGCGACCTGCTTTCCGGTGGCGACGTCATAGACGTAGAGCGACGCGTCCTCGGACCCGCCCTGCGAGATTCCGACGGCCACTTTGCTGGCGTCGTTCGAGGGCTGGTAGTAATTGATCGCGTAGGGCTCGCCGCCATGGGCGGCGCGAATGGCCGCGACATCGACGATCTTGCGAGTCGTGCCATCGGCGCCGCGAACCATCAGGTCGAAATTGTCCGACCCGGCGCTGCGCTGTTCGTAAAAGGTGCTGTCAGCGACCTTCTGCAATGACTGAACGACGTCGAACGAGCCTGTCATCGCGCTCAGGCGCTGCAGGATTTCGTCGTGAACCGGCTGCGCATCGAGAACGCTTCGCGTGTAGCGGCCTTCCGCCTTCATCCAGTCCGTAACCGAAGGGCCCATCTGCTCGAAGTAACGGTAGGGATCCGAAATCTTCGTCCCGTACAAGGTCTCGGCGACGGGCTTTTGGGCAGGCAGCGGCGGCTGCGAAAACTGCGGAGCGGCAAGCGCCGTGCCGCAGGCCGAAACGGAGCAAAGGAATACGAAGAGCTTTCGCATGATAGTCCCCCCAGTTGACTGCCCTCAAGGACACGGGGAACATCCCAGTTTTAACAGCCGTGGGCAACTTGCGCGTCTTTTATGACGGTTCGGGCTCGCTGACTTCGATTTTGGCTGCTTTGAGCCGCTTTCTCAGCTCGTCGGCACAGGCCTTCGCAAGCGCCTCGTCTTCAGCCCGGACGACGAAATCGGCGCCATAAGTCCCGGCATGGTAGAAGGGGTAACTGCCGAGAGAGACGTTCGGATGGTCGTCCTGGACCTTCTGGAGGAGTTCGGCGACGTCGCTTTCCGCCGCGTGCGCCCGAACCGTAACGGACGTCATCGGCCGCCCACCCTCGATGGTGCCGGATAGCGATTCGAGCATGGCCTTTGCGACGTTCGGCACGCCCGCAAGGATGAAGACATTGCCAATTCGCACACCCGGAGCCCCGGAGGTCGGGTTGGCGATCAGCTCGGCCCCGGCGGGCACCCGCGCCATTCGCAGCCTGGCCTCCGTCAGCCCGAGCGGGCGATCGCGGTAATAGTCTTCGAGGACCCGGCGCGCCTCGGGGTGGACGATCACCGGAACCTCGAACGCGGCAGCGATCGAATTGACGGTGATGTCATCGTGAGTGGGGCCGATCCCGCCGGTGGTGAAGACATAATCGTGATTGGGGCGGAGCGCATTGACCGCTGTCACGATCGCTTTCGTCTGGTCGGGAACGACTCGGACCTCCGACAGCCGCACCCCCTGCCCGTTCAGCCACCGCGCCACCTGCGCGATATTTTTGTCCTCGGTTCGGCCGGACAGGATTTCGTCGCCGATGACGATCAAGGCCGCAGTCCAGGTTCGAGTTGTTGCGGCCACGTTGCGCCTCCGGTGACTTTGCGTTCCCGAATGCCTATCTAGGCGGCATGACTCAATACATCACCGTCACTTCCGACGACCGCGTGGAAGCGCGCAATGGCGTCATCAAGCTCCACGGGCCCGAGGGATTCGAAGGAATGCGCCGCGCCGGCCGCCTCGCGGCCGAGATTCTCGATGCGCTGGCGTCCAGCGTCGTCCCCGGAGTGACCACGGATGAGCTGGATGCGATCGTCTATCGGATGACGACCGAAGCGGGCGCCTTTCCGGCGACGCTCGGCTATCGCGGGTTCACGAAAAGCTGCTGCACGTCGATCAACCACATCGTTTGCCACGGCATTCCCGGCGAGCGGGTGCTCAAGGACGGCGACATCGTCAACATCGACGTGACACCCGTCCTCGACGGATGGCATGGCGACACCAGCCGCATGTTCCTGGTCGGCGACGTCCCGCTCAAGGCGCGCAAGCTCGTCGACGTGACCTACGAGTGCCTGATGCTTGGAATCGAGCAGGCGCGGCCGGGCAATCGAATGGGTGACGTCGCGAACGCGATCCAGACGCACGCGGAAAAGAACAGGTACGGCGTGGTCCGCGATTTTTGCGGTCATGGCGTCGGACGGCTCTTCCACGACAGCCCCGAAGTCATTCACGCCGGGCGCCCGGGCACCGGCCCCGAGCTCAAGCCCGGAATGATCTTCACCATCGAGCCGATGATCAACATCGGCCGCCCCGCGGTGAAGCTCCTCGACGACGGCTGGACCGCAGTGACCCGCGACCGCTCGCTTTCCGCCCAGTTCGAACATTCGATCGGGATTACCGACGACGGCTGCGAGATCTTCACCAAGAGCCCCAAGGACTTCGACAAGCCGCCTTACGCTTGAGCGCCCGAGCATAAGGGAGCGTTTGCGTCAGCAAACGGGAGCTTGTGTCGAAGAGAGCGCGAAAGCCGGCCGACCGGCGCGCAGCGACCGGATCGACGTCACGGATTTACTCCGTGACGGCTAATGTCCGTTTTCGACCCATTGCGGACACTAGCACTGGCGCAGCTTGCTCCACTCGTTGGCCGCCGTAAGCTGCAGCAATGCAGCAGAGTTTTGACTACCACAGAACCGTCGCGCCGATGCTCTGGGCGTTCGTCGCGCTAGCCACCTGCGAAGCGCTGCTTGTGCACCTTTTCATCACGCTTCGCTGGCCCACCATCGGGTGGCCACTCTTCATCTTGAGCGTCGGTTCACTGCTTTGGTTCGTCCTTTGGATTCGATCGTTCCGGCGAAAGCCGCACTCGCTCTCCGCAACCGAGCTGCGCTTGAATACTGGTTCACTGCGAACGCTGCCCGTGCCTATCTCAGCTGTCGAAAGCGTCTCCAGCAGCTGGGCACCCGGCGAGCACAAGGGAAAAGGCTCGACGAACGTGGTGCCACTTGCCTATCCGAACCGAATGCTTCGCCTCAGTCGCCCAATTAAAACTCGCAAGGGAGCATGTGACCGCATTGCGTTCCGAGTTGATGATCCCGCTGAGTTCGACGTTGCCATGAAGAGACTCGGGATAACTGTTCGCTAGCGTCCGTTTTCGACCCAAAGCTGCCGCGACGGCTGTCGACCATTGCGGACATTAGCGACAGCAGGCAGGTTAACGCGATGTTCGACTGGTCAGACCTATTTCTGCTCCTCCCTGAGAAGGTGTTTTGGACGCTCTTTGCCGTGTTCTGCGTGATTGCGCTCGCCGGGGTCGTGTGGGTGAAATACGGATAGCTCGAATGTCCGCTTTCCACCCAAAACGGACACCAGCCTAAGCCGCCTTTCGCTTGGCGTCCCAGCCCTCGACGAGCTCGCGCGCGCGCTGCACATCGTCGGGAAAGTCGACCTCGCCCCATTCCTCGCCGTCGATGTCGAAGGTCCAGACGTCCGAAGTCTGCGCAAGGTGGTGAATGACGCGCAGATACCAGATGGTGGTCCCTTCCGGCGTGCGCATGTCGCGCTCGATGGCGCTTCGGAATCGCTCCGCGCCATCGCCGCGGAAGGCGAGCAGCCCGATCGATTCTCCGTTGACGCCCTTGCCGAGGCGTTTGCCGATCGCCTGCAGCCGCCCGTCGTCGCGAACCACCACCTTCATGTCGTCGGCGTCATAGCTGGCCTTGCGGTCGATGGTGACGCAAATGCCGGGAATGTCATTGCCGACCACGCGCTCCATCAGGGAATCTGAAACCAGAGTATCGCCGTTCCACACCAGGCAGTCGCCGGTAAGTTCTTCGCGCGCCATGAACAGCGATCCCAGGTTGTCGGCTACCTGGAAAAACGGATTGTAGATCGTCCGGACCCTGGGGCCGCCCGTCCTTGCTGCGATCGCCTCATCGACGAGACCGTCGTGGAAGCCGGTCACGACGACCGCTTCGCCAACGCCTGCGGCCGCGAGCGTGTCGAGCTGCCGGTCGAGCAAGGTGCGCCCGGCGAAGTCGATGAGGCACTTGGGCTTGTCGTCGACGAGGTGGCCGAGGCGCGAGCCCTGCCCGGCCGAAAGTATGATCGCCTTGTCCATGCGCCGGCACTGCCTTTCAAATGCGGCGGCGATTAGGCATTAGCTGTAGCGCGCCACTGGAGACGTGAAGTGAAGAAGATCGAAGCGGTCATCAAGCCGTTCAAGCTCGACGACGTCAAAGATGCTCTGCACGAAGTCGGCGTATCGGGAATTACCGTCACCGAAGTGAAGGGATTCGGCCGCCAGAAAGGCCACACCGAGCTGTACCGAGGCGCGGAATATGTGATCGACTTCCTGCCCAAGGTGAAGGTCGAGGTCGTAGTCGAGGACATGCTCGTGGAAAACGTCATCGAAGCGATCACTCACGCCGCGCGCACTGGGCGGATCGGCGACGGCAAGATCTTCGTCATTTCGATCGACGAAGCAGTCCGGATCCGAACCGGCGATCGGGGCGTCGATGCCATCTAGCCCCGGGGGCGGCGACCCGCTGCTGGCGTCCATGGCGCCCGACGAGCTGAGGTCGGCGATGCGGACCCTGGGCTACCGGACTCAGTCGGACCTCGCCAATGCGATCGGCGTATCTCGCTCGGCAGTGAGCCTGTGGCTGGAAGGAAAGGTCGGCGTACCGCGACCGGTGGCGATGCTCCTGCGGATGCTTATCAGCGCACAACGGCGAAGTTTCTGACACTGCAACCACGGCCGCGCCCGCTCGTTACGGGCCCACACAGATACAAATACAAGTGGAGGAACAGCCGTGCTTTGGACAATTCTCGTCATTCTTCTGATCCTGCTGCTCATCGGCGCCCTGCCGCGCTGGGGCTATAGCACCGGCTGGGGCTACGGTCCGTCGGGACTTCTGGGCCTGATCCTGATCGTGGTCGTTATCCTCCTCCTGACCGGCAACCTGTAGGTCGCGAGCATGATCGGGCTCGCGGTCACTCTTCTGGTCGTTGCGCTAATTGCCGCCATTCTGGGGTTTGGCGGACTCGCCGGGGCGCTCGCGAAGATCGCAATCTTCATCTTCGTCGTCGCGCTCCTGGCGGGACTGGCCCTGCTATTTCTCGGCTGGAAAGCGGGAAAGGCAATCGTCGACTAGCGCATCAGTTTGCGAAGAAGCGTCCAGAGTGACACCGAAGTCCGATTGTAAACGCGGTTGTAAAGCGCGCGCCTGGGATTGGTGATCCAGCCCAGGCCGCGTGGGGCCTTCAGCCCCAGCCGATGGCGGACGAGCCGCGCCGGAGACACCCGCGCCGCGATACTCTTGCGAATGCTGGGCTTTCGAATTCCGAATCGCATCTGTCTCTTAGACCCGGTCCTGCCGCCGGTGAAAAGTTAACCGGCCTCTGGATTCGGCCCCAAAGCCGCTGGACAAGCGCGCCACAAGCTTCGGATTCGTGAGCGTCGCCTGTGGGGCCGTGGAGCCTTGCGGGAGCGGCTCCGTTCATCCGGGGAAGGCACGAAGCAAATGGAGCATCACGATGGCCGACGCAGGTGAAATCCTTTCGAAGATCAAGGACGAAGAAATCGAGTGGGTCGACCTGCGATTTACCGACCCAAAGGGCAAGTGGCAGCACCTGACGATGGCCAGCGGAGTCATCGATGAGGATTCTCTGGTTGACGGGCTGATGTTCGACGGGAGTTCCATCGCCGGATGGAAGGCGATCAACGAATCGGACATGATCCTGAAGCCCGATCTCGATGCCGTTTACGTCGACCCGTTCAGCGCCACTCCGATGCTGATCCTGTTCTGCAACGTGGTCGAGCCATCGACCGGCGAGCTTTACGGCCGCGACCCCCGCTCCACCGCAACCCGCGCCGAGGCCTATCTCAAGCAGAGCGGAATCGGCGACTCGATCTTCGTCGGGCCGGAAGCCGAATTCTTCATGTTCGACGACGTCCGGTTCGAGGACGGATACAGCGCCAGCTGTTTCAGGATCGACGACATCGAACTGCCGAGCAATTCGTCCCGCGAATATGAAGGCGGCAACCTGGGCCACCGGCCGCGCGCCAAGGGCGGCTACTTCCCGGTCGCCCCGGTGGACAGCGCCATGGACATCCGCGGAGAGATGGTCACGACCATGCTCGAGATGGGGCTTCCAATGGACAAGCACCATCACGAAGTCGCCCCCTCCCAGCACGAGCTTGGGCTCACCTACGGGAGCCTCGTTGAAACCGCCGACCGCATGCAGATCTACAAATATGTCGTGCACATGGTCGCGCATGCCTACGGCAAGACCGCGACGTTCATGCCCAAGCCGATCGCCCGCGATAACGGCAGCGGAATGCACACGCACATGTCCATCTGGAAGGGCAGCAAGCCCTTGTTCGCCGGCAACGGCTATGCCGGCCTGAGCGAAACGGCCCTCTACTTCATCGGCGGAGTCATCAAGCACGCCCGCGCGCTCAACGCCTTCACCAATCCGACTACCAACAGCTACAAGCGCCTGGTGCCCGGTTTCGAAGCGCCCGTGCTTCTCGCTTACTCGAGCCGCAACCGCTCCGCCTCGTGCCGCATTCCATACGGCGCCGGCGAAAAGGCCAAGCGCGTAGAATTCCGCTTTCCCGATGCGCTTGCCAATCCCTATTTGGCCTATGCGGCGCTGATGATGGCCGGGCTCGACGGAATCCAGAACCGGATTCATCCCGGCGACCCGATGGACAAGAACCTCTACGACCTTCCGCCGCAGGAGCTCGTCGACGTGCCGACCGTGTGCGGGAGCCTTCGCGAAGCGCTTGTCAGCCTTCAGAACGACCGCGCTTTCCTGACCCGCGGCGATGTCTTCAGCGACGACCAGATCGATGCTTACGCCGAGCTCAAGTGGGAAGAGGTGATGCGCTGGGAAACCACGCCGAGCCCGGTCGAGTTCGACATGTACTACTCGAGCTAGGCGACGCCCGTCAGTGGGGCGTGACCACCCTTACGTCACGTCCCAGGTCGTGCCGGAGACGCTCCAGCGCGTAGCCGAAATGGTCCGCGCCCATGACGAAGACGATCCGCTTGCCCCGGTTTTCACGCACGATCCGGACCAGGTTCGAATCGATCCTGCGGTCCCTTTCGGCGGTAAAGCGAACCAGTTCGGAATAGCGGCCCTTTCCCGCTAGCTTTGCCATGAGTGCGCGATCAGCGACCACCAGGCGGTGGTAACGGCCGTCGGCGAGCGAATGCGGAGTGGCGCTCTTCAGGATTTCCAGCTCCTTCGCTGAAATCCGCTCGGCCTCGCTGCTGTGCATCGCAGGATCCTTGGCGAAGTCGCGCTCCAGCGCCTTGATCGCACTCTTCTTCTGCCAATAGTGCTCGGGAATGGTCTTTCCCTGCAGTTCCGGCCCAAGCCAGTCGAAGCCGACGACACGTTGCGGGTATTTGTCGCGCAGCGCGATCATTTCAGGCGGATAGTTGCGTTTCAGGTAAGCGTCCGGCTCCCCGATGTCCTCGGGCCGGATCTCCACCCCGACGACGTCCGGACGAAATTGCTGCACGAGCGCATAGAGCCGGTCGAAGCTGTAGCTCGCGCTGGTCGCGTGGAGCCCGTGCATCGATGGCACCACGAGAACGGTCGTATTCGGCTGCGGCTGCACCGTCACGCAGCCGCACAGCGTAACAGCCAGCAGCGTCAGGAGCCAACGCATCAGCCTGCCTGCGCCTTCGCCCCCTCAGGCCCAAAGGCCGCATGCAGTTCGTCCTCGCTCTCCTCGAAGGTGCGCACCACGCTTTCGGGCGGGGGCGAGCCCGCGAGGCTTACGAGGATTGCCACAAGCATGCAGGCGAGGAAGCCCGGCACGATCTCGTACAGCTGCGAACTGAGCGTCTTCCCGTCCGCCAGCACCGGCGCATACATCCAGAACAGCACCGTCACCGCGCCGGCGATAATGCCTGCCAGGGCGCCGTTTCGAGTCATCCGCTTCCAGGTCAGCGACAGGATGACGATTGGGCCGAACGCCGCACCGAAACCCGCCCACGCATTGGCAACCAGCCCAAGAATGCTGCTGTCGGGATCGTAGGCGAGGAAGATCGCCACGAGCGCAACCGCGATGACGGACAGCCGGCCGATCGTGACCAGCTCGGTCTGGCTGGCGTCGCGCCGCAGGTACAGTCGGTAGAAGTCCTCCGTCAGCGACGACGACGAGACCAGCAGCTGCGAGGAGATGGTGCTCATGATCGCGGCCAGCAGCGCTGCAAGGAGGAAGCCCGTAATCAGCGGATTGAAGAGCGCGTCCGCCAGGACGACGAAAATCGTTTCCGGATCGTCGAGCGTCGCCGTGGTTCGAAGGACATAGGTCGCTCCGATAAGGCCGGTCGCGACGGAGCCGATCAGGGCGACACCCATCCAGCTCATGCCGATATTGCGCATCGCCGGCACGTCTTTGACCGAGCGCACGGCCATGAACCGCACGATGATGTGCGGCTGGCCGAAATAGCCGAGGCCCCAGGCAAGCGACGACACGATCGCAAGCGGAGTCATGCCGGCCATCATGTTGAATGCGCCGGGCTTTGCAGCTTCCAGTTCCCCGGTGAAGTGCCAGCCGAGGTCGTAGAAAGCGACCGCGGGAAGAAGGACGAGTGCAACGAACATGATGCAGCCCTGCACGAAATCCGTCAGGCTCACTGCAAGGAATCCGCCGAACAGCGTGTAGGCGACGACCACTCCGGCCGTCAGCCACAGTCCGAGCGTGTAATCGGCCCCGAATGCGCTTTCGAACAGCTTGCCGCCGGCAACGACGCCCGACGAGGTGTAGAGCGTGAAGAAGATGACGATGACCAGCGACGAAATGACTCGAAGCGAGTGGCTGTTGTCCTCGAACCTCTTTTCGAAATATTCGGGGATCGTGATGGCGTCGCCGGTGCGCTCCGTGTGCACTCGAAGCCGCGGCGCGACGATCAGGTAATTGGCGAAGGCGCCGACGAACAAGCCGATTGCGATCCAGGTGGCGCTGAGTCCTGCAACGTAAGCGGCGCCGGGAAGGCCGAGCAGAAGCCATCCGCTCATGTCCGAGGCGCCGGCCGACAGCGCCGCGACCTTGGGGCTCAGGTTTCTCCCGCCGAGCAGATAGCCGTCGATGTCGTCTGTGGACTTCTTCCAGGCCCAAAGTCCGATCCCGAGCATCAGGATGAAATATGCCGCAAGCGAGATGAAAACGCCGGTGTTCATGAAGCGCGAATGCCTTTCGGTCGTTCGAAGGAAGGGTCGGCCGGGCGAGCTGCCCGCCCCCATCCAGCACATGCAGGGGTGGTGGGGCAACCCACGCGGAGTTGCTCAATAGTCCTTGCTAACTCGTACGCTGGCTTGCGCACGGCCGATGGTGGAGACCGTCGAGAGCACCGAAAGCCACCGAGTTCAGCTCATATTCGACTCGCGTGGCGGAATATTCGTGACCGTCGGTAATCACCTCCACGTAAAGCTTTCGGCCGATGTATTTACCGGCGGCGATCGCCGTTTTCTGGCCGGTTGCGATGTCGGCCGGGAGGATACGGAGCCGATCGAGCCCAACCGCGCGACGAAGCGCGTTGATCGGGTCGAGGCTGCCCGTTCCCGAATTGAGCGCCGCGACCGCGGACGCAAGCTGGATGGCTTCGGGCGCAGACAGGTTGGTGATCGACGTTCCGAACAGGATTCGCGACAGCAGTTCGTCCTGCGGAAGCTGCGGGTTCGACGCGAAGCTGATTTCCGGCTTCAGCCCCGTCCCCTGGACGAGAATGGTCGCGTCGAGACCCTGGACCTGCGCCAGGGCACGGATATCGAGAAGTGGGTTGGGCGGGCTTTCGCCGCGGAAGCGGATGACTCCGCGGTCGAGCCGGAAGGTCCGCCCGGCAAACCCATAGTCGCCCCGGACCAGGTCGGCACGCCCGGTGAACGCCGGCGAATCGGCGGCGCCGCCGACGTGCAGATCCGTCGTCCACGTGCTTCTGATCCCAAGCCCCGTGACGGCAAGCTTGCCGCCCGTGATGCCGAGATCCAGCTTCCACGGATGAACTTGCGACGGCTCGATCACGTCGGCTTCGTCGAGGCCGGTGTGCTTCACATCGAGCTGCGGCACGGAAGCGGCACTGCTTGCCTGGCCGAGGGTGAAGCGTCCGCTATCGAGATGCAGATCACCCGAAATCGTCCCGCCGCCCGAGCCGCCGGAGCGCACTTTGAGCGGGCCCGTGACAGTCGCGGAGACGTCGTCCCGGTTCAGGAGCCTGGCCTGCGTCGCGTTGAACGAAAGGTCGAGCCGGGTCTGCGCCTGCGAGAAAGCGATCGTTCCCGAGCCGCTGACCGAGCCGCCACCGGGAGTTTTTCCGGACAGGTTGCTGAACAGGAATTGCGAACCCTGGAACCGGCCCTGCGCGACGAGGTGATCGATAACGGTGCCGGTAATCGGGCTTTCGAGCCGCGCATTCTCGGTCTTCAGCGAACCGCGAATGATCGGGTCGGACAATGTTCCGCCGACGTCCGCCGCGATGGCCGCCGGCCCGGTGAGATCGAACAGCTCGATTCCCGACAATCTCCACAACGTGTCGGCCGGGCCCTGGAACCGGAGCTGCGCAAACAGCGGGGCATTGAGTAGCGCCGTCGCCAGCGATCCGCCGCCGAGCGGCGCAAGCCGGGCCTGCGCGCGACCGATGGTCTTGCCGTCGCTGACCGCAACGGCGCGAAGACCCGCCTTGTCGCCCGTAAGTATGGCTTTCACGCCAAGGTCGATCGGCTCGGACGCAAGCACCAGCCCCGCCCTGCTCAGCCCGCGCACCGTCAGGTCGAGGCTGCCCGAACGGCTGCCTTTCCAGGCATATTCGAGCGACCCGCTCGCCTGACCGCCCAGGTCGAGATCGGGCGAAGCAATATTGAGGACGCTCAGCGGCATGGATTGCAGCCGCGCATGAACCGTCGGGTGCGACCCGCTGTTGCCCGAAACCACCGCTTCCCCACCCGCAAAGCCGACACGCGTCGGAGCAAGCGCCCAGCCGTCGCCGCTGCGGGTCAGCACCGCCGCCTGCTTCAGGACCAGCGGCTTGCGATCGACCTCGCCGTGGCCGGTGAGCCGGATCGAGTCGGGTGAAATGTCGGCCAGGGTGGCGAACTCGAACTCGGCGCCCCTGCGGCCCGCAACGGCTGCGCGGATCTGCCCGCTTCCGTTGACGAGGTTCGCATTGGCGGTGACTCGGGCGAGCGAAACGCCGCTCAGTTCCACGCCGCGCGCGTTGACGACGCCGCTCATCGTGGTCCGTTGGTCGGCAAGCAGGATGGTTCCGTCGAGGCGGCCGCTGCGCACGCTCAGTGCACCGGGGAAGGAGGCGTGGTCGGCGTTTAGATGCGCCTCGATCTTTTGCGCCCCGTTGAACGGCTGGAATCCGACGGTACCGGTCAGGCCGCCGCCGCCCAGCCGAAGCGTCCCGTTGAAGCCGCCGGGATCGGCCCTGAGGTTACCCGTTGCGTGAGTGCCGTTCACGTCGAGCGCGGCGACGGCGATCGTCGTTTCGGCGCCGTGGGGCATCAGGATCTGCCCAGTGCTCGTAAACGGCCCGAGCGTCGATCCGCCATTGGCGCGGTAATCATAACCGGCCGCTGTCGGAGCGAGGGTCAGATGCACGTCCTCGAGCCCGAGCGAATCGTTGGGCCGATCGAGGAAAAGTTCGACGTGAGGACGGGCGATATCCCCGTCGACGATCATTCGAACGGGGCCGTATTGCTCCTGCCGGCCATGGGCTTCGATATGGAACGTGCCGTCGCGGCGGCGGATTCCCTGTCCCGACAGCCGCAGCCTGGGCGAATAGAGCTGGAGATTCGTGAGGTGAAGGATGCCGTCGGGCGTCCGCGTAAGGTCGGTCGTTATCCGCGGCAATCCGCCCGTCAGGCTTTGGAAGAAGCTATTGTCAAGGCGCCGAACCCAGGCCTTGCCCGTCCCGGTCACCAGCGTTCCGTGTCCACCCGGAGCAGGAACGACCTTCAGCTCGGTGAGGACGTCCACCAGCCCCAGCCCATCGATGAAATAGCGGTGCATTCCGCCTGACAGCAGGACCTCGAACCGCCCGGTGTCGAGGTCGATCAAGAGCGAGACCTTGCCCGAAGTCTGGGCGCTTCGCAGCTGCAGGCCTTCCCCACGCACCATATGCGGCGTGACCGTCAACAACCCGTCGATGCTGGTATTGGCAAGGATCGCGCCAGCAGTGTCGCCAACGCCCGTCAGCGCGCGTGCCTGCAGGTGCAGCGGAACGCGCATTGGCCAGGGCGACAGTCGCCCCCTCCCCTCGGCGCGGACGTCGACGAAGCCGGTGTCGTCGAACTTTACCGCGGGCGAGGTCAGCCGATACGCATAATCTGCGGTGGCGAACGGCCCGTTGAGCGTGATGAGAGCGCGGACGTTGCGACCAGTCATATTCGTGAACAGCGCCGGCGGGCGAAGAAGGTCGAGGCCGATCCGAACGGAACGGAAGCGATTTTTCCCAAGGTCGAGCGTGCCGCTCGCTGCTGCGCGCAGCGCCGACGAGCCGAGGATGAGCTTCCCGTCGAGAAGGCGGTCCTTGATTTGGGCGTCGCCGCGCACCCGGATCGTTGGCGCGGTCAGGCGCATCAACCGCCCGTGCAGGAAATCCGAAGTCCTGAGCACGCCGGAAAGGCCGAAGCGGCCGTTGGTTGCCGTGAGCGCAAGCCGCGCCGCCGGGTGGCCCGACAAGTCGAGCGCTGCGCGACCCTTCCATTTTTTCCACGTGCCGTCGCCCGTAATCACGGCCTCGAGCGAGCGCTTCGAGCCGACGAGGGCCGGGAGAACACCGCCGGCTCTCGACCGGGCGCGCAGCTCGAGATCGAACCTGTCGCCGTCGGGCTCGGCGTCGAGGTCCAGCAACAGGGCATCGGAGTTGTCGATCGCAGCGTTCACCTTCGCCACCGCGCGGCCGGATCGCACGTCAAGCGCGGCCTTCAGCCGTCCGGAACGAGCCGTTCCGGTGACCGCCTTGCCGATCTCCAGATTGTCGATCGAAAGTTCGCCGATGCGGATATCGAAGCCCGGCAGTATCGGGCCCTTTTTCTTGCTCGGCTTGAGCACCGGGAGCCGCACCAGCGTGGCGGTGTCCGCATGCAGCCGTTCGATGTGCAGCGCATTGTGAAGCCACGCGGCCGGAGTTCCACTGCACCACGAGATCGGGCGCCTTGAAGAACACGCCTTTGGAGTCGAGAGCCTCGAAATCCTTGAGCTTGAACTTTCCGAAGACCGAGCCTTCGATCCGCGAAACCCGAAAGTGAAGACCGGAACTGGTCTCGACGCTGGCAATCTGGTCGGCGACCCAACGATGGCCGGGTGCGCTGTCGAGAATGACCAGCGCGATTGCGAGCAGGAGCCCCAGGGCTGCGACGAGCGCAACGAACTCTTGCAAGAGCCGCCGGCGCCAACTGCGCTTCAGCCGATATGGCGCGCCGCCGTCGTCGCTGCGTTCAGCGGCTGCCTCCGCCATCAGAAGGCCTGCCCGAGCGAAACTGCGACCGCGATCGGTCCGTCGCCCTTTCGCGGATTGAGCGGAGTGCCGACATCGATACGGATCGGGCCGAAGCTGGAATAGTAACGCAGCCCGATCCCGGCGCCGAACTGCCACCCATTGAAGCCCGGCGTGACCGAGTTCGTCAGCTCGCCACCGTCGAAGAAGGGAACCACGCCGAAGTTGCCGCCCAAGCCCTTCAGCTTGATGCGCGCCTCGAGAGCGAATTCCGTCAGCGTCTTGCCGCCGACGGGATCGTTTTCGAAGTCGCGCGGGCCCACGCGCTGGTAGCCATAGCCGCGAACAGACCCGCCGCCGCCGGCATAAAACCGCCGAGACGGAGCAATCGAGGGCGCATCGGCTCCGAAGATGCTTCCCAGCCGGACTCGCCCGGCAAGCACCGTGCTGTCGTTGAGCGGATAGTAACCGCTCGCGTCCAGCTGCGTCTTTGCATAGGCGAACGAACCCCCTTTCGCGGAAATCTCGGGACTCGCGTGCACCGCGACACGAAACCCGCGGCTCGGATTCAGGAGATCGTCGCTCCCGTCGAACGCGAGGTTCAGCGGGAGCGCCGTGATCAGGAACGTCTTCGTTTGCTTTTGCGTGGGATCGTTGAAGACTCCGCGCTCGTCGGTGGCAAGGAGCTCCGCGCCCACGCCCCAGGTCCATCTCTTGCGCCAGATGATGTTGCTCTGTCGCTCCAGGCTTCCGAGAAAACGGATTGTGCGCGCTTCGTAGGCGTCGAAATTGGTGTGGCTGGCGCTTAGCTGGAAGTCGAGGATTCGGTCGCGCCGCATGAAGTTGTTGCGGCGGAATTCCACTCCGGCGAGCTGTTCGCGAGTACCGGCAATCGCTCGCAGGGTCAGCGCTCCTTCGGGGTTGAAGAAGTTGCGGTCCTGCCAGCTGGCGTCGAGCTTTGCGCCCTCGCCAGTGCCGTAGCCCAGCTCGCCCGCGATGGTGTGCCTAGGCGCCGGTGTCAGCGCGACGTCGAGGTCCACCGTACCGTTGTCGGTAACGGGCACGACCTTCACGTCCGCCGTCGCAACCAGGCCGGTGGCGATCAACGCCCGGCGGAGATCGTCGACCTTGTCCCGCTCAAAGCGGTCGCCGGTCTTGAATCGCGCCATCTCGGCAATGTGGCCGGCGCTGAACGGCGGTTTCCCGCTGACCCGGATCGTGCCGAACGTCGCGACCGGACCGGGGTGGACGGGAAGCACCAGCGTCGCGAGGTGCGTCTCGTGATCGACGGTGATCTGCTGTTCGCCGATATCCGCCAGAGCGAATCCCCGTTCGCCCAGCGCGACCTTCAGTGCCAGGTCGGCCGCAAGCACGTCCTCTGCAACGACCGCGTCGCCGGCTTTGACTGCGAACGCCTGCCGAAGCGTGTCGGAGTCCGCGCCGGCTGCTTCAAGTCCGGGAAGCTTGACGGAGCTAAATCGATATTGTGCGCCCGGAACCGCCGCCAGGGTGACGACGACGGCCCTCCCCTCCGGCTCAATTATCGGCTCGACCGCTGCGTCGTAATAGCCCTGGGAGCGAAGCAACTCGGCCAGCAGCTCGGAATCGCTTTCCGACCGCCGCTGGATCTGCGCGGCATTCGCCTCTTCCCTGCGGTTTTCGTACAGCGCCGACTGTTTTTCGAACAACTCGACCAACTGCTCGGCATTACCGATACGCTCGATGCCGGTGATTGCGATCCGGTACTGCCGCTCGGTCGCGCTGTCCGCGACGGCGGCCGTGCCCTGCGTGGGAGCCTGCTTGATCGGGGATTGGGCCGGCTCGCTTCCCAGGTCGGGCCAGTCGACGCCAAGGTCCGGCATCGGCGCGAGCGGTGCGGCCGGATCGAGGTCTGGAGCCTCCGGAGCCGGAGGTGGTTGCGTAGCCGCCGGGCTTTGACGGGCAAAGGCGGTTCCCGGCACGCCACAAGTCCACGCCGCCGCACACAGCAGCTGCGCGGCGACGCGTGACTTGAACATGTTCCGGCCGCGGGCAAGCGGCCCGAGCGCCCGTCCACCCCGCTCTTTCATCGCGCCAGACTAAAGGGGGTACATGAACCGCGCCAGACCGGCGCAAATTTTAGTGAATGGTTCCGCGCACTTCTTCGCTACGCAGAGTGACGATCACTCGCTCGATCTGCCGCCAGTGGCAAAAACGCACCAGATTGCCGGACTCGCGGCTCTTCTCGGCCCGCACGGCGGCCTCCATCCCCGCATTGTCGCCGAAGCGTTCGATGAGCTCGGCTGCGTCGGCAAGCGCCGGACGGCCGGAAATGAAGGGCAAGTCCATGGCTCGAGCCCTAGCGGGAAAGCTGTTTCCGGACTGCCGACAAGCATTGTCAACGACTCGCTAACCCTGTTTTCGACACTGCTGGCGCTTGCCGCCTCGCTCTGCCAAATGCGCGCGCATGGAACCTCAGCACACACGCGGCGGCGGCTGCTTCCTCATGGGCGGACTGCTCGTCGGTTTCCTGGCCGGACTTGCGATGCGCAATCCGCTGCTCGGCGTATGGATCGGTCTTGCAGCGGGAATATTCATTGCAGTCGTGATGTGGATCTTCGACCGGCGCCGGAGCTGATCCCTCAGCCCAGCTTGCGCCCAGCCCAGATCACTCGCCCGATGCAGTGAATGGCATCGATGTCGCAGTCGGGCCAGTCGG